>NZ_JBNMQU010000006.1:0-332689 GCF_050205565.1 Mycobacterium sp. SMC-4 | reverse complement strand
CGGGGTGGCCACCCGCCATGCCATCGGGGTGGACAACATCTGCTGGGAGGCGGACTACCCGCATTCGGATTCGATGTGGCCCGGGGCCCCCGAACAACTCGACGAGGTCCTCAAGGCCAACAACGTCGCTGATGACGAGATCAACAAGATGACCTATGAGAACGCGATGCGCTGGTATCACTGGGATCCGTTCACCCACATCGGCAAAGACCAGGCCACCGTCGGGGCGCTACGCAAAGCCGCCGAAGGACACGACGTCTCCATCCAAGCCCTCTCACACCACAAAGAGGGCGAACGTGGCGCCGGTGCAGGACATTTCGATGCCCTCAAGGCTGCCGCCCGAGGAAATTCGGCGGCCGACTAGCTTCCCCGCCTCCCTGCGCCGAAAGTGCATTCCACGCGCGTCAACTCGCGAAAACGCCACGTGGAATGCAATTTCGGCGGGCCAGGGAGTAAGGAGCCCGAGGAAATTCGGCGGCCGACTAGCGCGACATCGTGTAGCGGATCGGAAGGTGCTTGAGCCCCCCGACGAACACCGTGGCGGTGTGCTCGGGGGGCCCGGCCAACTCGATGGACGACAGCCGCGGCAGCAGCTCGGTGAAGAAGCTGTTGATCTCCATCCGGGCCAGTGCGGCACCCAGGCAGAAGTGCACACCGTAACCGAATGCGATGTGCTTGTTGGGATCGCGTCCGACGTCGAAGGTGAACGGGTCGGTGAAGACGTCCTCGTCGCGGTTGCCCGACGGGTAGGACAGCAGAACCGACTCTCCCGCAGCGATTTTCACGCCGCGGACCTCGGCGTCCTGCTGGGCGGTGCGCATGAACTCCTTGACCGGCGTCACCCAGCGGATCATCTCCTCGACCGCCAGCGGCATCAGATCGGGCTGCTGCTGCAGTCTGCGTAGCTGGTCGGGGTTCTCGATCAGGGCCTGCAGCCCGCCGGAGATCGTGGCGCTGGTGGTGTCATGGCCTGCGGTGGCGACGATGAGGTAGTACGACACGGTGTCGATGTCGGACAGCGGTTCGCCGTCGATGCGTGCGTTCGCGATCGCGGACGCGAGATCCTCGGTGGGGTTCGCGCGGCGTGCGGCCGTGATCTCGTTGAAGTAGTTGAACATGTCGAACAGCGCCAGGCCGCGTTCCTCCATGCTGACACCGCGCTGGAACTCGGCGTCGTCGTTGCCGAAGAGCTCCTGGGTGTAGGTCAGCATGCGGCCGAAGTCCGACTCCGGTATCCCGAGCAGCGACATGATCACATACAGCGGGAAATTGACCGCGACCTCGGAGACGAAGTCGCATTCGCCACCGCGTTCGGCCATCTGGTCCACGAAGATCTTCGCCAGTTCGTCCACCCGCTGCTTCAGCGCACGCATTGCCTTGGGCCGGAACCAATCTGCACCGATCGCCCGGACCTTACGGTGCTGCGGGTCATCGAGGTGGATCAACGTGCTGATGCCCATCGATTCGTGCTGCGCGTCCCCTTCGGCGGTCGTCAGCACGGGTCGCGGCGAGTTCGTGAAGACGGTGTTGTCACGCTCGATGGCCATGATGTCGGCGTGCTTGGTGATCGCCCAGAACGGGTTGTAGCCGGGCACCTCCACCCACGACACCGGAGCGTTCGCACGCAGATGCGTCAGTGCGGCATGCAATCTGGGCTCGTCGGCATAAGCGGTCGGGTCGGCGAAGACCTTGGCTGCTTCGTCGGCGATGCGAACACTCATCTGTGTCTCCTTCGTCATGCGCCGCGGCGCAAATCGGTGACCAGGTCGACGACGGTCGCCTCGTCGATGGACGGCGGGAAGCCCACCAGCACACGGTCGATCAGGCCGTCACACCGGGAGCGGATCTTGTCCACGATGTCGTCGACCAGGCCGACAACGGCGAACTCCTCGAGCAGCGTGTCGTCGATGAGCGAGCCCATGGTGTCCCAGTCGCCCTGGCGCGAGAGCCGGTGCATCTCGGTCTGCAGGTCGCCCCAACCGTGCAGTTCCAGCACGTTTCGGTAGGCCGGTGTGGATGCGTAGAACGCCAGCTGCTTGCGGATCGCGACCGAGGCCGCCGCCACCTGTTCTTCGTCGTTGCCGGTGACGACGAACAGCGGGCTGGCCACCTCGATGGCCTCGCGGGGGCGGCCGGCGCGCTCGAGTCCCCGGCTCAGCGTCGGGATGGTGACCTCCCGCATGTAGCGCCGCGTCGTGAAGGCGTGTGCGAGCAGACCGTCGGCGGCCTCGCCGCACATCTCGGTCATCCGGTCGCCCACCGCGGCGACGAACACCTTGGGGTCGCCGTGCGGCTGCGGCGGCGGGACGAACATCGGCGTCATCAGTTTGTGCGTGTAGAAGTCACCCTCGAAGTCCAGCCGCGTGCCGTCGCGCCAGCACTCCCAGATCGCGTGCAGCGCCTCGACGAATTCGCGCATCCGGTCGACGGGTCTGCTCCACGGCATGCTGAAGCGCTTTTCGACATGCGGTTTGATCTGCGATCCGAGACCGAGGATGAACCGCCCCTGCGAGTAGTCCTGTAGGTCCCAACCGATCTGGGCCACCGTCATCGGATTGCGCGCGAACGCCACGGCGATGCTGGTGCCGAGTTCGATGCTGTGAGTGTGCTCGGCGGCCAACGTCAGCGGCAGGAAGGGATCATGGTTGATCTCGGCCGTCCAGCAGCCGTCGAATCCGCGTCGTTCCAGTGTTCTCGCGGCCGTCGGAACCTGGGACAGTTGACTGACGACGGCAGCATCCACCTTCAGGCCGCCTCCAGCACCCATGTTGGATGACGCTACAGTAAGCAATTCAGTAAGGTCAACGCCGGAGACGTCGCGCCGCCGGAGAAGAGGAGTCTGCGCATGGCCAGTGCCGAGGATTGGCAGGACACACTTGCGGAGCTGAACAGGCGACGGGATCACTCCCGCGCGATGGGCGGCGAGGAGCGTCTGGCCAAACACCACGGCAAGGGCAAGTTCGATGCGCGCGGCCGTATCGACCATCTGCTGGACAAGGGCTCGTTCCGGGAGTTCGGCACCCTCGTCGGCGGTGACATCGCCGCCGACGGCATCGTCACCGGGTCGGGACTGATCGACGGCCGTCCAGTGCTCGTCGGCGCGGAGGACTTCACCACCCTGGCCGGCAGTATCGGCCCGGGTGGCAACGCGAAGCGTTACCGGCTGGCCGAGCTGGCGCTGCGCGACCGTGTCCCGATGGTGATGTTGTTGGAGGGCGCGGGTTTTCGTCCCAGCGGGGAGCACTACGGACGCACCCCCACCGACCTGCTGGCGCAAGCGCAGTGTTCCGGCAAGGTACCGACGGTCAGCGGCCTGTTCGGGCCGTCGGCCGGGCACGGCGCGCTCGTCGCACCGGTGTGCGACTGGACCATCATGACCGCCCAAGGCGCGATCTTCACCGCCGGACCGCCGGTGGTCAAAGAGTCCACAGGCGAGGAGATCTCCAAGGAAAACCTGGGCGGCCCGTCGGTCGCGCTGGCCAGCGGCGTGATCCACAACTTCGGCCAGGACGACGCAGCGGTGCTCGACGACATCCGCCGCTACCTGTCGTACTTCCCATCCAGCGCCTGGTCGTATCCGGCGTCCCGACCCGCCGACGAGGCATCCGCGCGGCGCTCCACCCCGGAACTGCTCGACATCGTCCCCCGCGGCAACCGCCGCGTCTACGACATGCGCGCGGTACTCGACGTCGTGTTCGACGACGCCGACTGGTTCGAGGTGCAGCCCAAGTTCGGGCCGGCGATGATCACCGCGCTGGCTCATCTCGGTGGCCACCCGGTGGCGGTGGTGGCCAATCAGCCCAAGGTGCTGGCCGGGTCGATCGACGCCGATGCGGCCGACAAGGCCGCACATTTCATCATGGTCGCCGACGCGTTCCACCTGCCGATCGTGTTCCTTGCCGACAACCCCGGCATGCTGCCGGGCAGCCGCTCCGAACGCACCGGTGTGTTGCGCAGCGGCGCCCGCATGTTCGCCGCACAGACCGCGGCGACCACGCTGAAACTGCATGTGACGCTGCGCAAGGCGTACGGCTTCGGGTCGATGGTGATGTCTCTGCTGGGCTTCGACAACCAGAGCGCGACCTTCGCCTACCCCGGCGCGACGATGGGCGCGATGAGTGCGGCCGCGCTGAGCAAGGCCTCCCACGCCACCGAGGACATCGAAGCCAAACTGCGGCAGGCGGAGGTGGATGCGTCGTTCCGCTCGGCCGGGCACCTCGGGTTCGACGACCTGATCCACCCCGAGGAGACGCGCGACGTGCTCATCGACGCGCTCGAGCGTGGGCTCTACAGCCGCCAGGCCGCCGCCCAGCCGGTGACCCGCACCGTCATCACCCCCTGACCCCGCGTGATTTCGGCGTGGTCATCGACGCTCAGCGACGACAACCACGCCGAAATCGCTAGGCACCGGCGCGGTAGGCGGCGACGATCGGCTCGAGTTCGTCGGGTGTGGCGCCGTGCATGATCACCGCGTCGGCACCGTAGTCGAACTCTTTGCGCACCCGGTCGGCGCACTGTTGCGGTGAGCCGGTGGCCGACGGCTCGAGCCATTCGTCGGGGATCAGCGTGGCGATGTGCTCGATCTGTTCGGCGGTGGCCTTGTGGTCGATGCCGCCGCCGATGGACTGCACCACCGAGTCCTCGCGGAAGCGTTGCAACACAGCAGGATCCCAGCCGTTGGTGTTGACCAGCAGGTCACCGTAGCCCTGCAGGTAGGTGGCCAGCCGGGCCACGGTCTTCTTCAGCCGCAGCTCCTCGGGGAGGTGGTCGCCGACGGTGGCGAAGCACGACCACACCCGCACGCTGGCCGGGTCCCGGCCGGCCTGCTCGGCGGCCTCTTTGACGGTCTTGACGGCGCGCTGCAGAGTGTCGGGGGTGAAGTAGGTGTGCAGGATGACATCGTCGAACTCCCGCCCGCCCAGCGCCAGCGTCTGGGGGCCGAAGGCGACGATGGCCAGCCGGATGTCCTCGCGGAAATCGGGGTCGAGGAACAGCACTTGGTATTTGCCGAGCGGTCCGTCGTGGTTGAAGATCAGCTCGCCGTGCCACAGCTTGCGCATGACCTGCGCGAAGTCCTCCATCTGCGCGGTCGTCACCGACGGAATGCCGAATGCGTTGTAGATCGCGCCGATGCCGCGGCCGATCCCGAGCGTGAACCGTCCGCCGGACAACCGGTGCATGGTGGTGGCCCACGACCCCGTGATGAGCGGATGGCGGGTGTTGTGGTTGGTGGCCGCCGTGGCGATCTGCATGCGGCTGGTCACGGCCAGCGCGGCACCGGTCAGCGAGGACGCTTCCTTGACGTTCCACCGCTCGGAGATGAACCCGGTGCCGAAACCGAGTTCCTCGCCGCGGCGGGCCTCGTCCATCAGCGTGGCGGGACCCTCGCCACCGGCGCCGGCCAGCAGATAGAAACCCAGCTCATCCAGCGTTGGTTCCGTCACGCCCAAACTCCTTGCTTGTAGCCGCAATTCCAGACCTCGGTGATCCTGCCATCTACGACGCGGAAAATTTCCATACTGCTGATCGTGGTCGTGGTGCCGTCCTTGAGCGTCATCGGGGATTCGTAGACGATGGCGACGTGCTCGCCGTCGTCTCCGGCCACCACCAGGTTCAAGTCGAAGCGGATGGTCTCGAACATCGCCCAGTGGTCGACGATGCGCGCGACGGCCTGCTCGTGGGTCAGCGTCGTCGACTCCCCCACGTCGTGGCGGATCACGGTCGCGCCCATCAGCTCCTCGGCCAACTTGAAATCGCGCTGGTTCCACACGACCAGGTTGTACAGTTCGACGACTTCGCGCGCCGACCGGCTCATGAGAAGACCTCCATGGCATCGGTGTCGTTGATGGCGGCGACTGCCCGGTCGGTCAGCTCGATGCACAGAGCCTGTGACCGCGGCGGCAGCGCCTCCCAACCATTGAGGATGATGACCGGCAACACCATCGAGTAGACGATGCCGTAGCGGTATCGGCGCCACGCGTTGTCGAACGAGTAGCCCACGACGCCGCGGCTCGCCAGCGCGTCCAGGTACTCGCCGACCAGAGCTTCGTCGTGGCCACGGCGCGTGTCCGTGGGTAGACCCTGGCTCAGCAGATAGGCGATGTCGGACATACCGCACCCTGTCGAGGTCAACTGAAAGTCCACCACCTTGAGTCTGTCCCCGTCGAAGAACATGTTGTCGGCGCGGATATCGCCGTGCAGCAGCATCGAGTGCTCGGCCAGCACGGAGAGCGCCTCGCCGGCGTGCTCGACGAACCGTTCGGCGAACCGCGCGACGCGGCGGGGCACCGGCGCAGCCGTCCGGTCACGGTACATTCGCCACCCCGGCTCGAACGCCGGCAGCAGCAGATCCCGTACCACCGGGGAGTCGAGACTCGGGAAGTGCTGCAGGGCACCCGAATTGCTCGGCTGCACCGACCAGGCGTGCAGCCCGGCCAGTTGCGCGGCGGCCGATCGTGCCCGATCCAGCGACAAGCCGGCCAGATGATCGGCGTTCTCCCAGTGCTGCAGGTCTTCGAGCAGCAGCACGAAGTCCGCTGAGTCGTCGGCCATGCGGGCGCTGTAGACGGCCGGGGTGTCGATCGGTGCGTGCGCGGCCACCTCGCGGTAGAACGCGACTTCGCGGCGATAGCCACCCAGGAGGTCCATCGCGCCGCGGGCTTCTGAACCCGCGGGTAATTTCGCGATGAGGGTGGGCGGCACTTCGGCGGTCCCCGTGAGGGTCAGCCGGTAGAGCAGTGACGAGAACCCTGTGTCCTCGGCGATGCGGTGTGCCTGAACATCGTTGACCTGCAGGTCTTTCGGCAGGTCGCTGTCGGCCCGCAGGACGGCGGTGAGCCATTGGGCGGTGATGTCCTCGACACCTGCGGGAATGTCGGTCTGCGCGAGGGTCACCGTCGGCCTCCTGGGATGTGGGTTCGGAGCACGCGAGTCACCGGCCGACTGCGCGCAGGAACTCTTCGGAAGCGGCCTGCACGCCCGGCGCCACCAGGTGCCCGACGTGGCTGCCGCGGTGCCAGTACAGTTGGCCGCCCCACCGTTGGTGCAGTTCCCGGGCTGTCTCCGGGCGTGCCATCTGGTCGTACCAGGCGCCGACGATCAACCTGCGGTCCGGCGGCGCGGTCGGTGCCACCGACTGGTAGTCCACGACCGCCATGAGGTCGGCGGCCGCGCCGGACTGCAGCAGCGCGATGGTGTCGCGCACCGACGGTCCCCAGCGCCCGAGGTGCGCGGCGATCATCGCGTTGAGGCCCGCGATCGGGGTGTACACCGCGACGGCGTCGACCGGTTCGAGGTGGGATACCAGGCCCGCGACGGGGCTTCCCATCGAAACCCCCGACACCGCAACAGCGTCCGCCTGCGGCCGCAACCAGCGCACCACCGCCCGCACCTCGGACACCGCCCGCATCATGCCGGCGACGTTCTCCACCGGGTCCATACTCGGATACCGCGGCCACCGGGACCTGCGCACTCCGCAACCGGGTTGCACCGGCAGCGCGATGTTGAACCCGAACCGGTCCTGGATCCGTCGGGCCCGCGAGACCAGCAGGTCGATCGGCTGTCCCTGACCCGCGCCGTGCACCCACACCAGCCAGGGGCGTCGGCTGTCGTCGTCGCGGCACAGGTGCAGCACGGCGGTCGCGGGCCCGCCGAAGCCTTCACGGGCCAGCGGTTCGGGCAGCACCGGGTCGTGGTCGAAGGTGAGTTGTTCGTAGCTGTGTCGACCGAATCGGCGACGCTGAACGGCTCTGATGCGCAACGGGTCCGGATCGGTGTGGGCCTCTGCGAGGTCCGTGGGCAGTTCGGCGCCGATCGCGGCGCAGGACGCGACGCTGCGCTCCAGTCGGGGCGGTGGTGCGGTCAGGGTCAGCCCCGTCAACGCCAACTCGTCGAGCACGACCTCGCCCAGTTGGCGGGCTCCGTTGAGTGACAGCGCGTTCCAGTCACCGGATGAAGTCAGCGCCGAGTGCGCCCGTGGCAGCACACCGGCGAAGTCGGCCACCACGCGACCAGCGCGCTCGGCGATGTTCACGCGAGGGTGAACCCGGTGTAGCCGGCCTTGGCGATCTCGTCACAGCGCCGTCGGTACTCGGGGATCCCGGCGGTGTAACCCATGTACATGCGCTTCTTGCCTTCGACGTTGCCGCCGTTGTACCAGGAACTGCACGACGGGTGGACCAGCACTGTCGGTTCCACAAGAGATGTGGTGTGCTCGATCCATTCTCGTTGCGCGCCGGGCTGGGCTTCGATGGTCCGGTAACCCTGGTCCTGCAGGTGTGCGACACAGTCGCCGATCCATTCGATGTGCTGCTCCAGCGCGGCAACGAAATTGGTTGCTGCAGAGGGACTCCCGGGGCCCTGCACGATGAACAGGTTGGGAAAGCCGGCCACCGCCAGGCCGAGATAGCTCAGCGGCCCCTCCTGTGCCCAGAAGTCGCGCAACGACATCCCGTTTCGGCCCCGAACGTCGATGCGCGACAGCGCGCCGGTCATGGCGTCGAAGCCGGTCGCGTAGATGATCACGTCGAGTTGGTGCAGTCCACCGCCGGTCTCGATCCCCTCGGGCCGTACAGCGACGATCGGATTGTCCCGCAGATCGACCAATGTCACGTTGTCGCGGTTGAAGGTTTCGTAGTACCCCTGGTCGATGATCGGACGCTTGCAGCCGAACGGATGGCTGGGGGTCAGCGCCCGCGCGGTCGCGGGGTCTTTGACGATCTGGGCCACCGCCTGGCCGTAGAGCCGCGACGCCATGCGATTGGCCTCGATGTCGAAGAACACGTCGCCCCAGTTGAGGGCGCCCATGATTCCGCCCTCTTCGACGGCGCGTCGCTGTTCCTGCGCCGAGGCCGTCTTCAGGGGCGGTTTGGTCAGCATCTCCAGCATCACCGAGAAGGCGCTCAGTCGCGCCGCGCCCACGGGGTGCTCGCGCTGCGCGGCCCGGATCTCCGGGTACCGCGCTTTCAGTTCGTCGAGTTCGCCGGGCCCGAAGGCCCGGACCTCCCAGGGCAACGTGTAGGCGGGCGAACGCTGGAAGACGGTGAGCGTCAACGCGTCTCGAGCGACCACGGGAATCAGCTGGACCCCGGTGGATCCGGTTCCGATGACCCCGACGCGGCGACCGGACAGCTCGACGCCGTCGCGCGGCCACCGGCTGCTGTGCAGTGAGGTTCCGGTGAACGTGTCCATCCCGGGGATCGACGGTTCCAGCGGCGTGGACAGGATGCCCGTGGCAGCGACGACGTAGCGGGTGCTGATCGTCTCCCCCGAGGCCAATCGGAGCGCCCAGGTCGCGTCGGCTTCGTCGAACATCATCGACACCACCTCGGCGCCGAACGCGATGTCGCGGCGCAGGTCCAGGCGGTCGGCGACGAAGTTCAGGTACGCCTCGATCTCGGGTTGGGCCGGCATCGTCTCGGTCCAGACCCACTCCTGCTGGATGTCCTCGGAGAACGAATAGGAATACTCGATGCTCTCGATGTCACAGCGCGCGCCCGGATATCGATTGACCAGCCAGGTGCCCCCGACGTCGTCGGCCTTCTCCAGCACGCGCACCGCGACGCCCTGTTCGCGGAGCCGGTGCAGGGCATACAGCCCGGAGAACCCGGCGCCGATGACGACGGCGTCGAACGGGCCGGTCAACAGGTCGGAACGGGGTGATTCGGCGGTCGTCGACGACACTGTCACGCTTCCTCGTCGGTTCGTGGCTGACGCCACTATGCGGATGTTACTGTAACTATTACAGTAGCGGCGCCGGGCCGGGACGGATTCGGCAATTTGAGCCCTACGACGCCGAAGGCAGAGACGATGCGATTCACGTTGGAGTATCCCGGCGACCTGCCGGCCGCCAGCGATGACTTCGTCCGCCCGGATGTCATCGCCGACGTTGCGAGGGCAGCCGAGACGGCCGGGTTCTCCGCCGTCGCGTTGAGCGAACACCCCGCGCCGTCGGTGAAATGGCGCACCCACGGCGGGCACGACACCCTCGACCCCGTGGCGGCTCTGGCTTTCATGGCCGCGGTGACGACGCGGCTGAAAGTGATGACGAATCTCTACGTGCTGCCCTACCGCAACCCTTACCTGGCGGCCAAGGCGCTGACCACCCTCGACCACCTGTCGGGGGGCCGCCTGATCGCCGGCCTCGGTGCGGGCTACCTGCGTTCCGAGTTCGCCGCGGTCGGTGTCGATTTCGGCAGGCGCGCAGCGTTGTTCGACGAGGCGTTGCACGCGCTGTGGACCATCTGGGTCGACCCGGACACGCCGGTCCGCGGCAGCGGGTTCTGCACCGCCGGACCGGTCTGGACGCAGCGTCCGGTACAACGTCCCCATCCGCCGATCTGGATCGGCGGCAACAGCGCCGCGGCGCAGCGTCGAGTGGTCGAATACGGCACGGGGTGGATGCCGGTCATCGCGCCTGCGGCGTTGACCACCTCGATGCGCACCCCCGCCATCGCCGACGTCGGTGCCTTCGCCCGCTCGGTGTCCCGGCTGCGCGACGCGATGGAGCGGTCCGGACGCGACCCGGCCACGCTCGACGTGCAGGTGGTCTGTCCGATCCTCGACGTCGCCGACCCGTCGCGCACCCTCGAGGCGCTCGAGGAGCTGGCAGCCGGCGGAGCGACGTGGGCATTGATCCGCGCCGACGGACGGTCGGCGCGGGCCGCCCTGGACTTCATCGACGCGTTCGGTTCCGCCGTCATCGGCCGGAGCGCACTGACTGCAACCTCGTCGCCGGCCGGCGTCGCACGGAAGGAGATCTGATGAAAGTACCGTTCACCTGGAAGGTCACCGGGTGGTTCATGATCGGTTGGTCCGCGGAGTTCGAAGTCGGTGATGTCAAGGCGCTGAAGTACTTCGGTGAGGACCTGGCCGCGTACCGCGACGAGTCCGGTGAGCTGCATGTGCTCGAGGCGCATTGCAAACACCTGGGCGCCCACATCGGACACGGCGGCAAGGTGGTCGGCGACTGTGTCGAATGCCCGTTCCACGGCTGGCGCTGGGGACCCGACGGGGCCAACACCTACATCCCCTATCAACCGGACCGCCCCAACCGAGGACTGCGACTGCGGTCCTATCCGGTCAAGGAGCAGTACGGGTGCATCTTCATGTGGTACCAGCCCCAGGGTGGCGAACCGCAGTGGGAGCTACCCGACATCTTCCACAAGTTTCCCCAGTTCGAGACCGACGCCAACGCGTACTACCGGCCTTATCCCGAGTTCTCCAGCCGTGCCGACGCCATCCCGGTGCATCCGCAGATCGTGGCCGAGAACGGGCCCGACAGCTCCCACTTCCGCTACGTGCACGGCGCCACCGTGACGCCGGTGTGTCTGCACTGGGAGCACGTGGACCAGGAGTGGCGGTTCCTGACCGGTTGGCCCGACGCCCGCAGCGAGGACCCCGACAAGATGGCGCTGCGCATCCACAGCCATTTCTCGGGGCTCGGGTTCGCGATGAGCGCCTTCGAAGGCTCCTCGAACCACCGGCTGATCTTCGCCTGCACCCCGGTCGACGACGAGGTGTCGGACATGTTCTATTCGATCTGGTGGCCGAAAGTACCGGGCGAGACGTCTGACATCCCGCCTGCCGAGGTGCGCACCAAGGTGGAGAAGCAGTTCCTCAAGACGGTGTGGGAGGACTGCGACATCTGGCGCTACCAGAAGTACGTGGAGAACCCGCCGTTGGCCAAGGTGGACGCCAAGCCGTACATGGCGATGCGGAAATGGGCTCAGCAGTTCTACGAAGTCCCGCCCGCCGGACAGCAGGCCGGTACGGCGTGAGGGTCAGCCTCGGCGAGCTCGTCGCGCCGGCGCACACCGCGGTGGTCACGCAGGAGTGTCAGGAAGCGATCGTCGGGCCGGACGCCGGCATGGGTGTGCTGGCCACCGAGGCGCGCCGCGCGGCGCTGCCCAACATCGCGAAGTTGCTCCCCGCAGCGCGGGCGGCCGGGGTGAACGTGGTGCACTGCGTGGTGCAACGTCGCGACGACGGCCGCGGGTCCAACCACAACGCCAAGCTCTTCGCGGTGGGCGCCGGGGTGGACATCAGTCCGGGCGGCCCGGGGACGCAACTGGTACCTGAATTGTCCGCCACCTCAACGGATCTGGTTCTGTACCGGTGGCACGGCATAGGGCCGATGGGCGGCACGGACCTGGACGCCGTGCTGCGCAACCTCGGCGTGACGACGATCGTGGCGGTCGGAGTGTCGGTCAATGTCGCCATCACCAACCTGGTCATGGATGCGGTCAACGCGGCCTACCGGGTCGTGGTGCCCCGCGACGCCGTCGCCGGCATCCCCGCCGACTATGCCGACGCGGTCATCGACAACACGCTGTCGCTGCTGGCCACCATCACCACCACCGAAGAGCTGATCGACGCGTGGCGGTGACCGGCCTCACACCGGCCGGTTAGAGTCCTCCAAGATCTTCATCTGTCACCCAGCGATGAGAGGCCGTATGTCTGAGACGACCCAGTTCACCGTTCCGGCCGCCGCCGACGCCGTCGCGGCCGTCATCGGCGACCGCGATTTCATCGTCCAGGGCGACCGCCGCCTGACCTACGCCCAAGTGGTCGAGCGGTCGAACAGATTGGCCCGCTTCCTGCACGCCCAGGGGCTCGGGTGCCAGACCGAACGCGCACAGCTCGCGGGCCACGAGGTCGGGCAGGACCTGCTGGGCATCTACGCCCACAACGGGCCGGAGTACGTCGAGGGCATGCTGGGCGCGTGGCGCGCCCGCGTCGCCCCCTTCAACGTCAACTACCGCTACGTCAAGAGCGAGCTGCAGTACCTACTGGCCGACTCGGGCGCCACCGCCCTGCTGTATCACTCCGCGTTCGCGCCCCGCCTGGCCGAAGTGCTGCCGGACCTGCCGCAGCTGCGCGTGCTCATTCAGATCGCCGACGACTCGGGCAATGAATTGCTGCCCGGCGCAGTCGATTACGACTCGATCATGACTGAGGAGCCGGCCGATCCGCCGCCGGTGACACCGTCGCCCGACGACCTCTATGTGCTCTACACCGGCGGTACCACCGGCATGCCCAAGGGTGTCTTGTGGCGCCAGCACGACATCTTCATGGCCTCTTTCGGCGGCCGCAGCCTCTACACCGGCGAACTGGTGTCGACCTACGACGAGATCGCGCAGCGCTGCGCCCAATCCCCCGGCACCTCGCTTCTGGTGTTGCCGCCGCTGATGCACGGCGCCGCGCAATGGGCCGTCTTCACGGCGATGAACACCGGTCAGACCGTGGTGTTCTCGTCGGTCAGCAGTCACCTCGACGTCGACGACGTGGTCGCGACCATCGAACGCGAGAAGGTGCTGGCGGTCACCGTCGTCGGTGACGCCATGGCCCGCCCACTGGCCGAGGCGTTCGAGCGCACCAACGCCGACCTGTCCTCACTGGCCGTGGTCGCCAACGGCGGAGCTCAACTCACCCCGACGGCCAAGCAGCTGTTGATCGACGCCAAGGAGAACCTGATGGTCGTCGACGGCGTCGGCTCCTCGGAGACCGGTGCCCAGATGACCCACATGTCGGCGCCCGGGGCGGTGTCGACGGGCAAGTTCAACGCCGGACCCGACACCTACGTGGCCGACGAGGATCTCGGCACGATGCTGGCGCCCGGGCACGACGGCATCGGCTGGTTGGCGCAGCGCGGATATGTCCCGCTCGGCTACAAGGGCGATGCCACCAAGACCGCGGCCACCTTCCCGGTGATCGACGGTGTGCGCTACTCGATCCCCGGTGACCGCGCCCGACACCTCGCCGACGGCTCGATCGAACTGCTCGGCCGCGACTCGGTGACCATCAACTCCGGTGGGGAGAAGATCTTCGCCGAAGAGGTGGAGTCGGCCGTCGCCTCCCACCCCGCCGTCGCCGACGTGGTGGTCGCGGGCCGCCCGAGCGAGCGCTGGGGCCAGGAGGTGGTGGCCGTCGTCGCGCTGGCCCAGGGTGCGCAGGCCACCGCCGAGGAACTCATCGACCATGCGGCTGCGGTCATCGCCCGCTACAAGCTTCCCAAGGCGGTGGTGTTCCGGCCGGTGATCGAGCGCAGCCCGGCCGGCAAGGCCGACTACCGGTGGGCGCGCGAACAGGCCGTCAGCGGCAGCTGACTCATCCCAGCCGACGGCGGGTGCGCTTGCGTGCGCTGCGCAGCGCCAGCGCGGTCGTCATCCGCAGCGATCGGGTGAACGGCGGCGCCGCCCGGCCGGTGATCGTGAACGGCAGGTCACTGCCCACCACCGACCGGTAGTGGGTGAACGCGTCGAACCCGGCCTTGCCGTGATAGGCACCCATCCCGCTGCGTCCGATCCCACCGAACGGAGCATCGGACGGAATCATCTGTGCCGCAAAGTCATTGCGCGCCACCCCACCGCTGCGCGTGCGGCGCACGAATGAGCGGAAGTCACCGTCGTCGGGCCCGAACCAGTACGCGACCAGCGGGCAGGGACGCGCGTTGACGTGGTCGACGACCTCGCCCAACGCGCGGTAGGTGCGCACGGTGAGGACCGGGCCGAACGTCTCCTCGGCTGCCAGTGCCATGGATTCGTCGATGTCGCGCACGAGCGTCGGTGCGATCTTGCGGGTCACCGGGTCCGGCAGCGACTCACCGGGTGGGGCGACCGATTCGACGCGCGCACCCCTGGCCCGGGCGTCTTCGATCAACCCCACGACGCGCTCGAAGTTGGCTTGGTTGACCGCCGAACAGTAGTCGTCGTTGCCGGCGATGGACGGGAACATTCCGCGCCAGGTGTCACGCACGGTCGCGGCGAACTGCTCGGCGTGCGACTCGGGGACGAAGACGTAGTCGGGGCATACGCACACCTGTCCCCCGTTGATCATGCGGCCCTGGGCGATGCGGGTGGCGGCGCGGTCGATGTCGGCATTCGGGGCGACGACGACCGGGTTCTTCCCGCCCAACTCGAGGGTCACCGGCACTAGATTCGCCGCCGCGGCTTGGGCCACCACCGCGCCCACCGACGGCGAACCGGTGAAGAACAGGTGGTCGAACGGCAGCCGGGAAAACGCCGACGCCACCTCGACGTCACCGGTGACGACCGCGAGCTCGGTCGGGTCGAAGAACTGCGAAGCCAGCACCGCGAACCTCTCTGCGGTCCGCGGGGTCACCTCCGACATCTTGATCATCACGCGGTTGCCCGCCGCGAACGCCGCGGCCGCGGGAAGCACGACGAGGTTGAGCGGGAAGTTCCACGGCCCGATGATCCCGACGACGCCTTTCGGGGTCGGGTGGACTTCGGCCTTCACCCCGAACAGCCGCCCCGACGGCAGCACCTTGTGCGGCTTCATCCACTGCTTCGTGTGCGCTCGGGTGTGCTCGATCACCGAGACCATCCCGAGGATCTCGGTGAACAGTGACCCGTCTCGTGGTCGGGTGCCGTAGTCGGCGGACATGGCCTCGACGAAGTCGTCGGCATGGTCGAGCACCATCGCCAGGAGACGGTCGATCCTGTTGTGCCGCACCGATAGATCCGGCGGCCCATCGGCGAGGAACGATGCACGCTGCTGCTGTAACAGCGCGGCCATCGGATCGGACCCGGTGGGCACGGCGGTATCGAGCGGCACTGCCATCACGCGCCGGCTCGTGCCGGCATCGGATACATCAAGGCCGCGTTGAAGCCGCCGTCGACCTGGATGTCCTGACCGTTGATCCAGCCTGCTTCCCGCGACGCGAGAAACCCGATGGCCGGAGCCATGTCGTCGACGGTGCCGTGGCGGCCGATCGTCGCGCGCACGCCGTCGAGCATCTCTTTGCCCATCGCCTGCTCGAAGTCGCCGAGTATCGGCGTTTCGGTGGGCCCGGGACTGACCGTGTTGACCCGTACGCCGTAGTCGCGCCACGCGAGGCCGCTGAGGCGTTTGGCGTACAGGATCAGCGCCTGCTTGGACAGGTAGTAGGCCATCGCCGGATCTTGCCCCGCGAGCCATTCGTTCAGCGCTGGGGCATCGTCGACTTCGAGCAACCTCGACAGCATCTCGAGGTTGTTCTCCCAGCCGAGGGCGGCGGTCGAGGCGACCGCGACCATCGACCCGCCCCGATTCATCCGGGGCAGCATGCCGTCGAGCATCAGCCTGGCGCCGAGGTAATTGACCGACAACACATCGGCTGCCGCCGCGGTACCTGGGATCCCGGCGACGTGCGCGACGACGTCCCATCCGTCACCGATCGCCGCCAGGGTCTGCGCGATCTCGTCGGCGTTGCGCAGGTCGCAGACCAGCCATTGCGCGGCCGACCCGGTCCCGGGGCGGAGATCGACAGCCAGCACGTGATCGCCGCGGTCGCGGAACCACCGCGCCGTCGCGGCGCCGATTCCCGAACCCGCACCGACGACCACCACACGGCGCACGTCCGAACCCATAGCTGACCTCCTGGCAATCCCTCGCGGTGGCGGAAACGATCGTAGTCGCAGTTACTGTAACTATTACGGTTTACGGCGGATCGCGTCCTGTACACGCACTACTGTAAGCGTTACAGTAACTTCATGGAGAACCCGGCACCGGATCTCGCAGTCGATGAGCCCATCGACTTCCGCGACCCGTATCCGATGTTCGCGCGCCGTCGCGCAGAGGGTGGCGTGTTCCGTGGGTCGGTGATGGACTGGTCCAAGACCCCGGCATCGATGGTTCCGGAAAACCTCTATGCCGCAGTGTCCTTCGATGCCGTCAACAGGGTGTTCCGGGACGGCAAGGTGTTCAACTCGCGGATCTACGATTCGACCATCGGCCTGTTCATCGGCCCGACCATCCTGGCGATGGAGGGCAAGCCGCACTGGGAGCACCGCAATCTCGTCTCGGCGGCGTTCAAGTCGCGCTCGCTGGCGCGTTGGGAACCCGAGATCGTCCGGCCGGTGGTCAACGAGCTCATCGACGAGTTCGTCGACGCGGGGCAAGCCGACCTGGTGCGGGACTTCACGTTCGAGTTTCCGACCCGCGTCATCTCGCGGCTGCTCGGCCTCCCCGAAGAGGACCTGCCCTGGTTCCGCAAGCGCGCGGTGCAGCTGATCAGCTACACCGTGAAGTACCAGCGTGCGTTCGAGGCCTCCGCGGCGCTGAAGGACTACTTCCTGGCCCAGATCGACCAGCGCCGCTCGGCCCCGACCGAGGACATCATCGGCGACCTGGTGTCGGCCGAGATCGACGGGGAGAAACTCAGCGACGAGGCGATCTACTCGTTCCTGCGTCTGCTGCTGCCCGCCGGGCTGGAAACCACCTACCGGTCGTCGGGGAACCTGCTGTATCTGCTGCTGACCCACCGCGACCAGTTCGACGCCGTGCAGGCCGACCACGAGTTGATCGGCGCGGCAATCGAAGAGGGTCTGCGGTACGAGACACCGCTGACCACGGTGCAGCGCTCCGCGACCGAGGACACCGAGCTCGAAGGCCTACCGATTCCGGCCGGCTCGGTGATCGACGTCTGCATCGGATCGGCCAACCGCGACGAGAAGCGTTGGGAGCGTTCCGAACAGTTCGACATCTTCCGTAAGCGGACGCCCCACATCTCGTTCGCCGCCGGTGAGCACACGTGCATGGGTCTGCACCTGGCGCGGATGGAAACGCGGGTCGCCGTGGAGACGTTGTTGACCCGGTTGTCCGACATCCAGCTGGTCACCGACGACGATCCGCACATCCACGGTCAGCCGTTCCGCTCACCGACAGCGCTGCCGGTCACCTTCCGCCCCGCGGACCGGTAGGTCCTCAGCTCTTGCGGCGCTCCCGGCGGGCGATCGTCTTGGTCTCCAGGTACTGCTGGAAACCCTCGATGCCGCACTGGCGGCCGACGCCGCTGCTCTTGTAGCCGCCGAACGGTGCGTCGGCGCCGTAGAACATGCCGCCGTTGACTCCGAAGGCACCGGTGCGCACGCGCCGTGCGATCGCCATTCCCCGTTCTTCCGACCGGGACATCACCGCGCCGGCCAGACCGAACGGGCTGTCGTTGGCGATGCGCACCGCATCGTCGTCGTCGTCGAACGGCAGGACCACCAGCACCGGACCGAAGATCTCCTGCTGGGCGATGTCGGCGCTGTTGTCCACGCCAGCCACCACGGTGGGTGCCACGAAGTAGCCCCCGGCCAGGTGGTCGGGCAGTCCGGTCGCCGGTCCGCCGCCGACGGTGATCTCGGCTCCCGCGCGTCGGGCGCCGTCGATTGCGGTCAGCACCCGCTCCTGTTGGGCGGCGCTGACGACCGGGCCGACGAGAGTGCCGGTATCGACCGGGTCTCCCACGGGCACAAACTGATATGCGGTGGTGATGTCGGCGACGGCCTGGTCGTAGAGCGAACGGTGAACCAGCATCCGGCTGGTCGCCGCACACGCCTGCCCGGCGTGCACGCACACCCCGATCGCGGTGGGCACGATGGCCGCCGGGTTGGCGTCGTCGAGCACGATGGCCGCCGACTTGCCGCCCAACTCGAGGAACATCCGCTTCATCGTGTCGGCACCCTGACGCATCAGCAGCTTGCCGACCGCGGTCGAGCCGGTGAACGACACCAGGTCCACCCGGGGGTCGGTGCCGAGCAGTCCGGCCACCTCGTTCGACGGGGTGGTGACGACGTTGACGACGCCGGGCGGGATGTCGGTGTGTTCGGCGATGAGCCGACCGATTCGGGTGGCGTTCCACGGAGTGTGCGGATCGGGTTTGAGGACGACGGTGTTGCCTGCCGCCAGAGCGGGGCCGAGTTTGTTGAGGATGACCTCGATCGGGAAGTTCGACGGCGTCACCGCCGCCACCACACCGACAGACTCCTTGACCACCATGCGGATGTTGCGCTCACCGAACAGGCCGCCGCCGTCGAGGGTGCGCTCCCACTCGAACGTGTCGATCAGCCGCATGGGGTAGCGCAGGGCCTCGGCCAGCGGCCAGTCCAGTTGGGCCGACTGCGTCGTCATCACCGGAGCGCCCGTCTCGGCGATCAATTCCTCGCGCAGCAGGTCTTTCTCGGCTTCCAGGGCCGCCTGCAGCTGTTCGAGACACCGACGGCGCAACGCCCGGTTGGTCGACCAGTCCGAGGTGTCGAAGGCCGTGCGGGCGGCCGCGATCGCGCGGTCCATGTCGGCGACGTCGGCCGCGGCTGTCGCGCCGAGCACCGCGCCGGTGGCCGGACTGACATTGTCGAACTCGGCGCCCGATTCGGCGGCGACCAGATCCCCGCCGATGAGCATTCGACGTTCGGCGCGCTCGCCGGCGCGCCGGCCGACCTCGACGCTGGTCTGCGATTCGATTACGGCTTCGCCCATGGGGAACCTTCGGTCGAAAGACAGCGCGACCCATCCGGGACACGCAACGGTAAACATTACAGTATCGAAACTGGGCTAGACTTCCCCGACAACCGCTCGACAACGCCGTCAGATAGGGGCACGGGTTTGATCAAGGTGATGCAGGGCGTCAGGGTCCTCGAGGTCGCGCAGTTCACGTTCGTGCCCGCCGCGGGTGCCATCCTGGCGGACTGGGGCGCCGACGTCATCAAGGTCGAGCATCCCGTACGCGGCGACACCCAGCGCGGTTTCATCAACATGGGCGGGTTTCAACTCGACCCGAACCGGCATCCGTTGATCGAGCACCCGAATCGCGGCAAGCGCAGCGTCGGGATCGACGTGTCGACGCCGGGCGGCCAGGAAGTGCTGTACGAGATCGCCAAGACCGCCGACGTCTTTCTCACCAATTACATGCCGGCTCAACGACAGAAGAACAAGTTCGACGTCGAGCACATCCGTGCGGTGAACCCCAACATCATCTACGCACGCGGCAGCGCCTACGGCGACAAGGGATCCGAACGCGACACCGGCGGTTTCGACGGGACCGCGTTCTGGACGCGCAGCGGTGTCGGGCACGCGCTGACGCCGGAAGAGATCGGTGGCGCGCTCTCCCAAGGCATTCCGGCGTTCGGCGACTCGATCGGCGGGATGAACATCGCGGGCGGAATCTCGGCGGCGCTGTTCCACCGCGAGCGCACCGGTGAAGCCGTCGAGATCGATGTCTCGCTGCTGTCGACGGCGTGGTGGGCGGCCGGGGCCAGCGTCACCCAGGGCATGGAGACCGGTGAGACCATGCGGTCGCTGATGCCGGACTCGGTCAGCGCGGTCAACCCGTTCATGGCCAACTACCTGACCTCTGATGGCGGCACCATCAACCTGTGCATCGTGAGCCCGACCGGCTACATCCGGGACGCGTTCGAGCACCTCGGTCTGCCCGAACTCGCCGACGATCCGCGCTTCAACGACGTCATGCCGTTGATCGAGAACTCCGAGGAAGCGGCGCGGTTGATCGCCGAATCCATCCGCAGCAAGCCGTTCGAGTATTGGCGTCAGCACCTCAAGACCATGAAGGGTCAGTGGGCGCCGTTCCAGAGCCTGGTCGACCTGGGCACCGACGAGCAGGCCCTGGCCAACGACATGGTCGTCGAGGTCGAGGCCACCGACGGCGGCAAGCCGTTCAAGGTGGTGCGCGGTCCGGTGCAGTTCAACCACGAACCGCTGGAGACGACGCGCGCACCGCAGGCCTCCGAGCACACCGAGATCGTGTTGATGGAGCTCGGACTGGACTGGGACCGTATCGAGGCGCTCAAGGACAGCGGCGCCATCGCCTGACCTTCTCCCCCTCCCCGTCCCCTACTCCGCCGAAATTGCATTCCACGCGCGTCAAGTCGCCACTTGACGCGCGTGGAATGCAATTTCGGCGGGAGGAGAGTCAGACGGGGCTGACGCGCACCGGGACGCCGGACAGCCACGCCATCCCGCTGAGCGCCTCGACGTCATCGGGCTCACTGGATGTCAGCTGATTGACGTTGGGGCCGCCCGCCTTGTTCGCCAGCTGCCAGCCGCCGGTGCCGTTGTGCCCCCACCCGTGGGGCAGCGCGATCACCCCGGCCATGATGTCCTTGCTCAGGGTGACCGAGGTGGTGATCTGCCCGTACGGTGACCGGACCTGAACCCGCGCACCGTCGTCGATGCCGAGCTCGGCTGCGTCGTCGACGTGCATCACACCGTGGTGGCCTCGCTCGCCCCGCATCAGCAGCGGCGCATTGTGCATCCAGGAGTTCTCCGAACGGGTTTCGCGCATCCCGATCATCCGCAACGGATAGTCGGCCGGGTACTGCTGCGCCGACAGCAGCTGAATCTGCTCGGCGATATCGTTGTGCTCCAACCGGATCCGCCGGTCACGGTAGCTGATGACCTTGCGCAGCCGGCCGGTCTCCAGGTGCGGATCGAGGACCGTCCCGTGCGGGTGATCCCGCGTCAGTCGGTCGAACGTCAGCCCGCCGCGCCGCACGCCGAACCGGTCGCCTCCCCCGGCGATCCGGATGATGCCGTCGGCGAGTCGCCGCGAGCGGAACCGGCCGCCCGTCGCCCGGTTGACTGCGGCCAGCGCGGTGAACACCCGCGACCGACCGGCCAGACGGGTGATCAGCTCGCCGACGATCTGGGACTCGGTGCGGGCCTGCCCGACGGGCGCGATGACCGCCTCGGTGGCCTGGCGGAACGGCGTGGCCTGGAACAGCTGGAACGTGAGCGGGAAGTCGTCGCGCTCGTACATCGTGGTCACCGGCAACACGTAGTCGCAGAGCGCGGTGGTCTCGGTCAGGTAGAAGTCGAGCCCGACGGTCAGCGGCGCAGAACTCAACGCCGACGCCAGCTCGTCCCCGTTGGGCACCGACAGCACCGGGTTGCCCGCGCTGATGAACAACGCGCGGATCTGCCGCTGCCCCGGCGTCAGGATTTCCTTGGCCATCAACGCGGCCGGCTCCGAACCGATCAGCGCCGGCACTCCCCCGATGCGTGAGCGACGGCGCCGGTAGGTTCGGCGCAGCGCGGCGCCCATCACCGTGTTGGTCCATTGCTCGCCGGGCAGGCCGAGGCCGCTGAACACCGATCCCCCGGGCTGGTCGAGGTTGCCTGCCACCAGGTTCACGACGTCGATCAGGTAGGACGTGAGCGTGCCGTAGCGGCCGACGCAGGTGCCCAGCCGGCCGTAGATCGCGGCGCGCGGCGTGGACGCCAGGTCGCGCGCCAGTGCCCTCACCGTGTCCGCCTCGATACCCGTCCGGGGTGCGGTGGCCTCCGGCGTGAACGGTCGGCACTGCGCGCGGAGCCACTCGAGCCCGTGAGCGAGTTCTTCGAGCCGGTCCTTGTCTGCCAGCTCCTCGGCGAACAACACGTTCAGCAGGGACAGCAGGAGCAGCGCATCGGTGTCCGGGACTATGCCCTGCCATTCGAACTGAGCCGCGGTCTCGGTGCGCCTCGGGTCGATGACCACCACCCGCCCACCGCGTTTGACGATGTCGTGCATGCGGTCCTTGATCCGGGGTGCGGTCAGGAAGCTGCCGTGCGACACCACGGGGTTGGCGCCCATCACCACGAGGAGATCGGTGCGGGTCAGATCCGGGATGGGCACCGAAATCGGTGTCCCATAGAGCAATTGGCTGGCCATCAGGCGGCTGTTGGTGTCTTGCGAGGACGCCGTGAAGAAGTGCGTCCCGCGACCGAGACCTTTGATGAATCCCAGTGCCGACATCACGTGCGCGTAGCTGAACGCGCCGGGGTTGCCCATGTACCAGCCGACGGCCTCGGGCCCGTGCTCGGTCAGGATCGCTGAGAGTCGCGTCGTGATGTCGTCCATCGCTTCGTCCCAGGTGACCTGCTCGAACCCGGTCGGGGTACGGCGCAGCGGCACGGTGACACGGTCGGGATCATTGACGACCTCGGTGAACGCGATCCCCTTCTGGCAGGCGAACCCCGCCGACAGCGGGTGCTCCTTGTCCGGGCGCAGCGCGGTGAGCTTGCCGTCCTCGACCGTGGCGATCATGCCGCACAACGGTTCACAGATCCGGCAGAACGTAATTTTGTGGACGACGTCGGACATCGGGATGCCTCCTGCGCTGTATTACTTCGTTAGTCTGCGCACAATGCGCTGGATTGTCGACGGAATGAACGTGATCGGCAGCCGCCCGGACGGGTGGTGGCGCGACCGGCAACGCGCGATGGCCACTCTGGTCGAGAAGCTGGAAGCCTGGGCGTCGCGCGAGGGATCAGACGTGACGGTGGTGTTCGAGAAGCCACCGTCGCCGCCGCTGGAGTCGACGGTCATCACGGTGACGCACGCCCCTGCGGCGGCACCGAACTCCGCGGACGACGAGATCGTCCGGCTGGTCGGGTCTGCCGAGGATCCTGCCGGTATCACCGTCGCGACCTCGGACCGCGCATTGGCCGACCGCGTTCGCGCCGTCGGCGCGTCCGTGTTCCCTGCCGAGGCGCTACGCGGTCTGGTGGATCCACGCTGACAGGTTTACCGTAAGATTTACCGTTGAGAAGGCGGATCGAGAGGATCTCTTTTATGCACGATGTCGCGATCATCGGCGTGGGACTGCACCCGTTCGGCAGGTTCGAGGGCAAGACCGCAATGGAGATGGGCGTGGACGCCATCACCGCCGCCGTCGCCGATGCCGGCGTCAGCTGGAACGACATCGGGTTCGGTGTCGGTGGCAGTTGGACGGTGGCCAATCCCGACGCGATCGTCGGCATGGTGGGTTTGTCGGGCATGCCGTTCACCAACGTGTTCAACGCGTGTGCCACCGCGGCCAGTGCCACGAAGGCCTGTGCCGATGGAATCCGGTTGGGCGACTACGACATCGGAATCGCCGTCGGTCTGGACAAGCATCCGCGTGGCGCGTTCACCGAAGACCCGGCACTGGTCGGCATGCCCAGTTGGTATGCCGAGAACGGTCAGTACCTGACCACCCAGTTCTTCGGCATGAAGGCCAACCGGTATCTGCACGAGCACGGCATCAGCCATCGGACGCTGGCCAAGGTCGTCAACAAGAACCTGCGTAACGGGGCGTTGAACCCGAATGCTTTCCGTCGCAAGCCGATGGACGAGGACGCGATCCTGAACTCGCCGATGCTGAACTATCCGCTGACGCAGTACATGTTCTGCTCACCCGACGAGGGTGCCGCCGCGGTGGTCATGTGCCGCGCCGACATCGCGCACCGCTACACCGACAGGCCGGTGTTCGTCCGCGCGGTCGAGGTGCGCACCCGTAAGTACGGCGCCTACGAGGTGAACACCACGTTCGCCCCGGTCGACGAGGACGTGGCGCCGACGGTCTACGCGGCCCGCGCGGCCTTCGAGAAGGCCGGTGTCGCACCGGAAGACGTCGACGTGATCCAGTTGCAGGACACCGATGCCGGCGCCGAGGTCATCCACATGGCCGAATGCGGTTTCTGCGCCGACGGCGACCAGGAGAAGTTGCTCGCCGAGGGCACCACCGAGATCGGCGGCGCCATGCCGGTCAACACCGACGGTGGGCTGCTGGCCAACGGTGAACCGATCGGCGCGTCCGGTCTGCGCCAGATCCACGAGATCGTGCGCCAACTGCGCGGGCAGGCCGGCGACCGGCAGATCCCGGGCGAGCCCAAGGTCGGCTTCGCTCAGCTCTACGGCGCGCCGGGCACCGCCGGTGCGACGATCCTGACCACGTGAATCTCCCGCCGAACTTGCATTCCACGCGCGTCAGATCGCGGTTTGACGCGCGTGGAATGCAATTTCGCGGGTAGTCAGCGCAGCAACCGCACCGGGACGTTGCGCCATCCCGCCACGTTCTGCATGTTGACGCGGGTGCAGCGGTCCCGGTCGACCTCGTACCGCGGCATGAAATCGAGCATGCGGTCCAGTGCGACAGCGCTTTCCATGCGGGCCAGCGCCGCGCCCAGGCAACTGTGGATCCCGTAACCCAGGCCCAGGTTCTGGGCTTCGGTGCGGTTGCGGTCGATGTCGAAGCGGTCGGGATCGGTCCAGGCCTGCGGGTCGCGATTCGCCGACCCACCGACCAGGAACACCGGCTTGCCCGCGGGAATGGTGACGGCGTGCAGTTCGATCTCCCGCAGCGTGCAGCGCACGTTGTACTGCGCGGGCGCCTCGTACCGCAGCAACTCCTCCACGGCCAGTGGGATCTTGCTGCGGTCGTCGCGCAGCTTCTGCCACTGGTCGGGGTTCTCGGCGAACACGACGGCCGCGCTGCCGAGCAGCTTGGTGACCGTTTCGGCCCCGGCTCCACCCAACAGCATGGCGAACTCGGTGATCTCGACGTTGTTCAGCGGCTCCATCTCGCCGTTGTCCCGCTCGATCTCGGCGCGGATCAGCTTGCTCAGCAGATCGTCGCCGAGGTTCTCGCGGCGCTGCTTGATCAACTGGTAGTAGTACACCGCCATGTCGACGCCGGCTTTCTTGCCGGCCTCGGTCATGTCCACCTCGCCGGGTTCGCGGTGCAGCAGCTCGTCGATCCAGAGCCGCACCTGCTGATGATCTTCGTCGGGGACCCCCTGCATGGTGGTCATGATGTCCACCGGGAACAGCGCCGAGAAGTCCTGCACGAAGTCGAATCCGTCGGGGTCGACGGCCGCCAGGTGCTTGTCGATCAGACGGGTCACCAAGTCGCGGTGAGCTTCGATCGCGCGGGGGGTGAACACCTTGTTGAGCAGGCTGCGCATGCGACGGTGCGCGGGCGGATCCATGGCGATGATCGAGCCGTGCTTGGTCGGTTCCCCTTTGCGTACCTCGGCCAGATCCACCCCGTAGGCCGACGAGAACGTCTCGTGGTCCTTGAACGCCGCGGCGACGTCGTCGTGACGGGTCAGCGCGTAGAAGTCGAATTCGTCGCTGTAGTACACCGGGGCTTCGTCCCGCATCCGCCGGTAGGTCTCGTAGGGCGAGGTGAAGAACTCGTCGGAGAACGGGTCGAACGAAACAGTCGCAGCGCTCACGACGCCTTCTTTGCCGGCGGCGAGTAGTTCGGCTTGCCCAGCCCCAGCACGTACTGCGCGATCATGTTGCGGAACACCTCGAGGGTGCCGCCGTAGATGCCGACCAGTGGCGCGAACCGGTAGATGTACTCCGAGGCGCCGTCGTCGGCGGCTCCTTCGGTGCCCACCGGCAACGCCGAGGCGGCCCCCATGATGTCCATCAGATCCGGGGAGATGTCACGCATCGTCTGGGCCAGCGCCACGCGGCCGAAGATGCTCGGCGCCGACAACGATGCCTCCAAGCGTGCGACACTGCGGCCCAACCGGTAAGCGACGGACTCGTCGTCGATCAGCCTGTGCCCGTTGGGATCCGGCACCGTCGACTTCTCGGCCGCCTTGTCGACCGCGTTTGCCATGAAGTTGGCCTGGTGGGTCATGATCGCCACGTCCTGCAGGCCGTCGTCGGCGGCCTCGACCGCCCCGTGCTCGGCGTCGAGGGGCTCGCGCACCACCTTCCAGCCCTCGTTGATCCCACCGAGTCGGTAGCGGTCGGAGACGCGCACGTCGCTGTAGTAGACGATGTTGGTGCGGTCGCCGTCGACGGTGCGGATGCCCTGGATCTCGATGCCCGGCGTGTCGAGCGGCACCAGGAACATCGTCAGGCTCTGGTGTTTCTTCGCGGTCGGATCGGTGTTGGTGATCAGGAAGACGTACTGGCAGTTGTGTGCGCCGGTGGTGAACATCTTCGAGCCGTTGATTATCCACTCGTCGCCGTCCCGCACGGCGCGGGTCTTGCAGGTGGCCACGTCCGAGCCGCCCTCGGGTTCGGTGTAGCCCAGGCACATGCGCACGTGACCGCTGTAGACCTTGGGCAGCACTTCGTCTTTCAGTTCGGGCGAACCGAACTTCTGCACCGACTTCGAGATCATCGCCGTGGTACCCGATGTCACCCACGGCACGTGCGCTCGCCGCTTCTCCAGCTCCCAGATGCGACGCTCGACCCGGCTGAACGGGTTGGGGCTCTCTGGATTCCAGTCGCGGTCGAGATAGCCTGCGGCGCCGAGCGCCAGATGGACCCCTTCGTCGAAGTTGTCCCCGGTCTCACGATCCCGCCGGATCACCTCGTCGGTGACGATCTCGCTCAGGAAGCTGCGCACGTCGTCCTGGAACTTCTGCTCCTCGTCGGACAGTTCCACCCAGGAGAAATCCATGGCCTCAGTTCCGTCCTTCCCGATCGGCGACGATGCGCGCGATGTGCTTGGCAGTGGCACCCGGGTCGCCGCCGGCGACCGCCCAGCCGCGGGCGCGCACCAGATACGCTGTCGCCGCCGCCTCGGCAGACACCCCGAGCCCGCCCTGCACGTGCACGGCCATGGTGGCGGCCTTGGCCGCCTCTTCGGCCATGAACACGAACACCGACGGAGCCAGCTCGCGGCGTTCGTCGGGTTCGTTGTCGAGGAACCAGGCCGCGCGCCGGGCGAGGTTACGTCCACCGGCCACGGTGATCGCGATGTTGGCCAACGGGTGCGAGATGGCCTGCAGCGTGGAGATCGGCACACCGAGGGTGTAGCGGGTCTTGGAGAACTCGGCGGCGATCGTCATGGTCTCCTCGACCAGTCCGACGAGGGCCGCACCGGTCAGCAGACGCCATTCGTCGAGGGCACGCTGATAGTCGGCGAGCGCCGCGGCGCCGCTGGCCAGCACGGTGCGCTGGTCCGCGGCCGCGGGGTCGACCCACGCCATCGGCAACTTGCCGATGTTGTCCACCCGGGCCGGTCTCGTGCCGAAGCTCAGCAGCACCACGTCGTCACCGTCGCGCAGCACGATGTGGTCGGCGATCGATCCGGCCGGCACCAAGCGAATCCCCGCGGTCTGGTCCTGAACCGGGTCCAACGCAACGACTTTCGTACCGTTGACGATGTCGGAATCCACCGCACCCAACCGGTCGAGCAGTCGTGCGGCGCACACGTGGTCGATCCACGGCACCGGTGCGAGCGAGCGGCCGATCTCCTCGGCGACCAGTGTCAGGTCCACCAGCGTGGCGCCGTCGCCGCCGACCGACTCGGGCAGCGCCATGGTGGTCGCGCCCATGGCGCACAGCCGCTCCCACAGGTTCTTGTCGAACCCGGACTCCTCGGCCGCACGCACCGTCTCGATCGAGCAGTGACTGGCGAAGAAGTCCTTGTAGGCGGCCTGCAGCGCCTGATGGTCCTCCGAGAGGCTGTAGTCCAGCCTGCGCAGTTCGTAGCGGTCCATGGTCAGGGCTCCTGTTCCTCGGGGCCGAAAAAGAAGTCGTTGGCGTTGTTGTAGAGGTAGTTGTCGAGCACATCGGCCGGCAGGTCCAGCGCCAGCGCCTCCGGCACCACCCGGCTCTGCCGCAGCACCGGCCAGTCGGAGGCGAAGATCACCTTGTTCTTGCCGCGCGTCCGCATGAAGTGCAACAGACTGTCGGGCAGGCGTTTCGGTGACCAGGCCGAGGTCATGATCCGCAGGTTGGCGTACTTGATCAGCAACCGGATCGCGACGTCCCACCACGGGTCGGCCCCGTGGATCATGCACAGCTTCAACTCGGGGAACCGCACGCACACCCGGTCGAGGTGGATCGGATTCTGCACCTCGCCCGGAATCGGCGGTCCGGGTAGACCGGTGTTGACGCACAGCGGCAGTTCGAGTTCGGCGCACTTGGTGTAGAGCGGGTAGTACACCGCGTCGCTCGGCGGGTACATGCCGTCACCCCAGAAGCTCGGCCCCACAGCGGCATACGCGACGGGCATGTCGGCCACGATCGCGGTGAGCTCGCGCAGCGCCGGTATCGGGCGCAGCAGGTTGACGCCGCCGATGGCGAGCGCGAACTTGTCCGGTCGCTCCTCGACGAACTTGCGCGCGGTGACCGACGGTTTGACGAGGTTGTCCATCAGGATGGCTTTCTCGACACCGTGCTCGGCCATCTCGTCGAGCAACTCGGGCAACTCGACCTGGTCGTAGAGCGACCTGGGGCCCTTGAAGTAGTCGTCGCGGACCTTGAGCATGAACTCGGGTTGTTTGGCTGTCTCTCCGAAGTGCACGTTGACCAGGCAGTCAATCACTTTACGGGTCATGGTTGACCCGCCAGCGTATCCGATTGCACTGCTTGGCTTTTGGCCCAGCGGTAGTCGGCTTTTCCGTTGCCGAGCCTGCGGACGCGGTCCACGAAGAGGAACTCCTTGGGTGTCTTGTAGCGGGCCAACTGCTCGTGACAGAGCGCGCGCAGCGGCTCGTCGGTCACCGTCGCACCGTCGCGGATCGCCACCAGCGCAACCACTTCCTCACCCCACCGTTCGCTGGGGCGGCCCACCACCAGCGCATCCTCGACGTCGGGGTGCATGCGGACCACTTCCTCGACCTCTTCGACGAACACCTTCTCCCCGCCGGTGTTGATCACCAGCGAGTCCCGCCCGAACAGCCGCAGCGTGCCGTCGGTCTCGAGTGAGCCCCGATCCCCGGAGATGACGACGCACCGGCCCTCGACTTCCGGGAACGTACGCAGAGTGGCCTCCGCATCGTCGAAGTAGCCCAACGGTATTCGTCCTTCACGCGCCACCCAGCCGACCTCCGGCTCGCCAGGTGCCACGAAGCGGGTGCGGTCCTCGGACAGCAACACGACGCCGTCTCGGCGCTCGAAGGTGTCTCTGCGGTCGCCGCGCTGGCTGCGCCCGAACGCCATGTTGCCGGTCTCCGAGGAGCCGTACCCGTTGACCAGGGTGATCTGAGGCAGGAGTTCGAGCAGCGCTTCCTGGTGCCGCGGGTTGGTCGCGGCACCGCCGGTGCCGATGGCGAACAGCGATGACAGATCGTACGGATGACGGCGCAGCTCGGTGATCAACGGACCCGCGTAGGCGTCGCCGACCATCGTCATCAAACCGACCCTCTCCCGCTCAGCGGTGCGCAGCACCGCGGCCGGGTCCAACGTGGGCTTGTCGTAGAGAATCACCGTCTGCCCGTTGAGCAAGGCCGCGAACGCCGTCCACATGCCCGCTGCGTGCATCAGCGGCGACACCGCGAACCAGGGAGGACCGGCATGGGTGACCTTGTCGTGGATCTCGGCCACCGATTCGTGGTCGGCGCCGTTCATCGAGATCACGTACGTGTCGGCCTGTCGCCACATCACGCCCTTGGGCCGGCCGGTGGTGCCGCCGGTGCAGATCATCATCACGTCGTCCGGGGACGGAGTGACGTCCTGGTCGACCTCGCCCTGTGCCAGCGCCTCGTCCAGTGGCACGGCATCGACGAGGTCGGGACCGTCGCTGCCGTCGTCGATCGAGATCAGCAGTTCCACCCCGTCGCCGGGCAGCACGTCGGCGAACTTCGCCCCCAGCGAGCGGTGGCAGATCACGGCGCGCGGCCGTAGATAGGCCAACAGTTCCTGGACTTCGCGGGGCGTGTAGTTGAAGTTCACGTTGACCGGTACGGCCCGGGCCTTCAGCGCCCCGATCACCATGTCGGGGTACAGGTCGTTGTGCATGATCAGCGCCACGCGGTCCTGCCCGCATTCCCAGCGCTGCAGTTCACTGCGTTCGCGTTTCAGACCGATCCCGTTGGCCACCAGGAAGTTCGCGAGCCGACGCGTGCGGTCGGCGGTCTGGGCGTAAGTGCTGCGGCGGTCACCGCAGATCGTCATCACCCGGTCGGGCACCGCCCCGGCGATGGCGTCGACGACACCACCGATGGTCCACTCTGCCATCGCTACGCGGTGACCGTCACATCAGCACCGATCAGTTCGAGTGCGTTGTCGCGCATGACCTTCCGTGTGTCCTCGTGGCTGAACTCAGGGAATTGCGGGATGTCGGCGGTGAACGACGTGGGATCCGCCAGGCCTTCACCATGCGGCCAGTCGGACCCGAACAGGATCTTGTCCACGCCGATGGTCTCGGCGAGCAGCTTGACGTCGTCCTCGTAGTACGGCGCGATCCACACGTTGTTCCTGAGCTGCTCGACCGGATCCTCTTTGTAGTGGTACGGCGCGTTGTTGGCGGACTTCTTGAGTCGCTTGATCAGCCGGTAGACGAAGTAGGAGCCGTTCTCGATGCTGGCCACCTTGAGCTTGGGGTGCCGGGTGAAGACCTGGTGGACGATCATCGAGGCGATGGTGTCGTGGATGGCGCGGTCGTCCATGATCACCATGTCGAGGGGATCCCGCTTGCCGAAGCCCTTGAACACCCCACTGCCACCCCACAATGCGGGGATCGCCATGTATCCGGAGTCGGACAGGTGGAACACCACCGGAACTCCGGCTTCGGCCAGCCGCGCCCACACCGGGTCGTGCACCGGATCGCCGAGCGAGCGGGGGCGTACCAGCCCCGGCACCGGCGCGGGACGCACGCAGACGATCCGAGCGCCCCGACTGAGCACGAATTCCACTTCCTGCACGGCCTTTTCGGGATCGGCCAGCGAGATGATCGGCGCCGCAAGGATCCTGCCGTCGGGCCGGTTGAATCCCCAGTCCTCGTCCAACCACAGGTTGAAGGCGTGCATCGCGACCATGGTGGCCTCGACATCGTGCTTGAGGCCTTCCTCCACACCGCACGCGAAGGTCGGCAGCATGAAGACCGTCTCGAGGTTCTGTTTGTCGAGGATCTGCACCCGGGCGTCGCGGTTCTGATACTCGGGATGATCGGCGAGCCGGTCGACCTTCATCAGCGACGCGGGATCCACGCCCTCCGGGATCTCACCGCGGAACAACAGATCGAGGCAGCCCGGTTCGATGATCGGGTCGAACGAAGGGTTGGGGATGAAGTGGTTGACCACGCCGCCGAACACGGCCAGGGTCCGCTTGCCGTCCTGCACCATCTGCACACCGCGGCTGCGGAACTCCTTGGGCTGGTGCCGGGTGAACGCGTCGAGGGGTTCGTAGTAGTGGTTGTCGACGTCGATGGCGCGATAGTCCAGGGGTTGTGGAGCGTTCATGACGCGTCCTCCTTCTCCAGTTCCATGGGCGGGAAGTGGGGCTGTCTCTTCTCGAAGAAGGCGGTGATGCCTTCGATGAAATCGGGCCGCTGCATCGACTCGTGCATCAGTGTCTCCGCTCGCGCACTGGTGTCGTGGACGTTTCGCAGAGCGTCCTGATAAATCTGGCGCTTGATCACCGCGAGCGCGCTGGGGGCGCAGTGGGCGGCCATGTCCTCGGCGTAGGCGAGTACAAGTGGCATCAGCTCCTCGGCCGGCACCACCTCTTTGACCAGCCCGAGCTCCTTGGCTTCCTCGGCGTAGAACGTGCGGCCGGACAGCAGCAGATCCAGCGCCGCGCCCCACCCCACCACCCGGGGCAGGATCCACGAGATCCCGTACTCGGCGATCAGTCCGCGCCGGGAGAATGCCGTGGTGAACTTGGCGCCGGCGGCGGCGAAGCGGACATCGCACATCAGGGCCTGGGTCAGACCGATACCGGCACAGGCGCCGTTGATCGCGGCGATGACGGGCTTGTGCAACTCGGTGACGAAATGCGGATGACGTTCGCCGACCAACTGGGTGACGTCGGTCTCCCCCGCCGAAGCACCGGCGCCTCCGATGCCGTCGAGATCCCCCATGTCGGCGCCCGCGCAGAACGCGCGGCCGTTGCCGGTCAGCACGATGACGCGGACGGCCGGATCGGCTTCGGCGCGGTCGATGTGCCGGTAGAACGCGGCGGCCAGTCCCCCGCCCCACGCGTTCATCCGCTCGGGTCGGTTGAGCGTCAGCACCGCGACACCACTGTCCCGGACCTCGTAGAGGACGGGCTGACCGCCCGGTGCGGCACCGGTGGGTGCGGCGGGTTCGGCAGAGGTCACGCCGATAGCCTCCTCAGCTCGATAGATGCTCATACTGTACACCTATCGGTAGTGGCTTCCGCAATGCCGCGGAGAGGCTGTTTTCCCGGGTTTCTTAGGTGAAATCACTCCCACCGTCGACGTTGACATTCGCGCCGGTCATGTACGAATTGCGGCGCGACGCCAGGAAAGCCACGACCGGGCCGACTTCACTGGGCAGGCCGGCCCGGGGCAGATGCGCCGGATGGCCGAAGTGCTCGTCGATCGCCTTCATCAACGCGTACGGGTCCGTACCGTCGACCCCGACCGACTCGGCCCAACCCACCAGGGCCTCGGTCGCGACGCTGCCCGGCGACACGACGTTGACGAGGATCTCGTCCGGCGCCAGGAGCAGCGACAGATTCTTCGAGACGCTGGTGACCATCGCTTTGGCCGCGGTGTAGGCGGGCAGGATGGTGCTCTGCCGCTGTGTGGAGTGTGCAGAGAAGTTCACGATGCGGGCCCATTCGGCCTTTCGCAACAATGGCAGCGCGGCGCGGACGCAGTGCACCATGCCCATGGCGCCCTCGTCGATGGCCTGCCGCCAGTCCGCGTCGCTCAACTCCTCGAAGGTGCCGCGCACCGTCGGGCCCACGGCGTTGATCAGGATGTTGAGCGCGCCGTCCCAGCGCTGCGCCACGTCGGCGAATGCCTGCTCGACCTGACCCTGATCGACGGTGTCGGCGACCAGCCCGAAGGCGTCGGGGCTGCCGAGTTCACGTAGCTGCGCTACCGCGCGCTCCAAGGTCTCGCGGGTGCGGCCGATCAGTGCGACGCGCGCGCCGTCCTCGGCCAGGCAGCGCGCCGAGGCCAGCCCCATCCCGCCGCCGCCACCGACGACGACGGCCGCCGCGTCGCGTAGCCCCAGGTCCACGACCGGCCCGTCAGGTGCCCGTCCAGTTCGGGGCGCGCTTCTCGGCGAAGGCCGTCGCGCCCTCCATCGCATCCTTGGACGAGAAGATGGGGAAGACGATCTCGCCCTGCTTCTTCCACATCTCGTCCTGGCTCCAGTCGGCCGACTTCATGATCACTTCCTTGGTGGCCGCGATCGCGAGCGGGCCGTTGGCGGTGATCCGTTCGGCCAGCTTCAGTGCACCGTCGAGGGCTTCACCCGGTTCGGTGAGCACGTTGACGAAGCCCCACGCCGAGGCTTCCTCGGCGGTGAAGCTGTCGCCGGTGAGGGCCAGCTCGAGCGCTTTCTGGTACGGGATCCGCTTCTGCAGCCGCAGCAGACCGCCGCCGGCCGCGACCAGTCCGCGCTTGACCTCCGGGATGCCGAATTTCGCGTTCTTGGCCGCCACGATCAGGTCGGTGGCCAGCACGATCTCGGTGCCGCCCGCCAGCGCGTAGCCTTCGACGGCGGCGATCACCGGTTTGCGCGGAGGCCGTTCGGTGAAGCCGATGCCGCGGCCCTCGATCGCGGGCACCTCCCCGGCCATGAACGCTTTGAGGTCCATGCCGGCGCAGAAGTTGCCGCCCGCGCCGGTGATGATGGCCACCGACAGCTCGGGTGACTCGTCGAGTTCGTCCATCGCATCAGCGAGGCCCTGGGCCACCGCGAGGTTGAATGCGTTGCGCGCCTCGGGGCGGTTGATCGTGATGATCAGGACCCGGCCCTGCCGTTCCCGGAGAACTTCGTCGGACACTCGGCCTCGCCTTTCGTCGATGTCGCGGGATACCGCTGGAAAAGCTTACTATAGGACTTACAGTAAACAGGCGAAATGGTGCCGGACGGGCCGATCCGGTGCGCCACGGTAAGGTCGGGCCTTCGGCAACCTGGCAACGAGAACGCAAAGACGCAGTTCAGGCTACCGCTGCCGACCAGTGCGCGGCCATCCCCCACCCGGACCGCCGCGATGCGCAACGTCGAGACGATGGAGGTGCCCCTCAGTGGCAAAGCAGGCGACCGCGGAGAAGCGTCAACGGCGCGAACGCGGGTCCATCAACCCGGACGACATCATCAAAGGCGCGTTCGAGCTCGCCGAGGACATCGGCATCGACAACCTGAGCATGCCGTTGCTCGGCAAGCACCTCGGCGTCGGGGTCACCAGCATCTACTGGTACTTCCGCAAGAAGGACGACCTCCTCAACGCCATGACCGACCGCGCGCTGCGCCAGTTCGCGTTCGCCACGCCGTATGTCGAGGCCACCGACTGGCGCGAGACGCTGGCCAACCACGCCCGCACGATGCGCCAGACGTTCATGGGCAGCCCGATCCTGTGCGACCTGATCCTGATCCGTTCGGCACTGAGTCCGCGCGCAGCCAAGCTCGGCGTGCAGGAGGTCGAGAGTGCGGTCAGCAGCCTGGTCGAAGCAGGTCTGACACCCGAGCAGGCGTTCGACACGTACTCGGCGATGTCGCTGCATGTGCGCGGTTCGGTGGTGCTGCGGCGACTGCGCGAGAAGAATTTGGCCGCCAACGAGGGTCCCGGTGACATCGACGACTCACTGACCTTCGATCCGGAAAGCGCGCCGCTGCTGGCGGCGATCACACAGAAGGGCCATCACCTCAGCGGGTCCGACGACCGGAACTTCGAGTACGGCCTGGAGTGCATCCTGGAGCACGCCGCCCGACAGATCGAGCAGAACAAGAAGCCGGCCGCCCGCAAGGCGACGAAGAGCACGTCACGCAAGAGCTGACCGTCTCGCCGAAATTGCATTCCACGTGGCGATTTCGCGACTTGACGCGCGTGGAATGCAATTTCGGCGGAGTCAGACTCAGACCTCGACGACGACGGCGCCGCCCTGGCCGCCGCCGGCGCACATCGCGGCCACACCGATGCCGCCGCCCCGGCGCTGCAGCTCGTAGACCAGCGTGGTGACCATGCGCGCGCCGGAAGCGGCGATCGGATGGCCCAGGCTGCAGCCGCTGCCGGAGAAGTTCACCAGCTCCTCGTCGATGCCGTACTCCTTGCACGCCGCGATCGGCACCGAGGCGAACGCCTCGTTGATCTCCCACAGCGTGATATCGGACGGCTTCAGGCCGGCGCGGTCGAGCACCTTGCCGATGACCCGCACGCCGCCCAGCCCGGTGTCGCGCGGATTCACGCCGATGGCGCCCCACGCTCTGACCTTGGCCATCACGTTCAGGCCGTTGGCCGCGGCGTAGTCGGCCTCGACCAGCGCGACCCCGGCCGCGGCGTCGTTGGTGCCGCTGCTGTTGCCGGCGGTGATCGAGAAGCCCTCGATCTCGGGGTGCAGCACCTTCAGGCCGGCCAGCTTCTCGACCGTGGTGTCGCGACGGGGGTGCTCGTCGACGCTGAAGTCGACCACCGAGCCGTCGAACTGGGTGACCTTCAGGGGCACGATCTCGTCGACGAACTTTCCGGCGTCGATCGCGGCGACCGCGCGCTGGTGCGACCGCGCCGCCCAGGCGTCCATCTCCTCACGGGTGATGCCGGTGGCCTGCGCCGTGTTCCACCCGACGGTGATCGACATGTCGCGGGTGGGCGCATCGGGGGTCTCGACGTGTGTCGGCGGCATCCACCGCTCCTCGAACTTCAGTTCGGGGCCCGGGATACGCCAGTTGGTCAGCGGTGTCATCGACAGCGACTGCACGCCGCCGGCGATCAGCACGCGCTCCATGCCGGAACCGATCTGCGCCGACGCGTTGCCGATCGCGGTCAGGCTGCCGGCGCAGTGCCGGTTCACCGACTGGCCGGGCACGTGCTGCAGACCCGTCGCGTCAGCTGCGTAGCGCGCGAGATCGCCGCCGCCGTAATGGGATTCGGCGAAGATGATGTCGTCGATGTCGGCCGGGTCGACGCCGGAGCGGCGGACGACCTCGGGCAGCACCGTGGTGATGAGGGTCTCGGGGGGCGTGTTGACCAGGGTGCCCTTGAAGGACCGGCCGATAGCCGTACGGGCGGCACCGACGATGACGGGTGTTGGCATGGTATCGACCTCGGTTTCGAAGACAGAACGTTACAAAACTAACAGAAGGTGTAGCGCCGACAGTAGGGTGAGCCAGGTCACTCAGGTTCGGGGACGTGGAAGTGCTCGTCACGCAGCCGGAACGCCTCCTTCGTCCCGACCTGCGCGCGGGTCTTGACGAAGTTGAACTCACCCGGTGCGAACTGCAGGTTCGTGCCGTAGGCGTGGAACAGGTAGCTGGCCACCTCCTCGCCCTGATAGGCCTGGCTCTGCTCGACCAGCCGGAACGCCTCTTTGGCGATGACGACGCCGTCGGCGGGCATCTTCGCGGCCTTCTCGGCCCAGTAGCGGGCGCGCGCCGGCACCGCGTCGGCGTCGCAGGTGTCGGTGAAAACCCCGAGGTGCTCCACCTCGGCCGCGGTGATGATGTCGCCGGTGAGAAGCAGGCGCCGGGCCAGCACCGGACCCAGCCGGTGGAAGAACATGTGCAGGCTGCCCAGCGCCGGCCCGAGGAAGCGGGTGGCGGGCATGCCGATCTTGGTGTCGCGGGCGATCACCGAGATGTCGGTCATCAGCGCCATCTCGAAGCCGCCGCCGAGCGCGTAGCCGCTGATCTCACCGACGGTGACCTTCGGGAAGCCCATCAGGTTGTGGTAGAAGCCGAAGGTCTTGCGGTCCACGATGAGTCGCCGACGCTGGCTGGGCCGGCGCTTGGCCTGCCCGGAATCCTTGTCTCCATCTGATCGCTCTTCGCGCGAGCGCTCATCGCCATACCAGCCGTAGGCATTGTTCATGTCCGCGCCCGTACTGAACACGCCCTCGGCGCCACGAAGCAGCACCACCGTCACGTCGTCGTCCTCGGCGACGTCGTCGAGGTAGCGCGCCAGCTGTTCGCGCATGGCCGCGTCGTAGGAGTTGCGCTGGCCCGGATTGTTCAGCGTGATGGTCGCGATCCGCGTGTCTCGGTCGACGTCGAAAAGTACGCGGTCATCGGCGGCAGTGGTCATGTCCAGTCCTGTTCGTTGGAAATCAATTTCGCCTCAATGGTTCTGCTGGATGCTGCAGCCAGCGTGTTGTGACGCGCGGCCGCCAGATGGTTCTGCGCCAACCGCACGGCGCGTGCCGAGTCACCCTCGACGATCGCGTCGAGCAAGCGCTGATGGTCGCGCAACGCGGCCCGCATGGTGCGGGGCCGCATCGGATCGCTCGGGCTGCACTCGTCGCTCCACACCGACGACTCGTGCGCCGACCAGATCACCTCGAGCGCACCGATCAACAGGATCATGGGCTGGTTGCCGCACCGTTGGACGATCGCCTCGTGAAAACGCCGGGCGTTGGGCACATACCGCGACGACGTGTCGAACTGCTCGAGCTGCAGGTCGACGGCGGCCTGCAGGTGCGGCACCACCTCGGTCATCCGGTCTGTGCGGGCCGCGCACATGCCGGCGCAGATCGGCTCGAGGTGCAGCAGCGCCTCGCTGACGTCGGCAGGCGTGGCCGACCGCGTCTGCAGCACCATGCCGATCATGTGCGCGGTCCGTTCGGCAGACGGCAGATGCACCACCGCTCCGCCGACATTGCCGCGCCGCACCGAGATGAGCCCGTCGGACTCCAGGATGTGGATGGCCTCGCGGACGGCCGGCGGGCTCACGCCGAACTGCGCGAACAGAGCCTCCTGCGACGGCAGGACGTCGCCTTCCTTGAGGCGGCCGGTCAGGATGTCGTCGCGCAGCCGGGACGCCACGAGTTCGGCGACCCGTGGTTGGCGAATACGTTGCGCTGACACTGTTCCCCAGACGGCCTTTCCTTGCTAAGTTGTACAGGATAGTAATCGAAGTGCTAACTGTATGGCTATCTGTATAGCGATACGAGAGGTGGACCGGTGACCGACGAAGGCGCGGTGCGACACAGCCGCAACGGTTCGGTACTCCGAATCACCCTGGATCGATCCGACCGTCGAAATTCCTTGACCCACACGATGATCGACGACCTGGTGACCATTCTCGCCCAGGCTGCCACCGACGACACGCTGCGCGCGATCCACCTCACCGGCGCCGGCGGGAACTTCTGCACCGGCGCGGACTGGGTGGCCACCAACCGTGAGGGACAACGGCCCCGCACCGGCGATCTGACCCGGCGCGTCCCGCTCACCCACAACCGGATCATCGAGCTGGTGACCACGATCCAACTACCCGTCGTGTGCAGCGTGCACGGCTGGGCGGTCGGGCTGGGCTGCAACCTCGCGCTGGCCGCCGACTTCACCGTCGCCGCGACCGACGCCACGCTGTGGGAACCGTTCGTCGACCGCGGCTTCACTCCCGACTCGGGCGCGACCTGGCTGCTGCCGCGCCTGGCGGGGCTGACCCGGGCCAAACGCATGCTGCTGCTCGGCGAGAAGGTATCCGGCACCCAGGCCGCCGACTGGGGACTCATCGACCAGGCCGTACCCGGCGACGACGTGGACGCGGTCGCCGACGAACTGGCGGCCAGGCTGGCCGACGGGCCCACGGTGGCGATCGGGCTGGCCAAGCAGGCCATCCACTACGGATTGCACGCCACGTTGCCGCAGTCGATGAACCACGAACTGGCAAACCTCGAATTGGCGTGCCGGACCGCCGATTTCAAGGAGGGTCTGGCCGCGTTCCGGGAGCGACGGGCTCCGGACTTCACCGGCCGGTAGACGGCGCAGAAGGGACCGCATGACCAACTACGACACCATCACCTACGAGGTCGACGGGCACAAGGCCACCATCACCTTGAACCGCCCCGAGGCGCTCAACGCCCTGTCCCCGCACATGATCAACGAACTGCGGGCGGCCTACGACGAAGCCGAGAACGACGACAACATCTGGTTGATGATCGTCACCGGCACGGGGCGGGCGTTCTGCACCGGCGCCGACGTCAAGGAGATCCCCGACGACGGCAAGGTCATCTACGAGCGCCCCTACCTGTCGACCTACGACCAGTGGGAGGCCCCGCAGGAGGGCACACCGCCGTTCCGCCGGATGGCCAAGCCGGTGTTGGCCGCCATCAACGGCATCTGTTGTGGCGCCGGCCTGGACTGGGTGACCACCGGCGACATCGTGATCGCGTCCGACAAGGCCACGTTCTTCGATCCGCACGTCAGCATCGGACTCGTCGCCGCCCGCGAAATGGTGCGTCTGGCCCGGGCGTTGCCCCGCTCGGTCGCGCTGCGAATGGCGTTGATGGGCAAGCACGAACGGATGAGCGCGGAGCGCGCGTACGAGCTCGGGATGATCACCGAAGTCGTCCCGCATGACGATCTTCTGGCCCGTGCCCACGAGATCGCCGACATCGTCAACTCCAACGCACCGCTGGCCGTGCGTGGCACGCGCCTGGCCATCCACAAGACGCTGGATCTGCCGCTGCTCGAAGGCGAGATCCTGGCCGAGACGTTCCGGGAGCGCGTGGTGCGCACCGAGGATGCCGCCGAGGGGCCGCGCGCGTTCGTCGAGAAGCGCGCCCCGAACTGGCAGTGCCGATGAGTGATTTCGACACCATCCTCCTGGACCTCGACCACACAGCGCGCGTCGCCACGGTCACGCTGAACCGGCCCGAGGCGCTGAACTCGTTCAACCGCGCCATGTGCGAGGAGATGCGCACCGTCTGGCAGACCATCAAGGCCGACGAGGGCATCAACGCCGTCGTCCTGCGCGCCGCGGGTGACCGCGCGTTCAGTGCCGGGTTGGACGTGAAGTCCAGCTACGGCCAGCCCGACATCGTGTGGAACCACGAGGATCCCGGCGAACTGCTCAGCCCGAAGTGGCAGAAGATGTGGAAGCCGGTGGTCTGCGCCGTGCAGGGCATGTGCACGGCGGGGGCGCTGTACTTCGTCAACGAGGCCGACATCGTGATCTGCTCGCAGGGCGCGACGTTCTTCGACTCGCACGTGAGCGCGGGACTGGTCTCCGCTCTCGAGCCGGTCGGATTGATGCGCCGGGTCGGTCTCGGCGACACCCTGCGAATGGCGTTGATGGGCAACGACGAACGCGTCGGCGCCCAGACCGCGCTGCAGATCGGTCTGGTCACCGAAGTGGTCGCCGAAGAGCAGCTGTGGACCCGCGCGCACGAGATCGCGGCCACCATCGCCGAGAAGCCGCCGACCGCCACCCAGGGCACCGTGAAGGCGATCTGGGAATCGCTGGACAAGCCGTACCGCGCCGCGATGGACCAGGGTCTGATCTACACCCGGCTGGGCAACCCGTTGGCCAAGGCCGAACTGGCCGAGCAAGGCCCGCCCGTCAAGAAGCCACCGCGGATCCGCTGATGACCCATCCCCTGTCCCGACGCATCACCGACGTCTTTGCGCTCGACCCCGACGCCGGCGCGCTGGAGTTCGAAGGACACTGGTCCACCTGGGGTGAGGTCGCCACGCTGGCCCGGCGCATCGGCGTACTGGGCGGCACCGCATGCGTCGGAATCATGCTGCGTAACGAACCTTCTCACGTCGCGGCTCTGCTGGGCGTGCTCTCCGCCGGCGGCACCGTGGTGGTGATCAACCCGGCGCGTGGCGACGACCGCACCCGCGCCGACGTCGCCGCCCTGCAGCTTCCGGTGCTCGTCGGCCGCGCCGACGATCTCGAAGCACTGGCCCCCGACACCGCGGCCACCACCGTGGCGATCAGCGATCTGGTGACCCCTCCGGTGGTGACCCAGGGCACCACCGCCGCAGGGGTCGAACGCCCGGGCGTCGCCGTGTGGATGCTGACCAGCGGCACCACCGGACCACCCAAACGCGTCGACCTCACCTACGACATGCTGGCCCGCAGCGTCATCGGCGCAGACCCGGACAACGCGCCCGCACCGACCGCGCTGCGGGACGGCGTGGCGATCATGAACTCGCCGCTGGTGCACGTCGGCGGCGTGTTCCGGGTGTTGTTGTGCATCGCCGAGGCCCGACGATTCGTGCTGCTGCGGCGATTCGAGCTCGACCAGTGGGCCCGCGCGGTGCGTGAGTATCGTCCGCGCGCGGTGTCGCTGGTACCCGCGGCTCTGCGGATGGTGCTGCACTCGGATCTGACCCGCGAGGACCTCGCCGGGGTGCGGGCCGTGACCTCGGGCACCGCGCCGCTGTCGGCCGATGACGCCGACGCATTCACCGAGAAGTTCGGCATCCCGGTGCTGACCTCCTATGCGGCAACGGAATTCGGCGGCGGAGTGGCCGCGTGGACGTTGGCTGACCACCGCGAGTTCTGGGATTCCAAGCGCGGCAGCGTCGGACGTGCCAACCCGGGCGCGCAACTGCGGGTCGTCGACGAGTCCGGGCAGCCGCTGGGACCCGACCAACCGGGTCTGCTGGAGGTCAAGCCGGCACAACTGGGCCCGGCCACCGACTGGATCCGCACCACCGACCTGGCGCGCATCGACGCCGACGGCTTCCTGTGGATCCTGGGACGCGCCGACCAGGCCATCATCCGCGGTGGCTTCAAGGTGCTGCCCGACGATGTGCGTGCCGCATTGGAAAGCCATCCCGCGGTGGCCGGCGCCGCCGTCATCGGCACGCCGGACCCGCGCCTCGGGGAGACGCCCGTCGCGCTGGTGGAGTTGCGCGCCGATGCCACCGCCGACCCCGACGAGCTCAGCACCTACCTGCGTTCCCGGTTGGCACGTTATGAGATTCCCAGCGAGATCGTGGTGGTCGACGCGATCCCGCGCACCGCGTCGGGCAAACCGGATCTGACCGCGGTGCGCGCGCACTTCGCTCGGGTATGACGTCGGGGGCGCCGACGGTCGCCGCTGTGCTGCGGGAACAGCGCGACCGGGGTGACAAAGCCCTGCTGGTGTGTGACGACGACCGGCTGAACTACCGCGACGCCGACGTCTGCTCGGCTCATCTGGCGCAGACGCTGCTCGACCTGGGCGCCGGGAAAGGCACCCATGTCGGACTGCTCTACCCGAATGGCAGCGATTTCGTGGTGGCACTGCTCGCGGCGGCCCGGATCGGCGCGGTGGTCGTGCCGTTCTCGACGTTCGTCACCGTCGGCGAGCTGCGCGCCCAACTTCGCGCGGCCGACATCGCGATCATGGTGTCCGCGCGCCGGTTCCGCAACCACGACTACGTCGACCGGATGGCCGCCGCGCTGGATCTCTCCACGACCGACCTCGCGAATGGCGCACCGCTGTTCACCCCCGTCGCACCGGTGCTGCGGCACGTGCTCTACGAACCACAGTGCAGCGCAGGCGAAGCCGTGGACGCCCGGATCGCCGCGCTGGAAGATGACGTCGACGCCTCCGACACCCTCGCGATCATCTACACCTCCGGATCCACCGGCGCACCCAAAGGGTCGATGCACACCCACGGCAGCCTGCTGACCCACCAGCGCAACCTCAATGAGATCCGCGGCCTGAGCGCCAAAGACGTGCTGTTCTGCAACTCGCCGTTCTTCTGGATCGGCGGCTTTGCGTTCGGGCTGCTGGCCACCTTGACCGCGGGCGCCACGCTGGTGTGCGCGAACGCCGAGGATCCCGGCGCCACACTCGATCTGCTCGAGGACGAAAAGCCCACCATGACCAACGGTTTCGCCGCAGCGGTCGCCCATCTGAGCGCCCATCCGAGTTATCCGCAGCGGGTCTTCACCGCCACCCGAGGCAATCTGTACCCGATCATGGCCGCCGACAGCCGGCCGGCCGACCCCGGGTTGCGACACGGCATGCTGGGCATGACCGAGGCGGGCAGCGTGGTGCTGCTCAGCGGTGACGAAGCAGACCAACCCGAGCACCGGCGCGGGTCCTTCGGTCGACCGGCACCCGGTTTCGAGATCCGGCTCGTGCACCCCGACACATCGGCTCCGGTCGGTGTCGGCGAGACCGGTGAATTGTGGCTGCGCGGACCGTATCTGATGCAGCGCTACTACGGTCTCAGCCGTGAAGACTGCTTCGACGCCGACGGCTGGCTACACACCGGAGACCTGGTCCGTACCGACGCCGACGGCTTCGTCTACTTCGTTGCGCGAGCCGGCGCGATGATCAAGACCGCGGGTGCCAACGTCACCCCCGGTGAGGTCGAGGCGGCGCTCAAGCGGGTGCTCAATCCCGCGGCCGTGCACGTGGTGGGATTGCCCGACCCGACCCGCGGCCAGGTCGTCGCCGCGGTGGTGGCCTTCGAGGACACCCCCGGTGTGGACGAGGACGCGGTCCGCGCGGCGCTGCGTGACCATCTCTCGGCCTACAAGGTGCCGCGCCGGTTCCTCTTCTGCCGCCGCGACGAACTTCCGTTGATGTCCAGCGGCAAAGTCGACCTCTCGGCCCTGACGGCGATGTTCGATGGCTGACGACACGATCGACGCGACACTGCGTCGGCAAGCCCAGACACGCGGGAACCACACGACCGTCGTCGATCCCGACAATCGCGTGACCTTCGGAGAGCTCGAGCGCTCGACCCGCGAACTGGCGGCCGGTCTCCTGGAGGCTGGGGTCAACCGGGGCAGCCGCGTGGGACTGGTGATGCCCAACGGCGTGGACTGGATTCGAGTGGCTTTCGCCGTCACCCGCATCGGGGCTGTGCTCGTCCCGTTGAGCACGCTGCTCGCGCCGCGCGAGCTGAGCGCGCAGCTGCGCCGTGCGGCGGTACAGCAGTTGATCACCGTCGAGGAATTCCGGGGGCATCAGTACCGCCGAACCGTGGATGGCATACGCCCCGAACTTCCTGCCCTGAACAAGGTCTGGACGCCGCAGCAGGTCATGTCCCTACCTCGGAAAGCGGTCAGCGACGCCGTCGTCGACGAGGCGACCGCCGGGGTGCGCCCCAGCACCGAACTGGCGATCATGTTCACCTCCGGCAGCCGTGGCGCCCCCAAAGGGGTCGTGCACAGCCATGGCAGCGCCCTGGGCGCGGTGCGGTCGGGACTGCACGCGCGCTGCGTCACCGCGCGGTCGCGCCTGTACCTGCCCATGCCGCTGTTCTGGGTCGGCGGGTTCGGGGCCGGTGCGCTCACCGCGCTGGTCAGCGGTGCCATGCTGGTGACCGAACCCATCCCCAGTCCTGAGACCACGCTTGCGTTGCTCGAACGCGAACGCGTGACACTGTTCCGCGGCTGGCCCAGCCAGGCCGAGGCCTTGGCCGCATGCGCCGGTACCGCCGATCTGTCGTCGCTGCAACCGGGCAGCCTGGAGGCGCTGCTGCCTGAGCGCCTGCGCAGCCCGAAAGGGGCGCGCGCCAACCTGTTCGGCATGACCGAGTCGTTCGGACCGTACTGCGGCTTCCCGGCCGACACCGACATGCCGCGTTCGGCCTGGGGCAGTTGCGGGAGACCGTTTCCCGGCATGGAGGTACGCATCGTCGATCCGGACACCGGAACTCGATTGGGGGCCGGGCAGATCGGCGAGATTCAGATCCGGGGACCACACGTGATGCGCGGTATCGTCGCCCGGCCCCGCCACACGGTGTTCACCGCCGACGAGTTCTACCCCACCGGCGACCTCGGCCGCTTCGACGGCGACGGGTTCCTGTTCTACCACGGCAGATCCGATGACATGGTCAAGGTCAGCGGCGCCACCGTCTATCCCAGCGAGGTCGAAGACGCGCTGCGGACCATCCCCGGCGTACAGGCCGTCGCCGTCACCGATGTTCCCGGACCGCGCGGACCGCAGGTGGCCGCGATGGTCGTCAGCGATGCCGATGTCGACGAACTGCGCGCTGCCGCACGCACACTGCTGAGCAGCTTCAAAGTTCCCACCGTGTGGGTGCGCGCCGACGACGTCGCCGACATCCCGCGCGGCGCCACCGGGAAGATCGACATCGCCGCACTGCGGGCCAGACTGGCCGACACAGCGGGACCGGTGACGTGAGCGGGAGGCCGCCGCGGGTCGCGATCATCGGTGCGGGTTTCGGTGGGCTGGGCGTCGCTTTGAAGCTCGCCGCCGCCGGACATCACAATTTCGTCGTGTACGAACGCGCCGACGACATCGGCGGCACCTGGCACGTGAACACCTATCCCGGCGCGGCCTGCGATGCACCGTCGTACATCTACAGCTACTCCTTTGCTCAAGAGGTCGACTGGTCACGCCGATTCGCCACCGGTCCCGAGATCAAGCAGTATCTGCAGCGGTGCGTCGCCCGCGCCGGGATCTCGGAGCGCATTCGGACCGGAACCGAGGTGGTCGCCGCGTGCTGGACCGGGACCTGCTGGACGTTGACCTTCGCCGACGGCCAGACGGCCGAGGCCGACGTCCTGGTTCCCGCCCTGGGCCAGCTCACCGAGCCGTTCGGGCCGGATCTGGCGGGTCTGGAAACGTTTGCCGGTCCGGCTTTCCACACGGCGCGCTGGCGCCACGACATCGATCTGACCGGAAAGCGAGTGGCAGTCATCGGTACCGGCGCCAGTGCCGTCCAGGTGGTCCCGGCGGTGGCCCCGCACGCGGACCACGTCACCGTCTTCCAGCGGTCGGCACCGTACGTGTTCGGTAAAGCCGACTCGCTGTACTCGGAGCGGCTCCACAGGCGCCACCGGTCGGTCCCCGCACTCAGATCCGCTATCCGCCTTGGTATCTGGTCGTACTTCGAGTTGGTCACGATGATGTTCACGCGGCGGCCAGGCGCGCTGAGCCTCCTCGGTCGCATGCACAGCAGGGTGCTGGCGTCCCGGGTCGCGGACCCGCGGTTGCGAGATATGCTGCGCCCCAACGAACCGATCGGGTGCAAGCGCATCCTGATCTCCGACGACTACTACGCCACGTTGGCCCGGCCCGACGTCACACTGGAGACCGCAGGGATGGAATGCGTGACTCCGACCGGGATCGTGTGCGTCGACGGGACGCACCATCGCGCGGACGTGATCGTCTTCGCCACCGGCTTCGTCACCACGCCGTTCGTGTCGACGCTGACCGTCACCGGGCGCGGCGGGCAGACCCTGACCGATGCGTGGGCGCAACGCGCCGCCGCGTTCCTGGGGCTCTCCCTGCCCGGGTTTCCGAACATGTTCCTGGTGTACGGACCCAACACCAACCTCGGTTCCGGCTCCATCGTCTACATGCTGGAAGCGCAGGCCGATCACATCGTCTCAGCGGTCACCGCTCTGGCGGCGACCGACGGGGCCACGATCGAGATCGCTGAACAGGCTTTTCGGGACTTCCTGTCCGAACTCGATTCCCGGCAGCCTCGAACCGTCTGGCAGGCGTGCCGGAGTTGGTATCGCGACACCGACGGCCACGACACTCACAACTGGCCATGGTTGATGAGCAGTTACCGGCGCCGCACACGGCGCATCCGCCCAGCCGAGTATCTGGTCACCCCGCGGCACGGGTCAGACGATTCCGCCCCGGCGTAGCTCCGCGATTTCGCCTGTGGCATAACCGATCTCGGTGAGCACCTCGTCGGTGTGCTCTCCGAGCAGCGGCGCCCGGTGCCGGATCTGTCCGGGCGTCTCGGACAGCCGGAACGGGGTTTCGATGATCGGTACCCCCTGTTCGACGCCGGGGAACGGCACCCGCTTCAGGAAGCCCATGGCCTGCACGTGCGGGTCCTCCAGGACATCGCGAGTGGAAAGCATCGGGGCGGCAGGCAGTTTCGCGGCCTCGAGCTCAGCCATGACGTCGGCCTTGGTACGTTGCGCGGTCCACGCGGCCATGATGCCGTTGAGCTCCGCACTGTGCTGCCAGCGCAGGTCGTCGTCGGCGAAGCGGGGGTCGTCGAACAATTCCGGCTGTCCGACGAGTCGGCACCACCGCTTGAACATCGGCTGACCGGCGATCTGCAAAAGCACCCAGTCGTCGTCCTTGGTGCGGTACAGGTCGCAGGGCGCGACCGAAGCACCCTGGTTGCCCATGCGCGGCTTGTCGATTCCCAGCAGGTCGCGTTCGATCAAGAACGCATTCGACAGCATCATGGCGGTCGGCAGCAGCGCCCCCTCCACGTGCTGGCCGACGCCGGTGCGTTCGCGGTGAAACAGCGCCATCATCACGCCGATGGTCAGCGTCAGCGCGGTCCCGAAATCTGCGTACGGCACGGCGGTTCGAATCGGCTGCTCCGGTAAGCCTTGCCGGTAGACCGCACCGGACATCATCTGACCGGCGCCGTCGAATCCGATGCGGTCGCTGTAGGGCCCGCCTTCGCCGTAAGCGGTCGCGCTGGCCAGGATGATGTCGGGTTTGATCCCCCGCAGTGTCTCGTAGTCCAGGCCGCTGGCGCGCATCCCCGCCGCCGGCATGTTGGCCACCACGACATCAGCGCGCTCGACGAGCCGGCGACTGATCTCCTTGCCCTCGTCTGTCGTGGTGTCCAGCGTCAGGGACCGCTTGTTGCGGTTGCACTGCAGGAAGGTTCCGCCCTCGCCGCTGTCGGTGACCGACTGCACCCAGCGGTCTTCCCCGCCTCCACGCTTCTCCACGCGCACGACATCGGCACCCATGTCGGCCAGCAGTGCCGAGCACCAGGGCGCGGCGATGAACCGGCCATAGTCCAAGACGCGAATGCCTTCGAGGACCCCCATGGGCCTACCTCTCCTCCGGCGAGCAGACGCAAACTCGCATGGTTGCGCCCGAAAGTGTGCGAGTTTGTGTCTGCTCGCGGATCAACAGATCACCCCGCGGGACGACAGATGCTCGATCAGCGGCCCGGCACCGCAACTGAGGTGTTCGGACATCGCCGTGCGGGCCGCGTCGGGGTCGCGGCGTGCCAGCGCGTCGAGTACTCGCCGATGGTGGGCGTTGGACTGCTCGGGCCAGCCCTTGACCGTCGGGAAAACTGTTTCCGGCGCATACCGGGTGATCTGCGACATCAGTTGCGCGAGCTTCGGCGACTCCGCGGCGACGTTGATGCCCCTGTGGAACTCGTGGTTCAGCCGCACCGCTCGCTCGTCGTCGTCGGCAGCATAGGCGGCTTCCAATTCGTTCTGGATCGCCGTGAGTTCCGCGACCTGTGCGTCGGTGATGTTCGCGGCGGCCCGGGCGGCCAGCGACCCGCCGATGTAGGCCTGGACGTCGGAGACGTCGGTGAGGTCGCGGACGGTCACGGGCCGCACCACGAACCCCCGTCGAGGCTGCTGATCGAGCAGACCCTCGGCTTTGAGCTCGAACAGCGCCTCGCGCACGGGCGTCACGCTGACCCCCAGGTCGGCGGCCAACTGGTCCAGCCGCACATAGGTTCCGGCCGCGTAGGTGCCGTCGAAGATCCGCCGCCGGACGTAGCCGGCGACGTCTTCGGCCAGTTGTGGCCGTACCGCGAACTCGGGGCTGCCCACCGCTACACCCGGTAGTCCGCCAGCAGACGCTTGCTGATGATGTTCTTCTGGATCTCGCTGGTCCCCTCGCCGATCAGCAGGAACGGCGCGTCGCGCATCAGGCGTTCGATCTCGTACTCCTTGGAATATCCGTATCCACCGTGGATGCGGAAGCTCTGCTGGGTCACCTCGGCGCAGACCTCGCTGGTGAAGTACTTGGCCATCCCGGCGGCCACGTCGTTGCGTTCACCGCTGTCCTTCAACCGGGCGGCATTGACCATCATCAGGTGTGCGGCCTCGACTTTGGTCGCCATCTCGGCCAATTGGAACGCGATCGCCTGGTGCTCGGCGATCGGCTTGCCGAAGGTGCTGCGCTGCTGGGCATATCGCACCGCGAGCTCGAATGCGCGGATGCCGACCCCGCACGCGCGGGCGGAGACGTTGACCCGGCCGACCTCGACGCCGTCCATCATCTGGAAGAAGCCCTGCCCGGGCGCCTCGCCGAGGATGTCGGAGGCCTGGGCGCGGTATCCGTCGAAGATCAACTCAGTGGTGTCGATGCCCTTGTACCCGAGCTTGTCCAGCTTGCCCGGGATGGTCAGGCCCGGCGCGACTTCGCCGAAGCCCGTGGGCTTTTCGACCAGGAACGCGGTCAGGTTGCGGTGCGGCTTGTCGGCGCCCTCGTCGGTGCGGACCAGCGCGGCCACCAGCGTCGAACTGCCACCGTTGGTCAGCCACATCTTCTGGCCGTCGATGGTGTAGGTGCCGTCGCCGTTGTCGCGGGCGCGGGTGCGGATCGCGGCGACATCGCTGCCGAGTTCGGGCTCGGACATCGAGAACGCGCCGCGGGTCTCCCCCGTCGCCATCTTCGGCAGGTAGTAGCTCTTCTGCGCATCGGTGCCGTGCTGACGGATCATGTACGCGACGATGAAATGCGTGTTGATCACCCCGGACACGCTCATCCAGCCGCGCGCCAGTTCTTCGACGCACAGTGCGTACGTCAGCAGCGACTCCCCCAGACCGCCGTACTCTTCGGGGATCATCAGCCCGAACAGTCCCATCTCGCGCATCGCGTCGACGATGGCCTGCGGATAGGTGTCGGAGTGCTCCAGTTCCTGCGCGGTCGGGATCACCTCTTTGTCCACGAATTGGCGGACGGTGGTGACGATCTCGGTCTGGAACTCGGTGAGCCCCAGCGTCTGGGCCAGTTTGGTCACGAGGCCACCTTCTCGAACACCGCGGCGAGTCCCTGCCCGCCGCCGATGCACATGGTTTCCAGTCCGTAGCGGCCGTCGCGCTTGTGCAGTTCGCGGGCCAGGGTCGCCAGCATCCGGCCGCCGGTGGCGCCGACCGGGTGACCGAGCGAGATGCCCGAGCCGTGCACGTTGGTCCGCGCCAGGTCGTCGGGTCCGAACTTCCACTCGCGCAGACACGCCAGCGCCTGGGCGGCGAACGCCTCGTTGAGTTCGATGAGGTCGATGTCGGCCAGTTCCAGGCCCGCCTTCTGCAGCGCTGCCGCGGTCGCCGGCACCGGACCGATGCCCATCACGTTCGGCGGCACACCGGCCACCGCCCACGACACCAGCCGCACCAGCGGGGTCAGGCCCAACTCGGCGGCTTTCTCCGGGGTGGTCACCAGGCACATCGACGCGGCGTCGTTCTGTCCGCTGGAGTTCCCCGCGGTCACCGTGGCCTCCGGATCATCCTTGGCCAGAACGGGTTTCAGCTTGGCCAGGGCTTCGACCGAGGTGTCCGCACGCGGGTGTTCGTCGGTGTCGATGACCTCCTCGCCGGCTCGGGTGCGCACCGTGACCGGGATGATCGTCTCGGCCAGCGCGCCGTCCTGCTGCGCCTTGACCGCGCGTCGGTGCGACGCCACGGCCAGCTCGTCCTGTTCTTCGCGGGGAATCGAGTACTGGCGGCGGAGGTTCTCCGCGGTTTCGAGCATGCCGCCCGGCACGGGATGGAACTTGCCGCCGGCGGTCGTGCGTCCGCGCGCCAGGGCGTCGTGCACCGCGACGCCTCCGCGCGCCCCACCCCACCGCATGTCGGTGGAGTGGAACACCACGTTGCTCATCGACTCCGCGCCGCCGGCCACGACGACGTCGTTGCCGCCGCTGGACACCTGCAGAGCCGCTTGAATGACCGACTGCAGTCCCGAGCCGCAGCGCCGGTCGATCTGCATCCCGGGCACGGTGACGGGCAGGCCGGCGTCCAGGGCGATGACCCGCCCGATGGCGGGGGCCTCCATGCTCGGATAGCAGTGCCCGACGATGACGTCCTCGATCGCCTCGGGCGCGACGCCGGTGCGGTCCAGCAGTCCCTTCAGGGCGGTGACGCCGAGTTCGACGGCCGTGAGCGTCTTGAACATGCCGCCGTAGCGGCCGATGGGTGTCCGGACCGGTTCGCAGATCACCACGTCGCGCATCACAGGTGCCGTCCGCCGGTCACCTCGAGGACCGTGCCGGTCATGTACGACGACAGGCCCGATGCCAGGAACAGCGCGACGTTGGCGACCTCCTCGGGTTCACCGGCGCGACCGAGCGGCACCTCGGCGACCTTGGAATCCCAAATCCGTTGCGGCATCGCCTCGGTCATGGCCGACCGGATGAGACCGGGTTGGATTGCGTTGACCCGCACGCCGAGGTAGGCCAGCTCCTTGGATGCCGCCTTGGTCATGCCGACGATGCCCGCCTTGGCCGCCGAATAGTTGGTCTGGCCGACCATGCCGACCTTCCCCGAGATCGAGGACATGTTGACGATCGCGCCGCGCTTCTGCTCGCGCATGACCGCTGCGGCCGCGCGCAGACCATTCCAGGTGCCCTTCAGGTGTACGGAGATGACCTGGTCGAACTGCTCCTCGGTCATCTTGCGCATGGTTGCGTCGCGGGTGATCCCGGCGTTGTTGACCATGATGTCGAGCCCCCCGAAGCCGTCCAGCGCCGCCTGGATGAGGGCGTCGACCTCGGCGGACTGCGTCACGTCGCAGCGCACCGCGCGCGCGACATCCTCTCCGCCGAGGGATTCGGCGGCGGCCTGCGTGGCCTCGAGGTTGACGTCACCGAGCACCACGCGGGCCCCTTCGGCGACGAACCGCTGCGCGATCGCCAATCCGAGACCTTGAGCTCCACCGGTGATCACGGCCGTTTGACCCGTCAGCAATGCCACTTGTCCACTCCTCAGCGTCTGTAGGGACCCAACTGACCGCTATCGTATTTCATATACGATATTTCCGAATCGGGACCCTGAGGAGTATCAAACTCGTGAGCACAGCCGACCCCGCCCCGGAAGTCAGCCCAGAGGACTTTTCCGAGATCCTCGCCCAGACCCGGCAGTTCGTCCGGACCGCCGTCGTCCCGCGGGAGCAGGAGATCCTGGCCGACGACCGCGTGCCCGACGATCTGCGCACCCAGGCCAAGGACATGGGCCTGTTCGGTTACGCCATCCCGCAGGAGTGGGGCGGCCTTGGACTGAACCTGGCCCAGGACGTCGAACTGGCCATGGAGCTCGGATACACGTCGCTGGCGCTGCGTTCGATGTTCGGCACCAACAACGGCATCGCCGGTCAGGTCCTGGTCGGCTACGGCACCGACGAACAGAAATCGACGTGGCTGGAACGCATCGCCTCCGGCGAGGTGGTGGCGTCGTTCGCGCTGACCGAACCGGGTGCCGGTTCCAACCCGTCCGGGTTGCGTTCGAAAGCCGTCCGAGACGGCAACGGAACTGGCTCGGACTGGATCATCAACGGCCAGAAGCGATTCATCACCAACGCGCCCAATGCCGACCTGTTCGTGACGTTCGCCCGCAGCAGACCGGCCGACGACAAGGGCGCCGGCATCGCCGTGTTCCTGGTGCCCGCCGACACGCCCGGGGCCGAGGTCGGCGTCAAGGACAAGAAGATGGGCCAGGAAGGCGCCTGGACCGCCGATGTTACCTTCACCGACGTCCGGGTCCCCGACAGCGCGCTGGTCGGCGGCACCGAGGACATCGGCTACCGCGCGGCGATGACGTCGCTGGCCCGGGGGCGCGTCCACATCGCGGCGCTGGCGGTGGGCACCGCCCAGCGCGCCCTGGACGAGTCGGTGGCCTACGCGGCGACGGCCACCCAGGGCGGCACCGCGATCGGCGACTTCCAGTTGGTTCAGGCGATGCTCGCCGACCAGCAGACCGGCGTGTTGGCGGGCCGCGCGTTGGTGCGCGACGCCGCCCAGAAGTGGGTGTCCGGCGAGGACCGGCGGATCGCCCCGTCGGCGGCGAAGCTGTTCTGCACCGAGATGGCCGGACAGGTCGCCGATCTCGCGGTCCAGGTGCACGGCGGCAGCGGCTACATGCGTGAGGTCGCCGTGGAACGGATCTACCGCGACGTCCGGCTGCTCCGACTCTACGAGGGCACCAGCGAGATTCAGCGATTGATCATCGGAGGCGGATTGGTGAAGGCGGCAAAGCGCGCATGAGCGAACGATCAGAGGGCCGGCTGCAGGAGCGCGTCGCGTTCATCACCGGTGCCGCTCGCGGCCAGGGTCGCGCGCACGCGGTGCGGATGGCCAACGAGGGTGCCGACATCATCGCCGTCGACATCGCCGGGCCCCTTCCGCCGTGCGTGCCCTATGACCCCGCCACCCCGCAGGATCTCGAGGAGACCGTGCGCCTGGTGGAGAAGACCGGGCGGCGCATCATTTCCGCGGTGGTCGACACCCGCGATTACGACGGGCTGCGTGACGTCGTCTCCTCGGCGGTGGCCGAGCTCGGGAGACTGGACGTGATCGTCGCCAACGCCGGAGTCTCCGCGCCGCAGGCATGGGACGCCATCCGGCCGGAGGACTTCCGCGACGTCATGGACATCAACGTCACCGGCACCTGGAACACGGTCATGGCCGGCGCCGACAAGATCGTCGCGGGTGGCCGTGGCGGGTCGATCATCCTGATCAGCTCCGCGGCCGGCATCAAGTTGCAGCCGTTCATGGTGCACTACACGGCCAGCAAGCACGCCGTCACCGGCATGGCCCGCGCGTTCGCCGCTGAACTCGGCAAGCACGCCATCCGGGTCAACAGCGTGCACCCGGGTCCCGTGCTCACCGACATGGGCACCGGCGACATGGTCAGCGCACTCAACGCGGCGATGGAGAGCAACCCGCAACTGCAGCACATGATGACGCCGTTCCTGCCCACCTGGGTGGTGCAACCGGAGGACATCGCCGATGCGGTGTGTTGGCTGGCCAGTGACGAGTCGAAGTTCGTGACGGCGAGCGCTATTTCGGTCGACCAGGGATCGACGCACTACTGAGCAGCGTCCGCTGCAGGAACGCCACCTGATCCTGCACCGTCTTGCCGAACCAGTCGTGCCCGGGCCACACGTCGAAGTGGTCGCACGGGTAGCGGTGCACCTGCGCGCGACCGTGCGCGGCGGTCGCCGCGACCGCGTCGGCGGGCACGTACTGGTCGAAGTCGGCGATCTGCACCAGCAGCGGGCACCTCAGCTTCTTGGCCGCGGCGGTGGTGCGCACGCCGAGCACCTCCAGACCCACCGAGCAGTCGATCTCGTTGCGCCACGTCGGACCGGCCATCGCCGTGTAGCTCTCATAGGCGCCGTCGAGTGCGAGCGCACCGGGCTGCCCGACGGGAGCCACCAGCGGCATCAGCGTCGGTGCCGCACCTCGGCGCACCGCGAGGCGGCTCTTGACGCCGGCCAGCGTCCACCGTAGCGAGGTGGCGAGGTCGCGGGAGGTGGCCGCCGCGCGGCTGACGGCCAAGCCGCTGGTCAACGGCGTCAAGGCAATCACGGCGGCGACATCGGCGCGGGCGGCCGCGACGGTCAGGACGTGGCCACCGGAGAACGAGGCCCCCCACAGCGCGATCCGGGCGGGGTCCACGCCCTCGAGCGCCTTGGCCGCCTCGATTGCGCTGTGATAGTCGTCGACCTGTCTGCGCACCGAAAGAGACTGTCGCGGTTGCCCTCCCGATGCGCCGAAGCCGCGGTAGTCGAACGCGAGCACGTCGATCCCAGCGGTGGCGAACCGTTGCGCGAAGGGCTCGAGTCCGGAGTCCTTCGTGCCACCGAACCCGTGGGCCATCACCACCAGCGGGCGCGAGCCGCCGCCGGGCGCGCGGAAATGCCATCCGCTGCAGTCGGCATCCCCGCTGCGGAAGGTGATCTCGTCCGGGGTCATCGCATCACCTGTGCACTCCGGCGGGCGCGCTGCAATCCGGCGGGCAGTTCGCGAGTCCGGATGTCGTGTTCGTAGACGAAGTAGTCGACCTGCTGCGTGTGCCGGGGGCGGTCGGTGCAGTGCCCGGCATGCAGCTGCTGATCGGCGTCGATCGTGCGCTCCATCTCGCTGATCGCCGGTAGGGCGTACCGGCCGACCGCATAGGCGGCCAGCAGACGCGACTGACATTCGACGAACGGGAACAGGGTCGGCACCGCCTGGGCGAAGCCGATGAAGACCAGGTCGTCGATGCCGGGCTTGAACATGCGCTTGTAGAGCCGGATCTGGTTGTTCGGCGCGCTGATGAAATCCGGGTCGAAGAACGGAAAGGTGATGTTGTACCCGGTGGCATAGATGATGACGTCGAAGACGTCGCTGGTGCCGTCGGTGAAATGCACGGTGTCGCCGTCCAAGCGGGCCACGTTGGGCTTGGGCGTCACGTCGCCCGAACCCAACCGCAGCGGCAGCTCGACCGATTGCGTCGGGTGTGCCTCGAAGAGCTTGTGGTCCGCCGGCGGAAGACCGTACATCGTGGGGTCGGTGCCGAGCATCGGCGCCACCAACTGCACGGCTTTGCGCTGCCACTTCAGCGGCAGATGGGGAGACGTCCGCCAGAACGTGTCCCCCGGCCGACCGGCGATGTACTTCGGCACGATCCAGGCGCTCGAGCGCGTCGACAGGGTGACCTTGTTCCCCAGCGCCTTCGACGACAGCTCGACGGTGATGTCCGCGGCGCTGTTGCCGATACCCACCACCAGAATCCGCTTGTCCCTCAGGTCCAGCGGCGTGGTCGGATCGATGTACTCGTGCGAGTGGATCGTTTGGTTGGCGAAGGATCCCGGAAAATCCGGTAGCCGCGGATCCCAGTGATGACCGTTGGCCACCACGAGCAGATCGAACTGCCGTCGGGCACCGGTGTCATCGGTCAGACACCAGCCCTCGCCCTCGCCGCGCTCGGCCCGGACCACACCGTTGCCGAATTCGATGTTCTCGAGCAGACCGAATGTCGCGGCGTACTCGTCGAGGTACGCCTTGACCTCGGTATGGTGCGGGAACGACGGATAATGCGCAGGCATCGGAAAGTCCTTGAAGGACAACCGATCCTTGGAGGTGTCGATGTGCAGCGACCGATAGGCGCTGCTGTGGCCGTTCGGATTCCCGAACGCCCAGTTGCCGCCGATGCGGTCAGACGATTCGAAGGTCGTGTACCGGACGCCGTAGTCCTTGAGCATCTTGCCCGCCGTCAAGCCGCTGATGCCCGCACCGATCACCGCAACGTTGGGGTCTTTGATTCGCACCGACGCTCCTCCCGCCGCAACGGAATCTACGAGCGTTTTTGACGTACGTCAATGGTTTCTGACGCGCGTGAAACAGCCGCGGCGGGAGGACTGACTCCGGTCAGCCGAGGAAGCGCACGATCGACTCGGCGACCGCGGCCGGCTTCTCCGAACCCTCGATTTCGACGGTCGTGGTCAATGTCGCCTGGACGGCGTTGTCGAGCTGGGCCACGGCGGTGATCTCGGCGCGGGCGCGCAGCTTGGCGCCGACACGGACGGGCGTGATGAACCGGACCTTGTTGTAGCCGTAGTTGATGGCCATCGCGACATTGCCGACGGTGTACAACTGGTGCGTGAAATGCGGGATCAGCGACAGGGTCAGCAGACCGTGGGCAATGGTCCCGCCGAACGGCCCGTCGGCGGCCCGCTGCGGATCGACGTGGATCCATTGGTGGTCGTTGGTGGCGTCGGCGAACAGGTTCACCCGGTCCTGGGTGATCTCGAGCCACTCGGTGGGCCCTAGTTGAGTGCCTTCGGCCGCCGCCAGCTCGGCGAGATCGTTGAACTTCTTCACTGGTACCTCCTTGTCAGTGTCGTTGCCGTGCGACGTGGTTCACACGCGCCCGCCGCTGGCCGTACGGGTCTCACAGTGCCACACCGGCACTGGGCGCCGAGCGTCACCCGCAGCCAGGGTCGGCGCGGCAGCGTCGCCGGCCACATCACGCTTGCGGTCCACCGAGTCAGCGAAGCGGACAGCTCCGGCTGCGGCGTCGCGAAACATCACCGTCACATTCCCACGCGCCCACAATCTTCCCGGAATTGACGCAATCGATTATGCAAGTTAGCGAATAGCGCACTATTTCTGCATTTACCGAGTAAGTAGAGTTGTAATGATGGCGGACGAGTTCGCTCGAATCCGATTGACCGCGTAGTCAATCGCTATTTTCGCCGGTTTCGAACCTACCAAATGGCTTCCTGCGGTATGCCTTTAACGCAACGTTTCGCTTCCTACACCTGCACAACCAGGGAAATCAGTGTGACTAGCTGGAATCCAGGCCGATACGGCCACATACTGAGTGCGCCGTTGCATGCGGTGAATACCGAGTCCGAAAAAGCGCAGTCGAGACCTTCAAAGGGGTATCTCGATTGCATGACGATGGGAATCCTATGAGCGCTCCGCTAACTCAATCGCCAGCCGACCAGTTCGCCCTGCCCACGCGGCACGCGTGGTGGGACGAAACCGCACAGTGCACGTTGGTGATGTCGCGGCCGGCACTGGATCCGGAGTTGTGGTTCGAGTATCTCGAAGGTGCCGAGCGCAGTTACCGCAAGTTCGGCGTCGAAAGCGCCCTCGATGTCGCCGACATCAGCGACGGTCACGACACCGCGTTGTTCTGGGCGGCGCTCGATTCCGCAGGCCGGGTGATCGGCGGCCTGCGCGCCAAAGGGCCGCTGACAGGCGCTGACGACTCCCACGCGGTCGTGGAGTGGGAGGGTCAGCCCGGCCTGGCCGCCGTACGCAAGATGATCGACGACCGTGTGCCGTTCGGAGTGCTGGAGATGAAGGCGGCGTTCGTCGATGACCGCACGGGCCAGTCGAAAGGGGTGACACGAGCACTCGCCCGCAGCGGCTCGCACGCGATGGCGGTCATGGATGTGCAGTTCTGCATGGCCACCTCCGCACCGCACGTGCTCGACAAGTGGCGCACCTCCGGCGGTGTGGTCGCTGACATCCCGGCGACGCCGTACCCGGACCCGCGGTACCGCACGAAGATGATGTGGTGGGACCGCCGTACCTTCATCCGGCACTCCGAGCCCGCTCAGGCCGCCAGGATGATCGCCGACGTCCGTGATCTGGAACAGGCGGGGGTCCTCTATGGCGGGCCGATCGGACTACGCGATAATGCGCTGTGACGTTCGAGCCCCCTGAGACCGATTCGTTCCACACCACAGATCGCGGCGAGAACCCCTCGCGAGCCGTCATTCTCGATCCCGCCGACGACTCCGATGCGCGCACCATCGAGTCGTTGCGCGCCGATCCCCACATCGCGGTGCTCGACCAGATCGACGGGCAGGCAGCGACATTGCGCAGTCTGCTGCCCACGCCGGATGACGGGCTGACCGGTGAACGGCCACGCTGGGCGTACTACCCGTGGCGGCGCACGCTCGTGAGTGTGCTGGGTCCGCGCGCCTATGCGCGTACGCGAACGGACCGCAACCGCAACCTGATCACCATCGACGAACAGCGCAAGCTCGAGTCGCTGCGGGTCGGTGTGGTGGGTTTGAGTGTGGGTCATGCCATCGCCCATACGCTGGCGGTGCAGGGTCTCTGTGGGCATCTGCGGTTGGCCGACTTCGATCATCTCGAACTGTCGAACCTCAACCGTGTGCCCGCAACGGTTTTCGACCTCGGCGTGAACAAGGCGGTCGTGGCGGCTCGCCGAATCGCCGAGGTGGACCCGTATCTCGACGTCGAGGTACTGCAGGACGGACTTTCGGCGGAGACGCTCGCGGCGTTCCTCGACGGGCTGGACGTCGTGGTCGAGGAGTGCGACTCACTCGATGTGAAGGCTCTGGTGCGCGAAGGAGCTCGGGCGCGCGGAATACCGGTGCTGATGGCCAGTAGCGATCGCGGCCTCATCGACGTCGAACGGTTTGACGAAGATCCGCGGCGACCGCTGTTCCACGGGTTGCTCGGGGACGTCGACGCCGCGGCACTGTCGGCGCTCGACAGCCGGGAGAAAATCCCGCACGTCTTGCGCATCCTCGATGCGGCGAGCCTGTCGCCGCGCGGTGCCGCGTCGCTGGTGGAGGTCGGCCAGACTTTGGCCACCTGGCCGCAACTCGTCGGCGACGTGCTCGTCGGCGCGTCGACGATCGCCGAAGGGGTGCGACGTATCGGTCTGGGGGAACCGTTGGCCTCGGGCCGCGTCCGAATCGACGTGGCCGCTGCACTGGACACCCTCACCGACCCGGCGGACGAGCCGGCTCAGCGGTCCGAACCGCCGATTGAGCAGCGCTCGCTCACCCCGCAGTCGACGGTGCATGCGGTGGTGCTTGCGGCCCACCGGGCGCCCTCGGGAGGCAACGCGCAACCGTGGCACATCGATGCGACACCGCAGACGGTGACGATCCGGCTGGCACCGGAGTACAGCTCGTCACTGGACATCGCTCTGCGCGGCAGCGCCGTGGCGCTCGGAGCGGCGGTGTTCAACGCCAGGGTCGCCGCTGCTGCGCACGGCGCACTCGGGCCGGTCCGATTCCACGAGGACGACCACGACCCGCTGCGGGCCGTGATCGAGCTCGGCCGGGGTGAGGACCCCTACCTGGCGGGTCTGTACCCGATGATCGAAGCGCGCGAGACCAACCGCCACGGTGGCACTCGCATCGCCCTGTCGGAGGACGTGCTGTCGGCGCTTCGCGATGCCGCCCACCGCGAGGGCGCGGGTGTCAGGCTGCTCCACGAAGCCGACGACCTGAGGCGGGCAGCACAGATCTTGGCCGCCGCAGACCGCATCCGGTATCTCACCCCCTACCTGCATTCCGACATGATCTCGGAGCTGCGGTGGCCGGGTGATGAGCGGCAGGACTCCGGGATCGACGTGCGCAGCCTCGAACTCTCGGGAGACCAGCTGGCGACCCTGGACGTGCTGCGGCGCACCGAGGTGATGTCCATCCTCGCCCAGTGGGACGCCGGCTCGGTTCTCGGCAACGACACCGGCAGCCGCGTCGCGCAGAGTTCGGCTCTTGCGGTGTTGACGGTCGACGACCGGTCGTTGACCGGGTATGCGCGCGGCGGCAGCGGCGCCGAAGCGTTGTGGATCACCGCGCAGCAGTTGGGGTTGTCCGTCCAACCGATCTCCCCGGCCTTCCTGTATGCCCACGATGACGACGAAGTCGTCGCGTTGTCATCGAGATTCGCCGCCGAGCTCATCGAGCTCCAATCAGAGTTCCGTCACATGACGGCGACGCGACCCGAACAAGGGCTCTGTTTACTGCTGCGACTGACCAAAGCGCCGCCGACGTCGACTCGTAGTCGGCGTCGAACACTCGGTTTCGGTGTCTCGCCCGTATTCTGACTGCACCATGTCTGCAAGCGCGGCGCCACCCACCCTCGACGCGGTGGTCACCTCGGTGGCCACCAAGTTGATGGCCGCAACCGCGGCCACCTCTGCCCAGGTACACCAACAGGTACTGGCCGACCTCGTCGAGTACTTCGGCGTCGACGTCAGCTTCCTCCGTTACAACGACCACACGTTGCGCGCATCGCGGCTGGTCGCGGAATGGCCCGTCCGAACCGATATTCCGGACCCGGATCCCCTGGGGATCGTGTATTACGCCGACGCGGACCCGGTTTTTGCTCACAGCGAACACGCCAAACGGCCGATGGTCTTCCGTCCGGAACCGGCCACCGACGACTACCAGCGGCTCATCGAGGAGGGCCGCGCGATTCCCCAGACCTCGCTGGCGGCCGCACCATTGGTGTCCGGAGACGTGACGACCGGGGCGCTGGGTTTCGTCAAGTTCGGTGACCGCGAGTGGACCACCGAAGAACTCAACGCACTCGAAGCCATCACTTCGTTGATGGCTCAGGTACAGGCACGAGTGTTGGCCGAAGAACAGTTGCGCTATCTGGCCGAGCATGACGACCTGACGGGGTTGCACAACCGGCGTGCGCTGCTGGCCCACCTCGACGAGCGACTCACTCCCGGGAGTCCGGGACCGGTCGCGACGCTGTTCTTCGACCTGGACCGCCTCAAGGCGATCAACGACTACCTCGGACACACCGCTGGGGACTGGTTCATCCGGGTCCTGGCCGAACGACTCCGGCGGGAAGCCGCCGGCAATTGCCTCATCGCGCGTCTCGGCGGCGACGAGTTCGTCGTGGTTCCCGACGAACCGATGGACACGGCGACCGCAGAGGCACTCGCCTACCGGCTGCGCGACACGTTGAGCGAACGGGTCTCGATCGACGGAGAGATGCTGACACGGACTGCCAGCATCGGCGTCGCCCTGGGTGCGCCGGGACACGACAACACCTCAGATCTCCTGCGGCGCGCCGACCAGGCCGTGCTGACCGCCAAGAGTGCCGGCGGCAACATGGTTTCGGTGTTCAGTGAGGAGATGGCACTGAAGAGCGCGCTGCGCAACGACGTCGAGCTGCATCTTCAGAGCGTGATCGAGAACAGCGCGCTCGTCCTGCACTATCTGCCCGAGGTCGACATGCGTACCGGCGAGATCCTGGCCATAGAGGCCCTGGTCCGCTGGCAGCACCCGACGCGTGGGCTGCTCTCGCCGGAATCGTTCATCGGGGTGGCCGAGTCGATCAACCTCGCCGGCGAGCTGGGCCGGTGGGTGATGCGGACAGCTTGCGCCGAGTTCGCGAGCTGGCGTTCACGCGGCGTCGGTCAGCGAATCGTGTTGCGCCTCAACGTTTCACCGGTGCAGCTGGTGACCGACGGCTTCGTCGACACCGTTGCCGGCATCATCGCCGAGTTCGACATCGACCCCGAATCGGTGTGTCTGGAGATCACCGAGAGCGTGGTCGTTCAGGACATCGAGACCACTCGTGTCACGGTCGCCGGCTTGAAAGAAGCCGGGGTCCAGATCGCGATCGACGACTTCGGCACCGGCTACAGCGCACTGTCGCATTTGAAGTCCCTGCCGGTGGACACCCTCAAGATCGACCGCAGCTTTGTGCGCGAACTCGGTTCGGACCCCGGCGATCTCGCGATCGTGCGGGCGATCATCGCGCTCGCCGAGTCGTTCGGTCTGGAGTTGGTCGCCGAGGGAGTGGAGACCGAGGCTGCCGCCCTCACCTTGCTGCGGCACGGATGTCACCGAGCCCAGGGTTTCTTGTTGTCCCGCCCGATCGCCGGCGCCGCGATGGAGTCGTTACTGGCCAAGGGCCGGATTGCACTGAACTTCAGTACGTCTCATCGGCTGTAGGCGGCTCGAGCAGTTCCACCCGGCCGAACCGGCTACCCGCCCGCCCGACCAGGGCAGCCCGCAACTCACCAGTGGCGGGCGCGTGACCGGCCTCCCGTCGCGAGGTCTGGGCCTGCGGGCAGATGAGCACGCCGTGCCGGGAGCGGACCGAGTACGGGCCGTCCTCAGTGTCGAAGACCGCACCGGCAACCATGCCGGCGTCGAAGACCAGGCGCTGCAACCCCGCGACGGCGAATCGTTCGACGTCGCGTTCATCGGCCTCGACGGTGAGCCACTTGTGCAGCGCCTCAACACGATCGCCGCCGTCGGACGTCACCGTACCGATTTCGGCGACTTCCCACTCCTCTCCTCCGCTCAGCGCGAGGGTGGCGGTCGGCCAATCGGTCACCCGGGTGTAGAGAAACCCGGAGGGTGAACAGATGCACTGCGCGGCCCAATCGCGCATCCGGGATCCGACGAACGGCGGTACGGTGCGGCTGCCGCGGCCGCGGTCGGTCAGAATGGACCGGACAGGGAGATCGTCTTCGTCAAAGCCGAGTTGGGACGCGTCGAAGTCGGCAGTCAACTCCGCCAGGTAGGCGCGGGTGTGTTCGTCGGCGCAGTCCAGAGGCCACCACCGACGGTCCGACACTGTGACGGGCGGCTCGGCTACCAGGACTTCGGCGCCTTCGTCGACGGCGAAGACGGCGATCGACAGCCCGGCGATGCCCGCGCCGGTACAGACGACGTCGACTTCGTCGTCCCAGTCCATCTCCGCATCCACGGTTATTCGCCCCATCGTTGCCTGACCGCGGCCAGTTGCCGCGTTTCACAGCGTAGGGCACGGCGATACATGCATGAAAACGGGCAAACTCCAGGTTGCCACAGCGGTGATGGTCAATGAGGGGGTTTGCCATCACCGACTGTGGCAACCCACGGACGCTACCACTGAATTCGTCGCGACAGCGCGGCTCCAGCAGTGAGACATCCGCTGCGCACGCCGCGGTGTGATGACAGGCGCACCCGGGGTTCCCCACTTAACTAACTAGGTTTACTGTGTCTCTAGCTCACACGGGAGGGAACTTCATGGATCTGGAGTGGTCACCGGCGGACTCGGCGTTCCGCGACGAGGTGCGCGCGTTTCTCGAGGCCAAACTGACGCCCGAACTCCGCCGCGCGGGACGCCTCATGACCAGCGTGTACGCCGATCACGACGCCAGCATGCAATGGCAGGCCATTCTCCACGAACAAGGATGGGCGGCCCCGGCATGGCCCGTCGAGCACGGCGGCTGCGACTGGTCGTTGACCCAGCACTACATCTTCAGCCGCGAATCGACATTGGCCGGCGCGCCGTCGCTCTCGCCGATGGGAATCCGCATGGTGGCGCACGCCATCATCAAGTTCGGCACCGATGAGCAAAAGAAGTACTTCTTGCCCAGAATCCTGACCGGCGAGGTGTTCTTCTGTCAGGGTTACTCGGAGCCCGAAGCCGGATCCGACCTCGCCGCGCTGACGATGGCCGCCCGCGACGACGGTGACCACCTGGTGTGCACCGGCAGCAAAATCTGGACGACCCACGCTCGCGAAGCCAACTGGATGTTCGCGCTGGTGCGCACCACCCGCTCGGACAAGAAGCAGCGCGGCATCACGTTCATCCTCATCGAGATGGACAGCCCGGGCATCGAGATCCGGCCGCTGGTGATGACCTCCGGAGAAGAGGTACAGAACCAGGTCTTCTTCGACGAGGTGCGGGTGCCCAAGACCAACGTCCTCGGCGAGATCGACGACGGCTGGACCGTGGCCAAATACCTGCTGGAGTTCGAGCGCGGCGGAGGCGCGAACTCGCCCGCGCTGCAGGTGATGGCCGAGGAGATCGCCGCGGTCGCGGCCGACCAGCCGGGTCCTGACGGCGGCCGCCTGCTCGACGATCCAGCGTTCGCGCGCCGGCTCGCCGATGCGCGTCTGCGCACCGAGGTCCTCGAAATCCTCGAATACCAGGTGCTGGCCGTGGTGGCCGAGGGTGGGAATCCCGGTGCCAAATCTTCGATGCTCAAGGTGCTCAGCACCGAATTGAGCCAGACCATCACCGAACTGGCGATGGAAGCAGCCGGACCACGGGGGCGCGCATACCAGCCGCACGCCACCTTCCCGGGCGGGCCCATCGCCGACTTCGAGCCGCCGGCCGACGGTTACGTCACCGGCGAACCGTGGCAGGCGGTCGCACCGCTGCGCTACTTCAACGATCGAGCCGGGTCAATCTACGCCGGTAGCAACGAAATTCAGCGCAATATCCTGGCCAAGGCTGCTCTGGGGTTGTAGGGGACTGTAAATGGACTTCAAACTCAACGACGAACAAGAACTGCTCCGCAACGGGCTGACCAAGTTCCTGGCCACGCGGTACGACCTGGAAAGCAGCCGGGCAGCGGCCAAGACCGGCCCGGGCTGGCAGCCGGAGATCTGGCGTGCCTTCGCCGAGGAGCTCGGCATCCTCGGCGCCGCGCTGCCCGAGGAGTACGGCGGAATCGGCGGCGGCCCGGTCGAGATGATGCTCATCGCCGAGGCGCTCGGGCACGCACTGGTCGTCGAGCCCTACGTCGACACCGCGGTGGTGGCCGCCGGGCTGATCGAGCGTGCCGGCGGACCGGCCGCAGCCGATCTGCTCGAACAGATCGCCGGCGGCTCGGCCATCGTCACGCTGGCCGCGACCGAAGCCACCTCGGGAGACAACTGGCGCGACGTGCGCACCGTCGCCGAACGCGACGGCGATGAGTGGGTGCTGACGGGATCGAAGATCGTGTCCACCGCCACTCCGTTGGCCAGCCACGTACTGGTGACGGCGCGCACCGCAGGCGACCACACCGACAGCTCCGGCATCACGCTGTTCCTTCTCGATTTGTCCTCGGACACAACGGGACTCACGCGGCACGACTACCGCACCATCGATGATCGGCGCGCGTCGGACCTCGAGTTCGACCATGTCCGCGTACCGGGCTCAGCGCTGCTCGGCGAAGAGGGCGCCGCGTGGCCGTCGCTGGCACAGGCCCGCGACGAAGGTGCGGCCGCAGTGTGCGCCGAAGCGGTCGGGGCAATGCGAAAGGTGCTCGCCGACACCGTCGACTACTGCAAGCAACGCCAACAGTTCGGTCAACCCATCGGCAGCTTCCAGGTGTTGCAGCACCGCATGGTCGACATGTACATGGAGGTCGAGCAGGCTGCCGCGGCGGCGTTGCTGGCGGTGCTGAAACTGGACTCCGACACCGACACCCGGGCCCGCGCGGTGTCGGCGGCCAAGGCCACCATCGGACGCGCCGCGCGGTTCGTCGGTCAGCAGGCCGTCCAGCTACACGGCGGAATGGGGATGACCGAAGAGCTGGCCATCGGCCACTACTTCAAACGGTTGACCGCGCTGCAGCTCGAGTTCGGCTCCACCGACCACCACATCACGCGGTATGCACGGTTGACCACGGCCTGACCGGGCCGGCGTGCTGGGTGGCTCCCCTGTTCACCGTCGGGCCACGATGACCGGGATGCGCGCCGACTGGACGACTTCCGAGCTGACCGATCCGAGCAGCATGCCGGTGAAACCGCCGCGCCCGTGGCTGCCCACGACCAGCAGCTGCGCGTTTTCGGCCTCCTCGAGTAACGCGCGAGCGGGCTGGTCGCGCTTGACCACGCGGCGCACCCGGACATCCGGATAACGTTCCCGGTACCCGGCCAGCCGCTCGGCGAGCAACATGTCCTCCTCGGGTTGCACGTCACTCCACTCGGGGCCGGGCAGTTCGTAGCCGGCGTCGCGCCAAGTGTGCACCGCGACCAGTTCCACGCCTCGGCGCGAGGCGGCGTCGAACGCGATCGCGGTGGCGTGTTCGGATGCCGGCGAGCCGTCGATACCGACGACGACGGGTGCCTGATCGGGATGTGGGATGAGTGGGTCCTCGTCGTGGATCACCGCGATCGGGCACCGGCCGTGTTGGACCAATCCGGTGCTGACGGAGCCGAGTAACCGACGTCCCCACTTGCCCAGTCCTCGACTGCCGACCACCACCATGTCGGCTTGCTTGCTGATGTCGACCAGCTCCGGCACCGGTGGACCAGAGACGATGCGTTCCCCGACGGCGACGAGTTGTTCCCCGGTGGCGGCTCGGGCGTCCTGTGCGGCCGCCGACAGGTACTCCTGGCCGGCACGTCGCAAGTCCTCGTAGTAGTCCGCCGGTAGCGGCGCCTGAATCCAGGCCTGCATGACAGCGCCCGGCAGGACGTGCACCAGAGTCAGTGGGACGCCCCGCCGCGCTGCCTCCCGCGCTGCCCAGTCGACAGCCACGCGAGCCTCGGGCGATCCGTCGACTCCGACGGCGATTCCCAGGGGTGCCAGTGGAGTGGTCATGAGCGCGTCTCCTCACCGTGAACGGCAGCCTCGTCTTGTCGGTGGCGGGTCCGCCCGACAACTCGACGTTATCTCGCTGTCGGCAGGAGTGGAGAGAAGTCGGTCCCGGGGGCCGATGACAAAAGTCACCGCCGCAGGTGAACGGCCAACGGGCGGTGATCGCTGATCGCCAGCCGCGGGGTCTGGCAGTCCTCGGCGCGCAGCGCCGGGTCGTCGGTCAGCACGTGGTCCAACTGCTGAGTCGGGTCCTCGGTGGGAAAGGTCGGCGCCGTCGCCAGCGATCGAAGTCCCGAGTGGCGGCGCGCGGCCGCCGCGGACATGTTGAGGTCTCCGGTGACGATGCGGGGCCAGGGCAGGCCTCGCACGTCGCGCAGCAGGTGACGCAGCTGAATCCGGTTCCAGCCCGGCACGAAGGACAGGTGCGTGTTGACGACGGTGAGGTCACCCAGCGGAGTGTCGAACTGCCCGATCACCGCCGCGCGCGGCTCCTCGTCGATGACCTGGACACGTCCGGGGGCGCTGAGATACATCGGAAACCGGAAGGGGATGCGCGGAAGCCGGACGACCTGCCAGCTCAGTGCCGGATAACGCGACAGCAGCGCCACCCCGTAGGCGGCGGTGCCGGGCTGTTCCTCCCCGGTGGCGGCCATCCACGTCGCACCAGGCGTGCCGGCGATCGCGGCGACGAAGCGGTGGCTGCGCGCGCCCATCGCGTCGGCGGCCAGCGCGGTCAGATCGGCCAGGCCGGAACGCTCTTGAATGGAGTCGACTTCCTGCAGGGCGAGGATGTCGGCGTCGAGACCGGCCACGCACTCGGCGAAACGATCGAGGTCCACGTCCCCGCCGGGGGTGCGTCCGTGCAGGATGTTGAACGTCACCAACTTCATGGGTACACCACTACCCACCATGACCTGCGAACCCACGGTGGCACCGATCGCCCATGCGGATCTGCGCGCCGCGCTCAAACGCGCTGCCTCGGCGTTGAGCGAGGACGGTCCTCCTTTTGCGTTGGCCGGCAGCTACGCGCTGTGGGCCCACGGCGCGCCCGAACCCTCCCACGATGTGGATTTCGTGGTGGCCGAGCAAGACGTCGAGGCGGCCGCCACCACCTTGCTCAAAGCGGGATTCGACATTCGCCGGCCGCCCGAGCAGTGGTTGTTCAAGGCGGCGATGAGCCCCGACTCCCCCGCGGTCATCGACGTGCTGCACCAGATCAACCGCGTGCCGGTCGAGCCGTCGATGATCGAACGCGCACCGACGCGGGACGTGCTCGCGGTGTGCATGCCGGTGCTGCCGCCGACCGAGGTGATCCTGCAGAAGTTGCGGGCGATGCACGAACACCACTGCAACTTCGAGGCGCTGCTGCCTCTGGTGCGGGCCGTGCGGGAACAACTCGACTGGGAGCGGCTGCGCCGTGAGACCGAAGGCCACGCGTTCGCCGAAGCCTTCCTGCTGATCTGTGACCGGCTCTCGATCGGTTAGCCGTCGCTGGATTCGGTTGTCGCCGAACGTGCTTCGGCCTTCACCTGGTACATGGCCGCATCCGCATCGTGGAGTACCTCGGCCAGACTGCGCCGGTCGTCCTCGGCGACGACGGTGGCACCGACGCTGACGCCGATCCGCAGCAGCCGGGACCCGACCGAGATGTCGGCGGCCAGGGCGTCCTGCAGACGGGTCACGATGCCGTCGAGTTCGTCGGTACGCAGCGAACCGCGCAGCAGGACCAGGAATTCGTCGCCGCCGATGCGCGCCACGAGATCTTGCGCGCGGACCGCGGCGCGCATGCGTCGGGCCGCGACGCGCAGCACATCGTCGCCCGCGGGATGGCCGTGCTTGTCGTTGACGGCTTTCATGCCGTTGAGGTCGAGGAAGAGCACTGCGGCGAGCCGGTCGGAACCGGTGGCCACCAGTGCCGCCGCCGCGTGGTCGAGCGCATGCACGCGGTTCGGCAGGCCGGTGAGCCAGTCGTGGGTCGCCTCGTGCCGCAGCCGTTCGCGCGCGTCGTAGTGCTCGGTGATGTCGGTGAACGACAACATGACCGGGGAGGTATCCGGATTCTGAGGGTCGAGCAGACACCCGTTTCCGGTCACCCACGCGCGTCGACCGTCGAACCGGTCGACACCGATGACCTCGCCGACGATGCCCAGCCCGGTCTCGAGGATCCAACGTACGGGGTGCGCGTCGGCGCCGATCCACGCGCCTTGGGCGTCATACATCCGCAGAGCCAGTCCGCTGCTGCTGTGGTGCAGTCCCGTGAGATCGTGCGTGTTGCTGCCGAGGATGCGCCGGGCCGCCTCGTTGGTGAACTGGATCCGCCCGTCGCTGCCCATGATCATCACACCGACGTGCAGAAGATCGAGGACCGCGTACAGGTGGTCATCGGCTTCGTGTCGGTGGCCTGCCGTGTCCGTGGGCGCAGCGACACGCACATTCTGCTTCGGCGTCGAGACCGGTGCCGCGCAGACCACTTCGTAGAATCGGCCGTCCGCCCCGATCCGCAACGTCGAGACCGAGTGCAGGGACACCGTGGTGCCGTCGATGCGGCGCATCGTGACCTCGACGGGCTCCGAGACATCACCATCGGTGATCAAGGAATCCAGTCCGACGCGGACGCCGGCCAGGGACTGCGGGTCGACGAAATCGTCGATCGGACGACCGACGATCTGGTGCTGCGACGACATGCCCAAGGCGCGCACAGCAGCGGAGTTGACGTAGTGCACAATGCGACCGTCATGACGGCAGATCGGCGACAAACTGCCGTCAAGCAAACGCCGATACCGGTCTTCGGCAACGTCGGCATCGGCGTCGCCGGCTGCCCCCGGGGCGGGTGCTGAGATATTGGGCTGCACCGGCTATTGCCCTTCCGTTTCGACGGATGTGAAAAGCCGCAGGCACAGCCGTTGGTGAAGGACCTCCCCCCAAGTCCGTGGCCCGCACAGGCACATTACCAAGCCGAGCAAACACCTGAAGGGGGATCAGTCCGATCCGTTCGACTCCGCGGGCTCCAGACGACCTCGAAACCCGGCGACACCCCTCCGTGCGTGTTCCTGCACGGCCATCAGATCGTCCACATCGGTCATCACCGCCCGCAACGAGGTACGGGCCGCGGCGTCGGCGTACGCGTGCAGAACACTCCGGCTGGGTTCACCGGCGTGGTACCGGTACTGGCTTCCCTCATTGAGACTCAGTGCCGTCCTCGCGAATTCGGCGGGTGAGACGTCGATGAACTCTCCGGAGACGACGCCCTCGGCGATGATGTCGCGCAGTCTCGCGAACAGCTCGTCGTAGTCGTCTTGGAAGTCGCTGAACACCTCCGGCTGCTTCTTGGCCGCTTCCTCCAGATCGTAGAAATTCAGCGGCGCCGTGCACATCTGCACCACATCCTGGTACAGGACGATGTACAGCCGTACCGCCGCGGGTTCGGTGCGGTGTGACAGCACCCGCGCGGCCTCCAACGACACCCGGTTCTGGTTCATGATCCCGCGCAGGATCTCGTCTTTCGACTTGAACCAGTAGTACAGCGACGACTGCCCCAAGCCGGCTCGTCGCGCGATGGCGTCCATGCGGGTGGCGGCGAAACCGCGGGCGGCGAAGAGCTCTGCGGCTGCTTTGAGGATGTCCCCGCGAGGGTCGTCCGCGACGATGCCGCTTCGCCGCGGACGGCCTCCCTGCGACGGCGCTCTGGTCATGCGAAGATGGTAGGCCATGCGCCGGCCTGTCGTTGTCGCACTTGATGATTCGCGCTGTACGGCTACTCGGTGGCGGCGAACAACGCGTCGTAGTCGGAGGGTTCCTCGTCGATGATGCCGTACTGCACCACGGCGGCGCCGTAGTTGCGCAGGGCCTGACCGTCGTCCTCGGTGGGGAACTTCGGGAAGTTCACCTGATCGATGATCGCCGGGTCGATGCCCATCTCCGCGACAGCCACCTCGCCGACGCGGCCGGGGTTCTGTTCGGCGAACGCGTTGACTTCCTTCATCGCGTCCCGGAATTGCTTGACGGTCCCTGGGTTGGACTCGGCGAAGCTCTGTGACGTCGAGTAGTAACCACCCACCTGGTCGGGGAACGACTGGATCCCGGGAGCGACGATCTGCTTCCAGCCCTTGTTCAGCCCCGGCGTCCGGTGTGGTTCGGACACCCAGATCGCGTCGACGTCTCCGCGGGCGAGCGCTTCGCCCATGTCCGAGAACGGAAGTTGGGTCCAGGTGAGCCCCTCGTGGCTGACCCCGAGATTGTCGAAGGCTCGCCGGATGTGGACCTCCCCGATGTTCTGCAGCGTATTGACTGCGATGTTGGCGCCTTCCAGATCCTTGGGTTCGTCGATGCCGCTGTCGGGCAGGACCAACAGGCCGTGGTCGTCTTCGTCGAACTCGCAGCACGGCGCCCATGCCGGCTGCACCAGCCGGAGCGGGAGTCCCTGGTCGATGGCTGCGAGTTGGCTGACGGTGTTCGAGTAGCCGAACTGGTTCTCACCGCTGAGCACCGACGGGATCACCGCCGCTCCCCCGTCGGCGAAGTTGACCTTCACGTCGAGGCCGTGCTTGGCGAAGATCCCCTCCTCGATGCCGACGAACAACGGAGCGCTGAGCGTCGCGGGAATGGTCCCTATGTTGACGGTGGTCAGTCCTTCGTCGCTGGTGGCCGGTGCGGTGTTGTCGCCGCCACCGCAGGCGGTCAAGACCGCCGCAGCCGAGGCGAGGGCGCCCCAGCGCGCGAGTCGTGAGAGGTTTCTGATCATCGGGTTCTCCGATCGGTTGGGTGTCACACGGGCGGGTGTCAAAGGGATGCGAGAGCCGCGTCGTTGCGGACCATCTCGCGGATTCGGCTGAATACCTGGGCGCGTAGACACGCGAACTCGGGCAGTGACTTGGTCGCGATCTGGTCGCGAGGGCTGGGCAGGTCGATGTCGACGATCTCGGCGACACAACTCGGCGAGCGGGTGACGATCGCGACGCGGTTGCTCAGGTACACCGATTCGTCGACGTCGTGGGTCACGAACAGCACCGTGGTGCCGGTCTCGTCGCGTACTCGCAGCAGCAGGTCCTCGAGATCGGCACGGGTTTGCGCATCGACCGACGCGAACGGCTCGTCCATGATGAGGACCGCCGGGCGGTATGCGACCGCGCGGGCGATGGCGACGCGCTGCTGCATGCCGCCCGAGAGCTGGAACGGCTTCTTGTGTGCGGCGTCGGCGAGGCCCACCTCCTCGAGTGCCTGGGCCACGCGCGTGCGCCGTTCGGCGGTGCTGAGCCCCTTTTTCAGCAACGGCAGTTCGACGTTCTTCGCCACCGTGATCCACGGGTACAGCGATCGCGCGTAGTCCTGGAAGACCACCGCGAAGTTGGCCGGCGGACCGTCGACCCGCTGGTCTTGGAACGTCACCGAACCCGCCGTGGGCTGGTCCAGTCCGGCGATGCACCGCAGCAGCGTCGTCTTGCCTGCGCCGGACGGCCCGACGATGCTGAACAACTCGCCCTCCTGCACCGTGAAGGACATGTCGGCCACCGCGGTGAAGCCGCCGTCTTTCCCGGGGTAGGTCTTTTCGAGACTCGAGACGATGAGCACGGTCACTGCCTTTCGTTGAAAGTTCTGCGTTGGGGGTGAGGTCAGCGCGAATCGACCCGCCGTGGATCGCACCACCGCAGCAGGCGTCGTTCGGCCAGGGCGTAGAGCGCGGTCATGAGGAACCCGAGGATGCCCAGCGCCAGGATTCCCGACCACATGGTCTGTAACTGGAAGGTGGCTTGCGCCTGGGTGATGACGAAGCCCAAACCTTCTCGGGCGCCGACCATTTCGCTGGTGACCATGAGGATGAGGCTCAGCGGGATGGCGATCCGTACCCCGACCAGGATCCGTGGCAGCACCGCCGGGAGCACCACGTACAGCTGGCGCCGCACGCCGCGGATGTGGAATGCGCGCGCCGAGGCCACCATGGTTGCGTCGAGGCGACGCGCGCCGTCGGCGGTGCTGAGCAGGACCGGCCAGACACAGCCCAGGGCGATGAGGAAGACCTTCATCTCGGCACCGACCCCGAACAGCATCATCGCGAACGGGATCAGCGCGGTGCTGGGGATCGCGCGGGCGAACTCCAGCGTCGGTGACATCGTCTGCTCGACGATGGGCAGTTGCCCGATCAGGAGCCCCGCCGCCACGCCGACGATCACGGCGACGGCCAAGCCGGCACCCAGCGTCGTCAGACTGGCGGTGATGTTGGCCAGCCCCTCCGGTGTGGTCCAGTACTCGATAGCCTCTTCGAGGATCGCCGACAGCGCCGGGAAGTACGCGGTGTCGCTTCGCGCCGAGAGCACGAACCAGGCGCCGAGCGCGCCGACCGCACCGAGGCCGCCCAGTCCCGCGCGGCCACGCCGGGTCATCCATGCGGGGTTCGAGGCACTCATCGGGAGTCCACCGATCCCTGAGCCGCCAGCACACGGTTTTCGAGCCGACGCATGACGGCGTTCACCGCTATCCCGGCCAGGCCGCTGAGCGCGATGTAGGCGTACATGCGTGCCGGGTCTCCGGCCGAGCGCGACATCGTGATCTCGTGGCCGATGCCGGGCATCTGGATGATGATCTCGGCGGTCACCACGAGGATCAGCGTCGTGGAGGTTGCCAACCGGACAGCTGTGGTCAGGTACGGCAGCATGCTCGGCAGTTGGATCCAGCGGATCTGCTGCCAGGTGGTCAGATGGTAGGACCGAGCCGTCTCGAGTGCGACCGGATGTGCCGCGCGCACCCCGGCGATCGCCGGCACCAGAACCTGCCAGAAGGCCGCGAAGACCGCCAGGAACAGCGCGCTCTGCGAACCGGTCCCGATGGTGAGCACCACCAGCGGGATCAACGCGACCGACGGGACAGGGCGCAGGAACTCGATGACCGGTCGCAGCAGCGCTTCCAGCGGTGCGAGCAATCCGAGCGTGATTCCCGCCGCCGTGCCGGCGACCACCGCGATGAGCAGGGCCAGCAGCCAGGTGCTGGCGGTGTTCCACAACGCCGGGCCCAGCGCAGAGCCACTCAGCTCGGACGCGAATGACGAGGCGATCTCGGTAGCCGGCGGAAAATAGCCCGCCGGCAATGCGCCTGTGCGCGTGAGGATTTCCTGCAGTCCGAGCAGACCGACCAGGAACGCCACGGTCAGCGTGCGCCCGTCGAAGGCCAGCGACGGGAGTTGACGTATCCGCGGCAGCTGCAAGGCGGTCAGCGCGGTCATGATTCGAACTCCAGGTAGCGGTTGATCTGGAGGTTGCCGGCTCCGGAGCGGTACTCCTTGCGGGTGCGTTCGTAGTCGAAGTGCAGTCGGGAGTAGTCCACCATCTTGTTCGCGATCGGCATGCGTTCCTCCTGGAACTGCGCCAGTGCCGTGGCCACGTCGGTGTGCGCCTCGAGAGTCCGGGCGAGCAACTGCCCGTCGATGAGGGCCTGGTTGGCACCTTGGGCCATGCCCGGATACATCGGATGGGCCGCATCTCCGATCAGGACCGCGCGGCCGTCGGCCCACCGCGGAAGGTGGTCGCGGTAATGGGCGATCTCGCGGCCGATGATGGTGTCCGGTTCACTGGCGGCGATGATCCGCGGGACCGGGGTGGCGGTCCATGTGTCGTAGACGGCACGGAACTCCTCGAACGCGGACAGGCCGTGGATCGAGCCGTACCAGTACGCGTGAGTGGAATCGATGGGGATCCAACCGAAATGACCTGTCGCACCATAGACGTCGGCCTGCACATCGGACGGGACATCGGCACGGGCGGTCTCGAACACGCCACGCCACCGCACGATCTTCTCGTCGGTGAAAGTGGGCGCGCCGCCCAGCATGGCGTTGCGGATCCGGGACCCGATGCCGTCGGCGCCGAGCAGCACGTCACCCTCGGCGCTGCGTCCGTCCTCGAAGTGCACGGTGACCGTCTGGTCGCTCTGGGTGTAGCCGACCGCGGTGGTGTTGAACTGGATGTCGTGCGGATCGAGCGCGTCGGCGAGCATGGCGTTCAGACGCCGGCGCCGTGCGCCGGTGACCGGGGCGCCCAACTGGCCGGGCCAGTGGCTGACATCGGTGTCAGAGGTGAGTGTGCCGTCGCTGTCGAGCGTCCACCATCGCCGCATCTCGGCGGCAAACGACCGGAACTGCGCGCCCAGGCCCAGTCCGTCGAGGACCCGCACCCCGTTCGGCCAGATGTTGAGTCCGACGCCTGCGGTGCGCAGTTCGCTGTCGCTCTCGAACAGCTGGACCTTCCACCCGTGCTGCTTGAGGTGCAGGGCGGACGAGAGGCCCGCGACACCGCCACCGCAGATCAATGCTGTTGGCACGACTTGTCTTCCTTCCGATGTGTTCAAAGCAAGGCCGAATCCGGTTGCGCCTATTCGGCGTCCACGGCCGCGCCGCTCAATCGCTCGAGGGCTCTGAGCAGAGCGCTGTGATCGAGTCCGCCGTCGCCGGCGCTGCGCAGCGCCTGCACCAGCTGGGTGATGACGCCGGTGAGCGGTACGGCGATGCCGGCGGCTTCGGCGGCCGCCAGGGCGATCTTGAGATCTTTGTGGTGCAGGTCGATCCTGAAGCCGGGGGCGAAGTCGCGCGCCAGCATCTTCGGTGCCTTCACCTCGAGCACCTTGCTGGCCGCCAACCCGCCACCGAGCACGGTGAGCGCGGAGTCAACATCGACTCCGGTGCGCTGCAGCAGGGTGACCGCCTCGGCGACCAGCGCGATGTTTCCCGCCACGAGCATCTGGTTGGCGGCCTTGACCAGCTGGCCCGCTCCGACCGGCCCGACATGCACGAGGGTCGCGGCGACTGCGGCCAGAACGCCGGCGGCCCGCTGCACGGCCGGCCCGTCGCCGCCCATCATGACCGCGAGCGTGCCGGCGATCGCTCCGACGTCTCCACCGCTGACTGGTGCATCGACGAATGCGATGTCCTTCTCGGCCAGACGCTCGGCGATCGCCACCGCGGCGTCCGGCGAGATTGTGCTGCAGTCGATCACGAGCGCTCCGGACCGCAGCGTCGAGACCACCCCATCGGTGCCGAACAGCACCTCCTCCACGTCCGGGGAGTCGGGCAACATGGTGACGACGACATCCGACTTCTCCCCCACCTGGGCGGGACTGGTGCCGGCGACGGCCCCGCGGGCTTCCAGCTCGTCGACCTTGGCGCGGGAACGGTTGAAGGCGACAACCTGGTGGCCGGCGTCGAGAAGATGGCCGGCCATGGGCATGCCCATCACGCCGAGCCCGATGAATCCGATGTTCACGGCGGTCCCCCTCAGTATCCGAGTGCGAGATCGACGACGTTGCGGAATTCGCGTCCGGCGACCAGGCGCGTCAGGTTGTCGACGAACACATCGACCTGCCGGTCGCCCAGCAGTTGCGAGGCGTGCGAATCATGCGGCAGCACCATGGCTCCCGGCGCCTTCCACAGGGGGTCATCGGCCGGCAGCGGCTCGGTGACGTGACAGTCGATGAGCGCTCCGGACAGATGGCCCCGTTCCAGTGCCTCGGTCAGGGCGTCGGCGTCGTGGATCGCGCCGCGGGCGACGTTGGCCACCCAGCCACCGGGCTTCATCGCCGCCAGCGCCTTCGCGTCGATCAGTCCACGGGTGTCCGGTGTCAGGGGCGCGGCGATCACGAGGTAGTCGGATTCGCCGAGCGCGTCGTGCAATTGGGCGGTCGGAACCGTCTTGTCGAAGCCGTCGACGGCCTGTCCGCGGCGGTTGACCCCGATGGTGCGCATGCCCAGTACCCGCGCGATCGTCGCCGTTCTGCTACCGATGTTGCCGGTACCGAGCACAGTCATCGTGGAGCCTTCGAGCTCGCGGGCCGGCAGTTCCTTCCATTCCAGGGCTGCCTGATGCTCCCAGCGCTGCCGCAGCATCTTCGCGTGCGCGAGGATCCCGGCGATGACGGTCTCGGCAATGGCGTTGGCGGCCACGCCGGACGCGTTGGCCAGCACGACGCCTTCGGGCATGATCCCCACCAGGTGCTCGGCGCCGGCGCTCATGGACTGCAACAGCTTCAGCTCCGGGTTGAACAGCTGCTCGAGACCCGACATCTTCAAGATGCCCTGCTCGATCTCGATTTCCTTCTTCGAGCCGCTGGTCTCGACCATGATCGCGTGCGGGGGGCGTTGGGGCGGCCGTCCGGCGTTCAGTTCCGACACCGGGATGTGCTCCAGCCACACGTCGTCGGCGACAGCCGTGATCCTGTCCTTGTGCTCCGTGGTGAGCCAGATTCCTTCGTCGGGGTTCTCGGCGTTCTGTACCGCCTTGGGCAGACCCGCGACTACGACATTCAGTGACACTCGTGCTCCTGCTCGATCTCTCGGTGTTGTTGTCAAACGTGTTGTGGCGACGCCACGGCCATCAGTTCGCGCAGGCACGCATCGACCTCGCCCTGCTCGTGGTCACGAATCCCCGGACGGCCTGCCACATGTCCCAGCGGGGACGACAGCGGCCTGACCTCTCCGTCGGCGAGCCACGCTGCTTCGAGCACGTTCTCCCCGGCGGTGAAGTAGGTGTCGGTCAGTGACGGCATCAGAACCGTGCGTGCCGTGATGCGACCGAGGCGTTCCCGCAGCGCGTCGGGACTGCCGCCACCGTCGGCCGTACGCCACATCCGCAGCGCGGCCATCAGATCCCCGGCATGCATGGCCTGGTGATCCGCTCCCCAGCGTCGGACGACGTCAGCGGGACTGGTGTAGCCGAACTCCCGGTAGACCTCCTCGTCGAAGAACTGTGCGCAGTACGCCCAGCCCGCGTACACACGGCCGAACGTGTCGAGGCGCTGTCGCACCGCCGCCTCGTCGGTACGGTCGTCCCCACTCAGCGTCGCGGCAACCGAGTCGAGGAAGACCTGGTTGACCGGTGAACACCGGGCCGCCGAGCACAGCGCGAAAACCGTTGTGACGCAGTCCGGATATCGGGCCGCGAAGTCCAGCGCCTGCATTCCGCCCAGCGACCAACCGGCGGCCAGTCGTAGACGGCGAACGCCCAGCGCGTCGAGGACGAGTCTGGTCGCCTGCACGCTGTCGCCCAGCCGGACGTCGGGATATGCGCCGCCCCACGTCGACGGAGACGTCGACACCCCGCCGCCGAGATGGTTGACGACGATGACGAAGTGCTCGCCGGGATCCAGCGGCCGTCCCGGCCCGATCCACGGTTGGTAGCTGCGGTCGTCACCGGTGTAGTAGGTGAACAACAGCACCGCGTTGTCGCCGGAGGCCGACAACGCTCCGTATGTCCGGTAAGTGATCTGCGCGTCGGTCAGTTCACCACCGACCTCCAGTGAAATTCGCGGCAGGCACAGCTCTCTGCGCTGGCCGCCCGGTTCGGTCGCCATAGTCCCTGCTTGTCGTGGGGTGGAGTGCTCAGAAGAACTTGAGGTAGCGGTCGCGTTCCCAGTTGGTGACCGCCGTGGCGTAGGACGTCCACTCGCTGCGTTTGTAGTCGATGAACGACTGCCAGAGCTTCTCGCCGCACACCTCTTTGGTGAACGGGTCGGCTTCGAACGCATCGACGGCCTCGTCCAGCGTCCGCGGTAGCAGAGACAGACCGCGTTGCTGGTACTCGGAAGGGTCGACCTCGTAGAGATTCTCGGTGTGGAACTGCTCCAATTCGAGCTTCTCGCGCACCCCTTCCAGACCGGCAGCGAGCAGCAGGGCGCCGGCGAGGTGAGGGTTGGCCGCGGAGTCCACCGCACGGCACTCGACGCGGCCGCCACCGAGCGGGATGCGCAGCATGTTGGTTCGGTTGTTGTCACCGCAGGTGGCAAAAATCGGTGCCCAGGTCGACCCGGACATGCTGCCCTGCCGTACCAGTCGCTTGTAGCTGTTGACCGTGGGAGCGATGACCGCACAGATCGCAGCGGCGTGCCGCAGGATCCCGGCCGCGAAATGGTAGCCGATCTCGCTGAGCCCCGCGGCGCGCGGATCGTCGTCGCACTCAAAGAGATTGGTACCGGTGTCCAGGCCTGCCAGGGACATGTTGAAGTGCGCACCTGAGCCGGTGCGGTCGGCGAACGGCTTCGGCATGAAGGAGACGAAGGCACCGTGCTTGCGGGCCACCTCGTTGGCCATCATCCTGAAGAAGGCGACACGGTCGGCCATCGACAGTCCGTCGGCGTAGGCGAAGTCGATCTCGAACTGGCCCTGGGCATCTTCGTGGTCGAACGAGTAGACGTCCCAACCGAGTTCGTTCATGTGGGCGACAAGCTCGTCCATCCACTCCATGTTGTCCAGGAGTGTGGGTACCGCGTAACACGGTTTGTCCAGGGTGTCCCGCTCACTGAGGGCGCTCGGACCGTCCGGACCGTCCTGCAGGACGAAGAACTCGGTCTCGACGCCGAGGTTGAACCGATAACCCATGCTTTCGGCGGCTTTCACCTGCCGCCCCAGCACGTTTCGTGTCGAGGCCTCGAACGGTTCTCCGCCGACGTAGAGATCGGAGAGGAACAGCGCGACATCTTTACGCCATGGCAGGACGAAACCGCGGTCGAGGTCGGGATGCGCCGACAGTTCCTCGTCGCTGACGTCCTGGGGCAACCCGTCGAGGGCGGCGCCGGTGAACAACTCCGAGCCCTTCGACATCTGCAGGAAGTGGTCGATCGGCACCATCTTGCCCTTGATGTTGCCGTGCAGGTCGGTGTAGCCGGCGATGCTGTACCGGACGCCGTCCTCTTTCAACTGCTTGGCCATGACCTCGACCTCAGCTGTGTCGCGCGCCATCGTGTCGACCCCTCATTCCCTAGTTTCGATCAGTTATCGAAACCCTAGGAACGAGTTATTTCCCAGTCGTGGCCCTCATGTAAAAACGAGATTTCCGGTCTGCAGTGTCGATTGGCTCCGCGACATCGCATCCACGCACGTGAGATCCCGAAACCTCGTCGTCACAGGCGATTTCGGCGGACCGGTCAGAGAACCGTCAGCTCACCATGAGACTGATCAACTCGTAGGCCAGGTTCGCGGCGGCCACGGCAGTGACCTCGGCGTGGTCGTAGGACGGCGCCACCTCCACCACGTCGGCGCCCACGATGTCGAGCGCGCGCATCGCGCGCAGCACCGCCACCAGCTCACGGCTGGTCATGCCGCCGATCTCCGGGGTGCCCGTGCCCGGCGCGAAAGCCGGGTCCAGCACGTCGATGTCGATGGATACGTAAACCGGGTGGCTGCCTACGCGCTGCAGCACACGCTCGACGACCCCGTCGACGCCGATGCGGTCGATGTCGCGGCAGTGCACGGCGGTGAACCCGAGTTCGGCGTCGTCGAGGAGGTCGGCCGCGTCATACAGCGAGCCGCGGATACCGACGTGGGCGGAATGTCCCTTGACGATCAGGCCCTGCTCGGAGGCTCGGCGGAACGGGGTGCCGTGGGTACAGGGGGCGCCGAAGTAGGTGTCCCAGGTGTCGAGGTGGGCGTCGAAGTGCACCAGCGCCACGGGCCCGTGCAATTCGTTGACGGCCTGCAACGCCGGCAGCGCGATGGTGTGGTCGCCGCCGAGGAGGACGAAACGCTGTTCCGGACGGGTGACCACGCCGAGGATGCCGTCTCTGATCTGATCGACGGCGGCGGTGATGTCGAACGGGTTGGCGGCGACGTCCCCGGCGTCGACCACCTGGGCGGTCGCGAACGGAGATACCTCCAGTGCCGGGTTGTACGGCTTGAGCAGTCGGGACGCCTGCCGGATGGCGGCCGGGCCGAAGCGCGCTCCGGGCCGGTAGGTCACACCGCTGTCGAAGGGCACACCGAGCACGGCGATGTCGTGGTCGGAGACCTCGTGGCGTTGTGGGAGGCGGGCGAACGTACCGAATCCGGCATAGCGCGGCACCTGTTGGGCGTCGATCTGTCCGAGCACACCCGATGCCGACTGCATTCGCGGTTCGTCTTGCACTGACTTCTTCTCCTCGCGTTTTAAACCCGGGCCCGTGTCGATCCGCCGTTGCAGGAGATGACCTGCCCGACAACGGCTTCCAACGCGAAATCGGACAACAACTCCACCGCGGCGGCGATCTCATCGACCTCGCCGATGCGGCCCATCGGGATGGCTTGTGCGTAGCTGCGCTGGATCTCGGCGACGGGCACACCGGCGGCGTCGGCGTCGACCTGCAGCTGGGGAGTGTCGATCACTCCCGGCGCCACCGCGTTGACGATGATCCGCTCGCGTGCGAGCTCCCGTCCCAGCGTCTTGACCATCGAGATCAGCCCGGCCTTCGATGCGGCGTACGCGGTGGCTTCGGGCCAGCCCGTCACACCCCATTCGCTGGTGATCACGACGATGCGGCCCGCGCCGGCGCGGCGCATGTACGGCAGGACGGCCTGCACCAGGAAGAAGGTGCCCCCGAGGTTGGTGTCGACCACCTGCCACCAGTCCTCGACATCGTGATCGAGCAGTGGCGCCATCGTCATGTACGCGTGGTTGGCCACCAGGACATCGAGCCGGCCCGCGGTGGCGGCGACATGCTCGGCGATGGCGCGACACTGCTGCGGGTCGGAGACGTCGCCGGCGGCGGTCAATCCACCGATCTCGGCGGCCAGCTCGCTCAGCGCGGCGCTGTCCCGGCGGTCGTTGACCGCGACCGTCGCACCCGCGGCGGCCAGGCGCCGGGCGTGCGCGGCGCCCATCCCCTGGGCGGCGCCGGTGACCAGCGCGATGCGGCCGGTCAGGTCCGTGCTCATATCACCGCTCCCGAGTTGACGTTGACCACGTCTCCAGTGCTGAACGTGGCGTCGCAGACCAGGAATTCGACGCAGCGCGCCACTTCGACCGGGACGGTGAGCCGGCGCAACGGCAATGTCTGCAGGTATTCCGGTGCGCGGCAAGGGTTGTCGGCGGCCAGAAGCGGGGTGTCGGTGGGGCCCGGCGCGACGGCGTTGACCCGCACACCGTGAGCGGCCACCTCGGCGGCCAGGCTGCGGACCAGGCCGATGACCGCCCCCTTGGCCGACGCGTAGTGCGCGTCGTCCTCGCCACCGCCGACGGCCAGTTCACTGGCGACGGCGACCAGAGATCCGCGGGTCGCGATCAGATCCGGAAGCGTGGCGCGCGCGAGGTTGAACAGCCCGCCGAGGTGTACGCGCAGCATCGTGCGCCATGCGTCGGGCGTGATGTCGGAGACCGGAACCATCTCGTAGTGGCCGGCGGAGTTCACCACCGCGCTGATCGGACCGAGCCGGTCGCGCAGCTGCGCGACCGCCGCCGAGACCGCTGGTCCGTCCGAGATGTCGACGGCGATGCTGTTCTCGTGCGGACCGGCATGCAGATCCAGGATGCCGACGGTGTAGCCGCGCGCGGTGAGCGCCTCGACCACCGCGGCGCCGATCCCACTCGCGCCGCCGGTCACCAGAGCGACGGGTTGATCAGTCATCGGCCAGCACGGATTCGTCGTGATCGTTCGGTGCATTGATCCGGGACTTGACGCTGCTGTACAGCACCGCACCGATGATTCCGAGCACCACAATGCCGATCCACACCGACCAGTCGAGGTAGCGCTGCTCGAAAGCGGCTCGGGGCCAGGCGATGTTGAGGAACTGCAGAACCGCCCACCCGACGGCCACCACCGCGACCGGCAGTGTCCAGCCACGCAGCGAGAAGTTCGCCGGCGTCCAGGCCTTGCGCAGGACGACCACGAGGAAGCCGATCAGCGGGAACAGGAACGCGAGGTAGAAGCCGCCGGCGGTGAAGTTCACCATCAGGGAGTAGACGTCCCCGGCGACGATGCTGAGCAGGAACAGCCCGGCACCCAGCACCGTGGTCGCCAGGATCGCCACCACCGGGATGCCGGCGCGCCCGCGCAACTGGACGAGCACCTTCGCCGCGGGCAGCGCACCGTCGCGGGCGTAGGCCCAGATGACCCGGGACGCCGAGGTCTGCAGCGCCAGGAAGCTGGCCAGGAATCCGATGATGAACATGACCTGGACCGGTTTGGCGATGCCGGCGCCCAGCGCCGTGGTCAGCGTCTCGTACACCGGGTCGGCCACGGCGCCCTCGGCGACGGCGTCGAGGTCCGGGATGGCCAGGATGATCGCCAGGCTGGAGTACGCGACCACCAGGGCGATGAACGCCAGCGAGAACAGCACCGCCTTGGGCAGGTCCCGACGCGGGTTGTGCACTTCCTCGGCGATCGAGCCGGCGCTTTCGAAGCCGACGAACGACCAGCCGATGAACGCGACCGCCATCAGGAACGGCCCGCTGAGGTAGGCCCAGGCGTCGAAGTCGGCGCCGCCACCTTCGAACAGCACCGACAGCGAATTGTGGCGATGGAACAGCAGCAGCCACGTGCCGAGCACCACCGAGCCGATGACCTCGGCGATGATGCTGCCGATCATGAAGATCTTCAGAACCTGCCGTCCGACCAGGTTCACCGCGGTGCCGGCCAGCAGGATGACCAGTGCGATCCACGCCAACGTGCCACCGGAGGGCGCTTCGACGCCGACGATGTTGGCCGCGAAGCCGGCCGCACCCAGGGCGACGGTGGCCATCGCGATCACCAGGGTCCACATGTACACCCAGCCGGCGAACCACCCGTAGGTCTTGCCCAGCAGGCGTCGCGACCACTGGTAGATCGATCCCTCCAGCGGCCAGCGGGATACCAGCGTCGCGAACACCAGGGCGACCAGCAGCTGGCCGCCGAACACCAGGGCGAATCCCCACCAGAAGCTGGGGCCGGCCGCCGACAGCGCCAGACCGAAGATCCCGTAGAGCGCGACGATCGGAGAGATGAAAGCGAAGGCGAAGGCGAACGCCGACCCCAGTGAGAATTCACGGCGCAACTGCGGCTGCTGCTCAACCGGACTGACCATTGACGACATGGCTGGAACTATCACGCCGCACGCGCTGTCACGCCAGTCATAGGGCCGAAGACGCTGGCATCGCACCACAGCCGCACCTCGACGTTGAACGATCCCACAACGACAGCACCGGCTCAGATGACGCGCGCGTTACGCTCGCGGGGTGTCGGAGGCGCGCGAAGAGTCCGCTGCACCGACCCTGCGCGACCTGCTCGAGACGTCCGGGCTCGGTTTGTCGGTCCCGGAGGGACCTCCTCAGTCGGTGGACCGTCCGATCAGCTGGGTGCACACCACCGAGATGCGCGATCCGTCCCGGTACCTCCGGGGCGGGGAGCTGGTGTGCACCGTCGGGATCAGTCTGCAGAGCGACCGCGACTGTGGGGTGTTCGTCGACGCTCTGACCCGCGCGGGCGCCGCCGGGGTGTGCTTCGGGGTCGGCGACGGGCACGACGTCGTTCCGCCCCCGCTGCTCACGCGGTGCCGGGAAGAAGGTCTGCCGGTGCTGGTGGCACCACCGAGCGTCCCGTTCAGCCAGGTCAGCCGCTTCGTCGCCGAATCGTGGCTCGGTTCGGAAATCGCGGTGGCCCGCGCCACCCAGGCGCTGGTGCCCGAGCTGCTGGCCTCGCTGCGCCGGCACGACTCGCCGCGTCAGCTGCTCGACAGCGCCGGACAGATGCTGGGCTGCTATTTCCTTCTCGAACCCGACGGCAGCACCGCCCCCGACGACGATGACTCGGTCACCGTTGCCGTGCCCGGTCTGGGTGCGTTGACGTGGGTGGGACGCGGCGACCAGCCCGAGCCTGCGCTGCTGGACCTGATCGCGCGGTTCGTGCGCGCCGCGCAGGGCGAGCGCGACATCGAGGCCGCGCTCGCCCGGGAGCGGGTCGGGCAGCTGCTCTCCCTGGTCGAGCGGCGGATGCTGCTGCCGGACGCACTGAGTCAGCTGCTGGACTGGCCGGGATTCTCGGCCGGCGAGATCGCATGCTCGGCGTGGCCGCCCGGTGCCGGCGCGCTGGTTTCGATGGCGTTCCCCGAGGCGTTGATCGGCGACGCTCCTGATCTGTGCCTGATGCTGACGGTCGACGAGGTTGCGGTCTCCGACGATCTGTCGCTGCCCACCGGCCACTCCGCGCCGGTGCCGTTGACCGACATCGGTTCGGCGATCGCGCAGGCGCGCATCGCCCTGACATTGGCCGAACAGCGTGGCGGCCGCGTCGGGCCCGACCAACTCAGCACGTTGGAGAGCCTGCTCGAGCAACTGCCGCCGGCTCAACTGGTGCCGTTCAAGCAACTACTGATCGACCCCCTGGCCGAACTCGACAGCCACCGCGGCACGCAGCATGTGCGAACGCTGCGAGTCTTCCTGGCCTGCAACGGGTCACTGACCGACACCGCGAAGGAACTGTTCCTGCACACCAACACGGTGCGCCACCGGCTTACCCGCATCCACGAGATCACCGGCCGGGATCCGTTGCAGCACAAGGACGTCACCGCGTTCATGATCGGCCTGTGGGCTGCTGAGCGGGCGGAGCGTCCGTAGGCGGGAACCCGTCAGCGAGTACACGCTTTTCTGAATACAGGAAATGCTGTACTGTTGCGTCTGTGCAGACAGTCAGTCATACCGACGCGCTGGCACGCTTCGGCCATGCCCTCTCGGATGCGACGCGGACCCGGATCCTGCTCAGTTTGAACACCTCCCCCGGCTACCCCGCCGACCTGGCCGACTCGATCGGCGTCTCGCGACAGACGCTTTCCAATCATCTGGCCTGCCTACGCGGATGCGGCCTGGTGGTAGCCGTACCCGAGGGCCGCCGCACCCGGTACGAGCTCGCCGATGCGCGCATCGGAGAGGCACTCGACGACCTCATGGGCCTGGTGCTGGCGGTCGACCCGGATTGCCGCTGCGTCGGCCCCGACGGCGCCGTGTGCGGGTGCAGCTGATGCCCGCGCCGACGCACAGCGCGGTGAGCGCAGGCCGGCGGGCCGTGCTGGCCCGCCGCGTCCGACTGTTCGTCGCACTGACGATCTCCTACAACGTGATGGAAGCGATTGTGGCCCTGACCGAGGGCGCACGGGTGTCGTCGACAGCGCTCATCGGGTTCGGGCTTGACTCACTCATCGAGGTCTCCTCCGCTGCAGCGGTCGCATGGCAGTTCGCCGGGCGGGATCCGGAGGCGCGCGAGAAGATGGCGCTGCGCGTCATCGCGTTCTCTTTCTTCGCGCTGGCCACATATGTCACCGTGGACGCCGCCTCGGCCCTGCTGGGCACCGGCGATGCCGAACATTCCACCGTCGGGATCGCGCTGGCCGCCGTGAGCCTGGCGATCATGCCCGTTTTGTCTTACGCCCAGCGCCGGGCCGGGCGGGAACTCGGATCGCTCTCTGCTGTCGCGGATTCCAAGCAAACGCTGCTGTGCACCTACCTCTCGGCCGTGCTGCTGGTCGGCCTGCTGCTGAACAGCCTGTTCGGATGGTCGTGGGCAGACCCGGTCGCCGGCCTGATCATCGCCGCGGTCGCGGTCAGAGAGGGAATTGAGGCATGGCGGGGAGACAGCTGTTGTCAGCCAACACGACTCGCGGTCCCGACCACGGATGAGAACACGCCCGGCCGTCCCTGCGACACCGATTGTGAGGAACAGCCATGACCCGCCTTACCAACAGCGCACGTGCCGCCTATCGGCATGAGATGGCGGCAGCGAGAAACGCCACCACCGCTGAGCGTCGGTGGCATCACCTCGAGCGGGCCCACATCGTCTCCCAGCCCGACGCGTGGCTACATACCTGCAACCATGTCGCGATGCTCACCCTTGCGGTGCGGCAGCGCGACCGCCGGGAAGCACTCGGTCAGGTGGTGCGGATCTTTCTCGCCGCGCCCGGGTCACTCACCGGCCGATATCCCGCGGGCAATACCGGACGCACGGCCGCCGGACTGACTGTGCCGATGCCGATCCCCGAAGATCTGCGCGCAGCGCTCGCCGGTTGAAACCGGACCTGAATTTGTCGGCGTTCGCACGTATGTTCGAACTATGTCGAGTGGGGATTTGCAGGCCGCGGTCACCGCGTTGCGTGCCGCCTTCGAGGAGGTGGCCGCCTGTGATGTTGACCTGTTGACCCGACCCGAACTCGTCGACGCCCTCGACGAACTCGAGACGTTGGGGTGTCAGCTGCCCACAATGAGCCACCGTCTACTGGCTCGCCTGCAGGCCGAGGCGACACCCCAGTCGATGGGGGCCAAGTCGTGGAAAGAAGTGCTGACCGTGCGCTGGCGCATCTCGGCGCGTGAGGCGCGCCGACGGTTGGCCGAAGCCGCGGTGTTGGCGCCGCGGCAGTCCTTGATCGGACCGGCCCTGCCGCCGACGCTGCCGGCCACCGCGGCCGCCCAAGCCCACGGGCTGATCAACGCCGAGCATGTCGAGGTAATCCGTCGGGCTGTTGATCGGTTGCCCGGTTTCGTCGACACCGCCACCCGCGAACAGATCGAACTCGATCTGGTGCGCACCGCGGCCGGGGTCGGTCCCAAGGAACTGCATGACGTCGCCGAGCGGGTTCTGTTTCTGTTGGATCAGGACGGCCCCGAACCTGATGACCCCGAACGTGCTCGTAAACGCGGAATCTCGCTGGGTAAGCAGCGCGACGACGGAATGTCGGCCATTTCCGGGGAGTTGACTCCCGAGGCTCGGGCGGTGTGGGAAGTGATCTTCGCCAAGTTCGCCGCACCCGGGATGTGTAACCCCGATGACCCGCAACCGTGCACCTCGGGCACACCGTCGCAGGAACAGATCGACAACGATTACCGCAGCCTGGCCCAACGTCAACACGACGCGCTGGTCGCGGTCGGGCGTATCGCGTTGATGAGCGGTGAGCTCGGTCAACTCAACGGTTTACCGGTCTCGGTCATCATTCGTACGACGCTGCAGGACCTGGAGTCCCGGGCCGGGGTAGGCACCACGGGTGGCGGCACGGTGCTGCCCATCAACGACGTGATCCGGATGGCCGGGCACGCCCACCACTACCTGGCGGTGTTCGACCGCGCGACCGGATCCGCGCTGAATCTGTTCCGCACCCGGCGGATAGCGTCACCGGCGCAGCGGATCATGCTCATCGCGCGTGACGGCGGCTGCACCAAACCCGGCTGCACCGTCAGCGCCTACGGCTGCCAAGCCCACCACGGCTCCGCCGACTACTCCAAGGGCGGCAACACCAACGTCGACGAACTCGGACTGGCCTGCGGGTGCGATAACCGCAGCGTCGACGAGGGCGGCTGGAGCACCCGAATCAACGAGCGCTGCGAAGTCGAATGGATCCCGCCACCCGAACTGGATACCGGCCAGGCCCGGGTCAACTACTACCACCAACCCGAACGACTCCTTCGCCCACCTGAGGAACCAGAACCGCACGGCGACAACGAATCCGGCGCGTCGCCGGAGCCCGCGGACGACCCGGTGGACGACTCAGTGCTCGACGACACGGAGTCCGGCGCTCCGCCGGCCGACGATCCAGGCGAACCCGGCGGACCCGCACCACCGGGAGGCCGGGTGGCCTGACGGCCGTGGACTTGGACTGGAACGCGCCGCCGCGTGCGTTTCGCAAATCCACCTAGCCATACGCGGGATAGCGGTTCTCCCAGAGCGCGAGTTGCTCTGCGCGGTGGCCGTGTGCGATCGCGGGCTCGGGACCGAGCAGCATCGTGGGTCCGCCGGCACCGTCGTAACGCTCCCAGGGCTCTCCCCCGCGAATGAAATCCAGCCAGCGGTCCTGAACCGTGTCCGACATGTGCCGGGCCGCCTCGTCGACACCGGCCAGCGCAGGCGCGGCGTCCAGATTGCCGAAAACCAAAGCCAGGCAGGAATCGTGGCACGCCCCGAAGCCAGGACGAGGAGAGGGCCATTGCAGTTCGTACCGGAAGACCGGGTTCCCGCGTCGGGCGTGGGCGGCGACGAACTGCTCGGTCGGCGCGGTGAAGTGGTAATCGGTGACCATCGCGCTGGCGATATCCCGAGGCTCGGGATGGTCAGCGCGGTACGTCGCCACCACCGCGTCGGGGTCGTGATCATCCCCGGCCAGGGCATGCGCCCTCTCCCGGAGGTACTCCTCGGTGAAGACGCCCTCGTCGAGCGCGGCGTCGAAGATCCGCCACTCGTCGCGCGTCGTACCGGCGAGGATCGGGATCCCCGGCAAGTTGCGATTCCGCGCCACCACCAACGGATGCTCAGCGATGACGTCCCCGTCGATGCAGGGATGGAACGGACCCTGCGGCGGCACGAATCCGGTGTCGATGTGGCGTTGCGCGGCAAGGATTTCCTCGACACTCGGCTCACTGGTGCACGAGAGGCCACCGAGTTGCGCCGCGACGGCCGAAGCGGCCGCCGTAGAGCGGACGCGCTCCAACCCGCCGCTCTGCAGGATCGCGCGGTCGAAGAGATCACACCCTGCGGCGAGCATGGCCGATATCGCGATCGCACCGGAAGATTGCCCTGCCACCGTGATGGCGGTCGGGTCGCCACCGAAAGCACCGATTTGTTCCTGTACCCACTGCAGCGCGTGCTTCTGGTCACGCAATGCCAGGTTCGTGGAGTCGACACCGTGCCAGTCAGGCGCGTAGAGGGAGCCCAGCACCCCGAGCCGGAAGTTCAGCGTCACCACCACGATGTCGCCACGCCGGGCCAGCCGCGAGCCGTCGAGCAACGGCGCCGATCCGTGGCCCTGCGCCTGGCCGCCACCGTGTAGGAAGACCAGCACGGGCCGACGCTTGTCGTCGACCGCGGGGGTCCAGATGTTGAGCGTCAGACAGTCCTCGCTCATGGTCAGGCCGCGCTTGGCCAGCCGCTCGGGCGAGATGTCCTGCGGCGCGATCGGCCCGAATGCGGTGGCGTCGCGCACGCCGGTCCAGCCGGCCACGGGTTGTGTTGGGCGCCAACGGCGTTCGCCGGTTGGCGGCGCAGCGTACGGCACACCGCGGAAGACGACGACACCTTCGCCGGTATCACCGCGCAGCGCTCCGTACGTGGTGCGCGCGACTGCGTTCACGGGCGCATCGGCCTGGAGGTTCCGGTCAGAGGGAATTGCCGCCCCATCTCGCCGCTGAGCACCTGGGTCATGAAGTCGCGACCCTTGAAGCTGACCACCTCCACGCGCAGCCCGGTACGCGCGTCGCGCAGGTACGCGACGCCGGCACCGGTGCGCTCCAACTCCCACCCGTCGTCCTGCAGCCGCGCGACGTCGTCACGCCAGCGCGCGGCGTAGTAGCCGACGTGGTGAGGGCCGCCGAGCTTGGGTTCGGCGAAGATCGAGTCCGCGACATCGACGACCTCGATGAGTTCCAGGTAGGGCGGACCGGACGTGGAGAACGCGATGCGGACAGACTGGTCGTCGGTGGAGCCGTTCGGACGGGTGAAGCCGCTGCGCATCTCGAACGGTGGCGCCCACGTGATCTGCATGGTCTTGCCGAGTACCTCCATGGCGAGCAACAGGTCCGGGACGAGGTGGCCTACGTGGTAGACGTTGTCGAAGGCGGACGCAGCGAGCGTCTCGAGTTTCGGGTCCATGTCAGATCCTGTACCTGTCGCGGATGGCGTCGAAGCGAGCATGCAGTTGCGCTGCCCGCTCTTCGGGAGTCACGCGCCGGGTGCCGGCGGGCAGCACGGTGTCCAGGTCGGCGGCATTCACCACCTTCGTGCTGACCTCTGGCAGCCGACGGCTTCCGATCACGCGCATCGTGAGGTAGCCCTCGCTGAAACGTTGTGTGTCGATCCAGTTGTGCACACCAGGGTCGTTGTGGGCCATCACCATTCGCACGCGACCGTCGGCGTCGATCGCCGATCTGCTCGGCGTGTAGCTCACCTGCCGGTACAGGTAGTCCATGCTGTTCCAGAACGCACCCATGTTGGTCAGCATCCAGAACTCTCCTTCGTCGGCGAACTCGAAGATCAGTGCTTCGTCCGGCCCGAGCCGCCACGGCATGGTGACGATGAGGCGACCACGACGCGCGTCGCGTTGCTCCGCCGTGCCGGCGAAGCGCGCGTCGGGAAACACGTTGGGCTCGGGCTCGCCGAACAGGGAGCCGATCTGCAGTTCGCGGTCCGGCCAGTCCGTCATCGCCCCGGTGAGGAAGTCGCCGGCCCAGTGCATCGACGCGATCAGATCCTGTGGCGTCGGCACCGGGCGTGGCTCGTCCATGTCGATGCGCTCGATGCTGAACTGCGCCGAACGTTCCGCCCAGGAGTCGAAACCCTGTCGCATGAACAGTTTCCGCGAGCCGGGGGTGGTCGGCAGCCAATTCGGTTCGCGCCGTGAGCCTCCGACATAGAGGACGAAGCTGCCGTCGGGCTCGATGACCAGGTCCTCGCCGGTGATGTTCGCCTCGGGGGTGTCGCCGAAGGGCTCGTGCAGGTTCGGGTGATCGGCGCCGTAGTAGACGTCCTTCTCGGGTCGCGGTCCTTGCACGGTGAAGTTGAGGAAACGCGCCGTGCCCCGGTCACCGGTGATCCGGTAGGTCGATGCGCCGTCGATCCACGCCTGCAGGTAGACGAAGTCCGCGTTGTCACCGCCGAGCTTGCGGGTGGGCCCGCAGAACGGATGGATCATCGGGTAGCGGGTGTTCTTGGTCTCCAGCGCGAGGTCGTAGGCCTGCCCGAGGTTCTGCGTCAGGTAGCGGAACGCGTCGGCGCGCTGGAGAGAGTTCGCCGGAGAGGTGTCCTTGAACGCGAGATCTCCTGCCGCCCTGAGCCGGTCGCAGAATTCATGCCACGCCGCCCGTAGTGCCTCGTCGTCAGAGGTGTCACCGAAGGCCATCAGCGTCTCGTCTCGATGTCGACGCCGAACCGCTCGCGGTAGGCGGCGAACTCGTCGTGCAGTTCCTGCACGGGCACCGGCAGGACGTCGGTGGAGTAGGTGAACTTGCCATACCGATCGCTGCGGTTGGTGACGAGGTAGTCACGCATCCCCTTCTCGGCTTCGGCCGAGAACGGTACCCCGGCGAAATCGTAGAAGCCGCCGATCGTGGCAACCGGGTCGGCGACGAAGTCGCGGTAGCGGACATGGTGGATGCGCGGGTCGTCGACGAGCGGGTCGGTGAGGTAGGCGTGGAAGTTGGCCCGGGACCCTTCGATCGTGTCCTTGGCGTACTGGTTCCAGTCCAGTGCGCCGGCGAGGCTCTCGTTGATCTGTCCGAAGGCCACGATCTGGGACGCCAGCACCTGCACGGGGTCGCGGTGCACCCAGACGATGCGGGCGTCGGGGTAGGTGTCGAACAGCGCCTTCAGGCGCCGGCCGTGAAAGCCTTTGAGCACCCAGCGCTTCGGTGGGCGGGTGTACTGGATGTGCTGCAGCATCATGTGGTGCAGCGCGTACTGCGCGTGATGGTCCTGCGGAAAGTTCTGGATTTTCATGGGGACTCGCCACCAAGCGCTCGGGTTCATCGCGCGGAAGTCGAAGGCCCACGTGCGTTCGCACTCGGGCAGCCCGGCGCCGAGCAAATCGTTGTAGGGGTGGCTGACGATCCACGGCGGGATGCGGTCGAGGATCTCCCGCCAGTCGGCATCGGCCTGCGCCCGGCGTGGGTCGTCGGCGCTGTGTTCCCCCGTCGCTTCGCTCGCCCCAACGGCCGGACCCGGCGGCGGCGAGGGGTACATGACCTCCCAGAACCGCAGCGCGCGTGAGTCTTCGTCCTCGGCGAGCAGGGCATGCAGCAGCGTGGTCCCCGACCGCGGCTCGCCGGTGGCGAAGAGCGGAGCGGTGATCCGTTCGTCCGCGAGCGGTAGGCGCGCGCGGTCAGCGATGAAGTGCAGGCGGCTCGTCAGCAGGCCGTCGATCGTGAATACGGCTGCCCGCGAACCGGTGTCGTCGAGTCCGGCGCCGTTGAGCCGGTCGACGACGAGTGCCACGCGCTCTGGCAAGGTGTCGTCACCGAAGTCGGTCAGCCCCGTGGATTCCTTGGCGTCGGCGATCAGGACGTCGGCGTCCAGAAGTGTCATGGTGTGCTTCCTGTGAGTTGCAGTAGTGCGTCCTCGACCTCACGGACGTTGCGTGCCGATGCGGCGGCGTAGGCCTGGCCGGCCATTCCGCTGTAGTCGAGCACGGACACGACCCGGGCGCCCGCCGCACCGAAGTCGGCGATCTGCGCGGCGACCTGTCGGGGTGTGCCGTGCGGGACGACGGAGAGGATCGCGGCCGGATCCACCTCGTCGAAGAGCCGGAGCAGCCGGTCGCGGGTCAGCACGCGCGGGTCGATGTCCTGGATGCCGCGCCAGTGCTCCCCCATCGGATGGCGGTGACCGGCGGCTGCCAGTGCGTCGGCCGTCAGTTGCAGCACCAGCGATTTCACCAACGGTCGTTGCATGATCTCGTCGAGTTCGTCGGGCTCGCCGACGAGGCAGACCACCATCTTCGCCGGGGTGATCGCCTGCGGATCACGTCCGGCTCGTTCGGCCGCTTCCCGAATGCGCGCCAACTGACCGGCGTACGTCTCGGGCCCGGCGCTGCCCGTCGGCCACCAGCCGTCGCCGAACTGACCCACCAGTTCCAGCATGCGGGGGCCGTTGGCGCCGATCCAGATCGGTGGCGGGCCGGTGTGGTGCAGGTCGGTGTCCAGGCGGGCGTGCTCAAGCGTGAAATAGTGCCCGGCGAAGTCGATCGGCCCGTCGGTGCTCCAGAGCAGGCGGATCAGCCGCAGCGCTTCGGCGAACCGGCTGACCGTGCCCCGGTGGTCGAAGCCGTACGGTGCCAGGTTCTCGCGCTCGCCCGCACCCAGCCCGAGGATGAACCGGCCGTCGGAGAGATGGCTCAGCGTGAGCGCCGACTGGGCCAGCATCACCGGGTGGCGGCGGACGGTGTCGAGGACGCTCGTCGCGAGGCGAGCGCGGGTCGTGCGGGCCGCGACGGCACCGGCGAGGGCCAAGGTGTCCAGGTAGCGGTGCGGCGACGGCGAGACTTGCGCGAGGTCGGTGAACTCCGGCGTCCAGATCGAGTCCGGCCAGAAGCTCACGAGGTGATCGGGCAGCCACAGAGAGTGGTAGCGGCCGTCATCGAGGGCGTCGAGCCGGCTGAGATCCAGCGGCAGCGTCGTCCGGAAGAACGCGGCCAGCTCCAGAGGCATGCAGCGGAAGCTACCCGAGGATCAGTGGTTACGTCCCGAGATTGCTGTGCATCTGCTCAGCGCTGGCGGCGTTATTCCGCCTGGCGAAAATAAGGTTCGACAGTGCCATTGAGCTTCACGACCATGGGGTTTCCGCGACGATCCTTGGCGGGCACTTCGACGCGCACCCAACCCTCGGCCACGTCGTACTCGTGAACGTTGGTTCTCTCGACGCCATTGAAGCGAATGCCGACGTCCCGGCGGAGCGCCTCTTCGCTATAGAAGGGGCTGTTCGGATCAATGGAGAGGTGATTCGGTGGAACGTCGGTGCTCTGGTCCTCGGACATGATGGCTTTCGGTAGATGCTGCGTCGGTCTGGGGTGGAACCGCTGTGAACCTACCCGACGCTAATCGCGCGGCCGATTTCTTGGCTGCGCTGTCCCTGCTGCTATAGCCGCTTCCTCGGAAACCGGCTCAACCAATCAGAGTATCAGTGACGTCCACCAAATTACGCGGGATCGCGCAAGTCGGCGCGGCCCAGCACGCGCTGAGCTTCTGCGACGGCTGCGTCCCCCTACTTGTCTCGCTGCGGCGCCTTCAAGGAATGCTTGGCAAGCCTGCGCATCCTTCGGTAAAAATACTGCAACTTAGCCGGATCGTCAGTGGGCAGAATTGACTCGCCGTGCGGAGTCGGGTTTAACTCCTGGATGATCCCTGCGGCCATTCGCACCCTGTTATTATCTAGGATGTTCTCGCTCGGACCATATTCATCATCTACACCCAATTCGAAGTAGAGTGATTGTACGAATATTTCACCCTGGGGCGGATCCCATACGGCACCCGGCTTTTCATTCTCCAAGGCGCGCGCGCCGAACCGCAGAATGCCGTCCGACCATTGAGAGTTGTCGCTATCTGACGTCGCTCCCATATATTGCCTCCTTAGTTCTGCATCGATGGTCTGTTGTATTTACGAAGAAGCACCGCTTGTTCGTAGCGAGTGAAGGACCTCATTAAGCGCACTTTCGCGACAACAGTCAGAAGCGCTAAACATACTACGACAAATATTCCGCCACATGCGTGCCAAATCCCGCCGAAACGATTCCAGTTACTGGGGAATTCAAAGATGATGGGTGGTGACGACAAAAGCCAAACGGCAAATAAGATTGATAAGTAAGCTTGGACACCAATAATCCACCTTGGCATACCCGGAGCTCGAAATAACGGAACCTCCTCCGCGGTCGATTGCACCGCGAGACCGCCCAAGGTTAATAATGAGGCCAGCAGTGCCGCTACTGGTCCGCCATCTGGATTAGCGTACTTCCATATTGCGAGAAGTACCACCGCAAACAGCGTTACACGCACCACCCCATAGGCTCTGCCCTCGCTCCCCGGGGGCCTCTCGGCGAGATCCAACCCAACAAATACTCTATTGCCGACCTTGTCCCCACCGTCAAGGTGTAGATGCGCTACCGAACCGCCCGCAACTTCTCGCCAAAAGGTGTCAGCCACCCTAACGGTTGTGTCGGCTGCTGCGCCTTTGCCGTAATCTTTCGTTGTGTGGCTGGTGGAGTTCTTTCCCGGCTTTTCGAACAATATGCTTTGCGATGCAAAATAGTATCCGTCCTGTGCCGGCATCGAAACCGAGTAGTGGTTTGTCATACGGGCGAGTGGAGCGTGTACACGCACAGCGAGTGGCGCACTCCCACTTCGACTGCGCGCACGGCCGATAATGTCGCCACGCCGCACTCGGTAATGCTGGCGATAGGAGTAAGTCAGTACCACATTGCGAAAGTCGCTCGGCGCAACCCTGGTCACCCTAAATGCAACATAATATCGCGACCGTAGTTCGACACAGAGTCTTTTGAGATACTTATATTGCTCTTCGTCATATACTGCATGATAGGCTGGCTGGTCTCTGCAACTTCCGAACTTGAGCAAGTCCATTGTAAAGCCGTCCCAGCTTTGCACCTCTGCATCACCAACCATTTTTAAGCCGAAAATCTCATGAACAATATCGTTGGCAGCCGATTCGCTATGCGACGGTATCGCGAGCAATCGCTTTTGAATGATTGGGTTCAGGCGCACAAGGTCATCCACCCGGGCAGGATCGACTGAAATCGATTCCCACCAATCCCAGAATCGGTAGAAAATGAGCCACTGTTCCAGGTAGCGATGCTCCATGTGGCTCAGGCGTTCAACAGAAATCGGCCCTTGGGAACCTTCCACGTCAATGGTGAGCAGCACGCCCTTCCGTGGCTTCTGGGCAATGTAAATCATCTCCTCTGCCGCAAATGCCAGCTTGGCCTTGACTGTTCGACCAAACTCTGTGCCGTCGTCGTCTATTGACTCCTCCACAGACACGATCGTTTTTGAGGGCTCGCGCAGGAACGAGAGTGCCCTCGCAGCGCTCTCGGCAGTGACGGCCGGACCGAGACTGCTATCCAAAGGTCCGGCCAAATGGGGGGCGTCGCGCGGAGGCATCCAAGAATGCTAGCTGGAAGGGCTGGGAATAGCGCCTGCACGCAGGTAGAAGAGCTGCGTGAGTATTATGCGCGCTTGCAGACCCCCTGTCCGGATCGGCTGGGAGACACGCGTCAACCTATCGCGCCAGTAGAAGAAAAACCCTGGAGGGCTGATCGATGGCTCTATATAAGGACCCACCGCACTCGGCGGTAACTGGATACTGACCGGTTCCGCGCGCCGGCTCTCAGACTGGGGCAAGGTCCGGCCTGAGCGCGACCGGTCGCTTGTCGGCTAAGACGGCGGCGAAGCAGTTGCAGGACCCGAAGCACTAGGGTGCTTGAACTGCCTCCCGTCGCGCTCGCACGCAGCATCAGTAACGGGGCCATGCGCTGGACAACCGCAGCCTAAGACCGCAGCAATGTACCGATGATTCGACTCATGAGTGAGCCATGCCTCGACTCACGTGAGTGGAGCTAAGGGGATTCGAACCCCTGACCCCCACACTGCCAGTGTGGTGCGCTACCAACTGCGCCATAGCCCCGTATCGTGCTCACCGAAGTTACACCACCACCCGTGGACCTTCAAAATCGCTGGTCACGGCACTTCACCTCCGGCCTCCGGTCCCAGCGGACGGGCTTCGGTGTGCTCGCGGGAGGTCCGGGGCCGGGTTTCGGGGGCGAAGATCCAGCCCAGCGCGGCCACGGCGAGGATGATGCCGCTGATCAGGAAGGCCCAGCCGTACGACGTGTGCTGGGCGATCAGGCCGACCAACAGCGAGCCGCCGATCGAGCCGAAGTCGGCCATCATCTGGAACGTCGCTACGGCAGTCCCGCCGCGCGACTTGTTGCCGACCACGTCGGCGACCGCGGCCTGCTGCGGGGAGACGAAGATGCCGGTGGCCGCCCCGGCGACGTAGGCGGCGGCCAGGAAGATCGGCAGCGACGTGGTGAAGCCCACCAGCGCGGTGGACACGGCTGCCAGGGACAGCCCGAAGATCAACAGTTTGCGGCGCCCGAGCCGGTCGGACAGGTAACCGCTGGGGATGACGACCGAGATGTTGCCGACGGCGAAGGCGGTGAGCGCCAGGCCGGCGGCTCCGGGGCCCCGGCCCAGCACCTCGACGACGAACAGCGGCACCAGCGCGATCCGCAACCCGAACGAGGCCCATCCGGTCGCGAAGTTCGACAGCAGCGCGGCCTTGTAGGCGCGGTGCCCGAACACGGTGCGGAACGACACCGGCGGCGCGGCTTCGTCATCGGGCTGGCTGACCACCGCGGAGTTGCGCAGGCTGACAAACACCACCGTGGCCGCGATCAGCAGAGCGGCGCCGTAGATCAGGAACGGCGCGGACAGGCCGAAGCCAGCGGTCAAGCTGCCGAGAATGGGTCCGCCGACCGATCCGATCATGAAGCCCGACGAGAACAGACCGGCAACGCGACCGCGGGCGTCAGACGGCGAGATCCGGATCATCAGCCCGAGCGACGACACCGTGAACATCGCCGAGCCGACACCGCCCAGAGAGCGGAACAGCAGCAGCTGCCAGTAGGTTTCGGCGAACGCGCACGCTGCTGTCGAGAGCGCGACGATGATCAGACCGCTGATGTAGACGCGCCGCTCCCCCAGCCGCTGCACGAGCATTCCGGCCGGCGGAGCACCCACCAGCCGCATGACTGCGAACGCGGTGATGACGAACGTCGCGGCGCTGATGCTGACACCGAAGTGGCGCGCGTACTGCGGCAGCACCGGGGCCACCACGCCGTAGCCGAGCGCGACGACGACGTTGGCGGCGACCAGGACCCAGACTTCTCGGGGCAGGCGGCGTTTGGCCTCGGGCCGACAGTCGCCCGGAGCGGGCGACCTCACGAAATGACCGCCGTGACCACTTCCCGGGCCGCGGCCTGCACCTCGGCCAGATGATCGGGGCCGCGGAAGGACTCCGCGTAGATCTTGTAGACGTCCTCGGTTCCCGACGGGCGCGCGGCGAACCACGCGTTCTCGGTCGTCACCTTCAGCCCGCCGAGCGGCGCACCGTTGCCGGGCGCTGCGGTCAGTTTCGCGATGATCGGCTCGCCGGCGAGTTCGGTCGCGCTGACCTGCTCGGGCGACAGCTTGGCCAGGCGCGCCTTCTGCTCGCGGTCGGCCGGCGCATCGATGCGCGCGTAGGTCGGCGCGCCGTACTTGTCGGCCAGTTCGGCGTAGCGCTGCGACGGCGTGGATCCCGTCACGGCGAGGATCTCGGCGGCCAGCAGCGCCAGGATGATGCCGTCCTTGTCGGTGGTCCACACCGACCCGTCGCGCCGCAGGAACGAGGCCCCGGCGCTCTCCTCGCCGCCGAACCCGATGGTGCCGCCGATCAGCCCGTCGACGAACCACTTGAACCCGACAGGCACCTCGACCAGGTCGCGGCCCAACCCGGCCACAACGCGGTCGATGATCGACGAGCTGACCGCGGTCTTGCCGACGGCGGTTCCCGGCGCCCAGTCCGGTCGGTGCGCGAACAGGTAGTCGATCGCCACCGCCAGGTAGTGGTTCGGGTTGAGCAACCCCGCATCGGGGGTGACGATGCCGTGCCGGTCGGAGTCGGCGTCATTGCCGGTGGCGATTTGATACTTGTCCCGGTTGGCGATCAGCGAGGCCATCGCGTTCGGGGAGCTGCAGTCCATCCGGATCTTGCCGTCGGTGTCCAGGGTCATGAACCGCCAGGTGGCGTCGACGAGCGGATTGACCACGGTGAGTTCGAGGTTGTGCCGTTCAGCGATCGCGGCCCAGTAGTCGACGCTGGCCCCACCGAGCGGGTCGGCACCGATGCGGATCCCTTCGGCGCTGATGGCGTGCAGATCGACGACGTTGGGCAGATCGGCGACGTAGGCGTCGAGGTAGTCGTGGCGGTGCGCGTGCTGCAGCGCCCGGGCCAGCGGGATGCGCTTCACCGCTTTCAGACCGTCACGCAGGATCTCGTTGGCGCGGGTCGCGATCGCACCGGTGGCGTCGGTGTCGGCCGGGCCGCCGTGCGGCGGGTTGTACTTGAAGCCGCCGTCACGGGGCGGGTTGTGCGACGGGGTGACGACGATTCCGTCGGCGCGTCCGGCGTCACGGCCCCGGTTGTAGGTCAGGATGGCGTGGCTGATCGCCGGGGTCGGGGTGTAGCGGCCGGCCGAATCCACCATGGCCACAACGTCATTGGCGGCCAGCACTTCCAGCGCCGAGGACCAGGCGGGTTCGGACAGTGCGTGGGTGTCGCGACCGATGAACAGCGGGCCGTCGATGCCTTGGGCGGCGCGGTACTCGACGATGGCCTGCGTGGTGGCCAGGATGTGGGCCTCGTTGAACGCCGCGTCCAGACTCGAGCCGCGGTGCCCCGACGTGCCGAAGCTCACCTGTTGGTCGATGTCGTCGGGATCGGGCGCCACGGTGTAGTAGGCCGTCACCACCTCGGCGATGTCGATGAGGTCTTCGGGGAGCGCCGGCGATCCGGCACGGGGGTTGGCCGCCATGACGTCGATTCTGCTACGCCTTCGGCGCGCGCCGCACAACTGCAGGTCGGCATACTGCGCTGGTGGCCGTTGACGTACGCGAACTCGCCGCGGTGTTCGTCGGCGGCGCGTTGGGGACGTTGGCGCGAGCCGGCCTCGAGGAGCTCGCCGCGCCGGATCCCGGTCGGTGGCCGTGGCCGACGTTCGCGGTCAACGTCGTCGGCGCGTTCGTGCTGGGCGTGGTGCTGACCGCGCTGCGGCACCGCCCCAGCAGGTCGGGATATCCGCGAGCACTGCTGGGCACGGGGTTCTGCGGCGGGCTCACCACGTTCTCGACCATGCAGGTCGAGACGGTGGCGATGGTGGAGCACGGGCACTACGCGCTGGCGCTGGGCTACACGACGGCCAGCATCGCGGCAGGCCTGGCTGCGTTCGCAGTCGCGCGGCGGCTCCGGCGGCGAGTCCTCTGATGGGATCGACGATGGTGTGGGCCGGTGTGGCGCTGCTCGGCGGCCTGGGCGCGGTCACCCGCTGGGCAGTCGACCGGATGATCTCGCGTCGCGCATCCGGGCCGTTCCCGTACGGGATCCTGGTGGTCAACATCACCGGGGCGCTGCTGTTGGGCGTCGTGGCCGGTAAGGCGTTGCCGACGCCGGTCGCGCTGCTGGCCGGGACGGCGTTCGTGGGCTCCTACACGACGTTCTCGACCTGGATGTCGCAGACCTACGAACTCGGTGAGCAGCGCCGGGGGCGGCTGGCTGCAGCCAATGTGGTCATCAGTATGGTTCTCGGGATCGCCGCGGCGTTCCTGGGCCACTGGCTGGCAACGCGGTGGTGAGCGCCGGCGCACTGTCGGGCACCTGCCGTAGGCCTGGGTAAGCCTGAGGGTAAGGGGAGCCTACCTTTACCAGGCGGTGTAACCTTCCGCCGCATGGAGACGTCTTCCCCGCAAGCCATCAGCGCGGCCCTCACCGAAATTCTGCGTGACGACCTGAATGTCGACCTCAGCCGGGTCACGCGCGACTCCCGCCTGATCGACGATGTGGGCCTGGACTCGGTGGCGTTCGCGGTCGGCATGGTCGCCATCGAGGACAAGATCGGTGTCGCGCTGTCGGAAGAAGATCTGCTGACCTGCGACACCGTCGGCGACTTGGAGAACGCGATCCTGGCAAAGGTTCCTGCAGAACAGTGAGCACCCTGGCTGCCGCGCTGTCGTCGGCGATGACGACATCGCCCCGCGACCTTGTCCTGTTCGACCGCTCCAGCGGGACCTGGACCCGCCACCCGTGGCAGGAAGTGCACGACCGCGCGGAGAACATCGCCGAACGGATCGGCCAAGGCACCGATGGTGCGGTCGGCCTGGTGGGAGAACCGACCGTCGAGTTCGTCGCGGCGATTCAGGGCGCCGGGCTGGTCGGCCGGGCGTTGTCGATCCTGCCCGGGCCCGTCCGTGGCGCCGACCCGGACCAGTGGGCTCGCGCGACCGCCGAGCGGTTCGCCGGGATCGGCGTCACCCAGATCATCACTCCTGAGCACCGGGAGCTGTTGTCCGCGAACAACTCTGGGTTGACCATTCACGAGGCCGCCGCCATCGGGGGCGCACAGCGCTCCTCCACCCTCGTGCCGGTTGCGGCGCCTCCGGGCACAGCGGCCGTTCTGCAGGGCACCGCCGGGTCGACGGGCACTCCGCGCACCGCGATGCTCTCCCCGGATGCGGTGCTCAGCAATGTCTCCGCGCTGCTGCAGCAGACCCGCGTCGACCCCGGTGCGGACATCGGCTGCACCTGGCTGCCGCTGTATCACGACATGGGTCTGGTGTTCCTGCTCAACGGGATGCTGTCCGGCTCCGAAACGTGGCTGGCACCCACCGCGGCATTCGCGGCCTCCCCGTTCCGCTGGCTGTCCTGGCTCTCGGAGTCCCGCGCCACCCTGACCGCGGCCCCCAACTTCGCCTATGCGGTGCTGGGCCGCTATGCGCGCCGGGTGTCCGACGTCGATCTGAGTCGACTGCGCTTCGCGATCAACGGCGGCGAACCGATCGACTGCGAGGGCTACAACCTGTTCCTCACCGAGATGGCGAAATTCGGTCTGGACCCGCACGCTGCGGCCCCGAGTTACGGGTTGGCCGAATCCACCTGCGCGGTCACCACACCGCTGCCGGGCACCGGCTTGCTGTTCGATGAAATCGTCGATCCCGCAACGGATGTCATCCAGCGCCACGCAGTGCTGGGCCAGCCGATCCCCGGCATGGAACTGCGGATCAGTTCTGCCGAGCACCACGCCGACCCCGACGGGCGCGGGATCGGCGAGGTCGAGATCCGCGGCACGTCGATGATGTCCGGTTACCTCGGCCACGAACCACTGCAGCCCGGCGAGTGGTTCCCCACCGGCGACCTCGGTTACCTGACCGATTCGGGACTCGTCGTCTGCGGACGTATCAAAGAACTCATCACCGTCGCGGGCCGCAACATCTTTCCCAGCGAGATCGAGCGCGTCGCCGCACAGGTACGCGGAGTCCGTGAAGGCGCGGTGGTCGCGGTGGGCAGCAGCGGGGACTCGGCTCGCCAAAGCCTGCTGATCGCCGCCGAATTCCGCGGTCGCGACGAGGCCGGTGCCCGTACCGAGATCATCTCCCGCGTCGCATCGGAGTGCGGAGTGGTTCCCGCCGACGTGGTGTTCCTCGCCCCGGGTTCGCTGCCGCGGACCTCGTCGGGGAAGTTGCGGCGACTGGAAGTGAAGCAGAATCTGGAGGCAGTCCGCGCGTGACCATGTCTACCCCCGTCGACATCGACGCCTACCGCGAGCTCCTCGACGACGTATTCGACACCACGATCGTCGAGTGGACCGCCGAGGCCGAGAACTCAGAGCGGTTCCCCCGCAAGCTGATCGAACACCTCGGCGCACGCGGCGTGTTCCGCGGCAAGTGGGGCGCACCCGAGGGCGGCCAACAGCCCGACGTCGCCAAGCTCCTCGAACTGGCCTACAAGCTGGGCCATCTGGGCTCGGCGGGCATCGGAGTCGGTGTCAGCCTGCACGATTCGGCCATCGCGCTGCTGCGCCGCTTCGGCAAGTCCGACCACTTGAAGAAGATCTGCGAGCAGGCCATCGACGGCGAGGCGGTGCTCTGCATCGGCGCCTCCGAGGAGTCCGGCGGCTCCGATCTGCAGATCGTGGAGACCGAAGTCCGTTCGGAGCGCGACGGTTTCACGATCCGCGGGATCAAGAAGTTCGTGTCGTTGTCCCCGATCGCCGACCACATCATGGTCGTGGCTCGCAGTGTCGACCACGATCCGACCAGCAGGCACGGCAACGTGTTGGTCATCGCCGTACCGACCAGCCAGGTCGACATCCAGACGCCGTACCGCAAGGTCGGCGCCGGACCGCTGGACACCGCCGCGGTGCACATCGACACCTGGGTGCCCGCCGACCATCTGGTCGCTCGCGCCGGCACCGGTCTGGCGGCGATCTCGTGGGGCCTGGCGCACGAACGCATGTCGATCGCCGGTCAGGTGGCGTCGTCGTGCCAGCGGGTGCTGGGCATCACCCACGCGCGCATGGTGCAGCGCCGCCAGTTCGGCGCCACCCTGTTCGAGCACCAGGCGCTGCGGATGCGGATGGCCGACCTGCAGGCCCGGGTCGATCTGCTGCGGCACGGACTCAACGGCATTGCCGCACAAGGCCGTCTGGACCTGCGCGCCGCCGCGGCGGTGAAGGTCACCGCTGCGCGCCTGGGCGAGGAAGTGCTCTCGGAGTGCATGCACATCTTCGGCGGTATGGGGTACCTGGTCGACGAGACACCATTGGGCCGCTGGTGGCGCGACATGAAGCTGGCCCGGGTCGGGGGCGGCACCGACGAGGTGCTGTGGGAGCTGGTGGCCGCGGCGATGCGCCCGGATTTCGACGGCTACGCCGAGATGATCGGCGGCGCTGCGACCTGAGCGCCGCGCACAGCCGGGCCGGCCTGAGCGCCGCTCAGCCGGGCCGGTGCAGCGCGTACAACGCCATGGTGCGGTTCGACATCTCGTGGATACCGAGGAACTCACACTTGGCGTATTCACACAACCGGCGCGCCGCGGTGTTGCGGTGATCGGGGTCGAACATGATGCGCCGGCATTGTGGTTCGAGCTCGAACAAGCTGGCCGCCAGACGCGGTAGCAGGAGCGGACCGAAGCCGCGGTTGACGATGTTCAGATCCGCGATCGCCGCGTGCAGACCGAGATCGTGGGGTTCGGCGTCGTACCGCGTCGCGATGGAATCCTTGGCCGCGCGGTAGACCTCGACATAGCCGTATTCCGTGCCGCGCAGGCTGCCGATCACCGGTCGCGAGTAGTCACCGGCCAGCTGGGCGCGCAGATAGCCGTGCCACCACTGCACGGGCCGGTCATACTCCCACGCCTCGGCCAGATGCGGCCGGTTCATCCATTCCGAAATCATCGCCGCGTCGGCGTCGGGGTCGACCAGGCGGGTGGCGTACGGCTCACCCAGCTGCGGGATCGGCGGCGGTGGAACCGCACGAACTTCGTCGGTGAGCTCGGTGAGCTCCCGGGGCAGGACGGGCAACACGTCAGTCATCGTGAGCGCAGAGCCTACCCGAGCAGATGAGGGTAGCTTTGCCTACCTTGCTCGACTTGTCATGCCGTCAGCAACAGCACCCCGGCGCAGATCAGCGCCACCACTTTGACCGCCTCGAGAGCCACGTAACCGTAGTGGGCGCGCGAGCGGGGCCCTTCGGCGCCGGCGAGCACCGCGTCGGATCGGCGAGTCAACGCCGGCCGGACGAACAGCAGTTGAGCTACCAGCATCGTCAGGGCCACGGCCACGGAGATGAGCGCCCCGGTCGACGAGCCGCCGATCACCACGGCGAGCAGCGCGACAGCACCGAGAACGAGCTCGCAGACGTTGAGGGCACGGAACACCAGCCGTCCGATGCCGAGACCGACCTGCAGGGTCACCCCGGGTGCCCGGAACTTCAGCGGTGCCTCGAGGAACGAGATCGCCAGCACCATCCCCAACCAGATGAACGTCGCCGCTACAGCGACCGCGGACGCAGCGTGCACGACGTCCAACTTAGGTGACATGGTGGGGACCATGGACGTGGACCGGGTCGCCGACTTGCAGCGATGGGAGGACGCCGGCGCGGTGTGGCGGGTACTCAGCCGGCACGGTGAAGAGATCACCATCGCGCTGTTGCGCTGCGACGGCGGTGAAGAGGTCGATCGATTCACCAGTAGCGACGCCCGGCTCCGTGAATTCGTCGGGGACCGCGCCGGCAGCGAGCCGTAGACGCGTCAGGCGTGGTGCTTGTCTTTCCGCCCGAACGGCAGCACGTGCATGATCGCCACCACGATCGCGCCGACGACCAGACCGATGACCGCCGACGCCGCGGTATTGACCAGCCACCCGAGCACTCCGCCGACCCCGGCGATGTGGTGGACGGCCTCCTCGGCGTGGTGCACCAGACCGTAGGGGCCGTGCCAGCCGAGTTCATCGGTCCCGACGAGCAGGATGTGTCCGCCGACCCACAGCATCGCCACGGTGCCGATGACCGCCAGCGCGCTGAGCAGCTTGGGCATGCCCTTGACCAGGCCTCGGCCCACCTTCTGGACGAACGCCGACGAGCGCTGGGTGAAGTGCAGGCCGACGTCGTCCATCTTCACGATGGCTGCGACGACACCGTAGACGGCGGCGGTGATCACGATGGCCACGACGACGAGGATGATCAGCCGCGGCAGGAAGGGCTGGTCGGCGACCTCGTTGAGCGCGATCACCATGATCTCGGCCGACAGGATGAAGTCCGTGCGGATGGCACCGGCGGCCATCTGTTTTTCGGCGTCGGGACCGACCGTGGCCACCGGAGCGCTGTGGGCGTCGTGTCCGGTGATCTTGCCCCAGACCTTCTCGGCGCCTTCGTAACAGAGGTAGGTCGCCCCGAGCATCAGGATCGGGGTGAGCAGCCACGGCAGGAACTGACTGAGCAACAGCGCCGCCGGCAGGATGAACAGCAGCTTGTTGCGCAGGGAGCCGACCGCGATGCGCTTGATGATCGGCAGTTCGCGTTCGGCGGCGATGCCGTGCACGTACTGCGGCGTGACGGCAGTGTCGTCGATGACCACCCCGGCGGCCTTGGCCGTCGCGCGTCCCGCTGCGGCACCGATGTCGTCCACCGACGCCGCAGCCAACCGCGCGATAACCGCGACGTCGTCGAGAAGCGCGAACAGCCCTCCGCTCATCGGAACCTCTCGCTCGCTGGAACGGACATGCGCCGCCACGATACCCGCGCGCCGACGGGCGTGCCGGAACGTTTGGTCGGCGCACCGCTCGGGTACCTGCGGGGCGACGAGTGCTCCCCCGACGGCTTGAGGATCGGATGACGACGAAGCGCGCCGCCGTTCTGTTCGACGTGGACGGCACCCTGGTGGATTCGAACTACCTGCACGTGTACGCGTGGATGCGCGCGTTTCAATCCGAAGGTGTGCCCGTCGACGCATGGCGGATCCACCGCTGCATCGGCATGGACGGCACGACGCTGGTCCGGACTCTGGCCGACGATGCTGCCGCCGATGTGCTCGACCGGCTCAAGGACCTCCACAGCGAGTACTACCGCGAGACCGCAAAGCTGTTGGCCCCGTTGCCCGGTGCCCGCGATCTGCTGCGGCGCGTCGCTGACCTCGGATTGCAGGTCGTGTTGGCGACCTCGGCGCCCGAGGACGAATTGCAGATTCTGCGTGAGGTTCTCGACTGCGACGATGTGGTCGCCGAGATCACGTCGTCGCAGGACGTCGACATCGCCAAACCCAAGCCCGACATCGTGCAGGTGGCGCTGGATCGCGCCGGGGTCGGCGCCCAGGACGCCGTGTTCGTCGGCGATGCGGTGTGGGATTGCGAGGCTGCCGCCCGCGCAGGTGTGGCGTCGATCGCGGTTCTCAGCGGCGGGGTCTCGCGCGCGGAGCTTTACGAAGCCGGTGCGATGGACGTGTTCGAGGACGCCGGTGACCTGTTGGCCAAGCTCGATACGACCCGTATCGGCGAACTAGCCGGACGCGCCCGAGACTGACCCGACGTAGCGCCGCGCCAACTCCCGCTTGTTGAGTTTGCCCACCGGGGTGCGCGGCAGTTCGCCGACGAACGACAGCGACCGCGGACACTTGTAGTGCGCGAGGCGGTCGCGCAGCCACCGGAGCAGCTCGTCGGCGACGTCGTCTGTCGCGTCGGCCGGGTCCACCGTCTGGACCACCGCGGTCACCGACTCCCCCATCGCCTCGTCCGGTATTCCGAACACCGCGGCGTCGAGCACGCGGGGGTGGCTGATCAGCAGATCCTCGGACTCCTGCGGATAGATGTTGACACCGCCGGAGATGATCACGTGGTTGCGTCGGTCGGTCAGGTACAGGTAGCCATCCGCGTCGAGGTAGCCGACGTCGCCGACGCTCACCCAGCCGCGATCGTTGTGCGCCGCAGCGGTCTTGGCCGGGTCGTTGAGATAGGAGAAGGTGCCGGCGCCTTCGAAGTAGATGTCACCGGGCGTGCCGGCGGGAACCTCGCGACCGTCCTCCCCGACGATGTGCGCGACACCGGCGAGGGGGCGGCCCACCGAGCCCGGATGGGCCAGCCACTCGTCTGCGCGGATGAAGCACACCCCGACACCTTCCGACGAGCCGTAGAACTCGTCGACGATCGGACCCCACCAGTCGATCATGCGGCGCTTGATGTCGGGCGGACACGGGGCCGCGGCATGCACCACCCGGCGCAGGCTGGACACGTCGTAGGCCGCCCGGTCCTCGGGCGGCATCTTGAGCATCCGCACGAACATGGTGGGTACGAACTGGCCGTGGGTGACGCAGTGGGTCTGGATCGCCTCCAAGGCCCCCGCGGGATCGAACTTGTCCAGCACCACCACGGTGGCGCCGAGGGCCTGCGCCGACATCGACCAGAACGACGGCGCGGTGTGGTACAGCGGTGCGGGACTCAGATACACCGAGTGCTGGTCCAGCCCGATCGCGCCGAGCAGCGGTGCCAGCATCACTCCGGCCTGTTCCGGTGAGCACTGCGGTAACGGTCGACGAATCCCTTTGGGCCGCCCGGTGGTTCCCGACGAGTACTGCAGCAGGTCCCCTTCCCGCTCGTCGGGCAGCGGGGTGTCCGGGCAGTCGGCGACGCAGTCCGGGTAGCGCTGCCACCCGCGCAGATCCGCATCGGCGACCATACGCAGTGCCGGCAGTCCGCCGGGCAGATGCGGTTCCAGCTCGGCGCACAGACCCCGGAGGGTGCGCGAAACGACGATCGCCTTCGCGTCACAGTCGCCGACGATGTAGGCGACCTCCTGTGGGGTCAGGTGGGTGTTGATGGTGGCGTAGTACAGACCCGCCCGGCGCGCGGCCCACATCACCTCGAACATGCGCTCGCTGTTGTCCATCAGCACGGCGACCACATCACCCTCGCTCAGACCGGCCCGACGGAACGCGTGAGCCAGGCGGTTCGCGCGGGACTCCAACGCCGCGAAGCTGATCCGTCTGCCCGACGGATGCATGATCAGCGCCGGCCGCTCGGAGTCGACCCATTGGCGAATCTGCATTGGCTACGCCGGTGGCGGGCAGGGCGGGTTGTCGGCGATGCCGCACATGTCGTGGTGCACGTAGCTCGGGATGTCTTCTGTCGGCGGTTGGACGTCGGCGTGCTGGTTGACGAAGTTGAAGCCCAGCATGAACACCATCATGATCAGGTTGAACACCGCGGTCAGCGCCAGGATGCGGATCACCGGCAGCCACCGGGTCGGGCGGAGCTGCGCGATGCCCCGGTCGGTGATCATCAGGCCCTCGTTGTTCCGGAAGCAGTAGATGCCGATGGACAGCACCGTCACCACGCCGCCGAAGAAGATGCCTTCGTAGAGCGGGAATTGGTGCATCGTGCCGCTGAAGATCGACCAGTCGGAGTTGACCCGCAAGTAGTGCCAGGCACCGATGCGGTGGAAGAACTGTTCCAGGGTGATGCACAAGAAGGTGAACAGCGCGATCATGAACACGATCACGCCGGCCCGGTTGACACGCGGGAACCTCTTGCGGACCGTCTCGATGAGCTTGTCGATGCCCATGATGGCCAGCGGTGTCAGCACGATGTAGCTGGCCAGGAAGTAGATGAGCGGCTGCGGGTTCTCCGCACCCTTCTCGACCCAGCCGGGGATGAATTCACCCCAGGTCCCCATGTTGAAAAAGCCGCCGTTGTAACCGAATACCGGTCGCACGGCGTTGACACCGACGTCCTGCCACGCGGCCAGCAGCCATGCGAAGACGAACACGCCCAGCGTGGGGAACTGCCGCTCGCGGCGCATCTTGCGGATGATGAACCAGAACAGGCCCACCCCGAGAACCAGGCAACCGATCTCCCAGAAACGGATCCAGGCCATGGTGGCGCCGGGGATCTCATCGGGACCGTTGTCCGACGGCGCGAACGCGTCGGAGAAGATCCAGCGCAGGTACACGTAGGTCTGGAACACGACGAACACTGCCCCCAGGCGGGCCAGCCACACGATCGGCGGGGAATCCTTCGCACCGGTCCACAGCCGGTCGAAGTTCTCCGACTCCGGCCTGGTGGTCTGATCTGCGGTCACAACACAGCTCCCATCTGTCCGAACAATTCGGCGGTTTGTGCGCCGTAGCGGTGCCGGCGCCGTGGGCTCACGAGAAACCCGGGTGGAGAAGCGAATCCGAGGTCGGGTAGGCGTCGGCGCCCGGCGAGCATCTCGCGGGCCTGCGCGGTGTCGCCGCAGATCGCGATCGCGTGCAGCATCGCGTCGCTGACGTGTCTACCGATGTTGCGGGGGTCACCGGCGCGCATCTCGGCGCGGATGGCGGCGACCTCGTCGTGCCAGCCGTGCAGGTCGACGAGGCTGTCGTAGGTCTTGACCGTCAGGTAGAACGCGATCTGGCGTCGGGCGTCGTCGACGGCGCGCTGCGGGTCCTCGTCGTCGACGGCGGTGATCACCCACCCCCACCGCAGGAGGCGGGACGCGTCGCGATGGGCGCGCGTCGCTCCGAGGTGCAGTTGCGGGTCCACCACCTCGTCCCACCAGCGGTCGGTGAACAGCCCGTGCCCGAGCACCCCGTCGGCGATCGCACCGGCGGTGCGCATCATGTGGATGTTGAACGCGCCCAGCAGGATCGGCACCGCGATCGGGCCCATCACCGGCGCCTGGATGTGTGCGTCGATCGAGTAGAAGTCTCCGTCGAAGGTGATCCTGCTGCCGTTCTCGGCCTCGAAGAACGCCCGGATGCAGGTGACGAGTTCCTTCATCCGCCGCGCCGGGCGGCTCGAGTCGACGCCGAACCAGTCGCGGTTCATCCGCGCGGTTCCGGCGCCGAGCCCGAGGAAGACCCGCCCGGGGGCGATCCTGTCGAGGTGGCGCATCGAGGAGGCGTGCACGAACGGTGATCTCGCGAACGCGTAGGCGATGCCGGGACCGGTCCTGGCGCGGGTGGTGCCGCGGACCATCTCCGAGGCGGTCACATAGGCGCTGGTGTCGGCGAACTCACCGGCGCAGAACGCGGCCGCGCCGGCGTCCTCGCAGCGGCGTGCGAGTTCTGTTCCCGGCCAGGGCATTCCCCACTGCATCAGAACTTCAAGCTCGCGCCCGCGTCGACCTTGAGTTGGACACCGGTGACGTACCGCGATTCGTCGGAGGCCAGATAGCACACCGCATGGGAGATGTCCTCGGGTTCCACGTACGGGATCGGCATGCCCTGCATCATCGGGAAGGTCAGCAGCGCGTCGTCGAGCGTCGGGTGTTCCAGGTCCGGACGGAACATCTTGTACATCGCCTCGTTGTGCAGCATCGGGGTGTTGACGTTGGTGGGGTGCACGACGTTGACCCGGATCGACTGCGGCGCCAGTTGCGCCGCCAGCGCCATCGTGTAGCGGTCGATGAACTGTTTGGCCAGGTTGTAGCCGGCGCCACCGGCGCCCTGCGGACCCATCGCCGAACCGGGTCCGGCCTTCTCCGCCAGCAGACCCGCCACCGAACCCACGGTGACGATGGATGCACCCGCCGAAAGATGCTGCAGCGCCACATGAACGGTGTTGACGACACCGACGAAGTCGACGTCGAACGCGTTGGTGAACGCGCCGATCGGCTGCTCACCGCCCAGCGGGCAGATGCCGGCGTTGGCGACCACCACGTCGAGCTTGCCCAGTTCGCCGACCGCGGAGGACAACGCGGCCTCCAGCGCGGGGCGGTCGCGCACGTCGACGGCGGCCGAGACCACGCGGTGCCCGGACTTCTCGACCTCGCGGCACGCTTCTTCGAGATCCTCGGCGGTGGCCAACGCGTACCCGTTGTGTTCGATGTCCGAGCAGACATCGAACAGGATGATGTCGGCGCCCTCTTCGGCCAGTCGCACAGCATGCCTGCGGCCTTGACCGCGCGCGCCTCCGGTGACCAGCACCACCTTGCCCTCTACCCGGCCCATAGCTGTTCCTCTCGGTTGTGTGTCATCAGGGTGTGTGGAGTCGTGCGCGCAGCACGTGCTTCTGCACCTTGCCGCTGGGGGTGCGCGGCAGATCCGGTACCACGACGATGCGTTCGGGTGTCTTCTGGCGCGCCAGACCGCATTCGGCAAAATGCCGCGCGGCGTCGGCCACCTGGAACTGTGCGCCGTCGTTGACGACGACGAACGCGCACACCCGTTCGCCGTAGGTGTCGTCGGGCGCGCCGACGGCGGCGGCTTCGGCGACGGCCGGGTGGGCGCTCAGGACGTCTTCGACCTCTTTGGACGAGATGTTCTCGCCGCCGCGGACGATGATGTCCTTCTTCCGGTCGGTGATGGTGAGGAATCCGTCGGCGTCCAGCCGGCCGATGTCCCCGGTGCGGAACCATCCGTCGGCGAACGCGGAGGACGTGTGCGCCGCGTCGGTGTATCCGCTGAACAGTTCCGGTCCCCGGGTGAGGATTTCGCCCGCCTGCCCGCGCGCGACGTCGTGGCCCGCGTCGTCGACGATCCGAACCTCGGTTCCCGGCGTGATCCGCCCGTCGGTGTCGGCGCGCTTGTCCAGCGGGTCCTCCGGGCGGCCCGAGCTGATGGTCGGGTGCTCGGAGGAGCCGTAGCAGCGGAACGCGCCGATGCCGAAATCGGCGGCCCGGCGGATCAGGGCGCCGGCGACCCCGGCAGCGCCGGTGGTGTATTCGGTCAGGCTCGACAGGTCCAGACCGTCGCGCTCGGCGACGTCGAGTATGCCGCCCAGGTGGATCGGCGCACCCGCCGAGACCTGCACACCGTGCTGGGCGATGAGACGCGCGGCGTCCTCCGGGCTCCACGAGTCCATCGCGATGGTGGTGTGGGAGCCGCACAACAGCCGCAGGATGCCCAGCGTGCCGGCGATGTGTCCCGACGGGAACACCGACAGGGTGGTCGTTCTCGTGGTGTGCGCGCGCATCTGGTCCATCGCGTGCAGTTCCCCGAGCAGGCCGGCGTGGGTGTGCTGTACCCCTTTGGGCTGTGCCGTGGTTCCGGAGGTGTAGACCAGTAGGCACCGCGCGTTCGGGTCCTCCGGTGCGGCGGGGACGAACCCCGTCGCCGCCGAGTCGGAGAGTTCGTCGAAAGCCACGGTGCCCGGCAACGGGTCACCGACGAGCACGACGCGGTCGGGACCCGACACGTCGGTCAGCGCTTCCACGATCGGCGCGACGTCACGGTTTCGGTGTTCGCGCGCCAGAATAATTGCGCGGGCACCGGATTGGCGCGCGATGAACGCGACCTCGGCCGGCCCGTAGATCGGTACGATCGGCAACACCACCGCGCCGGCGAGCCAGATGGCGGCGTGCGCGATGAAGCACTCCTGCCAGTTCGGCAACTGGACGGCGACCACGTCGCCCGGCCGGATGCCGAGTGCCTGCAAACCGGATGCCAGACGGCAGCTGCGGTCGTGGATCTCCCCCACCGTCAGGGTCTGCGGCCGGGTCTGGCTGTGCACCACGATCGGGGTGTGCGGCGCCGCGCGCACCGCGGCGGTGATCGCGCCGGGGAGTGTGTCGGTCAGCATGTCAGCAGCACACATCCGGCGATCGGGCCGCCCCCCGCCGAGACGACGGCGACTTCCGGGCGTTGCGGTAGTGCGGTCGGTCCGGCGCAGCCGCGCAGTTGTTGGCACGCCTCGTGCAGCACCCAGTAGCCGTGCATCCGGCCGGCGGACAACTGGCCACCGTAGGTGTTCAACGGAAGGTCCCCGTCGAGGGCGATGCGCTGCCCGCCCTCCACAAATGGTCCACCCTCTCCGACCCCGCAGAATCCCAACGCTTCCAACCACGACAACGTCAGGAAGCTGAAACCGTCGTACAGTTCGGCCAATTGGACGTCGGCGGGCCTGAGCGTGGTCCGCGACCACATGTCGGCCGCGGCGTCGGCGGCAGCCATGGCGGGATAGTCGGGACGACGCGTCCAGCCGCCGGCGCCAGAGGCCCCGCCGTAGGCTTCGACGGTCACCGCCGCGTGCGGAGTGTCTGCACGGTGCTCGGGCGCGGAGACCACAAGGGCGATCGAGCCGTCGACCGGCACGTCGCAGTCGAGCAGGCCGAACGGCGACGAGATCGGCCGGGCGAACAGATATTCGTCCATGCTGATCGGATCCCGGTACACCGCAAGCGGATTGCGACCCGCATTGCGGCGCGCGTTGAGCGCCAGCCAACCGAGTTGCTCTTTCGTGGTGCCGTAGAGGTCCATGTGCTTGCGGCAGTGCATCGCCAACCAGTTCGCCGCAGAGTAGGCGTGCGCCGCGAGCAGGTGCCCGATCTCGCTGTCGGCCATCGGGTTCGGGCCGGACCGGGGCGCCTCGGCCCTCGAGTCGTTGGAGCCATTGGATTCTGTGGAATCTACGGTGCCGCCGATCATCTGCACGGTCCGGTACACGAGCACGTGGCGGGCGCGACCTGTGGTGACGGCCTGACACGCCAACGCGATGGGTTCGAGCAGGCCCCTGGGTCCGAACGGCACGCCGCGCTCGGTGACCTGCGGGATCCCCAGCCGGGCAGCGGCTTCCGACACCGGGGTGTCACCGAGAGAAAAGACGTCATCGATGTCGGCGGGCGACAGCCCCGCGTCGGCGATCGCGGCCCCGGCCGCCTGTGCGGTCAGATCGAGGGCCGCGATGCCGGTGCGCCGCCCGATCGCGGAGATGCCGGTACCCGAGATCACCGCTTTGGCGTCTGTTGCCACTGCCTGCCTCCCGACCAATCCGCTTAATCAGTGTACTATTACGGAGTGACGCAGACCTCAGTTTTCGACATTCCTCCGAGGATTCTTCCGTCGATCGATGACACCACCCGGCCGTACTGGACGGGCGGAGCCGACGGCCGGTTGCGGATCGCGCACTGTGCGACGTGCTCGAAATTCGTCCATCCACCACGTTCCGAGTGCCCGGACTGCGGGACCGGACTCGAGTACCGCACCGTCTCCGGCGACGCGACCCTGTTCACCTACACCGTGGCTCATCAGCAGTTCCATCCCGCGGTGCCAACACCTTTCGTGATCGCGCTGGTCGAGCTCGTCGAGCAGCCGGGTCTGCGCCTGGTCACCAACATCGTCGACTGCGATCCCGACACGTTGGTCTGCGGCATGCCGGTGCGAGTGCGCTTCGAGCAGCAGCGTCGCGGCGACACTGCGGTGTTCGTCCCGGTGTTCGCGCCCGTCACTTGATCAGCGGGTCGCGCGGCAGTCCGAGGATCCGTTCGGCGATCTGATTGCGCGTCACCTCCGAAGTGCCGCCCGCGATCGTCATGCCGCGCGACCCCAACACCAGTAACCCGGCCACCTTCGCCGGCGGCGCGATCAACGCGACGTCGGCACCCAGCAGTTCGGCGGACAGGCCGGCCCGCGCCACCACGTGTTCGGCGATCAGCAGCTTGGTCACGTTGCCCTCCGGGCCGGGTTCGGCGCCGGCCACACTGCGGGCGGCGCGGCGCAGGTTGAGCAGCCGCAGGGCGTGCTCGTCGGCGAGGAACCGGCCGGCCCGCTCGGCGGCACCGGCGATCCGGTCACCGAACCGCTGGGTGTGATCGACGATCGCATTCACCGCTCCCCGACTCGCCGAGACACCGCCGCCGCCGATGCTGACCCGCTCGTTGCCCAACGTCGCGCGGGCGACCTTCCAGCCGTCGTTGGGGGTGCCGACGACATCGTGATCCGGGACGAACACGTCGGTCAGGAACACCTCGTTGAACTCCGAGGCCCCGGTGATCTGCCGCAGCGGGCGCACTTCGACGCCCGGATGTGCCATGTCGATGATCACCGTGGTGATTCCGGCGTGCTTGGCAGCGTCGGGATCGGTGCGCACCGTGGCCAGACCGAGCTGACAGTGGGCTGCGCCGCTGGTCCAGACCTTCTGGCCGGTGACCATCCAGCCGCCGTCCACCCGGACCGCCTTGGTGGCCACCGCGGCGGCGTCTGATCCCGCGCCCGGTTCGGAGAACAGCTGGCACCACACCTGGTCGCCACGCAGAGCCGGGTCGACGAACCGTTCGATCTGGTCGGAGGTGCCGTGCTGGATGAGGGTCAGTACGACCCAGCTGGTGATCCCGAGGTCGGGGCGTTTGATGCCGGCCTCGCCCAGCTCCTGTTCGATCACCAACTGCTCGACCGCGTCGGCGGCCCGGCCCCACGGTTTCGGCCAGTGCGGCATCAGGTAGCCGGTGTCGATCATCCTGTCCCGCAGGGCTTTCGGATCGAGATCGGCCCAACCGGCGATCTCGGACCGGACATCGGCCCGCAGCGCCTCGGCCTCCGGCGGAAGGTCGATGGAGTTCTGCCGGAGCACCCCTTTGGCGGTCAGCGCGTACACGTCGGCCGGAGCTGCCCTCCCGCCGAAAAGCCCACGCAGGGTCAGCGCCCGCCGCAGGTGCAGGTGCGCGTCGTGCTCCCAGGTGAACCCGATGCCGCCGTGGACCTGGATGTTGAGTTCGGCGTTGTGCACATACGCGTCGAACGCCAGTGTGGCCGCACACGAGGCCATCAACCGGAACTGGTCCTCGTCATCGTCGGCGGATCTGGCGGCGTCCCACACGGTAGCCGTCGCCGACTCGGCGGCCACCAGCATGTTGGCCAGGTGATGCTTGATGGCCTGGAACGTGCCGATGGTGCGGCCGAACTGTTCGCGGACCTTCGCGTACCCGACTGCGGCGTCGAGGCAGTCCTGGGCTCCCCCAACGGCTTCCGCGGCAGTGACGGCACGCGCGTAGGCCCGGATCAGCGCCGCCGCACCCGGGAGCACCGCGTCGTCGCCCAACTCCACGCCGGTCAGGGCGACCCGGGCCGACGGCCGGCTCGGGTCGAGATTCGGTGGCGTCTGAACCGTGACGCCCGGCGTGGACGCGGAGACGACGATGACGTCCTCCCCGACGGTGAGCATCAGCAGGTCGGCGGCTCCGGCGCCGAGGACCACCCCGGCGGCACCGGAGAACACCGAGCCCTCCGCGGTGACGTCGCCACCGGTGGCGACAGCGGCGGTGGTCGATCCGTCTACCAGCGAACCGAGCCAGCGGGACTTCTGCGCGTCGCTGCCGACCGCGGCGATCACCGCCGAGGCGATCACGGTCGGGACGAACGGGCCGGGTGCCACTGCACGGCCGAATTCCTCGACGACCACCAGGAGTTCGGGCAGCCCGCATCCCGAGCCGCCATATTCCTCGGGCACGTGCAGACCCAGCCAGCCCAGCTCGGCGACCTCGCCCCAGAACGGCGGGCGCGTGTCGCCGTCGGTGTCCAGCAGCGCGCGAGTGGCCGTGCGGGCGCCGCGGGCGGTGAGGAAAGACCGGACGACGCCGGCTAGTTCGCGGTGGTCGTCACTGATTGCGATACCCAACGGTCTCGGTCTCCTTGCTCGACGGGGTGGGTGAGCGGCGGCCAGGTGCGTCGGGACAACGCGCCGGATGCCGTGCGGGTCAGGTAGTCGTCGCGTTTGATGCCGCGCCACAGTGCGGCGACGTAGTCGCGGTCGGAGATCTCGCCGCGGCCGGCCGCCTCGGCCAGCGCGGCGCGGCCCTGCGACACCGAGGCCGGGACGGCGCCGAGCAGTTCTGCGAGTTCGGTGGTCTCGTCGGCATCGACGACGGCTCCCACCCGGTCCACTTCGGCCAGGTATTTCACCAGCCGCGCAGCACCTTTGACGTAGCGCAATGCCAGCGCGTCGGTGGTCCTGCCCACCGACGCGGACAGCGCGGCCGCTGCCGCGTCATAGACGTGGGCGTGCTGCGAGACCGCGCCGTCGTCGGGGAGATCGACGTGCACCTCGGGGATCCCGACGACGTGCGCCAGTGCCTCCACCAGCAGCCGGCGGTGCAGCATGCCGTAGATCAAGCTGTTGCCCGCGTCCGGCGACCCTGCCGGCGCCGAAGCACGGGTGTCGACGCTGCCGGGACTCAACGACGCCAGCCGCGTCTCGGCGAACAGCCGGTAGTACCAGACCCGGTCCTCGTCGATCGGGTGCCCGGACAGCTGCGCGTACTCCGCCAGCCGGGCCGGGAAGTCGGTGAAGGTGTCCTGCACGGTGCGCAACGACAGCCACGCGATGTCGTCCATCGGGTCACCGAAATGGGCGAGCTCCCAGTCGACGATCGCGGTGACCTCACCGTCGGCGTACATGAAATTGCCCGGGCCGGTGTCGCCCTGCACCATGACCGTCGGCCCACCGTAGTCGGGGATGTTGCGTTCCAGCCAGTCGATGCAGAACCGCAGCAGCGGAGCGGGTTTCCCGTACGTCGTGACACGGCGCCGCATCGCGGCGATCTCATCGCGGACGTGGCCGGCGACCGGACCGGCCGGTCCGAGGCTCGGAATACGCAGGTCGGTGGCGTCGATGCGGTGCAGCGCAGCGAGTTTCGCGATGAAGTCCTGTGCGGTGCGCACTGCCTCGGCCGGGTCCTTGATCAACCGGAACCACGTTTCGCCCTCGGCGCGCTCCAGCAGCACGGCCTGCCGGTCGGGGTGCGCGGCGATCACCCGTGGCACGGTGACGCCGTGTCGGTGCAGTTCGGCCATGATCTCGGCCTCGACCTGCAACGGGTGAAAAGCGCTCTGCGGGTCCGGCTGTCGCGGGTCGTACCGCAGGAACAGCGGCTGGGACACGTCGCCTCGCCGCGCGTCGACGAACCAGGCCTGCCGGCTCGCGCCGCCGGACACCTGACTGAACACGACATCGTCGGCCGCGGTGACCTCGGCGATCCACTCCCGGACGTCTGCGGAGACCTCGGGGCGTTCAGTGCTCATCGCAACTCACTTGGCCTTCTTCGACGCTCATGTCATTTGGTCTTCTTCGACGACGCTGCCATCCAGGCCTTCACCGCACGACGGTGTTCCTCGGTCAGCGAACAACGGACCATGCGCTCACTTTCTCGTTGCAGCGCCTCGGGCAACGGAAGCTGGCTGGCCTCGGCGACATTGGCCTTCGTCCCGGCGAAGGCGTAGGTCGGTCCCGCCGCGATGTGGGCGGCCCAGCGCATGGCTTCGGCGCAGAGCTGTTCGTCGTCGACGACGCGATTGAACACCCCGAGGCCGAGGGCGGTGTCGGCGTCGATGGGCCGGTCGGCGATCAGCAATTCCAGAGCTTTGGCCGGACCGACGAGATGGGTCAGGAACCACGCGCCGCCGAAGTCCCCGGAGAACGCCAGGGCGGCCCATCCGGGGATCAGCCGGGCCGATCGTGCCGCGATGCGCAGGTCGGCGGCCAGCGCGATGCTCATGCCGGCGCCGACGGCCGCGCCGGGCAATGCGGCCACGGTGATCTTGGGCATGGTGTGCAGCAGCGTCACGATGCGGGCATTGTCGGCCAGCATGGCCGAGCGTTCCCTGATCTGGGTCTCGCGGTCACCGTCGGGCACCTCCCGCGCCGAGCCGCCGTCGCGGACGTCCCCACCGGCGCAGAACGTGTTGCCCGCGCCGGTCAGCAGCACGCAACCGATCTCGTCGTCGGCGGCGAACCGCTCCAGCAGCCGCGGCAGCGCCTCGTACATCTCCGGATGCAGCGCGTTGCGCCGGTGCGGACGGTTCAAGGTGAGAACCGCGACCCCGTCGACGACTGCGGCCCGCACCGTGTCGGTGCCGGTGTCCACGCTGACGGAACCGGCCTGGGTCACTGCTTCTTACCGTGGGCCAGTTCGTTGTGACGCGCCATCATCGCCACCGCCTTGCGGCGCAGTTCGTCGTCGGGCTGGGGCAGCACGACCATTCCGAGTTCGCGGCTGGGCAACGCGACGGTGGCCTTGGCCGGCGCGGTGATCTCGCCCCGTTGGCTGGTGGCCCGGAACTCGATGTCCACCACACCGTTTCCGTGCTCGACTCGCTTGCCGACGACCTCGCCGGTGATGAACTGGGTATCACCGATGTAGTTGAACTTGCGCATCTCGTCGTGCTGGCGGACCAACCAACCGTCGTCCCCCATCCAGTCGGTCAGGTAGTGGGTCAACCAGCATTCGCGCATCACGCCGTAGTCGTAGGCCATCGGGTTGCCGATGGACTGCGACCACTCGTTCTCCCAGTGCAGCCGCTGCGCGACGTCGGGGATGCCGGCGGCGTTCTTGATGTAGAACTTGGGCACCCGCTGCCGATTCTTGTAACCGACGCGGGCACCGCCGATCCCGTACGGACCGAACCCGTACCCGCCGGCGTGGAAGCTGATCATGTCGGTCAGGGTGAGCGGTCCCTTGACCATCTGCGGCAGCGCGTCGCCGACCTGGACGTCCTCCCACCACCGCGGCTCGGCACCCCGCGGCCCTTCCGCGGCGTAGATCTCGTCGATCTCGGCGATCTGCTCGTCGGTGTAGGTGGCCGGTTCGAGATCCATGTACTTGCCGCGTTCGCGCGACTTCTTGCGCTCGGTGGCGATCAGGATGGTCCGCTCGATCGCCACGATCTCCGCACGCTGATTGATCCGTACCGCCCGCCGGATCCGGATCACCGATCGCCCCGCGTACTCGCTGGTCTTGACCTCGGTGGACTCCATACCGCCGAAGCCGTACAACTCGTCGCCGGGCCGCACCGGGGCGAACCATTCGGTGTCCTGGCCCGACACGAACAGGTGCACCCCCGAAAACAGTCCCCTGGTGGCCTTGCGGATGTCGTCCGGGATCGGGTCGCCGAGCATCTTCCGCGACAGTGAACTGTGGATCATCGGCGGCGCGATCGGTCCGCCCCACCGCGTGCCGGCCGCGTAGTTCGGGTCGACGAAGAGCGGGTTGTCGTCGCCGTAGCCGATGGCGAACTGGCGGATCGTGTCGACACTGGCTTGGCGGTGGTGCTCGTCGATGCTGATGGGCGCGTCGATCCCGAGCAGCAGCTTGGCCCGCTCGATGTCCTCGTCCTTGATCGCGTGGTCGAAGTCCTGGGCCTCTTGGGTCTGTGTCATCGTCGGCTCTTCCCGCTCGTGTTCAGTACATCCGGGTCGGTAGTTTGGTCAGCCCGCGCAGGGAGATCGTGGGCTTGTAATGCAGTGATTCCCTGGGCGCGGCCAGTTCCCAGTTCGGGAAGCGTTCGAGCAATGTGGCCAACGCGATGCGGCCCTCCAGCCGCGCCAGCTGGTGGCCCAGGCAGTAATGCATGCCGAACGCGAACGCCAAGTGGCGGTTGGGTTTCCGCGTCAGATCGAGCGAGTCGGGATCGTCGAACACCGCCTCGTCGCGATTCGCCGAGACGATCGACCCGAGCAGTTGCGAGCCGCGCGGGATCGGCACGCCGCGGATCTCCATGTCCTCGAGGGCGAACCGCGCCGCCCCGTCGGCCACGGGTGAGGTGTAGCGCAGCAGCTCCTCGATCCCGGTGGTCTCGAGCAGTTCAGGCCGCCGACGCGCCAGCTCGAACTGGTCGGGGTGTTCGATGAGGGCCAGCACGCTGCTGCCGATCAGGTTGGCGGTGGTGTCGTGGCCGGCGAGCAGCAACAGGAACACCATGGACACCAGTTCTCGGTGGCTCAGCCGATCGCCGCCCTCGTTCGCAAGGACGAGCTCGGAGATCAACCCCTCGTCGGGATTGAGTCGCCGGTCCTCGATCAGCGCCTCGAACAGCTTGGCGAGCTTGCGCGCGGTCGGGTACTGCTTCACCGCACTGCCCTGGTTTCCCATCTTCTCCACGAGGACGTGGAACATGTCGCGGTCGGAGTCGGCGACACCGAGCATCGTCGCGATCACCGCCAGCGGAAGCCGCACGGCGTACGCGTGGACCAGGTCGACCTCACGCTCGAGGGCGATCTCGTCGGCAAGCTCCTCGGCGATCTTGGTGATGTCGGGCACCATCGTGGACACGAGCTTGGGCGTGAACGCCTTGTGCACCAGCGTGCGCAGTCGCTTGTGGTCCGGATCGTCCTTGAACACCATGGTCTGGGCCAGCATGCGCAGGCTCGGCGGCAGCAACCAGATGAACTTGCCCGCCGGCGAGTTCTTCAGCACATCGGTCGAGAACCGGTCGTCGCTGTGCAGGTTCATCACGTCGTCGTAACGGGTCAGCAAGTAGCCACCCTTGCCCTGCAGAAGCCCCTTCGCCGTCGCCCAGGAGACCGGCGCGTGGGCACGCAGGTCGGCGAATCGAGAGTAGGGATCGTCGAGCATCTGCCTCGTGCCGAGGTCTGTTCTCTCCAGCGTCTCAATCACTTTCGACATGGCTGCTCCCCTCGATCCTCACGTCCGGCCACGCTGCGCGGGTGTCGATCCAGACGACACATGTCGAGTTCCTCTTAACTCCGTTCGAATACCGCTTTATTAGTACACTCATTTCTATGATTCTGGCTAGCCCTTCGGAAAACCACTCGGGAAATCTCGCCGCGGGCCCCCACGAGCACCCCGACGCCGGCACCGACGGCGCAGTCCGATTGCAGGACATCGAGTTCGGCGTCGACGAGCACCACGTCGCGACCATCACGCTGAACCGGCCGGATGCGCTCAACGCCATCTCCGGGCGGATGGCCGGCGAGCTCGCGTGGGCGTGGCAGACCGTCCGCGACACCGACGAGATCCACGCCGTGGTGCTGCGCGCGGCCGGGGATCGCGCGTTCTGTACCGGAGTCGACGTCAAGGGCGACGGCAGCTGGTTCTTTCGGTCCAATGTGTGGAACACCTTCGATCCCGGCACCGTCATCTCGCCGAAGCTCCACCACCGGTGCTGGAAACCGGTGATCACCGCCGTGCACGGCTTCGCCGCGGGCGGCGCCCAGTACCTGCTCAACGAATCGGACATCATCATCTGCTCGGACGACGCGGCGTTCTTCGACCCCCATGCGAACGCATCGATCGTGTCGGCGCTCGAACCGATGGGGATGCTGCACCGCGGCGTGCCGCTCGGCGAGGTGCTGCGGTGGGCGCTGATGGGCACCGAGGAACGCATCTCGGCAGCGACAGCCCTGCGCATCGGACTGGTCTCCGAGGTCGTCGAGCGCGCGGCGCTCTGGGATCGCGCACAGGCCATCGCCGAGTCGATCGCCGCCCGCAACACGGTGGCGATCCAGGGCACCATCCGCGCCATATGGGAGTCTTTGGACATGACCCGGTCGACCGCGCTGCAGAACGGGATGGCCTACACCCACATCGGCAACCCTCCGCTGACCGAGCGCCGGGCCGCGCCACGGCGCAACGGGCCGCCGGTGTACCGGTGACGCCGTGAACCCAGAGGTGATCGCTCCCCGCGTCGATGCCCGCCGCGCCAAGCTCGCCGGCCGGGCCGCCGAGCAGATCGTGGCCGACGTCATCGACCTGGGGTGGCCGGTCGGCCAGGTGCTCGGATCCGAGACCGAACTGCTGGACCGCTACGGCGTCAGCCGCGCCGTGCTACGGGAGGCGATCAGGCTGGTCGAGCACCAGCACGTCGCACGCATGCGCCGCGGCACCAACGGTGGGCTGGTGATCGTCGAACCCGACGTCGAGGGCGTCATCGGTCCCGCCGTGATCTATCTGCTGCGCGTCGGGGCCACCCTCGACGAGATCTTCGACACCCGGATCGCCCTCGAGGAACTGGTCGCCGAGATCGCCGCGCAACGCGCCGACGAAGCCGACATCGTCCGCCTTCGGGACACTTTGCAACAGGGCTTCGTCGGCACCATTGCGAACTTCCACCTGCTGCACAGCCAGCTGGCCACCATGACCGCCAACCCGGTGCTGGAACTGTTCGTCGAGGTGTTCGCTCGGGTCAGCAACTTCTTCTTCGACGAAAATGCGTCGGTACCAACCAAGTTCGCCGACGAAGTATGCCGCGCCCACGATGCGATCGCCCGTGCCACGCTGACCAACAACCCCGGTGTGGCCCGTGAGCGGATGCGGCGGCACCTGAGCGCCGAAGCCGCGTTCATCCGCAAGAGGCCAAGCACGGTGCAGCGTCTGGACCCGGCAGTCGCGCTGGCGGGCACCCTCGGAGACAAGCGTGGCGAGGGACTGGCTCGCGAGATCTTCGCGGGCATCCTGGAGTCCCGCGCCGAACCGGGGACGTTCGTCGGATCCGAAGCCAGCCTGATGGAGAAGTACCAGGCCAGTCGAGCCGTCGTCCGGGAGGCCATCCGGATCCTCGAGTACCACCAGATCGCGGGCACCCGGCGCGGTCCCGGCGGCGGCTTGTTCGTCGACGAGCCCGACATCTCCGCGCTGACCGACATCATCGCGATCTACCTGCGCCGACGTGGTGTGACGGTGCGCCACATCACGCAGTTGCGCACGGGGCTCGAGCTCGCGGTCGTCGAGCAGGCGGCGCACAACCTGCGCAGCGGCGGAACCGATGCGACCGCCATCGAGACGGCGCTGCGCGCCGAGGCCGAGCGCGGCCTGGCACCGGCGTTCGGTCACGGCGAGGACTTCCACTCCACCCTGGGGCGCCTCGCCGGCAATCGCGCGCTGCAACTCGTGCACAGTGTGACGATGCGCCTGGGGTGGCAGTTCTTCTCGCAGTTGGCCGCCGACGATCCGCAGGTGGCAGCGCTGTCGGCGACGCTGCCCTCGACGGTCGGCCCGGCGCACCAGGGCATTGCCGAGGCGCTCGTCGCCGGCGACACCGAACTCGCGGTCATGCGCATGCGCGCGCACATGCACGAGACCGTGCCCGACTGACCGGAAACGCGCACAAAGTTCCGAGACCCTTCCCGCGGCCGCTCAATTGAGGATACTGTTCTATCCGATTGAGATCGGAGGGCAGATGCAGCATCCATGGGATCAGCGTCTCGGCGTGTGGTGGATCGCTGAGGATCACCCCGCCACCCCGGCGATCGTCGAGTCGCCGAGCAGTCGGACGCTGACCTTCGCCGAACTGGTGGGCGCGGCGCACCGGGTGGCCAATGCGTTGCAAGCGCGCGGGATTGGTCCCGGTGAGGTGGTTGCCTATGCGCTGCCCAACGACGTCGACGCCGTCATCTGGCAACTGGCCACCACCGAGATCGGAGCCCGCTACCTGACCTTGAACACCGCGCTGTCGGCCGACGAGTTCACCTCGATCCTCGAGCATTCCGAAGCCACAGCGCTGGTTTCCCACGCCGACTACCTGGATCGCTTCCCGACGGTCCCGGCCGGTGCGCGGCTGCGGGTCGTGGTCGGTGACGCGTCGGCAATCCCGGACGGCTTCGAACACGAACCGGACTTCCTCGACGGCCATCCGACCACCGCGCCCGCGCACCGCACGCAGGGTGACGCCATCCGGTACTCGTCGGGGACCACCGGAAAGCCCAAGGGCATCGTGCGCCCACTCGATGGGCGGGACCCGTCCGAGGCCGCCAACGCCCAGGCGATCTTCGGGCGCGCGTTCGACTTCCGCCCGCGCGAAGGGGTGCATCTGGTCTCGACGGGTATGCACCACGCCGGCTGCCAGAGCTTTTACCTGGGTGCACTGAATGTCGGCCAGGCACTGGCGATCCTGGGCCGGTTCGATCCCGAGCAGACGCTCGCGGCGATCGAACGCCACGCGGTGACCACCGCCTACATGGTGCCCACCCAGTTCGTTCGGATGCTCAAGCTGCCGTCGCACATCCGGGACAGGTACGACGTGTCGAGCCTGCGGTCGGTGATCCACTCCGCGGCGCCGTGCCCACTGGAGGTCAAGAAAGAGATGATGGCCTGGTGGGGACCGGTGATCTGGGAGACCTACGGCGGCACCGAAGGCCCGGCCACCATCGCCAAACCGCACCGCTGGCTGGAGAAGCCGGGCACCGTGGGCCGTCCGATCCGCGGGGTGCGGGTCAACATCCTCGACGATGACGGGAACCCGCTGGGAGCCAACGAAATCGGCAACGTCTACATCGAGCGACTCGACGGACAGTCCTTCGAGTACCGCAACGACGCCGAGCTCACCGCGTCGGTGCACCGCGGATCGGCGTTCACCATCGGGGACGTGGGATACCTCGACGACGACGGTTATCTGTTCATCTGCGACCGCGCCAAGGACATGATCATCAGCGGCGGGGTCAACATCTATCCGGCCGAGGTCGAAGGGGTGCTGTCCGGCCATCCGGCGGTGGCCGACGTCGCCGTCATCGGCATCCCCGATCCCGAGTGGGGCGAGCAGGTCAAAGCGGTGGTGGAACTCGTCGAGGGCGCCGAAGAGACGGCGGCGTTGGCCGACGAGATCATCGCCTACTGCCGGGCCCGCCTGGCCGGGTTCAAATGCCCACGGACGGTGGACTTCTGCGACCAGTTGCCGCGCACCGAGACCGGCAAGTTGGTCAAGCGCGACATCCGCACTCCGTACTGGGTCGCGGCCGGCCGGCAGGTCTGATGCCGTCGCCGGTCAGCGCGATCATCTCTACGAGCGGTCGGCAGGCCTCACCCCGGAGCCGTTGTGCGATCGAGTCCCGTTCCGAAAAGCAACACCTAAATGAGTATCCTTTACGTTAGGCTCACGTCATGGTGAGCGCCAGCACGCCGACGACGGCGGGCCAGGACTCGGGAGTCGTCACCGCCGACACCCCGTTCCTCCCTGCAGACGATGACTTCCATCGATCCCCCGACGACAACCCGTACTGGACGGAAACCACCTGGTGGTCGTTCAACGTGCCCGAACGCAAACTCGGCGGTTGGTTGCATGCGCAGTTCCACCCGAACCGGGGCACCGCCACCTGGCGCGTGTACGTCTGGGACGACAGCGGCGCCGAGGCCGACCAGGTGCGGTACTTCCGGATGGAATCCGAGGTGCCTTGGGACGATCCGGCACCGGATCTGCGCCGGATCGTGGTCCCCGGCGGCGGGTTCAGCGTCACGATGCTGCGCCCGTTGCGCGACTACCGCGTCGAATTCAACGATCCGGGAAGACAATTCGCGGTGCGCCTGACGTTCGAGGGCGTGCACGATCCACGCCGCTACACGCCGGGCGAACCCCCGTTCATGGAGCACACCCACCTCGACCAGCTGGGCCGTGTCACCGGTGAGCTCATCCTGGACGGCGAGACCATCCCGATCGACTGCTACTCGATCCGGGATCGGTCCTGGGCGCCGCGCGGCGCGCCGTCGCCGGCCAAGGGCACGCCCGCGGGCAGCGTGTCGGCCAAGAGTGTCGACGAACAGTCCCGGGTGCGCCACCCCGGTGGACCGCGGTGGCGGGAGATCGAACGCGAACGAGGGCGCGGACGTATCCAGTACATCTTCGGCCACGCCGACGCCGACCTCGGATTCCTGGCGTTCGCCCGGGTCGCCGACGGCGACGCGCAGGGCTGGTCGCCGCTCAACCATGGATGGCTGCTGCGCGACGGCCGCTTCGAGCGGCTCGACAAGTCGGCCAGCCGGATGCGGAACTTCCGAGACCCGGTGACGGGGTGGAGCGCGCACATGGACGTCCGGCTGACCGACCTCAGCGGCCGGACGATGGACGCCGAAGGCTTCACCGTCAGCCACATCTGCGAACGCGGCGGCGGCAGCACCGCGTTGATGCGCTGGGAATTCGACGGCCGGATCGGCTGGGGTGAAGACCAGGACATCTGGCATCCCAAGCATTTCGCCCGCATGCGCGAAGCCCTTCAGGCGGTGCGGTGATCCCAGGGACTTGCGAGCGATGAGGAGCAGCACGTGACCGGACCGTTCGAAGGTGTGCGTGTGGTCGAGGTCGCCGCGTGGACGTTCGTCCCGGGCGCGGGGGCCATCATGGCCGACCTCGGTGCCGATGTGATCAAGGTGGAACCACCCACCGGTGACCCGCAGCGGGCGTTACGCAATGCGCTCAACGCCGACGACAACTCGCCGAATCCGTTCCTGCACGTGCCCAACCGCGGCAAGCGCAGCATCACGCTCGACCTGACCTCGCCGGCCGGCCTGGATACCCTGGTGCGGCTGACCGCCGGCGCCGACATCTTCCTGACCAGCTATCTGCCGAAGGTGCGCGCCAAACTCGGCATCGACGTCGACGACCTGCGCGCCGACCATCCCCGACTGATCTATGTACGTGGCACCGGTTGGGGCACCGCGGGTTCCATGGCCGAGGCCGGCGGCTTCGATTCCGCCGCCGCGTGGTCGGCTGCGGGGGTCCAGCACAAACTCACCAGTCCCGGCGCCGACGCGCCCGCCGCGCAGCCCGCGGCGTTCTTCGACCTGCAGGGCTCCAGCGCCATCGCCGGCGCCGTCGCGATGGCGCTGTATCGACGCGAGCGCACCGGCGAAGGCGGGGTGGTCGACGTGTCGCTGCTCAACACCGGGATGTGGACCATGGGCCCGGATCTGGCCGCCGCAGCGACCGGCACCGGAGAGATCCCGCGCATCGACCGGCGTGACGCGCCGAACCCGATCGTGAACCTCTACCGCACCGCCGACGACCGCTGGCTGAATCTGGTGTGCCTTCAGGCCGATCGCTTCTGGGGCGAGCTGTGCAAGCTGATCGAGCGGCCCGAGCTCGCCGATGACGAGCGATTCGCCGACGGCATGAGCCGGTACGTCAACCGTGCCGCGTGTATCGCCGAGCTGGACAAGACTTTTGGTGCACGCACCATGGCCGAGTGGAAGTCCGTGCTGGCAGGGTTTTCCGGAGTGTGGTCGGCCGCCGCGACGTTCGACGAGGTCTGCGAGAGCCCGCAGGTCGCGGCCAACGGCTATCTGCCCACCGTCACCGGCGCCGACGGCCGCGACTTCCGTCTGGTGGCGCCGCCGTACCAGTTCGACGGTCAGCACGTCGTGCCCACCGCTCCGGCTCCCGAGCTCGGGCAGCACACCGAAGAGGTGCTGCTGGAATCGGGCTGGGACTGGGACCGGATCAGCGAACTGCGTGACAGCGGCGCGCTGGGCTGATTGCCATGTCAGACAAAGAGATCGATGACGGTCTTCTTCGCGAGGTCGCCCCACAGCATGCTGCGGCCGGCGCGGTCCATGTGCGCGGCCCAGAGGTCCCGCGCCTCGGCGGCAGCCCCGTCCTCGACCAGCGCCGTGAACTTGGTGAAGGTGCGGACGGTCCGTTTGAACTGCTTGTCGATCTCGGTGTGGTCGGTCACCGACCGCATCACCCGCGTCATGTGTCTGGTCACCACGTCGCGCAGCACCGCACCCACCAGCATCAGGGTCTTGTTGCCGGCACGCTCCATGATCAGGTCGTGGAACCGGAACGTCGCAGCGGACCACTCGGCGAAATCGGCTCCCGCGGTGCCCTCGTCGACCAGGACCGCCAGCGCCCCCGCCGCGGCCTTGAGGTCCGCGATGTCGTCGCGTGTGGCGCGCCGGGCCAGCATTTCCGCCGCGGCCGGCTCGAAGACCTTCCGGGCCTCGAACACGTCGGTCAGCGTGGTTCCCGACATCTGCAGCAGCAGACCGAAATGGCGTGCCGCCACGGAGGTTTCCGGGGAGCACACCAACACCCCGCCGCGGGAACCGCGGCGCACCACGATCAGCGATTCGCTCTCCAGAATGCGGAACGCCTCCCGCAAGGTGGGGCGGGAGACCCCGAACTGTTTGACCAGCTCCACTTCGGTGGGCAGCGCATCGCCCTCCTTGAGGACGCCCCGCACGATCTGGCTGCGCAACTGATCGGCGATCAGCTCGGCCGTCTTGGGCGCCCGCACCAGTTTGCTCACGTTCTTCGGACGGTTCACCGCATCCACCAGGTCACCCGTCCTCGCCTCGTCTTCCGCCGACCATCGGCAATTGCCTTACTGATATTACTCATTCGCCACTTCCTCAGGAGCCTCCGATGACAACGACCCCACTGGCCACCCGCGGACTCTTCATCGACGGCGCCTGGACCGACGGCGTGGGCGAGGAAACGCTGCAGGTGCTCAATCCCGCCACCGAGGAGACGATCGCCGAGGTTCCCCAGGCCACCCCCGCCGACGTCGACGCCGCGGTGACGGCGGCTCGTCGCGCGTTCGACGAAGGCCCCTGGCCGACGATGCGCCCCGCGGAACGTGCCCGCATCCTCGCGGCGATGGCCGACGAACTCGACCGCCGCCGCGCCGAGCTGGTCGAGCTGAACATCACCGAGGCCGGGTCCACGCGGATGCTCGCCGAGATGCTCCAAGTGGGCACGCCGATCGATCATTTCCGGGACATGGTCGACCGGGTGCTGCCCCAGTTCCCCTTCGAGCAGCCGGTGCCGCCGGTGTACGGCAACGGGATCGGTCAGGGTGTCGTGGTGCGCGAACCGTATGGTGTCGCCGCGCTGATCACCGCGTTCAATTTCCCGTTCCTGCTCAACCTCGCCAAGCTGGGGCCCGCGCTGGCGGCGGGCTGCACGGCGGTGCTGAAGTCGTCGCCGTACACGCCGCTGGAGGCGCTGATCCTCGGTGAGATCGCCGAGACGGCGGGCCTGCCGCCGGGCACCCTGAACATCGTCACCGGTGATGTCGCCGCCGGCGAGACCCTCACGCGCCACCCCGCGGTGGACATCGTCAGCTTCACCGGTTCGGACACCGTCGGCCGCAAGGTCTACGGACAGGGGGCCGAGAGCATCAAGAAGGTGGTTCTCGAGCTGGGCGGCAAGTCGGCGAACATCATCCTCGACGACGCCGACTTGGACAAGGTGCTGGAAAGCGTTCTGGGCGGGTTCATCACGCACGCCGGGCAGGGCTGCGCGCTGCAGACGCGGATTCTGGTGCACCGGTCGCTGCACGACGACCTGGTGGCGCGCATTGTCGGCACACTCGGCTTCATCTCGGTCGGCGATCCCGCGGATCCGGCGACGATGGTGGGACCGCTGATCCGCGACGTCCAACGCAGACGGGTGGAGACGATGATCGCCGCGGGCATCGACGAGGGCGCCCAGATCGCGTTCGGCGGCGGCCGCCCGGCCCACCTGGACCGCGGCTTCTTCGTCGAGCCGACGCTGTTCGTCGGCGTCGACAACAGCATGCGTATCGCGCAGGAGGAGTTCTTCGGTCCGGTGGCGGTGGTGGTCCCGTTCGGTGACGACGACGACGCCGTGCGGATCGCCAACGACAGCCGGTACGGGCTCTCCGGCGGGGTGTGGTCGGCAGATCCGCTCCGCGCGGCCGCGGTGGCCCGCAGGCTGCGCACCGGCATGGTCGTGATCAACGGCGGCGGTGGCGGACTCAATCCGGGCGCCCCGTTCGGCGGGTACAAGCAGAGCGGGATCGGCCGCGAGTTCGGCGAGTACGGTCTGGCAGAGTATCTGCAGCACAAGACACTTCAATGGCCGACCAACTGATCCGCTGTGCGGCGGCGGCTGCCGCGGTCGCGACGGCCGCGGCGCTGGGCGCCGCCCCCGCACACGCCGATCCCGCGCCGCCGCGGCCGCCGGGCAGCCCCCGGTACATCGACCACACGGTGTGGGAGTACCACTCCGGGCCGGAAGGCGAACGCGCCACCCTGCGGATCTATCCGACCGCGTGGGGCTGGGGTTCGGGGGGCATGTTCAGCAACGGCGCACAACTGCACGACGCGTGGGCAGAACTGTTGCAGCATGCGCCCGACGCCAACACCCTGACCATGCAGAACCAGTTCTTCTGCTACTGGCAGCAGAACGCGTTCACCAATCCGGGCAAGGTCGGCACGTGGAACCTCGAACCGTGGCGGCCGGTGGTGTCGAACACGATGCTGTTCCACGCCGGCTGCAACCCGGGCGGACCCGACGACGTGTTCAACTGGTGATGGCTTGAAATTCCGGTGCGATGAGGTCGGTGACGCCGGCCCACGGCACGGTGATGGTGCGCACTCCCCGGCCGAATTGACCGTCCGGGAAATGTAATTCGATGCCTTCTGCGGTCGGCAGCCAGAATTTGAAGTTACGCTTCAGCGGCGCCATCGAGGTTCCGTACTCGGCCCATCCGCCCAGCGGGGGCGCCGGGTAGGCGACGGGCAGGATCTTCTTGGTCAGCTCGGAGAGCCGCTCCAGACCGGCTTGGCGGTCGACGAACAGGTTGTCCCATACGATCTGGATTCCGCTGCGCGAGTCGAAGACTCGCGTCGCGACAGCGTCGACGGGCATGTTCGGTAGTTCGGTCGCGTGGTATTGGCCGGTGTAGAGCGCCGAGACGGTCATCGGCCGGAAGATCAACCGGCCCTGCGAGCGGAACGTCCACGGTGAACTCTTGCTGGCACTCGCGGCGTACAGCCACACATGCCCGTCGGCCTCGTCGTCGAGGATGCGGTTGATCGGGTCGACGACGGCAGGGTCACCGCCGGAAAGCTTTTCGTAGTGCACCGCCCAGTGTCCGGGACCTTGCGGGCTGGTGCCGGCACGCACATCGGGGACCACCGCGTAGGTGACGCCGTTGGAGGTGGTGTCCGCATCGGCGCCGGGCGCCAGTATCAGAGCGGTGACCAGCAGCGCGGTGCCGATCACCCGGCCGAGGTACCTCATCACGGCAGCTCGACATTGCCGGCCAGCCACCGACCGTCGACCTTCTCCATCGTCATGATGAGTCGGCTGCGGTCGAGCCGAGGCTCGGGGTTCAGTGCGTTGGTGACGGATTGGTCGACGAACAACATCACCTCGACCCTCGTCGGTGTCGCCGACTTGATGCCGGCGGCCGTCACCGTGCCCGTGGCTTTGGCTTTGTTGTCGATCAGCACCTGTTTCAGGCCGGCACTGGACTGGCTGTACATGTCCTTGAATTCACCGGTGGCCCCGTCGAGGACGGCGGCGAAGTTCGAGTCGAGCTTCTCGGCATCGACACCGGTCAGGACCACCGCGTACTGCTGCGCGGCAGCCATCGCCTGCGTGGCAGCGTCGGTGACCATGCGTTGATTGCGCACCTCCCAGCCCAGCATCCCGGTGACGGCCAGCATTCCGGCCAGCAGCACCGCGCCCGCACCGACGAGCATGGTGCGCCGCGACGGGCGTCTGCGGCCCGCAGGTGCGTCAGGTTCGGGTTCGGTGTCGACGGGATCGGTGTCGCCGGGATCGGTGTCGACGGTGTCGGGCTGGGTCATCGTGGGTCCTTTCAGTCGGCTCAGGGACCGCGCGGCGGATCAGGGAGCGGCAGGTCGGGTCCCGAATACGGCGTGGGAATGGTCAACGGCCCCTTCGGAGTCGGGTCGGCCCGCTGCAGCGGGTGCGCGCCCGGCGGGGGTCCGGCCGCATCGACGCCGGGCGGCCTCGGCACGCTGCGCGCTCCGCGGACGAGGTACTTGGGGTCGGGGTTGGTGCAGTAGGTGTACAGGTACGGTTCGGGGAAGTCACCGACGGTCGGCGGTGACTTCGGCAGGTTGAAGTCGCACGAATGCCGCGGGTACAGGTTCACCGCGCCCCACACGCCGCCGTCGCGGAAGGTGCTGGCCACCGCGTCGAGCGCGGAGCCGGCGCGGTACTGCGGAAAGAACAACTCCTGCAGGGCCGGTACCCGGATGTAGGACTGCTGCGAGACCGTCGTGAGGTTGCCCAGCAGCGCCACCATCGTGGGTGAGTTGTCCGCGATGAGCGTGTCGAGCGCGCCGAAGGTGTCCGGTCCGGTGTCGACCAGGGTTCGGTAGCCGCCGTCCATCTTCTTCGCCCCGGCCAGGATCGACGACAGATCCGTCGACGTCGCTTCCAGTCCGGGGCCGACGTCGCGCACCGTGGAGAGCACGACCTTGCTGGTGCGGAACAGCCGCACCGTCTGCGGGAGCACCGAATCCAGCGTCGACACCAGGAACGCGCCGCCGTCGAGGATCGCCGCGAGCTTGTCCCCGCCCTCCGGCCCCACTCGCAGTTCGTCGAGCACGGCGGCCAGTTGGTCGGTGTCGACCTGTTGGAGGGCGCCGTCCATGTGGGCCAGCAGCGTCGCCAGCGTGACCGGCGTCTGCGTTCTGTCGCTGGCGATTTCGGCGCCGTCGGCCAGGAACGGTCCGTCGTTGGTGTGGGCGCGGAAGTCGAGGTACTGCTCGCCGGCAGGTGACAGCGCCGAGACCCGGGCGTCGGTGTCGGCGGGGATCTGCACGCCCGCCCGGATCGCCGCGACGGCGACGACTCCGTCGGCGGTCATGTCGATCGAGCGGACGCGCCCCACCGGTACCCCGCGCAGGGTGACGTCCTGTCCCGGCAGCAGCCCGCCGGTCTCGGCGAGGTGCACGCGCACCAGGGTGTCCGACCTGGTGGGGTCGAGTCGCAGCGTGCCGAACAAAACGTAGGCGACGCCGACGACGAACATCGTGGCCAGCGCGCACGCAGAGATGCCGAGTCGCCGGGTGCGGACGAACTCCATCAGCGCCCGCAGCGCGTTCACGGCGTTCCTTCCGGAACGGGTGCCGGCGCAGGACCGGTCGTGCTGGGCGGCAGCAGCGGCGGCGGTGAGGGTGCCGGTGTGAGTGAGCCGGGCGCCGGTCCGACCAGGTTGGGCGGCGGTACGGTTCCCGGCGGCGCGGTCGGGGCGCCCCAGAACTTGTTGCGCACCATCATGAGTTCGTAGCTGATGCTGCCGACCATGTTGCGGAAGTCCTCGCGGGTCGGTCCGTGGCTGCCGGCGTCGCCGGGGTGGTACGGGTCGGCGAAGGCGCCGACCGCGAGGTCGGCCAGATCGATGTCGACGTGGGCGGCCGTGCCGTTGGTCACCTTGAGGACGGCGCCGAACATCGAATTGAACTGGTCCAGCGAGGCGTTGGGTTCCAGCGCGGCGGCGTTGAGTTCGGCCGACAGGCGGTTCAGGTCGGCGATCATGCTGCGTGACGGTTCGCCCCGCACCGAGGGGAGTTTCGCCAGCTGCATCGTGATCCGGTTGACTTGGGCCACCAGATCGACAATCCGGCCGGTGTTGTCGGCGACGGTGCCCAGCGCAGGAGCGGCCGCGGCGATCGCCGCGTCGATCGACTGTTGACGCGCCGACATGGTGGCGGCCAGATCACCCGCCTGCGCCAATGTCCGCTTCACGACGGCAGAGCGAGCCGAGAGGCTTCGGATCAGCCGGGTGGACTCGTCGAGGAACCGGCCCAGGTCCTCGCCTTTGCCGCCGACTGCGCGGCCCATGCCGTTGACCACCTTGGTCAGGTTGCGGATCGCACCGCCGTTGACCAGTAACGCCGCGGTGCTCAGCACCTCCTCGATGGAGGCAGCCGACGCGGTGGTGTCCAGCGGAATGACGTCGCCGGGCTTCATCACCGACTGGGCGTCGGTGACCGCGGGCGGAGTCAGGGATACGAAGATGTCGCCGAGTGGTGTGGCCGAGCGTAATTCGGCTCGGGTGCCGACCGGGATCGCGACGTCGGAGGCGATCTGCATGTTCACCACGGCGGTGTAGTTCTGGGCGACCATGGAGTCCACTTCGCCGACGTCGGCGCCGGACAACCGCACCTTGGCTTTGAACGGCAGGTTCAGCGCGTTGGTGAACGTGGCGCTGATTCCGTAGGTGCTTGCGCCCGCGGACGGTGCGGGCAGCGGGATCTGGTCGAGTCCCATCGCGCACGAGGTGAGCGCACCCGTCACCGACAGTGACGCCGCGACGAGCAGGGCGCGGCGAATGCTCTTCGGCACAGCGGTGTTCACGGTCCCAGCCCTGCCAATCCCTCGAGCATGCTGACCATCCCGAAGTCGGGACCGAAGTCGGTGATGGTCCCGGTGGAGCATCCGAGTTGCTTCATTCCCAGCAGGTTGCACATCTCCTTGAGGGCCTGGGTGTTCAGCTCCACCTTGTCCAGCACGGGGTGTGCCCGGATGGCCCGCTTCTCGGGATCGATCATGTTGTAGACGTTGTTGGTCAGCGTCGGCACCAGGTCGAAGGCCTCACCGACTTCGCGTTGGTAATCGGCCATCGCCCGGGTGACGAGTTCGGTGTTGGCCGCCGTCGACTTCAGTGCGTCCCGGTTGGTGTCGAGCAGATCGGCGGTTTCGGTCAGGATCTGGTTGACCTGCGCTCCGGTCGACCCGCTGCCCAGCCGTTCGGCGGCCAGCACCGCACTGAGTTGGCGTACCGCAGAGCCGAATTCGCGGATCGTCTCGTCGTTCTCGGCGGCCGCCTTGGTGAGGCTGTCGAGGTTGGTGACGATGGTGGTGATGGCGTCCCCGGTCGGTGCGCCGCGTTCCTTGCTCAGTTGCAGTGCCGTGGACAGCTCGCCGAGCGCCCCCCGGATGCGGCTACCGTTGCCGCTGGTCATCGCGGAGCTGACGCTGAGCAGGTCCGCGACGGGGCCTCCGCCCTGACCGTTGCCCTGCAGTTCCACTGCCAGCTTGTCGATCATCGCCAGCACGCGGTCGAATTCGACGGGGGTGCGGGTGCGCGCCAGGCTGAGGCTGTCGCGGTCGGCCAGGGTGGGGCCGCTGCGGTAGGGCGGGGTGAACTCGATGTGGCGGTCGGTCAGGATCGACGTCGACACGGTCACGGCCTGCGCGTCGGCGGGGATTTTGACTCCCGGATCGATGTGCATGGTCACGTCGACGTACTGGCCCCGGGGCACGATCTTCGTCACCTCGCCGACCCGCATTCCCAGCACCGCCACCGCGTTGCCCTCGTAGAGTCCGCTGGCGCTGTCGAATTGGGCGGTGATGGTCATTCCGCGGTCGTCGGACAAGGGCCCGCTCGAGCATCCGCCCGCAGCCAGCGCGAGTGCGACGATGAGCGCGGTCTTGCCCAGGATGCGGCGCATCATTGGCAGTCCTCGAAGTAGTTCGGCAGATTGAACTGGTCGGCGCGACCGCTGAGCGCGCACATGATCGAGTCGATCAGTGTCCCGCCGGTGGAGGAGAAGTCGAATTCGTTGCCGTTACCGGTGGCGTTGGTGAAGTTGCGCAGCGGCACCGGCAGCATCTGCAAGGTATTGCGGAACAACGCGTCGTTGCGTCCGACCGCGGTGAGGATGCCGTCGAGATTGGCCAGCAGTTCGTCGGTTTGAGCGCGGTCGTCGACCAGTACGGGCTGCAGCTGGTTCACGAGTTTCGTGGTGGCGTCGATGAGGCGCACGATCATCTCTTTGCGCGCCGCGAGGTCGGCCAGCACGTCGTGCCCCTGGATGATCAAGGTGCCCAGACTGCGCTGCTGGTTGCCGAGCAGCTCGGCGATGTGCTGCGTGCTGCGCAACAGCTCCGCGATCTCGTCGCGGCGGTTGGCCAGCACCGACGACAGATGCCGGACGTTGTCGAGGGCCTGGGGCAGGATCTCGGGCGCGCCCTGCAGCTGCTGGGACAGCGAGGTCATCGACTGCGCGATCTTCTCGGCGTCGACGGCCTCGAACGTCGTCGTTGCATCCTGCAGGGAGTCCTGCAGGGTGTAGGGAACCTCGGTGTTGGCCAACGGAATCCGATTGTCGGTCAACTCACCGGATCCCGCGGGTTTGACTTCGACGTACCGCGCGCCGAGCAGGGTGGTCAGTTTGATTCCTGCGCGAGAGGCCGCACCTAGGTGAACGTTTCGGTCGATTTCCAGCGTGACGACCACTTTGTCTCCGTCGAGTCGCAGCCCCTTGACCGAGCCCACGTTGACCCCGGCGATGGTGACCTGGTCACCGGCACTCAGGCCGGCCGCCTGGGCGAAGTCCGCGTGGTAGGTGGTTTTGCCCAGCCCGAGCCGTTGCACGCCGAGCAGACCGGCCAGTGTCACCGCGATGACCAGCACGGCCGCGATGCCGAGCCGCAGCGTGCCGTGGTGTTCGGCCGGGCGGCGCAGTACGCGGGTCAGTTTCGTCATCGGTTTCACCGACATTTCGCGCTCTGCTTGATCTTTCCGCCCGGGGTGCCGTTGCGGATGATCGCATCGATGAGGCTGTCGATGCGCGGGAATTGGCTGACGGTGATGTGGCAGGCGTAGATGTCCAGATAGGTGCCGCCCTGGCTGATGCGGGCCAGCCCTTTGAGCATCAGCGGCGTGTTGAAGCCCATGTACGCGAAGCCCTGCTTGTTCTCCATGAAGTGCTGGGCGAACCCAGGTTCACGGTCCAGCCACTCCCGCAGGTCGGGTTGCACGTCGGTGATGACCTTGGCCAGCCGTTCGCCCACCACGCCGACCTGATCCATCGACGTCACGAATTCCTGTCTGCGCTGGGCGAATCCGTCGAACATCGATTCGGCGGAGTCGATGGTCGACTTCAGGTTCCCGTCGCGTTCGACCAGCGAGCCGACCACGGAGTTGAGGTTCGTCAACACCTGTTCGAGGATCTGGTCGGTTCCGCTGTAGGACTCGGCCAGGCGCGTGGTCTCGGCGATCAGCATGGTCAGTGCGCCCGTGTCACCCTGGGTGGAGCGCACGATCGCGGTGGTGAGGTTGTCCACCTCGTCGGGGTTGAGCAACGCGAACAACGGCTCGAATCCGTTGAGCAGATTGGAGATGTCGAAGGACGGCTCGGTGCGCTCCACCGGGATGACCGCGCCGGCGGGAAGTACGACGGGTTCGCCCGGGTTGGTGGTGGGGTGGTCGGCGAGCGACAGCCCGACGTAGCGCTGTCCGATGACGTTCTGATAGACGATGGAGGCCTTGGTGTTTCCGTAGAGCACCTGGTCGGACTGGACGCGGAAGCCGACCCGGGCCAGGTCGCCGTCGAGGACCACCTCGTCGACGCGGCCGACCTTCACCCCGGCCATCCGGACCTCGTCACCGACCTTCAGCCCGGAGACGTCGGTGAAGATCGCGCTGTACGAGAAGGTTTCGCCTGCGACGTTGCGCTGTAGCGTGACGAACACCGTCCAGATCAGTGCCAGACACACCGACAGGAACACGCACACCCAGATCAGGGGGCGTCGATAACTCACGGGTTCTCCCCTCCTGACGTAACGGGACCCGGCGCTTCCGCCGCCAGCAGGGGACCCTCGGGAACGATCTGGACCGTGTTGCCCCGCACCACCGGACCGAGCAGCAGCTCGGAAGCCGGGTTCGGTTCGGGGCCGAGGAGTTCGGCCATCGCGGCCCGTTCCTCGGCGCTGCCGACCGGACCCACATTTCCGCCGGGCTGCGGACGGGGATGCGGGTAGTTGCGGGGGTCGGTCATCGGGGCCAGCGCCGGAACGTCCTGGGTGAGCGGCGCGGTCTTGCAGCTCGGGCCCTCCAGGTGGCCGTACCGCGGGCAGTCCTGCCGGGTGTACATCCGGTTGGGGGTGAACACCAGCATGAACTTCCCTGTGCCGTGCTTGCGTTCCTCGTTCCACACCTCGTCGAAGAAGCGGTGGGAGAGGTTGTTGATCCGGCTGACGATCTTGGGGAACTCCGCTCCCCCGTCGGCGAAGACGCCGAGCACCGGGGACAGCTGCGTGGTGATGACGATCATCCGGTCGGTGTGGTTCTCGAACGCGGTGCCCATGGTGCCGAAGGTGGTGTGACCGGCGGACAGGAACTTCGTGAGCTCTTGGCGTTTTTCGGCGATCGTGCGCATCGGCACCACCGACTGATGGACCGCGTCGAGCAGTTCCGGCGCCGAGGACTGCAGGCCCTGAAGGGCGTCGGAGAGCACCTCGAGCGTCGGTGTCCTCTCGTCCGGCGCCATCACCGCGTTGAGTTGGTCCACGATGCGTCTGGCGCCGCTGCCCGCGTGCGTCAGCTCGTCGCCCCGGCCGTTGGTGGCCGTGGCGACGGCCGCCAGCACGCCGACGGTGTCGTCGGATCCGGGTCGTCCCGCCGCGCCGAGCACGTTGCGCAGTTTGGTCAGCGCGGTCTGGAACTGCACGGTGGCCAGGCTCTCGTCCTGGACGATCTGCGAGCCGCTGCGCAGGGCGGGGGCCGGACCGTTGTCGACGAGCTGAATGGAGGACACCGCGAACACGTTGCCGGGCACCACGCGTGCCGTCACGGTCGCCGGAATGCCCTGCGCGAAGTGGGGATCCAGCGTCATGGCCACCGAGTTCGCGCCCCCGTCGAGGGCGGGCGCCACTCCGTCGACGCGTCCGACGAGGGCACCGCGGAACTTCACGTCCGAGCCTTGCGGCAGGCCGTCGCCGACGTCGTCGAGCAGTGCGACGACCTGCATGTGGCCGGAGAACACGCCCTCGGATTTCGCGATGGCCAGCGCGGCCAGCAGCACTACCGTCACCAGCAACGCCAGGCCCCGCAACAGCAGTTTGGTCCGGGAGATGTCCTTGGCGGCCGACTCGAAGTTCTGCACCATGTCAGCCACCAAGCCTCGCGCCGGAACCGATGCCCCACAACCCGATCGTGAGCAAAAGGTTCGCGATGATCATCACCGAGATGCTGGCCCGCATGGCGCGTCCCGCCGCCACCCCGACACCCTGTGGGCCGCCGCTGGCGAAATAGCCGTAGTAGCACTGGATGGTCGAGGTGATGATGACGAAGACGATCGCCTTGATCACCGAGTACAGGATGTCCGAACCGGTCAGCACCAACCGGAAGTAGTGGTCGTAGGACCCCGCCGACAGGCCGCCGGCCACACTGACGACGGTCTGCACTGCCGCGTAGTTGATCAGCAGGCACAGGATGTAGAGCGGGATGATGGCCACCGCGGATGCCAGCAGCCGGGTGGTGATCAGGTACGGAATCGGCCGGATGGCAAGGGATTCCATCGCGTCGATCTCCTCGGAGATCCGCATGGAACCGAGTTGCGCGGTGAATCGACAACCCGCTTGCGCGGCGAAGGCCAGCGCGGCCATGACCGGTGCGAGCTCGCGCGTCGACACCGTGGAGGACAACAGGCCGGCTGCGGGTTCCATCCCCAGCAAGTGCAGTGCCTGCAGCCCTTCGATACCTACGATCGCGCCGGCGGTCGCGCCGAGCAGGATGATCACCCAGGCCGTTCCGCCGCCCACCACGACGGAGCCGTTGCCCCATGTGACGTCGGACAGGATTGTCAGGAACGCCTTGCGGTAGCGCGTGAGGGTCACCGGGATCCCTGCGACCGCACGGACGAAGAACGTGATCATGTGGCCGAGGCGGACGCCGCCATCGGCCATCGCCGTTCCCGCGACCACCAGCGGCCGGACTCCGCGGGGATAGTACGGCGCGGCCATTACAGGGCGACCTTCGGGAACAGCAGGACATACATCTGGGTGAACACCACGTTGGTGATCATCAGCAGCAGGATCGACGCGACCACGGTGGCGTTGACCGAGTTGGCCACACCCGCCGGTCCGCCCTTGGTGGTCAACCCTTTGTCGCACGCGACGATCGCGACGATCGCCCCGAAGACCACCGCCTTGATCAGCGTCAAGACCAGGTCACTGACCGTCGCGAACGACGCGAACGTGGTCACGAAACTCCCGGGCGCACCGTCCTGGGCGAACGTGTTGAACAGGTAGCCGGCCAGGAATCCGATGAAGCACACCAGTCCGGTCAGCGCGACGCCGACGACGATCGCGGCCGCCAGACGCGGCACCACCAGCCGGCGGATGGCCGAGATGCCCATCACCTCGAGTGCGTCGACTTCGTCCCGGATGGTGCGCGACCCGAGATCGGCGCAGATCGCCGAGCCGACCGCCGAGGCCATCAACAGAGCGGCCACCAGCGGTGCGCCCTGGCGGATGACCGCGAGTCCGCTCGCGGCACCGGCCAGCGAGGTGGCCCCCACCTGGCCGGCGAGCAGTGCGAACTGGATCTGCAGTGTCACGCCGATGGGGATCGCGACGCACATGGTCGGCAACATGGCCGTCGACGCCATGAAGGAGGCCTGTTGGATGAACTCGGCGAACGGAAAGCGTCCGCGTGCGATGTCCGCGACCAGGTACCGCAGTGCGCGCAGGCCCAGGATGCACTGGCTGCCAACTGTTTCCAGGGAGGCGATGGGATGCCGCCTGGCATAGCCCTTGGTCCACTCGCCGACCTCGCCGAGTGGCGAAGGCATGTTCCGTGTTGTCGCCATTGACTTTCGGATCCCGTGCTTACGGAGTCAGCGCCACTCGGGCCCGGGACCGGACGAGGGGCCCGACAGCGGTCCGAATCGTCGGGTGAACGATTCGTTGGTCTGCTGTTCCTGCCGGTAGCGATTCGCGCTGTCCTGCAGCAGTGTGATGCGGTCCTCCAGACGCCGGATCTCGTCGGGGTTTTCAGGCGTGCCCCGACGCACCCGCTCGAGCTCCCGGGTGGCTTCGGCGAGTTCCTCGGAGAGTCGGGCCGCCACCTCGCCGAAGGTGAGCAGGTCGTAGTCGTCGGTCTCCGGGCGCGGTTCGGTCATCGGCCGTCGCCGAAGTGCAGCAGTTCACGCGCATTGAGTTCGACGATGCGGTGGACGTCGGCGTCGGCGACGGTGTGCAGGTTCTCGGCGATCCGCTTGCGGCTGTTGGGCCAGTTCGAGTCGGAGTGCGGATAGTCGACCTCGACGAGGATGTTCTCGATGCCGATCGCGTCCCGGGCGTTGACCCCGTGCTCGTCGTCGATGAAGCATCCCCAGAAGTGCTTGCGGAACAGGTCCGACGGCCGGTCGGTGCGGCTGATGTTCTGGTACCAGCGATGCCGCTCCCACGTGTAATCAAGGCGCTCCAACAGGTAGGGAATCCACCCGATGCCGCCTTCGGACAGCATGAACTTCAGTTTCGGGTGACGTTGCAGCGCACCGGAGAACACCAGATCCGCGGTGGTCCACATCAGGTTCGTCGAGAACGTGGCGATCGCGACGGCAAACGGCGCCCTCGGGTCATAGGATGCGGGGTTGAACGAGAAACCCGGGACGAATCCGCCGGCACCGAAGTGCAGGCACACCGGCATGTCGGCGGCTTCGAGTGCATCCCAGAGCACTTCCCAGTGGTCGGGGTCGTGGAAGGACGGCAGTCCCAGCGGGACCGGACTGTCGGGGAAGGACACCGCTTTGGTGCCTTTCTCCGTCAGACGTTCCACTTCGGCGGCGGCCAGCGCCGGGTCCCAGGTAGGCAGAATCCCCAATGGGATCAAGCGATCCGGAGCTGTCGCGCACCATTCGTCGACCTGGAAATCGTTCCACGCCCGCACACACTCCAGCGCGAGGTCCTTGTTCTGGGCGCGTTGGAACACTCCGCCGCCGAATCCCGGGAAAGACGGAAACGCCAGGGCGGCGTGGACACCGTCGATGTCCATGTCCTTGATCCGTTCGACCGGGTCGTAGCAGCCGGGGATCATCTGGTCGTAGCGGACGGGTTCCATCCCGTACTCCGCCGGCGGCTTGCCGGCGACCGCGTTCAGCCCGATCTGCGGATAGAGCTGACCTTCGTACTGCCAGACATGGTGTCCCTCAGCGGTTTCGATGATCTGCGGGCCGCTGTCGCGGAACTTCTCCGACAGCCGGTCCTGCCACACCCGCGGGTGCTCGATGACGTGGTCGTCCACCGAGATGATCTTCATCCAGTCCTGTAACGGCATTACATCCTCCGCATCTCGTCGGTCAGTACGTCAACCACGGGGCAGCCCCAGTGCGCGTTCGGCGATCACATTGCGCAGTACCTCGTTGGTCCCGCCGGCGATGGTGAACGCTCGTCCGTAGAGGAACCCGTCCTGCCACCAGCCGTCGTCCCACACGTCAGGGTCACCTTCGACGCGGATACCGTCCTGTCCCTGCAGTTGGAAGCCGAATTCGTGCAGGGCCAGGTTGATCTCGCTGAAGAGGATCTTCGACACCGGCGCGTCTCCCATGTCCCCGGTTCCGTGCAACGCGCGGCTCTCACCGTAGGCCGATACCAAACTGTTGACGTGGACGTCGGCGGCGAATTTCCCGATGGATTGCCGGATGTCGTCGCGGTCGATGGCGGGGCTGCCGTCGCGGGTCACCTCGGCCGCAAGCCGGACCAGCCGGTCCAGCGCGCCGAACAGCGACGCGCCGCCGCCGGCGCCGGCGCGCTCCTGGGCCAGGCTCGCGGTGGTGACCGCCCAGCCGTTGTCGACCTCCCCGATCACCCGGTCGGCGGGAATGCGGACGCCGTCGAAGAACACTTCGTTGAAGTCCGAGGTCCCGGTGATCTCGCGCAGCGGCCGTACCGTCACGCCGGGAGTGGACATGTCGAGCGCGAAAGCGGTGATACCCGCGTGCTTCGGTGCGTCAGAGTTGGTGCGCGCCAACAGGTAACCCCAGTCGGCGTGTTGTCCGTTGGTGGTCCATACTTTCTGTCCGTCGACGACGAACTCGTCGCCTTCGCGGCGGGCACGGGTACGCAGGCCGGCCAGGTCGCTGCCGGCGTCGGGTTCGCTGAACAGCTGACACCAGATGTGTTCGCCGGACCGGATCTGCGGCAGGAAGTACTCCTTCTGCGCCGGCGTGCCCGAGGCAATGATCGCGGCTCCTGCCAGCAGTCCCCCACCCACCGGTCCGGGGGCACCGACCCGGACCAGTTCGTCGGTGACCACCGATTCGTGCAACGGATGCGGATCGGCCAGGCCGCCGAACTCCACCGGCCAGTTCACCCCCAACAGGTGTTCGGAGAACAACACCCCGGTCCATTTCCGCAGCGCCGGGATGTCCTCGGCCTCCGGTGCCCGGACGCCGGTGCGCGGCTGTCGCGGTGGTGCGTGGCGCGCCGCAAGATCGCGTACCCGCTGCCGTAGCGCCCGGAGTCCCGCGTCCTGCCTCAGTTGCACAGCACCCTCCGCGATCGTTCGTTGAAGCTTGATTTACCTTAATCAGTATCCTGTATCTTTGGGAAGGTTTTCGAGAGTTCTCTGCCCCGATCGACCCTCGGCTAAGGAGTAGACCGTGGATTTCGAGCTCAACGACGAACAGCGGGGTCTGGTCGACTCCACCAAATCGCTTCTGACACGCAGATCCTCGGTCACGCGGGCGCGGCAACTCATCGACGCACCTGAAGGTTTCGACGTCGAGCTGTGGAAGGAAGGAACGGACCTGGGGTGGCCGGCCCTGGGGATCGCCGAAGGCGACGGCGGACTCGGTCAGCAGGTCATCGAGTCGGCGCTGGTCTGTGTCGAACTCGGCTACGGGCTGGCGACCACCCCGTTCATCCCGGTGGTCGTTGCCGCCGACGCCCTGGCCGGGTCAGGTGCAGCGGACAAAAGCAAGCTGCTGCAACTGATTTCCGAAGGTTCACTGATCGCGGGCTGGGCCTTCGCCGAGTGGGGGCAGCCGTGGGGCCTGTCCGGGATCGGCACGCACGCGGTGCGCAGCGACACGGGCTACCGGATCAGCGGGACGAAGGTCTGCGTGCAGGACGCCGACGCTGCGCAGATCCTCGTCGTCGATGCGGTGCTCGACGGCGCGCCGGCGCGTTTCGTCGTCCCGACCGACACCCCCGGTGTCCATGTCCGGCGACAACAGACCCTCGATGTCACCCGCAGCTACTGCGACGTCACCTTCGACGACGTCGCGGTCGAGCAATCCGCTCTGTGCCTGTCCGGCGACGCTGCGCAGCAGACCATGATCCGCTCGATGCATCTGAGCACCGTGCTGCTGTGTGCCGAGCTGGTCGGGATCGGACAGCGGTTGCTCACGATGACCGTCGACTACGTCAAGGAGCGTCACCAATTCGGCCGGCCGGTGGGCAGTTTCCAGGCCGTCAAACACAAGTGCGCCGACATGCGGATCTGGGTGCAGGCCAGCACCGCGGCCACCTACCACGCCGCGATGGCGCTCGATGCGCCCGACGCCGATCCGGACCACGCCGTCAGCGTCGCGAAGGCGTATGTCTCCGACGCGATCAGTCGGCTGGCCGGCGAGGCGCTGCAGTTGCACGGTGGCATCGGCTTCACCTGGGAACACGACCTGCATCTCTACCTGCGGCGCGCACGCACCGGTGCGTTGTTGTGCGGCGACGCCGCCTTCCACCGAGAGCGGTTGTGTCACCTGCTCGAAACCGCTGCTCCCTGACCTCTCCCCCGTAGGCTGGCTGCATGGCCTCCGGGGAGCAGCGCGCCGGCGTCGACCTGACCAACCTCGACCAGCCGCTGAGTCCGGAGGCCGACGCCACCAAGCGGGACCTGGTGGACTACCTCGACGCGGTGGCCGACCGCATACTCCCGGTTCTCGCCGGCAGGCCGCTGACCGTACTGCGCGCGCTGCGGGGCCGTGCGCCGTTCATGCAGAAGAACGTGCCGAAGTACACCCCCGAATGGGTGCGCACGGCGACCGTGTGGGCGGAGTCCTCCCAGCGGGAGGTCCGCTACGCCGTCTGCGACGACAGACGCACGCTGTTGTGGTTGGCCAACCAGCGCGCCGTGGAATTCCACCCGGGCCTGGGCCGCGTGGACGACCTTCATCGGCCCACACACGTGATCCTCGACCTCGACCCGCCGGACGGCCACGACTTCCGGGCGGTCGTCGCGGTGGCACACCTGGTACGAGAAGCGCTGTCCGCCAACGGTTTGAGCGGTGCGGTCAAGACCAGTGGGTCGCGGGGACTGCACATCTTCGTGCCGATCGACACCGGCACCCCGCCCGACGACGTCGCCGCGGCCACCCGCGCCCTGGCCGCTCACGCCGAAGCGCTGAACCCGTCGATCGCCACCACCGCGTTCATCGTCGAGGACCGACAGGGCAAGGTGTTCGTCGACGCCACCCGCGCCGGCGGGGCCACCGTGGCGGCGGCCTACAGTCCGCGTCTTCGACCCGGCACCCCGGTGTCCTTCCCGGTGGCCTGGTCGGATCTGGATCGGGTGACGCCGTCGGACTTCACCCTGCGCACCGCCGTGGCGGCCCTGGCCGGACGCGACCCGTGGGCCGAGACCATGCCCGCACCTGCGCGGTTACCGGCCTCGCTGATCGAATACGGCCGCACCATCCCGGTGGCGAGGGTGGCCGCGATGCACGAGGGCAAACGCCGCGCCCGCGCGCGCCGCGACCGCAGCGAGTAGTCAGCGCGGGTCAGCGGCCGAAACGGCGGCGACGTCGGCCAAGCCGCTGAGCGTCAACACCGGCACCAGGATCGGGTTGACGACGAGTTCGATCGACTGGGCATGATCGAAGAGCACGTTGATGGCGCCGCTGTCGAGGTAGTGGACGTCGCTGAGATCGATGCGCAACGCGGAACCAGACGCGCCGTCCATGCTCGCTCGGGCGGCTGTGATCGCCTCGGCGAACACCGCGATATTGCTCAGGTCGAGTTCGCCGGCGGCGGTCAGGACGGTCGTGCCGTCGCCGTCGCGGTCGGTCCTCACCTCGAGAGGTGTCGCCATCAGCTGATCCTCAACTGCATGCGCACCGTGGTGCCGGTGGGCTGTGAATCGATGGTGACATCCTGCATCAGAGCCTGCATCAGCGTGATGCCCCTGCCGCGGTGCAGCAGCGGCACCGCGGCAGGCGTCTTCCAGCGGCCGGTGTCGGCGACGGTCAGGTACAGCGTGTCGCTCGTGGCGACCGCGTGCAGCCGCACGGTGCCGTCGGGCAGGTCACGGTGTCCGTGTTCGATCGCGTTGGCCAGCGCTTCCCCGGCTGCGATCAACACATCCAGGACCTGCTCGGTGTCGAGGCCGGCGCAGTCCAGCCAGTCCCGCAACGCGGCGCGACACGGCGCCAACTCGCCCACGTCCGCGGGGATCGTCACATCCAGCGGCGCCGGCTGGCGATAGAGCAGCACTGCGACGTCGTCGTGGTAGCCGTCGCCCGGTGCCAGCCGCGACATGATCACGTCCGCGAGCTTTTCGAGGTCGGTGGCGCGGTTGTCCTGAACGGCGACGGTGGCGCGCGCGATCCCGTGGTCGATGGACTCGCGGCGGCGCTCGACCAGCCCGTCGGTGTAGAGCAGCAGCGTCGAGCGCGGGGGCATGATGGCACGTCCCTCGGGCCGTTGCGGCGCGTAGGTCAGCCCCAGCGGAATCGCGCGGGCCTCGTCGAGCAACTGGGTGCTGCGGTCGGCGCCCACCAGGATCGGCGGCGGATGACCCGCGCAGGAGTAGACGAGTTCACCGGTTTTGCAGTCGAGCACCGCGGCGAAGGCCGTGGTGCACCGCGCACCCGGCAGCCGCGCGGCGAAACGGTCGAGGGCTTCGAGTGCACGCGCGGGGCTCGGGTGCTCCAAAAGCAATGCGCGACAGGCACTACGGAGCTGTCCCATGACAGTCGCGGCGTCCAGACCGTGGCCGACGCAGTCACCGACGACCAGCGCGATCCGGCCGTCGTCGAGATCGACGACGTCGTACCAATCGCCGCCCACCTGCAGTGGCCGCGTCGCGGGCTGATAGCGCACGGCGAAACCACTGGACACCGCAGGGCCCAGAATGGCGTGCTGCAGGGCCAGCGCGGTCTCGCGTTGCTGGTCGATCTGGTGCACGCGCTGCAGTCCCTGTCCGAGCCGGCCGGCCAGCACGGTGAGCAACGTGTGGTCCTCGGCGGTGAAGCACCGCGTCTCGTAGAGGTCGATGTAGAGCACCAGCACGCCGCGGGGGTGCCGCAATGCCACGCCGGCCCAGCCGGGTTGGGTGATCGCCGGGGCCAGCAACTCACCCTCCCGCAGGCCGAGGATCGCGTCGCGCGTCTCGGCGGCCAACTCGTCCCACCGGACCGGCTCACCGACGCACACCGTGTGCGGTGACACGCCGCGGCGCTCATCGTCGGGCAGTGTCACGGCCAGCACCCGGCGCGCATGCCACACCTGCCAGAGTTCGGCGGTGGCCGCGGCCACCGCGTCGTCGAGCGTATCCGCTTGCGCCAGCGCCTCGTTCAGCGATGCCAGTGCGGTCTCGCGTTGCACGAGGTAGTGCTCAGCGGTGATGTCACGCATCGTGCCCACCACCACCTTGCGGCCGGTGTTCGGGTCCTCGGCCTGGGTGAACGTCACGGCCACCCAGAGCCGACGGCCGTCGCGGTGTGTGACCGGCACCGGCGACAACGTGCCGTGCGATCGCTCCAGCACGGCACCGAAGGCTCGGCTCACCTGTCGATGCGCCTCGGGATCGGAGTCGACCGTGGGCCACCACGGATACTCGGGCCGATACGGCAGCCCGGAGGTGTCATAGCCGAGCATGGTGGTGAACGCGGCGTTGATCTCGACGACGGATCCGTCTTCCTCGCAGACGAAGAACGCTTCCTGCAACGAGTCGACCAACGCCGTACGCCAACGCGCGTGGTGGTCGCGCAGTCGCGCGAGTTCGACGTTGGCCCGCACCCGCGCCAGCAGTTCAGCGGCCGCGAACGGCTTGACCAGATAGTCGTCGGCCCCGGCCTGCAGGCCGGTGATCGACGCTTCCTGCCCGGCGCGCGCCGACAACAGCAGCACCGGGACGGCGGCAGTGCGACGATCCGCCCGCAGCGCCGCGACCAGCGCCAGCCCGTCGATGCGCGGCATCATCACATCGCTGATCACCAGGTCCGGCGGGTTGGCGCGCGCGCTGTCGAGCGCGTCCTGCCCGTCGTTGACAGCGTCGACGCGGTAGCCGTCCGAGCTGAGCAGCCGGGTCAGGTAGCCGCGCATGTCGGCGTTGTCGTCGGCGACAAGTATGCGGACCGGCTCCGATCCACCGGCGCGTGTCAGCGGGGCGACGGTACCGTCGAATTGCATTGACATACCGTCGTTTTCGTGATCAGCCTGGGCGAGTCCGGTCGGCAGCCATCGCATGGCCTCCTCGACGTATGCCTCGGCGCCGCTGACCACACTGCGTCGCCCGGTGGCGGGCGCGACGGCATCCGCGGGAAGGTGCGCGGTACCGAACGGGACGCGGATGGTGAACGTCGTGCCGACCGACTCGACACTGTCTGCGGTGATGCTGCCGCCGTGCAGCTCCACCAGCTCCTTGACCAGTGCCAGTCCGATCCCGCTGCCCTCGTGCGAACGCGCCTGCACGTTGTCGATACGGTGGAAGCGCTCGAACAGGCGCGGCATCTCCGTCGCGGGGACGCCGGTACCGGTGTCGGCGACGACGATGACCGCCTCTCCGCCGGCGCGGTGAACCCGCACGCTGATACTGCCGTCGAACGTGAACTTCAGCGCGTTCGACAACAGGTTGAAGATGACCTTTTCCCACATGTCCCGGTCCACGTAGACGGGTTCGCCCAGCGGCGGGCAGTCGACCTCGAAAGTCAGACCGGCGCGATCGACCGCCGACCGGAACACGCTGGCCAGTTCGGCGGTCAGGGTGGCCAGATCCACCGGCGTGTAGGTGGCCTGCGCGCGGCCGGCTTCGATGCGGGAGAAGTCCAGCAGGGTGTTGACCAACTTGGTCAGACGTAATCCGTTGCGCCACACCACGTCCAGTTCCTGACGGGTACGCTCGTCCAGATGGTCGGCGCGCCGTAGCTCGGAGACCGGGTCCAGGATCAGCGTCAGCGGGGTCCGGAACTCGTGGCTGATGTTGGAGAAGAACGTGGTCTTGGCCCGGTCGAGTTCGGCGAGTTCCTCGGCGCGCTGCTGCTGGCTGCGGTAACTGCGGGCCAGCCCGATACCGGCAGCGATGTGCCCGGCGACCAAGGTGAGGAAACCGCGGTAACCGTCGTCGAGCGGCCGGTACCTGTTCAGGCCCGCCACCAGGAATCCGACGGTCGAACTCCCCTGCTGCACAAGCGGAACCACCAGCGCATGAGTCGGGGGGCGCGGCCAGTCACCGGTCGGCAGGTCCGGGAATCGGTCCGCGCCGAGCTCGACGAGCACGGCGTCGGCCGCCGCCGGGTCGATCGCCGGCCAGAGGCCGTCGTCGTGACGGCCGATCTCGGCGGGGGCGATCGGATGCCCGGGCGGCACTCCGCTGCTTCCGGCCAGACGCGCGGTGCCGTCGTCGCCGTAGAGGTAGGTCAGGGTGAACGGCAGATCGCGCAGGTTCTGCGACAGTTGTTGATCGGCGAACATCAGGATTTCGGACTCGGTGCGCACCACGCTGGGATCCGAACCGAGGTCGCGCAGCGTGGCCATCCGGCGCTCGCCGATCACCTGCAGGGTGTCCTCGCTGACCACACACAGCATGCCCACGACGTCTCCCGCGTCGTCGTGCAGCGGACTGTAGCTGAACGTGTGGTACGACTCCTCGACGTAGTCGTACCGCTTCAGGAACAACAGCAGCGCGGTGTCCCAGGTGGCCTCGCCGGTGCGGAGCACCTGCTCGATACGCGAAGCGATGTCGTCCCAGATCTCGGCCCACACCTCGCTGGCCGGGCGCCCCAGTGCCCACGGGTACTTGCGTCCCAACGTGTCGCGGCGGTAGGCGTCGTTACAGAAGAACGTCAGCTCCGGTCCCCACGCCATCCACATCGGGAAGCGCGAGGACAGCAGGATCCCCACCGCGGTCTGCAGGCTCTGCGGCCAGGTGTGCGGCGCGCCCAGCGGCGTCGCCGCCCAGTCCACCTGTGCATGGTCGCGGCCCACTGCTCCGCCGGCATCGAAAACCGTTGACCTCGAGGGAGTCTCAGCCATTTCGCCCACCCGCAGCGACGGGTGAGAGCCCAGCCGGGGCCGTCACACCGAATCGCGATCGTCAGCGAGGGCGGATGCCACCGACCGGTAGAGCCGCAGCACCTGGTCGAGTTTGGTGATCTCCAGCGGCCGCATCACCTCGGCCTTGGTGGCGACCAGGCGCACCGCGATGCCGTCAGCCGCGCCGCGTTCGTGAGCACCCACGACGGCGTTCAGTCCGGCGCTGCCGAAATAGGTGACCTCGTCGAGGTCGACGACCATCAGCCGTTCCGGTGCACCGGCCGCCACGCCGATTCCGTCGTCAAGCACGCGCAAGAGCACATCGACTGTGCCGGAATCGACTTCGCCGTGAACGGACACCACCACTGCACCGTCCGTGCTCTCGCACCGGACATCTAACAGACCCACGCGTCTCCGTACCCACCCCTCGCACAACGAGCCACTGTCCTAGTTCCGCTTCACCACGGCGCCCACACGTTGGTGGACCGTCAGCAGCGTATGGTCCAGCTCGCGGCGCAGTGCCCCCGCATCTGCTCCGATGCCGACGAATTCGCTGACCAGCTGGGCGGCAAGTGTGCGCAACTTGGTGTTGGTCTGCTGCGAACGCCATTGCAGCAGCTGAAACGCCTGGTCGGCGTCGATGCGGTAGACCAGCATCAACGCGCCCTTGGCCTGTTCGATCGCGGCACGGGCTTCGAACAGGTCCGGCAGCGATTCGTCCAACGCCGACCGGCGGGCCTGGTCGAGGCTGGCCGTGAGGTCGACGTAGTAGCCCTCGGTGCCCACGACGGCGCCGCGGTCGTCGTACATCCGGTCGGCCAGCACCAGAACCGAGTGCTCCTGTCCTGTCGTGTCGATGATGCGGTGCCGGCTGGAGAACGATCCGCCGGCGTGCAGAGCGCGGTCGAGATGCTCCTGGACGTGCCGACGGTCCTCTGGATGCTTGTGCGCCAGCAGCAGTTCAGTGGTCGGGGTGATCGTGCCGGGCTCGTAGCCGTGCATCCGCGCGACCTCGTCGGACCACTCCCACCGTTCGCCGACGAACCAGAACCGGAACCCACCGGCGGGCAGGTCGTCCGTCGCGGACGCCATCGCCCCCGCGCCGGAGGTCGACACCCGCGCACGCTCTGGCATTGACGCATTATCCCATCTTGCCGAAGGCGTCACCGGTGTTCGCATGCTTCGCCACCCGGACGGGCGGTCCGTTCGACGAAGTCGCACCATTTTCCCTGATGAAGGGGCATATCGGCGTTACCATCGCACGGTGACGCGCACCGAGCGCGCGCCGTTGTCCGGCCACTTCACAGCACGGGATCACCGCCCGCGCTGGGCGCCGACGCCTGGAGCGAACGTCCTCCCACCTCCGCCACCGGCCGCTGACCGGCAGTTCATGTCCAGCCATCCCCCGAGGAGCGACCATGAGTGATCCGATGACCGACGCGGGACGCGAGGTCAAGGTCAAACACCGCGCGCTGTGGGCTTCCGGCGACTATCCCGCAGTGGCCGCCGAACTGATTCCCGGACTCGGACCTCGCCTGGTCGAGGCGTGCGGGGTGCGAGCCGGTCAACGCGTACTCGACGTGGCCGCCGGGTCCGGCAACGCCGCCATCCCTGCGGCCGCTACCGGCGCCGCGGTCACCGCCGGCGACCTCACCCCGGAGTTGTTCGACGCCGGGCGGGCCATCGCCGCGCAGCGCGGCGTGGACGTCGACTGGGTGGAGGCCGACGCCGAGGCGCTGCCGTTCGACGACGGCGAGTTCGACGTGGTGATGTCCTGCGTCGGGGCGATGTTCGCACCGAATCACCAGGCCACCGCGGACGAACTCGTGCGCGTGGCCCGACCCGGCGCGACGATCGGGATGATCAACTGGACCCCCGAAGGGTTCATCGGGAAGTTGTTCGCCACCATGAAGCCGTACGCGGCGCCGCCGCCGCCCGGCGCCGGTCCACCTCCGCAGTGGGGCAACCCCGACCATGTCCGAGAACTGTTCGGCGACAAAGTATCCGATTTGCAGATGCGTCGGGAGACCATCACCATGGACCGCTGCGCCAGTCCCGAAGAATTCCGGGAGTACTGGAAGCGCAACTACGGGCCCACGATCGCGGTGTACCGGCACATCGCCGACGCGCAGGACAAGGTGGACGCGCTCGACCGCGACTTCCTCACGCTGCTGCACGAGTGGAACCACAGCAGCGAACCGGACCGCACCGAGTACCCGGCCGAGTACCTGCTGGTCACCGCGATCAGGCGGTGACCAGCGCGGCGTCTACTCCGATCGGGAGTGCAGCAGTGGCTCACCGGTCATCCGTCGAGCCCCGATGTAGAGCACCGCACCCACGCCGAGCAGGATGCCCCCGAACATCCACACCGTCGCGCTCTGCTGGGTCAGCAGCAGCACGCACGATGCGACGGCCAGCACCGGTACAGCGGTCCACACCCGGAAGTGGTCGTGCTCGACGTGGTCGCGGCGCAGCACCAGAACCGCGATGTTGGTGGACACGAACACGAAAAGCAGCAGCAGGACCACGGTTTCGGCGAGTGTCGAGAGGTCACCGGTCAGCGTCAGGACCATCGCCACAGCGGTGGTGGCCAGGATGGCCACCCAGGGCGTACGACGGTTGGGCAGTACTTTCGCCAGGACGCCGGGCAGCAGCCCCTCGTGCGCCATGCCGTAGGTGAGGCGACTGGCCATGATCATGGTCAACAGTGCCCCGTTGGCCACGGCGATCAATGCGATGAAGCTGAACAACCAGTCCGGGACGCCTACGCCGGCCGCCTCGACAACCTCGAGGAGCGGACCCGACGACTGCGCCAGTTCCGCCGGTGGCAGCGCAATCGCACTGGCCAACCCGACCAGGGCGTACACCACTCCGGCGGCGATCAACGCACCGAACAATGCGCGCGGATAGACCCGGCTGGGATCGGTGATCTCCTCGACGACGTTCGCGGAGGTCTCGAACCCGACGAACGAGTAATAGGCGATGATCGCGCCACCGAGAACCGCCAGTGCCGGTGACGCCCCCTCGGGAAACTCTCCGACCCTTCCGAGGTCGCCGTCCCCGCGGCCGACCATGATGGCCACGGCGCCGATCACGATGAGCAGACCGGTCAGCTCGACCATCGTCATCACCACGTTGGACTTGAGCGACTCGCTGATTCCGCGCGCGTTTAGGCACGCCACCAGGGCCAGGAACATCAGCGCAGCCGGAATGACCGGAATGTCGATGAAGGTGGCCAGGTAGTCCCCCGAGAACGCGAGGGCCAGTCCGGCGGCACTGGTCACCCCGGCGGCGAGCATGCTGAACCCGACCAGAAATGACACCAGCGGCGTCTTGAAGGCGCGTTCGGCGAACACCGCGGCCCCTCCGGCCCGCGGGTATTTCGTCACCAGCTCGGCGTAGGACCCGGCGGTCAGAAGCGCCAGGAACAGCGCGAGCACCAGCGGCGCCCACAGCGCACCGCCCACTTCCTCGGCCAGCACACCCATCAGGGCGTAGACGCCCGCGCCGAGGACGTCGCCGAGGATGAACAGGAACAGCAGTGGTCCGGTGATCTTGCGGGCCAGCTTCGAGCGCTCCGGTTCGGTGCCCTGCTCGGTGTCGGTATCAGACGACATGCGCGGTCTCCTGTCGGCTCAGGCGTGCGGCGCGCGGGGCCGCGACGCGCCGAGTCGAGACATACCCCGCGGAGCGCTTTCGAATGCACCGGTCAGCCGGGTCGGCTGCCGACCTCCAATCCGGCCAGCTCGCTGGTCCCGTCGAAGATGGTCCGCCCCCACTCGCGCACGGTGCAGCGCAGGGTTCCGGCCAGGTATTCGTAGTCGGAGTCGATGTTGCGGCGCTGCGCGGGCAGCGGCACCGGCAGCACATGCGGCCGCTCGGGACCACCGTGCCCCTCGAGTTCGACATGAAAGCGCGCGGTCCGGGCCGTGATGTGCCATCGTCGCAGGTCGCAGCTGCTGCTCAGTAGCGCCGGTGGCGTGATCCGCAGGACCCGGTCGCCCAGGCGGACCACGACACCGGTGACCTCCCGGGACAGCGGACCCCACTCGAGCAGCCCGCCCGAGAACGCGACCGACACGTCGGTCTCACCGAAGTCGTGTGCCTGCCCCCACCACCACCGTCGGGGAAAGCCCGCACCCCAGTTGCGTTCGCAGTACAACGTCGCGTCGTCGAACGTCCAGCGCTGGTCGCCACTGGTCACAGTCCCAGAGGCCCTGCCGCCCAGCCGGTACGGGTGCCAGTACTGGTTGAGGAACGGCACCGAGGAGAACACACCCCCGCCGCCGAACGCCTTGGGCCAGTCGAACGCGTCGCGGAACTGGAGGTCGACCGCGCTGTCGCCGATGACCAGGTGCAAGCTGTCGCGGGTGGCGTGCAGACGGTTCTCGCCGGTGTCGGCGCGGACGTCGAAGCGGTCGGGGTCCGCGCGGACGCCGCCGATGGCCGCGGCCCGCGTGACCCCGCCCGGATGCAGACCGATGGCCGCGGTCGACCAGTCCCCGTCGGGGTGCCGGTTGGCGCTGCACAGCGCAATCACCACCCGTCCGCTCGCGGCGTCCGACAGCCGCCAGAACCAGCCCTCCATCTCGGTGCCGTGGGTGGGCAGCGGGTCGCCGAACGGAACATCGGCACCGGTGCGCCGGTACACCGACACCAGTCGACGGCCGGTGGAGGTGAAGGGATCGAGAACAGCCACGACCGTCGTGGTACCCGTTTACCGCGTCACGGCCACACGTCCGGACGCGGCGGGCCGATCACGCCTCGTCGGCCTGCTCCTCCGGTGCCTGCACCAGCAGGGCCAGCCCGTGCAGCGGAGCGATCTCCACGGCGAAGCTGTGCAGATCGTCGACGGTCGTGAGGTCATGGCCGCTGAACATGTCCGACACCCGCGCGCCCGGCGGCAGGAACTCCGAGCGGACACTGCCCGCGATGGGCTCGTTGGCGAAGTTCAGCACGGTCAACGCCAGATGCCCCGCATCGGCGAGTTCGTGGACCATGACCAGCATTCCGCGGTGCGACACCTCGGGAATGTCCACCTGGCGGCTGGTCGCGACTCCGTAGTGGGAACGCACCTTCAGGATGGCCTGCAGCTGTCGCGCGAAGCTGGTGTCGTCGGTCAGCTGTTCCGGGATCGTGCCGTACAGACTGCGCCCGGCGGGCATCCCGGCGGTGGACGCGGTGGCACCCGGGTTGGCGCCCATCAGGTCGTGCGCGGCGCGATTGATCCAGCGAGTGTCGCCGCCCGAGACCAGTTCGGCCACGTCGCCCAACGGCAGCGTGAGCATGCCGCACAGATCCCAGCCCGACAGGGCGAAGACGCCGGGCTGCAGCGCGTTGAACATGGCCAGCAACAGATGGGCCCGGCGGATGTCGTCGATGTCGGTGATCTCGTCGAGGTCGCGGATGCCCAGGGCCGCGCAGACGACCGTCGCTGTGGTGCAGGCGATTCCGTTGGTGGTGAACACCTGGTTGTACGGCGCGTCCGGCCCGGTGAGGTGCTCGATCAGATCGGCGCGCACACTCGCGGCGATCTGTTCGCCGGTCAGTTCGCCACCCTTGTAGGGGTAGATGTCGTCGCGGTGCCCGTTCTCCCAGTGCAGCAGTTCGTAGGTCAGCTCGTCGTGGTTCTGCAACGCATGCACCAGCGACGCGGGGTCGACACCGAGTTCGAGCGTGGTGCGCAGCGTCAACCGCAGGAACTCGGTGTCTCCGGTGGCCAACGCATGGTGGTAGGCCGGCCGGTTGACGAAGTCGTAGGACAGGTCGGCGCCGGCCTCCCCGATCTGGCGGATGTCGTCGATGGTCAGGTTCAGCTCCTGGAACGTGAACCCGCCGACCTTGCGCACCATGCTCGCGATGAGGTGGTTGGCCGCCTCGGACAGCGGATGCCCCTCCGACCACGCCGTATTGCCTTCGCTGGCAGCCTTTTCCACGCCGAGGAAGCCGTTGGCGTCAAGACGCAACGCACCGGTGCCCAGGTCGGCCAGGGAGTGCAGGGCATCGCCGATCACCAGGCGCATACCGGCGAACGACGGGTCCAGCCAGTTGATCGACGGCTGGCCGTCCTTGAAGTAGTGCAGGTAGACCCACCGTCGCTCCACGCCGTCGACACCGGTGACCGGGCGCGTGACGCTCCAGTTCGTCTCCTTGACGCCTTCGGCGTAGAAGATGACGCGTTGCAGCCGGCCGATGATGTAGCCGGCCTTGTCCAGCCATTCCTCGGTTTCGGCGTCGATGTTGACCGAGTCCACTCCCGGTGGCACATCGGGCAACTCGTGCCAGTCACGGGGATCGATCTCGACCATGTGGTAGATGCCCGGATAGTCGGCGTACTTCATCTCGGCGAGCCGGAAGTCGGCGCCCTTGCCGGTGTGCCCGGGCACGATGTCGTCGATGATGGTGCCGCCGTACCAGGCTGCGGTGGCGCACATCTGACGGAACTCGTCCTCCGTGCCGAAGGCCGGATCGATCTGCGTGCCGATGCGGTCGAAGTGCCCGTCGACGCTGGGGGTGTACTCCCATCCCGAGATGCCACCTGCGCGCTTGACCGGCCCGGTGTGGATCGCTTCGATACCGATCTCGGCGAACGCCTGCCACATCTGTTCGCTGGCCATCGCCTTGAGGAACGACTCGTCAGGCCGGGTGATCAACGACAACGGGTACGCGGTGAACCACACCGACGCGGTCTCGACGGCCGCGCGCGGGTTGGGAGTCGCGAACGGGTTCTGCCACATCGAGCCCTGCCCCGAGAACTGCTGGCTGATCTCGTTCGCGTCGGCGAGCATGGACTGCGCGCGCAACCATTCGACATAAGCGGGGTTGTTGCCGTTGGCCGCGCCGTCCTGGGCCAGCGAACGCCGCGCGAACGGCGTCTTGACGCGCGGACGGAACCGCAGCGTGCGCGGACGGGCCGGGTGCAGGTGTTCTTCATATGTCGGTTCGACCGGCTCGGGCGCGTCATCAGTGTCGGCCAACTCCGACATAAACGTCCTCCTCACATCCGTCGTCCAGTCTTCCCTCGGAGCCGCCGCACCGCGATGTGGGGGCGTATTGCCATCGCAGCGCGCGGCCTAAACCGATGCCTGATCGCAGCGGGCGAGCTTCAGTCGAAGAGGCGGTCCAGCGCGTCGTGCTCCAGTGAGACCCATCGCTTGACGTGGCCGCGCACTTCCTCGACCTCGTCGGGGCTCAGATGATGGGCCCCTTCCGGCGTGATCCGGCAGACGTCCATCGGACCGCCGACGCTCGGTGACGACGCGTCCAGCGCGTCGAGCACACGCAGTGCCGCCACCACGCCGTAGTCGACCTCCCGCTCGTTCATCTGGAAGTGCGTGAGCAGGGCATGGGCCTGCTGCGCCAACGGCGCACCGCTGCCGACGGCTTGAAAGCCGGTCTCCTCGTGGTGACCGATGAGCCCGTTCGGGTCCAGGTCGATGATGAACGGCACCGCACCGGAGTAACCCGCGGCCAGCACATAGGTGGCGGGAGTCCCGGCGGCCTCCTGACCGGGCACGTGCGGGATGAAGTTCTCGTAGTGGTGCTTGAGGATCGGCAGCACGCGGGCCTGCAGTGCGTGTCCGATGTTCTTGGCTTCGATGATCGCGTCGGCTTCGTCGTTGAAGACCTGCTCGACGTCGTAGAGCACCGCGCGGGAACCGCTGCCGCCCCAGGCGGCGTTGGGTCCCAGCGAGTGCAGCTTCTGCGCGGGATAGGTCAGCCCGCGCCCGGGATCGGTGATCTGCGAATCCGACGCCAGCACAATGCCGTTCGCGCAGCGGATCGCCAGGACGACGGTCATCGGACGAAGCTCTGCCGCGGTGTCATCTATCGATGCTCTCACGGTGCGCGACATCGCGGCGGTGGCAACCAGTTAGGTTGACCGCATGCAGTCCGGGCCGAACCCCTACGTCAGTACCGTGCCGCGCCCGCACCCGGCGCGCCTGGACATCGCGTCGTACCCGGTCCGTGACTCGATCGACGCCCGGTTCGGCGATATGGACGCCAACGGTCACCTCAACAACGTCGCCCTCGAATCGCTGCACGAGAACACCCGCGCGTCGCTGAACCGTCAGGTGTTCCCGCAGGTGTACAACCGCGCCGCGCGCACGCTGCGCATCGTGACCTCGACGATCGTCGTCCACTATCTGCGCGAGGCGCCGTGGCCGTCGGTCATCGACACTGCCATCGGCATCGGAAACCTGGGGCGCACCTCGTTCGTGGCGTCGACCGCACTTTTCCTCGGGGACGCGTGCATCAGTTTGTGCGACACGGTGCTGGTGCTCGTCGGCGACGACGGTCCGACGCCCATTCCCGACGACGCCCGCGACCGGCTCACCTCGCTGGCACTGCGGGTGTCCCCGTAGTTCGGGCGCCTGTCAGTTGTCCCGCTCGACCGGCAACCTGCCCCGTTCCACCGCCGCCACCAACGCCGCGTGGTCGGCCTCGGTCTGATCGGCGTAGAGACGGGCGAACACGCACAGCGCGTCGTCGACCCGTTCCGACCGGCCGAGGTAGCCGGCGATCATGGAGGCGCCGCTCGTGCGGGCGTGCCCTTTGGCCAGCAACTGCCCGACGACGCCGGTGTAGTCGATCAGCGCAGCCGGGTCCATCGCATCCAGCGGGATGGTGCCTTTCATGTTGCGGAACTGCCGCACGTAGTACTGCAGCCCGTCCACGGTCGTCCAGCCGAGCAGCGGATCGCTGACCGTCTGCAGCGCCTGCTGGTACTCGACCACGCGCTGCCCCTGGTGTGCGTGCCACGCCGACTCGCCATGGACATAGCGCGCCAGCACCGAACGCCGGGCCTGCTTGAGCTGTAGGAAAACCACGTCCTCGGGCGAAGAACCTTCCAGCAGAGCCACATACGCACGCAGGCCGACGCTGCCCACGCCCACGACCTTGTGTGCGACGTCGACGAGGGTGTAACCGCCCAGCACTCGGCGCCAGTGCGTGGACAACGTCGGCAGATAGTCGTCGAGCGCTTCGGCCAGCGCGTCGGCTTCGCGTTCCGGCAACCGCGTGATCAGCGGCGGCTCCTCCACGATCCGGCGCACACCGTCGACCTCCCGGGTGAACCGGGGCAACGCACGGTCGCTGGTGCGGTTGCGCGCGCGCCTCGCCGAGCGTCGCACTTCGTCGGCCAGCGGACCGGCGGTCTGCCCTTCCAGCCGGTCGACATCCAGCCGGGAGAAGGACCGGGAGAACAACGGCTCGTCGGCCAGCCGCCGCAACTCCATGCGGTACGCCGACACGCAGGACCGTACCGCGGCACCACATTCGTCCTCGCTCGCGCCGTTGTGCCGTCCCGCCACCCAAATGCTGGCCACCAGCCGACGCAGGTCCCACTCCCAGCCGCCCGGATGCGCTTCGTCGAAATCGTTGAGGTCGATCACCAGATCGCGTTCCGGCGACGCGTAGAAGCCGAAGTTCCCCAGGTGCGAATCGCCGCACACCACCGGCATGATGCCCGTCGCGGGCAGGTGGGCCACATCGTCGGCCATGACCACCGCGGTCCCGCGCAAAAATCCGTACGGCGACGCGATCATCCGTCCCACCCGGACCGGGATCAGCCGTTCCAGCCGGCCGCGATGGTTGATCTCGATGAGCCGCACCGGGTCCGGCCGGTCGGCTCGCGGCGTCCAGTCGGCCAGCGACCGCCGTGGCACCCGCTTGCGCAGACTCCTGCCCAGCGCATACCGCTCGGCCCGCGTGACCGGCCGTTGCCGCAGTGAGTGATAGGCGCTGCTGTCGATCTCGGCAAGAACCGTGTGTCTGGTCGGCTCGGGACGCATGCCGGGGTTGTTCACGGTCCCATGGTGCTCGATCGACGCCGTCGCAGCGACGTCTGGGCCGACTCGCGGGTATCGCGCCGGCCGGTCGACCCGTGAGCGAGACTGAGGTTCATGACCGAGATCGGTGCGACCCGCGTCGCGGTGTACCTCGACTTCGACAACATTGTGATCTCGCGCTACGACCAGGTGAACGGCCGCAACTCGTTTCAACGCGACAAGGCCGGAGGTTTCGACGAGCATCCGGACCGACTGGCCCGGGCAACCGTCGACGTGGGCGCGATCATCGACTTCGCGTCGTCGTTCGGCACCTTGGTACTGACCCGCGCCTACGCGGACTGGTCCGCCGAGATCAATGCCGGCTACCGCGGGCAACTGGTGGGACGCGCTGTCGACCTGGTGCAGCTCTTCCCGGCGGCGGCCTACGGGAAGAACGGCGCCGACATCCGGCTCGCCGTCGATGCGGTGGAAGACATGTTCCGGCTGCCCGATCTGACCCATGTGGTGATCGTCGGCGGAGACTCCGACTACATCGCGCTGGCGCAGCGGTGCAAACGACTGGGCCGCTACGTGGTCGGCATCGGGGTGGCCGGGTCGACCAGCCGCATGCTCGCCGCGGCGTGCGACGAGTTCGTCAGCTACGACGCGCTGCCCGGGGTGCCGGTGTTCGAGCCCGAGCCGGTGGCCGACGAAGAGCCCGGCCGGAAGCGGCGGACCAGGAAGGCCAAGACCGACGAGCCGGACCCGCAGGCGACGGCCACCGGCCTGTTGACCCGCGCGCTGCGCATCGGTCTGGAGAAGGACGACGTGGACTGGCTGCACAACTCCGCGGTGAAGGCACAGATGAAGCGGATGGATCCGTCGTTCAGTGAGAAGGCCTTGGGCTACAAGTCGTTCAGCGAGTTCCTGCGCTCCCGCTCCGACGTCGTGGAACTGGATGAAAGCTCGACCACCCGGATGGTGCGGCTCAAGGACAAATGACCCGTTTCGGCGAGAGCGCGGGTCTGTCCGGCAACACGCCGATGCGAGGCGGCGTTTCCCGCGCGCTCGGCGCCCACGAACGCGCGCCAAATGCACACGATTTGCGGCGTGTCGGCGTTCGGACACGCGCGCTCGCGGTGCGGGTCGGCCAGCCGGATGAAAGCGAAAAGAAACGGGCCAGACCTTTCGGTCTGGCCCGTTCATCCGGTGGAGCTGCCGGGAATTGAACCCGGGTCCTACGGCATTCCCTCAAGGCTTCTCCGTGCGCAGTCCGCTATGTCTCTACTCGGATCTCCTGATCACGCGAACAAGTCAGGATGACGATCCCAGTCGCTGTTGAGTGTCCCGATGAGTCCCGCGACCGAACTCACCGGTTGATCCCTCTAGATGACGCCAGGATCCGGGTCGAGGGCTTTCCCGGTCTGACGGACTAGCTGTCGCTTAGGCAGCGAGAGCGTAGTCGCGCTGATTGGAATCGGCGCTTAATTGGTTGCAACGACGCTTACGGTGGTCAATTGCCTGCACCGGCACGCTTCCCTTGATTCGATGCTCGAAGTCGAAACCGTTCAGCCCCCTTGGGTGTTCTACAACTTTCCCCGGCGGACGCCGGGGAGCTTCCTATCCTACCGGCTTACTCAACGGCACCCAACGCAATTGAATTCCCCGCGTTCACGACGCTCCGTTGACGAAGGACGTGGGCGCACGTAGGTGTTCCCCCTGGTCAGCGGTCGCCGCGGCGTCCTGCCACTCCCGTCGGATGTCGGACAACGTGGCCGGCCGGCCGAACAGGTGCCCTTGGGCCAGCCGACATCCCGCGGCCAGGATGGTCCCGGCCTGCACGGTCGTTTCGATGCCTTCGGCGATGACGTCGAGCTGGAGTTCGTTGCACAGCCCGATCACCGAGCGGTACAAGGTGAAGTCGCGTTCGGGTTCGGCGCCGACTGCCAAACTACGGTCCAGCTTGACGATGTGCACCGGCAGAGCATGTAGATAGGTCAACGAGTTGTAGCCGGCGCCGAAGTCGTCGAGCGCGACCTTGACGCCGACATCGCGGAACCTCTCGATCTGGGCGGCGGCATCGGCCAGGTCCACGATCGGCAGCGTCTCGGTGATCTCGAGCACCAGACGGCGCGACGGCAGCGCGTGGCGTTCACACACACGCCGCACGTGGTGTTCGAAACCCGAACTGCCCAGACGTCCAGCGCCGACGTTGACGTGCACGTCGACCTCCAGACCGCTGGCCATCACCTCGCAGCAGGCGAGGTCCAACACGAGTTCGTCGAGCCGTGCGCCGAGCCCGGCCGTCTCGGCGGCCGCCACGAACGTCTCCGGCGGGATCGCCATGCCGTTGGGTGCGGTCCACCGCGCGAGGGCTTCCACCGCAACCAGCGAGCCGTCGGTCAGGCTGACCACCGGTTGATACAGCAGGCGGAACCCCGCAGGAACCTCGCCCGCCGAGGCACGCAGAGCCGTCGGGAAGTCCGACCGGACACGCTCGGCAGGGTCGTAGACCACCGCGGTGTTCTTGCCGAGTCGTTTCCCGGTGTACATCGAGATATCTGCCTGACGCAGAAGGTCGTCCGACGACGGGGACGGACCACCGGCCCCGGAGTGCACGAGGCCCATGCTGGCTTTCACCCGGACCGAAAAGCCCTGCACGGCAAAGGGTTCGCGCAGAGCCACTCGCAGACGGTCCGCCACCAGCTCCACATCCTCGATCGGAGTCCTGGTCAGGATGGCGTACTCGTCGCCGCCGATCCGGGCCAACGTGTCACCGTCGGACATCGAGTCCTTCAGGCGGTCGCCCACGGCGCGCAACAGTTCGTCGCCCGCCACATGTCCGTAGCGGTCGTTGACTTCCTTGAAGTCGTCGATGTCGACGAAGATCAACACGAACTCGCCACGATCCATCGCCTCGTCGAGGTGCTTGGAGAACAACAATCGGTTCGGTAAACCGGTGAGCGCGTCGTGATACACCTGGTGTGTCAGCCGAAGCTGGGTGTCGTAGAGGCGGGCAGTCAATTTGCGTTCGGCATCGACGGCCACGGCCTGCCGTAGCGTGACCAACCCGATCATCACCATCGCCACCGCCACTTCCACCGGGCCCAGACCGTGCCCGGTCAGCACGTGGAACGCGAGAAGAGTCTGCACCGCGAAGAAACCGGCGTACGGCAGCAGCGTCTGTCTGGTGCTGAGCGACGCGTACTTGGGTCGGGGATCGGACTCGTGGACGTCTTCCATCGAGAACGCGATCAGCAATGGGCCCAGAACGAACCCGATCTGACTCCACAGCATGCCGGCGGGAACGCCGATCGCGTCGAAATACCCCATCAGACGGTCGGAGGCGGTGGTCATGACGAGGCCACCGGACAGCGTCATGAAGTTGAAGCGGTACGGCTTGCCGGGGCCGTAGGTCATCGCGAACGCCGCGGCGTAGGCGACAGCGACCATGACCAGCCCCGCGTATGCCAACTCGATGGCCGCGTTGCCGGAGCGGGGCAGCGATGCCGTGTTCGACCCGAACCCGCCCAGGGCCACCACCACGGCGAATGATGCGGCGGCCACCGCGCCGTCGATGACGGTCGTCACCACGAGGTGACGGCGCGACTCTCCGGGCGGCTCGATGACAGGACCGGCGTACCGGATGATCACCACCAGCGCCAGCATGGCCAGACCCGTGCCGAGGAAGTACCCGGCGGCCATCAGCGGTCGCGCCTCGCCCGGCCCGATCCACCAGATGAGTTCACCGCAGAGGTAGAACAACGCCATCGCGACGACGATCATCAACCGCCACACTCGGCCGAGACCGCGGGCCCGCAGTCCGGTGATGGTGCCGTAGACCAGCACTGCGATGCAGACGATCGATTCCATGATCGCGAAGACTGTCCACGCCGTCGATTCACCCCACCACGCGAGCGCGTTGAGGACTCCGAGTGCGGCGACCGCGGCGAAGACAGCGAAGCGCGTTCGGCGAGTCGTGATCGACACCTCCTACGCGAGCCAGGGCAGGTTATCGCCCTTCGGCAATCCCTCGGGACCGCCGCCCCCAGCCGCGATGACCCCCTCCCACGCAGTCATCCGACCATCAGGCAGGAATCTACCCGCTACCACAGCAACGCAAGCGCCAACGGAAGAACCGCAGCGGTTGCCACGCGACAACGCTCCGGACAGCGCCATCACCACACCGGTCGGCGGGAACTCCACCATCTGGCGAACGCGGCGTGCCCGTTCGCCGATGGTTCCTGCCCGATCACACCGGACGGCCCGGCCCACCGAGCACCTGTACCGCCGGCGCACGACCTGCCCACTGGCTCTCGATGTGCTCCAGCGAGGCCGGCCGACCGAACAGGTAACCCTGGGCGAAGCGACACTGTGCCGCCACGATCGTCTCGGCCTGCTCCTCGGTCTCGATACCCTCGGCGATCACGTCGAGACTCAACTCGGTGCACAGCCTGATCGCCGATCGGTACAGCGTGAGGTCGCGTTCAGGGTCGCTGCCGACGGCCAGGCTGCGGTCGAGCTTGACGATGTGCACCGGAAGCGCATGTAGGTAGGTCAACGAGTTGTAGCCGGCCCCGAAATCGTCGAGGGCAAACCGTACCCCGGCAGTCCGGAAGCGTTCGATCTGCGCGGCGGCATCACCGAGATCGACGATCGGCAGGGTCTCGGTGATCTCGAGGACCAGCCGTCGCGGGATCAACCGGTATCGGTCGAGCACGCGTCGCACATCGCTTTCGAACCCCGGATTGCCCAGCCGCGCCGCCCCCACGTTGATGTGGATGTCGACGTCCAGACTCGCCGTCATGATTTCGCGGCATGCGAGGTTGAGAACCATCTCGTCGAAGCGTGCGCCCAGGCCCGCGGCTTCGGCAGCGGCGACGAACGTTTCCGGCGAGACCTCCATGCCGTTGGGCGCGGTCCACCGTGCGAGCGCTTCGAGCGCTGTGATGGATCCGTCGACCAGGCTGACGACAGGCTGGTACACGAGCCGGAAGCCGTCCGGAACACCGCCGGCAGCGGCGCGTAAAGCTGTCGGGAAGTCAGCTTTCATCGCTGCCGAGGGCTGGTAAACCACCGCCGAGTTCTTCCCGAGCCGCTTACCGGCATACATCGAGATGTCGGCTTGGCGCAGCAGATCGTCGGAGGTCTGAGACGGACCACCCGTTGCGGACTGGACCAACCCCATGCTGGCTCTCACCCGCACGGACACTCCGTGTACCGCGAACGGTTCCCGCAGTGCCATCCGAAGTCTGTCGGCCACCGCTCCCGGGTTGCCGACGTCGTCGGTGATCAGAATGGCGTACTCGTCGCCGCCGATCCGGGCCAGGGTGTCACCTTCCCGCACGTACCGTTTGAGGCGGTCCCCCACCGCGCAGAGCAACTCGTCGCCGGCGGCATGACCGAACCGGTCGTTGACGTCTTTGAAGTCGTCGAGGTCGATGAAGATCAACACGAACGGGCCCTCCCCCATGGCCTGGTCGAGACGTTCGGCGAACATCAACCGGTTCGGCAGGCCGGTGAGGGCGTCGTGGTGCACCTGGTAGGCCAACTTGCGCTGGGCCCAGAACAACCGTTGGGTCAGGGCGCTCAGCGCACGGGTCGCCAGCACCTGTCGGACGGTGATCAGCACGACGGTGGTGATGATCATGGCGGAGATGTAGGGACTGATCTCCTGGCCTATCCAGACGTGGTAGGCCAGCAGCAGCGTGATACCGACGAAACCGACGTACGGCAGGATCAGTTGGCCCCAACCGAAGCCGTGATTTCGTTGTTCGGCATCCGACGGCCGCGGCGGCGGTTGCTCGAGCATCGCGAAGGCGATGAACAGTGGACCGATGATCAGGCCGATTGCGCCGTACGTGCCGATCTCTGCGCCACCGACCGACCGGAAGTAGGCGACGAGCCGGTCGCAGGTCGCCATGATCAGCAGGCCCGTGGCCAGGAGCAGGAAATTCTGGCGGTAGGGCCGCCCGGGTTCCCAGATCATGATGATGCCCACGACGACGGCCACCACGACCAGTTCGGCGAAGGCGAACACCACGTTGAGGATCGGCACATCGGGCTCCGGACCGGGGTCCATCGCCGTGGTGCCGAAGTCACCGAGAACCGCCAGAGCCAGGAATGACAGGCCCGCCACGATTCCGTCGAGCACGTTGGCGACCAACGGGTGGCGCAGCGGACTCTCGGTCGGCCAGGTGACCGGACCGCTGGAACGCAGCAGCAGTACCAACGATCCCATCGCAAGAACGGGCATCAGCAGGAACGAGACCCGATTCACCACGGGTGCCGCCTCGAGGTCCCAGGCCGCCCACAGCACCTGACCGAAGGCCCACGTCAGCAGCGCCCCGACAAAGAGCAGTCGCCACCACCGGGCCAGGCCGCGGACGCGCCGGGCAGCCCACATCCCGCAGACCGCCGCGCCGAGCGCGGTGGCGACCTGCAGGACCGCTTCTCCACGCTCGGCCACCTCGTCGCCCCACAGCGCCAACGCGTTGATCACAGCCAGCGCGGATACGCCGGCAATCAGAACGAGCCGCGGTCGTCTGACCCGAGGTGCCACCGGTCCCCTCCCCCCTGTGGCGCCGACACATCGGCTTGCTCGGTCGACGTGGGCTAACCAGCCGCGATCATCGCGACGGATGCGAGAGCCAAGACCATGCCGATCGCCTGCCAGCGACTTACCCGCTCCCGCAGCACCGCAATCGCCAGCACCACCGTCGCGGCCGGGTAGAGCGCGATCAGCACACCTGCCAGCGACAACATCGACGACTGCAGGGCCAGCAGCGTCGCCACATTGGCGACGGTGTCGAGCACGCCGGCCAGCAGCGCCAACCGCAGCGGTATCCCCCGCTCCAGCACGAAGTTCGCCGTCGCCACAGCGACCGACACGACGATTGCAGTGGCAGCCAAGCGTCCCAGCACCAACGGCCAGAGCTTCGCCTCGACCGGTACCTGGTCGAGCAGCACGACGTTCATGCCGAAGGCCACACCCGAGCCCACGGTCAACCACGCCACCATGACCGTGAACCGCCGTCGTCGCGCGTCGTCGTCATTGACCTCGCGGCTCACCAGGGCGACCGCAACCAGCGCGACGAGCATGCCGGCACCGGCGAGCAGGCTCGGCCGCTCGCCCAGAACCACACCGACCGACAGCGGGACCGCAGCCACCAGTACCGCAGTCAACGGGGAGACCACCGAGATGGGGCCCGCCCCCAGCGCCGCGTAGAACCACCACACCCCGAGCGCCTGGCTCGCCCCGGCGAGCATGCCCCAGCCGACCGCGGGCCCGGTCAGCTGACCACCGACGGCGACGGCAAGGCCGGTCAGCAGCACGAGAGCCACCGGGTAGGAGATCAACACCACCCGCAGCGCCGCGACCCGGCGCGAGGCGATACCCCCGACGAAGTCGCTGATGCCGTAACCCAGTGCCGCGGTCAGGGCCGTCAGCAGCCCGATCAGGTCGTCTTGCCTTTGACCCGGCGGCCGAGTTCGCGCGTCACCTCACGCTGCGCGTCGCGGCGGGCCAGATCCTGCCGCTTGTCGTGGGCCTGCTTGCCGCGCGCCAGCGCCAACTCGACCTTCACCTTCCCCCCGGTGAAGTACAGCGACAGCGGCACCAGTGTGAGGTTGCCGTCGCGGATCTTGCCGACCAGCGTGTCGATCTGACGGCGATGCAGCAGCAGCTTTCGGTTGCGACGCGGCGCATGGTTGGTCCAGCTGCCGTGGTGATATTCGGGAATGTGCAGGTTGCGTAGCCAGATTTCGCCGTCGTCGACGGTGGCGAAGGCGTCGGCCAGCGAGGCCTGCCCCTCGCGCAGGCTCTTGACCTCGGTGCCCACCAGCGCGATCCCGGCCTCGTAGGTGTCGAGGATCGCATAGTTGTGGCGTGCTTTGCGGTTGGTCGCCACCACCTGGTTGTTGCTGTCCTTGGGCGCCTTCGCCTTCTTGGCCATGACCTACCGCCGCACGTAGAGACGCAGTGTGACGTAGGCGGTCACCCCGGACATGGCAAGGCCGAGGAGCAGCATCCACGGTGCGCAGTAGAAGAGGATGTCGGCGTAGTCGACCTTGGCGATCAGGTTGGCCTGATAGAACTGGTCGAGCGCCTTGTCCAGGAACAGCGTCCGGACCAGGATCAGACCGACGATCGCCAGCACCACACCGACCAGTGCGGCCAGCATCGCTTCCACCAGGAACGGCAGTTGTGTGTACCACCGACTGGCGCCGACCAGCCGCATGATCCCGATCTCGGTGCGTCTGGTGTACGCGGCGACCTGGACCATGTTGGCGATCAGTAGCACCGCCCCGATGGCCTGCACCAGTGCGATCGCGAACGCGACGTTGCTGATGCCGTCGAGCACTGCGAACAACCGGTCTATCAGGTCCTTCTGGTTGAGGACGTTGAGCACACCCGGCTGGCCGACCATGGCTTCGTCGAAAGCCTGGTGCTGTTCGGGGTCCTCGAGCCGAACGACGAACGAGGCCGGGAACGCATCGCGGCCGGCGACGTCCTCGTACTGCGGAAACTTCCGGATCGCGTCGTCGTAGGCCTCGTCGCGGTTGAGGAATCGCACCGACCGGACGTCCTGGCGGTCCTCGATCGTCTGCCGCAACGCCTTGCACGGGTCGGCGTCACAGGTGGGGTCGTTGGCCGACACGTCGTTGGTCAGGAAGACCTGGCTTTCCACCCGGTCCAGGTAGATCGCCCGGGACTGGTCGGCCAGGCGCACGACCAGCATTCCGCCGCCGAACAGCCCGATGGAGATCGCGGTGGTGAGGACCATCGCGACCGTCATGGTGACGTTGCGGCGAAGCCCGGTCAGGACTTCGTTGACGAGAAAGCCGAAGCGCACTAGCGATCCATTCCGTAGACGCCGCGCTGTTCATCGCGAATCAGCCGGCCGAGTTCGAGTTCGACGACCCGCTGACGCATGGAGTCGACGATGTGGTGGTCGTGGGTGGCCATCAGCACCGTGGTCCCGGTGCGGTTGATCCGCTCGAGCAGGTCCATGATGTCTTTACTGGTCTCCGGGTCGAGGTTGCCGGTCGGCTCGTCGGCCAACAGCACCAGCGGCCGGTTGACGAACGCCCGCGCGATCGCGACGCGCTGTTGTTCGCCGCCGGACAGTTCGGCGGGTAGTCGGCCGGCCTTGCCAGACAAGCCCACCATTTCCAGCACGTCGGGCACGACCCGGTTGATGGTGTCGGCACGTTTTCCGATGACCTCGAGCGCGAAGGCGACGTTTTCGAAGACCGTCTTCTGCTGAAGCAGCCGGAAGTCCTGGAAGACGCAGCCCATCACCTGACGCAGCGCGGGGATGTGCCGACCCGACAGCTTGTTGACGTGGAACTTCGACACCCGGATGTCCCCCGAGGACGGGTTCTCCTCGGCGAGGAGCAGCCGCATGAACGTGGACTTGCCCGATCCGGACGGTCCGATCAGGAAGACGAACTCACCCTTGTCGATCTTCAACGAGATGTTGTCGAGCGCCGGACGTCCCGACGACTTGTACTGCTTGGAGACGTTCTCGAGGGTGATCATCACGGCACGCCAGTGTAGCGGTGAGACGCTGCGGGGCCCGGCAGCTACGGCGCGACCGGAGCTGGTGGGGGGACGACTCCGGGGAACAACGGGGGTGCCGGTTCCTCGGTCGGGTCGGCCGGTGGTGACTGAACGAATGTCTGCGGACCCAACGGACCGCGTCCATCGGGGTCGATGACGGTCGTCGTGGGCTCCGACGGAATCCCCGGCACGGTCGGGTTCGCCGGATCCGGCGACGGCGACGTTGTGGTCGTCGGGGTCGTCGTGGTCGTCGTGGTGGTGGTCGGCGTCGTGGTGGTGGTTCGCGTCGTCGTGGTCTCGGGCTCGCGGGTCTGCACGTTGGTGCGCGGGACCCACGTGTAGTCGGGGTCGGGCACGAACCCCGGCGGGACCATCTGCTGCGGAGGCGGCAGCGGTTTCTCCGGCGGTTCGTAGTTCTGCTGCACGGCGAACAACGCGATGAAGGCCACGACGAGCGCCACGGTCGAGGTGCGGACCCGCCCGCGGAACAAGTGCGAGGGCACCCGGATTCTCACCTTGGCCATGGGCTAACGCTCCCCGCCCGCGCCCTGCTTGGCGTCGGGCGCCGATTTGGCCCCGGCCGGCGGAAGTGTGTCGACGACGGGCACCGCGCCTGTCGCTGTCACCACGCCCTCGCGGCCGAGCGCGGCGACAACCAGCGCACGCAACCGTCGCCCCGCCTCGTACTGCTTACCGGGCAGCGTGCGGGCCACCATGCGCAGGTTGACGTTGTCCAATCCGATGCTCTCGACGCCCATCAGCGAGGGACGGTCCAGCAGCAGATCTTTGAGGTAGCGGTCGTCCATCGACTTCTCGCCGACGGCCTGCAGGACATCGTTGACCCGGCTGAGGTCGGCGGTCACCGGGACCGGGATGTCCACCACCGCGCGCGCCCAGTCCTTCGACATGTTCAGCGAGCGGACGATGTTGCCGTTGGGGACGGTGAACACCTCGCCGTCGGCGGTACGCAGCTTGGTCACCCGCAGCGTGACCTCCTCTACGGTGCCCACGGCCTCTTCCGGTGCGCCGACCATGCTCAGCTGGACCAGATCACCGAAGCCGTACTGCCGTTCGGTGATGATGAAGAACCCGGCGAGCAGGTCCTGCACCAGTTTCTGGGCACCGAAACCCAGCGCGGCACCCAGCACGGCGGCCGGCGCCACCAGCGACCCGATCGGGACGTTGAGGACATTGGTGACCTGGACGGCGACCACCACGAACAGCAGCACGATGGCGACCCACTCGATCACCGACGCCACGGCCTGGCGGTGTTTGGAGGCTTCCGAGCGCACCAGCCGATCCCCGGTCTGGAAGCCCTCCTCCAGCCGGCGGGTCACCTTGCGCGAACCCCAGCTGATGCAGCGCGCGGCGAGCAGCGCGCCGATGACCAGAAGCGCGATCTCCACGCCCTTGGTCAGGATCCACTCGCCGATGTCGCCGTGCCAGAAGTTGTGCCACACCATTCCCGGCGACAAGGCGACGTCGCTACTCGTCATCTCTTCTGTTCCGCCAGCGGATCCCGGCCTCCAGGAACCCGTCGATGTCACCGTCGAGCACCGCGGCCGGGTTGCCGACCTCGTACTCGGTGCGCAGATCCTTCACCATCTGGTACGGGTGCAGCACGTAGGAGCGCATCTGGTTGCCCCACGAGCTGCCGCCGTCGCCTTTCAGCGCGTCCATCTCGGCGCGCTCCTCCAGCCGCTTGCGCTCCAGCAGCTTGGCCTGCAGCACGCGCATCGCCGACACCTTGTTCTGCAGCTGCGACTTCTCGTTCTGGCAGGTGACGACGATGCCGGTGGGGATGTGGGTGAGCCGCACCGCCGAGTCGGTGGTGTTGACCGACTGTCCGCCCGGGCCGCTGGACCGGTACACGTCGACGCGGATGTCGTTTTCGGGGATGTCGATGTGGTCGGTGGTCTCGGTGACCGGCAGCACCTCGACTTCGGCGAACGACGTCTGCCGTCGGCCCTGGTTGTCGAAGGGGCTGATCCGCACCAGCCGATGGGTGCCCTGCTCGACCGACAACGTGCCGTAGGCGAAGGGGGCGAGCACCGCGAACGTCGCGCTCTTGATGCCCGCTTCCTCGGCGTAGGAGGTGTCGTAGACCTCGACGGGATAGTCGTGCTGTTCCGCCCACCGGATGTACATGCGCATCAACATCTCGGCCCAGTCGGCGGCGTCCACACCGCCGGCGCCGGAGCGGATGTTGACCAGCGCCTCACGTTCGTCGTACTCGCCGGACAGCAGGGTGCGCACTTCCATGGCCTCGATGTCGGTACGCAGCTGCTGGAGTTCGGCGTCGGCTTCGACGAGGGCTTCGGCACCGCCGGCGCCTTCCTCCTCGGAGGCCAGCTCGTAGAGCACGGGTAGGTCGTCGAGGCGGCGCCGCAGGTCTTCGACGCGGCGCAGTTCGCCCTGCGCGTGCGACAGCTCGCTGGTCACCTTTTGGGCGCGACTCTGGTCGTCCCACAGATTCGGGTCGGAGGCATCGAGTTCGAGCTGCCGGATACGACCGCGGAGCCCCTCGATATCCAGCACACGCTCCACGGTGGTGAGCGTGGAATCGAGGGCGGCGATATCGGATTGACGGTCGGGATCCACGGGACATCAGGGTACCCACCCGCGCGGAAGCGCAGCGCACGCCGTCGCCGGCTGATCGGTCGCCGCCGAATGGGACTTTCCGGCACGACATGCCAATCAGCACCGGCCGGCGGCCTCGGCGTTCTAGCATCGGGGTGCCATCCCGGCCGCGACGCGACAGCCCCTTGCGCGCGTCCGGGCAGTGACAGTTCTTGACGATAGGTAGCGATCGGAATGCCTCCATTGCGCCCGTACCACGTGGCGATCGTCGGCTCAGGACCTTCCGGGTACTTCGCCGCGGCATCGTTGTTGAAATCCGCCGACTCGGACTCGCAGCGCGACGTCCGGGTCGACATGCTCGAGATGTTGCCGACCCCGTGGGGTCTGGTCCGTTCCGGTGTGGCTCCGGACCACCCCAAGATCAAGTCGATCAGCGCTCAGTTCGAGAAGACGTCGAACGATCCGCGCTTCCGGTTCTTCGGCAACATCGAGATCGGCAGCCATGTCCATCCCGACGAACTCGCAGACAAGTACGACGCGGTGATCTACGCGATCGGCGCCCAGTCCGACCGCGAGCTCGGCATCCCCGGCGAGGACCTGCCGGGCAGCGTGGCGGCGGTCGACTTCGTCGGCTGGTACAACGCCCATCCGTACTTCCAGGAGATGGCTCCCGACATCTCCGCCGGTCGCGCGGTGGTGGTCGGCAACGGCAACGTCGCCATCGACGTGGCCCGCATCCTGGTCAGTGACCCCGACGTGCTGGCCGGCACCGACATCGCCGACCACGCGCTGGACCCTCTGCACGCCCGCGGGGTGGAGGAGGTGCTGGTCATCGGTCGGCGGGGGCCGCTGCAGGCACCGTTCACGACACTGGAGCTCCGCGAGCTCGGCGCGTTGGAGGGCCTCGGCGAGGTCGACATCATCGTCGACCCCGACGACTTCGCCGACATCACCGAGGAGGATCTCGAGGCGGCCGGCAAGACCGTCCGCAACAACATCAAGGTGCTGCGTGGCTACGCCGACCTCACCCCGGACCACGCCAAGCGGCGCATCGTGTTCCGGTTCCGCACGTCCCCGATCGAGATCCGCGGCAACGGGAAGGTCGAGTCGATCGTGTTGGGTCGCAACGAGCTCGTCACCGGCGCCGACGGGCGGGTCGTGGCCAAGGACACCGGTGAACGCGAGGAGGTGCCAGCGCAACTCGTGGTCCGCGCGGTCGGGTACCGCGGGGTTCCCACGCCGGGCCTGCCGTTCGACGAGCGGTCCGGCACCATTCCGCACGTCGACGGCAAGGTCGAGGGATCGCGCAACGCGTACGTCGTCGGCTGGATCAAGCGCGGGCCCACCGGGGTGATCGGCAGCAACAAGAAGGACTCCCAGGACACCGTCGACACGCTGCTCCGCGATCTGGGGGACGCCGAGTTGGCCGACTTCGGCGCCGACCACGCGGACCAGCTGCACCGGTGGCTACAGCAGCGCCAACCCAGGCTGGTCACCAACGAGCAGTGGAAACTGATCGACGAGTACGAGCGTCACGCCGGGCAGGGATCGGGCCGACCGAGAGTAAAGTTGAGCAGCGTCGCGGAGATGCTGCGCGTGGTCGGGCACGACTAGCGGCGGGTCACGGCATCGGTCCGGGCGGCTGCTGCTGCGGCTCTTGCGGCTCGGTGGGGGCGAACGCCCACTTCTCGGGGTTGCCCGGCGAGTACATCACCGGGAACAGCTGACCCATGCTCGGCCAGCTGGAGACATCCAGCGCCAGGCGCGCGTAGACGGTGTATTCGTTGACCGTCGGGCCGTTGATCACGCCGGTGATCGTCACGAACTGTTCGCCGTCCACCCCGTCGGGACGCGGGCTGACGCCCGTGACCAGCAGCGTTCCCGGCACCCAGTCGTTGCCCACCCCGCGCCGGCGCATGATCCACGGCGCGGCGAGCAGGGCGATGGCACCGACGATCAGCAGCATGATCGCGAGTTCAACCATCTGGCCATGGTAGGACGAGCACATGAGCACTCCCGCGCGTGAAGACGATCTCGAGTTGGCGCTTGCGTTGGCCGACGAGGCCGATGCGTTGACGATGCAGCGTTTCGGCGCGCTCGATCTGCGTGTGGAGACCAAGCCCGACCTGTCACCGGCCACCGACGCCGACCTCGATGCGGAGAAGCTGCTGCGCGACCGGCTGGCGACCGTTCGGCCCGGGGACTCGGTGTTCGGCGAGGAGTTCGGCGGCCGGAAGGACTTCGTCGGCCGGCAGTGGGTGATCGATCCGATCGACGGGACGAAGAACTTCGTGCGCGGTGTTCCGGTGTGGGCGACACTGATCGCGTTGCTGGTGGAGGGCGCCCCGACCGTGGGCGTGGTCAGCGCTCCTGCGCTGGGACGCCGGTGGTGGGCCGCCGAGGGGCAGGGTGCGTTCACGTCGTTCGGCGGGCAGACCCGCCGGATCGCGGTGTCCGGGGTCGACGATCTGGGTTCGGCGAGTCTGTCGTACTCGGATCTGACGACCGGGTGGGAAGACGGACGATCGAGGTTCCTCGCGTTGACCGACGCGGTGTGGCGGGTGCGCGGCTACGGCGACTTCTGGTCCTACTGCCTGGTCGCCGAGGGCGCGGTGGATGTCGCCGTGGAGCCCGAGGTGAAGCTGTGGGACCTGGCACCGCTGGACATACTGGTGCGGGAGGCCGGCGGGCGGTTCACCAATCTGGCCGGCGACGCCGGCCCGCACGGCGGCAGTGCCGTGGCCACCAACGGGCGACTGCACGCGGCAGTCCTCGACGCCTTGACGCCCTGACAGGAGTTTGCTCGGCGGTTGTGAAGTCCATTACAAAGCGGCCGACCTTACTCTGAAGTCAGTTCGCATACCTTACTCTGGAGTCAGTTGCGTATCTCACGCTTCTTCGACACACGACGAAGGCAGCTGACCATGACCAATACCGTGCCGGCCAAGCGCGGCGCCCACGAGAGCGCTGTCGGCCTGCAGAAGCACAAGCTTTCGGCCACCGACATCGGACTGGCCCTGATCACGCCCCTGCTGGGTCAGGATTTCCTGGACAAGTACAACCTGCGCGACCCGCTGAACCGCGGTCTGCGCTACGGCGTGAAGCAGGCGTTCTCGGCCGCCGGCGCATCCACCCGACAGTTCAAGCGCATCCAGGGGCTCGGCAAGCCGGCGACCCGGCTCAAGCCCGGCGGCTCGGACCTGTTCGACCTGACTCCCGACGATGACCAGAAGATGATCGTCGCGACGGTCGAGGAGTTCGCCGAGGAGATCCTGCGCCCCGCCGCGCGCGACGCCGACAACGCCGCGTCCCATCCCTCGGACCTGATCGCCAAGGCCGCCGAGCTCGGCATCACGGCCATCAACATCCCCGAAGACTTCGACGGCATCGCCGAACACCGCAGCACCGTCACCAACGCCCTGGTGGCCGAGGCACTCGCGTACGGCGACATGGGTCTGGCGCTGCCCATCCTGGCTCCCGGCGGCGTCGCCTCCGCGCTGACCCACTGGGGCAGCGCCGACCAACAGGCCACCTATCTCAAAGAGTTCGCCGGCGAGAACGTGCCGCAGGCCTGCCTCGCGATCGCCGAGCCGCAGCCGCTGTTCGATCCCACCGAGCTGAAGACCACGGCGGTCCGCACACCCAGCGGATACCGGCTCAACGGGGTCAAGTCGCTGGTGCCGGCCGCCGCCGACGCCGAGCTGTTCATCGTCGCCGCTGCGCTCAACGGCAGGCCCGCATTGTTCATCGTCGAATCGGCGACCCAGGGCCTGACCGTCAAGGCCGACCCGAGCATGGGCATCCGCGCCGCCGCGCTGGGACGGGTGCAACTCGACAACGTGACCGTGCCGCTGAGCGCGCGTCTCGGTGAGGAGGAGGCCGGCGAGGCCGAGTACGCCCAGATCTACTCCGAGGCGATCGCGCTGTCGCGACTGGGCTGGGCCGCGCTGGCCGTCGGCACATCGCACGCCGTGCTCGACTACGTCATCCCCTACATCAAGGAGCGCCACGCGTTCGGCGAGCCGATCGCCCACCGGCAGTCGGTGGCGTTCATGTGCGCCAACATCGCGATCGAACTCGACGGGCTGCGGCTGATCACCTGGCGCGGCGCCGCCCGCGCCGAGCAGGGTCTGCCGTTCACCCGCGAAGCCGCCCTGGCCAAGAGGATCGCCACCGACAAGGGCATGCAGATCGGCCTGGACGGCGTGCAGCTGCTCGGCGGCCACGGCTACACCAAGGAGCACCCGGTCGAACGCTGGTACCGCGACCTCCGTGCCATCGGCGTCGCCGAGGGCGTCGTCGTCCTCTGAGTGGCGCGTCGACCCGACCAAACCCGGACTTCCCCCGCACACGCGAAAAGAGACTGACATGGCAATCAACCTGGAGATGCCGAAGAAACTGCAGGCGGTCATCGAGAAGGGCCATCAGGGTGCAGCCCAGATGATTCGGCCGATCTCCCGCAAGTACGACCTGAAAGAACACGCCTACCCCGTTGAGCTCGACACCCTCGCCGACCTGTTCGAGGGCATCTCGGAAGCCAAGACGATCTCGTTCGCCGGGACCGACGCGTTCGTCGGTGCCACCGAGGACGAGAAGAAGGCCAACGTCAACGGCGCCAACATGTCCGCGCTGCTCAACGCGCTGGAAATCTCGTGGGGCGATGTCGCCCTGTTGTTGTCGGTGCCCAGGCAGGGGCTGGGCAACGCCGCGATCTCGTCGGTGGCCACCCCCGAGCAACTTGAGCGCCTCGGCAAGGGTGTGTGGGCCGCCATGGCCATCACCGAACCCGGCTTCGGATCGGACTCGGCGGCGGTGTCCACCACGGCGGTGCTCGACGGCGACGAGTACGTCATCAACGGCGAGAAGATCTTCGTGACCGCCGGTTCACGCGCCACCCACATCGTGGTGTGGGCAACGCTGGACAAGTCGAAGGGCCGCGCGGCGATCAAATCGTTCATCGTGCCGCGCGAGCATCCGGGTGTCACGGTCGAACGTCTCGAGCACAAGCTCGGCATCAAGGCCTCCGACACCGCGGTGATCCGCTTCGACAATGCGCGCATCCCGAAAGAAAACCTGCTCGGCGACCCGGAGATCCACGTGGAGAAGGGTTTCGCCGGGGTCATGGAGACCTTCGACAACACCCGGCCCATCGTGGCGGCCATGGCGGTCGGAGTCGCGCGAGCGGCGTTGGAGGATCTGCGCAAGATCCTCACCGACGCCGGCATCGAGATCTCCTACGACAAGCCCGCGCACGCCCAGAGCGCCGCGGCCGCGGAGTTCCTCCGCATGGAAGCCGAGTGGGAATCCGGCTACCTGCTGACCGTGCGGTCGGCGTGGCAGGCCGACAACAGGATCCCGAACTCCAAGGAAGCCTCGATGGGCAAGGCCAAGGCCGCCCGGGTGGCCAGCGACATCACCCTCAAGGCCGTCGAGATGGCCGGAACCACCGGCTATTCGGAGGAGACGCTGCTGGAGAAGTGGGCGCGCGACTCGAAGATTCTCGACATCTTCGAGGGCACGCAGCAGATCCAGCAGCTGGTGGTGGCTCGCCGACTGCTCGGACTGACCTCCGCCGAACTGAAGTAATTCGGGCGCACCGCTTGCTACGGTGCGCCAGTGGAGCATCGGATCACCTGTCCGCTGTGCGAGGCGATGTGCGGTTTGCGGGTCACCGTCGACGGCGGCGCGGTCCGCGATATCCGGGCCAATCCCGACGACGTGTGGTCGCGCGGGCACCTGTGCCCGAAAGGCGCGTCGCTGTCTCAACTGCACGACGACCCGGATCGGCTACGAAAGCCGCTGGTGCGCAACCGATCCGGTGGCCACGACGAGGTGTCCTGGGACGACGCCTACGCCGAAACCGAACGGGTGCTTCGCCCGGTGCTCGAACGCCATGGGGCCGCGGTGGCCACGGTTTACATCGGTAACCCGGTCGCGCACAACCTCGGCCTGGCGACGTATGTCGGCGCGCTCGTCGGGATGGGTGGGGCGGCCGGCATGGGCGCCTACTACTCCCCCGGCACCGTGGACCAGTGGCCGCTCAACGTGGTCAGCACACTGCTGTTCGGCGGCATGTGGAACTCGCCGGTTCCCGATCTGGACCGCACCGACCATCTGGTGATCCTGGGCGCCAATCCCGCTGCGTCGCAGGGTTCGATGCTGTCGGCTCCCGACATCATGGGCCGGCTGACGGCCATCCGGCGATGCGGCGGCACCGTGGTCGTGGTCGATCCGCGCCGCACCGAGACGGCGCAACGCGCATCGCAGTGGATCCCGGTGCGGCCGGGCACCGACGCGCTGCTGCTGTTCGCCGTTCTACACACGCTGGCGGAGCAAGACATGATCCGCCGCCCCGCCCATCTGGCAGGCCTGGTCGACGGACTGGACGACGCCGTCGCACTGTCGGCGCAGTTCCCCCCGGAGCGGGTGGCCCCGGCGACGGGTGTCCCCGCCGACACGATCCGACGGCTGGCCACCGAACTCGCCGCTGCCGCAAACCCGGTGCTGTACAGCCGAATCGGCGCATGCACACAGGAATTCGGCACGCTGACCACCTGGCTGGTGTTCGTCGTCAACGTGGCCCTCGGCGCGGTCGACCGCCTGGGCGGCGCGGTGTTCCCCAAGCCTGCGGTGTGGTCACCGATGTTCATGAAGCCACCCGACCAGGATGCGCCCGGGTGGCGGTTCGGTCGGTTCCGCAGCCGAGTCCGCGGGATCCCCGAGGTCCTGGGACAGTTCCCGGTCAGCTGCCTGGCCGAGGAGATCACCACCCCGGGCGATGGGCGGATCCGCGCGTTGATCACCGTGGCGGGGAACCCGGCGATCTCGGCGCCGGGAGCCGGTCGCCTCGACGCCGCGCTTCGCGATCTCGACGCGATGATCGCCATCGACAATTGGCTCAACGAAACCACGCGGCACGCGCACGTCGTCCTACCGGGGCTGTCGCCCCTGGAACGGCCCCACAGCGACGACCTGTACTGGATGTATTCGCTTGCCTCGTGCGTGAAGTGGTCCGAGCCGGTGTTCCCCACCTCACCCGATCGCCCGACGGAGTGGGAGATCCTGCTGCGTCTGGCCGGCGCACTGGTCGGCACTCCGGTGCCAGACGTCGATGTGACGGCGATGGACGATCTGTACACCCAGGGAATCATCTACACCGCATGCCAGTCGGCGGACACTCCGCTGTCCGGCCGCGACCCCGCCGAGGTCTTCGGCACGCTGAAAGGCGTTGGGCCAGAACGCCTGGTCGACCTCGGTATCCGTGTCGGTCCGTGGGGCGACGACCTGGGCCGACGCGCGGACGGGCTCACGCTGGAGACAGTGCGCCGCCACCCCGACGGGCTTCGGCTCGCCGAACTCGAAGGTGGCCGGCTGCGCGACGTGCTGACGACGCCGTCGGGCCGGATCGAGTTGATGCATCCGCTGTTCGCCGCCGACATCCCCCGACTGCTCGAGCGCATCGACCGGCCGGCCGAACCGCTGGTGCTGACCAGTCGGCGGCACCTGCGGTCGAACAACTCCTGGATGCACAACGTGCCGGGGCTGATGCGTGGCCGGGATCGCTGCACGCTCCTGATCAACCCCGACGATGCCGCACGCTGCGGAGTGCGCGACGGTCAGTACGTCGAGGTGTCGACGACCGAGGGATCGGTGCGCGTGGTCGCCGAACTGACCGAGGACATGGCCGCGGGGGTGGTGTCCCTTCCGCACGGTTGGGGTCACGGGGTCGACGGCACCCGGCTCGACGTGGCGAACGCCCATCCCGGCGTGAACGTCAACACGCTCAATCCCGTTGAGCGGGTCGATGTTCCGAGCAACACCCAGGTGGTCAACGGCGTGCCGTGCCGCATCCTGCCGGTGGGCTGATCAGAACCCGTCGTGCACGACTGGATCAGAATCCGTCGTGCACGACTGGATCAGAATCCGTCGTGCACGACGACGCGGGTCCGGCCGGTGACGCCTCCGCCGATGATGGTCTTGAGCACCCGGTCGACGTCGCGCACCTGCACATCGGTGGTGATGCGCGCCAGATGACGGGGACGCAGCTCGGATTCGATCTGCTGCCACGTCTGACGGCGCTTCTCGACCGGCAGCAGCACCGAATCGATGCCGGCGAGGGTCACGCCGCGCAGGATGAACGGCATCACCGTCGTCGGCAGATCGGGAGAACCGGCCAGCCCGGAAATCGCCGCCACGCCACCGTATTTCATGGTGCTCAACGCATGGGCCAGGGTCTTGCCACCGACGCAGTCCACCACCGCCGCCCAGTGCGCTTTGCCCAGCGGCCGTAACTTGTCGTCCGGTCCGGGGATCCGATCGATGACCTCGGCGGCGCCGAGTTCGCGCAGCAGATCGTGTGCGTCACGCTTGCCGGTCGACGCGACGACCTCGTAGCCCAGCGCTGCGAGCAGATCGACGCTGATGCTGCCGACACCACCGGTGGCGCCGGTGACCAGGACCGGTCCGTCACCCGGCGCGACGTGTGCACGCACCGCCTCGACGCTCAACGCTGCGGTGAATCCTGCCGTGCCGATCGCCGCGGCGTCCGCGGCGGTGGTCGCGGTGAGTTTGACCAGATAATCGGCCGGATAGCGGGCGGTCTGCGCATATCCGCCGTGCCGCCCGGTTCCGATGTCCTGACCGTGTGCGATCACGGTGTCACCGACCTCGAAGTCCGGTGACGAACTCGCGGTGACCGTCCCGACGACGTCGATGCCGGGAACCAGAGGATAGCCGCGGGCGACCCCGGCTTTCGGGGTGACGGCCAGTGCGTCTTTGTAGTTGACGCCGGAGTACTGGACACCGATGGTGACATCTCCGTCCGGCAGCGCCGACTCGGGGAGAACCTCCTGCCGCAGGACGATGTCGCCGTCCGCGTCCTCGTGGGCCACCATCGCGTTGATTTCGGTCATGACGCCACACTAGCCAGCACCGAGTGGGACGAAACCCAGTCGGCGAAAGGTCGGCCCAATGCCGAAGCCCCCGGCCGCGAATCGCGACCGGGGGCTTCGGATCAGCCGTGTGTCAGAGCAGGTGTGCCTGCAGGTCCGGCTTCATGGCCTGCAGCTCCCGGCCCCAGTACGCCCAGTTGTGCGTGCCGTTGTTCGGGAAGTTGAACACACCGTTGGTGCCGCCCGCGGCGAGGTAGTTGTCGCGGAAGGTCTCGTTGGTGCGGATGGTCAGACCCTCGAGGAAGGTGGCGGGCAGGTCGCCGCCGCCGAGCTCGTTCGGCTGGCCGTTGCCGCAGTAGATCCAGATGCGGGTGCCGTTGGCCACGATCTGCGGGATCTGAACCATCGGGTCGTTGCGCTTCCAGGCGCTGTTCGGGTCCTCGGTCTTGCCCCACATGTCGTCGGCCTTGAAGCCGCCGGCGTCACCCATCGAGATGTTGATCAGGAAGGGCCACCAACCCTCCGAGGGGTTCAGGAAGCCCGACATCGAGCTGGCATAGGTGAACTGCTCGGGGTGGTACACCGACAGGATCAGCGAGGCCGAGCCGGCCATCGACAGGCCGACCGCCGCGTTACCGGTCGGCTTGACCTGGCGCTGCGAGGCCAGGAACTGCGGCAGCTCCTGGGTCAGGAAGGTCTCCCACTTGTAGGTGACCGTCGGGCCCTTGTTGCGGGCCGGGGCATACCAGTCGGAGTAGAAGCTCGACTGGCCGCCCACCGGCATCACGATCGAGAGACCGGAGTCCAGGTACCACTCGAAGGCCTGGGTGTTGATGTCCCAGCCGTTGAAGTCCTCCTGCGCACGCAGGCCGTCCAGCAGGTACACGGCCGGCGAGTTGGGCCCGCCGCTCTGGAACTGCACCTTGATGTCGCGACCCATGCCGGCCGAGGGCACCATCAGGTACTCGACCGGCAAGCCCGGCCGGGAGAAGGCGCCGGCGGTCGCCGACTGACCGGCGATGCCGACCACACCCGGCAGCAGGGCCGTGGCGATGGCCGCAACACCGAGGCGGCGCGCCCAAGGCCCACGAAGTCTGTCAAGAAGTCTCATACCGTCAATCCATCCATCTTCCGGTAACCGCATGCGCGGCCTGTCTGGGATTCTCGGGATGCCTGGGGACGACCCAGCGATGTCTTCACTGCGCTGTCACGCCGCTTCGAATCCGCCAATTGGCGGCGAAGTAAAACCGAGAAATCTTCAGTTGTAGCCGTTGCAGTAAAACATGCGACCCCGACAGGCAAAAGTCCGATGCTGTCAAAAGTCGCTCTGCCTGCGAAAAGGCAAACTATAGCCCGGCGCGGAAAGGGCCGCGCACCGCCCCTGTATCCCGGGGATTGCGCAGGGCTTTCCGGCCTGCTGTTCGCCTGTCACGACGTCACCACCCGCCATTTCAGTACGCTCCGCGAATGACCGCGCGACCGGCGAGTCCGGGCAGACGTTCAGCCGACGACTGGATCCACGCCGGCTACGCCGTCCTGGCCGACGAAGGCAGCAGAGCCCTCAAACTCGACCGTCTGTGCGCGCGTCTCGGCGTGACCAAGGGCAGCTTCTACTGGCACTTCGCCGACATGGCCACCTACCGCAGGGCGCTGGTGACCACGTGGGCGCAACTGCGCGACCGCGACCGCAGCCACTTCGCCGACCTCGCCGGACTCCCGCCCCGCGAGCGGCTGTCGGCCATGATGGCCACGCTGCTCAGCGCGCGGCAGTGGAACCTCGAACGCGCCATGCGCGAATGGGCCCGGATCGACCCGGCGGTCGCCGAGAGTGTGCGCGCCGCCGATTCGCTGGTGCTCGCCGCGGTCCGGCAGGCCTTCGTCGACGCCGGTTTCACGGGCGACGAGGCCGACGTGCGAGCCGATGCGACATTTGCAGCCGGTATCGGCTTCCTGCACCTGTCGGCGAAACCGCCCGTGGAGAGCGCGACTGCTCGGCACGAACGTTTCCTCGACGTGCTCTTCGAGCGCCGCTGACCCGATCCATACCAAAAGGTATGGTAATTTCCGCCGCATGCCCCCGGTGATCACCGACGACTTCATCGCGCGACTGGCCGAGCGGGCCGACGACGGCGAGCGTCAGCGCCGAATGCCCGCCGAGACCGTCGCCGAAGCCGCCGCGACCGGATTCTTCGACCTGCTTGTCCCTGCCCGATATGGCGGTCTCGAGGCACCGTTTCCCGCGATCCTCGACCCCGTGCGCCGCATGGCCCACGGGTGCGCGTCGAGCGCGTGGACTCTCGGCTTCTACGCGCTGCACAACTGGATGCTGGCGTTGTTCAGTGAGCAGGCCCAGGCCGAGGCGTTCGCCACCCGCCCCTTCCTGGCGCCGGCTCCGCTGGCGCCGACGGGCCGCGGCGTCACCTGCGCCGGCGGGATCCGGGTCACCGGCCGGTGGTCGTGGGCGACCGGGGTGATGCACGGCAACTGGATCATGGTCGGCGCGCTGTGCGAACGCGAACCCGGCAACCCGGCATCCATCTACCCGGTCCTGGCCCTGCTGCCGATCACCGACGTGCGCATCGAAGACGTCTGGCACACCGACGGCATGCGGGCCACCGGCTCCAACGATGTCGTGATCGAGGACGTGTTCGTGCCGGCGCACCGACTCGTCGAGGTGGTCGACATCTACGGCGGTACCGCGCCGGGCGCGGCCCTGCACGACGCCGCCGCCTACCGCTGGCCGATGGTTCCGGCGTTGGCGCTGCTGGCGGCCATGCCCGCGCTGGGCAGTGCCGAACGCGCCGCCGAGATCTTCGCCGAACGCCTCTCGCAGCGCTTCCTGGCCTACGAAGGCGTCATGCAGAAGGACAAACCCGCGGCGTCGATCCGCCTCGGGGAAGCGCTCGTGCGGTTGCGGGCGTTGCGCGCACTGCTCGACGACACCGTCGGCCGGATCGAGACGACCGTGACGGCCGGCGATTCGGTCTCCCGCGCCGAGCGCGGCCAGGCCCGCTTGGCGGCCGCGCACATCGTCCATGAAGCACGCGCAGTGATCACCGATCTCCTCGGCGCGTCCGGCGCGGGCGCGCACTTCCTGAACAATCCCCTGCAGCGGATCAAACGCGATGTCGACGTGATTTGTGGTCATGTGGTGTTCGATTACGACACCAGCCGAGAACTCGCCGGCGCCCTGAGCATCGGCGCCAAGATCCCCCGCACCGCGATGGTGTGAGCGAAAGAGGAGCCTGCCGATGGCCGACAACCTGCGTGACCGCGTCACCAAGGTCTTTCAGAAGTACGTCGGTAATCAGGTGATGGGCCGCATGCCTTTTCAGACGCTGCTCGAAACCACCGGCCGCAAATCGGGTCTCCCCCGGCAGACGCCGCTCGGCGGCAAGCGCATCGGCAATGAGTTCTGGTTCGTCTCGGAGTTCGGTGAACGATCGCAGTACATCCGCAACATTCAGGCCAACCCGTCAGTGCGGGTCCGCGTCAACGGCCGCTGGCACCGCGGGACCGCGCACCTGCTGCCCGACGACGACGCCGAGGCACGCCTGCGCACCCTGCCGTCGCTGAACAGCTTCGGAGTGCGCACGTTCGGCACCAATCTGTTGACGGTGCGCGTCGACCTCCACAACTGAGTGCGGTCGCCGAGTGTGCACCGAGGGCGGGAATTCGGGCCCGATGCCGCCGCCGACGCACACTCGACGACCGCACGCGCCATCGACCCACACTCGTCAGCCCGACGCCCGCCACCCCATTGACCCGCCCGCCACACAAAAGTAAAGTCAGTTTTACTTTTGGTCGACAGGAGGATGCATGGAGTCGTTTGTTCACCTGCGAAAAGGCAAGACCCCCAGACGAGCTCACGCCGACCTCGAAGGCCAGAAAGACGACGAGCTAGGCCGCGGCGGATTCACCGGCCGGACCGCCAACCTCTACCGGCGCGAGGATCCCACCGCGTTCCGCGCGGTCGGCCCGCTGCGCCCCCTGGACGTCCTGTCCAGCGAGCTCAAGCCCTCTGACGCCACCGACGCCGACGGCGGGCCCCTGCTGATGTTCTCCAACGAGGACTGTCAGGTGTTGCTTTCTCGCCGCGCCGAACCGATGCCCTTCTTCGCTCGCTACATCGACGGGGATCTGCTGTCGTTCGTGCACGAGGGATCCGGGGTGCTGGAGACCGAGTTCGGTCCGCTGCCCTACCGCAAGGGCGACTGGGTCTATCTGCCCAAGGCGTGCACGTGGCGGCAGGTGCCCGACGAGCCGTCGACCTGGCTGATGGTGCAGGCCACCGACGAGTTCCGGGTGCCGCCGGCGGGGCAGCTCGGGCGCCACTTCCCGTTCGACCCGACACTGGCGGTCATCCCCGACCCGCAACCGCTGGACACCGGAGAAGGTCCGCAGCGCGACGGAGAGTACGAGGTGCGCCTGATCCACGCGCCCATCGACGGTGTCGGCAAGACTTCGCTGTTCTACCAACACCATCCGCTCGACGTCGAAGGGTGGCGCGGCGACAACTTCGCGTTCACGTTCAACATCGCCGATTACAACGTCGTCACCTCCGACAGCGTCCACCTCCCGCCCACAGTGCATCTGTTCATGCAGGCCACCGGCGTGTACATCATGAACTTCCTGCCCAAGCCCGCCGAAGGCGTGCCGGGCACCGAGCGCACCCCCTGGTATCACCGCAACGTCGACTTCGACGAGATCGCGTTCTTCCACGGCGGATCCCTCTACGGGATCCCGATGCCCCCCGGGCTCATTTCCCATGCGCCGCAAGGTATTCACCACGGAGCACCGGAGAAGGCCAGGGAACGCGCCCGCCGCAAGTTCGACGACTACACCTCGGTCGACTGGCAGGTCATCGCCGTGGACACCCGGCGTCGGCTGGTGCCCTCGGCGGAGATCCTGGCCAACGACCTGGGTCCGCACGCATGACCGCCGCGGCGCCGGTGAAGCACGATTACGACCGTATTCCGTATCTCGTTGCCTATCAGAACAACTCGAGTGTCCGCGACGTGTACGGCGGGGTTGCCGAATTGGTGGTGCTGGAGAGTTACCTCCTCAGACCCAAGACGGTGGAGTCCGATACCGTGCTGGTGTTCATGCACCCGATCGGCGGCGGCGCATACCTGCCGATGATCAACGCCCTCGCCCGCGCCGGACACCATGTCATCTACTGCAACAGCCGCTTCCGGGGCACCGACTCGGCGCTGCTGATGGAGAAGGTGGTCGAAGACCTCGGCGAGTGCATCAAGGACGCGAAGAACCGTCTCGGCTACAGCAAGGTGGTGCTGGCCGGCTGGAGCGGCGGCGGTTCCCTGTCGGCGTTCTACCAACAGCAGGCCCAGAACCCGACCGTCACCTCGAGTCCGTCCGGGGACGGACCGGATCTGACCAAGCTGGGGCTGATCCCCGCGGACGCAATCATGTTGCTGGCCGCGCACATCAGCCGCCACGGGACGATGACCGAGTGGCTCGACGCGTCCATCCTCGACGAGTCGGAGCCGACCAAACGGGACCCGGAGCTGGATCTGTACAACCCGGACAACCCGAACCAGCCGCCGTACACCGCCGAGTTCCTCGCGCGGTACCGGGACGCGCAGATCGCCCGGAACCGGCGCATCACCGCGTGGGTCAAGGACAAGCTCGCCGAACTCAAGGCGGCAGGGCGCCCGGATGACGAGTTCGCGTTCGTCGTGCACGGCACGATGGCCGACCCGCGCTGGCTCGATCCCGCGGTGGACCCCAACGAGCGCAAGCCCGGCACGTGCTACCTGGGCGATCCCCAGGTGGTGAACATGAGCCCCGTCGGATTGGCCCGGTTCTGCACGCTGCGCAGCTGGCTGTCCCAGTGGAGCTACGACGACGCGCACGGCGACGCCGTGAAATGCGGTCCCGATATCGCGGTGCCGGCGCTGGTGATCGGTAACCTGGCCGATGACGCCTGCACGCCCAGCCATACGCGCAGGATCTTCGAAGCCATCGGACACCCGGACAAGGAGATGTACGAGATCACCGGGGCGAACCACTACTACGCCGGACCCGATCAGCGCGAGCAGCTCCGCGAAGCGGTCGGCATCGTCACCGACTGGCTGATCCGCCACGACCTGGCGGGAGCGCGATGAGTCGGCCCACCGGGCCTCTCGACGGCATCCGGGTCATCGAGGTCGGGACACTGATCTCGGGCCCGTTCGCCGGGCGTCTCCTCGGTGACATGGGCGCCGACGTCGTCAAGATCGAACCGCCCGGCGCGCCGGACCCGCTGCGTACCTGGGGCCAGGCCGAACTCGACGGTCACCACTTCTTCTGGACGGTGCACGCGCGGAACAAGAAGGCCGTCACCCTGAATCTGCGCGTACCCGAGGGGCGTGAGCTGTTCCTCGACCTCGTCGAGCGCAGCGACATCATCGTCGAGAACTTCCGGCCGGGCACACTCGAGAAGTGGGGGCTGGGCTACGACGCGCTGCGCGCCCGCAACCGCGGCATCATCCTGGTGCGGGTCTCCGGATACGGGCAGACCGGACCGGACGCGCACAAGGCCGGATACGCCTCGGTCGCCGAAGCGGCCAGCGGTCTGCGGCACATGAACGGCTTCCCGGGTGGTCCCCCGCCGCGGCTGGCACTGTCCCTCGGTGACAGCCTGGCCGGCATGTTCGCCGCGCAGGGCGCACTGGCGGCCCTGTACCGGCGTACGGTCACCGGCGAGGGCCAGATCGTGGATGCCGCGCTCACCGAATCATGTTTGGCCGTCCAGGAATCCACCATCCCGGATTACGACGTCGGAGGCGTGGTGCGCGGCCCGTCGGGCACCCGGCTGGAGGGTATCGCGCCGTCGAACATCTACCGCAGCGCCGACGGCAGCTGGGTGGTCATCGCAGCCAACCAGGACACGGTGTTCCGCCGGCTCTGCGCCGCGATGGGCCAGCCGGAGTTGGCCACCGACGAGCGTTTCGCCAATCATGTGGCGCGCGGCCGCAATCAGGACGAGCTCGACAAGATCATCGGCGAATGGGCCGCCCAACGGCAACCGGCCGACATCATCGCGACGTTGTCCGATGCGGGCGTGATCAGTGGGCCGATCAACACCGTCGCGGAGGTGGTCACCGATCCGCAGCTGCAAGCGCGCGGCATGATCGCCGACCACTGGGATGAGCGCATCGGGCGAAACGTCAAGGGGCCTGGCGTGATCCCAGTGCTGTCCGAGACGCCCGGCACGATCCGTACCGCCGGCCCGTCCCGGCCGGGCCAGCACAACGACGAGATCTACCGGCAACTGCTCGGCCGCACCGAAGCCGAGCTCGACCGGTTGCGCAGCGAGGGCGTGATATGACCGACCTGCCCGCCCACGTCGACATCCGCGACGTCTCCATGCGTGACGGTCTGCAGATCGAAGCGCCGATTCCGTTGGCGGCCAAGCTGGAACTGCTGGCCGCCATCGCCGCCACCGGGGTGCGCGAGATGGAGGCGACGGCGTTCGTATCGCCCTCGAAGGTCCCGGCACTGGCCGACGCCGCCGAACTCGCCGCCGAGTTGCACAACTTCGCCGACATCGAGTTCTCTGCTCTGGTGGCCAGCCCGAACGGCGCCAAACGCGCGATCGCGGCCGGGCTGCGCTCGATCGAATACGTGGTGTCGGCCGCCGACGGGCACAGCCGCGCCAACGTCGGACGAACATCGGCCGAAGCCACGGCTCAGATTCCGGACATCGTCGCGATCGCGCACGACAGCGGGATCACCGTCGAGGTCATCGTCGCCACGGCATGGGACTGCCCGTTCGACGGCCCCACTGCGCCGCAGCGCGTCCTCGACATCGTCGCGGCCGCCACCGACGCCGGAGTGGACCGGCTGGCGATCGCCGACACCATCGGTACCGCCACGCCGCGACGGGTCAGCGAGCTGATCGCGTTGGTACGTCCCGAGATCGGCGACCTGCCGTTGGGTGCGCACTTCCACAACACCCGCGGTGCAGGCTTGGCCAGCGCCTACGCAGCGGTGAGCGCCGGCGTCACCCGACTCGACGCATCGGTCGGCGGGCTCGGAGGCTGTCCGTTCGCGCCCGGTGCGAGCGGCAACATCGCCACCGAGGACCTGGTGTATCTGTTGCGGGACAGCGGTGTCGGGGTCGACGTGGATCTCGACTCGGCGATCGCCGCGGCGCGGGTGGCGCAGCGTGCGGTCGGGCACGACCTTCCCAGCGCGCTGCTGCGCGCCGGTGACCGGATGCTGGGCTAGCCGCTCATGGCCCCGGGACCCGCCGAATCGTTGAGCGCCAAGGGGCGGCAGACCCGGCAGGCGATCGAGACAGCGGCCCGGAAGCTGTTCGCGGAGCGTGGGTTTCACGGCACCACGCTCGGCGACATCACTTCGGCGGCAGGCAAATCCCCCGCGGTGTTCTACCGCTATTTCACCGACAAAGAGGATCTGCTGGCCGCACTGGCGCAGTCGTTTCTGCACGATGTCGTGGAACCATCGGGACTGAGCATGCGCATGCCGGAGTCCCCCGACGACGACGCGTTCTTCCGCACGGTGGTCACCGGCTACTGGACGATGTTCAAGCAGAACATCGGCATCATGATCGCGGTCGCGCAGCTGGCGGCGACGCAACCGCGGTTCGCCGCCGTACAGAACGAGTTCCGGCGCTTCGGTATCGACATGGTGGCCGCGTCGGTGCGACGCGCCCAGGAACACGGCTACGGATCCGACCTCGATCCCCAGCACACCGCGGCGGCCATCGCGTTGCTGTTCGAAAACTTCACAACCGTGTTCGTCGGCTCGTCCGGACTGGGATTCGAGATCGGCGACGAGGATGCGATCGCGACACTGTCGCAGATCTGGAAGAAGACGCTGTACGGGCATTGACCGAGACGCGGCAACACAACCAGGACAAGGAGAATCAGCGTGGATTTCACCCTTCCCGACCATCTTTCGACTTTGCTCGCGGAGATGGACGCGTTCATCGAGAGCGAGATCAAACCGCTGGAGCGCGAGCACATCCAGTATTTCGACCATCGCCGCGAGCATGCCCGCACCGACTGGGACAACGGTGGCGTTCCGCGCCGGGAGTGGGAGGACCTGCTCGGCGAGATGCGCCGACGCGCCGACGCGGCGGGTTGGCTGCGATACGGGCTGCCGTCTGCGTTCGGTGGCCGTGACGGCAGCAATCTCGACATGGCGGTGATCCGCGAGCACCTGGCCGCCAAGGGCCTCGGGTTGCACAACGACCTGCAGGACGAATCGTCGATCGTCGGAAACTTCCCCCAGGTCATCATGATGGACCGCTTCGGCACCGAGGAGCAGAAGCGCGAATGGACCGACGCGCTGATCACCGGGAAACGCTCGATGGCGTTCGGCCTGACCGAACCCAACCACGGATCGGACGCCACCTGGTTGGAGACCACCGCGGTCCAAGACGGTGACGAGTGGGTCATCAACGGCGCCAAGCGGTTCAACACCGGCGTGCACCGGGCGACCCACGACCTGGTTTTCGCCCGGACCTCCGGTGAGGCCGGTCAGGCCCGCGGGATCACCGCGTTCCTGGTGCCCTGCGACGCTCCTGGATTCTCCGTGCCGTATTACTGGTGGACGTTCAACATGCCCACCGACCACGGCGAGGTGCTGCTCGAGAACGTGCGGGTGCCGTCCGATGCGGTGCTCGGCGAGGTGGACCGCGGTCTGGAGGTCGGGCAGACGTTCCTGCATGAGAATCGGATCCGGCAGGCCGCCAGCAGTCTTGGAGCGGCGCAATACTGCATCGACCGGGCCGTGGCCTACGCCAACGAGCGCAAGGTCTTCGGCAAGCCGCTGGCGACCCATCAGGCCGTGCAGTGGCCGCTGGTGGAGCTGCAGACCGAGGCTCAGATGGTGCGGCTCCTGGTGCGATACGCCGCGACCGAACTGGATCGCAATCACCACATGGAGGTGTCGGACAAGGTGTCGATGGCCAACTACCGCGCCAACCGTCTGGTGTGCGAGGCCGCCGACCGGGCGATGCAGGTCTTCGGCGGGGTCGGCTACAGCCGTCACGAACCGTTCGAGCACATCTACCGTCACCATCGTCGCTACCGGATCACCGAGGGTGCCGAGGAGATTCAGATCAGGCGGGTGGCGCAGCGGTTGTTCGGGTTTGGGCGCAAGTGAAGGAACAGCTGGAGACGGTTCTGCGCCCGGTCCTGGGGGACGTCACCGTCGAGAACCTGCAGCGGCTGACCGGCGGTGCCAGCCGTATCACGTGGGCGTTCACGGCCAACGGTCGCGCGTTGATCCTGCGTACCGGCGAGCGCGACGAGTTGCATGCCAGCATGGAGCTCGAGGCGAAGGTGCAGCAGCGGGCCGCTGCAGCCGGCGCTCCGGTTCCCCATATCCTGGCTGCGGACAATTCCCCTGAGGCACTGGGGAATCCGTACCTGATCTGCGACGCCATACCCGGCGAGACGATCGTGCGGCGAATCTTTCGCAACCTCGACGACGCCGGTCGTGACCGGCTGTTGGTGCAGTGCGCGCAGGCACTGGCGGCAATTCACCGCGCCGACCCCGACGGGGTCGGGCTGACCGCACCCGACGAGCTCGCTGGCTGGCGCCTGCGGCTCGACGAGATGGGCGATACGACAGCGACGTTCGAGTGGACGTTCCGTCAGCTCGAACGGCAGCGACCGGAGCCGTCGCCGATGCGGTTGATTCACGGTGACTTCCGGATGGGCAATCTCATCGTCGACGAGTCGGGACTGGCGGCCGTTCTGGACTGGGAGCTGACCCACCTGGGGGAGGTCTACGAGGATCTCGCCTGGTTCTGTATCCGCGCATGGCGGTTCGGCGCCCCCGAGACCATGGGAGCCGGAGGCCTCGGCAGCGTCGAAGCCTTCCTGCGCGCCTACGAGGACGCGTCGGACATGACCGTCGACCGTGCAGCGTTCCGGTGGTGGCTGACGGTTGCGACGTTGCGGTGGGGCGTGATCTGCCGGCATCAGGCCGAACGTCACCTTTCCGGTGAGAACCGGTCGGTGGAGTTGGCGGCGATCGGACGTCGGGTCAGCGAAACCGAATGGGATCTGTTGGATCTGTTGCAGGGGGCGGGACCGCGATGACGAACCGCCCCACCGCCGCCGAGCTGGTTGCGGCTGTCGCCGACTTCCTCGACGAGGATGTCCGCGCCGCCGTCTCCGGTCAGGTCGGGTTCCACGCCAGGGTCGCGGCCAACGTCTTGCGCATCGTCGAACGCGAATTGCGTGACACCACAGCCGATTCGGTCGACACAGCGCTGAACGCACTCGGCTTCACCGACGAGACCGCGCTGGCTGCGGCCATCCGTGCCGGACAGTTGGACGATCGCGGTGACGAGGTGCTGACGTGCTTGCGGGTGCTGGTCGGTCACCGCTTGTCGTTCGACCATCCGGGGTATGACGTCAGCCGGTGACGGTCGGCCGGGTCAGCTGCGCCGGAACCGGGCCAGCCAGGCCGGTTCGTCGACATGCGTGCCCGGCGCCAGGCCGTACTGCCCGGCGTGGATCTCGGTGATCACGCCGCGGTAGGTCGTCGTCTCCAGCGACTCGAGTTCCCAGCCGTCGCGGAAGGCTTCCCGCAGCGTCGTCTCACCGACCTGCGGTCCGAACCCGCGTCCGGCGTCCGACAGCGCCAACACGTGGACCGTCGAGTCGACGGTGGTCGCACGGTGCAGGCTGTCCACATAACGTGGGCGGTCTGCGTCGTCGAAGATGTGGAACAGCGCGCTGTCCAGGATGGTGTCGTAGGTCGGCGTCGGACCGAGGTCCAGCGCGTCAGCGACTGCGAACCGCGCGTCGACGCCCTGTCGGGCGGCATTGCGCCGGCACTGTTCGACGGCTTCGGGTGAGCCGTCGACGCCCAGGACGTCGTAGCCGAGCCGGGACAGCAGGATCGTGTGCTCGCCGGTGCCGCATCCGACATCCAGGACGCGGCCGGTGATCAGACCGGCCTGTTCGAGGGCGACGACGGCCGGCTGCGGCTCGCCGATCACCCACGGTGGGGTGTGGTTCTTGTAGAAGTCGTCGAAACGGGACAGGCTGGGCGTCAGTTCCATGCCACCACTGTCCAACCTGAACCGAAGTTGAGGTCAAGCCCATGTCGGTGACCGACGCGCAGCCCCTCGCCGAGGTGGCCGACCGACTGTTCACCGCGATCGAGCGGGGCGAAATCAGCGCGGTGGATGCGTTGTTCGCCCCGGACGTCATGGTCCGCAAGACCGGCGACCGGCGCGACAACGACCGGACCCGCTCGGTCAAGATCATCAACTGGTTCATCACGGCCAGCACCACGCGCCGCTACGAGGTGCTCGACCGGCATTTCTTCCCCGGCGGCTTCGTGCAACAGCACCTGCTGCACGCCACCGCCCACACCGGCGAGACGATCGCGATGCGCGTCTGCATCGTGATCAAGGTGGGCGGTGACGGTCTGATCACCCGCATCGACGAGTACTTCGACCCGGCCGAGATCGCACCGCTGCTCAACCAGTCGGCCTGACGGCCTGGCGCTTTTCCAGACGCCGCTCCTACGGCGCAGCTAGCATCCGGGTATGGCTGCGCCCGCTCCGAAGCCGTCGGCGTTGCGGATCCTGGTCTACAGCGACAACCCGCGAACACGTGAACAGGTGCGACTCGCCCTGGGCAAGCGGATTCACCCCGAACTGCCCGAGCTGAGCTACGAGGATGTCGCGACCGGTCCGATGGTGGTCCAGAAGATGGATGCCGGTGGGTTCGACCTGGTGATCCTCGACGGCGAGGCCGCCCCCGTGGGTGGGATGGGCCTGGCCAAGCAGCTCAAGGACGAGATCGAGGACTGTCCGCCGGTGCTGGTGCTGACCGGCCGCCCGGACGACGCGTGGCTGGCACAGTGGTCACGCGCCGAGGCGGCCGTGCCTCATCCGATCGATCCCATCCGGCTGGGCGACGCGGTCGTGTCGCTGCTGCGTAGCGCCCCCACCGCAAACAGGCTGCCGCACTGAGTTTTTCGGGGCAGCACGAGATCGCCGGGCGGCGCGAATAGCGATACTAACCAAAATGTGTGGCATGCGTCGCAAACGGGGCTAGGCTGTGTGGTAGCTCACATCGATCAGCCCCGAGGAGCTGCAGCGCGGTATGACTCTGTACACACCGATTCTGGTGCTTGGCGCCATCGCTGCCGTGTTCGCGGTCGGGTCGGTGGGCATCGCCGTGCTCATCGGCCCACGGCGCTACAACCGCGCCAAACTCGACGCCTACGAATGCGGTATCGAACCGATCGACGCCTCCGGCGCGGCAGCCGCGGCCACCGGGCAGCGGTTCCCGGTCAAGTACTACCTCACGGCGATGCTGTTCATCATCTTCGACATCGAGATCGTCTTTCTCTACCCGTGGGCCGTCGCGTTCGACGACCTCGGGGCGTTCGGCGTGGTCGCGGTGGCGCTCTTCCTGTTCAACGTCTCGGTGGCGTACGCGTACGAATGGCGACGGGGAGGCATGGCATGGGACTAGAAGAACGGCTGCCGGGGGGCATCCTGTTGTCCACCGTCGAGAAGGTCGCCGGATACGTGCGGAAAGGTTCGCTGTGGCCTGCGACGTTCGGCCTGGCGTGCTGCGCGATCGAGATGATGGCGACCGCCGGGCCGCGGTTCGACATCTCGCGATTCGGGATGGAACGGTTCTCGGCGACTCCCCGACAGGCCGACCTGATGATCGTCGCCGGACGCGTCAGCCAGAAGATGGCGCCGGTATTGCGGCAGATCTACGACCAGATGGCCGAACCGAAATGGGTGCTGGCAATGGGGGTCTGCGCCTCCTCCGGCGGGATGTTCAACAACTACGCGATCGTGCAAGGCGTCGACCACGTGGTCCCCGTCGACATCTATCTGCCGGGATGTCCGCCACGTCCGGAGATGCTGTTGCACGCCATCCTCAAGCTGCACGACAAGATCCAAGAGATGCCCCTCGGCGTGAACCGCGAGGAAGCCATCCGGGAAGCCGAGCAGGCCGCGCTGGCGATGCCGGCCACGATCGAGCTCAAAGGGCTGCTGCGGTCATGACCGAGCAGAACGGAGACCTTCACGGCGAGCTGATCGCCGTGCGCCGCGGCATGTTCGGCGCGCGGGGCAGCGGAGACACCTCGGGTTACGGACGCCTCGTACGTCCGGTTCTGTTGCCCGGCAGCTCGCCTCGGCCCTACGGCGGCTATTTCGGCGACGTCGTGGACGCGCTCGCCGACGCGCTGGGCGACGAGCAGTTCGATGCCTCCGTCGAGCGGGTGGTGATCCACCGTGACCAGATGACGCTGCAGATCGCGCGAAGCCAGCTGGTGGTGGTGGCCCAGGCGCTGCGGGACGATCCGGCGCTGCGTTTCGAATTGTGCTCGGGGGTCAGCGGTGTTCACTATCCCGACGACACGGGCCGCGAGTTGCACGCGGTGTATCCCTTGATGTCGATCACCCACAACCGCCGGATCTGCCTGGAGGTCGCCGCGCCCGATGCCGACCCGCACATCCCGTCGCTGTTCGGTGTGTATCCCACGACGGACTGGCACGAGCGGGAGACCTACGACTTCTTCGGCCTGATCTTCGACGGCCATCCCGCGCTGACCCGCATCGAGATGCCCGACGACTGGGTGGGGCACCCGCAGCGCAAGGACTATCCGCTGGGTGGCATTCCGGTGCAGTACCACGGGGCCGAGATACCCCCTCCCGACCAGCGGAGGGCATACCACTGATGACGACCACACAGCAGCCGCCCGAGCGGGTGGTCGTCGTCGGCGGCCAGGACTGGGATCAGGTGGTCGACGCGGCCCGGGCCACCGCCGCCGACCATGCCGGTGAACGCATCGTGGTCAACATGGGTCCGCAGCATCCGTCCACCCACGGGGTACTGCGCCTGATCCTCGAGATCGAGGGAGAGACCATCACCGAGGCCCGGTGCGGCATCGGCTATCTGCACACGGGTATCGAAAAGAACCTGGAGTTCCGCACCTGGACCCAGGGCGTCACGTTCGTCACCCGAATGGATTACCTGTCACCGTTTTTCAACGAGACGGTGTACTGCCTCGGGGTGGAGAAGCTGCTCGGCGTCACCGACGAGATCCCGGAACGCGCCTCGGTGATCCGCGTGATGATGATGGAGCTCAACCGCATCTCCAGCCACCTGGTGGCGCTGGCCACCGGAGGCATGGAACTCGGGGCGATGACAGCGATGTTCCTGGGTTTCCGTGAGCGCGAGTTGATCCTGGCGGTGTTCGAGACCATCACGGGCCTGCGGATGAACCATGCCTACGTCCGGCCCGGCGGAGTCGCCGTCGACCTACCCGACGAGGCGCTCCCACAACTGCACGATCTGCTGTCGCTGTTGCCGGAGCGGTTGCGCGATCTCGAGAATCTGCTCAACGAGAACTACATCTGGAAGGCCCGCACCCGCGACGTCGGCTACCTCGACCTGACCGGCTGCATGGCGCTCGGCATCACCGGCCCGGTGCTGCGCTCCACCGGGCTGCCGCACGACCTGCGCAAATCCCAACCGTATTGCGGTTACGAAACATACGACTTCGACGTCGTCACCGACGACCGCTGCGATTCCTACGGGCGCTACCTGATCCGGGTCAAGGAGATGCGCGAATCGATCCGGATCGTCGAACAGTGTGTGGACCGTCTCGAACGGTCGACCGGGGATCCGGTGATGATCTCCGACCGCAAGCTGGCCTGGCCTGCGGACCTGAAAGTCGGTCCGGACGGACTGGGCAACTCACCGGAGCACATCGCCAAGATCATGGGCCACTCCATGGAGGGCCTGATCCACCACTTCAAGATCGTCACCGAGGGCATCCGCGTGCCTGCCGGCCAGGTGTACGTCGCCGTGGAGTCCCCGCGAGGCGAACTGGGTGTGCACATGGTTTCCGACGGCGGCACACGTCCCTACCGGGTGCACTACCGCGATCCTTCGTTCACGAATCTGCAAGCAGTGGCGGCGATGTGCGAAGGCGGCATGGTCGCCGACGCGATCGCGGCGGTGGCGTCGATCGACCCGGTGATGGGTGGGGTGGACAGGTGATGAGCGCTCGCGCGAAGAACAGACGATCACGATGAGCATCTTCCTGGAGTTGGGTCAACGTCCCGACGAGCCCGGACCGCCCATCCACGGCCCGGCACGCTACTCCCCCGAGGTGACGTCTCGGCTGCAGGCCGACGCGACGACGATCGTCGACCGCTATCCACACCCCCGGTCCGCTCTGCTGCCGCTGCTGCACCTGGTGCAGTCCGAGGACGGATGCCTGACGCCGGCCGGAATCGCTTTCTGCGCAGAACGATTGGGGCTGACTGGCGCCGAGGTCGCCGCGGTCGCGACGTTCTACTCGATGTACCGCCGCACCCCCACCGGGGACTATCTCGTCGGCGTCTGCACCAACACGTTGTGTGCGGTGATGGGGGGCGACGCGATACTCGAGGAACTGCGGCGCCATCTGGACATCGACGTCGGAGCGACCACACCCGATGGCGCCGTCACGCTCGAACACGTCGAATGCAATGCGGCCTGCGACTACGCACCTGTGGTGATGGTCAACTGGGACTTCTTCGACAACCAAACCCCGTCGTCGGCAAGGGAACTCGTCGATGCGTTGCGCACCGGAACTCCCCCGCAGCCGTCGCGCAGCCCGTCGTTGTGCACCTTCCGCCAGACCGCGAGAATCCTTGCCGGGCTGGAGGATCCGGAGTTCGGCGACGCAGCGGTCGGGGCAGCCACCCTGGCTGGATTGCGGTACGCCCGCGGACACCACATGACCGCGCCGACGGCGCAGCCCACCGATACCACCACGACGTCGGCCGAGCAGGATCGCGTCGTCGCCGCTGACGCGGTCCGCGACCAGGCCGCACCCGGTCCGTCGGCGCACGTTCCGCCGCGACCGTCCACCCCGGATGCCGACCCCGACGTGACGGGCCGGCCATGACGACACCGTTGACTCCGGTGCTCAGCCGGTTCTGGGACGAGCCGCAGCCATGGTCGCTGGGGACCTACGAGCGGCACGGCGGATATCAGGCCCTCGACCGCGCGCTGGCCATGACTCCCGACGAGGTGATCGCCACCGTCAAGGACTCGGGCCTGCGCGGCCGGGGCGGCGCGGGGTTCCCGACGGGCACGAAGTGGTCGTTCATACCGCAGGAGCGCAGCTTGCGGAGCGACCAGACACAAGGAGAAGAGGGCCCGGGCGCCAAACCGCACTATCTGGTGGTCAACGCCGACGAGTCCGAACCGGGGACGTGCAAAGACATTCCGTTGATGTTGACCACTCCGCACTTTCTGGTCGAGGGCGCGATCATCGCGGCGTACGCGATCCGGGCCCGTCATGCCTTCATCTACGTGCGCGGTGAGGTCGTGCCGGTGTTGCGGCGCCTGCAGGCAGCGGTGGCCGAGGCGTACGCCGCCGGGCATCTCGGTGCCGACATCCACGGGTCGGGCTTCGACCTGGAGCTCGTCGTGCACGCCGGAGCCGGTGCCTACATCTGCGGTGAGGAGACCGCGCTGCTGGACTCGCTGGAGGGGCGGCGCGGTCAGCCGCGGCTGCGGCCGCCGTTCCCGGCGGTGGCCGGCCTGTACGCCAGCCCGACGGTGGTCAACAACGTCGAGTCGATCGCGAGCGTGCCGCCGGTCCTGCTGCACGGCGTGGACTGGTTCCGGTCGATGGGCTCGGAGAAATCCCCGGGTTTCACGCTGTACTCGCTGTCGGGCCACGTGACCACACCGGGCCAGTACGAGGCGCCGCTGGGTATCACGTTGCGCGAGCTGCTCGACTACGCCGGAGGCGTCCGTGCCGGCCATTCTCTGAAGTTCTGGACTCCGGGCGGATCGTCGACACCGCTGCTGACCGCCGAGCACCTCGACGTGCCGCTGGACTACGAAGGCATGGCCGGAGTCGGATCGATGTTGGGCACCAAAGCTTTACAGATCTTCGATGACACCACATGCGTGGTGCGTGCCGTGCGCCGATGGACGCAGTTCTACGCCCACGAGTCGTGCGGCAAGTGCACCCCGTGCCGCGAGGGCACCTACTGGCTGGCCCAGATCTACGAGCGGCTCGAGACCGGTGCGGGCACCGAGGCCGACCTGGGCAAGCTGCTCGACATCGCCGACAACATCTTCGGCAAGTCGTTCTGCGCCCTCGGCGACGGTGCTGCCAGTCCGATCATGTCCTCGCTGAAGCACTTCCGCGACGAGTACGAGGCGCATCTCGCCGGGGGTTGCCCGTTCGACCCGTATGCGTCGATGCTCGCGGCCCCGGAAGGAGTAGGCGCATGACGTCGTCCACGAGTCGGGATCCCGCGAGCAGACGCGAACTCGCACACGAAGCGGCTGAATCGGATGAGTTTGTGTCTGCTCGGCAAGAGGAGATGGTGTCGCTGACCATCGACGACCACCAGGTCAGCGTCCCGAAGGGCACGCTGGTGATCCGCGCGGCCGAACTCATCGGCATCCAGATCCCCCGGTTCTGTGATCACCCGCTGCTCGACCCGGTCGGCGCGTGCCGGCAGTGCCTGGTGGAGGTCGAGGGCCAACGCAAACCGATGGCGTCGTGCACCATCACCGTCGCACCGGACATGGTGGTGCGTACCCAGCTCACCTCCGAGGCCGCCGACAAAGCCCAGCACGGCGTCATGGAGTTCCTGCTGATCAACCATCCGCTGGACTGCCCGGTCTGCGACAAGGGCGGCGAGTGCCCGCTGCAGAACCAGGCCATGTCGCACGGGCGCGCCGAAACCCGCTTCACCGATGTCAAACGCACGTTCCCCAAACCGATCAACATCTCCTCGCAGGTCCTGTTGGACCGGGAACGCTGCGTACTGTGTGCCCGCTGCACCCGGTTCTCCGACCAGATCGCCGGCGACCGATTCATCGACCTCCTCGAGCGCGGGGCTCAGCAGCAGGTCGGCATCGCCCCCGGCGAACCGTTCGAGTCCTATTTCTCCGGCAACACCGTGCAGATCTGTCCGGTGGGTGCACTGACCGGCGCCGCGTACCGCTTCCGGGCCCGTCCCTTCGACCTGGTCTCCAGTCCCAGTGTGTGCGAACACTGCGCGTCGGGCTGCGCGCAACGCACCGACCACCGCCGCGGCACGGTGCTGCGCCGGCTGGCCGGCGACGATCCGGCGGTCAACGAGGAATGGAACTGCGACAAGGGACGCTGGGCGTTCACCTACACCACCGTCGGTGACCGCATCACCACGCCGCTGGTCCGCGACGGCGCCACCCTGCGTCCCGCCTCCTGGTCGGAGGCGCTGACAGTGGCCGGCGCCGGTCTGGCAGCGGCGCGCGGCGACGCCGGGGTGGTGGTCGGCGGCCGCGTCACCGTCGAGGACGCCTACGCGTACGCGAAGTTCGCTCGCATCGTGTTGGGCACCAACGACATCGACTTCCGGGTCCGCGATCACAGCGCCGAGGAGACGGCGTTCTTGGCCGCCCATGTCGCCGGTCAACCGATGACGGTGACCTACGCCGACCTCGAGAACGCGGACACCGTGCTGCTGGCGGGATTCGAACCCGAGGAGGAGTCACCGATCGTCTTCCTGCGGCTGCGCAAAGCGGTGCGGCGACGCGGACTGACCGTGACTGCGGTGGCGCCGTGGGCCGGCAGCGGGCTGCGCAAGCTGTCCGGCACACTGCTGCGCACACCTCCCGGTGCCGAGGCCGCCGCGCTGGCCGGCGTGAACCACCTGACCGCACAGTCGGTGATCCTGGTCGGCGAACGACTCGCCGCCGCACCGGGCGCGCTGTCGGCGGCCGCGCGGCTCGCCGAGACGACCGGCGCGCGGCTGGCGTGGATCCCGCGCCGCGCCGGTGACCGCGGCGCGCTCGAGGCCGGTGCCCTGCCGACCCTGCTGCCCGGCGGCCGTCCCGTCGCCGACGACGACGCCCGGCGCGTGACGGCCGAGGCCTGGCACGTCGAAACCCTGCCGGCCGCAACCGGGCGCGACACCCGCGCGATCCTGTCCGCCGCGGGTCCACGCGGAGCACTGCTGATCGGTGGCGTGGAACCGGCCGACCTGCCCGACCCGGCTGCGGCACTGCACGCCATCGAGAGCGCCGCGTTCGTCGTCAGCCTCGAAGTGCGCGACAGCGCCGTCACCGCACACGCCGACGTCGTCTTCCCGGTGGCCCCGGTCGTCGAGAAGGCGGGCACCTTCCTCAACTGGGAGGGCCGACGCCGGCCGTTCGAGCCGTCGCTGCGCACCAATGCTGTCCCGGACGTGCGGGTGCTGAACTTCCTGGCCGACGAGATCGGCGTCGACCTGGGCCTGCCCACGCCGCAGGCCGCCGCCGACGAGCTGGCCGGGCTGGGCGCCTGGACCGGTCCGCGCGCCGCGGTCCCCGACGTCACGGCGCCACCTGCGCCGCGCCCCGCAGCCGGCCAGGCCGTGCTGACCGGCTGGCGCATGCTGCTGGACGCCGGGCGGCTGCAGGACGGTGAGCCCCACCTGGCCGGGACCGCTCGCCGACCGGTGGTACGGCTGTCGCCGGCCACGGCCACCGAAATCGGCGTGGCCGACGGCGACCCGGTGACCGTGCGCACCGAACGCGGCGCCATCACCCTGCCCGTGGCGCTGACCGACATGGACGACCGCGTCGTCTGGCTGCCGCTGAACTCCCCCGGCAGCGCGGTCTATCCGACGCTGGGCGCGGCGACCGGGTCGATCGTGTCGATCGTCAGGGGGCCGGCGTGACGTATCCCGATCCGACCCTGTTCGGTCACGACCCGTGGTGGCTGATGCTGGCCAAGGCGCTGGGCGTCTTCGGATTCCTGGTGCTGACGGTGTTGGCGGCGATCCTCATCGAACGCAAGATCCTCGGCCGCATGCAGATGCGGTTGGGCCCCAACCGTGTTGGGCCCCGCGGGTTGTTGCAGTCGCTGGCCGACGGCGTGAAGCTCGCGCTGAAGGAAGGGCTGGTCCCCGCAGGCGTCGACAAGGCGATCTACCTGGCGGCGCCCGTGATCGCGGTGATCCCGGCGTTCATGGCGTTCGCGGTCATCCCGCTCGGCGGCGAGGTGTCGGTGTTCGGGCACCGGACCGCGCTGCAGCTGACCGATCTGCCGGTCGCGGTGCTCTACATCCTGGCGGTGACCTCGATCGGGGTGTACGGCATCGTGCTGGCCGGCTGGGCGTCGGGGTCGGTGTACCCGTTGCTCGGAGGTCTGCGCTCGACGGCGCAGGTGCTGTCCTACGAGATCGCGATGGGGCTGTCCTTCGTCGCGGTGTTCATCTTCTCGGCGACCATGTCGACCTCGGGAATCGTTGCCGCCCAGCGCGACACGTGGTTTGTGGTGTTGCTGTTGCCGTCGTTTCTGGTCTATCTCGTCTCGATGGTCGGTGAGACCAACCGCGCGCCGTTCGACCTGCCCGAAGCCGAAGGCGAACTGGTCGGCGGATTCCACACCGAGTACTCGTCGCTGAAGTTCGCCATGTTCATGCTCGCCGAGTACGTCAACATGACGACGGTGTCGGCGTTGGCCACCACGATGTTCCTCGGCGGCTGGCAGGCACCGTGGCCGCTGAGCATGATCGACGGCTCCAACAGCGGGTGGTGGCCGCTGCTGTGGTTCACCGCCAAGGTGTGGTTGTTCCTGTTCTTCTTCATGTGGCTGCGGGCCACGCTGCCGCGTCTGCGCTACGACCAGTTCATGGCGCTGGGCTGGAAGCTGCTGATCCCGGTGTCGCTGGGCTGGATCATGATCGCCGCGACCATCCGGGTCGTCGTCGACGGCGACGCCGGCAGGTGGGCCGTCGGACTCGCCGGGGTCGCCACCGTCGCGCTCGTGGCTGCCGCCCTGCGGGTAGGCAGTCGCCGACGACGCGACACCGCGCCTTCCCCGCCTCCCCCGGCTCACGAAACCGGCGCTTTCCCGGTGCCGCCCCTACCCGCGAAGGAGCGTGCCGATGTCTAAGTTCGTCGACGCGATCGCCGGCTTCGGCGTGACGCTGGGCTCGATCTTCAAAAAGCCTGTCACCGAGGAGTATCCGGAGAAACCCGGTCCGGTGGCGCGCCGCTACCACGGGCGCCACCAGCTCAACCGGTATCCCGACGGTCTGGAGAAGTGCATCGGGTGCGAGCTGTGTGCGTGGGCCTGCCCGGCCGACGCGATCTACGTCGAGGGTGCGGACAACACCGACGACGAGCGCTACTCGCCCGGGGAGCGCTACGGCCGCGTCTACCAGATCAACTATCTGCGCTGCATCGGCTGCGGCCTGTGCATCGAGGCCTGTCCCACCCGTGCACTGACGATGACCAACGACTACGAGATGGCCGACGACAACCGCGCCGACCTGATCTACGGCAAGGACAAACTGCTGGCGCCGCTGGAGCCCGGAATGGTTGCCCCGCCGCACCCGATGGCGCCGGGCAGCACCGACGAGGACTACTACCTGGGCAACATCGCCCCGGTGCGTGAGGAGGCTCGGTGAGGTCGCACGGGAGGCGCGGACATGGGTGAGACCGTGTTGTTCTGGGTGTTGGCGGTCGTCTCGGTGGCCGGGGCGCTCGGTGTGGTGGCAGCACCCAAAGCGGTGTATTCAGCGATCTCATTGGCGGGCACGATGATTGCGCTGGCGGTGCTCTACATCGCCCAGGACGCCCCGTTTCTCGGTGTGGTCCAGGTGGTGGTGTACACCGGCGCGGTGATGATGCTGTTCCTGTTCGTCTTGATGCTCATCGGTGTCGACTCGGCCGAATCGCTCGTGGAAACCATTCGCGGCCAGCGCATCGCGGCGATCGTCGGCGGTATCGGGTTCGGTGTCCTGTTGATCGCGGGCATCGGCAGCGTGTCGGTCCACGGGGCGGTCGGTCTGACCGCCGCGAACGCCGACGGCAACGTCGAAGGGCTGGCCGCGCTGATCTTCACCGAGTACCTGTGGGCGTTCGAGCTGACCGGGGCGCTGCTCATCACCGCCACGCTCGGCGCGATGGTGCTCGCACACCGAGAACGTTTCGACCAACGCAAGACCCAACGCGAGCTGGCCATGGAACGCTTCTCCCCCGGCGGCCACCCGACCACCCTGCCCAACCCGGGCGTCTACGCCCGGCACAACGCCGTCGACGTCCCGGCCCGACTGCCCGACGGGTCCGGGTCGCCGTTGTCGGTCAGCGCCATCCTGCAGATTCGCCCGGTGCCCCAGAGCGACGGGGAGCGCGATGAACCCCGATAACTACCTGTACTTGTCGGCGCTGCTGTTCACCATCGGCGCCGCCGGAGTCCTGTTGCGGCGCAGTGCGATCGTGATGTTCATGTGCGTGGAGCTGATGCTCAACGCGTGCAATCTGGCGTTCGTGACGTTCTCCCGCATCCACGGGCATCTCGACGGACAGGTGGTGGCGTTCTTCACGATGGTGGTGGCCGCGTGCGAGGTGGTGGTCGGGCTGGCCATCATCGTCGCGATCTTCCGGACTCGACGTTCGGCCAATGTCGACGCGGCGAATCTGCTGAGGCACTGAGCCGCGATGACCCTACCTGTGTGGTTGCCGATCGCACTGCCGCTGGCCGGTGCGCTGATCTTGTTGCTCGGCGGCCGGCGCACCGACCGGTGGGGGCATCTGCTGGGCACTGCCGCGGTGCTCGGCGCATTCGCTTGCGGGGCAGTCCTGTTCGTGGACATGCTCGGACGCCCGGCCGAGGAGCGCAGCGTCGGCCAGAGCTTGTTCACCTGGATTCCGGTCGGTGAGTTTCGGGTCGACTTCGGATTGCAGCTCGACCAGCTCTCGATGTGCTTTCTGCTGCTGATCACCGGCGTCGGCTCGCTGATCCACATCTACTCGATCGGGTACATGGCCCACGACGCCCACCGGAGAAAGTTCTTCGCCTACCTGAACTTGTTCGTCGCCGCGATGCTGATCCTGGTGCTCGCCGACAACTACCTCGGTCTGTATCTGGGCTGGGAAGGGGTGGGTCTGGCGTCCTACCTGCTGATCGGGTTCTGGGCGCACAAACCGTCGGCGGCCACGGCCGCCAAGAAGGCGTTCGTCGTCAACCGGGTCGGCGACGTCGGTCTGGCCGTCGCGCTGATGGCGATGTTCGCCGCGGTCGGGTCGGTGTCGTTTACCGAGGTGTTCGCCGCCGCACCGCAACTCAGCGAGAACATGCTCACTCTGATCGGGTTGATGCTGCTGCTGGCGGCGTGCGGCAAGTCGGCGCAGGTGCCGTTGCAGTCCTGGCTCGGCGACGCGATGGAAGGCCCGACGCCGGTGTCGGCGCTGATCCACGCCGCGACGATGGTCACCGCGGGTGTCTACCTGATTGTGCGGTCGGGGCCGGTGTTCGACCTGGCGCCGCACGCACAGACCGCGGTGGTGGTCGTCGGTGCGGTGACCCTGTTGTTCGGTGCGGTGATCGGATGCGCCAAGGACGACATCAAGAAGGCCCTGGCCGCCTCGACGATGAGCCAGATCGGCTACATGGTGCTCGCCGCCGGCCTCGGCCCGATCGGGTACGCGGTCGCCATCATGCACCTGCTCACCCACGGGTTCTTCAAGGCCGGCCTGTTCCTCGGAGCGGGTTCGGTGATGCACGCGATGGACGACGAGGTCGACATGCGCCGCTACGGCGGCCTGCGCACAGCATTGCCGGTCACGTTCGTGACGTTCGGTCTCGGGTATCTGGCCATCATCGGTGTGCCGCCGCTGGCCGGGTTCTTCTCCAAGGACAGCATCATCGAGGCCGCTCTCGGTGCCGGCGGCGTCAAAGGCATCGTCCTGGGGGCGGTGACGATCCTGGGTGCGGGGATCACGGCGTTCTACATGACGCGCGTGATGTTGATGACGTTCTTCGGTGAAAAGCGTTGGGCCGGAACAGTGCACCCGCACGAGGCACCCGCGGTGATGACGTGGCCGATGGCCCTGCTGGCGATCGGCTCGGTGGGCTCCGGTGCCGCGCTGGCCATCGGCGGCACTCTCGAGCACTGGCTGGCCCCCGTCGTCGGATCGGCAGAGGTGCACCACGTGCTACCGGTGTGGGTGGTGACGGCGATCGTGTTGTCGGTGGTGGCGGTCGGCATCGCCATTGCTTACCGGATGTACGGAACGCGCCCGATCCCCGCGCAGGTCCCGGCCGGCTCGGGGTGGACCGTGGCCGCCCGTCGCGACCTGTACGGCGACGCGTTCAACGAGAAGGTGTTCATGACCCCGGGTGCGGCGTTCACCAAGGGTCTGGTGGAGATCGACGACGACGCGGTCGACGGTGTGGGCACCGGTTTGGCGAAAGCGGTCGCAGAACTGTCGCGAAGCCTGCGCCGGCTGCAGAACGGATTCGCTCGCTCCTACGCCTTGACGATGTTGGCCGGTGCGGCGCTGCTGACCGCGATGATCCTGGCGGTGAACGTGTGGTGAGCTTCCCGTGGTTGACCGTGTTGTGGGCCGTGCCGATGGTCGGCGCAGTGCTGGTGATGCTGCTGCCTCCGGCGGCCCGCGAACTGGCCAAGTGGGTCGCGCTGGCGGTGTCGCTGGTGGTGCTGGCGCTCACCGCGGTGGTCGCGGTCGGCTTCGACCCGGGCGGTGCGCAGTACCAGTTCGTCGAGAACTACCGCTGGATACCGTCTTTCGGCACCGGGTACATCCTCGGCGTCGACGGGATCGCGTTGGCGTTGGTGGTGCTGACCGCCGTGCTGGTGCCGTTGCTGATCGTGGCGGGTTGGAACGACGCCCGCGACCGGGTCAGCTGGGGCGGCCGGGCGGTCCATGTCTACTTCGCGCTGACGTTGGCCGTCGAGTCCATGGTGCTGATCTCGCTGTTCGCGCTGGACATCCTGCTGTTCTACGTGTTCTTCGAAGCCATGCTGATCCCGATGTACTTCTTGATCGGCGGCTTCGGCGGCGCCCGGCGCAGTGTGGCCGCGGTGAAGTTCCTGTTGTACAACCTTTTCGGCGGGCTGATCATGCTGGCCGCGGTCATCGGGCTCTATGTGGCCACCGCGACGAGTCCCGCGTTCGAGTCGGGCACGTTCGACTTCCGCGCGATCGTCGCGGCGGTCACCGCCGGTGAGTTCGTGCTCAATCCCGTGGTGATGCATCTGATCTTCGGCGGGTTCATGGTGGCGTTCGCGATCAAGGCGCCGCTGTGGCCGCTGCACCGCTGGCTGCCCGACGCGGCCGTCGAAGCCACCCCGGCCAGCGCGGTGCTGATGATGGCGATCATGGACAAGGTCGGTACGTTCGGCATGATCCGCTACTGCCTGCCGCTGTTCGGCGACTCGTCGGCGTACTTCCGGCCGTTGATCATCACGCTGGCGGTGATCGGCATCGTCTACGGCGCCGTGGTCGCCATCGGGCAGACCGATGTCATGAGGTTGATCGCCTACACGTCGATCTCACATTTCGGGTTCATCATCCTCGGCATATTCGTGATGACCTCGCAGGGTCAGTCCGGGTCGACGCTGTACATGATCAACCACGGCATCTCGACAGCAGCGTTGTTCCTGATCGCCGGTTTCCTGGTGTCGCAACGTGGCTCGCGACTCATCAGCTCCTATGGCGGTGTGCAGAAGGTCGCTCCGGTCCTGGCGGGCACGTTCCTGGTGGCCGGGTTGGCGACGCTGTCGCTGCCGGGGCTGGCGCCGTTCATCAGTGAGTTCCTGGTGTTGATCGGCACGTTCACCCGGTACCCGGTGCTCGCGGTGCTCGCCGCGACCGCGCTGGTGCTCTCGGCGATCTACATCCTGTGGACCTACCAGCGGATGATGACCGGTCCGGTCACCGACGGCAACGCCGAGCTGCGCGATCTGCGACCCCGTGAGGTCGCCGTCGCGGCGCCGCTGATCGCGTTGCTGGTGCTGCTGGGGGTCTATCCCAAACCGGCGCTGGACATCATCGATCCGGCGGTGGGCCACACGTTGACCACGATCGACCAGTCCGATCCGGCACCTGCTGTCGCGGAAGGACCGCTGCGATGAACCCCGCGACCCCGTCGGTCGAGTTCGGCCTGATCTCCCCGATGCTGATCGTGTTCGGCGCAGCCGTGCTCAGTGTGCTGGTCGAAGCGTTCCTGCCGCGCCGGTGGCGCTGCACCGCGCAACTCTGCGTCAGTCTGGCCGGTCTGGTGGCTGCTCTGGCGGCGGTGGTGCTGGTGGCCCGAGACCTCGGCGGCACGAACGGGTCCCCGGCGGTGATGGGCGCGTTGGCGGTGGACCGGCCGGCGCTGTTCCTGCAGGCCACCATCCTGGTGATGGGTGTGCTGGGCGTCCTGCTCATCGGTCAGCGCCACATCGCCGCCGGCGGCGAGAACACCGAGAACACAGCCGGTCTGGACGGCTTCACACCGCAGGCCTCGGCGGTGGCGGGCAGCGTCGCCGAGCAGGTCGCGGTCCGCGCCGGCGTCGTGCAGACCGAGGTCTTCCCGCTCACACTGTTCGCCACCGGCGGCATGCTGATCTTCCCCGCCTCCAACGATCTGTTGTCGATGTTCATCGCATTGGAAGTGCTGTCGCTACCGCTGTATCTGCTGTGCGGTCTGGCGCGGCGGCGCCGTCTGCTGTCCCAGGAGGCGGCGCTCAAATACTTTCTGCTGGGCGCATTCTCGTCGGCGTTCTTTCTGTACGGCGCCGCGCTGCTGTACGGCTACGCCGGCACGCTGACGCTGCCCGGCATCGCAGACGCCGTCGCGGCGGGTACGGGCACCACCTCGATGGCGCTCGTCGGTGTCGCGCTGCTGCTCGTCGGTGTCCTGTTCAAAGTCGGTGCGGTGCCGTTCCACTCGTGGATCCCGGACGTCTATCAGGGGGCCCCGACACCGATCACGGCATTCATGGCCGCCGCCACCAAGATCGCGGCGTTCGGCGCGCTGCTGCGCCTGTTCTACGTCGCGCTGCCGGCGCTGCAGGACGCCTGGCGGCCGGTGCTGTGGACGGTGGCGATCCTGACCATGGCGATCGGCACCGTGGCCGCGGTCTCCCAGGTCGACGTCAAACGGATGCTGGGCTACTCGGCGGTGGCGCACAGCGGCTTCATCCTGACCGGTGTCGTCGCGGCCAACTCGGCCGGGGTGTCGTCGACGCTGTTCTATCTGTTCGCCTACGGTTTCTCGACCGTGGGCGCCTTCGCGATCGTGTCGCTGGTGCGCCGGCCGTCGGGTGAGGAGGACACCGCCCTGGCGCAGTGGGCCGGGCTCGGACGTCGCCATCCCGTGGTGGGGATCGTGTTCTCGCTGTTTCTGCTGGCATTCGCGGGTATCCCGTTGACCAGTGGCTTCGTCAGCAAGTTCGCGGTGTTCAAGGCGGCCGGCGAAGGTGGGGCCATCCCGCTGGTGGTCGTCGGCGTGATCGCCAGCGCGATCGCGGCGTACTTCTACGTCCGGGTGATCGTGATGATGTTCTTCACCGATCAGCCCGACGACGCTCCGGAGGTGGTGGTGCCCGGTGTGGTGACCACCTCCGTCGTCGCGGTCACCGCCGCAGTGACGTTCGCGCTCGGCGCCCTTCCGCAGCCGGTGCTGGACCTGGTGAACTCGTCTGACCGCTTCCTCTGAAACCCTGTGATAGCAACATCGCATGGCCTTTGAAGACGCAGCACAAACGGCACAACTGGTACTCACCGCGGACCTCGACGCGGTGCGGGTGCTCACGCTGAACCGCCCGTCGGCCCGCAACGCGCTCGGACGCGAACTGATCCGCGCTCTCTACGACGCGTTGACCGCCGCTGACGCCGACGAGTCCGTCCACGCGGTGGTGCTGACCGGGACCGATCCGGCGTTCTGCGCCGGTGTCGACCTCAAAGAGGCGGCCAACAACGGCATGGCCTACTTCGACGAGTTCCGGTCTCACGACTGCATCGCCGCGGTGGCGCAGATGCGCACGCCGGTCGTGGGCGCCGTCAACGGGCCGACGTTCACCGGTGGCCTGGAGATCGCGCTCGGGTGCGACTTCCTGATCGCATCGGAGCGGGCCGTGTTCGCCGACACCCACGCGCGGGTCGGCATCTTGCCCGGCGGCGGCATGACGGCGCGACTGCCCCAGGTGGTGGGTGCGGCGATGGCGCGGCGGCTGTCGATGACGGGCGAGGTCGTCGACGCGGCCCGCGCCGAACGCATCGGGCTGGTCACCGAAGTCGTGCCGCACGAGCACCTGCTCCCCCGGGCGGTCGACCTCGCGACGCAGATCGCCGAGGTGCCGCGGGCCACGATGCGGGGTCTCAAGCAGATCTACACGACCGGCGCGGCCGCGGTGATCGACCCGGCGTTGGCGGCCGAGGACCAGATCGCGAGCCGCCAGCACCGCGACCTCGACACCCTCGGGACCCGTTTCGACGCGGTGACCCAACGCAACAAGAGTCAGATTCCGCCGTCCTGACCAACGGACGTCAGCGGGCCGAGACGCCGTGCAGCAGGATCTCGGTGACGCTGTCCACCCAGCCCGTCTGGGTCAGGTCGTCGGGCGACTGCAGCACCGCGAGCAGGGTGGCTCCGCCGATGAAGTCGACGAGCCGTTCCGAGGCGACACCGCTTCGCACCTCGCCGCGCTCGATGGCGTCGTTGAGACGTTCCTGCATTGCCACGATCACGCTGCCGAATCGGGCCGCGACGCGTCCGGCCAGGTCGGCGTCGGCAGTCATGTCGGCGATCAGACCGGGCAGCGCGGCGCGGACCACCGGGCTGGTGAAGATCTCGCGCGTCACCTCCAGCATGGCGCGCAGGTCGGCGCCGAAGTCGCCGGGCGGGGTCTCGATGGCCGACGGGGTGGCGGGGAAGGCGGCCTCGTGAACCAGCTCGGCCTTGCTGGACCACCGGCGGTACAGCGCGGTCTTGGTGGTGCCGGCCCGCTCGGCGACCGCGGCCATCGTCAGGTTGTTGTATCCGATTTCGACAAGAAGCTCCGTGGTGGCCTGCAGTATGGCAGCGTCGATACGCGGATCGCGTGGCCGGCCGGCGCCGGGGCTCTTGTCAGCCGAAGGTTCGTCTGCTTTCATATCGCTACCCATCGTATCGTAATTGGTGGCGGGAAGGATCCATTGTGAGCAGTGAACCAACCGTCGAGGACGTTGAACGCCTGCAACGCTCCAGCCGCGACATGTCAGATGTGCCGGCAAAGCTGGCGCAGTGGCTGTCGACAGTGCTTCCCGACGCCGCTCCGCAGATCGTCGTCGAAAGCGGTGTCGACAGCAATGGCATGTCCTCTGAAACGATACTGCTGGCCGGACGCTGGCAACAGGCCGGCGCGATGGTCGAACAGAAGTGGGTCGCGCGGGTGGCGCCGGCCGAGGCCGACGTTCCGGTATTCGAACACTACCGCCTCGATCACCAGCACGAGGTCATGCGATTGGTCGCCGAACTCACCGACGTGCCGATGCCGCGCGTCCGTTGGCTCGAACCCAAGGGACACGTCCTGGGCCGGCCGTTCTTCCTGATGGACCGGGTCGACGGCGTCGTCCCGCCCGACGTGATGCCCTACACGTTCGGCGGGAACTGGCTGTTCGACGCCACACCAGAACAGCAGCGACAGCTCCAGGACCGCAGCGTCGCGGTGCTGGCCACGCTGCACAGCATTCCGAACGCCCAGCAGACCTTCGGCTTCCTACAGGACACCGACCCGCCCGGAGAGACGGCGCTGCACCGCCACTTCGGATGGCTGAAGCGCTGGTATGAGTTCAGCGTGCCCGACATCGGCCGCTCGGCGCTGGTGGAACGCGCCCTGGCGTGGCTCGACGCGCACTTCCCCGACGACGTTGCCGCAGCCGAACCCGTCCTCGCGTGGGGTGACGCGCGCATCGGCAACGTGATCTACCAGGACTTCTCCCCTGCCGCGGTGCTGGACTGGGAGATGGCCACCGTCGGGCCACGCCACCTGGACCTGGCGTGGATGTGCTTTGCGCACATGGTTTTTCAGGAACTCACCAAGCTCGCCGGGCTGGCGGGTATGCCCGAGTTCCTGCGTGAACGGGACGTGCTGGCCACCTACCGCGACCTGACCGGCGTCGAGATCACCGATCTGCACTGGTTCTACGTCTACTCCGGGGTGATCTGGTGCTGCGTGTTCATGCGCACCGGGGCGCGGCGGGTTCGCTTCGGCGAGATCGAGAAACCCGACGACGTCGAATCGCTGTTCTACCACGCCTCGTTGCTGCGCCGACTGATCGGAGAGGAAAGCTGATGCTCGGACCGATGGACGAATACCCGGTGCACCAGGTCGCGCAGCCGATCGCCTGGCCGGGGTCGTCGGACCGCAACTTCTACGATCGCTCCTACTTCAACGCCCACGACCGCACCGGTGACATCTTCGTCGTCACCGGCATCGGCTACTACCCGAATCTCGGGGTCAAAGACGCGTTCCTGTTGGTCAGGCAGGCCGACACCCAGACCGCGGTCCATCTGTCCGGCGCCATCGACTCCGACCGCCTCAACCAGCACGTCGGCAACTACCGCGTGGAGGTCATCGAACCGCTGCGCAAGCTGCGCATCATCTGCGACGAAACCGAGGGCATCGCAGCGGATCTCACGTGGGAGGGCCTGTTCGACGCGGTGCAGGAACAGCCGCACGTGATGCGGCGCGGCAACCGGGTCACCCTCGATGCGCAACGCTTCGCGCAGGTCGGGACGTGGAGCGGTGTTCTCAGCATCGACGGCCAGGACATCGACGTCGACCCGGACCGCTGGATCGGCACCCGGGACCGCTCGTGGGGCATCCGGCCGGTCGGCGAGGCCGAACCCGCCGGCCGTCCCGACGACCCGCCGTTCGAGGGGATGTGGTGGCTCTACGTGCCGATGGCGTTCGACGACTTCGGCATCGTGATCATCATCCAGGAGGACCCGTCGGGGTTCCGGTCGCTCAACGACTGCACCCGTATCTGGAAGGACGGCCGCGTCGAACAACTCGGTTGGCCGCGCGTGACTGTGCGCTACCGCTCGGGTACGCGCATCCCGACGGGCGCCACCATCGACGCGACCGCATTCGACGGCAGCCCGGTGCGTTTCGAGGTCGAGTCGAAGCTCGCGGTGCCGATCCATGTGGGCGGCGGGTACGGCGGCGACCCGGACTGGCTGCACGGAATGTGGAAGGGCGACAACTTCATCGAACGGGTGACGTACGACATGACCGATCCGGCCATCGTCGGCCGCGCCGGATTCGGGGTGATCGACCATGTCGGCCGGGCGGTGTGCCGCGACGCCGACGGTGCAGAACGTGAAGGCTGGGGCCTGTTCGAGCACGGCGCGCTGGGACGCCACGACCCGTCCGGCTTCGCGGACTGGCTGACCGTCGCGCCCTGAACACCCCGCCGAAATTGCATTCCACGCGTGTCAACTCGCGGTTTGACGCGCGTGGAATGCAATTTCGGCGGAGACAGAACTCGGAGTCAGGCCGGTCGCGGCTCGCGGACCTTCGCGCGGCCGAACACCATCTGCTCGCCGATGCGGTCGAAACGGTGATCGATCGCATCGAGCAGATAGTTGTGTCGCACGTTCCACGGTCGGTGCGTTCCGGACTTCGGTAGCGCGTGCGGTGCCCGTTTCACGTACCCGGCGTTGATGTTCCACGCCGGCTTCTCGGCCATCACGGCGTCGCCCAGATGCGGGTAAGCGTGGGTGTAGCCGCGCTCGTCCATGTACGCCAACAGATCTGCGACCGCCCGCGCGGTCAGGTCGGCCCGCAATGTCCACGACGCGTTGATGTACCCCACGCACCACGCCAGGTTCGGTACGTCTTCGAGCAGGTGCTCCTTGTAGACGAACCGTTCCTGAGGCTTGATCTCCTCGCCGTCGATGCTCAGGTGCACGCCGCCGAGCGCCTGCAACTGCAGACCGGTGGCCGTGACGAGCACGTCGGCGTCGATGCGCTGCCCGGACTTGAGCACCACCCCCGCCCGATCGACGTGGTCGATCTGGTCGGTGACCACATCGGCGCGGCCGTCACCGATGGCTTCGTAGAAGTCACCGGACAGGATCAGGCACAGCCGCTGATCCCAGGGGTCGTAGGAGGGCTTGAAGTGCACATCGACCGGATAGCCCTTGGGCAGATAGATTTTCGCCACGGCGCGGATGATGCGTCGGCTCAGCCTGGGGGCTTTCTGCGCGACCGCGTACACGGTCACGATGAACAGCAGGTTGTACAGCCACGCCAGGCGGTAGCCCAGCCGACGCGGCGGGATCTTGCGCAGGAACTGCACCACCGGGTTGATGCGCTGCCCCGACAGCAGATACGTCGGCGACCGCTGCAGCATCGTCACGTGCGCGGCGTCGCGCACCAGCGCCGGCACCATGCTGATGGCGGTGGCGCCGCTGCCGACGACGAGCACCTTCTTGCCGCTGTAGTCCAGGTCTTCGGGCCAGTGCTGCGGATGGATGACCGGGCCGGCGAATTCACCCAAGCCGGGGATGTCGGGCCGGTAGGGGTGGTCGTAGTCGTAGTAGCCGGTCGCGAAGAACAGGAACCGGCTGCGCAGGGTGCCGGCCTGTCCGTCGTGGTCGATCTGCACCACCCAGGTATCGGTGTTCGAGTCCCAGTTCGCCGACAGGACCCGGGTGTCGAACTGGATGTGCCGGTGGATGTCGTGCTTGCGCGCGGTGTCCTCGAGATAGTTGCGGATGTCGGGACCGTCGGCGACGTTCTCCGGCCGCGACCACGGCTCCCACGGATAGGACAGCGTCAGAATGTCGCTGTCCGAACGGATCCCGGGGTACCGGTGCAGATCCCAGGTACCGCCGATCCGGGAACGGCGTTCCAGGATCTTGTAGCTCAACTGCGGGTTGCGCTCGGCGATGCGGTAGGCGGCGCCGATTCCGGAGATCCCGGCTCCGATGATCAGGACATCGGTTTCCGGGCGTTCGGTGAGTTCATGATGCTGGCGCACCCGCAACCTCCTTTGGTCCGCGTACGTACCACCATATGGGTCATCGAGCGAGCGCGTCGACGATCTCGCTCAACGAATTCAGCGGAATGGGTCCCGGCTGGTAGAGGCACACGGTGTCGGCGACACCGGCGACCCGGTCACGGATATGGGCGGCGATGTCGGCCGGCGAACCGCACGCGGCGATGGTGTGCAGCACGTCGTCGGTGATCAGCTGCCCCATGTCCTGCCAACGGCCCTGTTTGGACAGCGCATTGAGTTCGGGTTGCAGCTCACCCCACCCGTGCACGTCGAGCACCGGGCGGTAGGCCGGCGTGGACCCGTAGAACGCCAACAGCCGTCGCGCCGCGCTGTGCGTCGGATCCTGCTCGGCGACCGACACGATGATCTCGGGCACCACCGCCAGATCGGCACGGGTGCGCCCGGCCGCCGACAGACCGGCCGCGACCTGCGGCAACGTCACCTCGTGCAGGAACCGCTTCGACCCGAACGGCATGACCAGCAGACCGTCGGCGACCTCGGCGGTCATCCGCGTCAGCCGCGGCCCCAGCGCGCCGACGTAGATCGGGGGCGGAGTGAACTCGGCGCGCGGCACGAACGTCGGCGTCATCAGCGTGTGACGGTAGAACTCGCCGCGGAAATCCAGCCGCTCTCCTGTGGTCCACGCCGCGAAAATCGCACGCAGGGCGCCGACGAGCTCGCGCATCCGCGCGACGGGCTGGTCGAATTCCGCGCCGAACCGCTTCTCGATCTGCGTGCGGATCTGGGTGCCCAGCCCGAGGGTGAACCGGCCGCCGGACAGCAGCTGATGATCCACCGCCTGGTGGGCAAGGTGAATCGGGTTGCGCGGGAACGCGATCGCGACGTTGGTCAGCAGATCCAGACCGCCGACTGTCGCGGCCAGCGTCAGCGGCGCGAACACATCGTGTGGGCCTTCGAAGGTGAACACGCCGCTGGCGCCGGCCTCGCGCAGCGCGTGCGCCCGTTCGATCGCGTCAGTGGGGCCGAACAGCGCCGTCATCACCTGCACAACGGGCCACCCTAGTGCGAATTCGGCGCGAAAAACGTCGCTACACGTCCGTGAGCGCGCCGAATCCGCGAGTATGGGCACCATGGGCAGCAAGGGCGCCGTGGTGGTCGTGGGCGCGGGGTTCGCGGGGCTGACCGCGGCCCGCGAGCTGACCCGGCTGGGGCACGACGTGGTCGTCGTCGAGGGACGCGACCGGGTCGGCGGGCGGTCCTACACCGTCGAGTTGGCGGGGGTGCCGGTCGACCTGGGGGCCACGTTCGTCGGCCCGACGCAGGACGCGGTGCTGGGACTGGCCGACGAACTGGGCTGCGCGCGCGTGCGCACGTACGGGCAGGGCCGCAACCTGATCCGGTGGCGCGGCCGGGTTCGGCGATACCGCAGCACCATCCCCCGGCTGTCGGTGCTCGAACTGCTCGACGTGTCCCGCATCCAGTGGCGCTTCGAACGCATCTGCCGGAAAGTGTCGGTCAGCCAACCCTGGACCACACCGGGCGCCGCGCAGCTCGACGACATCTCGCTGGACCGCTGGCTGAAATCCGTCCACGCCGGGGCCTCGGCGCGCGACCTGATGGCGATCATGTCGCGCGTGACCTGGGGTGCCGAGCCCGACGAGGTATCGCTGCTGCACGCGGTGCGCTATGTCAAGGCCGCCGGCGGGCTCGGCCGCATGCTCGACGTGGAGGGCGGTGCCCAGCAGGAGCGGCTGGTCGCCGGCACCCAGCAGATCGCGTTGCGGATGGCCGAACAGCTCGGGGACCGGGTGCGTCTGGGCGCCCCGGTCCGCCGCATCGCGACCGGACCCGACGGCACCCTGACCGTCACGGCCGGCGTCGACACGTTCCCGGCCGACGCCGTCGTGGTCGCGATCCCACCCGCGCACCGCGCGGGCATCGAGTTCGATCCGCCGCTGCCGCCGGGCTATGACGACCTGGCCCGCCATTGGCCGCAGGGCCGGCTGAGCAAGGCCTACGCCGCCTACGACAACCCGTTCTGGCGCCGCGGCGGATGCTCCGGTGAAGCGCTCTCCGACGAAGGGCCGGTGTTCATCACCTTCGACGTCAGCCCGAGCGACTCCGGTCCCGGCGTACTGCTCGGGTTCACCGACGCCCGCACGTTCGACCGCCTGCCCGATGACCGGCGGCGCGAGGTGGCGCTGGCCGGTTTCGCCGCGCTGTTCGGCGACGCCGCCCGCCGGCCGATCGCCTACCTGGACCACTGTTGGGGCACTGAGGATTTCGCTCCCGGCGGCCCGACCGCGGCGGTGCCGCCCGGCGCATGGACCCAGCACGGGCAGTGGTTGCGCGCGCCGGTCAACGGCATCCACTGGGCCGGCACCGAGACCGCCGAGGTGTGGACGGGCTTCCTCGACGGCGCGGTGCGGTCAGGACGGCGCGCCGCGGCCGACGTCCATCAGGAGCTGACGCGGCGCGGCTGAGCCACCGACTCGAGCAGCCATCGCAGCTCGGTGTTGACCTCGGTGGGGCGCTCCAGAATGGCGCAGTGACCGCCGGGCAGCTCGACGAACCGGGTCAGGTTCGGCGCTGACCTCGCGATCCGGCGCGCCGACACCATCGGCGCGATACGGTCTCCGCGGCTGCCGATCACCAGTGTCGGCACGGTCAGGTTGGTCAGGTCGATGTGCTCGGGTCCGAGATTGTCGACCAACACGGTGGCCCATCCGCGGCGTCCGGCCGGCGGCGTCGCGTTGAACAGGTCGAAGACGAACCGGCCGATACCCGGGTCGGCGTCTGGGCCCACGGCGACCATCGACACGAGCCGGCGCCCGGGCGGGCCCACCACCCTGGTCAGCGGGGCTCCACCGAACGTGCGGATGACGCTCGCCGCGGTGCGCACCCGGACCTGCGCCAGACTGGTGGGCACCGGCAACAGCTTGACGTTCTCGAGCAGTTCGCCGGTGGTGGTGTTGATCAGCGCCACCGCGTCGGCGCGGCGCGCCACACTGTCGGGGAACCGCGCCGACCATGACGTGATCGCGATGCCGCCCATCGAGTGGCCCGCGATCACCGCGCGCTCGTCGGGAGCCAGCGTCGCCTCCAGCACCGAATCCAGGTCTGCGGCCAGGTGGTCCAGGGTGTATCCCCCGCGCCGCGGCGGGATCCCGCTGCGCCCGTGTCCGCGGTGGTCGTAGGCGATGACGCGGTAGTGCGCCGACAGGTCGGCGATCTGGTGCGCCCAGACCCGCAGCGCACAGGTGATGCCGTGCGCCAGCACGATCGGGTAGCCGTCGGCGGGACCGAAGACCTCGGTGTGCAACCGCACCCCGTCGCGGGACCGCACCTCGATGATCCGCCCCTCGGGCAGCGACGCAGCGGGCGTGAACGTCCGTCGTCGTCTGGCCCTGATCCGCTCTGCCATGGCCACTCCTGCTGTTTCGACGACGTTGCCGGGAACCGACTGTACCGACGAGGACCTCTTCGGATGGGCTGAATCCGGGTTGATCGGGGTCGGGTTGAATGGGATGACGACACTTCAGGAGGTGCTGATGCGCGCGATACAGATCGCAAGTCTCGACGGCCCGCGGGCCGCGACGCTCGTCGAGATCGACGAACCCGCCGCCGAGGAGGGCATGGTCCTCGTCGACGTGCACGCCGCGGGCGTCGCGTTTCCCGATGCGCTGCAGTCGCGTGGGCTCTACCAGTACAAGCCGCAGATGCCGTACACGCCGGGCGCCGAAGTCGCCGGCGTGGTGCGCAGCGCGCCCGACGGTGCGGGGCTGTCGCCCGGCGACCGGGTGGTGGGACTGACGATGTTGTGCGGCGGGATGGCCGAAGTTGTTGCGCTGCACCCGGAGCGGGTGTTCCGGCTGCCCGACTCGGTGTCGTTCGAGGCCGGCGCGGGGGTGTTGTTCAACGACCTGACGATGCACTTCGCGCTGCGCACCCGAGGCCGGCTCAGTGACGGCGAGAGCATCCTGGTGCACGGTGCGGCCGGCGGGATCGGCACGTCGACGCTGCGGTTGGCTCCCGCGCTCGGCGCCGGTCGCGTCATCGCAGTGGTCAGCAGCGACGCCAAGGCGGAAGTGGCCCGGGCAGCCGGGGCGACCGACGTGGTGCCGGCCGACGGGTTCAAGGACGCGGTCAAGGAACTCACCGACAGCCGCGGCGTCGACATCGTCGTCGACCCGGTCGGTGGCGACCGGGTCACCGACTCGTTGCGCTGCCTGGCCCCCGGCGGCCGTCTGCTGGTGGTCGGGTTCACCGCCGGCGACATCCCCACCATCAAGGTGAATCGGCTGCTGTTGAACAACGTCGACGCCGTCGGTGTGGGCTGGGGCGCGTGGACCATGACCCACCCCGGCTACCTGCGTGAGCAGTGGGACGACCTGGAGCCACTGCTCGCCAGCGGCAAGGTGGCACCCCCACAACCGGTTGTCTATCCGCTCGAGCGGGCCGCCGAAGCCATCGCGTCGCTGGAGGAACGCAGCGCCCTGGGCAAGGTCGTTGTCGCGGTCCGGTAGCGTCCGGCGCGTCGATCCGCTGCGGTCGGCTTTGCCCACTGCGATGATGGGTGCCGTGTCCACCGCTGGCAACCCCGCCCATCCCGACGCACCGGTTGCTGATTTCCTCGATTCGGTCGCCGAGCGGCCGAGTGGACTGATCATCGAGGGCGCGGCGGGCATCGGCAAGTCCACGCTGTGGCTGTCTCTGCTGGAGCAGTGCCGCTCCCGGGGATACCGGGTCCTGACGGCTCGAGGCGGTCAAGCCGAATCCGTGATGGCCTTCTCGGCGTTGTCCGACCTGCTGGCCGACGTGGACACCGATGCCTTCGACGGGCTACCGGCTCTGCAGCGGCTGGCCCTGGACCGCGTGCTGCTGCGTACCGGAGTCGAGGGTCCGCCCACCGACCAGCGGGTGGTGGCAGCGGCCTTTCTGGCGGTGCTGCGCAGACTCATCGGGGAAACTCCGGTCGTCGTGGCGGTCGACGACGCGCAGTGGCTGGACAGCTCGAGCCGCGGGGTGGTCGAGTTCGCCGCCCGACGTCTGCGCGGCCCGTCGGGCGTCCTGATGACCGAACGCACCGAGCCCGGGCACGGCACCGTGGCCCGGTGGTTGCAGCTGGACCGTCCCGACGGGGTGAACCGGTACGCGGTACGCCCGATGTCCGCGCGCGCCGTGCACTCGATGATCTCCTCGCGGCTGGGGCGTAGCCTGCCGCGTCCGACGGTGCTCAAGATCGTCGAGATCTCCGCGGGCAACCCGTTTTTCGCTCTGGAGCTGGCCCGGGCCCTGGGCGATCGCACGACACTGTCGGGCCAACCCATGCCCGAGACGCTGGCCGACGTGGTGCGCGTTCGCGTCGCTGCCCTCTCCGCGGAGGTGCAGGGGTTGCTGCTGAGCGCCGCGTGCGTACCCGATCCGACCGTCGAACTGTTGGCGCGCGCCGCAGACGCGACCCCTGAACACGTCTCGGATCTCTTGGAAGAGGCCGAGGCGCACGGCGTGGTCGTTCTGGAAGGCAATCGGGTGCGATTCAGCCACCCGCTGCTGGCCGGCGTGATCTACAACGACGCCGCCGCGGCGGTCCGCCGAGCGACACACCGCGTGCTGGCCGGCCTGGAGTCCCACCCGGAACTGCGCGCACGTCACCTGGCCTTGGCCTCCACTCAGGGCGACGGCGAGATCTTCTCCGCTCTGGATGCGGCCGGGGAGTCAGCGCGCGCCCGAGGGGCACCGGCGGCCGCGGCCGAGTTGATCGATCTGGCGATCACACTGGGCGGCGACACCGCCGTTCGGCGCCTGAAGTCGGCAGAGAACCACTTCCTGGCCGGCGACATGGTCCGCAGCCGCGAGGTGCTGGGCCTGGTCGAGGACTACGAGCCGCCGATCGTGCGCGCTCTCGCGTCGATCTTGCTGGCCACGGTGGACATGTACGACAACCGGCACACCGAAGCGGTGCGGCTGTTGCGCGCCGCACTCGACGACGCCGCCGGCAACACCCCGATGCTGGTGCAGGTGCTGCTGCGATTGTCGTTCGCACTCAACAGCATCGGCGACTCCGACGAAGCACGCCGACATATCCGTGACGGAGTCAAGCTGGCCGAGGAACTCGGCATCCCGGGGATCACCAGCGCCGCGCTGGCCTGGTCGGTGCAGTTGAACTTCCAGTGCGGCCGCGGACTCGATGAGGCGGCACTGGACCGCGCCCTCGAGCTCTACGACAGTTCCCTGGACCTTCCGATCATCTTCCGCGCCCCGTTGGTGCATGCGTTGGCGCTGTCGGGGACCGGCCGTCTGGACGAAGCGCACCGTCAACTGCTCACGCTGCGAACCGTCGCCCAGGAACGTGGGGCGGAGAGCGACATGATGACCATCGCCGGATTCCTTGCCATCAACCACATTTGGCGCGGCGAGATTGCCGAAGCCCAGCTGGAGGCTGCTGAAGCCGTCGAGCGTGCCGAACAGTTGGGCGGCGACGAGGTGCTGATCGTCCCGATGACGGTGCGCGCGGCGGTCGCTGCCTTCGCCGGGCATGTCGACCAGGCCCGCGCCGATGCCGAGTGGGTGCTCGAGGCCGCATCGCGTCGCGCGAGCACCCTGGCCGACTGGCCGGGTATGACGTTGTGTTTCCTCGAGGAGTCGCTGGGCGATCACCGCGCGGCGCTGGATGCCCTGGACCCGTCTTTTCTCGACCCACCCGAAGTGGCGGTCACCGAGTTGATGTTGTGCTGGCATCTGCCGGATGTGATCGATGCCATGGTCGGTGTGGGTCGCCTCGAGGATGCCGAAACCCTCACTGCCGCGCTGGAGAGCAACGGCGAACGGCAACGGCGGACATGGATGAAGGCGGTCGGGGCACGGTGTCGGGCGATGGTGCTCGCCGCGGCCGGAGACGTGGCGGCCGCTGAGCAGTCGGTGCGGCAGGCCATGGCCGAGCACGACTCGTTGCCGATGCCGTTCGAACGCGCCCGCACCCAACTGGTGTTGGGCCAGCTGCAGCGCAGGTTGCGCCGAAAGAGCGCCGCAGCAACGACATTGACCGACGCGCTGCACACCTTTCAACGGCTGGGCACGCCGCTGTGGGCGCAGCGCGCCCAGGCAGAACTGTCACGCACGGTCGTCGCGTCGTCCGACGGGACGGGCGGGTTGTCCGAGACCGAGCAGCGGGTGGCGGACCTCGCGGCGTCCGGCGCCACCAACAGGGACATCGCCGCGGCGATGTTCATCACCACCAAGACCGTCGAGCACTATCTGACGAAGGTGTACCGCAAACTGGACATCAGCTCCCGCGCCGAACTCGGACGGACCATGGACCGGATCCGCGACAATGACCTCAGGTGACCCAGTCCGGTTGACGCTCGACATCCACGGCGCCGAAGTCCTTGTGCGCCAAGTGCGCAAGGGTGCCGCCGTCGACGACGAACTCTGACCCCGTCGAGTACGCGGACTCGTCGCTCGCCAGATACACCACCAGGTTGCTGACATCGCCGGGCCGGCCGATGCGGCCCAGCGCGGTGTGGAAGATGTCCTCGGGCACCCAGTCGGCCATCGGTGTCTTGATCAGCCCCGGATGGATCGAGTTGACCCGGATACCGAAGGGCCCCAACTCCAGGGCCGTCGACTTGGTCAGTCCACGCACGGCCCACTTGGTCGCGGTGTACCCGTGACAGGCCATGGTGCCGGCCATGCCTTCGATGGATGAGATGTTGATGATCGACCCGCCGCCAACGGCTTTCATGGCCGGTGTGGCGGCGCGGATGCCGAGGAACACGCCGGTCAGGTTGATGTCGAGGCTCCGGTGCCATTCGTTCAGGTCGTAGTCCTCCACCGTGCCGATGGTGAGGATTCCGGCGTTGTTGACCAGCACATCGAGACGGCCGAACTCGGTGACGGCCAACTCGACCGCAGCCGCCCAGTCTTCGGGGCGGGTGACGTCGAGGTGGACGTAGCGCGCGGCGTCGCCGAGTTCGTCGGCGATCTGCTGCCCCTCGGCGTCGAGGATGTCGCCGCCCACGACGCGGGCGCCGTGGGCGGCCAGCGTGCGCACGTGTGAGGCGCCCATGCCGCGGGCCGACCCACTGACCAGGGCTACCTTTCCGGCCAATCGATCTGTCATGAAACCCCCTGTGCGCGTGCGGTGATCAGCTCGTAGTCGGCGGGATCGGGATGGTGTGTCCACTTCCAGTAGTCGACGATGCGCCAGGCGAACAGGGTGGGCAGTTCACCCGCGGAGTTCTTGTAGTAGCTGCTGGTGACCGCCGGATGCGCGTAGACCATGGTCTGCAGCCGGTCCTGGCTGCGCCGGTGGTAGTCCGTGCACACCTCCGGGCGGGGCGCGGCGGCGTCGGCGCCGGCGGCGAGCAACATGTCGATGCAGCCGAGGATGTAGCGCATCTGGCATTCGGAGTTGTAGATGATGCTGGCGCCGTTGACCGCGTTGGTGCCCGGACCGAACATGCAGTAGAAGTTCGGGAACCCGGCGACGGTGACGCCCAGGTACGCGAACGCCGAGTCGCCCCACACCTCGTTGAGGCCGGCGCCGCCGACGCCGCGGATGTCGATGGGCCCGAGCTGGTGGTTGACGTCGAATCCGGTGGCCCACACCAACACGTCGGCGCGGCGATGCACCCCGGCGACGTCGGTGACCCCGGACTCGCTGATCTCGGCGATTCCGTGGGTGATCAGTTCGACATCGTCGCGCTGCAGGGTGGTCAGCCACGTGCCGTCGTCCTGCAGGGTTCGTTTGCCCATCGGCGGGTATTTCGGGGTCACCTTGGCCAAAAGTTCGTCGTCGTCGGTGAAGCCGCGCATCCACGCCTCGAACACGTCGCGGATCATCTGATTGCCTGCGCTGACCGACAACCCGCCGGTGTCCCAGGCGGGGTCGAGGGTGATCTGCTCGTCGAGCGCGTCGGCGATGGGCCACCACGAGACGAATCGCAACCAGCGCGCGTAGTACGGCAGGTGGCGGGTGGCCCATCGCGCGCCGTCACCGACGGCCTCGTGGTAATGCACGTTGGGCGCCATCCACTGCGGGGTGCGTTGGTAGACGTCGACGTGGGCCGCCCGACCGGCGATGGCGGGGACGAGCTGGAATCCGCTGGCGCCCGCGCCGATCACCGCGACCCGCTTGCCGGTCAGGTCGACGCTGTCGTCCCAGTCCGCGGTGTGGAACGCGGGCCCGGCAAAGGTGTTGGCGCCCTTGATGTCCGGGATCACCGGATTGCTGAACTGTCCGACGGCGCAGACCAGGCCCCGGGCGGTCAGGGTTTCGGCGGACCCGTCGGCCGAGCGGATGTCGACCCGCCAGGTCGCAGTGTCCTCGTCCCAGCGCGCGGCGAGGACCTCGGTCCGGAACCGGACGTAGGGCGCGATGTCGTGGCGCGTCATCACGTCCTCGAGATAGCGCAGGATCTCGGGCTGGGTGGCGTAGTGATGTTCCCAGTGGTCGGTCGGCTCGAACGAATACGTGTAGTACTGGCTGGCGATGTCGACGCGACAGCCGGGATAGCGATTCGCCAGCCAGGTCCCGCCGACGCCCGCCTGCTTCTCGATGATCTGGGACGGGATGCCGGCTTGCTTGAGCTTGATGCCGGCCAGCAACCCCGCCTCGCCGCACCCGATGACCAGAACCGGGAAGTCGGCACGCTGGGCCGGCGTCGACGCCAGTGCCGGGCCGTGCTGATCGGTGTCGGTCAACCGCAGGTCGGCGGCGATGTAATCGACGAACTCGTCGGTGACCTGACCGGCGGTGACGACGTCGAGCATCGAGCGCAGCTGTTCTGCGTCCGGAAGGAACGCCGGCGGACAGCCGCGGTCACGGTAGTCGCGGGCCATCTCGAAGGCACGCCGCCGCACCACGGCCTTGTCGGGTTCGCTCATCGCGCCCTGCAGATCCATCGCGATGAGCATGACCGGCCGGGGCAGCTCATCGAGCAGTCCGAGGTCGCCGCTCATGTGCACCATCGACATCAGCAGTGCGGGCACGCTGGCCTCGTCGATCGCGCGGCGCAGTGTGTCGTCGTCGGCGTCGGGGAACGGCAGACCCGTCAGCCTGGCCAGGTCGGAGTCGTGGACCGCGGCGTCCTGTGGCATGGGCCACACCATACAGAGCAGCGTGGGTGGATGGTCAGGATTTGCCGGCGTCGTGCCGGTCCAGGAAACCCAGCACCGCATCGGCGAACAGGTCGTTGCGGTCGCCCGCGACCATGTGGCCCGCGCCCTCGACGTCGACGAACTCGATCTGCGGGAAGCGTTCCAGGAACGCGGTGGCGCGGTCGCGGCTGACCAGGTCGCTGACCTGTCCGCGCACCAGCAGCACGGGCACGTCGTCGGACAGGATGGCCTCGATCGCGCGGTGCAACCGGTCCACGTCGGTCACCTCCAACGGAGGATGCGTGGCGGTGCCGTCGATGAACTGCGGATCCCAGTGCCAATACCAGCGATCACCCCTGCGGCGCAGGTTGTTTCGCAATCCGTCGAGATCGGTGGGCCGAGGCCGGTGTGGATTGAACTCGGCGATCACGTCGGCGACCTCGTCGAGAGATGCGAAACCCTCGACCACCCGGTCGGACATGAAGGCGTGAATGCGGTCGGCGCCTGCGGGATTCATGTCCGGGACGATGTCGACCAGGACCACCGCAGCGGCGACGCCGCGTTCGAGTTCGCCGGCCAGCAGCATCGAGGTGATGCCGCCCAGCGAGGCGCCGACCAGGACCGGGCGCGGCGGAAGGTGGTGCAGCAGTTGGCGAATGTCGGCGGCGAAGCTGGTCACGCGGTAGTCGCCGTCGGCGGACCAGTCCGACTGGCCGTGGCCGCGCAGGTCGACGGTGACGGCCTGCCACCCCCGGCGCGCCACGGCCGCAGCCGCTCTCGACCAGGAGCGGCGGGTCTGTCCGCCGCCGTGCAGAAAGACCACGGCGCGCGCATGCGGGTCTCCGGTGCGGTCGGCGGCGATGCGGACGCCGCCATGCCCTTCAGCGTGGATCTGCTTCGGCGCTGACGTCATTTCCGGATCGTAGGGTGCCGCTCGGAATTGCAGGGCCGCGGAGGTCCCGCCGTCACCACACCACGGCGAGGGCGGCGGCGGTGAACGTCAGGACGCCGACCGCGACGAACATCGGTCGCGGCACCGGTTCGCCGGTGCGCTTCTGGCGAGCGCTGCCCATCCCGAGCAGACCCCCGATGACGATCAGGATGACCAGCTTGATGCCGATCTTCGGGTAATTCAATTCGATTCCGGCCGGCCACGGCGCCGCCAGCGCCAGGCCGGTGAGCAACGACAGCAGTAGTCCGTAGTCCATCACCCGGGTGTTCTGGAAGCGGCGCGCAACGGCCTCGGTGGCCCACGCTCCGAACAAGACGGCGAAACCGACGATGTGGAACAGGACAACTACAGACCGTAGTATTTCCATGGCCTGAGATTACCCCAGGCGTGCGCCGCGTCGTCGCGATCAGGGCGTGCCCGGCGGCACCTGGTAGCAGTTCGTCCCGCCGATGCCGAACACGTACACCGTGTCGCAGCGGGTGAAGCTGCCGTCCGGTGCGGGCGGATGGTCGCATCGGCCGCCACCGTGTCCGAAGACCACCGCGTTCGGACCGACGCACTGCGCCGATGCCGGTGCGGCAACGGCCAATCCCCCACCGACCATGAGCATCGCGGCCGCGGCCGCGGCCACCCGGGTTCGTGTCATGGTTTGCCTCCTCACCTCTGGGCCGCGCCCGGCCCGCGGAGAGGTGCACTGTGAGTAGCGGCGCATGCTCGGATTGCACCTCTCCGGCATGTCGCTATGAGACGATTCTGCTCTCGTCACCGCCAGTGCGCACTGGGTTTTCCGTCACGGCTTTCGTCACGGTGTGAGACGGGCGCCCGTCACACGGTCGTCAGATCCACGCCCCGAGTTTCGCGCAGTCGCCACACGGCGACCACGGTGATCAGTCCACATCCGGCGGCCAGCACGACCAGCGGCATGCGGGACACGCCGTCGGCGTGCAGACTGCTCGCGATCAGCGGCGTGAAGCCCGCGCCGAGCAGCGCCGCGAGCTGGTAGCCCATCGACGCACCCGTATAGCGCACCGTGGTGCCGAACATCTCCGAGAACAGCGCTCCCCGTGGCGCGTACATGGCGGACTGCACAACCTGGGCGAGCACCATCGCGACGGTCAGCCACAGCTGCGACCGCGTGTCCACCAGCGCGTAGAACGGCCAGGCATACACGACGATGCCGAGTGCGCCGGCGACCATGACCGACCGCCGTCCGACGCGGTCGGACAGCGCCGAGAGCGCCGGGATGGCGACCAGCCCGGTCACCGAGGTGAAGATCAGCGCGGTCATCACGTCGGTGCGGTGGTAACCGATCGCGGTGGCGTAGCTGATCATGTACGTGCTGATCAGCGCGGTCAGGGCGAACGGACCGATGCCCACGGCGCAGGCCAGCACCAGGGCCCGCGGCTTCCTGAGCACCTCGACGAGCGGCACGGCCGGCGTCGTGGGCTCATGCCGTCGCGCCGCCTCGAACACCGGGCTCTCGGTGATCGACAGCCGCACGTAGATGCCGATCGCGAGCAGCAGCACGCTGATCACGAATGGCACGCGCCAGCCCCAGGACAAGAAGTCCTCGTCGGGAAGCAGGGTGATCAGCGTGACCACGGCGACCGACAACAGCGAGCCGATCGGCGATCCCATCTGCATCACGCCGTTCCAGAAACCTCTGCGGTGCGCTTCGGCGTGCTCGGTGACCATCAGGGTCGCCCCGCCCCATTCCCCGCCGATCGCGATGCCCTGGATCACCCGCAGCGCGACCAGCAGGATCGGGGCGGCGACACCGATCGCGGCGTAGGTGGGCAGCAGGCCGATCAGGAAGCTGGCCGCCCCCATGAGCACCATCGTCAGCACGAGCATCGTCTTGCGCCCGAGACGATCACCGAAGTGCCCGAACAGGATTCCGCCCACCGGCCGCGCCACGTAGCCCGCGGCCAGCGTCCCGAACGCGGCGATGGTGGCTACGGCCGGATCCGACTCGGGGAAGAACACCAGCCCGAAGACCAGCGCGCTCATCGTCCCGTAGACCAGGAAGTCGTAGTACTCGATGGCCGTCCCGAGGAGGCTGGACAGCGCCACCCGCCGTAACAGTGCCTGATCCCGCGTCGGCGCCTGCTGCATGGTCAGAGATTGTGTGCCGCAGGTTCGGCCGTACAAGGGCGGCGTCCACTGACTGGAACGGTGGTGGCCCTTCGCCTGCCGATCATGTGGAATCGCACGATGACCCTCGATCACGACCAGACACTGCGTGAGGTCGGTACCCCGTCCGGGGTGCTGCGGTATCACGAGGCCGGCGACGGCCCGCCGCTGCTGTTGCTGCACGGTTCCGGGCCCGGCGTGACGGGTTGGCGGAACTTCCGTGGCAATCTCGAGTTCTTCGCGCAGCACTTCCGCTGCCTCGTCCTGGAGTGCCCCGGCTTCGGCGTCAGTGACGACTTCGGCGGCCATCCGATGCTGGACGCCCAGGGCGCCGTCGTCACCTTCGCCGACGCACTGGATTTGGACCGGGTCGATGTCATCGGCAATTCGATGGGCGGTGGGGTCGGCGTCAACTTCGCCATCAACCATCCCGACCGGATCGGCAAGTTGGTGACCATCGGCGGCATCGGCACCAGCATCTTCAGTCCCGGTCCCAGCGAGGGCATCCGGCTGCTGCAGGAGTTCACCGAGGAGCCGACACGGCAACGGTTGGTCGAATGGTTGCATTCGATGGTCTACGACCCGGCGCTGGTGACCGACGAGTTGATCGAGGAGCGTTGGGCACTGGCCACCGACCCGGAAACCCTTGCCGCGGCGCGACGTATGTACGGCAAGGCCGCGTTCGCGGCGATGATGCAGATGATGCGCACGGCCGATGTGCCGATGCCGTGGGCGTTGATGCACAAGGTCACTGCACCCACCCTGCTCGCCTGGGGGCGGGACGACCGGGTCAGCCCCCTGGACATGGCGTTGGTGCCGATGCGCACGATCCCGAACGCGGAGTTCCATGTTTTCCCGAACTGCGGGCACTGGGTGATGATCGAGGCGAAGGCCGCGTTCGAGCAGACGGTGCTGGGCTTTCTCACCCGGTGATTTCGGCGTGGTTGTCGACGCTGACCGTCGACGAACACGCCGAAATCGCTACAGGAGGCTGAACCCCTTGTAACCGGCGGCGGCGACCTCGGCGCAGATGTCGAGGTAGGTGCCGAAGCCACCGATGAACAACATGAACACGCGCGGCTTGCCGGGCACGTTGGCTCCCATGTACCAGGAGTTGGCCCGCGGGAACAACGTGGCCTCGGCGCGGCGGTTGCACTCGGCGATCCAGTTGTCCACCGCGTCGGTGGTGGCCTCGATCGCGGCGTGGTCGTGCTCGTCGAGATAGGTGATCGCATCGGCGATCCAGTTGATGTGGGCCTCGGCGTGCAACACCATGTTCGCCAGCACCGCCGGGGCGCCCGGGCCCGACACCAAAAAGAGGTTCGGGAAGCCGTCGACGCCGAGCCCGAGGTAGGTGCGCGGGCCGGCCGACCAGCTGTCCACCAGCTTCTGACCGCGTCTGCCGACGATGTCGATCTTGGCCAGCGTCCCGGTCAGTGCGTCGAAGCCTGTCGCGAGCACGATCGCATCCAGGTCGAAGTGTGTCTCGGTGGTGTTGACGCCGGTGGCGTCCACCGATTCGATCGGCGTCTTGCGGACACTGACCAGGGTCACGTTCGGTCGGTTGAATGTCTGGAAGTAGTTGGTGTCGGTGCAGATTCGTTTCGTGCCGATCGGGTGGTCGTCGGGGATCAGCAGTTCGGCGACCGCGGGATCGTCGATGACCGCGCGGATCTTCTCCTCGTAGAACTTGCGCGCTTCCTCGTTGGCGTCGAGGTTGATCATCTGGTCGGAGAAGGTCTTGGAGAACAGCACGCCGCCCAGTTGCCAACGCTTCTCGAACGCCTCGCGCCGCTCCTCCGGACCGGCCTCCATGGTCAGCTTCGGGTGGGCCACGTGCGGGGAGCCGCCTCCGCTGCGCCACGACATCCGGCGGCGCTCGTCATAGGTGGCCTTCGCGTGCGCGACCTCCTCGGCCGTCAGTGGCCGGTTACCCGCCGGCACACTGTAATTCGGTGTGCGTTGGAAGACCACGAGTTTCTCGGCCTGCTCGGCGATGACCGGAATCGACTGGATGCCCGACGAACCGGTGCCGATCACGCCGACCTTCTTGCCGGTGAAGTCCACGCCCTCGTGGGGCCAGTCGGCGGTGTGGTAGATCTGGCCGCCGAACGTGTCCAACCCGGCGATGTCCGGTGTCAGCGGCGACGACAGCGGACCGGTGGCCATCACCACGAAGCGCGCGCTCACCACCTCGCCGCCGTTGGTGGTGACCGTCCAGCGCAGCGTCTGCTCGTCGAGCACCGCGGAGACGACCCGCGTGTTGAACGTGATGCCGCTGCGCAGATCGAGCTTGTCGGCGACCCACTTGATGTACTCGAGGATCTCGGCCTGGGTCGCGTACTTCTCCGTCCACGTCCACTCCTGCTGGAGGTCGTCGGAGAACGAGTAGCAGTAGTCCAGGCTTTCCACGTCGCAGCGCGCGCCCGGATATCTGTTGAAGTACCAGGTGCCGCCGACCTCGGGCGCGGCTTCGAACACCCGCACCGACCATCCCTGCTGCCGGAAGCGGTGCATGGCGTACAAGCCGGCGAACCCGGCGCCGACCACGACGATGTCGACAGAACTCTGCGTCGGACTGCTCACACCGAGGAAAGCTAGGACGCCCGACCGGGATGCGGTGGTGCACGTCCCGGTCAACGGTCATCGTCGCATCGGCCCGGAGCCTTGTCTCGAAGCTGCTGTCCCGTCCACCGGTAGCGCAGGCTCGCGATGCGCTGCTGCCATTGATGATGGCGGGCATGAGCGACGCGTCCCGTGCGGTGATCCTGACCGTCCTCGAGGTCATCGAGGAGGCCCCCGACGCCCGGTCCCTGGTGTTCGACGTTCCGGCCGAACACCGGGACCGCTTCGACTATCGGCCCGGCCAGTTCCTGACCTTGCGGATCCCGAGTGAGCAGACGGGCTCGGTCGCGCGCTGCTACTCGCTGGCCAGTTCGCCGCACGTCGACGATGCGCCGAAGGTGACGGTGAAGCGCACGGACGGCGGCTACGGGTCGAACTGGTTGTGCGACAACGTCTCTGCCGGCGATGCCCTGGAGTCACTGCCGCCGTCGGGGGTGTTCACCCCGCGTGACCTCGACGGCGACTTCCTGTTGTGGGCGGCCGGCAGCGGCATCACCCCGATCATGTCGATCCTGAAATCGGTGCTGGTGGCCGGCAGCGGCCGGGTGGTGCTGTGCTACGCCAACCGAGACGAGGCGTCGGTGATCTTCGCGGCCGAACTGCGCGAACTGGCGGCACGCTACGCCGGCCGGCTCACTGTGCTGCACTGGTTGGAGTCCATTCAGGGGCTGCCGACGGGGGCACAGCTGGGCCACTTCGCACGCCTCTTTCCCGGGTACCAGTCCTTCATCTGCGGGCCGGCACCGTTCATGGCGGTCGTGAAGAACACGCTCACCGAAGCCGGCGTTCCGCGCGATCGGATTCACGTGGAGGTGTTCGCCTCCCTGGACGGGGATCCCTTCGCCGAATCCGCCCTGCCAGCCGAACCGGACGACGGGGATGCTGCCGATGCCGAAGTGCGCATCGACGGCGACGTGCACCGCCTGCGTTGGCCTGTCGGCCGCAACCTGGTGGACACCATGCTGGCCGCCGGCATCGAGGTGCCGTATTCGTGTCGTGAGGGCAACTGCGGTTCCTGCGCGGCCACGGTCGTCGACGGTCAGGTCGACCTCGGCAACGCGACGATCCTCGAACCCGAGGACATCGCCGAGGGGCTCTTCTTGGCATGCCAGGCCCGCCCGGCGTCGGACTCGGTCAAAGTCGAGTTCTGACTTCCGCTCAACGGGAAAACAGCACCGAGCCACCGCGGGACACGGCACCATCACATCCATGACACAACGGGTGATCGACCGCGTCGCTGATCTCGCCGACCAGCTGCGCGAGCAGGCCGCGGAGGCCGAGAAGATCGGCAAGCTGACCGACGACACGGTCAAGACCATGAAGGAGATCGGATCGATCCGGCTCCTGCAGCCCACGCAGCACGGCGGTCTGGAGGTTCATCCGCGCGAGTTCGCCGAGACCGTGATGGCCACCGCGGCGCTGGACCCGTCGGCGGGCTGGATCAACGGAGTCGTCGGCGTGCACCCCTATCAGCTGGCCTACGCCGACCCGCGGGTGGCACAGGAGATCTGGGCCGAGGACGTCGACACCTGGGTGGCCTCGCCGTACGCGCCCCAGGGCGTCGCGGCACCGACCGACGGCGGCTACATCTTCACCGGCCGCTGGCAGTTCAGCTCCGGCACCGACCACTGCGACTGGATCATCCTGGGCGCCATGGTCGGCGACGCTGAGGGCAAACCGCTGATGCCGCCGCAGATGCTGCACATGATCCTGCCCCGCAAGGACTATCAGATCGTCGAGGACTCGTGGGACGTCGTGGGTCTGCGCGGCACGGGTTCCAAGGACGTCATCGTCGACGGTGCGTTCGTGCCCGACTACCGCACGATGGACGGCATGAAGGTCATGGACGGCACCGCCCAGCGGGAGGCCGGGATGACCGAACCGCTGTACCTGATGCCGTGGTCGACGATGTTCCCGCTGGGCATCTCGTCAGCCACCATCGGCATCGCCGAAGGCGCTCTGGCGGCCGCCCTGGATTACCAACGGCAGCGCGTGAACTCCAGCGGCGTGGCGATCAAGGACGACCCGTATGTGATGTACGCGATCGGCGAGGCGGCCGCCGACATCAACGCCGCACGCCAGGAGCTGCTGGCCAACGCCGACCGCATCTACGACATGGTGGCCGCAGGCAAGGAGGTGTCGTTCGAAGACCGCGCCGCCGGCCGGCGCACCCAGGTCCGCGCGGTGTGGCGGGCGGTCTCGGCCGTCGACGAGATCTTCGCCCGCTGCGGCGGCAACGCCGCGCGCATGGACAAGCCCCTGCAACGCTATTGGCGCGACGCGCATGTCGGCCAGGCCCACGCCATCCATGTCCCGGGCACCGTCTATCACGCATCGGCGCTGAGCTCTCTCGGGGTGGATCCCCAGGGTCCGCTGCGGGCGATGATCTAGGAGCTGATCATGAGTCTGGTCAAAAGCCTCGGCTACGTCACGGTGGCTGCCACCGACATGGCGCGCTGGCGGCAATTCGCCTTCGACGTATTGGGTTTCGCGCAAGGCAGCGGACCTGACGCCGACGCGCTGTACCTGCGGATGGACGAACGCGCCGCACGCATCATCATCACCCCGGGCGACGTCGACAAGATCGTCACCGTCGGGTGGGAAGTCCGCGACCGGGCCGGGCTCATCGAGGTCAAGCGTGCCCTGGAGGAAGCCGGCACCGAATATCAGGAGTTGTCGCAGGCCGAGGCCGATTCCCGCCGGGTCGAGGAGGTCATCGCGTTCCGTGATCCGGCCGGCACCGCGCTGGAGGTGTTCCACGGCGCCGTCCTGGACCACAGCCCCGTCGTCACCCCGTTCGGCGCGAAGTTCGTCACCGGCGACCAAGGTCTCGGGCATGTGGTGCTGCCCGCGATGGACGTCAACGGGATGTTCGACTTCTACACCGGTGTCCTGGGTTTCAAGTCCCGCGGGGCGTTCCGTGTCCCCGCGCCGCCGGAGTTCGGGCCTATCCGGGTGCGTTTCCTCGGGATCAACGAACGCCACCACAGTCTGGCGATCTGCCCGGCGGCCACGGTGCGCGATCCCGGCCTGGTGCACATGATGGTGGAGGTCGACTCCCTCGACGCGGTCGGACAGGCACTCGACCGGATCGCCAAGGACGGTTTCCAGCTGTCCTCGACGCTGGGCCGGCACACCAACGACAAGATGGTGTCGTTCTATGTGCGCGCCCCCGGCGACTGGGACATCGAGTTCGGCACCGACGGTATGCGGGTCGACGAGACGTATTACACGGCCGAGGAAATCACCGCTGACAGCTACTGGGGCCATCAGTGGGTCGACGATCTCCCGGCGGCCATGCGCCCCTGAGCGTCGCCGCTGTCCCGGCATCGCAGATCGCCGCCTGACGCCTCTCCCCCTTCGGCGAGAGTGCTTCGAGGGCGGCGATTTTGCCGTTTGACGGCGAGTTCGGCTGCCGTCGGCGTGCCGCCGATGACATTCCGGTCGTTTGTGTGACAGCACACACATCGATGTGGTACCAATATGACCACTAGGCATATGCCTATTAGAAGTATTACTAGTCGGAGGTTCCCGATGACCGTGACCATCGATAGCGTTGCCGCTCCCTCACCCAAAGCGGCCCCGGAGACTCCCAGCGCGGTGATCGACCGGGTGTCGCTGGTGCTCGACGCGTTCGACGGCCCCGGCCGGCTGACGCTGGCCCAGATCGTGCGACGGACCGGTCTGCCCCGCTCGTCGGCGCACCGGATGCTCGAGCGGCTGGTTCAGTTGCGCTGGCTGCGCCGCAGCGGACGGGACTACGAGCTGGGAATGCGCCTGGTCGAACTCGGTTCGCTGGCCGTGCACCAGGACCGGTTGCACAAGGCCGCGATCCCGGTGTTGCACGAACTGCATGCCGCCACGGGTCTGGTCGTCCACCTCGCCGTCCTCGACGGTTCGGACGTGGTCTACATGGAGAAGGTGGGCAACCGGATGACCGCCGCGATCCCGACGCGTGTAGGCGGGCGGGCACCCGCGCACTGCTCGGCGGTGGGCAAGGCGATTCTCGCGTACACCGACGAAGAGGACGTGTCGCTGTTCGACACCGAGTTCCTGTCCCGCCGCACCAAGTACTCGATCTCGACACCGGCGCAGCTGCGCAACGAGCTGACGAAGGTCCGCTCCCACGGCTACGCATTCGATCGTGAGGAGTCGGTCCCCGGCTTCGGCTGCGTGGCCGCACCCATCGGCGACCCCGGCGAGGCGGCCGCGGCCGTGTCGGTGTGCGGTCCGATGAACCAGATGAAGTTCGACCAGCGCCTCGTGGCACCGGTCCGGATGGCGGCCATGCACATCTGGCGTGCGGTGGACGGCGGTTCGCGACGGGTGACACCGACCCTGCAGCAGGCGCGTCCGCTGCGTGGTGGACCTGCCGTTCGCCCGGCCGCCCTGCAGCTCGCATGAGCCTGGATCCGCAGATCGCGGAGATCATCGAGGCGCTGGACTCCGGTTTCCCGCCCGTGCACACGATGACCGGCGATGAGGCGCGCGCAGCCATCAGGGCGCGCTTCGTCGCACCCGCACAGCCCGAGCCGGTCGCCTCCGTCGAGGACGCCACCGTGCCGGGCCCCGCCGGACCGGTGACGGTCCGCATCTACCGTCCCACGTCGGTGTCCGGTAACCACGTTCCCACAATGGTTTTCGCGCATGGCGGCGGTTGGGTGTTCTGCGATCTGGACAGCCACGACGGCTTGTGCCGCAACTTCGCCAACGGCATGAACGCCGTGATCGTCTCCGTGCATTACCGCCGCGCCGCCGAGGAGGGCCAGTGGCCGGCGGCGGCCGAGGACGTGTACGCCGTCACCGACTGGGTCGCCGCGCACATCGACGATTTCGGCGGTGACGCGTCGGCGGTGCTGGTCGGAGGTGACAGCGCCGGCGGCAACCTCGCGGCTGTGACCGCGTTGATGGCTCGCGACCGCGGTGGACCCACTTTGGCCGGACAGGTGCTGCTGTATCCCGTCATCGCCGCCGACTTCGGCACCGAGAGTTATCGCTTGTTCGGGCAGGGTTTCTACAATCCGCGGCCTGCGCTGCAGTGGTATTGGGACCAGTACGTGCCGCGCCCCAGCGATCGCCAACATCCTTATGCCTCGCCGTTGGCTGCCGAGGATCTGACCGGGTTACCGCCGGCGCTTGCCGTGGTGGCCGGCCACGATCCGCTGCGCGACGAGGGCTTCGCCTACGTCGAAGCGTTGGAGGCAGCAGGGGTGCCGACGGTGTGCCGCTATTTCGAGGGCGGCGTGCACGGGTTCATGACGATGCCGGCGTTCGACATCTGCCGCCGTGCCCGCGCTCAGGTCTGCGCCGACGTGGCCGCGCTGGTGGGCAGCACGCGGTGAGCGTGACGGTAGCGTGCGCGCTACCGTCGAACGGTCGCCTGCGCCAACGCTCTTCCGGCGACGAGCAGGTGGACTCGAGGTATGCGCACGCAATCGACAGCCGCTCGCCGTCGGCCCACCGACGTCGCCCTGCGTGAATCACCCGCACAGCGTCGTCGCGGTGTTCGATGGTTCCTGTTGTTGGCCTTCAGCGGGGCGTGGATCCCGTGGCTCGGTGTGCACGTCATGGGCGGGTCGCTGGACGATCCTCTGACCCAACTGGCCACCGCGGCCTTCGTCCCCGCGCTCGCGGCGTGCATCGTCCGGCGATGGATCACGGGCCAAGGCTTCGCGGACTCGGGCCTGACGTTGAACTGGAGATCGTCCTGGAAGTACTACCTTGCGGCGACGACGATTCCGTGGGGAGTCCTGGTCATCGGTGTGGGGGTCGCGGTCCTGACCGGCTGGTGGTCACCCGACGATCTGGACATGTCGTCGACAGCCTGGCTGGGTCTGGCCGCCGGGCCCGTCATCTGCGTCGTGGCGGCGCCGATTTTCTGGGGCGAAGAGTACGGCTGGACGGCATATCTACGCGATCGTCTGGTTCCTGGACGGCCGATCGCCACGACGTTCCTCACCGGTCTGATCTGGGGGGTGTGGCATTGGCCGCTTCCCTGGGTCGGCTATTTCGGCGGGGAAATGACTGTCGCCCAGTCGTTGTGGAGCATGGTGTGGTGGCTGCCGCTGAGCATTCTGTTGGAGTTCCTGATCGGCTGGCTGTGGTCGGCAACCGCGTCGGTGTGGCCGGGCGCGATGCTTCACGCGGGTAGCAATCTCGTGACCTCGATGGGCATGATGCACGTCTTCGGCGACACCATCGACATGAATGCGACCACCGTTCTGCTCTGTGTGGGCCTGATCCCTTTCGCGGTGGTGATCCTGTCCGCCGGCCGTACCGAAGGGCCGAGGACTTTCCGTCCAGGCCCTCGCTAGACTCGGGCGATGGCGCAGGTCCCGGCCCGGTCCTTGGATGCCGCGGTGGCGTCGGGTCCGCGGTATCTGCTGTCGTCGTGGCCGTGGCGCGCGCTCGTGTACACAGTCTTCGGTGGTGTTCTCAGCGCTCTGGTCACCATCGGTCTGCCGCTGATTCTCCTTGCGGGAGTGTCGCGTTCACTACGCGGCACCGTGTGGTCGACGTTGCTGGAGATCGAGTCCGCGCGCCTGTCGCTGATCGACGAGGCCGCTGGGCAACAGGTTCGACGTGATGTCTCGGCAGCTCGCACCGAGCAGCGCTCACCCACTCGCCGGCAGGTCGGTTACGTGCTGTTCGCAGCCCTGATCACCGGGCCGTGGGGTGTCGTACTCGTGGGATTCCTGGCGATTCTGAGCGTCGTCATGGTGGCGGCGCCCTGGCTGGTGCGCCCCGGTGAACCCATCAACGTGGGGCTGTGGCTCATCGACACCGAGGCGGAGGCGTGGACTGCGTCTCTGTTCGGGGTCGCGATGGTTGTCCTGACGGCGTACCTCGTCGGTCTTTACGCCATGGCGGTCGGGAAACTCACTGTCGCCGCACTCGCCGACCCTTTGGCGCTGCGGCGTGAAGTGACGCGGCTCGAGCAGTCGCGCTCCGCGCTGCTCGATGCAGTCGAACAGGAACGCCGCCGCATCGAAAGCGAGCTCCACGATCGTGTGCAGCATCGTCTGGTGGCGCTGGCCCTGACGTTGGGTATCGCCGAGACCGTGCACGGCGACAACGACGCCGGGCGTCTGGCCACCGACGCCCACCGGCAACTCGACGACATCTCCGCCGAGCTGCGCTCGGTACTGCTCGGCATTCTGCCCCGGGCGCTGACCGAGCACGGGCTGGTCGCGGCGGTAACCGATCTGATCGGCCGCTACCCCCTCCCGGTCCACCTCGACTTCGGTGCCACCGAGACCCCGGAACGCCTACCGGCGGCCGTCGAACACACCGCATATCTCGTGCTGAACGAAACACTGACCAACGTCGTCAAACACGCATCGGCCTCGTCGGTCACCATCACCGCCGACCGGGACGCCCACACCTGGTGGCTCTCGGTTCGCGACGACGGCTGTGGTGGAGCGACGCTGCCACCGAGTCGGGGACTCGCGACCCTGGTCGCTCGTGTCGAAGCGGTCAACGGGACCTTCACCATGTCCAGTCCCGTAGGTGGGCCTACGGAGGTGAGAATCCGATGCCCGATCTGACGCGCGGTCACGGTTTGCGCATCGTTCTCGCCGAGGACGCCCCACTTCTGCGCACTGGCATCGTCACAGTGCTGGAGTCCGACGGGCATCAGGTGTGCGCGGCAGTGCAGTCGGCCGACGAGCTTCGCAACGCCGCCCGTGCGCACCGCCCTGACGTGATCGTGACCGACGTCCGGATGCCTCCGACGCACACCGACGAGGGCATCGAGGTGGCGATCGAGTTACGGCGCGCCACACCCGGGCTTCCCGTGGTGATCCTGTCGCAGTACACCTCGGTCGGCTCACTGGACCAATTGCTCGATCGCAGCGTCGACAGTGGCCGGGGCGGTCTGGGCTACCTGTTGAAGGACCGTGTCGCCCACGTCCGCCACTTCCTCGACGCCGTCCGCGAGATCGCCAACGGCGCAACGGTCATCGATCCTGATATCGTCGTCGCGCTCGTCGGGCGCTCACGCCACAGAGGAGTCCTGGCCGTTCTCACACCGCGCGAGGAAGAGGTCCTGGGTTTGATGGCGCAGGGGCTGACGAACCCCCAGATCGCGCAGCGCCTGGTCGTCTCCGAGGCGGCGGTGCGCAAACATGTCGGCAACATCTTCGCCAAGCTTCCACTGTCGGGCGACGGCGACCGGCGAGTCCTTGCCGTACTGACCTACCTCAACGAGTCCCGGTCGTCGAACTGACCGAGTCCACCGCGCCGTAGCGCTGCGCGGGGTCGAGTACGCAGTGGGTGCGGCCGAACACTGTCACCATGCACTTGTTGTTGTGGGTGCAGCGGCTACGGGCCGCGGGGTCGGCGATCATCATGTTGACCAGATCGGGCTCCCGCAGCAGCGCCCGCCCCATCGCGACGAAGTCGAACCCTTCCCGCATACCGGTCTCGACGTGGTCGCGGTTGGTGATCCCGCCCAGCAGGATCAGCTTGGTGTTGCGCACCACCGGAACGAATTGCCGTGCAGCAGAGAGCATGTAGAGGTTCTCGTACGGGTAGGCACCCATCACGGACTTGCCCATCAACCGAACACCCGGTCGCAGCATCGGCGGCATCACCGTGGCGAACTCGCGGACCGGGACGTCGCCGCGGAACAGGTACATCGGCCGGTACACCGACGATCCCTGGGTCAGCTCCAACGCGTCCAGCGCACCGTCGGCGTCGAGCAACTGCGCGGTGCGTAACGCCTCGTCGATCCAGATGCTGCCGGGCAGTCCGTCGTCCATGTTGAGCTTGGCGATGACCGCGACACGGTCACCGACGACGTCACGGACGCGCTGCGCAATCTCGCGTACCAGCCGCGACCTGTTGTCGATGTCGCCGCCGTACTCGTCTTTACGACGGTTGATCAGCGGGCTCAGGAACGAGCTCGGCAGGTACAGGTGCCCGAAATGCAGCTCCACAGCGTCGAATCCGGCATCGACGGCCACCTGCGCGGCCTGCGCGAACTGGTCGATGACCGCGGCGATCTCGTCCCGCCGGATCTCCCGGCAGTACGCGAAGGACGTCGGGTTGACGAACCGGCTCGGCGCCACGGCCGTGACGCCGGTCAGCTTCTTGGGCGCCACCACCCCGGCGTGACCGAGCTGCGCCGAGATACCCGCGCCGGCATCGTGGACGGCGTCGGTCAGCTTGCGTAGACCGGGAAGGGCGTCGTTGTTCATGACGATCTGTCCTGGCGCACTGGCGCCCTGCGGCGACACACAGCAGTAGGCGACAGTCGTCATCCCGACTCCGCCTTCGGCGAAGCTGCGGTGGAACGCGATCAGATCGTCGGTGACCATGCCGTCGGGCGAGCGTCCCTCCGAGGTGGCCGCCTTGATGATCCTGTTGCGCAGCCGCACCGGCCCCAGGCTGACCGGAGCGAATGGATCCGGGCGTGAATCGGTCATCCGACCACCGTCGGCCCGACGCGTCACGCCGTCAACGGTGCTCTCCCGATGGCCGGGATCACCGCGGATCCGTCCACCGAGGCGTCTTTAAGGTCGCAGCCATGGCCGAGGTCTTCGTCGTCGACCGGGTGGTCACCCGGCCCGGGCGCGCCCGCGAGTTCGTGGACACCTATCTCGACGGGTACGCGCCGGGAGCTCGGGAGCGCGGCATGACGCTGCGCAGTGTGCTTGTCTCCCCGCCGATCTGGTTCGACACCGAACCCAACACGGTCACCATCACCTGGTCGTTGCCGAGCGCTCGGGCTTGGTGGGAGATGACGTGGCAGGGCCGCCCCGATCCCCGACTGGGCGCGTGGTGGGACGCGGTGGCTTACCTGATCCTCGAACGCGACCGCAGCGCGGCGGCCTCCTATTCCGATGTCGACGAGTTGTGCGATGTATAGCGTGATCCGCCTGCTCGACGTGAGCGAGAGCGAACGCAGTCGGGTGCAACAGGATCTGCAGCGACTGGCGGCGCAGTGCGGCGCGGTGCGACATCTCGTGGCTCCCACGCTGGCGGGCAGCCGCAACGGTGGAGACGTGCTGGTGCACTTGCGGTTCCACGATGCCGACGGGTGGGCTGCTGCCGCTGAGGCCTTCGACGCAGTGTTGGAAGACCCGGCGATCACGCGAGTCAACGGCGGCGGGTACCACGGCTCGCCGCAGGTCATCGACGACCGCGCTCCCGGGACGGTGTACCGGACCCTGTTGTTGCGCGTCACCGCAGACACCGACGCGCCGACGGTGGCCCGGTTCGAAGCCGACCTGCGGCTGTTGCCGGGTTACGTCTCGACGATCAGTGCGTGGCAGCTGAGCCGGCCCGATCACACGCTGGGCGATTCGCAGTGGACGCACGTGTTCGAGCAGGAGTTCAGTGACGCCGACGGCATCATGGGCGCCTACCTGATGCATCCGATCCACTGGGCGGTCGTCGACCGGTGGTTCGACCCGGAATCCCCTGACGCGGTTGTCCGCGAACGGATCTGCCACAGCTTCTGCAGCGACAGTGCTCGCGTGCTGCGCTGACGCGGACTACAGCCCCGCGGGGAGGATGTTGGGATTGGCGGTGGCCGGCGGCTCCAGACGCGGCAGCACCGTCTTCCCGTCCAGGCTGTGCACCGGCAGTTCCTGCGACCACGGATAGTGCAGGCTGAAGGCGACCAGACCGGTGCGCTCGGCCGCGGGCCGATGGCACATCGCCAGCACCGTCTCGGCGAGGTACTCGACCGGTTCGGTAGGGAAGGTGTCCGGGATCAGGCTCGCCGCGCCGGGCGTGCGGACCGCGCTGGACGGACCGACGACGTTGACGGCGATGTTGGAATCCATCAGCTCGGCGGCCACACCCTGGGTGAAGCGGTGCAGCGCGGCTTTCATCGAGGCGTAGATGACGTCACCGGAGGACTTGTTGTACTCCCGGTACGGCCGTACCGGCGCCAGCCCGGTGACCGAACCGATGTTGACGATCCAGCCCGCGCCCTGGCGGCGCATGTGCGGAACTGCCTTCTGCGTCAACACGAACGGTGTGCGGACGTAATGTTCGACGGTGCGCTCGAAGGTGTCCATCGGCATGTCTTCGATCACCGAGTAGTCGGCGTAGCCGGCGTTGTTGACCAGGATGTCGATGCGACCGGTCCGTTCGACGACCTGATCGACCAGTGCCGCGCGCGCGTCGGCATCTTCGAGATCGCACGCGATGCCGAAGGCCTTCCCGCCGGCGGTCTCGATCAACTCGATCGTCTCGCCGATGGTGCCGGGCAGCTCTGCGGTCTTGCCGGCACGGGTCGACAGCGAGGGCTCGTAGGAGCGGGCGGTGACGGCGACCGTCGCGCCCTCGGCGGCGAGCCGCTGCGCGACCGCCCGGCCGATCCCGCGGCTGCTTCCGGTGACCAGAGCTGTTCTGCCGGTGAGTAGTCCCGTCATGAGAGTCGGAGATCCTCTTCCTTGGGTGCACGGTGGCCCTGCCACACGTCGATCAGGCGGAACGGGAAGGCGGTCACGATACGTCCGCCGCCGGACCGGTAGTAGGTGTGCGCCGTCGGGGTGTGACACCACACGGTCTGGGCCATCGTCTCGTCGATCTGCCGCACGTAGTCGTCGAACGCCTCGGGAGTGACCTCGATCGTGGCGGCCCCCCGCAACGCCATCAGTGCCAGGCACTCCATCACGTAGTGCACCATCACCTCGACACCGAAGTTGTGCCCGGCGCCGTGGCCCGGGCTGTAGTTCGGTGCCGACGAGATGAACATGTTCGGAAAGCCCGGTACCTGCCCGCCCCGATAGGCGGCCGGATTGTTGCCCCACACGTCTTTGAGCTGGACCCCGTCGCGGCCGCGGATGTCGACGGTGGACAGGAAGTCGAGGTGATAGCCGGTGGCGTAGACGATCACGTCGAGGTCGATCTGCCGCCCGTCGGCGGTGACGATGCCGCGTTCGTTGACCATGGCCGGCTCGGTGGCTTCGACGTCGACATGCTCGCGGGTCAGCGCCGCGTAATAGCCGCCGGGATCGCGGATGATGCGCTTGCCGTAGGGCGCGAAGTCGGGCGTGACCTTCTTCGCCAGTTCGGAGCCCGCTCCGAACGTCCGGTCGATGTAGTCCAGGCACAACTGCAGGAGCCTGTCGTTGGCCGGCGAGATCGACAGATGCTCGGCAGCCCATTCCGGGTCCCGGACGATCACCGGGTAGTTGTTGTCCGCCGTACCCCAGAACGACTTCAGTCGAATCCAGTTGGCGTAGAACGGGATGTGGGCATTGAGCCAGCGCCGGTGATCGGGGACGTCGTCGGTCAGACGCTTGCGCGGCGCGACCCAGTGCGGCTGCCGTTGGAACACTGTGAGGTGTTCGACCTCGTCGACGCACGCGTCGACGATCTGCACCGCGGTACACCCGGCGCCGATGATCGCCACCTTCTTCCCGCGCAGCGAAAGCTGCGGGTCCCATTCCGCGGAATGGATACTCACCCCGCCGAACGTCTCGCGCCCGGCGAGATCCGGCCACCGGGGTCGGTTGAGGTAGCCGACCGCGGGAATGACGACGTTGGCGTAACTGACCTGCCGGGAGCCGTCGCCGGCGACAGTGCGGATCTCCCACTGGGCACGCGCGTCGTCCCACCAGAGCGCCTCGACCTCGGTGTTGAACCGGATGTGGCCCCGAAGCCCGTTCTTGTCGGCCACCGATTGCAGGTAGCGCTGGTACTCCGGACCCTGCGGGTAGTAGCTCGTCCAGTCGCCGTTGATGTCCCGGGACAGGGAGTAGTACGCCGACGGGGTGTCGACGCCAATGCCCGGGTAGACGGTCGTGTACCAGGTGCCGCCGACCTCGTCGTTGCGGTCGATGATCTCGTAGTCGATTCCGGCGGCGGCGCATTCCAGCGCCGCGGCCATGCCCGCGATGCCGGCGCCGACGATCACGACTTCGAAGTCGTTCGGCAGCTGGGCAGTTCGTGGCAGCACCGGCTGCGAAGGATGGAAGCCGCCCTGCTCCAGGAGCAGACCGATGTACTCGTCCCCCACCTCGGTGCCCAACGCCAGCGGAGCGATCCGTCCGAACAGGAGGTGATCGTCGGGCGCGAGCGCATCGGGGCGGCGCGTCGCGTCCACCGCGGCGGCCACCTCCTCGACGAGCTCGTCGAGCGTGGCCGCATCGGTGGTCCCGATGAACTCGGGCGGGTCCGGCACGAAGGAGATCCGCGCCGCGTACCGATCAACCACACCGAGATCGCCGGTCAACTGCGCCAACACCGCCACCAGGATTCCGGCGTCGGCCTCACGTAGGTTGGCTCGCATCTCGTCCGGGTCACGCGTCGTCATCGATCCTCCTCGCTGGTGGGCTCGAGTATGGGTGCCTGGGCGCCGCACGGCCGGGGCCTTGTCTACTGAGCGGGAGGCCGGTCGTCCGTGTGTTTCCCGTCGCGCCTACAGTCCGGCACATGGAGGATCTGCGCGATGTGCTGGCCGCCGCCCGTAGCCACGCTCTCGGTGACATTCCGCGGCGGCCCGCGCGCAAGCACCCGGACAAACTCGCGATCGTCGACGGCGACGTGCAGTTGACGTTCGCCGAGTTCGACCACCTGGTCGACCGTGCCGCTGCAGCACTGGCCGACAACGGATTCGGTGTCGGCGACCGAGTGGCTCTGCTGGCACACAACTGCTGGCAGTACACCGTGCTGGCGTTCGCCACCGCGCGCGCCGGCGTCGTCCTGGTGCCGATCAACTTCATGCTGACCGCCGCGGAGATCGCGTTCATCCTGCGGCACAGCCGGGCAACCGGGTTCATCGTCGAGGCCGACCTGGTGCCGACCGCCGAGGAGGCGATGCGACTCGGCGGCGCCGTGCGCGCCAGGGCGGCGATCGTCCTGCCCGGGCAGTCATTGCCGCAAGGCTGGATTGACTTCGCGCACTGGATCGAGACCCCGTCGGCGCCGCCGAATCCCTACGTCGCCGACGATCAACTGATCCGGTTGATGTACACCAGCGGGACCGAATCACATCCCAAAGGCGCCATGCACTCCAGCCGCAGCCTGATGGGCAACTACATCAGCTCGATCATCGCCGGATCGATGGAAGGCAGTGACGTCGAGATCCACTCACTGCCGCTGTATCACTGCGCACAGCTGGACAACTTCCTGATCACCGACATCTATCTCGGCGCGACCAGCATCATCTTGCCGCGCCCCGACCCGGAAGCGGTGCTGCGCAGCATTGAACAGTTCGGGGCGACAAACTATTTCGCTCCGCCGACAGTGTGGATCTCGCTGCTGCGTTCGCCGGTCTTCGACCGGGTCGATCTGTCCAGCTTGCGCAAGGGCTACTACGGCGCCTCGGCGATGCCCGTGGAGATCCTTGCGGAGATGCGCGAGCGGCTGCCCAATCTGCGGCTGTGGAACTTCTACGGCCAGACCGAGATGGCGCCGCTGGCCTCTGCTCTGGGACCGGACGAACAGGACGCGCACCCCGGCTCTGCCGGCCGGCCCGTGGTCAATGTCGCGACCGCCATCCTGGATGAGGACAACGCGCCGGTAGCCGCCGGGGTGGTCGGTGAGATCGCGCACCGCAGCCCGCATCTGATGCTCGGTTACCTCGACGACGACGCCAAGACCGCCGAGGCGTTCCGCGGTGGCTGGTTCCATTCCGGCGATCTCGGCTACTACGACGAGCACGGCCTGCTGCACGTGGTCGACCGCAAGAAGGACATGATCAAGACCGGCGGCGAGAACGTGGCCAGCCGGGAGGTCGAAGAAGCGCTGTATCGCCACCCGTGCGTCGAAGAGGTGGCCGTCTTCGGTATCCCGCATCCGACCTGGGTGGAAGCTGTCGCGGCCGCCGTCGTGGTCCGCTCGGGCAGCGACGTGGACGAACACCAGTTGCTCGAGCACTGCCGCGAACATCTCGCCGGTTTCAAGACGCCCAAACAGGTGTTCTTCGTCGACGCGCTGCCCAAGAACCCCAGCGGCAAGCTGCTCAAGCGCGTTCTGCGCGAACAGTTCAGCGGCTGATCGATCACGGGAACGGCCACTGGGCGGGACGCGTGCCGTCCTGATGCCGTCGGCGTCGTTAGCGTGCGTCGAATCGCCCGCTGACTGAAAGGACTCCCCACCGTGAGCCGTGCGCCGATCCAGGGCCGCATCGCCCGCTTCGACGAGCCGGGCAAGCCGTTCGAGATCCAGACGGTGACGTTGCCCGACATCGGTCCGGGCGACATCCTGATCAAGGTCACGCGCGCGAACATCTGCGGTTCTGACGTCCACGCCTGGCACGGCACCTTCGCCACCCGCGGGCTGGGCGGTCAGTTGCCCACGGTGCTGGGCCACGAGATGGTCGGGACCGTCCACGCGCTCGGCGAGGGCGTGCACACCGACTCCAACGGTGCCGTGCTGTCGACCGGCACGCGCGTGGTGTTTCCGTACTTCTTCTGCTGTCATACGTGCCGTAACTGCCTGGCCGGGCGGCGCAACGCGTGCCTGAACCTGAAGATGGCCATGCTGGGTCGCGCCGACGAGCCGCCCTACTTCGTCGGCGGCTACGCGGACTACTTCGTGCTGCCGGCCGGCGCGGTGCTCTACACCGTCCCCGACTCGGTGTCCGACGAGATCGCTGCCGGGGCGAATTGCGCTCTCTCGCAGGTGATGTACGGCCTGGAACGCGTCGATCAACAGCTGGGCGAATATGTCGTCGTGCAGGGCGCGGGCGCTCTGGGTCTGTATGCGGTCGCGGTGGCCAAGGCCCGCGGTGCGGCGAAGGTGATCGCGATCGACGGGGTACCGGAGCGGCTCGAACTAACCACGGCGTTCGGCGCAGACGCCGTCATCGACATCACCGCAACCACCGAGAAGGAGCGTGTCAAGGCGGTCCGCGCCCTCACCGACGGGCAGGGCGCCGACGTGGTCGTCGAGGTCGTCGGGCATCCCTCGGCGATCGACGAAGGTCTGAAGCTGCTCGGACAGTTCGGCCGGTACGTCGAGATCGGCAACATCAACGTCGGCAAGACGTTCGAGTTCGATCCGTCGCGCTTCGTGTTCTCGAACAAGACGATGGTGGGGGTCTCGCTCTACGACCCGTCGGTGCTGTCGCGGGCGCTGACCTTCCTCGAGCAGTACCAGCACACGCTGCCCTTCGAGCGCCTCGCCGCGGCGAGCTACGCGCTCGACGACATCAACACCGCCTTCGCCGCCGCGGAGAACAGGCGCGACGTCCGCGCCAGCATCGTGCCCTGAGCCCGTCGACGGAGAAGAATCATGAGCAACCACAACTACACCCGTACCGAGCTGTTCATCGACGGTCGCTGGGTCTCCCCCGCCGGATCCGGTGTCATCGACGTGATCAACCCGGCCACCGAGCAGGTGCTGGGGACCGTTCCGCGTGGATCCGACGCCGACGTGGATGATGCGATCGCCGCGGCCCGGCGGGCCTTCGATCCGCTGATCAGCGTCGCCGAACGGCGGCAGCGGCTCGACGCCGTGATCACCGCGATGGAGAAGCGCCTGCCCGACATCGCCGAAACAATCACCAGCGAGATGGGCGCACCGATCCGCGTTGCGCAGTCCGTGCAGACCCAGGTTCCGCTGGCGGTGGCCCGGGCGATCGCCGATGTGTTGGCGCGCTTCGCATTCGAGGAGCGGATCGGCAACTCGCTCGTCGTGCGCGAACCCTACGGCGTGGTCGCCGCCATCACCCCGTGGAACTACCCGCTCTATCAGGTGGTCGCCAAGGTGATCCCGGCGATCGCCGCGGGGTGCACCGTGGTGCTCAAGCCCAGCAACGAGGCGCCGTTGTCGGTGTTCGAGTTCGTCGAGGCGCTCGACGATGCGGGCCTGCCGCCCGGAGTCGTGAACCTCGTGTCCGGACCCGGGACCGTCATCGGTGAACGGATGGCCACCCATCCCGACGTCGACTTCGTCTCCTTCACCGGCTCCACCGGCGTCGGCAGCAGGGTCGGCGAATTGGCCGGCAAGACCGTCAAGAAGGTGGCGTTGGAATTGGGCGGCAAGTCGGCCAACGTCATCCTCGACGGCGCGGACCTGTCCGCCGCGGTGAAGGTCGGCGTCGGCAATGCGTTCCTCAACGGCGGGCAGACGTGCATGGCCTGGACTCGCATGCTGGTGCCCCAGAACCGGTACGACGAAGCCCTCGGCATCATCGAAGCCGCGGTGTCGAAGTACACCGTCGGCGACCCGTGGGATCCGGGCACACGGATCGGCCCGTCGGCATCTGAGGGTCAGTACCGGACGGTGCTGGGTTTCATCGAGCGCGCTCAGCGCGACGGTGCGCGTCTGCTGACCGGCGGCGCGGACAAGGTCTGTGAGACCGGCTATTTCATCGCACCGACAGTCTTCGCCGACGTGGACCCGAGCTCGGAGCTCGGCCAGGAGGAGGTGTTCGGCCCGGTGCTGGCCGTGATCCCGTTCCGCGACATCGACGATGCGCTGGCCATCGCCAACGGCACGCCCTACGGTCTGTCCGGCGCGGTATGGGCCGCCGACGACGACACCGCGATCGCGTTCGCACGCCAGGTCCAGACCGGCCAGCTCGACATCAACGGCGGAAAGTACAACCCCGCGGCGCCGTTCGGCGGGTACAAGAAGTCCGGCATCGGCCGCGAGCTCGGTCGCTTCGGCTTCGAGGAGTACCTGCAGGTGAAGTCCTTGCAGTTGCCCTGACGAGCCGCCCGCGGCGAGCTCCGTAGCGGAACGGACCCGAAGAAGACCAACGCGAGCGACTTTGTCGCGCATTCGACGTGGCGGGACCAGCCGGGCCCCGCAGAACTTCGAAGAGGCCGGGACCAGGGCCGGGTCGACAGTGTTCCGCTGACCGGGCGGCGGCGTGTCACGAGGCGCGCTGCGGCGGTTCACTCGTTCCCATGACCTACGAGATCACGCTGCCCGAAGTGCAGGAGTTCATCGCCAGCTTCTGGTACCACTACGACCAGGGTCGCTTCGACGTGCTCGCCGGCTACATCGCCGACGACATGCAGTACCTGAGCCGCTCGGACTCCGGTAACTGCCCGTTCGAAGATCTGCTGGCCGCCGAGGTGCACGGTGGCTCCGAGACGTTGGCATGGCTGAGCAAGCACCGCGACGAAAACCCTTACCCGTTGCGGCATCACGCCACCAACATCTTCCGGACCGGTACCGAGGGCGACGCCACCCAGGTCCGGTTCTATCTCTACGTCAATCAGGTCACCAACAACGTGCCGTTCGACGTGTCCTCCGGAGTTGTCGACGTCGCCATTCGCCGTACCGAGAGCGGGCTGGTCTTCTCGTCGATGACGGTGATCCTCGACGCCGAGGATTCGATCCCGTTCGCGGAATACCGGGCGAAGTCCACCACGTCGGTCACCGCTGAGGCATGAGCGACGCACGCGAAACCTTCGGCGGCGGCGTCGCGGTCATCACCGGTGCCGGCGCCGGGATCGGCGCCGGGCTGGCCCGTCACGCACACCGGCTCGGCATGACGGTGGTACTGGTCGACGTCGACGGCGCGGCGATCGCCGCGTTGCGCGACGAACTACCCGGGTCGGTCGATGCGGTGTGCGACGTGCGCGACGCCGACGCGATGGTCGCACTGGCCGAGCGTGTCTACCGTGACATCGGTCCGGTGCGACTGCTGGTCAACAACGCCGGCGTGGAACAGTTCGGCTATCTGTGGGACACCCCTGTGGCCAACTGGAACCGGGTGATGGACATCAACGTCAGCGGTGTGTTCCACGGGGTGCGGGCGTTCCTGCCTCGGATGATCGACGCGGGTACTCCCGCGTGGGTGTGGAATCTGTCTTCTATCGGCGGGGTCGCGGTTGTCCCATTGCAGGCGCCGTACATCGTCAGCAAGCATGCCGTGCTGGCGCTGACCGAATGCCTGCGGCTCGAGGTGGAACATGCCGGTCACGCGGAGCTGATCCAGGTGCAGGCCGTGCTGCCCGGCGCGGTGAAGTCCAACATCTTCGAAGCCGCCGGCGGCGTCGAACCGGCCGCGGGCATCGACGTAGCCGCAGCCGAGTCGCAACGCGAGGCGATGCTCGAGATCAAAGCTGCGGCAATGGATCCCGTCGAGGCAGCGGAAGTGGTGTTCACCCAGGCCGCCGAAGGCGCGTTCTACCTGCTGACCCAACCGGACTACGTCGGTTCGGCGATGGCGGAACGGGCCGAGGTATTGCGCGCACAGACGCCGCCTCGCCTGCGCACCACACGCCGGTTCGATCCGGTCGAGCACTGAAGCGTCCGATGACCCACCGACCGGTCCTCGACCCCGACGCCGCGGCCCGCATCGCCACTTTCGGGCCCGCGGTTCCGGTTCGTGAACGCGGTCTGCAGGCGGTGCGTGACGCGATCGAATCATCCCCTCACCCAACGGATATGGCGGTGATGGCCGACGTCTGCGAGACGTCGGTCGCCGGTCCGGGCGGTCCGGTACCCGTGCGGATCTACCGGCCTGACGACGCCGACCGTCCGGCCCCGGTGATCGTGCACCTGCACGGAGGGGGCCTGGTGATGGGCTCCAATCACTCGTTCGAGCCGATGGCCAGGGCGCTTGCCGCCGCCAGCGGTGCCGTCGTGGTCGCCGTCGATTACCGGCTGGCACCGGAGAATCCACCGCCCGCCCAGTTCGAGGACGCGTGGGCGGTGACGACATGGGTCGCCGCTGAGGCCGGCCGGCTCGGAGTCGACCGTGACCGGATCGTCGTCGCAGGAGACAGCGCCGGCGGTGCCCTGGCGGCCGCGGTCGCGCTGGTGGCTCGCGATGGTGGAGGACCGCGGCTGTTCGCGCAGGTGCTGATGTATCCGGGACTGGACCGCGACATGGCCGCGCCGTCGATTCTGGCGCACCCTGACGCTCCCATGCTGCTTCATGACGACATCGTCTATCTCCACGAACTGGCTGACATCGGCGCCGGCCCCCCGCACGACGTGCGACGCGTGCCGGCGTATGCCGCAGACCTGACCGCCTTGCCGCAAGCGATCGTGGTCACCGCAGAGCTCGATCCGATCGCGGACTGGGGTGAACGCTATGCCGCGCGGCTGCGTGACGCCGGAGTGCAAACGACGATCACCCGATACCCGGGTATCTACCACGGTTTCCTGATGCGCTCGGAGGCCACTGCGCGCGGCCGGCTCGCGATGGCCGAGACCGGCGCCCTACTGCGGGCCAAGTTCGCTCATCCGCTGCCCTTGCAGTGACGGCGGCGCCGGTAGGCCGATGAACCTCCCGATGGCCGGACATGTCAGGTTCGGAACCCGTTGCCGGAAACAACAATCAACACAGCCAACGGTGTCACGACTGCCGGATTCAAAGAAGGAGTTCCAGAGATGCTCACTGACGAACGGCGCATGGAGCTGTCCGACATCCTGCGTCCCGCTGCGCCGCCGCGCGAGGTCGACAACGTCTACACCGACGACCAGCGCGACCGTCTGCTCGATGTGGTGCGCAAAGACGCGCCGTGGAGCCTGATCATCGCACAGCATTTCTCCTCGCCCGAGGAACTGATGGCCACGATGAGTGGCCAGTTCCCGGAGGGGGTCACCCCGACGCTGGATCTGTTCCTGACACCGACATTTCGCGGGCATCTGGCCAACCACGGGACCGTGCTCTATCCCGAACTGCACGACTGCTTCTACAACGCGCGGTTCCTCGAGGAGGCGAAGTCTTACTGGGGCGCGCAGTACGCCAAGCCTCAGATGATGCTGTTCAACATCAATGGCCCGTGCTGCAACCGCGATCCGGGCCACCTCGATTCGCCGAGCTTCCGCGGCGTGCGGTACGAGAATGCTCCGACGTGGTTGGTCAGCGTCATGGGTAAGTCGGGTCTGTTCACCGATTACCTGATCAAGATGGCTCAGGTGATCACCTGGTTCTCCCACGACGAGAACAGTGGGTTCACCTACTGGCCCGACGGTCCGCTCAAGGCGCCCAAGCGTGTCCTGCCGCCCGTCTACAACCGTGGCGTCGTGGTCCAGAACGAGATGCTGGTGCACCGCGGCGAGGCCAACGGACCGCTGGATCAACAGGTTCCGGCCGGTCTGTCGTTCGACACGGTGTTCGCCGGGGATCCGGATTCGCGTGACCACTGGGTGCTGCGCAACGGGGACGACGTGATCGCGCGCCATCACACCGACGAGCTCCGGTTCCTGGTGCACTGGTCGGCGGAGGTGTACTCCGACTACGACGAGCTGAAGAAGAACATGGATCACTCCGATGACCTGACGATCGACAAGGCCATCGACATGATGGTCGACGATCTGGGCAAGAGGGGGATCAAGCTCGACATTCCCAGTGCGCCGCTGCATGATCCGGCCTTCATCGGGGCACTCAACGCCGCGTACGACCTCGGCGGCCCGGCGATCTACCCCGAAGAAGCACCGCTGAGCGCCTTCCAGCTCACCTGAGCAGGGGTTCCTCATTTGGCCGAGCGCGCGTGTCTGCGGGTCAACACGCCGTCGTGCGAGGGTATTTCGCGTGCGCTCAAGAAAGACAGCAGAAAGCTCTGGCCACCGATGACCGGTGTGCGGTGGTGAACTGTGCCCCGGCCTACGGGTCGTAACCGTCAGGCCACCTGATTATCTGGGGGCGCGGGCCCGCCGGGCTCGCCGACATCGCCATTGGCATTGGTGGGCAGCTCGGTGCCCGGCTCGTCATCGTTGACTTCGTGACCGTCGTCGGGCAGCTCGGCGTCGCTGGCCCCATTACCGTCAGCGGCCAGCTCGGTGTCCGGCCCCGGGTCGGCTTCCTCGGTGCCGTCGGCTGACGTCGCATTCTCGTTGTCCCTGAACGTTTCTGGTTCGTCGGGTGGGCGTAGGAGTCGTTCGGGTTGGTGGTAGTAGTTCACCCGCGCCTGGCCGGTGTCCAGATGGGGTGGTGGGATCCATTCGACTTCGCAGCGGTCGTTGATTCGGGTGCTCCAGCCACCGTCTTCGACGCTGCGGTTGTCAGATCCGCAGGCCAGGGCCAGTTCGTCGACGTTGGTGTTCCCACCGCGCGAGTAGTCGGCCGACCCGTGGTGGGCTTGGCAGCCATAGGCGCTGACCGTGCAGCCGGGTTTGGTGCAGCCGCCGTCACGCGCGATCAGCATGATCCGCTGCGCCGGCGATGCGGTTCGTCGGGTGCGGAACAGATTCAGCGCCGATCCGGTCGCGCGGTCGAACACCGCCAGGTAGTGGTTGGCATGCGAGGCCAGCCGGATCACGTCCTTGATGGGCATGATGGTGCCGCCGCCGGTGGTGCCGACCCCGGCCCGGGACTCCAGATCTTGCAGGGTGGTGCGGATGATCACCGACACCGGCAGACCGTTGAGTTGACCGAGCTGACCGCTCATCAACGCGATACGCCCGACCGCGATCAGCGCGTCGTGCTGACGCTGGGCCAGGCTGCGGTAATCGTTGTCGATCTGGGCTTGCGACGGAGTGCCCGAGGTACACGGCTGCGGGTCGTCGGGATTGCACATCCCGGGTGCGGCGAACTTGGCGAAAATGGCTTCCCACACCGCCCGCGCCTCCGGCGTCAACTCCCCGCTGATAGCGCTCATTCCATCGTCGCGCTGCTTACCGATCGACACCCCACGCTTGCGAGCACGTTCCGTGTCATCAGGTTCGGGACCGTCCTGATCCAACAGAAACAGAACCCGCTCGGCGACGTCATGCAGTTCCTTGGGCCCCACCCCGGCCGCGGTGCGCACCAAATCGACCTCGATCTGCTCACGGGTGGCCGTGTCGACGAAACCGGGCAACCGATCAACAGCCCGACGGATCACCTCGACATGCTCGGCATTGATCAGCCCGTGCGCTTGGGCGGCTGCAGTCGCGGCCAACACCGGCGCCAAAGCGGGCCCGATCAAGGACTGCCGCGGCGCCAACACTGCGGCTTCAGCCAACCGCCGGCGCGCCTCACGCGCCGAGATGCGCCAGCGCACGGTCAGCACTTCTTTCCACGACTTGGCCCCCATCGACTGCGGCGTAGCCTCGGCCTGCAGACGCGCCAACAGGCGATGACTCATCGTGGGCAACTGACACCCCAACGCCTCCAGCTCATCGAGAGCGTCAACCAGCTCGGGTCGGGTCAACAAATCCACATCACAGGCGGCCACCTCCTCAAAGGCAGCACGCAACACCGCAACCGCGGCCTGCAAATCCCCACCCGACATACTTCGAACATACATTCGACCACCGACAAATCCACTGACTCAAACTTTTTGACAGGGTCGCGATATCCGCAACGCGGCCGGTGTTGAGGAGGTTGAGTGAGGGATGGTCAGATCGCGACGAACGAAGATTGCTGCCGAGGAGAAGACCCGACTGGTATTGGCTGTGCTGGCCGGGGAGATGACCGGGGCTGAGGCGGCCCGGCGGTGTGGGGTGTCATCAAATCAGGTGACCAAGTGGAAGCATCAGTTCCTAGAGGCCGGTGCCGAGCGGATGCAGGAAGTGCCCGGCGGAGCCGCGCACACGGCGGGCAGCCCTGAGCAGCGTCGGCTACGGATGGAGAATGAACAACTCAAAACTGGCCTTGGCTGAAGCGACAGTCCAATTACGGATCTGGCAGCGCGGTGCTGCCTTAGCTGACCAGGTCCCTTCCAAGACCTCGAAATCCTAAGAGAGGCAGCAGGCCTGCCGGTTTCGAGGTTCGCCTTCTTAGCCGGCATCCCGGAACGGACCTACCGGCGTCGGTTGGCTCGGCTGCGCGCTGGGGATCCGCCCAAAGGTCCGTGGCCATCGCCAGTGGTTGACTGTATCGAGGAGATGGCCGCTAAATACGCTGAACAATGGCCAGCTTGGGGCTATCGCAAGGTCGCAGCTCTGATGCGCGCCGATGGCCATGAAGTCACCAATTCGTCGGTGCAGCGAGCCCTACGGCGCCGAGGTCTGTTGCTGCCGCAAGGCTTCCGCGCCGACCGAAAGTCATGGGCTGCGCTGCGCCGTCAGGTATTTCACGACCCTCCAAGCGAACGCAACCGAGTCTGGCAGACCGATTTCTCCGAGTTCGAAACCGCCCACGGTGGGATCTGGCGGATCAGCGCGGTCATCGACTACGTCACCAAGTACTGCCTGGCCATCACTGTCACGCCGACCAGTCGTGGCCGCGACGCCGTGCACTGCGTCCGGATAGCCGTTGAGGAAGCCAGCCGCGTGCTCCACCTTGCCGACCTACGCCAGGACCGCGGCCTAATGGACGTCCTCGACGAGAACGACAACACCATCGGCCGCACCCCAGCACCCATAGCCATCGTGTCCGACAACGGCTCCTGCTACCGCGGGAGAGATTTCCGGACATTGTTCACCGGCCCAGACCCGCTCCTACGCCACATCCGCACACGCATAAAATCACCACAAACAAACGGCGTCATCGAGCGGTTCTTCGAGACGCTCAAATACGAACACCTCTTCCGCGGCTACATCGGCGACGGTGATGCCCTCGACATGGAAGCCCACCGCTTCCGCATCATCTACAACACCATCCGACCCCACCAGGCCCTAAATGACCGCACCCCGCAGCAGGCCTACCTTCACCCCATAACCCACGAAACCCTGCCAACTTCTTGACTCAAGACACAAATCCCGCAGCTCAAGGGTGGTTCTGAATCAGCGCATCGGTGACACTTCCGGCCTTCGTCCGAGCCCGTCCGTGCCGCGCTGGAATCTTTGAACCGCCGCCTACCCGATCCGCGCGGCAGCGTCGGCTCCGGCACGGCGCCCGCTGAAAATGCAGTCGGCGATCGACAGCCCACTGACGTAGCTGTTGGAGCACACCCCGACTGCGTTCCGTCCTGCCGCGTACAACCCGGGCACGGTGCCGCCGTCACGGTGGACGACCTGCCCGGTGGTCTCGTCGACCACGAGCCCGCCCAGCGTCAAGCCGGGAATGGGGTAGAAGATCGAGGAGTCGGCCGAGATGTTGATCGAGTAGAACGGACCGCGCTCCAACAGTGGACACAGCCCCGGCGTCTTGTGTGCAGGATCGCCTGCACCACTGCGGATTCCGTCGTTATAGGCGTCGACGGTGCGCCGTAGACCGGCGGGATCGATGCCGTTCTTGGCGGCCAACTCCTCCACCGTGGCGGCCTTCTTGTGCCCCACCGACAGCAGATACCACAGCTGCAACCGTTGGAACACCTGGGTCTGATCTTTCATCTGCGTTCTGATCTTCCGCCAGGTGGCCGCATCGTAGATTGCCCACCCGCGGCCACCGAACTTCCGCAGCATCACTTCGCCGTGCGCGGCGCCGTAGAGGTCCTCGTTGGCGATGCGCCGACCGTCGACGCCGACGGTGACTCCCTCGAGGAAAGCACTGGGCGGTGCCAGGAACCTCCACGCGGTGATGTTGCCCATCTTGTCGGTCCTACCGCCGGCGTCGAGTCCGAGCTGGATTCCGGCTCCGTCGTCGCCGACGGTGCCCAGCGGCGAGATCCCCAGAAACTCAGGCGCGAACTTCTGCATCCATTGACGGTTGTGGATGAATCCGCCGGCGGACAGGATCACCGCACCGGCGTATGCCACCGCCTCGGTGCCTGCGTGCTCACGCAACCGCTCTGCGCGGGCGACCGCGCCGGCGACCGCTCCGGGCATCCAGGTGCCGAGCTTGCCGGTGGCTTTGGTGAGCAGGAAGTGCGTGCGCGCGTTGCGGTGACCCGGGCGGGTCACGCGGTAGGCGACGCCGGTGACGCGTCCGTCGTCGGCGACCAAGAGGCGGTGAACCCTTGCCAGCGGGACGAATTCGACGCCTTTGGCCAGCGCCGAGTCCCGCAGTTTCTGGAACAGCACCTTGCCCGAGGTCATGCCGGGGGCCAGCACCCGGTGCCCGCGCGGCGCAGGCTCGGCGTGCGTGACGTAGGGGTGAGCGTTCTCGTTGCCGGAATAGTAGAGATAGAAATCGTCGGTCGGATAGGACGTCTTGTACGACGAGATCGGACCACCCCGGAACGGGACACCCTGGGCCTTGAGCCATTCGATCATTGCCGGGCTCTGTTCACAGAATCGGGCGAGCGTGTCGGCGGAAACAGCCCCGGCCACTTCCTGTGTCAGGTAGGCGCGCATGTTGTCGACGCTGTCCTGATAGCCGCCGGCCCGCTGCTCGGCTGTACCGCCGCCGGCGTACACGATGCCGCCCGAATAGGCGGTAGCCCCGCCGCCGTACCCGCGGTCCAACACCAGCACACGCGCACCGCGGTCAGCTGCTTCGATCGCAGCGGCTGCGCCTGCGGCCCCGAAACCGACGACGATCACGTCGTATCCACGACCGGTCGACATTCAAACTCCCAAAAGTGTTGTCCTACACCACCTGATGGCCGACCCCGAACTACGTATCCGACAGAACCCGCAGGCTCCCCTGACGCACCGCCGTTTCGATGGACTCACGCAAGCCGGCGCATCCCGACAGGAAGCGTTCACCGTCCCGCCCGGCGGTTCGGCGGTGCACACAGCGTTCGACAGCAGCAGCGTTCCACTGCACGCTGGTCTGCTCCCAGCTGCTCTTGCGCACCAGCACGCGCGCCCCGCAGGTTCGGCAATCCACCGGCTGCATCGGCGCGTCAGCCAGTCGGTTGTCGGGGCGCACGCTCACTTGTTCACGCCGACCAGCCTCGGCAGCCGGCCTGCGGCGAGGTTGGCTTCCACCTCTTTCATCCACGCCTCGCGGGGACGGGTGGTGTCGATCTCGAACTCGAAGCGGTCCACCATGTCCGGCGTCACGTCGGCGACGTCGACGTAGAACTGCTCGTACCAGCGGCGCAGCTGGTAGACAGGTCCGTCCTCTTCGCACAGCAACGGATTGTCGATGCGGGCCTTGCGCCGCCAGATCGCCACATCCTGTTCGAAGCCCATCTTCACGAAATCGCCCAGTGCAACAGCCATCTGCATCGCGGCGTCCTCCGGCAGCGCATCGGACTTCTCGACCGTAATTCCGTACTGCAGGACAAAGGAATCGGCGTCTATCGGGTAGTGGCAGTTCAACAGCACGGTGCGCTGGTCGCCGTACTCATAGTGGTAGGTCAGGTCGTCGATCATGAAGGACGGCCCGTAGTAGGACGCGACGGACGTGGTGCCGAGAATCTTCGCGCCCTCCCCTCCCCCGAGATCGGGGCGGGCGTCGCTCGAGTAGTACTGGGTGGCGACGTGTCCTTCGAACACGTTCTTGAACCCGGTGGGCAGTCCGCCGTGGATGTAGAAGAAATGCGCCATGTCGACGACGTTGTCGATGATCTCGCGGCAGTTGGTGTGCACCACGGTGCTGTACCAGTGCCAGTCGGTCCACTCGTCGGTGCCGACGCCTTCGATGGGCGGAATGGTCACGTCCGCGGGGGGCGCTTTCTTCTCCGGGTCGTTCCAGACGAACAGCATGCCGTCCTGCTCCATGGTGGGCCAGGCGGCGGTACGCGCCAATTTCGGCACGCGACGGCTGTACGGGATCTGCTTGCAGCGACCGTCGCCACCCCACCGCCAATCGTGGAACGGGCAGGCGATCTCGTTGCCCTTGACCTCGCCGTCGGAGAGGTCGCCACCCATGTGCCGGCAGTAGGCGTCGAGGACGTTGATCTTGCCGTCCTCACTGCGGAAGACCACCAGCTTGGTGCCGAATGCGTTGATCGAATGCGGCTTCCCGTCGCCGAGGTCGCGAGTCAGGCCGAGGCAGTGCCATCCGCGGGCGAATCTGGTGGGTGCGGCCTGCGCTTCGATCTGGCGAACATCTGATGCGCTGTCGGACTGCAACGAAGTCATTGCCGGCCATCCTCACTTCTTGCTTGCTGCTGGCGAAACTCCGTTGTAGCACCGGTATTGGGAGGTCGGCGGCCCGATGTTCCACTGACCGGGCACCACCGCGGCCAGGGTCGGCTCGCCGCCACAGAATCGGCCGGTGACATCTGGGCAGAACATCACCGTCGACCTCCTCGTCGTCGGCTCGGGCACGGGCATGGCCGCCGCGCTGGCCGCTCACGAACTGGGACTTTCGACGCTGATCGTGGAGAAGACCTCCCTCGTCGGGGGGTCGCTGGCCCGCTCCGGCGGCGCCTTCTGGATGCCGGGCAACGCCGTCCTCACCGAGGCCGGCTCGAGCGACACACTGGACTACGGCCGCACCTACATCGACGCGGTGGTCGGCGACGACGCCCCGCTCGATCGAGCTCACGCCTTCGTCGAACACGGCCCGGCCACCATCGAGATGTTGCGTCGCACCACACCGATGAAATTCCAATGGGCGAAGGGCTATTCGGACTATCACCCCGAACGTCCCGGCGGAAGCGCGGTCGGTCGCACCTGCGAGTGTCGCCCGTTCGACACGGCCGTGCTGGGCGCCGAACTGGCCCGGCTCCGCCCGGGCGTGATGGAGTCCGACTTCCCGATGCCGGTGACCGGCGCGGACTACCGGTGGCTGAACCTGATGGTGCGCACTCCGAGGAAGTCCTGGCCGCGCATCCTGCTGCGCGCATTCCAGGGCATCGGTGGACTGGCCCTGCGGCGGCGCTACGCCGCCGGCGGCCAGGGCCTCGCCGCGGGACTGTTCGCCGGTGTGCTGAACGCGCGGATACCGGTGTGGACCGACGCTCCGCTGACCGGACTTCTCGTCGACGGCGACCGGGTGGCCGGTGCCGTCGTGGACCGCAACGGCACCGAGGTCAACGTCTCCGCACGGTGCGGTGTCGTCCTGGCCGCCGGCGGCTTCGACCACCAGATGAGCTGGCGGCACAAGTTCCAGTCCGAACGTCTGGGCGAGCACCAGAGCCTCGGTGCCGAAGGCAACACCGGGGACGGCATCCGCGTCGGCCAGGATCTGGGTGCCGGCACCGGGCTGATGGACCAGGCATGGTGGTTCCCCGCGTTCGCCCCGCTGCCCGGCGGCGAACCCACCGTACTGCTGGCCGAACGGTCGCTGCCGGGTTGTCTGCTGGTCGACCAGAGCGGCAAGCGGTTCATCAACGAGGCCACCGACTACATGACCTTCGGACAAGAACTGCTCCGGCGAGAACAGGCCGGTAACCCTGTCGAGGACATGTGGATGGTCTTCGACCAGCGCTACCGGAACAGCTATCTGATGGCTGCGGAGTTGTTCCCGCGGATGCCGATACCGCAACCTTGGTACGACGCCGGGATCGCCCACCGCAGCGATGATCTCGCCAACCTGGCGGCGAGAATCGGCGCACCGCCGGACACGCTCCTGGCCACGATCAACCGGTTCAACGACCTGGCCCGATCCGGCGTGGACGACGACTTCGGGCGCGGAGCCAGTGCCTACGACCGCTACTACGGCGATCCGACGATCGACCCGAATCCCAATCTGCGCGCGCTGGATTCGGGCCCCTTCTACGCGGTGAAGATCGTGCTCAGCGACCTGGGCACCTGTGGCGGCCTGCGCGCCGATGCCCGCGCACGGGTACTGCGCGAAGACGGCTCGGCGATCGACGGCCTGTACGCGATCGGCAACACCGCCGCCAACGCATTTGGCAAGTCCTATCCCGGCGCCGGCGCCACCATCGGGCAGGGCTTCGTGTTCGGCTATATCGCGGCCCGGCACGCCGCCGGCCGGCTCTGACGCGTGGCTTCGCTGGTCACGGGTTGACGGCCGCACACTGCTTGACGCGCCCCGTCCACCGCCACGAGAACCGCGGATCCCGACGAAATCGACCGGGTCCGTGAGGCACTCGGTATCTGACCGGTCGCACCGTCGGGAATCCGGCGATCAGTCCTCGGTCTCCGGGGCGTCCTCGTCGGCGATGCGCCGCTCGACTTCGTACCAGTACTCGCGCACCGGGAACTGGAGACCCTCCGGACCACCCTCGCCGAACGCCTCCTCGACCGCGTCGAGTTCCTTGATCATCTGCAGCGCGAGATCTCGTTCGGCCGCGTAATACTGCTCAGACCACCGCAGCGCCAGCCGCGCGTACGCCCACGCGGGTTGCTCGGTGGTCCAGCGCACCTCGGTGGCCGCGGCCTGTTGCAATTGCTCGGCGTAGGCTGCGTGCTCGGTGAGGATCTCCCGGAGCCTGCCGGGATTGAGCAGGTGGCCGAGCATCACCCGCAGCAACGGATTGTGCTTCAGCGTCGGCGGTTCGACGGGTTCCTCGTTGACCCAGCGGGTGACCGCAGCCATCCCGCTCTCGGTGATCTTGTACATCCGGCGATTGCGCACGCCGGAGTCGACGCGGGAGCTCACGAAACCCAGCCGCTCCAGCCGCTTGAGCTCTGAGTAGATCTGGCTGTAGGCAGGACTCGAGTAGAAGAACCGGATGGCCCAGTTGATCCACTTCTTGATGTCGTAGCCGGAGAGTTCGTCACCACCGGTGAGCATGCCGAGCAACGCCCAGCCCGTGGGCGAGACCTTCTTGTCGGCGTCTTCCGTCACCGGCCAAGGCTAGCAACGTCGGTCATGCGTCGTCGCGCCACTACCGCTGACCGGGAAGCGATGTTGCGGCCGATGACGTTGCTGACGGAGAGTGTTCGGCGGGGAACCATCTACTCACCGAGGAGCGGGATGTCTGATTTCGATGCCGAGTTCGACGTCGTGGTCGCCGGCTCCGGCGGCGGCGTCGCGGGCGCCTACACCGCGGCGCGGGAGGGCTTGTCGGTGCTGTTGGTGGAGGCCACCGACAAGTTCGGCGGCACCACGGCCTACTCCGGTGGCGGCGGCATGTGGTTTCCCTGCAACCCGGCGCTGCGGCGTGCCGGTACCGACGACACCATCGACGACGCGCTCTCGTATTTTCATGCCGTCGTCGGCGACCGCACGCCGAAGGAGTTGCAGGAGGCCTACGTGCGCGGCGGCGCGGGCCTGATCGAATACCTCGAGCAGGATCCCGCATTCGAGTTCGCCGCGTTCCCGTGGCCGGACTACTACGGCTCGGTGCCCGGCGCACGCAACGACGGCTACCGGCACACCGTCGCGCTGCCGCTGCCCGACAGTGCTCTGGGACAGTACGCAGGCCTGGTCCGCGGACCACTGGACACCGAGCGGCTGGGCGCACCGGCACCGGATCTACTGACGGGGGGCCGCGCGCTGGTCGGTAGATTCCTCGCCGCGATGTCGCAGATGCCGCACGTCGACTGCTGGCGCAACGCCCCGCTCGACGAACTGGTCACCGAGAACGGACGGGTGACGGGCGCGGTGATCGACCGCGACGGCACGCCGGTCCGGGTCCGGGCGCGCCGGGGTGTGCTGCTGGCCAGCGGTGGGTTCGAGCAGAACGCCGACATGCGTGCGCAATACGGGGTGCCCGGGAGTGCGAACGACACGATGGGTGGACCGGGCAGCACAGGCCGAGCACATCACGCCGCGATCGCAGCGGGCGCTGACGTCGACCTGATGGACCAGGCGTGGTGGTCACCGGGAATGACGCACCCCGACGGTCGCTCGGCGTTCGCGCTGTGGTTCACCGGCGGCATCTTCGTCAACCAGGATGGTCGCCGCTTCGTCAACGAGTCAGCACCCTACGATCGGCTCGGCCGAGAGGTGATCCGCCAAATCAACGACGGCGCAACGACTCTGCCGTTCTGGATGGTTTACGACAATCGTGCAGGTGAGATGCCGCCGGTCGGTGCGACCAACGTGTCGATGGTCGAACCGTCGCAGTACCGCGAGGCCGGGCTGTGGCACACCGCCGACACCGTCGCCGGGCTCGCCGAGGCCATCGGGGTTCCGGCGGCCGAATTGGGAGCCACCATCGAGCGGTTCAACAAGCTCGCCGCGGCCGGAGTCGACGAGGACTTCGGTCGCGGCGCCGAAGCCTACGACCGGGTGTTCACCGAAGGTGAGTCCCCGCTGGTGCCGATCGACACCCCGCCTTATCACGCGGCCGCGTTCGGGCTGTCGGATCTGGGCACCAAGGGCGGGTTGCGCACCGACACCCGTGGCCGGGTCCTGACCGCTGACGGCATGCCCATACCCGGGCTGTACGCGGCCGGGAACACGATGGCCGCCGTCACGGGCACCACCTATCCCGGCGGAGGCAATCCGATCGGCGCGTCGCTGTTGTTCAGCCACTTCGCCGCGCTGGACATGGCCGCGCAGAGCCGGTGAGCGCTCCGCTGGATCCCGACGAGGCCCGCCGCAGCGCCGAACTGTACGGTCCCCTGACGCAGTCGCTGCGCCGCCTGGTCGACATGACGATCCGTAGTGACGCCGGAGACGACGATGTGCGGCGGGCCCACGAGATGATCGACGAAGCCGCCGCCCTGCTCGGCAGTCGGCTGCATCCGGACGAGCACCCGGTGCGGTTCACCACCGAGGGCCGGATGCTGACCTGGGGCAACGTGGCGATCGGGTTGCGCAATGCGATCGCTCCGCCACTGAAGATGCGGCGCGACGAGACCGGTCGGGTCACGACGCACCTGATGTTGGGCTCGGCCTACGAGGGGCCTGCGGGGCATGTGCACGGTGGGGTCTGCGCGCTGGTGCTCGACCACGTTCTGAGCGCGACCGCGCACCGGCCCGGCGCGCAGGCGTTCACCGGCACGCTGACGATCCGCTACGTGGCGCCGACACGCCTCGGCGCGCTGCGCGCGGAGGCGTGGGTGGATCGTGACGAAGGCGCGAAAACGTTTGCGCTGGGCCGAATTGTCGACGCTGATGACGTGGTCACCGTCGAAGCTGAGGGCGTCTTCATCCGCCCGAAACGCTCCTGACCTTTTTCGCGAGCGAGCGTCTTTTCGGCGAGCGAGCGTGTCTGCCGACCGACACGCCGCCATTTGCAGGCATTTTGCGCGCGCTCGTCGCCGTCGAGGGCGACGAACCGCTACACCGGGTCGAACGCGGACACCAGCCACCGGTCGTCGATCTTCGTCATGCTGACGATCACGCTGCTGGCGGTCAGCGCCGGTTCGGGCCGGTCCTTGCTGAGCGTCTGCTGCTTGAGGAACACCAGCACCTTGGCACGGTCGGGCTGGATCTCCATCGCGGCGGCGTCGACCACCTCCGCACGGGCCTTCACACCGCGGTCGCGCGCGGCCGGCCCGACGATGTCAGCGGTGAATTTGCCGTAGTACGTGGCGAATTCGCCGGTCATCACCGACTGCGCCGCGCTGAGGTCCTCGTCGATGGTCTCCGGGGCATAGGACAGCAGCGCGGCGGTCGCGTCCGAGGCTGCCGTGACAACTGCTTGCTCGGCACTCGCATCGGTCTGACGGTCCACGCGGGTTTGCGTCAGATAGACCGTCACCAGAATCGCTGCCGACGCGGCCAGCAGGACAGCGATGCCCCAGGCCCGCCACCGGGTGGTGCTCACGACATGAACTCCACGTTCGACATCTTGATGCGGTCACCGTCGCGGCGCAGGTCGACCGACAGGCGCCAACTCCTCGGCGGCTCGGCGACACCGTTGGCGTCGGTGACCGTGGAGGTGGCCGCCACCAGGACGACGGCGGACTCCGCGGTGGCGGACTTCACCGCGGCCGCGTTCGCGGTGGCTCGGGTGGTCACTTTGGCATCCTTGGTGACCTTCACGAAGTCTTCTGCGGCACTGGCGAAGTCGGACCGGAACGGGTCGACCGAGTTGTCGAGGATGCGCTGCACGCCGCCTTCGGCGTCGTTGACGTCGATCGACATCAGCGTGACGGCGACCTGTTTGGCCGCGGCGACGAACTCGGCGCGGCTGTGCATCTCGTCGAGGTGGCGGTTGTGGTCCCAGACCAGGTAACCGCTGGTGGCCGCCATTGCCGCAGCACAGAACAGCGCGACGCTGCCGGCGATCGTCCGCCACCGCAGACGCTCGCCGCCGTGTGCTTGCTCGGTCAGTGCGGCCGCCTGCTCCCGACTCAGCGCGGTCGAGTCAAGACCCTCGAGGGCGACGGATTTCGACATCACGCTCCTACTTCCCGGCTGATGACGGCCCACCGTAAGCCGCCGTGGAGCCGGCTCACGCGACCCCTCCCACCCAGTGGGCGACGCCGACTGTCACCAGTGCCGGATCGAGCACAGGGCGCCTTTGGGCCCTGCGCCGGTGGCGACGACGACGCCGTCGACGCGCAGTTCGCACCGGAACTGCGGCTCCCCCGGAAGCCGGCCGCTGGTGGCCGACACCATCGCCCATCTGTCGGGGTCGGCGAGTGTCACGGTGCGCACCCAGGGTGTGTCGGGTCCGATGTCCACTCGAACCTTCGGGCTGTACAGATACGGGTTGTGGCTGTAGTCGGCCCAGGTCGGCGGATCGACTTCGCGGAAGTAGATGTCGACGGTCACCGGCTGCGTCGCGGTCACGGTGTAGGTGACCTGGCGCGCCGGGTCGGCGTGCGCCGGCGCCACCGTGGCCAGCGCCGTCACCGCGGCGACCAGCGCGACCCCTGCCTTACGCGTCATCGCCGCGACTCCATCGCGGGGCACCGTCTCGGGACTGGCAGGTCAGGAACAGCCCGTCGGGGGCCTGCGCCACCCAGTTCTCGTAGCCCGCGCAGCTGGCGTCCAGCTCCTTGACGCCCGCCATCGACGGCGAACGGAAATATCGCGGCGCATAGCGTCGCGGCGATCCGCAGAACACCAGGCGGCCCCACGATGTCGTGCCGAATACGTAGCGAGCGGTGTCACCGCACGGCGCGCCCAACACGACGTTGCCCCTGATGCCGGGCGTACAGTCCGGCCCGTCACACATCGGCGGCGCAGCCGAGACCGGGGCGGCACAGATCAGTCCGGCGGTCAGCGATGCGATGACTACGACGACTCCCCTGCGCACGCCGCACAGCGTGACACCGGTCCTGTCGCCGCGGACGTGCGGAGTCCGCTCAGCGGACACTTCGCCGTCACGCCGCGTCGTGTGCTGTTAGCGTCCTGCGCTGCCGATGCAGGCCCGCCGGTCATCTCTAGGAGCAGTCCATGATCCGTGTCACCGCGGTGTGCAGTGCCGTTGCCACGCTGGCGATCTGCGGCGCGTCGTGGGGTGCGCCGCCCGCTGCCGCCGACAATCCGGACTGGGGTCTCAACGGCACCTACGTCGCCACGTCGAACGGCGAATGGGCCCGTAAGAACGAGGTTTTCGTCGACCAGGCGAGCCTGCGCAGCACGTGGACCGTGCGCACCCAATGCAGCTACCCGGGCGAGTGTACCGGCACCGTCGACAGCGAATGGGGTTGGAGCGCACCGATCTATCAGAAGAGCGGTGTGTGGTACGTCAAGCACACCGTCGAGAACTGGATCCCGTGCCCGGACGGGACCTCCGCACCCGGCCTGCAGGTCTTCCGGTTCAAGGCGATGACGCCCGAGGGCGGCACCGCCGACCCGACATCGACGACGCTCGTCGGCGAGGACATCACCACCGGTGTGAGCGGCGCGTGCGGCGTCAGCCGCTCGGTCTACATCAACATGCCGTTCAAGCTCGTCAAGGCCGGCTGACGCCCTTCACCGGGGAAGCAGATCCTCCCAGCTCTGCGGCTTGGACTGGCCGAGATCCGACTGCGTGAACACCGCACCGTCAGCTGTGGCGTACTGGCCCGTGCCCGGATTGTAAGTGGCGAACGCGACCGGTGAATCACCCTGCTGCACCGCAGAACTGCTCGGCGCGGCCGGGATCGCACCGCCGGCCGGTGGCTCAGCAGCACCGTCGGGCGGCGGCGCAGCGGCATCACTGGGCGGCGGGGTGCCCTCGACCGGACCGAAGATCTGGTCGCCGAAGTTGATCCGGTCGTCCGGCGGGACGCCCTGGGCCAGCAGCGAGGGATCGATCGGATAGGGCCCCAGCACGTGCTGGCGCATCGCCAACGGTTCGAACGGCTTGTCGCTCTCGCAGATCTCGACCGTGGGCGCGCGCTTACCCGGTTGCTGCATGCACGGGAAGTTCCTGGTCCCGCGCACGCCGATCGGGGAATCCTGCGGCAGCTTGCAGTACAGCCCGTCGGGTGTGTCGACATCGGTCAGGTCGGCCGGGGAGCGCCACGACGACGGCGGCAGGAACCCGACCGTGCACGCGGGCGGATCGCCGAGGGTCAGGCTGAACTCCGACAGGGCCATGCCCGTCGGATTGTTCAGCGACGAGCCGTACGACTGCGTCGCCGCCAGATACGGCGGCAACAACACCAGCAACTGCTCCAGCGACGGATGGTAGGCGACACCGACCTGGCCGACGCTCGTCAGGTTCGCGAGCAGCACCGGCAACGTCGGTTTGAGTTCACCCAGAAGACCCGACGCTTCGTCAGCCGTTCCAGGCGCCGTCTGCAGCAGGTTCCGCACGTGACCGTCGTCCTCGGCGATCTGCCGGCTGATGCCCGCCACGCTGCGGGCCCACGTGGTGATCGCGTCGGCCTTGTCTGCCTGACCGTCCAGCAGTGGGCGGCTGTCGTCGATCAGGGCGCGTGCCCGGTCGCCGTTGTCGTTGATGCCGGCAGCCAGCCGGGCCGACGAATCGAACAGCGCGGCCAAGTCCTGGCCGGATCCGTTGAGCGCCTTGAACGACTCGTCGAGCAGGCCGCTGAGCGTGCCCTTCGGGATGCTCTCGACGAGTGCGCTCATCCGTTCGAGCATCGGACCCACCGCTTGCGGAATCGAGGACGAGTCCGCGGTGATCACCGAGCCGTCGACCAGATACGGACCGTCGTCGGAACGTGGTTCGAGGTCGACGTACTGTTCCCCGACCGCAGACACGCTGCGCACGTGGGCGTTCAGGTCGGCGGGGACCTTCGGCGACTTGTTCAGCGACATCGTCACCGTGACGCCGTCGCGGGTCGGGCGGACCTCGGTGACCTTGCCGACCTCGACACCGCGATAGGTCACGTTGGAGAACTCGTAGAGGCCGCCTGTCGTCGGCAGATGCAACGTCACCGCGATTCGCCCGAACCCCAACAGAACCGGCGCCTGCAGGTACACGGACACCATCGCCCCCACCCCGATCACCGAGGCGATCGTGAAGACGATCAACTGGATCCGGACGAAACGAGTCAGCATCAGTTGCCGCCCTCGGCCGCTGCGGGCGCTGCCGGCTCCATCAGCGGCGGCATGGTGGCGACCTCTTCAGGGACGGGGGTGACCGGCGCCTGCAGCGGATCCCGTGTGTAGGTCGAATACCACGGATCGCCCGGTGCGGGCACCAGCGAAGCGCCGGGCTGGCCCCAGCGGGTGCCCAGGAAGATGCCGCTCTTGAGCCGCGGAATCGTGAAGTCGAACACGATGAACTGGTTCATGTAGTCACCCCGGATGCCCCGGTCGATGAACTCCTGCGTATAGGGGTAGGTGGGCAGGAATGAGAGTGCGGTCGCCAGATCCGGCCCCACATCGGCGAGCGCACGCACAGCCGGCTCGAGGTTCCGCAGGTTTCGCACGATGTCGTCTTGCGACTCGTTGATCAATTGCGTTGCGGTGTCGCTGAAGTCGCCGAGTCTCTGCATCGCGGTGACGATCTGGGGCCGTTGCCGATCGAGCACTTCGAGAGCCTGCGGGATCCGGTGCAGAGCTTCGGTAAGGGTCTCGCGCTGACCGGCGAACGTCTCGGACAGGCGACCCAGCGCGTTGACGGTGGTGATGATGTTGTCGCGCTGACGATCGAGGATGCCGACCAAATTGTTCATCCGCGAGATCAGGCCGCGGATCTGGTCCTGCCGACCGTCGAGGGCCGCGTTGAAGTTGCCGATGATGTCGCCGATCTGGGTGAGCCCTCCACCGTTGACGACGACCGACAGCGACGACAGCGTCTGCTCGGTTGACGGGTATGTCGACGTCTTCTGCAGCGGGACAACCGAACCGGGCGACAACCTGCCGGTCGGTTCCTCGCCGACGGGCGGATCCAACGCCACATGCATCGAGCCAAGCAGGCTGGTCTGTCCGACGGTCGCCACGGCGTTGGCCGGCACCACCACGCCGGGTTTCACCGAGACGTCCACGTCGGCGCGCCAATCCGTCACCGTCATCTTGCGCACGGCACCGACGACGACGTCGTTGACCATCACCGGCGAATTCGACTCCAGAGTCCCCACATTCGCCAGCTGCAGGCGGTAGGTGACGGCGTCCGACCCGGTGCCGACCGTGCCTGGCAGCGGCAGCGAGTTCAGCCCGTCGAACGAGCATCCGGTGGCCGTCAGAGCCACACAGCCACCCAACGCCATCCAGCGACGCACCGTGGTGCTGCAGCGACGCGCCATCAGCGGGTTCCTTCCTGCGACGGCGCCGGTGCCGCCTCTGCGGGCAACAACATGTCGCTGATGCTCGCCGGCGCCGACGGTGGCGCGGGCACCCCGGGCGGGATCGGCGCACCCGGGTACAGGGCAGGGTGCGGGTTGGCGGGCAGACCGTGCGGTGCGTAGGCGCCGGGCGGCCGCGGCGGATTGAACCAACCCGGTGGCGGCGGTACATCTCCGACACCGGTGTAGGCCGACACCGCCGGCGGTGTATCGGCGGGTGCCGGCGCGGTGCCGCCACCACCCGGTGCCAGACCGGGCTCGGAGTAGACGACGTTCTGCGGCGCCGGGCCCAGGTAGGCGTTGAACGGCAGCGGAAGGTAGTTGAAGTTCATCAATCGCAGTGCCGGACCGAGATATTGCGCGCACGCCTCCCCCGATTCCTCGGCGGTGGCGTTCTCGACGGCGGCGATCGCCGAGCAGATCAGGGCCACGGGGTTGGAGAAACCGTTCATCGCAAACGAACCCCGCGGGCCGCCGGTGTCGGGGTTGTAGATGTTGTAGCCGTTGACGAGGGCGTTGGGTGCGGCGTGCAGGATGTTCTTGAGCACCATGGTGTCGTCGGCGAGGACCTGGGTGACGTTGGCGAGCCGCTGAACCTGCTCGACGGTCTGCTCCCGCGAGCCCTCCACGAATCGTCGGACCTCGCCGACGGCTTCGGACAGGGTGGTCAGTGCCGAGTCCAGGTCGCTGCGGCTGCCGTCGACCACGCTGGTGACGTCGGCCAGCCGATCCTGGAACGCCACGATCTGGGTGTTGCTGTCGCGCAACGCGGTGACGAACGTCTGCAGGTGCTCGATGACCGCGACGATGTCGCCGCTGCCCTCGCCGAGGATGCGTCCCACCCCGGTGAGTTGGGTGATGGTTTCGCGCAGTTTGTCCCCGTTGCCCGCCATCGCGTCGGCGGTGGTGTCGATGAACCGCCCCAGCGAGGTGTCCGAGACCCCACTGCCCGGTCCGAGTTCGGCGGCCAGGCGGGTCAGTTGTTCTTTGATCTGGTCCCACTCCACCGGCACCGCTGTGCGGTCCTGCCCGATCTCGGCGCCGTCGGCCATGGTGGGTCCGCTGGTCTCCGGGCTCGTCCCCCACGCCGGGCTCAGCTGCACGTACCGCGCGGACACCAGGTTGGGGGCCACGATGATCGCCTCCGCGTCGGCGGGGATCGGCACGTCACGGTCGACGGCCAGCGTCATCTTGGTGCGCGTGCCCTGCGGTTCGATGGCGTCGATGATGCCGACTCGCACTCCGGCGACGCGTACTTCGTCACCGGCGTAGATCGCCGTGGCCGACCGGAAGTACGCGACGATGGTCTTGGGGCTGAAGAAGTGCTGATACAGCACCACACCGGCTCCTGCGGTCGCGAGCACCGCCAGGACACCCAGCAGCACCGTGCGGGTGAGGTTCCTTCTCATCGCGATCCCCCGGGGATTCCGTTGTAGGGCCAGGGGAACTCGGCTCGGGGACCGGCGTTGTCGGGTGGCTGGCCGGCGTTGACGCCGCGGCGGAATCCGAGGGCGTAGTCGAGGAACGGTTGAATCGCCGGTCCTGGCAGGAGGTTCGACGCGAACCCGTTGTAGAAGAACCCGTTGTTCACCGCCTCCCCCTGCGTGACCTGATATTTCGCCAGGCCTTTCAGCGACGCGGTGATGTTGTCGCGGTTGCGTTCCAGCATCTCGGCGACCGTGTTGAGCTTCTCCAGCGTCGGCGCGAGCTCTGCTTCGTTGTCGGCGACCATCCCGGTCAGCTGTTGGGCCACCGCGGTGGTGCTGGCCAACAGGTTCACGATCGCGTACCGCCGATCCCGCAGCACGGCAAGCAGGTCGTTGGCGTTGAGGAGCAGCGCGTTGACCTGGGTGCTGCGCTCGGACAGCACACCCGTGACATTCGAGGCGGCGTCGAGGAGACTGCGCAGGGATTCGTTGCGATTGTTGAGCGACTTCGACAGCCGGCTGACCCCGTCGAACGTCGGCCCGAGCTGCGGCGCGATGCGTGCGATGGTGTCGGACAAGGTGTCCAGCGACTGGTTGATCGCCGCCGTGTCGGTCTGCTCGGTGTTCGAGGTGAATTCACCGACGGCATCGGTCAGGGAGTACGGGGATCCCGTTCGGGACAGCGGGATGACGCCCATGGCGCCGAGGGTGCCGGTACCGGCCGGCTGCAGGTCGAGCACCCGCTCACCCAGCACGGTGGCGATCCCGATGCCGGCGGTGGTGTCGCGCCCGAGGCGTACCCCGCTGTCCACGGCGAAAGTGGCGACGGCTCTGCCCTGTTCGAGGTCGACGGCCGAGACCGTACCGACGGTGACTCCGGACACCTTGACTTCGTTGCCCGGTGACAGACCGCCGGCCTCGGCGAACACCGCCTGGTAGCGCACCGACGTCGCCATCGACCACAGCTGCGCGGGCTGCAGGCCGACGACGATGATCAGCACGATGAGGACGCCACCGATGAAGCCGGCGCGCACGAGTGAAGAACCACGGTATTTCTGCATCAGGGCTCGGCGCACCTTCCGGTGTTCTGGATGACCCACGGGAAGTGGGCGGTTCGGCCCTGGAGGTCGGTGACGCGGATCGACACCCCGCAGATGTACAGGTTCAGCCAGCTTCCGTAGGAGCCCAGCCGGACGAGTTTGCGGTAGTTCTGCGGAGTCTTCTGCAGTGCCAGATCCAGGCGGGCCAGGTCGGTTTCGTTCGACAGCAGCGGTGCCAGCCGGTTGAGCTGATCGACGGTACCGGCCAACGGCGGACGGGCTTCGGTCAGCAGACCTGCGAGCGAGGCGGTGCCGCTGTCGAGTGCGGTGATCGCCTCCCCGATCGAGTCACGTTCCTGGGCGAGTCCGGTGGCCAGCTTCTCGAGCCGGTCGATCGATGCGGAGAACTTCTCCCCGTCCTTGGCGACGGTCGTGATGGTGTCGTTGAGTGTCTCGATCAGCCGTTCCACGGTCTGGCCGTTGTCGGCCAGCGCGTTGGTGAACGACGAGGTTCTCGCGAACAGCGATTCGAGGTCCCCGCCCTGACCCTGCAGCACCTGGATCAGGGAGCTGGTCAACGCGTTGACGTCGTCGGGGTTCAACCCTTGGATGACGGGTTTGAGACCACCGAGCAGCAAGTTGAGATTGAGCGCCGGCTCGGTGCGTTCGACACCGATCACAGAACCCGGCTGCTGGATCTTGGCCGATCCCGGCTCGTCGAGCAGTTCGAGGTAGCGGTCCCCCACCAGGTTCAGGTAGCGCACCGCGACGCGGGTGCTCTCGGTGAGCCGGACGTTGTCGTCGGCGTCGAAGTCGACGAGCACGGTGTTGTCGTCGAGAAGTTCGACTCCTCGGACCGTGCCGATGCGCACTCCGGCCACCCGCACCGAGTCCCCAGTCTGCAGGCTCGAGGACTCGGTGAACACGGCCGAATACCGGTTGGCGGAACCGGTTCGGTATTCGCCGAAGATCATGAACAGTCCGACGGTCAACATCACCATCGTCAGACCGAAGGCCGCGAACTTGGTCGCGGCTGCGCCGACGCCCGTCATCCTGGCTGCCCTATCTGTCCGCCGTTGCGGGGTGGACCGTCGATCGGGCCGAACAGCATCTGCTTGAGGCCGTCGGAATTCAGCAGGATGCCCTGGTTTCCGTACTGGGCGGGGTTGGCGTTGACGTCGGTGATCACGAACGGGGGTCGCTTCTGGAACGGGACCTTGGGCAGGTCGGTGCACTGCGGCCCGCCCTTGGCGGCCACCTTGGGCAGGTTCTGCGGATACCGGTAGCGCTCCTGACCGAACACGACGGTCTGGAGCAGCAGACCCCCGGGTACCGGGGTTCCGGGCGCCTTGGCCAGCTGCACCGCGCCACCGAGACCACAGTTGAGCGCTTCGTGGTACCGGTTGAGCAGGTCGGTGGTCGGTACCAGCAGTTCCATCATGCCGGTGATCGCCTGGCGGTTGCCGCCGACCACGTCGATTCCGTTGTCGGACAGCCCGATTACGCTGACCAGCAGCCGGTCGAGGTTGTCCTGTTCATCGATGACGGTCTGGCTGATGGTGGTGGCGGCATCGACCGTGTCGAGCAGCTGCGGTGCGACGTCGGCGTAGGTGCCGATGACCGTGGGGGCGACGGCGAGTTCGTGTTCCATGGCCGGCAGGCTGGGTTCGATCGTGGTGAGGAATTCGTCGAAATCGGCCATCATCTGCCCGAGTTGGTCGCCGCGGCCGTCGAGCGCGGTGGCCAGCGCGCCGAGGGTCTGGTTGAGCTTGGCGGGTTCGATCTTGGCCAGCACCTGCGAGAGCTGTTCGAAGACGGTGTTGATCTCGACGCTGACGTGGTCGGCGTCGAGCACCTGACCGGCGCGCAACGATTCCGCGGACGGATCGGCCGGCGGTACCAGTTCGACGGACTTGGACCCGAACACCGTCGACGACGCGATGTCCACGGTGACATCGGCGGGGATGATGTCCATGTAGGCGGGATTCATCGCCAGGTGGATCGCGGCCCGCCCGTCCGGCAGCGACTCGATGGAGTGCACCGAACCCACCTGAGCGCCGTGGAGTTTCACCTTGGCGTCCGGGTTCATCACCAGACCGGCGCGCTGCGACAGCACCGTGACGGGCACCGTCGTGGTGAAGCTGCCGCGGAACAGACCGACCGCCAGCGCGATCACCGCGACCACCGCCAGCACGGTGCCCGACCCGATCAGCGTCCGTCGGTCCGCGAACTTCACTGCCATCAGATTGCGTCCCTCGTTAACCCGACAGGTTGAAGTTGCCGTTGGCACCGTAGACCGACAGCGACACCAGCAGCGTCACCGAGATGACCACGATCAGTGAGGTGCGTACCGCGTTGCCGACCGCGACGCCCACACCGGACGGCCCGCCCGAGGAGAAGTAGCCGAAGTAGGTGTGCACCAACAGGACTGCGATGGCCATCAGGACCGCCTGGAGGAACGACCACAGCAGGTCCTTGGGATTGAGGAACGTGGTGAAGTAGTGGTTGTACAGGCCCGCCGACTGCCCGAACAGAACCACAGTGGTCAGTTTGCTGGCGGCAAAGGAGAGGATGACGGCGATCGAGTACAGCGGGGCGATGGCGATCATGCCGGCCACGATGCGGGTGCTGACCAGGTACTCGACCGCGCGGATCCCCATCGTCTCGAGCGCGTCGATCTCCTCGTTGATGCGCATGGCACCCAGCTGGGCGGTGACGCCCGCCCCGAAGGTGGCGGCCAGGCCGATGCCGGCCACGACGGGTGCGGAGATCCGCACGTTGATGAACGCGGCGAGGAATCCGGTCAGCGCTTCGATCCCGATGTCGCCGAGTGAGCTGTACCCCTGCACCGCCAGGGTGCCGCCGGCCGCCAGGGTGAGGAAGCCGACGATCACGACGGTACCGCCGATCATCGCCAATGTTCCTGCGCCCATGCTGATCTCGGCGATCAGGCGGATGATCTCGCGGCGGTAGTGCACCGCCGCGTGCGGGACTCCGCGCACGGCGCGGCCGTAGAACGAGGTGTGATCGCCGATCCGCCCCAATGCGTCGAACGGTCGCCCGACCTGGTGGATCAGCCGGGGGTGCAGTGCGCGGATCGTCGTCATGACGTCATCCGGATGCCGATGGCGGTCACCACCACGTTGATCACGAACAGCGCCATGAACGCGTACACCACCGTCTCGTTGACGGCGTTGCCGACGGCTTTCGCTCCGCCGCCGCTGATGCTCAGCCCGCGGTAGCACGCCACGAGACCCGCGATCAGCCCGAACAGGGCGGCCTTGACGCAGGAGATGATGACCTCGGGCACCCCGGTGAGCAGAGTGATGCCGGCGGCGAAGGCACCCGGGTTGACGCCTTGGATGAAGATCGAGAAGACGTAGCCGCCGAGGATCCCGATGATCACCACCAGGCTGTTGAGCAGCAACGCCACCAGGCCGGAGGCCAGCATGCGGGGCGTCACCAGTCGCTGCACCGGGTTGACCCCCAGCACCTCGAGGGCGTCGATCTCCTCGCGGATGGTGCGCGAGCCGAGGTCCGCGCACATCGCGGTCGCCCCGGCGCCGGCGACGATGAGCACCGTGACCATCGGACCGACCTGCGTCACGGCCCCGAATGCGGCACCCGCACCGGACAGGTCGGCGGCTCCTAGCTCGCGCAGCAGGATGTTCAGCGTGAAGCTGACCAGAACCGTGAACGGGATGGCCACCAACAGGGTCGGCATCAACGACACGCGTGCCACGAACCAGGACTGCTCCAAGAATTCCTTGAGCTGAAACGGCCTGCGGAACAGGAATTTCACCGCATCGAGGGACATCGACAGCAGTCCGCCGACACCCTGCATGGGCGCGGTGATACCGCTGCCCAGCACGGGAAGTCCGGTAGACCAGCGGTCTGCGGCTTTGTTCACCATGTGCCGCCGACCCCTTCTTCGATGACGGATTGACCTTGCGCCACTACTGCGATCCACAGGCTGGCGATCCACACGTTGACAGCTGACCGTGGCGCAGCACACACCCCGTCCCATCCACCGGGAAGCGGTCAGCGGCGCCCGAGCAGCGACGTTCACCATCGGCGGAGCGCCGACTCTGAGTAAGGACGCCCCCATGAACCTGTCCGCAGCTGCTGCGACCGCCGGTCTGACGTTCGCGGCGGTCACCTTGGCATCGCCCGCCCAGGCCGAGCCGTTCTTCGCGAACTACTCGCTGAACATCGAGGGCCGCTACGACTTCCACACGTGGACATGGGCGGTCACCCACTGCATCCCCGCCGCCGCCGACTGCGCGCACATCAAAGCGATCCCGATGCCCATCGCCAAGGCCTTCGAATACAGCGGCGACGCACACCTGGTCGACGGCCGCTACACGCTGGAAGTCGACGTACCCGATGGATTGCGGTGCGGCAACGTCTATTACGGTCCCGTCATCGCGACGCGCGACGTGTACACCTGGGATGCGAACACGCTGCGGGGCACGCTGACGTCGTCGTTCGCAGCGGGCTGCGACGGCGCTCCTGGTGGTGCGTTCACCTACCCGTTCGCGCTGGCGCGCCTGTAACGGTCGGCCCGCAGCGCGCACTTGTTAGATTGGCTTGATGGATACGCAGGGCCCGGTCATCGACGTCGCCAGGTACGGACCGTGGGCGGTCATCGCCGGAGGATCCGAAGGCGTCGGTGCGGAGTTCGCGAGCGCGCTGGCCGCTGACGGGTTCAACCTGGTCCTGATCGCCCGCAAGCCGGGACCGCTCGAGGACACCGCCGACCGGTGCCGGGGACTCGGCGCCGAGGTCCGCGCAATCGCCCTGGATCTGCTGGACGTCGACGCGACGTCGCGCATCGTCGAGGCGACGTCGGACGTGGAGGTCGGGTTGATGATCTACAACGCCGGCGCGAGCACCTGCAACGAGCGCTTCCTCGATGCCGAGCTCAGCGAGTTCGGCAAGGTCATCGATCTGAACACCACCCGAATGCTGGAGCTGACACAGCATTTCGGGCGCCGGATGGTGGCCCTGTCGCGAGGCGGCATCATCCTGGTGGGCTCGCTCTCGGGCTACATGGGCGCCGAGCGGCACTCGGTGTACGCGGGTGCAAAGGCATTCAGCCGGGTGTTCGCCGAGAGCCTGTGGCTGGAACTGCGCGAGCACCATGTCGACGTTCTCGAGCTCGTCCTCGGAGTGACGCGCACGCCGGCGATGGAGCGCGGTGGCCTGAACTTCGACGTGCCGGGACTCATCGTCAACGATCCGGCGGAGGTGGCCCGCGAAGGGCTGCAGCGCATCGCCGACGGTCCGGTGGTGGTTGCGGGCGGCAACGCCGAACAAGCCGCCCGTAGCAGTGGCCAGGACCGGGCCGCGGTCGTGCTCGGTGCCCACGAGAGAATCAAGCGACTCACCAGCCGCATCGACAGGTGACTGTCCCTACACCGTCTCGGGGAGCCTTGCGCCCGTGGCCAATTCGGCGTACTGACGCATCAGCCGTAGCGCGGTGGCCCGGCTGAACTCGGGGTCGCGTGCCACGACGCGGTACCCGAGGTAGTCCTCCATCGACATCAGCGTCATCGCGATGTCCTGCGCGGGACCGGTCAACGTGAACGCGCCGGCTTCGGCGCCCGCGGTCAGCAGGTCCCGGTAGAGGCCGACCTGACGGTGGTAGATGCCCTGCACATCGCCGCGCCGGTCGAGTTCGAAGCCGGCCGCCAGGACCGCGCGCCAGATCGCCCGCCACTCGGCGTCCTCGGGACCGGTGGGCAGACCCGCGGCGATCGTGACCGCCAGTCGCGTGGGCGGGTCCGCAGCCTCGGCGCCGAGACGCAGCCGTTCGTCGTAGAAGCGGATGTCGGAGCGCAACGCCAGCTCTGAGAGCAGCTCGGACATGTCTTTGAAGTAGTAGCGCACGGCGTTGGTGGTCAGCCCCAGCTCGGCGGCCACGTCGGCAAGCTTGAGGTCTGCCAGGTCGTGGCGTTCGATCAGCGCGATCGCGGCATCGAGGATGTCGCCACGCCGTTCTACCTGCCGGTTCGGCCGCGGCATACGGTGTTCACCCCCTGGCCTGTCGAATGCGGTTGACGTTCATTGTGCCGTTCCTCTTGCGCTGACGATCATCCGGGCGCATAGTTCTTTTCCACTTGGTAAAAAAACTATCGGGAGTGAGCCCAACCAGTGCGTGCCAGAGACCTCGGCGTCGTGATCGGCGAGCATCCGACCGGACCGCGCAACGCGATCACCGACGTGGCGGGGGTGCGTGTCGGCCACACCACCCTCGACCAGGACGGCCCGCCCGCCGTGCACACCGGGGTGACGGTCGTCGTCCCGCACGACGACATCTGGACCGAACCGGTGTTCGCCGGATCTCACCGACTCAACGGCAGCGGGGAACTGACCGGCCTGGAGTGGATTCGCGAGTCCGGCGAGTTGACCACCGCGATCGGACTCACCAACACCCACAGCGTCGGGGTGGTGCGCGACGAGCTGGTGGCCGAACAAGTGCGCGCCCGCGGCGACGGCGTGTACTGGTCGCTGCCGGTCGTCGGCGAAACCTATGACGGGCTGCTCAACGACATCAACGGATTTCACGTCCGCCCCGAGCATGTGCGGTCCGCACTGGCCACCGCCTCCGGCGACGCACCCGCCGAAGGCAATGTGGGCGGTGGGACCGGCATGATATGTCACGGCTTCAAGGGCGGCATCGGCACGTCGTCGCGCGTCACCGACACGGCGACCGGTCAGTACACGGTCGGCGTTCTCGTGCAAGCCAATCACGGTCGGCGGGAGCGGCTTCGAGTCAACGGTGTGCCTGTGGGCGAGCTCATCGGGCCCGCTGAGGTGCCGCTGCCGGACCTGCCCGCACGCTATGAGCCCGGCTCGGGATCGATCATCGTCATCGTCGCCACCGACGCACCGCTGCTCCCCCACCAGTGCACCCGGCTGGCCCAGCGCGCGGCGTTGGCAGTCGGCCGACTCGGCGGCACCGGCGAACAGTACAGCGGGGATCTGATGTTGGCGTTCTCCACCGGCAACCGCGGAATCCCGTCGTATGCCTGGGACGAAGACCCCGCTGTCGCCCAACCCGAGGTCGCGGTGCAAATGGTGGCCCCGCAGTTGATGACCCGGCTGTTCGATCTGACCATCGAGGCCACCGAAGAAGCGATCGTCAACGCGATGGTGGCCGCGACCACCATGACCGGCCGCAACGGCTTCACCGCCCACGCCCTCGACCACGACCTGCTGCGACGGGCGCTGCGCATCAATCCCCCATCCCCCGAGGAGGTTTCGTGACCGCTGCTCCCGCCCGGAACGAGAGTCGGCGCCTGCAGGGACACCTCGGTCCCATCGGCATCGTGTTCATGGTTGTCGCCGCAGCGGCCCCGCTGACCGTGATCGGCGGCAACATGCCGCTGGCCATGGGTCTCGGCAACGGCGCAGGTGCTCCGATGGGATTCCTGATCGCCGCGCTGGTCCTGTTGGTCTTCAGCGTCGGGTTCGTCACGATGACGCCGTATGTCCCCGAGGCGGGCGCGTTCTTCTCCTATGTGACCGTCGGGCTGGGTCAACGCATGGGCAAGGGCATCGCCGTCGTGGCGCTGATCGCCTACACCGCAATACAGATCGGCATCTACGGTTACATCGGCTGGGCCATCAACGACACCGTCGTACACTACGGCGGGCCCGTCATCGCATGGCCGGTCTACTCGTTCGCCGTACTGGCGATCGTCGCCGTGCTGGGTTACCGACACATCGAGCTCTCGGCCAAGGTGCTGGGCGTGGCGCTGGCCCTGGAGATCGGCATCGTCGTCGTGCTCGACGCGGTGATGGTCGCCAACCCCGGCCCCGCCGGCGTGACCCTGGCCTCGTTCGATCCGGCGGTGTTCACCAGCGGCACCATCGGCATCGCGATCCTGTTCGCGCTCACCGGATTCATCGGCTTCGAGTCCACCGCGGTGTTCCGCGACGAGGCCCGCGACCCGGAGCGCACCATCCCCCGCGCCACCTACGCCGCCGTCATCCTCATCGGCGCGTTCTACGCCATCACCGTGTGGGCGTTCGTCGTGGCCATCGGACCGGACCAGGTCGGCGCGGTGGCACAGCGGACCCTCGACGGTGAAGGCAACATGCTGCTCGACACCACCGGCGACATGCTCGGCACCGTGGGCCGCGACATCGTCAACGTGCTGCTGCTGACCAGTCTGTTCGCCTGTGTGCTGTCGTTCCACAACGTGATCGCGCGCTACCAGTTCGTGCTGGCCGGCAAGGGTCTGCTGCCCGCGCGGTTGGCCAAGGTGCACGACAGCCACCGGTCACCGTCGTTCTCGTCGGTGGTGCAGACGGTCACCGCGACCGTCATCATCGCGATGCTGGCCGTCTTCGGAATCGACCCGCTGGTCGGGGTTTTCGGTTCGATGGCCGGTGTCGCCACGGTCGGCATGGTGACGTTGATGCTGACCACGTCGGTGGCCGTCCTGGTGTTCTTCATCCGTGAGCGCGACCGCGTCTCGGGTCGGCTGTTCACGACGCGGATCGCGCCGAGCGTGGCGGTGGCCGGACTGCTGGCCAGCCTGTGGCTGGTGTTGTCGAACTTCACGTTGGTCACCGGCGGCAGCGCGATGCTGAGCACCATCCTGGCCGCGATCCCGTTCATCGGGCTGATCGCCGGATTCCTTGCGTGGAAGCCGACGCAGAAGCTGTCCGACTGATCACGCAATCCCATTGGGCTCGATGCGCTTTCGCGCATCGAGCACCATCAGCGCCACCGACAACGACGTCATGGATTCGGCGTCGTCGAGGTCGACTCCGAGGGTCTGCTCGAGGGCGGCCAACCGCTTGTACAGCGCCGGTCGGCTGACATGCAATCGCTGCGCCAACGCCGCTTTGTTGCCCGCCAGGCTGAGGTATTCGCGCAACATCTCGATGTCTGCGGACGCACCGGAGCCCAACAGTGGCTTGAGCTCGGTCTCGGCGAACCGCTGTACCCGAGCGTCGTCGCGCAGCAGCGTCATCAACCCGCGTAGCCGAACATCGGAGGCCCGGAAATACGGCCGCGCACTGTCGCGCATGGCCAGCGCCACCTCGGCGATGTGACTGGCCTCGGCCAGGCCGCGGATGGCGTCGGTGACCTCCGTTTCCGGCGTTCCGACCGCACACACCGAGCGGGTGATGCCGTCGGTGCGGCGCAGGTCGGCGTGCAACCGTCGTCCCAACTCCGTCAGCGACCTGTCAGGCCCGCCCCGGGCGGGGTTCAGGGACAGCAACGCGGCGATCTCGCCGTCGCGGCGGCTGGAGAACAGACCGGTGTGCCCGGCGGCGTTGATGGTGTGGGCCACGGCGTCCAGCAGCGCGACGTTGCGTCGTTGCGCGACAAGCGGATCGGTCACCGATCCGGTCCGCTCCACGCGGACGACGACCGGGTGGTAGCGCGCCGCCTTGCGTAGTCCGAGTGCGTGGGCACGTGCTGCGGCTTCCCGGTCGCCGGCCACCCGGTCCTGGAGGACGTCGTCGATCAGCCCGCTCTGCGCCTGCTGATGCAGACCGGTGTTGTTGCGCTCGACCATGCGGTTCAGCGCCAGCGCCGCGGATGCGCGTTCGAGCACCATCGTCACGCGCGGTCGGTCGTTGCCGGCCAGTGGCACGATCAACCGTCCCCACTCCTCGGTGCGCGGTCCGACCGTGGTCACCGCCCACCGCTCCGGGCCGCCGCCGGCAGTCGGTGCGCGCCGGGAACGGGTCTCCCAGTCATCGAGCAGGGTCGCCGTCTCGACGCCGTTGGCCGCGATCGCAATGGCCTGGTGGGCAAGGTCTTCCAGCACGACGGGGAGCTCGAGGATGCGGGCTGCCGCGTCGACGATCGAAGCCACCGAGGCGCGTTTGATGCTCAGTTCGGTGAATGCCTCGTGGACGCGTCGGTCGAAGGCGACCTCGTCGTACTGCTCGGCCACGATGCGCCGGTGCACGATCTCGGTGACCTCGACGAACCTGATCTGGCGGTGCAGCACGACCAGGGCCAGATCCAGACTCTCCGCCAGCGACGACATGGACTCGGGTAGTCGCGTGGATGCGAGTTCGATGACCACCCCGAGCGCTCCCGCATCAGCCAACCCGTGCAGGTACCGGCGGGGAGAGCGTCCAAGCCCCGCCGCGGTCGTCAGCACCAGCTCACCGCCCTGCAGCAGCGAGGACAGATCGGCCACCCCACCGACGTGTAGCCAGCGGATCGGCGCCGACCAGCGGCGCGCGCTCAGAACCTCGGGTTCTCCGTGCTGCACGACGGGCAGCTCGATGACCTCGCCGACTGTCACCGCCATTTACACAGTGTAAACCCGACTGCCGAGATGATTACGGTGTGCACCTACGGTGCGACCTGCGTGCGCCTGACACTGGGAGGCATGACAACGACCATCTCGCACTGGCTCGGCAACGAGCCGTTCACCGGCAGCAGCGGCGCCACCGCGCCCGTCACCAATCCGGCGACCGGCGCCGTCACCGGCCAAGTTGCGTTGGCCTCGGTCGAGGATGCGCGCGCGGTGATCGACGCGGCCGCGGCGGCCTTCCCGGCATGGCGGGACACCTCCCTGGCCAAGCGGACACAGGTGCTGTTCCGGTTCCGCGAGTTGCTCAACGAACGCAAGGGCGAGCTCGCCGAGATCATCACCTCCGAGCACGGCAAGGTCGTCTCCGACGCGCTCGGCGAGGTCAGCCGCGGCCAGGAGGTCGTCGAATTCGCTTGCGGCATCCCGCATCTACTCAAGGGCGGATTCACCGAGAACGCCTCGACCAACATCGACGCCTACTCCATCCGCCAGCCCTTGGGTCCGGTCGCGATCATCTCGCCGTTCAACTTCCCCGCCATGGTGCCGATGTGGTTCTTCCCCATCGCGATCGCGTGTGGGAACACCGTCGTGCTCAAGCCGAGTGAGAAGGATCCGTCGGCCTCGATCTGGCTGGCCAACCTGTGGGCCGAGGCCGGCCTGCCCGCGGGCGTGTTCAACGTGCTGCAGGGCGACAAGACCGCTGTCGACGAGTTGCTGACCAACCCGAAGATCAAGTCGGTGTCGTTCGTCGGCTCCACCCCGATCGCGCAGTACGTCTACTCGACCGGCACCGGGTCGGGTAAGCGCGTGCAGGCCCTCGGCGGCGCGAAGAACCACGCTGTTGTCCTGCCCGACGCCGACCTGGACCTGGCCGCCGACGCGATGGTCAATGCCGGGTTCGGCAGCGCCGGTGAGCGCTGCATGGCCATCAGTGCCTGCGTGGCGGTGGGTCCGGTGGCCGACGACCTGGTCGCCAAGATCGCCGAGCGCACGGTCGGCCTGAAGATCGGCGACGGGACGCGCAACCCGGACATGGGTCCGCTGGTGACGCAGGCGCACCGCGACAAGGTCGCCTCCTACATCGACGCCGGCGAAGCCGCCGGCGCCAAGGTCGTCGTCGACGGACGTGGGGTGCAGCCCGATGGAGCGGCCGAGGGCTTCTGGCTCGGACCGACCCTGTTGGACAACGTCACTCCCGACATGACCGTCTACACCGACGAGATCTTCGGACCGGTGCTGTCGGTGGTGCGCGTGGAGACCTACGACGAGGCGATGGAGCTCATCAACTCCAACCCGTACGGCAACGGAACCGCGATCTTCACCAACGACGGTGGTGCCGCGCGCCGGTTCCAGAACGAGGTCGAGGTCGGCATGGTCGGTATCAACGTGCCGATCCCGGTTCCCATGGCGTACTACAGCTTCGGCGGCTGGAAGGCCTCGCTGTTCGGCGACAGCCACGCCCACGGCATGGACGGCGTGCAGTTCTTCACCCGCCAGAAGGCGATCACCCAGCGCTGGCTGGATCCGTCCCACGGCGGCATCAACCTCGGCTTCCCCGAGAACAGCTAGTCGTATCGCGAGCGCGCGTGTCTGTCCCCCGACACGCCGTGTCCGACCGGACAAATGCGCGCGCTCGCGGCCGCCGAATACCACTTTTCTCCGAAGGATCACCGTGACCACGACCGAACAGACCACTTCGCTGCCCACCGGCGAGGACATCGAGGCCGCCATCGCGCGCGGTCGGCGCGCCTACGAACTGGACCGCAAGCACGTCTTCCACTCGTGGTCGGCGCAGGCGCAACTCAATCCGATGACGGTGCTGGCCGCCCAGGGCAACTACGTCTGGGACGGCGAGGGCAACAAGCTGCTCGACTTCTCGTCCCAGCTGGTGAACACCAACATCGGCCACCAGCACCCGAAAGTCGTTGCCGCCATTGCCGAACAGGCCGCGACCTTGTGCACCGTCGCGCCACAGCACGTCAACGATGCGCGCTCCGAGGCTGCACGGTTGATCGCCGAACGCACGCCCGGTGACCTGAACCGGATCTTCTTCACCAACGCCGGCGCCGACGCCGTCGAGCACGCCGTGCGGATGGCGCGGCTGCACACCGGCCGCTACAAGGTGCTCTCGCGCTTCCGCTCGTACCACGGTGGTACCGAGACCGCGATCAACCTCACCGGCGACCCGCGCCGCTGGCCCAACGACCACGGCAACGCCGGCATCGTGCACTTCCCCGGACCGTTCCTCTATCGTACGTCGTTCTACGCCGAGACCGAGGAACAGGAAAGCCAGCGCGCACTCGAGCATCTCGACCGCCTGGTGCAGATGGAAGGCCCGTCGACCATCGCGGCCATCATCCTGGAGTCGGTGCCCGGCACCGCGGGCATCATGGTGCCCCCGCCCGGTTACATGGCCGGGGTGCGCGAGATCTGCGACCGCCACGGCATCGTGTTCATCGCCGACGAGGTGATGGCCGGCTTCGGCCGGACCGGAAAGTGGTTCGCCATCGAGCATTTCGACGTGGTTCCTGACCTGATCACCTTCGCGAAGGGCGTGACCTCCGGCTACGTCCCGCTGGGTGGTGTGGCCATCAACGAGGCGATCTACTCGACCTTCGCCGATCGCCCCTACCCCGGCGGCCTGACCTACTCCGGGCATCCGCTGGCGACGGCCTGCGCGGTCGCGACCATCAACGCGATGGAAGACGAAGGCATGGTCGACAACGCGGCCCGCATCGGTGAGCAGGTTCTCGGACCGGGTCTGCGGGAGCTGGCCTCCCGGCACCGGTCGGTGGGCGAAGTGCGCGGCCTCGGCGTGTTCTGGGCGATCGAGCTGGTCGCCAACCAGGCCACCCGCGAACCGCTCGCACCCTACGGCGGCTCGAGCCCGGCGATGGCCGCGGTGCTGGCGGCGTGCAAGTCCGGCGGCCTGCTGCCGTTCGCGAACTTCAACCGCATCCATGCCGTGCCGGCCTGCAACATCACCGATGACGAAGTGGCAGAGGGACTTCGGATTCTCGATGCTGCGCTGAGCGTGGCCGACGAATACGCGGTGTGAGGCGAAGCTATACGACGCCGTAGCCCAACCTTCTTGCCGCTCCGGCGATTCGGGTCGCCAGGTCCGGATGTGACAGCGGCAATGAGAGTTTCGGCCTCGCGGGCATCGCGTCGGCTGCCGGCGCGAACAGTGCAATACACGGTGCGCCGGCGAATCGACTGTTGTATCGGAGACCGTCGAGATCCGGGTGGGCCTCGACGATGGTGCGTGCCCAGCATTGAGTGACGCCATGGGCGCCGGTAGAGATGGCATAGGTACCGCCGACGCGGGTGGCCCAAGCTCCGACGCTGTCTGCCGCGACGTCCAGGACGACGAGCGGCCGGGTGAACGAGAGCCCCGTCAGGAACGGGCGGTTTCGGGCGCGGTCAATCGTGCGATCGACTTGGAAGGCTTCGGCCAGCGCCGCGTCCGGTGTGGAAGCTCCGTACCAGACGCCCCGGTCCGGGTCTTCGCCTCCGGGCAGACGATGAGGGTCGAAGCGCAGCAGCGGTCCGAAGGTGCGTAGAGCGTTCCATGCCAGCACGTGCTCGCCCTCGGTTCTGTGGACACGCCACCACACCTCGTCGACGGTGATGACGCGGGTCTCGCCAGGCAGGAAGCCCAGGAGGCGCAACTCCTGCGGACGTGGAGGGTCCGGCAGCATCGGACCAGAGGTCACGTGGAAGCCCAGTCGCCGATCTCGATGAGGTCGAGCACAGGTTCCACGGATTCTCCGTGCAATAACCACTCTCGGACCGACTTGGGTTGGCCATCGATGATCAGTTCGTGCTGCGGCGTAAGAAGAAAGCCGGCGACTGCGGTGGGATGCAGATGCTTGGCCAGCAGCGGGGGCAGGACTCGATCGAGACCCCGAACGTGCTTGAGGGACGTGCCGAGCTTGCTGTCGACGAGTTCGAATTGGATGTTCGGGTACACCCAGGATCCGCCGTCATCGATCGCCCACAGGGTGCGATTGAGGCGGCGCTGTCGAATCCGCGAATCATTCACGCCCAATCCAGCGGCAACTTCGGAAGCGCTGTAGGCCGTGCTGTAGAGACGGGCCATGTGGGCCGTCACGTCGGCAGCGATCTCGGCGTAGGCACTCGGATCCTCAGTGAGACCGGCGTCGTCGAGCAGGCGTGCCTCGCTCGCGGTGAGCGTTACCGCCCACGGACGATGCGCCGGGAGTGCCTTGAGAGCGGCGATGAGGTCGTCTCGCCCCAAGTCGAAGCGGTCCCGCAGCAGTTGATCGAGCTCGTCAACGGTCACAGCACCACCTCCGCGTTCGTTAACGGAGGCTAACACTACCACCTTGCCGTTAGACGACGCAACGTCGATTCTGGTTGACCAGCAAGCGCCCACGCCAGCCATCGCGTCTGGCAAGATGCTGAACAGTCTGTTCATCAGACACACTGTCCAGCGAAATATCGGATGCTAAGGAGCGCCACGCGATGCCGGAGACGGCGACCGACCCGGGCCCCCAGCCGACCACCTATGACGCCGCGTGGGTGCGCGCGAAGTACGCGTTCGAACGGGACAAGCGTCTGCGACCCGACGCCGTCGGGCAGTACATCGAGGTCACCGCCGATTTCTCGCACTACGCCGACGACCCGTACACCGACTGGGTGGAGCGCGAACCGGTCCGCGACCACGTGCAGGTGCTGATCATCGGGGGCGGGCTGGGCAGCTTGGTCGCCGCCGCACGGCTGCACGAAGCCGGCATCACCGACATCCGCGTGGTCGACACGGCGGGCGACTTCGGCGGCACGTGGTACTGGAACCGCTACCCCGGCGCGCAGTGCGACATCGAGTCCTACATCTACTTACCGCTGCTCGAAGAGCTGAACTACATGCCGACCGAGCGCTACGCGCACGGCCCCGAGATCCGCGCCCACCTGCAGGCGATCGCCCGCCACTACGGCCTCTACGACACCGCGCTGCTGTCGACGACCGTGACCGGCATGTGCTGGGACGAGCAGGCGAAACACTGGGAGATCTCGACCAACCGCGGCGACGTGTTCACCGCAACCCTGGTCACCGTCTCCCCCGGCTCCCTGACTCGGCCCAAACTGCCTGGCATTCCTGGCATCAACGAGTTCCGCGGGCACACCTTCCACACCAGCCGCTGGGACTACGGCTACACCGGCGGAGACGAGTCCGGCGGCCTGACCGAGCTGGTCGACAAGCGCGTGGGCATCATCGGTACCGGCGCCACCGGCCTGCAGTGCATTCCCCACCTGGGGCGGTGGGCGAAGAAACTGTATGTGTTTCAACGGACTCCGAGCACCGTCGCCGAACGAGGCAACCGGCCGACCGACCCCACGTGGGCGACGACGCTGACGCCGGGTTGGCAACGCGACCGAATGGAGAACTTCACCCGCGTCACCTGTGGCGTGGAAATGGACCGCGACCTCGTCGACGACGGCTGGACCCGCAACGCACTGGACTTGACCGACCCCGCCGTCATCCGCGAAACCGCGCGGCTGGGTCGGGAATTGACTCCGGACGAGATCACCGAGTTCCTGTACCGCCTGGACTTCGAGACGATGGAAAGGTTGCGCAAACGCATCACCGACACCGTGCGCGACCCGAAGACCGCCGAAGCACTCAAGCCGTGGTTCAAGCTGATGTGTAAGCGCACCGGCTACCACGACGACTACCTGGAGACGTTCAACCGCGACAACGTCGAGTTGGTCGACACCGACGGCCGCGGCGTCGAACGCTTCACCGCGACCGCCGCGGTGGTCGGCGGTGTCGAACGCGAACTCGACGCACTGATTTTCGCGACGGGATTCGAGGTCGGTACCGAGTTCACGCGCCGGCTCGGGTTCGAGATCGTCGGCCGGGACGGGGTGCGCCTGTCCGACAAGTGGGCCAAAGGCATGCGGACGCTGCACGGGTTGCAGACCCACGGGTTTCCCAACTGCTTCTTCCTCGGTTACACCCAGTCCGGGGTCTCGCCCAACTACACGCACACCGCCGAGGAGCGTGCCCGCCACTTCGCCTATCTGGTCAAGACTTTCGTCGACCGCGGAGCCTCGACCATGGAAGCCACACTCGAGGCCGAGGAGCGGTGGCTGGCGACCATGAACGAGGCCGGGGAGAAAGCCAAGGCCTTCTACGCCGACTGCACCCCGAGCTACCTCAGTTCCGAAGGCGACAAGGACAACCCGCACGGCATGCTGTCCACCAACTTCGGCGGCAAGCCCGTGGAGTTCTTCGACATGCTGGCCCAGTGGCGCGCCGCGGGAACGTTGGACGGGGTGACGGTGACGTGACCAAGACAGACGGCACGACAACGAAACTGACGATGCGGGACCGCCACCGCATCATGACCCGCGACCACATCATGGCCGCAGCACTCGAAGCGTTCGCCGAACGCGGTTACGTCGCGGTGACCATCGACGACATCGTGCGCCGCGCCGGCATCGGCCGGGCGACGTTCTACCTGCATTTCGACAGCAAGGCCGCCGTGCTGCGCGAGCTCCGAAACACCCGAATGATGGTGTGGTCCCAGCAGGACGCTCCACGCGGCGGCAAGTCCGGCCGCCCCTCGGTACGGGCATTCTTCGAGAAGGTCGTCGACTTCTATACAGCCGCACCGGAACTGTATATGGCGCTGCACCAGGCGCGGGCCGCCGATCCGGAGTTCGCCGCCGCCCACCGCGCCACCATGGAAGCCAATGTCGACGAGTGGGTGCGCGCCGACGCGATGCCCGGAGCCACCGAAGCCCAGATCCGGCTGGCTATCGCGATGATGTACACCATGGTCGATTCGTTCATGCACCTGTGGCTGGTCGACGGCTGGCCCTTGGACCGGGACGCGGCGATCGACGCGATGACCGATGCCCTGCACGCCACCATGCGCTGAATCCGTTGATAGGAAACACATGTCGCGATACCTTCACCTGAACCTGGTCGCCAACGACATCAATCTGCACCAGGGCGCCTACGGCTACGAGCAAGCCCACGGCATCGCCGACCGCAGCACGTTCGAGCGGCTGCTGGAGTACGGCCGATTCGGCGACGAAGGGCTATTCACCGCACTGTTCGTCGGCGACATTCCCGGTATGCAGGGCTCACCGGCCTTCGACGGCGGACCCGCCGAACCGATCACCGCACTGACGGCCATTTCGCAACACACCAAGCATGTGGGGCTGATCGCGACGGCGTCGACGACCTTCTACGACCCGTACAACCTGGCTCGCCTGCTGGCCTCGCTGGATCAGGCCTCCGACGGCCGCGCCGGGTACAACGCGGTCACCTCCGTCATCGACGACTTCGCGTTGAACTACAGCCTCGAGCAGCACCTCAGCCGCGAGGAACGCTACGCGCGCGCCGACGAGTTCCTCGACGTGCTACGGGCGCTGTGGGACAAGCGCGAGCTGCGCCGCGACGCCGACGGGCGCACCCGCTTTCACGCAGAACCGATCAATCACCGCGGCAGCCTGTTTCAGGTCACCGGTCCGCTCAACGTCGCGCCGTCCCGGCAGGGACGGCCACTGATCGCCCAGGCGGGCGGTTCCGGCGCAGGCATCAAGGTCGCGGCCAAACACGCTGAGATGGTGTTCACCAACTCCTCGACGCGCGAGAGCGCCGCGACCTATCGTCAGACCCTCGACAAGGCACTCGTCGAACAGGGGCGCACACCCGGCTCCATTCCGGCAATCCCGGGCCTGATTCCATACGTGGCCCGGACCAGAGCCGAAGCCGAAGAACGGTTGCACGAGCTGGACAGCTTCGTCGACTGGGCGCCCATCGCGCCGTTCGCGTTGGGCCAGTTCGGAATCTCGGTCCCGCTCGAGGACATCGACGCACCGTTCCCGGTGGCGTCGCTGCCTGTCCCCGAAGATGTCGAGAAGACGATCAAGAGCACGTTCGGTAATTACGTCGGCCTGTACAACTGGATCCAGGAGCGTCCGGGAGTGACAGTCCGAGAGGTGGTCGCGCAGGCCGTCGGTCGTGGCGGCGCCACCCACCGCAAGTTCGTCGGCTCCTACGACGACCTCGTCGAGGACTTGGCGGCGTGGTTCGACGACGGCAACGTCGGCGGCTTCAACCTGATGTTCTCCGCTGGTGCGCAGTCGATTCGGGAGTTCATCGACGAGGTGGTCCCTCGACTGATCGACCGGGGCATCTACCGCGGCACACCGGACGACCGGCCGTTGCGCGAGCGGTTCTAGTCCTCAGCCAGGCCAACGCTCGGTGATCAGCTCGGTCATCGCCTCCACCCAGGCATCATCGAGGGCGGCGTCGCTGCGCAGCAGGATGCGGAATATCGCGCTGCCGGCGACGACTTCGGCCAGCATCGGCAGGGCATCACCTCCGCGACGCTGCTGACCGAAGCGTGTCTCGAAGTCGGCGAGGTTTCCTGCCAGACGCGTGATCATCGTGCGGTGCAGTTCGGGGTCGGCGACGGTGTCAGCGATCAGGCCGGGAAGTGCCACGCGCACTTCGGGTCTGTCGAACATCGCGCGGGTGGTGGCGACGAGTGCCCGGATGTCGTCTCGGATGTCGCCGGTGTCTTCGGGGATGGGAATCGTCTCGTCGGGCAGCACGGCCTCGTGGACGAGGTGGACCTTGCCGGACCAGCGCCGGTAGATGGCGGCTGTCGTGGTCCCGGCGTGGGCGGCGATGGCGGACAGTGACAGTGCCGAATATCCGGTCTGCATGATGAGTTCACGGGTGGCGGCGATGATCGCGGCGTCGATCCGACTGTCCCGGGGGCGGCCCGGAGCCTTGCCATCTGCGCGCTGATCTGCTGTCATGACCACAGTGTAATTTCGATGCAGTCCGCATCGTATCTGATGGAGAACGTGTGAACCTCAGCCCGCTCGACGAGTACCCGATCCATCAGGTGCCGGCGCCGATCTCGACACCGGCCACGTCGGATCGCAATTTCTACGACCGGTCATACTCGAACGTGCTGGACCGCGAGGGTCGGTTCATGGCGCTCACCGGGATCGGCTATTACCCGCGTCTCGGCGTCAAGGACGCCTACTTCGTCGTCCGGCGGGGCGATACCCAGACCGCCGTGCACCTCAGCGACGCGATCGACGACGATCGACTGCACCAGCACGTGGGTGGGTACCGTCTGGACGTCGTCGACCCCTTGCAGGAACTGCACCTGACACTGGCCGAGACCGAGGGGATCTCCGCCGATCTGACGTGGCGCGGGCTGTTCCCCGCCGCGCTGGAGCGTCCCCATGAGATGTTGACCGAACGTCGAGTCACGTTGCAGGCGTGCCGTTTCGCGCAAGTCGGCAGCTGGGAGGGCTGGATCGACGTCGATGGTGACCGGATGACGGTCGACCACAGCACCAGCGTGGGTGCGCGCGACCGGTCATGGGGTATCCGCCCCATCGGCGAGCCGGAGCCTGCCGGGCGCCCCGACGGCGCCTTCAACGGCATGTGGTGGCTGTACCTGCCATTGGTTTTCGACGACTACCAGCTGTTCCTGATCCTGCAGGAAGATGCGAACGGCCACCGCAGCCTCTACGACTGCACCCGACGATGGCGCGACGGCCGCGTCGAACAGCTCGACGGGGTGCGCGCGACCATCCACTACACGCCCGGAACGCGGATCCCGCACGGGGCGCACGTCGAGTTCATGAACCGGGCCGGCGACCGCATCCAGCTCGACATCGAGTCGAAGCTGTTCGCCCCTATCGCTTTCGGATCCGGCTACGGCGGGGATTCGTCCTGGGCGCACGGCACCTGGAAGGGCGGACCGTTCACCGAGCGAGTCAGCTTCGACCTGACCGATCCCGCCGTGATGGCCCGCGCACCGTTCAGCCTCATCGACCATGTCGGGGCGGCAGTGTGCACCGAACCCGACGGACACGTCCGTCATGGCGCCGGACTGTTCGAACACGGCGTGATCGGACCGCACCACCCGTCCGGATTCTCGGACTGGACCGACGTGGCGGGCTGAGAATGCCCCCGACCACTCTCGACTTCGACGCGGTCACCGATGACCGGTTCGGCGGCAAAGCCGCCGGTCTCGCCGAGCTACGACGCCTGGGCCTCGATGTGCCGGCCGGATTCGTCATCGCCGACGCGTCGGCGCCCGGCTCACTGAACGAGGCCGTCGCGCAGTTCATCCGCATGCTCGCCAACGGAACCCGCGCAGTGGCGGTGCGATCGTCGGCGACGGGCGAGGACGGCAATGATCAATCGTTCGCCGGGCAATACGACACGGTGCTCGGTGTCGCAACCGCCGAAGACTTCGCCGCGGCGGTGCGCCGGTGTGTCGACTCGGTGACATCTGCACGCGCGTCGGCCTACAGCGGGCAAGCCGCGGCCACCATGCACGTCGTCGTCCAGGAAATGGTCGACGCGCGCGCCGCGGGTGTGGTGTTCACCGCCGATCCGACGACCGGTCGGCGCGACCTCATGGTCATCGACGCCGTCACCGGTCTCGGTGAATCGCTGGTCGACGGCTCTGCCTCCCCCGACCACATCGTGCTGAATCCTGACGGGACCACCGCGGTGCACGAAGTCGGCGCATCTCCGGTACTTGTTCGCTCCGAGGTGGACGGAATCCGTGCCGGCGCCCTGCGTGCCGCGCAGCATTGGGGCCGGCCGATGGATCTGGAATGGGCGATCGACCAGTCGGGGCGGTTGTGGTGGCTGCAGGCGCGGCCGATCACCACGCTTCCCGGTGATCTCAACGAAATGGATTCGCCCGTCGCCGGATCCGATCATGTCTACACCCGGTGCAACATCGGCGAGATGATGCCCGGCGCGTTCTGTCCGCTGACCGCGTCGGTGTCCGGGTACGCCATCGACTACGCGATGCAGATGACACAAGTGGTTGCTCGCGCCCAGCCGCGCTACGAGAAGCCGTGGTTGCAGGTCGGCTACTTCTACGGCCACATGTTCCTGAACCTGACCGAGGGCACCGCCCTGAGTTCGGGCATTCTCGGGAACTCCCGGGAACAGTTCTCGATGTCGATCTGCGGCCGGGTCGTCGACGAGCTGGAAGCCAAACCACCGCAACCTTTTCGGCGAAAACTGGTGAACACCATCCTGTTGACGTCCCATGCGCTGTCGGCCGGGCCAGCGATCCGGCGGTTGGACAGTCAGATCAACGGGTGGCCGATCCCGACCAGTCGGGACGCGCGGATTGTCCTGCAGCAGTTGGAATTCGGTGTCCAGCTGTACTGCGATGTGACGCTGACCCATGTACGGTCCTCCTCGCGTGCGGCAGTGGCCGCCAACATCCTCGAGAGTGTCCTGGTCCGGCAGGCCGTCAAGAGCGGTGGCAGCGAAGAAGAGGGACAGGCCGAGGCGACGCGTCTGATGGCCGGCGCGAGCGACGTCGAAAGCGCGATGATGCTCGACCAACTGCAGGCTGTCGTCCGCACCATTGCCGCGGATACCGCTGCGGCCGAACGATTCGTCTCGGCCGCAGCGGAAGACGCGGTGACTGCCGTACGAGGAACCGACAGTGCTGCCGGAGCGGCTCTACGGGAGTTCTTGCGGCGGCACGGTCATCGGGGCTATCGCGAGCTGTGCATGCGGGATCCGTCGTGGGCCGAGGATCCCGCCGGACTGGGCGCGATGATGCAGGTCATGCTGCGGGCGGCACCGTCGGACGGCGGTCCCGGGTCTGCCCGGACAGAGGCGCCGACGTCGCGCGCCATCCGGGTTCTCGCCCGCCTCGCGCAGGTCGGTGCGCGCGGCCGCGAGGAGACGAAATCCAAGATGGCGCTGATGGCGCACCGGCTCAAGCGTGGCTACCGCCATCTGGGCGAGGTGCTGGCGGCATCGGGCCGGCTACCGGACGCCGACCTGGTGTTCTTCTTCGACCGCAGCGAGTTGCCGCGCCTCGTCGGCGACGACGACGTCACCGACCTGGTGCAGCGTGCTGTGCAGCGGCGGGAGGCGCTGCCGTTCCAGGATGCGCTGGAGTTCGACGATGTGTCGGTCGGCAAGCCCACGCCCGTCGTCGCACCGCTGGCAAGCACGTTCACCGATGACCAGATCGTCGGCCGACCCGCCAGCCGCGGCACGGTCGAAGGCACTGTGCGCCTGGCGAAGTCGATCGTCGACGCCCGCTCGGTGCAGCCCGGTGAGATCCTGGTCGCACCGGTCACCGACGTCGGCTGGACGCCCTACTTCACCGTGATCGCCGCGCTGGTCACCGACATCGGCAGCTCGGTCTCCCACGGCGCGGTGGTCGCCCGCGAGTACGGGCTGCCGTGCGTGGTCAACACGCTCATCGGCACCCAGGTGTTGCGCACCGGCGACCGGGTGCGCGTCGATGGTGACCGGGGGCTGGTGACGCGGCTGTCGGAGTGACGGGCGGTGACCAACGATCCTCACCCGACAGGTGCCGCGGGCGTACCGTCGATCTCGGCATTGGAGGTTCTCGGTCCCGTCAGCGCTCGCTGAGTTGCAGCACCCGCACGCTCACCTCCAGCTGAAAGCGGTCGGCCGGGTTCTTCAGGGACAGGCCGGTGAGCTCCTCGATGAGCTTTATCCGGTACAGCAGGCTGTGCCGGTTCAGGAACAGTGTCCGGGCGGCCGCACTGGTGTTCGTGGCCTCGTCGAGGAGGACCTCCAGCGTGCGCACCAGCTGGCCGCGACGGGTCCTGTCGTAATCGATCAGCGGCTTCAAGGTCTGCAGGACGGTCGCCATGCTGGTCGGGTGCCGGCGAAGCACCTCGGCGAAATGCGCGGGACCGGCCGCGTCGGTCGGCACCGCCGACGGCGCCGCGGAGGTGAGGGTGAACCCGCTCCGGTGCTCCGGCGGCAACAGCACCCAGCTGGCCAGTTCCTCCGGGAACGCACTGGTTTTCCTTGCGGCGCCTAATAATTCGGACACCATCGCTGCCGGCGGGGCCGAAGCGAAGTGGCTCATCACGAGGTCGTCGGTCACCGACGACCGCACGGTCATCCCGGCCGCGCCGGCGAGCTCCTGAAGAGCGGTCGCGAACGCGTCGGCGACGACGTTCCATTCGGCGCTCACCCGTTCGCGTCGCCCGATGACCAGCTGGACGTGCGACTCGTGCCCGGATGGGGTGAGCAGCGGCAGCAGCGTGCGCTGCACCTCGGCGAAGGCGATTTCCCAGGGCAGATGGATCAGCGGGAAGTCGTGACGGTCGGCGAGCGGGACGAGCGCGTCGAACAGCTCGTCGACGGCCACCAGGGGCGGTGGGCTCACCACCACCCCGGCCGCCGGGGAGGAGATCACGAACGTCAGGAACTCGAGGACACCGGGCTGCCGGATGTCGGCGCCGGTGGTCAGCACCAGATCGCCGGGCCGTACGAAGGACTCGGCGGGTGCGTGCATGATGTCGACCCACCGGACCTCACGGTCGAGCCCCCGGTGTCCGGCGACGACCGAACCCCGATCCAGTGGCGGAACGGTCAATGCCGCCGTCACGCTCAGCGACGACTCCCGCGACATGACGTCCCTTCTCATGATCGTCGGCCCCGGCGGACCCGCGTGGCAGGGCAGACGGTATCAGCGCCCGGGCGACGCGGGTGCGCCGGTGACCACCGCCGGGCGAGGCCCGAACCGCGGTGGCCACCGGCCGACCAAGATCACGATTTCGGCGAGAGCGACCCCAAATCGTCCGACCGACGACTGAGCAGCATGCCGACCCCGAAGAACACCAGCGGCATGACACCGAACACGACCGCGAGGGTGGGCGAGCCCCCGACCACGAGGGTGAGATTCGATACCACCAGCACCAGCGCCGCCGCGAGCGCGAGTGTCGCGAAAGAGGCCAGCACCACCTTCCCCGTCGAATCACCGCGACGCACGAAGAAGATGACCACCGAGATCGTCGTCAACAGCCACAGAATCGACAGCGCCAGGATCCCCAGGCCGCCCAGCGGACCGAAGATCTCGAGCACAGGGTCCAGCTGCAGTGCGGCGAGGATGCCCATGACCACGAAGGACACCACGGTGATGACCAGCGAGGCGTTCGCCGGGGACCCGTGCTTGGCGTGGACCTCACCGATCTTGCGCGAGAAGACCCCACTCTGACCGAGGACGAACGCGTACCTCGAGCTGATGTTGTGGAAGGCCAGGGCGCAGGCGAACACGCTGACGAACCACAGGACGGTGTTCAGGTCACGCCCCAGCATTCCCAGGTACTGCTGCGCCGTGTTGACCATGAAGTTGTCGGGGTCGTCCTTGGCTGCCTGGATCGCGTCCGGCCCGCCGTTGCCCTCGATCAACGCCCAGCTCGAGAACGCGTAGAACACGGCCACGATGCCGACCGCCCAGTACGTCGCCCGGGGCACCGTACGGTCCGGGTCCTTGGCCTCGTCGCGGAACACCGCGGTCGCCTCGACGCCCACGAAGCCCCACAGCGCGTACAGCAGTGCGATACCGACACCGCCGGCCAGGCCCTGCGGGGTGAACGAATCGCCGGTCAGGCCTTGCTCCCCGCCCCGCAGCACGATGACCAGGTCGAGGACCACCAGGATCGCGACCTCGGACAGCAGGAAGATCCCCAGCACCTTCGCGCTGAGGTCGATGTCGCGATACCCGAGCCAGGCGACCACCGCCAGGACCAGCGCGGTCAGGAACCACCACGGGATGGACGGTCCGTTGAAGCGCTCGATGAGCCCTGCGAGGATGACCCCGTCGTACGCCGAGACGCCCAGCAGCGTCGCCATGTACGCCGGGAGGGCAAGCACCGCCGCGCCGGTCCCCGCCGCCTTGCCCAGCGACGTCCGGATGTAGGCGTAGAACGCGCCCGCATCTTTGACGTACTTCGACATCGCCACGAAGCTGGCCGCGAACAGCAGGAAGATCACACCCGCGACCAGGAACGCGACCGGGATGCCGGTGGTCTCACCGAGCACCATCGCGATCGGCACGTTGCCGCCGATGGTCGACAACGGCGCCGCGGCGGCCACCACCATCAAGACGATGGCAGTGACACCGAGATTTCCGCGCAGACGGCCACCAGGGCGGTCCGGCGACGACGCACGATCGAGTGTGTCGTCCGCGTTGACCACGTCGGACATGGGGCTGAACCTCCTTCGCCAGCGGAGTCGCGATCACCGGCTCCGTCGAGTTGCGGGCTGAATTCTGCGAGACGATGCGGCGCTCTGTCAGCGAGGTCCGGCTTCTTCCAACACGTTGTGGGTAAACGGAGGCCGCTCGGCGACGACTTGTCACACAGATTGTTGGAAGCTGCGCGGGTCGCGTTGTCCGGCGGTGACGTGACACCGATGCTGGGACGGTCACGCGACAGAGAGGTACGGCGAGAGCCATGCATCCGCACAGCACCGACGGCGACCACGACTACCGGCTCGGGCGCATCCGCATGCTCGACCGGCAACGGGTCAACCTGGACGGGTTCGCCGAACCGGACGCCGAGCTCGGGATGATCTCGCACCTCTCCCCCCACGACCCTCAGCCGTCTTGGGTGGTGGCCGAGGACGGCACCGTCCTGGAGATGGACTCGACCCCCGCGCACGATTTCGACACCATCGACGAGTTCATCGTGCGCTACGCCGTCGACCACACAGAGGCGCCCCGGTCGATGGCGATGGACGACGTCGAACTGGCTCGGATGATCGTCGATCCGGCGGTGCCCCGCGAGGAGGTGCTGCGCGTCTGCAGCGGTCTGACTCCGGCCAAGATGGCCCGCGTCCTCGCGGGACTCGTGCCGGTCGAGATCCAGATGGCGATGATGAAGATGCGCGCCCGCCGCACCCCCGCCAACCAGGCGCACGTCACCAACCGTCTCGACGACCCGTTGCTGATCGCGGCGGACGCGGCCACCGCGGTGGCCTACGGCTTCCGCGAACTGGAGGCCACCGTCCCGGTGCTCGACGACGCACCGGCGGTGGCCATCGGCCTGCTGATCGGTTCCCAGGTGCCCGCGCCCGGCGCGCTGACGCAGTGCTCTGTCGAGGAGGCGCGTGAGCTGGAACTCGGTGTGCGGGGGCTGGTCTCGTACGCCGAGACGGTGTCGGTGTACGGCACCGAGCAGGTCTTCACCGACGGCGACGACACCCCGTGGTCCAAAGCGTTCCTCACCTCGGCCTACGCATCCCGCGGCATCAAGATGCGGCTGTCGAGCGGCGCCGGGTCCGAGGTGCTCATGGGCCAGGCCGAACGCAAGTCGATGAACTATCTCGAATCCCGGTGCGTGGCGCTGGCCAAAGGCATTGGCGCCCAGGGTGTTCAGAACGGCGGTGTGGACGGTGCGGCCATCACCGCGTCGGTGCCCGGTGGAGTCCGGGAACTGATCGCCGAAAACCTCATGGTGATGCTGCGCGGACTCGAGTCCTGCAGCGGCAACGACTCTTTGATGTCGGAGTCCACGATGCGCCGGACCAGCCGGACGCTGCCGACATTACTGGCCGGCTCGGATTTCATCTTCTCCGGTTTCGGTTCGGTCGTGGCCTACGACAACATGTTCGGGCCGTCCAACTTCAACGCCGCCGACCTCGACGACTACCTGGTGCTGCAGCGCGACTGGGGCGTGGACGGCGGCCTGCGGCCGGTCGACCCGACCACGCTGGAGTCCATGCGCAGACAGGCCGCCGAAGCCACCCGCGCGGTATTCGAATACCTTGGGCTGGCCGACTTCGACGACGAGCACATCGAGGTCGTCGTCGGGGCCGAGGGCTCCAAGGACCTCCCGCAGACCGACGGTGTCAAGGTGCTCAGCGCCGCCCGCATGATCGACCAATCCGGGCTCACAGTGATCGACGTGGTGGCCGCGCTCGCCGAAACCGGCTTCACCGACATCGCCGACCGGGTGCTCGGGATGGCCAGAGCCCGGGTGACCGGCGACTACCTGCAGACCGCCGCGATCTTCGACGAGAACATGAATGTGCTGTCAGCACTCGAAGATCCGAACGACTACCGCGGCCCGGGCACGGGCTACCGTCCGTCCGCCGAACGCCAAGCCCAGATCGACGCGGTGCGGCAGGCACGGTCGGTCACCGACCTCGTGAAGGAACAGGCCACCTTCGCCGCACCCGAGCTGCTGACCACCGTCGGCCCGGCCGGCGTCGGCGAGGACCCACGGGAGGTGGTCATCGGCGTCTCACCCGCGTTCGGCACCAAGCTGTTCTGCACGCTGTCGGGCATGACCATCTATGACGTGCTGGAGCAGATCCTCGCGGGACTGGAAGAGGAGCAGTGCCTCGCACGCCTGGTGCGCATCGCCGACAGCATCGACCTCGGGGTCATCGGGAAGTCCGCCGCGCAACTGTCGGGTTCCGGGATCGGCGTCGGGCTACAGGCCAAGGGCACCACGCTCATTCACCGCCGCGACCTGCCGCCGCTGGCCAACCTCGAACTCCTCAGTGTGGCACCGCTGATCAGCGCGGACATGTACCGGCTGATCGGCATCAACGCCGGTCGCCACGCCAAGGGCACGACACCCGCACCGATGCGCAACGCCTACTCCGACGAGGCGATCACCGCCCGCTACCACACCAAGGTGGTGTCGATGGTCGCCGTCGAACGTGCCGAGTCCCAGCGCGGCGAGGGCGCCGTGCACACCGAACTGGAGTTCCGCCGATGACCGTCGCATCCCACTCCGGCCGCAACCTGTCCGAGGTGACCGTCGACGCCGCGCGCCGCGGCGAGCTCGCGCTCGACGACATCCGGATCAGCCGGGAGACCCTCCTCGCGCAGGCCGACGCCGCCGAGCGCACCGGCTCCGCGCAGCTGGCGATGAACCTCCGCCGGGCCGCCGAGATGACTGCCCTGAGCGCCGAGGACATGCTCGCGGCGTACGAGGCACTGCGGCCGGGGCGCTCCACCTTCGCCGAACTCGAGGAACTGGCGCAGCGTCTTGCCGACCAGAACGCCCACACCTGCGCCGAGCTCGTCCGTGAAGCCGCGGCGGCCTATCAGCGGCGCGGCCTGCTGAGGTGACCGTCTGGGCCGGCGTCGACATCGGCAACGCCACAACGGAGATCGTCCTCTGTGGCGGGGACACCGGACTCGACGTGCTGGCCAGCGCCCGCACCCCGACGCGCGGCGGCAAAGGCTCGCTGCGGGCGGTCGAGGGCGCGGCCCAGCTGGCCCGCAGGGTGGCCGGCGACCACGGCCTGAGGATCTCCCGCGCCGCATTCGCGCCCACCCCGCCGGTGCACTCGAGCGTCGAACGCGTCCAACTGGAGACCCCGCGCACGGGGCGGCTCGTGGTCGCCACCCGGTCGGCGGCGACCACCGCCGGCGACGGCGCCGGCGTGGGTACGCCGGTGCCGGTCGAGGATCTCGGCGCGGCTCCGCACGACCGGCCCCTGGTCGCGTGCGCGACCCGGCAGTGGGGCTACGACGCCGTCGCGCGGCAGGTGAATGAAGCACTGGCGCAGGGCCGCAACGTTGTTGCGGTGCTGACCGCCAACGACGAGGCCGTACTGGTCTCCAACCGGCTGGCCGCTCCCCTACCGGTGGTCGACGACGTCGACATGACGGCGCTGCTGCCGGCCGCGCTGGTCGCTGTCGAGGTGCGCCAGTCCTCGACGCCCCTGCTGCGGTTGACCGACCCGTTCTGGCTCACCGACGTGTTCGGCCTCGGGCATGACGAACGGGCCGACGCCCGCACCGTCGCCGACCAGTTGTTCGACAGCACGTGCGCGGTGGTCTACCTCGACTCGGCGCCACCGCGACGCGAGGTGACCACCGCGGCGCATACGGCTTCGCATCCGGATGAACGGGTCTGGGCGGTTCATCTGGAGACCATTGCTGTGCAGGCGAATTCACGGCGCGGAACGGTGGCGGTCGACAGCCTGGTGCAGGCATCGCTGGACGCTGCCGATCGAACTCCCGCCGATGCCGACGCACTGGCAGAAGCGCTCGGCGTTCCGGTGACCCGGGTCGACTCGGAAGCCGCGGCGGCGCGTGCGGGTGCGCTGACCACGCCCGGCGTCGCACCCGATGTGGTGGTCGTCGACGTGGGCGGCGGAACCGTCGATGTGGTGGCCGACGGGTCACGGCTCGTGCTCCCGGGTGCGGGTCAACTGCTGACCGCCGCGACAGCCGCAGCGCTGGATATTTCCCGGAGCGCCGCGGAGTACGCGAAGCGGGCGGAGGCACTGACCGCGGTCACGGTTCAGCTCGTCGAGGACGAACACGGCAGGCGGCACTTCCTGGACAAGGCGCTTCCCGGCCGGTGCACGGGCTGGCTACTGACCACCGCTCCCAGCGGACTGCTGCCGTTCACGTCGCAGCTGTCCGGATCAGAGTGGCGCAGTTGGCGATTGGTCGCCAAGAGACTGGTGTTGGGCGCCAACGTGCTCAGAGGCATCGAACGGGTGGCCCCCTCAGCGAGCGAGGTGCTGCTGGTTGGCGGCGGAGCGGGCGACGACGAACTCGTGCGGGCGGTGAGCGAACAGCTCGGCCGAGAGGTCGCCGTCGGGCGCGGCAATGTGTGCGGGACTCTGGGACATCGGTTCGCCGTGGCGTATGGTCTCGTCACGCTGGCCGCCGAGTGAGCTTCAGAGCAGTTCGTAGAGCGGCTCGCCCACCCCGCTGAGCATCAGCTGCCGGACGGAATCCGCGCTGGATGCCGTCTCCAAACTTGAGATCGAAGACGGCCACCCCGAACCACGCCCAACGCTTAATCCCGAGTTGGAGAAACTGCGCGTGACTGCCGAGGAAGTCGAGGTCATAGCGCAGAAAGGCAAGCCGGCAAGCCAGACACCGGACGCCGCTGATCAGTCCCCCGGCGAAGAGACACCGCAGAATGTCGCCGAGATTCCGGTCCGCAGCGTCAGTGTGTTCGAACATCCCGACCACTTGAACAAAGCACTGGAGTCCGCCAGGAAAAGGCTCCTGATCATCTCCCCGTGGGTGAAGGGCGGTGTGGTCAATACCGACTTCGTCGCCAAACTTGAGCGCCGAATACGAGCAGGCGTCGAGGTCCACATCGGCCACGGCATCGGCAACGACGACCGCGACTCCGACGAGCGGGCGATCCGCAAACTTCACACCTCGCCACGCGCTACAAGGACAAATTCAGATTCGTGCGGCTAAAGAACACCCACGCCAAGATCCTGATCTATGACGGGATCTGGATCAACACGAGTTTCAACTGGCTTTCGTTCAGGGGCGACCGAACCTTCCGCATGGAGGAGGGCACGCTTGTGCAGATTCCTAGCGAGGTAGATAAGGCGTTCGCCCAATATGTCGGCGTCTTGGAGACCGACGCGCAAGACTAGCCAGACCAACCTCCAGGGAAACCAGGTCGGTTCAGTTGGCAGCACCTGTGTCTTGTCTCTGCTGCCTGCGCGACAGCCGATTTCCAACCGACAGCCACGCAATCCGCGTCAGCGTGTTTGAACCTGACGTGTTCCCCACGCCAATGAAAACGGCCCCCGGAGTCTCCTCCGAGGGCCGTTCCATTTAGTAGCGGGGACAGGATTCGAACCTGCGACCTCTGGGTTATGAGCCCAGCGAGCTACCGAGCTGCTCCACCCCGCGACGGGCGAAAGCCAGGTTACCCAACGGTTGCGAACAGTCCAAATCGCCAGTTCACGCACCGTCGCGTCCGACGAGCGCGCGCTCCCGCAGGTCCAATTACGGCGTGCCTACCCGCAGACACGCGCGGTCGCCAAAACGGGGCTACGTGCGGATGACCTGGCCGGTGGCGAGCACGCGGGCGGGGTCGTAGCGGTCGGCCAGGGCAGCCAGCCAGTGCAGCGTGTCCGCGTCGTAGACCCGCGCGGGACGAGCTGAGTCGTAGGACGGCGCGAAGTTGGGCATCTGTCCCCCGGTCGCCCACGCCGCGACGGAATCGGTCACGGCGCGGGCGTGCTCGATCACCGCACCGGCGTCGGGCATCGGCACCCCGATGACCGCCAGCGAGAACGCCGCGTCGCGGTGACAGAACGCACTGCGATGCCGCGGCTGACGCGCCAGCGCACCTCCGAGGGCCCGCAGCTCGACGATCACCTGCGGGGACCCCGACTGCGGTCCGGCGAGCGCCAGCAGCGCGTCAACGGCTTCTGCCGGTAACTCGGTCAGCAGCGCCTGGTCCTCATGGATCGGCATCGGGTCCACCGGGTCGGCGTGTACGGCGCCGATCGCGGTATAGGGCAGCACCCCGACGCTGTCGAGGATCGGCGTCGCGACCGCCCGCATCGGCGCCAGCAGCCGTTCGGCCTCGGCGAAATCGCCGACCGCGGCGTACCGGACGGCCACCGTCATCCGGCCCGCCAGCGGTTCGGGCACACCGGGCAGCGGCGGCAACTGCTGGATTGCGATCGACGTGTTCACCGTCTCGGGCAGCGCGACATTCCAGCGCGCCCATGCGTGCAGCACAGCGGCGGCATCGACACCGTCGAAACACACGGCGCCACCGTAGAACTCGGCGACCGCAAGCAGATCCATCTCGACCGCGGTGACGATACCGAGCGTTGCCTTGCCGCCACGCAACCCCCAGAACAGGTCCGCGTTCTCCGTCGGGGTGGCGCGCACCAACCGTCCCTCACCGGTGACCACATCGAACGCGCGGACGTGGTCCGACGACAGCCCGAAAGTACGCACCAGCGGGCCGATCCCACCGCCGGTCAAGTAGCCGACCACGCCGACACCGGGCGCCGAACCGCACAGCGGCGCAAGGCCGTGCGGCGCCGCGGCCTCCAGGACGTCCTGCCACCGCGCTCCGGCACCCACCCGCGCGGTCCGGTTGACGGCGTCGACGTCGACGTGCTTCATCGCTGCGGTCAGCACCAGGACGGTGTCGTTGTCGACGCCCACCGCCCCGTGGCCGGTCGCCTGGACGGCGACGGTGAACCCGTGCGCCGCAGCGAAGCGGACCGTGCCGGCGACATCCTCGGCGGTGGTCGCCAGGACCACGGCGGCGGGGGTCACCGGGGCGGCGACGTTCCACGGCATGCAGCGCTCGTAGCCCGGCTGGCCGGGCAGCGCCACATGCGTGGCGACCTGGTCGCACAGCCCGCGCAGGGCGTCGTCGCGCGTCAGGTCGGCTGGAATGGTCATCGGGGTCCTTTCTCCCAAGTCTCGTGTTGGGAAGAGCATCACCGACCACGCTTGGGGACGCCTTGGAAAGGCGATTTAAGAAACGTCCAAGTGGTCAAGATCACCGACGTTGACATGCGCCTATGGCAACAAGGTGCGGATTCAGCTACCGATCAGGGCGCGGGCGGCAGCGGCCACTCCGGTCATGCCCAAACTGTCGGCGTCGGCCGCCAATGCACGAGCCGCAGCGCTGCGCTCGCGGACCGACTCCGTGAGCTCGCATTCGAGTAGCCGGCAGCGCAACAGCGCCGGAGCACCGTCGGTGCGTTCGGCGATTTCGCGAGCCACCTCGAGATCCTCCCGCGCTCGAGTGACGTTGCCGCACAGCGCGTGCAGACGCGCGGTCGCCAGGGCGACCGGACCTGCTATCCCGACCTGTCCGATCGCCGCGATGCGGTCGGTGAACGGCTCCAGATCTTCCAGCACAGGTTCGGCGAACTCCCGCAGCCGATGTTCGGCCACCAGGTGCGCCAGCAGCGTCATGTGTCCCAGAGTGGGCCAGATGTGGGTCTCGCGGTGCCGCTCCTGCCAATTGCGGACAACCGCGGCGGCCTCTTCCCGCGCAGCGGGGCCGGTGGCCAATGTCAGCACACCCGTGCGGACCACGTTGACCATGCCGACGCCGCCCGGGCCCTCGTTGATGATGCCCGCCAGCCAGTCAGGGTCGACGGGGCCACCCTTCTCCCGCAGCAGGGTCGCCGTCGCCAACATTCCGCTACCGGCTTCGTAGAGTTCGGTTTGCTCGTGGACGTGCGCCGCGATGGCGTGGTGACGTTCCGCCTCTGCGAAATCCCCTGTCCAGATGGCGACCACCGCTTCCATCCACCGTAGCTGAGCACGCAGCACCGGTAGTTTGAGCTCTTCGCTGCCAACGATCCCGGCTCGCAGATGCCGGCGCACCGCCTCGAGGTCCCCGAGGTTCATCGCCGCCATGGTCGCCACAGAATGCACGATCACCGTATCCTCGCGGGACCGACTGTGCCGCAACGCATTCAGTCGATCCGCCCACTCCAGCGATACCCGGCTGTGAGTCGCCACCCCGGAGTAGGTGATCAACCTACCCATGAGCACGTCAGCCCTGATGTCGGGATCGCCGGTCGCGTCGGCCAACCGCTCGGCCTCGTCGAGCAAGCCTGCGGCAACGTCGGGATCGGAGTCATAGCAGTGGCCGACCGCCAGCGCCGACAACACTCGCGCACCGGTGGCCGGCTCCCCGCGTGCCATTTCGGCGGCCCGCTCGAGGTATGTGACCAGCTCCCCGGGTTCGTGTCCCGGCGCCAGCCATGGCCATCCTCCGCTGGCGCGCAGCAGCGCGCTGGCCACTCGTCCCGCAGAGGCCACCCGTCCGGTCCGCAATGCCTCGCCCAGATATCGCTGAACGCTGTCGAGCACCAACTGTCCTCGCCCCGCGCGCGAATGAGCCTCCAACAGCTCGACGGTCAGCGCATCGCGTTGCTCGTCGTCACGCGCCGATGACGGCAGCCGGTCGTAGGCGTCCATCGCGGCCTGCCACCAACGCGCCGCGATGTCCGAACTCCATTGCGCGGTGGCGTGCTCGGCCGCCACCCGGCAGGCTTCGACCACGGTTTCCGGCTCCACCAGCGGCTGGGCGGCGACCAGATGCTGCGCGCGCCACGTGGGCGCGTCGGGAAGGGCGCTGTCGGCCAACACTTCTGCGACCTTGGCGTGCACCCGCTGACGGCGCAGGGCGGGCATCCCGGCCAGGAGCTGCTCGCGAAGCAGGCCGTGCGCGAAGACATAGCCGTCACCGGTGTGGGCGCTGACAATGATGCGCTCGTCGGCGGCTTCGTCGAGATGGTCGGCCAGGGTGTCGAGATCGAGTTGGGTGGCCTGCGCCAACAGCGGCACCGTGATGGAATCCAGGACGTCACCGATGACGGCCGCCGCACGCAACATCTGCACGACCGCCGGTTGCAGACCGGCCAGCCGCCGCTCCAGCACCGAACGGACTGCATGCGGAATTTCGTTGCCGGCCCGCTCATTTCGCGGCAACCGCGCGTACTCCGAGACGAAAAACGGGTTACCGCCGGTGCGGTCGGCCAGTTCGGCGGCCTCGGCTTCGGTCACCGTCTCCTCGGCAACCACACTGGCCAGCGTCTGCACGTCCGTCGACGACAACGCAGGCACCTTGATGAGCCGGTTGTCCTCACCACGCGCGACAGTACTGAGCAGTCGGGCGACCTCCGGGATGTGCTCGCCGTCGCGCACTGTCACGATCACCAATGCCGGATGGTCGCGCAGTGCGCCGGCGATGTAGGCCAGGCACGCAGCCGAGGCGCTGTCGGACCACTGCACGTCGTCGACGATCACCGTCAGCAGTCGGGGCGTTGACTCGAACAAGCGTTGAACGCGCTCGTAGACAAGGAATCTCGCCGTGTCCGGGTCTGCGTGGGGTGGGATCTCCAGCACGTCGTCGACGTCGCCGCCCAGCGCCCGCACCAGGTTGCGCATCGGCCACCATGGCGGGGTGGCGCGTTCGTCGGGACAGCTGACCCATGCGACGTCGGCGCCGCGGGCGGCAGCCACTCCGGCGATCTCCTCGGCCAGCCGGGTCTTCCCGATGCCTGGAGGGCCGGACAACACCAGCCAGCGCGTCGCACCGGCGGCGGCGCGGGTCAAAACGTCTGACGCCACGGCCAGTTCGCGGTCGCGACCAACCAGAGGCGCGCGCCGCGGCGCGGCCTCGACCGGGCCGGCGACCACCGTCGGCCCCTCCGGCGGCAACGGCGCCGCGCCGGTCCACTCCGGCGACCGGGGCCACCCGGACAGCTCAGGCGCCTGACGCAACACCGCAGTCTGCAGTTCGCGCAGCTCTGGTCCGGGCTCCAAACCCAACTCCACGTCCAGCATCCGCGCATGCCGAGCGTAGGTCTCCAACGCATCAGCGGTCCGGCCGGCCCGGTACAGGGTGATTATCTGCAGCCGGCATCCCCGGTCGGCCAGCGGGTCGAGTTCGCGCAGCCGCGACACCTCGGTCAGCGCGGCGGACACCTTGCCCAGCGCGAGCAGTGCCATCACCTTGCTCGCCACGCACTCGGTGCGCATTTCGGCCACCCGGGCCGCGTCCTCTCGCAGCCAATCCGCGTCGCCCAGATCCTCGAGCAGGGTGCCGCGCACCAGAGCCAGGGCCGCATCGCTTTCGGTCAGGGCGTCCTGCCAGCGCTCCGCTTCGATGGCCGCGACCGCGCGGCCACAGCCGGAGGTGAACACCGTCAGGTCGACATCGTCGGGGTCGACGTCGAGGTAATAGCCGGGCGGCTGCCGCACGATCGGGGAAGCCGTCTGCGAATCCCTCAGCGCCCGCCGCAGATTCGAGATGTAGACCTGCAGACTGGCCGTCGCGCTGGCCGGCACCGCGTCGCCCCACACCGCATCGGCGAGCCGGTCGGTCGAGACCACCCGGCCCTGCGCGAGCAACAGGACGGCCAGCACCGCGCGCTGCTTGCGCGGTCCGATGTCGACCGGTCCTCCCCCATGGACCACCTGTAGTGGCCCGAGCAACCGGTATCGCACCCGCGTGGGTGAGCTACTGCGCGGACTGGTAGTCGTTCATCGCGTCGTCGAGACGTTGCAACGCCTCGCCGTACTGCGCGAAGTCACCGTTGCGTTGCGCCTCGCGCACCGCGTCCAGCGCCGTGTTGACCTCCTGCAGCGCAGCGGCTTTGGCTCCGGAGAGCTCCGTAGGTCCGGTTGGCGGAACCGCTGCTTCCGGCGTCTCCGGCTGCTGCTCCGGCGGCGTCTGGCCGGGCCCGGCCGGCGGCGCGGCAGCCGGCTGCTGGTTGTTGTTGGCCGGCGGACGCTGTTGGGCTGCTTGACCGTTCGCCGGCGGCCCGGTGGGGGCAGGACCGGTCGCGGTGGCGTCCGCGCCGGGTCCGAACAGGTCGGTCAGCGCGTCGCGGACGGTCGGGCCGTAACCGATCTTGTCGTTGTACATCATCGCCACGCGGATCAGACGCGGGTACGACGACGCCGCGTCCGTGTTGCCCGGCGATGCGTAGACCGGGGCGACGTAGAGCAGACCGCCGGGACCGACCGGCAGGGTCAGCAGGTTGCCCCACCGGATGCGGTTCTGGTTGTCGCGGCCGATGACACCGAGATCCTGCGAGACGGCGGTGTCGGTGCTGATCGCGTTGAACGCCAGCTTTGGACCGTTGACCTGACCGGGGATGGTCAACACCGTGATCTGACCGTAGGTCTCCGGGTCGGAGCTGGCGCTCATGAACGCCGCCAGGAAGTCGCGCCGGAACCGGTTCATCGCGCTGGTCAGCTGGAACGAACCCGCCCCGTTCTGCGCCGCGAGGTCCTTGGCGACGATGTAGTACGGCGGCTGGAAGCTGCTGGCCGTGGGGTTCGGATCCAGCGGCACATCCCAGAAGTCCGACGTCGAGAAGAACGTCACCGGGTCGTCGACGTGGTACTTGGCCAACAGCGCCCGCTGCACCTTGAACAGGTCCTCGGGGTACCGCAGATGCTCCCGCAGTTCCGGGGTGATGTCGGACTTCGGCTTGACGGTGTCGGGGAACACCTTCATCCACGCCTGCAGCACCGGGTCCTCTTCGTCCTGGGCGTAGAGCGTCACGGTGCCGTCGTAGGCGTCGACGGTGGCCTTGACCGAGTTACGGATGTAGGACACCTGCTTGTCCGGCTGAAGTCGATTCATCGCGACCTCGTTGGAGTCCACCGTGGCCGACGACAACGTGGTCAGCTCGGAGTACGGGTAGTTGTCCAGCGTCGTGTAGCCGTCGACGATCCAGACGATCCGCTCGTTGACGATCGCCGGGTAGACAGCGGTGTCGGTGGTCAGCCACGGAGCGACCGCCTCGACACGGTCGGCCGGATCGCGGTTGAACAGGATCTTGCTGTTCTCCCCGATGACGTTGGAGAACAGGAAGTTCCGCTCGGCGTACTTGGCGGCGAACACGCTGCGCGTGAGCCAGTTGCCGATCGGGACGCCGCCCTCACCGGTGTAGGTGTAGTTGCGGGTCTCGACGTTGTTCTCGTAGTCGTACTCGCGCGGCGCACCGTTCTCGCCGACGATCGCGTAGTCGGCCGGCGTGTTCGCGATGACGGGGCCGTAGTAGATGCGCGGCTGGGCCAGCGGAGCGGGACCGGGTGAGACCACCTCGCCGTTGGCGCCGACGACGCTGGCCAGGAACTCCGGATAGCCGCCGTTCTGGTTCGGGTCGTTGGCCACCCCGCGCACGGTGTTCGCCGGGGAGGCGATGAAGCCGTTGCCGTGGGTGTAGACCGAGTGCCGGTTGATCCAGTCACGCTGGTTGTCGATCAGCCGGTCGGGGTTGAGTTCGCGTGCGGCGACCACATAGTCGCGTAGGTTGCCGTCCTCGTCCCGGTAGCGGTCCATGTTCAGCTGGTCGGGGAAGAAGTAGAAGTTCTTGCCCTGCTGGAACTGTGTGAACGCCGGGCTGACGATGTTGGGGTCGAGCACGCGGATGTTCGACGTCGTGGCGCGGTCCGCGGCCACCTGCGCGGCCGTCGCTGCCGCGTTGCCCGGGTAGTCGCGGTAGGTGACCACGTCGTCTTCGAGGCCGTAGGCGTGCCGGGTGGCCGCGATGCTGCGACTGATGTATTCGCTTTCCTTCTGGGCAGCGTTGGGCCGCACGCTGATCTGCTCGACCACCAGCGGCCAACCGGCTCCGATGACCAGCGAGGACAGCAGCAGAAGGACCACGCCGATGGCCGGGATGCGCAGGTCCCGCAGCACCAGCGCCGAGAACACCGCCGCCGCGCAGATGACGGCGATCGCGACCAGGATCAGTTTCGCCGGCAGCACCGCGTTGATGTCGGTGTAGCCGGCGCCGGTGAACGGCTTGCCGCTACGGGTGTTGCTGAGCAGTTCGTAGCGGTCCAGCCAGTACGCGACGGCCTTGAGGAGGATGAAAAACCCGACCAGCGAGATCAACTGGATGCGCGCGGCGCGGCTGAGCGCACCGGTGCGACCGGACAGCCGGATCCCGCCGAACAGGTAGTGGCCGACCAGGTTGGCGATGAAGGCCACGAAGGTGGCGACGAACAGGTAGGTGAGCACCAGACGCCAGAACGGCAGATCGAACGCGTAGAAACCGAGGTCGATGCCGAACTGCGGATCCTGGATGCCGAAACTGCCGCCGTGCAGGAACAACTGGACACGGTCCCAATAGCTCTGCGCCACCAGGCCGCAGAGCAGACCGATGAACGCGGGCACCCCGATGCCGATCAACCGCAGACGCGTCATCACCGCGGTGCGGTAACGCGCGACCGGATCGTTGGGGCCTGCGGTCGGCACGAACACCGGTCGGGTGCGGTAGGCCAGCGCCAGCGCCGCGAACACGACTCCACCGATGAACAGCGCCACGACCAGGAAGATCGCCAGGCGGGTGACCAGCTGCGTGGTGAACACCGACCGGTAGCCCAGCTCGCCGAACCACAGCCAGTCGACGTAGGTGTCGATCAGCCTCGGACCGATCAGCAGCAACAGCACGACCACGACCGCGATCGCGATCAGGACCCGGCTTCGTCGCGTCAGATTCGGCATTCTCGCCGCGGGCCGCATACCCACTCGGTTACTCCAGTCTCACTTGAATCTCACTGCCAGCACGATCGGAACAGACCGCCACGCACGCCACGAATGCAGGCTGTTTGCGCATCACTCTACGCATCGGCGCGGACAGCGGGGGTCAGCAGCGGGGAGGTTCACCACCGGCGGACAAGACCCGCAACGAGTCCACCGCCTGCTCGAGGGTCTCGACGGTGAGCAGGTCCATGCCGTCGGCATCGGCGGTCCTGGCCTCGGCGCAGTTCTCGGCCGGCACCAGGAACACCGTCGCACCGGCGTCCTCGGCGGCGGCGATCTTGTGGGTGATCCCGCCGATGGAGCCGACCTTGCCGTCGCCGGTGATCGTGCCGCTGCCGGCGACGAACTTGCCGCCGTTGAGCTCGCCGGTGGTCAACTTGTCGACCACGGCGAGGCTGAACATCAGCCCCGCGGACGGCCCGCCGATGTTGGCGAGGTTGAAGTCGATCGTGAACGGCGCCCAGGGCGCGTCGAGCACACCGACGCCGAGGAAGCCCTGCGGGCGGTCGGGATGCTCGCCGAGGGTGATCTCGACGCTGCCGGCCGGGGCGTTCCTGCGGCGGTAGTCGACGACGATGGTGTCGCCGGGCTTGGTGTCCTTCAGCAGGGCCTGGAATTCGTCGAGGGTGGCGACCGGGGTGTTGTTGACGCCGTCGATGGCGTCGCCGGCCTGCAGCTTGCCTTTCGACGGGCCGTCGTCGTCGACGTTGTCGATCGTGACGGCCATCGGATAGTCCAGATAGTGCAGCGCGGCGTATTCTGCGCTGTCCTCGGACTTGCGGAAGTCGCGGGTGTTGGCTTCGTCGATCTCTTCGCGGGTCTTGTCGGGCGGATACACCAGCTCGCGCGGAATCAACTGGTCCCGGCCCGACGCCCAGAAGATCAACGCCTGCCCCAGCGTCAGACCGTCGCGCTGGGACACCGTCGTCATGTTCAGGTGACCGCTGGTCGGATGCAGGTCGGCGCCCTCGATGTCGACGACCGGCTTGCCCTCGACCTCGCCGAGGGTGTCGAACGTCGGCCCGGGGCCCAGCGCGACGTAGGGCACCGTCACCACGGTGACGAGGACCCCGAAGATCAGGATCGGCACCAGCGCGACGAGCAGGGTCGATATCCGCCTGTTCACGCCGCCCACAGTAAAGGTCATGGGGCAGTTCACTCTCAGCGTGACCCACCACCACGCGCGGCCGGTCGCCGGTGAGTACCGTTGAGATATGGCTGACCTGCCCTTCGGGTTCTCCGCCGGGGACGACCCCGAGCGCGACAAACGCAAGAACGACCCCGGCTCCGGAGCCGGTGGTGATCCCTTCGCCGCGTTCGGCGGGGGTGGCGAGTTCGACATGTCGCAGCTGGGGCAGATCTTCAGCAAGCTCGGTGAGATGTTCAGCGGCGCCGGCTCGGTGATGGCCGGCGGCCAGGCCGCCGGACCGGTGAACTACGACCTGGCCCGTCAGCTGGCCGCCAGCTCGATCGGGTTCGTCGCGCCCGTGCCGGAACAGACGGCCTCCGCGCTGGCCGACGCCGTGCGGCTGGCCGAGACCTGGCTCGACGGCGCCACCGCGCTGCCGGCGGGCAGCACCCGCACCGCGGCGTGGACGCCGACCGACTGGATCGACAACACGCTGAGCACCTGGAAGCGGCTGTGCGACCCGGTCGCCGAGCAGATCTCCACCGTCTGGGCGTCGGCGCTGCCGGAAGAGGCCAAGGCGATGGCCGGCCCGCTGTTGGCGATGATGTCGCAGATGGGCGGCATGGCGTTCGGCTCGCAGCTGGGCCAGGCGCTGGGCAAGCTCTCGCGAGAAGTGTTGACCTCCACCGACATCGGGCTGCCGCTCGGCCCGAAGGGCGTCGCGGCGTTGATGCCGGAGGCCATCGAGGCGCTCGCCGAGGGCCTCGAGCAGCCGCGCAGCGAGATCGTCACGTTCCTGGCCGCCCGCGAAGCCGCGCATCACCGGTTGTTCAGCCATGTGCCGTGGCTGTCGGCACAGTTGCTCAACGCCGTGGAGGCGTTCGCCAAGGGCACGAAGATCGACATGAGCGGCATCGAAGAGTTCGCGCAGGGTTTCGACCCGTCCGCGCTGACCGACCCGTCGCAGATGGAGCAGCTGCTCAACCAGGGCATCTTCGAACCCAAGGCGACGCCGGAACAGACCGCGGCGCTGGAGCGGCTCGAGACGATGCTCGCCCTGATCGAGGGCTGGGTGCAGACCGTGGTGTCCGACGCGCTCGGCGACCGGATCCCCGGGACGTCGGCTCTGAGCGAGATGTTGGTCCGGCGTCGGGCTACCGGCGGCCCGGCCGAGCAGACCTTCGCCACCCTGGTGGGGCTGGAGCTACGGCCCCGCAAGATGCGTGAGGCGGCGCAGTTGTGGTCGCGCCTCACCCAGGCGGTCGGCTCGGACGCCCGGGACGCGGTGTGGCAGCACCCCGATCTGCTGCCGAGCGCCGAGGATCTCGACGAGCCGGCGGCCTTCATCGACCGCGTGATCGGCGGGGACACCAGCGACCTCGACAGCGCGATCGAACAGGCCCTCAACGAGGCCGAGAACCCCAGGCCCGACACCGACGGGCGCGACTCTCCCCAGTAGCCGGGGCCCTGTGGATAACTGCGCCGACGGTCGGCGGCGCGTGCCACTGTCGTCACATGACGCGGTATGCCCTGGATCCGGCGACGCCGGTGCTGTCCCGCCCCGACGGTTGCGTGCAGGTCGGCTGGGATCCGCGCCGAGCCGTCGTGGTGCGACCGCCCGACGGTGTGCCCTCGACCGTCCTGGCTGAGCTGCTGCGTGCACTGCAGCACGCCGCGACGGTGTCGGATCTGCAGGCCCGCGCCGCCGAACACGGTGTCGACGCCGACACCGTCTCCGGTCTGATGGCCCATCTGCTGTCCACCGGTCTGGCGACCGCGGCCGTGCCGCCGCCCGCCCGGTCGACCGCGATCCGACTGCACGGCGAGGGGCCGCTGTCGGACCTGCTTCTCACTGCGTTGCGGTGCAACAACATTCGCGTCAGCCGCACCAGTCGCACCTACGCCTCACCCGCGGCTGTCGACCTGGCGGTGTTGACCGACTACCTGGTCGCCGACCCGCGGGTGGTCCGCGACCTGCACGACGTCGGAGTTCCGCACCTGCCGGTGCGGGTGCGCGACGGCACCGGGTTGATCGGGCCGCTGGTCATCCCCGGCCTGACCAGCTGTCTGCGGTGCGCGGACATGCACCGCAGCGAACGGGACGCCGCCTGGCCGGCGGTGGCGTCGCAACTGTGCCAGACCGTCGGCACCGCCGACCGGGCCACCGTGCTGGCCACCGCGGGTCTGGCGCTCCGCGAGATCGACCGCGTCGTGCATGCGTTGGCCTACGACGGCACCGGACCGGTCCCGGTGCCGTCGACCCTCGACACCACCGTGGAGTTCGACGTACGTACCGGCGCGGTGACTGCTCGGCGGTGGACCCGTCACCCACAGTGCTCGTGTTGACAACGCGTATTGCCAACTAGTTGGTCGAAGTCTGCGGTCGTCGTGGATGATGGACAGGTGAGTGAGATCAAGCGAGGGCGCGCCGCGCGCAACGCAAAGTTGGCTTCGCTGCCGGTCGGCATGGCCGGACGCGCCGCGCTGGGCTTCGGCAAGCGCCTCACCGGCAGGTCGAAGGACGAGGTCAACGCCGAGTTGATGGACAAGGCCGCCCAGCAACTGTTCACCGTGCTCGGCGAACTCAAGGGCGGCGCGATGAAGGTCGGCCAGGCCCTCTCGGTGATGGAAGCCGCGATCCCCGAGCAATACGGCAAGCCTTACCGTGAGGCGCTGACCAAACTGCAGCGCGAAGCGCCGCCGCTTCCGGCAGCCAAGGTGCACCGGGTCCTCGACCAGCAGCTGGGCACGAAATGGCGGGAACGGTTCCAGTCCTTCGACGACAAGTCGGTGGCCTCGGCCAGCATCGGCCAGGTGCACAAGGCGGTGTGGGCCGACGGGCGCACCGTCGCGGTGAAGATCCAGTACCCGGGTGCAGACGAGGCCCTGCGCGCCGACCTGAAGACCATGCAGCGCATGGTCGGGGTGCTCAAGCAGCTCTCCCCCGGCGCCGACGTCCAGGGCGTGGTCGACGAACTCATCGAACGCACCGAGATGGAGCTCGACTATCGGCTCGAGGCCGACAACCAGCGCGCGTTCGCCAAGGCCTACGACGGCGACCCGAAGTTCGTGGTGCCCCGCGTGGTGGCCAGCGCACCCAAGGTCGTCATCCAGGAGTGGATCGAAGGCATCCCGCTGTCGCAGATCATCCGCGAGGGCACCCAGGAGCAGCGCGACCTGATGGGCACCCGGCTGTTCGAGTTCTGCAACGATGCGCCCACCCGGCTGGAGATGGTGCACGGTGACGCCCACCCCGGCAACTTCATGCTGATGCCCGACGACAAGATGGGCATCATCGATTTCGGTGCGGTGGCGCCGATGCCCGGCGGTTGGCCCATCGAATTGGGACTGACGCTGCGCTACGCGGTCGACAAGGACTACGACAAGCTGCTGCCGACCATGGAGAAGGCCGGTTTCATCCAGAAGGGTCAGCAGGTGTCCACGCGCGAGATCGACGACATGCTCCGGCAGTACGTCGACCCGCTCGAAGTTCCGGTGTTCCACTACAGCCGCAAGTGGTTGCAGCGTTTGACCACACTGGAACTCGACAAGGCCGCCGGTCAGATCAAGACCGCCCGACAGATGGACATCCCGCCGAAGCTCGCGATCCCGATGCGGGTGATCGCGTCGATCGTCGCGATCTCCTGCCAGTTGGACGCGCACGTTCCGACGCGCCGCATCGCCGAAGAATCCGTACCTGGGTTCGCCGACCCCGACGCCGTCTAGCGTCGGGGCCGGTCGAGATTCAGGCGGCCACAGTGTCTTCGGAGCCTTCGGGGTTCTTGCGGGGACGTCCGCGTGGCCGCTTCCGGGCGATGATCGAGCCGCGCTCGAGGATCTCACCGCCCCACACCCCCCACGGCTCCTGACGCTGCAACGCCGCGTTGAGGCATTCGCGGCGCAACGGGCAAGCGGCGCACAACTGCTTGGCACGCTCGAGGTCACGTGGATCGTCGGCGAACCACAGGTCGGGGTCCTCGACATGGCAAGGTAACGCCAGCTTCGTTGCATCGCATGTCGTCTCGCATGTCATCGAAGACATGTCCGGTCCTCTGCTTTCTCCGTCGTGGGTTTGAGTTGCTGGGCTGTCTGGTGACGGATCCGGTGACCGGTGTTGTGGCAGAAAACAAAACGGCCACGGATCCGTTTGATTGCGGGTCCGTGGCCTGAAGGCGGTGACTGGGTCTACCTAGCGGAAACCCCTCACGGACGCGGCAATCGCGCGGGCGGCGCGACGCTTACGCGGCGCCGCGGCAGCGGCGGTGGCAATGGCGGGATGGGCACTGGCGGGATGGGCCCCAGCGACAACGGAGGCACCGCGCATGACCGAAGCTGCTACGTCGATTGCGACGTGATTGCTTTCCATGATCGCGACACCCTCCTTTCGCACGTGTTCTTCGAGGCTAGACGGTAGCAGTCCGAACCCACAACTTATTTTTGACCTGCGGTTTTGGCGGAATCTTGCCGATCATTGGCGGCTCTTGACCAACTCGAGGACGTCGGCTCCGTACTGCTCGAGCTTGCGGGCACCGATGCCGGGGATCGCGACCAGGGCGGCGTCGTCGGTGGGTAGCAGCTCGGCGATCGCGATCAACGTGTTGTCGGTGAACACCACGTACGCGGGGACACTCATCTCCTTGGAGATCCGCAGCCGCCACTCTTTGAGTTCGGCGAGCAGTTGTTCGTCGATGTCGGACGGGCAGCTTTCGCAGCGGCGCAGCATGATCGCCGCCGACGACGTCAGCGCCGCATTGCAGATCCGGCAGCGGGGTGCGGGCCCGCGGGGCTTGCGTGGCCGGCTGGGTGTCTCGTCGCGTTGGGATTGCGGCGCGATGCCGTTGAGGAACCGCGACGGACGCCGGCCCTGCCGCCCGCCGGGATTGCGGGCCAACGCCCAACTGAGGGTCAAATGCACTCGCGCCCTGGTGATCCCGACGTAGAGCAGGCGACGCTCCTCTTCGACGGGTTCACTGTCGGGTCCGTGCGACAGTGCGTGCGAGATCGGCAGCGTGCCGTCGGCCAGCCCCACCAGGAACACGGCGTCCCACTCCAGGCCTTTCGCCGCGTGCAGGGAGGCCAGCGTCACGCCCTGCACGACGGGCGGATGACGGGAGTCCGCGCGCTGCCGCAACTCGACCAACAACGTCCGCAAATCGAGCTGCGGGCGGGCGGCGACCTCGTCGTCGACCAACTCGGCCAGAGCGACCAGCGCCTCCCAGCGGTCCCGTGCCCGCGTGCCCTGCGGCGCGTCAGCGCTCAGGCCCAGCGGTTCGAGCGTGGCACGCACCACCTGCGAGAGTTCGGTTCCCAGCGGCTGTTCGTCGTCGGGAACCCGTTCGGCGGTGCGCTGCAGGGCCAGCAACGCCTGGCGCACTTCCTGGCGGGTGAAGAACCCTTCGCCGCCCCGGACCTGGAACGGGACACCCGCTTCGGTCAGGGCCTCCTCGTACACCTCCGATTGCGCGTTGATGCGGTAGAGCACCGCTATCTCGGCTGCGGCGGTGCCGGCTTCGATGAGCTTCTTGACAGCCGCGGCCACCGCTGCGGCTTCGGCGACCTCGTCGGGGTATTCCTTGAACTGCGGGTTCGGTCCGGGCGGGCGCTGTCCGATCAGATGCAGCCGGCTGCCGGCCATCCGGCCGCGGGCCCCGGCGATCACCCGGTTGGCCAACGACACCACCTGCGGGGTGGACCGGTAGTCGCGTTCGAGCCGCACGACGGCGGCGTCGGGGAAGCGCCGGGAGAAGTCCAGCAGGTAGCGCGGCGACGCCCCGGTGAACGAGTAGATGGTCTGGTTGGCGTCACCGACGACGGTCAGGTCGTCCCGGTCGCCGAGCCACGCGTCGAGCACCCGCTGCTGCAACGGTGTGACGTCCTGGTATTCGTCGACGACGAAGCAGCGGTACCGGTCGCGGAACTCCTGGGCCACGGCGGGGTCGTTCTCGATGGCCGCGGCGGTGTGCAGCAGCAGGTCGTCGAAATCCAGGAGCATGAGGTCGCCACCGCGTGCCTTGAGCGCCTCGTAACCCGCGTACGCCTTGGCGATCTTCTTGGCGTCGAACGGGATGTCCCGGCTGACTTCGGCGACCGCGGCCGGGTAGGCCTCCGGGCTGATCAGCGACGCCTTGGCCCACTCGATCTCGCCGGCGAGGTCACGCACGTTCTCGGTGCCGGTGGGCAGCGCGCTGCGGTTGGCGGCCTGCGCGACGATCGCGAACTTCGAGTCCAGCAATTGCCACTCGGTGTTGCCGACCACGCGCGGCCAGAAGTAGGACAGCTGCCGTCGGGCCGCGGCGTGAAACGTCATGGCCTGCACCGAGGCCGTCGACGGTCCGAGCTCGTCGCCGGTGAGACCGCGCAGCCGGGCGCGCATCTCCCCCGCGGCCCGCGACGTGAACGTCACCGCCAGCACCTGACCGGGTGCCACATGACCCGCGGTGACCAGGTGCGCGATGCGGCGCGTGATGGTGCGGGTCTTGCCGGTGCCGGCACCGGCCAGCACGCACACCGGTCCGCGGGGCGCGAGTACGGCTTCGCGCTGTTCGTCGTCGAGGTCACCGAGCAGCTTGTCGTGCACTGTCGGGGCCATGGCGACCATCATGGCAGCGCGGCCTGACAAGCGCGGACCTCGGGACGGGCATGTCTGGCCGGTCGGCTACGTTGAAGTCCTTATGAGCGCTGACGAAGCCACTGTGACCATGTACACCACCACGTGGTGCGGCTACTGCTCGCGCCTGAAGATGGCGCTGAAATCCGAGGGCATCTCCTGGACCGAGGTCGACATCGAGGCCGACCCGGCCGCCGCGGAGTTCGTCGGATCAGTGAACAACGGCAACCACGTGGTCCCGACGCTGAAGTTCGCCGACGGTTCGACGCTGACCAACCCGACCATCAAGCAGGTCAAGGCCAAACTGGCGGGTTAACCGCGGTCGTCGCCCCGTCGGATCCGGGTGACCCCGGCGATCACCGACAGCACCGCCAGGGTCAGAAACAGCGCGGCCATCACCAGGTAGACGAAGCCGCCGTGATTCAGGAATCCGACCACGCGGAAGATCCCGAGGACGGCCATCAGGACGCCGCCGACCAGCAGCCATCGCGCTTGCCGGACGGTGGCGGGGATGAGGGTTTCCACCTGCGGATCCTTTCGGCTAATCCTGTGCGGCCCAGGACTCGATGATTTCGCGCGCGATGGAGATCGACCCGGGCAGCAGCAGCTGTGAGTCGGCGGACCCAGCGCTCCAGTCGCCGCGGTCGAGTGCCTCGCGGATCTCGGCGCGGGTGAACCAGCCCGCTTCGGCGATCTCCCCGTCGTTGAACGAGAACTCCTGCTCGGGGTCGCCCACCGCGTGGAAGCCGACCATCAGCGAGCGCGGGAACGGCCACGGCTGACTGCCCAGATACTCGACGTCGGTGACCGTCAGCCCGATCTCCTCGGCGATCTCGCGCACCACGCAGGACTCGAAGGACTCGCCGGCCTCCACGAAGCCCGCGAGGATCGAGAACAGCCGCGGCGGCCACAGCGTCTGCCGGGCCAGCACCGCCCGGTCGTGCCCGTCGTGCACCAGACAGATCACCGCGGGGTCGATGCGCGGGAACTCCTCGTGCCCGGTGACGGGGTCGACTCGCGACCAGCCGGCCTTGGCCGGCCGGGTGGGTGCGCCGTCGACCGGTGAAAACCTCGCAGTGTCATGCCAATTCAGCAGGGCGGTGGCGGTGGCCACCAGCTGCGCGCTGACATCGTCGAACACGTCGCCGGTGCGGCGCAGATCGAGGACCTCGACGGGCCCGTCGTGGTCGTCGGGCGGTTGCAGATCGGCACGCACGCCCCAGACGTGGCGGCCGTCGTTGAGGCGGCCGAGGAACACCGCGTGCTCGGGCGGGTTGGGAGCGAAGGAAATTGCCGGGTTCAGCACGGCCCGGCCGCCGGAGATCAGCACCTGGTTGCGACGGTCCACGCGCAGCAGCTGCGCGTCGGACCAGCCCGCCACGGCCGCGTCGACGTCGGTGCGCAACGTGTCGGCGCGGTCGGCGCCGACCCGGGACAGCAGCGGGACCTGGCGCAGCCGAAACCGCGTCATCGGGACGCTCTCCTCATCCGCGCAGGCGCTCATCGGTCGGTGTCCGCGTTGCGGATGTACAACAACCGGTCCCCCAGCTCGAGCGCGTCGACCTCCGGGGCGTCGACCCGGATCAGCTTCTGCTCGCGCACCACCCCCAGCACGATGTCGCTCTGGTGGCGCGGTGACCCGCCGGCTTCCTTCGGAGTGACCTCACGCTCGGCGATCGCGAAGCCCCGGTCCGGGGTCAGCAGGTCTTCGACCATCTCCACGACACTGGGGGTCTGCACGGCGATACCGAGCAGACGACCGGCGGTTTCCGAAGTCACCACGGTCGAATCCGCGCCGGACTGCTTGAGCAGGTGTTCGTTGTCGGATTCGCGGACCGCGGCGATGATCTTGGCCTTCGGCGCGAGCTCACGCGCGGTGAGGGTGACCAGCACAGCGGTGTCGTCACGGTTGGCGGCCACGATGATGGTCTTGGCGTGCTGGGCGCCGGCCAGGCGCAGCACCTCCGAGTCGGTGGCGGTGCCGCGGACGGTCACCAGCCCGGCGCTCTTGGCGCGTTCGAGCGCCGCGGCGTCCTCGTCGACGACCACGATGTCGCCGGGAGCAATCTCGTCGCCGACCATCGCCGCAGCGGCGGTCCGGCCCTTGGTGCCGTAGCCGACGATGATGATGTGATTGCGCAATCTGCTCCTCCAGCGCTGGATTTGGTAGGCCTGCCGCGACTGTGTGGTGAGGGTTTCGACGGTCGTGCCGATCAGCACGATCAGGAACGCGACGCGCAGCGGGGTGATGACCAGCACGTTGATCAGCCGCGCTTCGGGCGTGATCGGGGTGATGTCGCCGTAGCCGGTAGTCGACAGTGACACCGTCGCGTAGTACAGACAGTCCAGCAGAGACAGCGGATTGTCCTGCGCGTCGCGGTAGCCGTCGCGGTCCAGGTAGACGATGAGCACCGCCACGGACAGCGCGGCCAGTGCGTAGATGACGCGCACGGTGATTCGCCGCGCCGGGCTGACCAGCGTGGTGGGAATCTGTACCCGGTCGGTGAGCGCATGGACCGGCAAGTCCGCCAGGCTCTGATCGAACCGACGGAGCCGACGGCGCAGGCTGCCCCTAGCCACAGGGGCCTGTCACGGTGTGAGGCTGCCGCACCAGCACAATGTAATCATGACCTCACCCTCGGCGGCATCGCAGCAGGCCGCGACACGCGCTTATCGAACCGCGGCGATGCTGCTGGGCATCGGTGCGCTGCACTTCATCGCTCCCAAGCCGTTCGACGGCATCGTCCCCGCCGAGCTGCCGGGCAGTGCCCGCACCTACACCTACGCCTCCGGTGTCGCCGAGATCGGCATCGGCGGCATGCTCCTGGCCCCGCGGACCCGGCGGCTGGGCGCGTTGGCGGCGGTGGCGCTCTACGTCTCGGTGTTCCCGGCCAACGTGAACATGGTGCGGCTGTGGTTCCAGGACCCGACCAAGCCGCTGCCGATGCGGCTGGTCGCGATCGCGCGGCTGCCGTTCCAGATCCCGATGGTCACGCAGGCGCTGAAGATCTATCGGCAGTCCTGACTGCGATCTGCTCGTCGCCGGTGATCAGCGTGGCCAGCTCCTCGGCGTCGGGCAGCGCGCCCGGCCGCACGGTCTGACCGGAGCGCACATAATGGAACGCCGCACGCACCGACGACGGTGCGCAACCGTGCAGCTGCGCCCACGCCAGCCGGTACACGGCCAACTGGATCGCGTTGTGCTGCAGCTCTTCCGCCGTTGACGGCGGCTCCCCGGTCTTCCAGTCGAGCACCGTGACACCGCCGTCGTCGTCGGCGAACACGGCGTCGATGCGTCCGCGCACCACACGGTCGCCGAGCATCATGTCGAACGGGACCTCGACGTCGATCGGTGTCCGCGCCGCCCACTCCGAGACCGCGAACGCCGCCTGCAGTTCCTCGAGTTCGCCTCGGTCCTGGCGGTCGGCGTCGACCGCGCCGGGCAGATCGTCGAGGTCGAACAATTTGTCCGACTGGAAGTACCGCTGCACCCATTCGTGGAACGCGGTGCCCAGCAGGGCGTGCGAATCCGGCCGGCGGGGCAGCCGGCGCTGCAGCCGTTGCAGCGCGGCGTCGGGATCGCGGCTGAGTTCCACCACGGTGCTGACCGACAGCGCCGCCGGCAACTCCGCCGGCGGGCGGTGCTGGGCGCGCTGACGCTCGGCGAGCAGGGCGTCGACATCGGCGGCCCATCCGAATCGGTCGGCTGCGGCGTCGGGCGGGATATCCGCGGCCATCGCCTGTCCGACCAGATGCGCGCCGCGGTCGGTTTCGGTACGACGGCCCCCGATGGGATCAGCCGGCCAGACCGCTTCGGTGACGCGGTCGCGCAACGGGTTGGTGTCGCCGTCCGCGGGTGCCTCGGCCCATGCGTCGACGGTGCCGCACGGGGTGCCCGCGCTGGCTGCCGCGTCGATGACGTCTTTGAGCTCACACAGGAATGCCGAGGGTCCGCGCGGCTTGGTCTCGGTGGCGCCCCAGTGGTGCCCGGAGACCAGCAGAGTGTGCTCGGCGCGGGTGATCGCCACGTACAGCAGTCGCCGCTCTTCGTCGGTGCGTCGCTGATCCAGGCTGCGCTTGTGGCTGTTGATCTTGTCCGACAAGCCTTTTCGGTCGCTGACGTCGGAGGTGTCGAGCACCGGCACACCGTGCTCGGACACCGCGGCGCAGTCCCCGCGCAGCAGCGGCGGCAGATCGGCCGCATCAGACAGCCAGGTGCGCGGCATCGCCGTCGACGGAAACACCCGTGCGCTCAGGTGCGGGACCGCGACGACCTGCCACTCGAGGCCTTTGGCCGCGTGCACGGTCAGGATCTGCACACGGTCCTGAGCCACGCTGATTTCGGCCGGGGCCAGGCCGTTCTCGATGTCCTCGGCGAGGTCGAGGTAGGCCAGCAGCCCGGTGACCGTGGCGCCCGGGCGCGACGCGTAGTCGGCGACCACATCGCTGAACGCGTCGAGATGTTCGGTGCCGGACCACCCCGCGGTCACCGGAGCGGCCGCGCGTGCCTCGGCGTCGACACCCAGGAGTCGCCGCACCTCGGCCACGAGGTCGGGCAGCGGACTGTCGAGGTGGGCGCGCAGCGCGACCAGCTCGCGGGCCAGCGCGACGATGCGCTGACGGCCCAATTCGGAATACGCCTCGGCGGGGCCAGGATCAGCCAGGGCGTCGGCCAGACACGCCTCGTCGACGTCAGGACCGGACTGCGCGACGACCTGCTCGGCGAGGCTGCCTGTCGTCGGGGCCGGGTCGCCGGCGTGCAGGGCCACCGCGCGGCGCCACAGCGCGGCGATGTCACGGGCGCCCAGCCGCCACCGCGGGCCCGTCAGCACCCGCAGCGCCGCCGGACCGGCGGCCGGGTCGGCGGCCAGCCGGAGCGTCGCCACCACGTCGGCCACTTCCGGCACCGACAGCAGGCCGGCCACACCCACGACCTCGACGGCGACGCCGCGACGGCTCAGCGCCTCGGCCATCGGGGCCGAGTCGGCGTTGCGCCGCACCAGGATTGCCGCGGTCGGCGCGGAACCCGTCGCGGCGATTCCGGCGTGGTAGCGGCGGGCGACCTCGTCGGCGACCCACTCGCGTTCGGTCTCGACGTCGGTGAACAGTGCGCACCGTACGTCACCGGACTCGGCGTGTGGCCGGGGACGCAGTGCTCGCACTGCCACCGAGCGTCGGCGCGCTTCGGTGGACACTTCGTTGGCCAGGTGCAGTACTTCCGGCGGGTTGCGCCAGCTGGTGCGCAACTCCAACGTCGGGGCGGGGGTGCCGTCGGACAGCGGGAAGTCGGTGGTGAACCGCGGCAGGTTGGTCGCCGACGCGCCGCGCCAGCCGTAGATGGACTGGATCGGGTCGCCGACGGCGGTCAACGCCAGACCGTCGTCGGCGCCGCCGCCGAACAACGAGGACAGCGCCACGCGCTGAGCGTGTCCGGTGTCCTGGTACTCGTCGAGCAGCACCACCCGGAAGCGTTGCCGCAGTTGCTCTCCCACCTGCGGACACTGCGCGGCCAGCCGCGCCGCCGAGGCCATCTGCATGCCGAAGTCGACGACGTGCTCGTCGCGCATCCGCTGGTGCAGCGCGTCGATCAGCGGCACCAGCAGCGTCCGTTCGGTTTGGGTGGACAGCATCTTCAGCAACCACTGGCTGGGCCCGCTGTCGCGCTGGTAACGCCCGGCCGGCAACGTGTGCACCAGCCGTTCCAGCTCGATGTGCGTGTCGCGCAGCTGATCAGTGTCGACCAGATGCTCGGAGAGCTGCCCGGCGAGTTTGAGCACCATTCCGGTGACCGCGGCCGGCGACTTCTCGGTGGGCAACTCGTCGGGGTACTCGCAGACGACCCGGAAAGCCAACTGCCACAGCTCGGTCTGGCTGATCAACCGCACGTCGGGCTCCACGGGAAGCAACAGACCGAACTCGCGCAGCAGTGTGCCCGCGAACGCGTGGTACGTGCTGATGGTGACCGGGTCGTCGGCGATGTCCGCGCCGGGGATCATCAGGCCTGCGCCGGCGAGGCGGGCCAGCCGGGACCGCACGCGCCGCAGCAGCTGACCGGCAGCCTTGCGGGTGAACGTCAGGCCCAGCACCTGGCTGGGACGGGCATAGCCGTTGGCCACCAGCCACACGACCCGCGCGGCCATCGTCTCGGTCTTGCCGGCCCCGGCACCGGCAATCACGACCAGCGGTCCCGGCGGGGCGGCGATGACGGCGGCCTGCTCGTCGGTGGGCGCGAAAAGTCCGAGCGCATCGGCCAATTCGGACGGACTATAGCGCGGTGTCAGCACTGCCGGCTCCTGTTCTGCGCGGGGCACATCGAGCGCACCGGGCAGTGTGCGCAGCCGTCGTTGACCTTGGCGACGAAGTCCGGCCCCTGCGTCCTCGCGGCGGTTTGCGCCACCTCGGTCCGCCACTGCTCCACGGCCTCGGCGGTCAGTGCTGCCTGCTCACGCTCGGTGGCACCGGTCTTGCCGACCTTGCCCAGGTAGACCAGACGCCCGCCGCCGGGCTGGTCACCGTCGGCGATCAACCCGGCCGCGACGGCCAGCTGGTACATCGCCAACTGGGCGTGGCTTTGCGCGTCGTCCTTGGTGACCGGGCTCTTGCCGGTCTTGACGTCGACCACGACCAGCCGGCCGGTGTTGTCGCGTTCCAATCGGTCCAGACGTCCACGCACCCGGACCCCGGGCAGATCGCCGTCGGCGGCCTGGATCTGGCCGTCCACGTCGACCTCGGTACCCAACTCGGTCAGCTCGCCGCGGGTGTCGGCGCGCCACCGCAGGAAGGTCTGCAGCATCTCCGCGTGGCGGGCCAGCTCATTGTCCGCGTGCCACCGCGCCTCGAAAGGCAGTCCGTCCCAGAGCTTCTCGAGCTCGGCGAGCAGCGCCGATTCGCTTCGGCCCGACTCGCTGATCAGGGCATGCACCAGCGATCCGAGCGTGGAACGCACGTCGCGTCCGCGGTTGCCGCCGTGGCGTTCCAGCAGCCAGCGCAGCGGGCAGTCCGACAGGGTCTGCAGGGTCGACGGTGACAGCGTCACGACCTGGCCTTCGCTGTCCCACAGCGGATCGGTCGTGGACACCGGCGCCATGCCGTACCACGACTTCGGCGCGGCGCCCGGTACCCCGGCGCCCGCCAAACGGGCCAATTGCACAGCAGCGCAGAGTCTCTCGGTGTCGGTGGCCTGGTCGTCCGGCGCGCAGACGATCGACCGCAGCCGGCCCACCACCGCTGAAGCGACCAGCACCCGGGGCGCGCGGATCGGCTCGGCCGGCTCGGGTGGCGTTTCGGTGGCGAGCGCCGCGAGTTCGTGGCAGAACGTCGACGGCAGCATGGCCTCGTCGCTGTCGTCGCTGTCGACGGCGGTGACCAGCACCCGGCTGCGCGCCCGACCCATCGCAGCGATCAACAACCGCCGCTCCTCGGCCAGCAGCGGGGCGCGGCTGGACAACTCGTGTTGCCCCACCGCGGCGACACCGTCGATGACGTCGACGAGCTGCTGGGTGCCCAGCACGCCGCCGCGCGGAGCGATGTTGGGCCACAACCCCTCTTGCACTCCGGCGATCACCACGAACTCCCAGTCGCGGTCCAGCGCCGAGTGCGCGCTGAGCACCGCCACCGAGTCGGCGCGCGCCGCGTCGTCGCTGCGCACCGGCGGCAAGGCGAGACCGGTGATGTGGTCGATCAGTCCGCGCAGGGTGGCGCCCGCGGTCCGGGTCACGTACTGGTCGGCGACGTCGAACAGGGCGGTGACGGCGTCGAGGTCGCGGTCGGCCTGCGCACCGGCCGGACCGCCGCGCTCGCTGGCGGTCAGCCACCGGCGCTGCAGCCCTGAGCGGTGCCACGCCTGCCACAGGGTGTGCCTGGGGTCGTGGCCCTCGTCGACGCTGCGGCGGGCGGCCGACAGCACCGCGCGGATCCGACGCAGCGGCCGGGCGTGCTCGTCGGAGAGACCGTCGCCGTCCTTGTGCACCGCATCGACCAGCAATTCCTCGCTGCTGTCGGGCCGGGTGAACCGCCGCCGCAACGCCCGCCGGAGTTGCCGCAGCGAGACCGGGTCGACGCGTCCGATCGGTCCGGTGACCAACGCCAAAGCCCGTGCGCTGTCGAGACCTTCGGCGGTGGCTTCGAGCACCGTCAACAGCGCACGTACCGCGGGCTGGTCGGACAGCGCGGCGTCGTTCCCGGCGACGTCGACCGGCACGCCGGCCGTCGACAGCGCCCGGCTCAACGGCGCACCCATCCGGGGCACGGATCGCACGATCACGGCCATCTGGTTCCACGGCACTCCGTCGACCAGGTGTGCGCGCCGCAACGCGTCGGCGATGAGCGCGGATTCGGCGTGCGCAGAAGCGGCGATCCGCACCGACAGCGACCCCTCGGCGTCGGATCCGTGGAACTCGCGGTGGGATGCACTGCCCGGCAACCGCGACGCGACCGCGCTGATGGCGTCGGCCAGCGGTGCGGCGCAGCGCCGCGACGTGGTCAAGTGCAGCGTGGGTCCCTCCCCGACAAGCAAAGAGGGGTCGGCGCCGCGGTATCCGAACACCGTCTGCTGCGGATCTCCCGCGATCACCGTCAGTTCCGCGCCGGCCGACAGCACACCGACCAGGCGGGCGACTTGCGGATCCAGGTGCTGGGCGTCGTCGACCAGCAGCACCTTCACGCGGGCCCGTTCGGCGGCCAGCAGGTCGGCGTCACCGGCCAGCGCCTCGAGGGCGGCGCCGACGAGTTCGGCAGCCCCCAATGCCGGGGTGGTGGCCTGCGGGGCGGCCATACCCACCGCTGAACGCAGCAGCATGATCTGCTCGTAGGCCTGCGCGAAACGTCCTGCGGCCGACCATTCGTCGCGATCGGCAAGACGGCCGAGGCGCTGCAGCTCGGCAGGATCGATTCCGCGCTCACTGCAGCGCGCCATCAGGTCCCGCAGCTCGGTCGCGAACCCCGCGGTGGTCAGTGCGGGCCGCAGCCGGGCCGGCCACCGCACGGGAGAGGCGTCTCCGTCCTCGGCGTCTCCGGCCAGCAGTTCGCGGATGATGCCGTCCTGTTCGGCGCTGGTGATCAGCCGCGGCGGCGGGCTACCCGTGCGCTGCGCGGCAAGCCGCAGCACCGCGAAGGCGTACGAGTGCACCGTGCGCACCAGAGGCTCGCGCACGGCGCGGGTCTCCCCGGCAGTCAACAGGCGCGACGTGATGGCCGCGCGGACCTGTGCTCCCAGCCGCGCCGAACCCGTCAGCAGCAGCACCGATTCGGGGTGGTACCCAGCCTGGATGTGCGCGACCGCGGTGTCGATCAGCAACGTGCTCTTGCCGGTGCCGGGCCCTCCCAGCACCCGCACCGAGCCACGCAGGTCCCCACTCGTCAGGGACTGCGGGGTCAGTTCGGTGTGCGGCGCAGACATGAGGGCATGACATCACGAGGGTCTGACATCTCACCGCGGGTGGACCGGGCTCGTCCCCGACTGGCAGCATCGACACTCGTGACCGACGTGCTGCACACCTACCGCTACGGACCCTCCGGACCCGCACGGGTTCTGGCGATCCACGGTCTGACCGGCCACGGCAGACGCTGGGAGTCGCTGTTCGAGCGTCATCTGCCCGACATCCCCACCGTGGCACCGGATCTGCTCGGCCACGGTCGGTCGTCCTGGGATGCCCCGTGGACCATCGACGCGAACGTCGCAGCGCTGGCCACACTCATCGACGAGCAGCAGCCGGCGGTGGTCGTGGGTCACTCCTTCGGCGGCGCGCTGGCGCTGAACCTCGCCGCCGCCCGCCCGGACCTGGTGGCCGGGCTGGTGCTGCTCGACCCCGCGGTCGGGTTGGACGGACGACGCATGCGCGAGATCGCCGACGAGATGTACCGCAGCCCTGACTACACCGACCGAGCCGAGGCCCGCCAGGAGAAGGTCGACGGTTCGTGGGGCGAGGTCGACGAGGCCGAGCTGGAACGCGAACTCGACGAACACTTGGTCGCACAACCCAACGGCCGGGTGGGGTGGCGGATCAGCATCCCCGCCATGCTCAGCTACTGGAGCGAGTTGACGCGGCCCGTCCCGATCCCGCGCGATGGTATGCCGACGACGCTGGTGCGGGCCACGCTCGTCGACCCGCCGTACGCCAGCGACGAGCTGATCACCGCGCTCGATGCCGGTCTCGGGCCCAATCTGACCGTGCTGGAATGGGATTGCGACCACATGGTGCCGCTGGCGCGGCCCGAGGAGACCGCTGCGCTGATCCGCCGACACCTGCGCTGACATGGCCGCCATCACCGACGAGCAGGTGGAGGCCGTGCGTGCACTGGTCGCGGCGATCCCGTCGGGCCGCGTCGCGACCTACGGCGACATCGCCGCTGCGGCAAGCCTTCCCAGCGCGCGGATCGTCGGCTGGATCATGCGGACCGATTCGTCGGACCTGCCGTGGCACCGGGTGATCCGAGCGTCCGGCGAACCTGCCCCGCACCTGCGGGACGAGCAACTCGCGCGGCTCCGCGCCGAAGGGGTACTGGCCGACGAGGGCAGGGTGCCGCTGCGGCAGTACCGTCACACGTTCTGATGCCGCGAGAGTGCCGTGAGCGTCGCTGCCGCCGCACCGCAACTACGCTGAGCGCACTCTGGGCACAAAACGCGCGCGCCGAACCCTAGACAGCCAGGCGCACCAGCGCGGCGGTGCGGGCCAGGCCCGGGAACGCCGCCGGCGTCGAGCGCGGGTGCAGTGCGTGCACCGCGAGCCGGAACATCAACGCACGCAACAACATCTGCGGCCACTCCGGCAGCGCGTCCCAGCGTTCGATCAGGCCGTCGTCGGCTTCACCCCACGACAGCGCGTCGACGACGATGACGCCGGCCGCCCACGCCGGCGGACGCCAGTACGGCGTGATGTCGGTGATGCCCGGAGCCGCGGTACCCGCGAACAGCACCGTGCCGTACAGGTCGCCGTGCACGAGCTGGCTGGGGCTCTTGGTGGGACGCCGCAATGTGGCGAGCTGATTGATCAGCTCGACCGACTTCTGTCCGTCGCTCGTGGCCGGCGCCACCCGCGCACCCGGCGGCAACGAGTGCAGCGGTCGGTCCTCCCACGCCGCCCGGTCGGCGGCGGTGAACACGTCGACATCCGACCACGGCGCCACCGGGGGCTGGGTCAGAAACCGCGGACGCTCGAGTTTGGCGGTGGCCTCGTGCAACCGGACCGCGGCCGAGACCACCTCGTCGTGCCGGGGTTCGGGCGTGCCGGCCACGTAGGTGTCGGCGCGCCAGCCGGCGACGACGTAGCGGCCATCGGTGGAGCGCACGGGCCGCGCCAGCCGGACGCCGTCGACGAACAGCGTCTCGCGCACTTTGGCCGACCAGGCCGCCCGGGCGTGGTCGGGGACGATCGACAGCACCACCTCGCCGCAGCGCCAGCCGCCCTCCCAGCTGGAGCCCAGCGGCACCGGCTGCACTCCGGACAGCCCGAAAGCCGTGAGGACATGCTCTGGTGGGCGCTCTGCGGTCACCGCATCAGCGTAAGCGCAACGGGCAGCGACCCCGCGTCAGTACATCACCATGTCGGGTTCGAATTGCTTGGCCCAGGCCACGATGCCGCCCTGCAGGTGCAGTGCGTCACTGAAACCGGCCTTCTTCACCACCGCCAGCGCCTCGGCCGAACGGATGCCGGTCTTGCAGTACAGCACCGGAACCCGGTCGTGCGGAAGCTTGGCCAGACCGTCGCCGGCCTCGATCGCCGACTTCGGGATCAGTTCGGCACCGTCGATGTGGTTGATGTCCCACTCGACGGACTCGCGGACGTCGATCAGCGCGTATTTCTTGCCGGAGCCCAGCATCTCGCGCAGTTCGCGCGGGGTCACCGTCGAATCCGCAGCAGCCTGCGCCGCGTCGTCGGACACGACGCCACAGAAGGCCTCGTAGTCGATGAGCTCGGTGATCTTCGGCGTCGACGGGTCCTTGCGGATCTTGATCGTCCGGTAGGTCATGTCCAGCGCGTCATAGACCATCAGGCGACCCAGCAGCGGTTCCCCGATGCCGGTGATCAGCTTGATGGCCTCGGTGCCCATCACCGACGCGATCGACGAGCACAGGATGCCCAGCACACCGCCCTCGGCGCAGGACGGCACCATGCCCGGTGGAGGTGGCTCCGGGTACAGGTCGCGGTAGTTCAGGCCGAGCCCGTCGGGGGCGTCCTCCCAGAACACCGAGACCTGGCCTTCGAACCGGTAGATCGACCCCCACACGTACGGCTTGCCGGCCAGCACGGCCGCGTCGTTGACGAGGTAGCGGGTGGCGAAGTTGTCGGTGCCGTCGAGGATCAGGTCGTACTGCTTGAACAGGTCGACCGCATTGTCGGGCTCGAGGCGGAACTCGTGCAGACGCACGTTCACCAAGGGATTGATCTGCAGGATCGAATCCCGTGCGCTCTGCGCTTTGGGCCGACCGATGTCGGACTGCCCGTGGATGATCTGGCGCTGCAGATTCGACTCGTCGACGACGTCGAACTCCACGATCCCGATGGTGCCCACACCGGCGGCGGCGAGATAGAGAAGCGTCGGCGACCCCAGGCCCCCGGCCCCGATCACGAGGACCTTCGCGTTCTTCAGCCGTTTCTGCCCGTCCATACCGAGGTCGGGAATGATGAGGTGCCGGCTGTAGCGTGCGACCTCTTCACGGGTGAGTTCGGCCGCTGGCTCGACCAGCGGCGGCAACGGGGATGACACCGAGTTCTCCTTGGTTGACGATGGAATCCATCTCAGCAGGTAATGAGGACAACAGCAATGAGGGGGCAGACCTTCCCGCGCCCGCAGTGACCGAGATCAAGCGATCGGATACGGCCAGGGGTTGAAGCGGCACGTCTTCCCGTCCGGGGTCACCGTGCCGGGGTCGAATCGAGCGGCGTCGTTGTTGTCGGTCGAGAACGTCTGCTGCATCATGATCGGCGCCAGATCCCCGGTGTTGGCGCACTGTTCGTGGCGCTGGTAACCGATGGCGTGGCCGACCTCGTGATTGATCAGGTACTGCCGGTAGGAGCCGATGTCGCCCTGGAACGGCACCGCGCCGCGGACCCAGCGCGCCTCGTTGACGAACACGCGCGGCTGCCCGTCGAAAGCCGGGTTGTAGCAAGAGGCTTCGAGTTGGATGTCGTACCCGCAGCCTTCGCGGACGGTCAACGGGGAGGTCAACGACACCCGGAAGTCCGGCTGCACCCCGGCGGCGGCGTCGACCCGGACGAACCCGAACTGCGGGTTGTGCGTCCAGCTCTTCGGATTGGCCAGCGTCTCACTGACCATCCGCGCGAAGCCGTCGTCACCGCCGTAGGTGGTGGTGTCGATACCGTCTTCGACCTCGACGGTATAGGTGAAGACCTTCGTGGTGCCTTGCCCCACCTGCGGGGTGCCGCCCGGGACGACGTGCCACGTCCGGGCACCGGCCGGGGTGAAGGGGCCACCGTCGGGCAGGATCCCGGTCGGCAGGTTCGCGTCGAACTGGGTCAGACCCCGTGGGGGTGCGCCGACGATCTCGGTGCTGGGAACCCCGAGGGTCGGCGGACCCTGCACCGGACCTTCCTCGTCGGCGACCGGCGGCGGCGCGCTCGTCCCGGTGATGGTCTGGTAGATCACGACGGCGGTCAGCACGACGAGCAAAGGAAGGGCGTACGCGCGCCAGCCGTAGGTCGACACGAAACGGCCCAGCCAGGTCTGCTTGCGCCACCTCTTGTGCTCGTCGCGGTTGGACCGGATCCGGCCGGGCTGTTCGGCCAGTGGGTCGCGCAAGGCGCGCAGCGGCTCACGCCACTCGTCGCGCAACACGGGGACGCGACCGTCCCCGTGACGCTCTGGACCCAGTTGTCCGGTCACCGCAACAGGATGACACAGCACCGAAGCAGGTCCGCTCCGGCGCGCTGCCCGGGGTCGACGGAAACATGTCTCACAAGAGAGATCAGCAATCAGTAGTAGTGTCAGTGCGAACATTTGACGAACGCCGGTCGCGCCGGCAGTGACACTCGAGGTTCTGATGAGCGAACTCGCCAAGACGGCGCAGCGGCGAGGCGGCACACCCGCCAACGGCACCGGCGGTGCCGGCGCCGGCACCGCACGGCGCGGTAACCGCTTACCCCGCGACGAGCGTCGGGGACAGTTGCTGGCCGCCGCCAGCGAGGTTTTCGTGGACCGCGGCTACCACGCGGCCGGCATGGACGAGATCGCCGAACGCGCCGGTGTCAGCAAACCCGTGCTGTATCAGCACTTCGCGTCGAAGGTGGAGCTCTATCTCGCGGTGCTGCAGCGCCACGTCGACAACCTGGTTTCCGGTGTGCGCCAGGCGCTGCGGACCACCACCGACAACCGGCAGCGGGTGCGCGCGGCGGTGCAGGCGTTCTTCGACTTCATCGAACACGACGGCCAGGGCTACCGGCTGATCTTCGAGAACGACTACGTGACCGAGCCGCAGGTGGCCGCGCAGGTCAAGGTGGCCACCGAGTCGTGCACCGATGCGGTGTTCGACCTGATCAGCCACGACTCGGGACTGGAACCGCACCGCGCGCGGATGATCGCGGTCGGTCTGGTCAGCATCAGCGTCGACTCGGCGCGCTACTGGCTCAACAACGACCGCCCCATCGACAAAGACGACGCCGTCGAGGGCACCGTCGCGTTCATCTGGGGCGGGTTGTCACACGTGCCGCTGACCCGGTCCTAGGTTTCCAGGACCGGGCGCGCCGGTCTCAGCCGGCGCTCTTGGCGGGGTCGAGTCCGACGCCGAATCCGACGCGGCGTGCCTCGGCGGGTCCGATCTCGACGTAGGCGATCTTTGCGTTGGGCACCATGAAGCGCCGACCCTTCGCGTCGGTCAGCGCCAGCACACCGGCGCCGGCGTCCAGAGCATCGGTGACCAACTTCTCCACCTCGGCCGGCGTCTGCGCGCTGTTGAGAACCAGCTCGCGTGGGCTGTCGGTGACACCGATCTTGACCTCCACGGTGAAAACCCTTCCGTTCGATTGTCCGCACTTCTTCCCCAGCAGGTTAGTGGACGTCGAGCGGCCATCGCCGCGCCGCCACCTCAGCCGTCGGCGAACGTGATGCTGACCGCGATCCGGAGGCGACCGAACTGAGTCCCGACCGTGACCGCCTGGGACGCGCGTCAGCCTCAATCGTCACTTCTGCCTCATTAGCATCGGGTCAGCAACCGGAAGCAACGACTGGGACAGCAGGATGAGCAGGCAATACACCGCATCTTCTCCGTACTCGCTGACACCGACCGAGCGTCTGCGCAGCGCGCGTCGCGGAGCCGGCTACGCGGATCCCGAGGATCTCGAGGGTTACGCCGACCTGGACACCGACGCCTATCCGACGTTCGACGATCCGCGCTGGGACAGGGCCGACGACACCGCCGAGGACTACGACGAGTACCTCGACGAAGCACGTATCGACCGTCGCTGGATGTGGATCGCCGGCGCGGCCGGGGCCGTCCTGTTCGTCGCGGTGATCGTCGCCAGCACGATCCTGTCCGGCAGTGACAGCGGCTCAGTATCGGCGACCGTCGTCTCCGACGCCCCCACCCCG
>NZ_JBNMQU010000005.1:0-336067 GCF_050205565.1 Mycobacterium sp. SMC-4 | reverse complement strand
GTGTTAAGCACGCCGCCAGCGTTCGTCCTGAGCCAGAATCAAACTCTCCAAACAAAAACGTTCAGAAAAATTCGAACCAAACAAAAGACACCAAAACTGGCATCCAAAAAACCACACCCCTAAACGGGAAAAAGAGGCGCGGCAAAAAACAACAAACAAAAACCACCAAACACACTATTGAGTTCTCAAACAACACACCCGCTTGGCCGCGCAACTTACCACCGGCATTTAAGCCGCTGGAGGTCTTGCGGACAATCAGGAACCCACCTAAGTGGATTTCCCTCTGGGAGTCTGCCGCGCTCCCCGGCCCGGAGGCCGTGTCGCGGCGACGTGGAATAAGTTACGTCAGTGGAAACTCCCCGTCAAATCGCCTGCTAGGACGCCGTTTTCGGATGGTTTTCCGACGGGCGTACCAGTTGTCGATCTGGCGTGTAGAGAGTCAACGCCCGGTCCCGTCCGGTTGTTCCCGGCCCACACGTTCGATGCCGGCGATGTTGCGCTTACCGCGTCGAAGCACCAGCCACTTGCCGTGGAGGAAGTCGGCGTCAGCCGGAATCCAGTCGTCTGTGGTGACTTTCACGTTGTTCACCGAGACTCCGCCTTCGGCCAACGTGCGGCGGGCGGCGCCCTTGCTCGCCGAAAGCCCGGTGGCCACCAAGAGATCGATGATGGATTCCGGTCCCCCGGGGGAAAGCTCGGCCACCGACGCTTCGCGCAGCGCCGCGGCCAACGTCGGCTCGTCGAGCTTGGTCAGCTCGCCTCGGCCGAACAGCGCCTGACTGGCGTGCTCGACCGACGCGGTGGCGGCTTCTCCGTGCACCAGCGTGGTCAGTTCCCGCGCGAGTCGTCGCTGCGCGGCGCGTTCGTGTGGGCGTTCGGCAGTCGCCGCCTCCAATTCGCCGAGCTCCTGCGCATCGAGAAAGGTGAACCAACGCAGGTAGCGGACGACGTCGGCGTCGGCCGTGTTGATGAAGTACTGGTACCACGCATATGGGCTGGTCATCTCGGGGTCCAGCCAGAGGCTGCCGCCCCCGGTCGACTTCCCGAACTTGCGGCCTTCGGAGTCGGTCACCAGCGGCGTGGTCATCGCGTGCACCGAAGCGCCGCACTTCTGCCGGACCAGTCGAACCCCGGCGATGATGTTGCCCCACTGGTCCGAGCCACCGACCTGCAGCGTGCAACCGTGCCGCTGATGCAGCTCGACGTAGTCGTTGGCCTGCAGAAGCATGTAGCTGAATTCGGTGTAGGAGATGCCTTCACCCTCGAGCCGGCGCCGCACGGTGTCCCGGTCGAGCATCACGTTCACCGAGAAGTACTTGCCGACATCGCGCAGGAACTCGATCGCCGACAACTCCGCGGTCCAGGACAGGTTGTTCGCGATCACCGCGGAGGTCGGCGAGTCGTCGAACTCGACGAATCGCTCGAGCTGGCCGCGAATCCGGTCGGCCCAGTCGGCGACGGTGTCGGCCGTCTGCAAGGTGCGTTCTCCGACCTCACGCGGGTCACCGATCATTCCGGTCGCCCCACCGGCGAGCACGATCGGTCGATGACCGGCCTGTTGGAACCGGCGCAGCGTCAGCAGCGGGATCAGGTGTCCGGCGTGCAGGCTGGGTGCCGTCGGATCGAATCCGGAGTAGACGGTCACCGGTCCGTCGGCCAAGGCCTGCCCGAGTGCGTCACGGTCAGTGGATTGGGCGATCAGCCCGCGCCACTCCAAGTCGTCGAGAATGTCGCTGCCCACGTCATCGATCTTCCCGCATCAGTCACTGAGCCCCGGAGCCGGTGCCCGCGGACTGCGTCGGTAAGCCGACACCTCGGGGTGACCAGGCAGCCACATCCGCCATGGACGGTCGGCGGCCTTGCTCACCCCGACGCGGGGCCCGGACTCACCGACTTTGAGCGCATTGAGCGTGAGCCGGACCGGCGAGCTGCGATCGAAGACGTCGATCCCATTGTCTTCCATGGTGATTCCCAGGGCGGAGCAGAGGTTGCCGGGCCCACGCGCGAGGGCGACCTCTTTGACGTGTTCGCCGCGCCGGCGATGTGCGACGTCGATCCCCCGGTCGATGACCGCGGCGCGCAGCAGTACTGCGGCGGCGATGCCGTCGGACGCACAGGAAACGTTGGCGCACACGTGGATGCCGTGGCTGCGGTAGGTGTAGAGCCGTCCGGGCGGGCCGAACATCACCGCGTTGCGCAGGCCTGGTCCGCGGAAGGAGTGAGCTGCCGCGTCCGGCCATGGCCCGTCGGCCGGCCCGCCATAGGCTTCGACCTCGACGATCGTCGCCTCGACCTCTCGGCCGACCAGCGTGGAGCCCAGCAGCAGTCGGGCCGCGGTGAGCGGATCGACCTCCAGGGCGTCCTGATCAGTCACCCACCCGCAGCGGCGACCAGCCGTCGATGCTCGTCGTCGTCGACGGCGACTGCCTCGTCGACGAGTAGGACCGGGATGCCGTCCTCGATGCGGTACTTGCGGTGCAGGCGTGGGTTGTAGAGACAGTCGTCGACGTAGAGAAGCGAACCGCGATCCTCCGGGCAGACCAGGATCGCGAGCAGGTTCTCGTCGAGCCGGGATCCGCTCAACGGCCCGGCATCGGGAAGACGGGAGTGTCCTGCTGCATCGGGCTGTCCGGGACCCACCCGGGCTGACCGGGCTGACCCGGGGTCTGAGGCCCGACAGGGCCTTGAGGTCCGGGCTGCTGAGCCGGCACGTTGGCGCTCTGCATCTGCAGCTTGCGCTGGTAGGCGATGGTGGCGCGGAGGGCTTCGATCAGCGGGGTCTGGTTCGGACGCTTGTCGAGGGCCGATGCGAGGGCCTGTGCGTTCGCCATCGAAGGGCGGAAACCACGCATGCGCAGCGTCATCGCCTGATCGATGAGCTTCGAGACCTGCCCACCGCCCGACCCGCTCTGGTACTCCTGCGAGATCGTCATCAGCAACTGATCGGCGTTGACGCGGCGGGGCGCATCCTGCTGGGCGGACGGCGTGGGTTGCGCCGGCTGGGTCGGTGGCGCCGGCTGAGCCAGCGCGGTCGGCGCTGACAGGACGCCTGCAAACGCTGCAGCGGCCGCCGCGGCCGCCGCGACGCGGCGCCTGCTCTGAGATGACATCAACCCTCCTCGTCGACAGCGCGAGCCTAACAGCGCGCCCTGCGGGTGGCACTACGACCGCTCGCCGGCGATCCCGTTGCGAGCGGCCCCCGTCAAACGCTTGTATCGACTGCTATCGGGGTCTCGATACCAGGCGTTACGCGACGGCTTGGGAACGCCCTGCTCCTGCAGGGGCCCGGCCAGCGGACGGTAGGTCGCGGTCAGCGTCATGTCACTGACCACATGAACCAGGTCGGGTGCCTCGCCGACCGGCAGATCGGCCAGCGCTTCACTCAGATCGGCCGATGGGACGCTGCTGCCCGGGCACAGCGCCAGTGCGGTGACCGCGATCGTCTCGCCGTTGGCCTCGACGGCGTAGGTCACCGCCATGTCGACGGCTCCGAGACGCCCGACCGCGTCGTTGACCGTCGCGGCGAACACCGGACCGCGCTCGGTGTGGATGACCGCGGCGCGGTTGTCGACGAGCCAGTAGTCCCCGTCTTCATCGCGACGGAACAAGTACTCCGTCGACACCCAGGTGTCCGCCGGCGCAAAGACACCGCGCTTGACCGACGCCAACGGGTCGACGGGTCCGCGCGGTCGGGCCAGCAGCACACCGATCTCGTTGGTGTCGGCGCGGCGGACGAAACCCTGGTCGTCTTCGAGGATCAGATCTTCGTCGGGGTCGTAGGCAGCGAGCGCAATCTCGCCGCCGCCGGGCAGCGGTCGCCCCTTGCTGCCGATCTTGGCGCCTTTGACGTTGGCCAGCACGGCCTGGCCGTCGGTGGTGGCGAAGAACTCCACGACGTTGGCGGGCTCGAACACGTCGACGACCCGCTTCCACAGACCCGCCGGCATGCCCGAACCGATGAACAGCCGCACCGGGTGGTTGCCGGTCAGGGAGAACGCCGGGTCGTCGATGACCTCGCGCAGCATCGCCCAGGTGTAGGACACGACGGTCACGCCGTACTGGCGGATCTCCTGCACGAAGCGGTCCGGGCGCAGCTCGCGCGACAGCGCGATGCGCGCACCACCGACCACGGCCCCGCCCAGGCTGACCAAAAGGCCGGACTGGTGGTGCAGCGGGGTCAGGCAGTACACCGTGTCGCTGCGTCCCAGGTTGGCAGCCGACGCGGTGCCGAACGCCGAGAGCGCCCACCGGTAGTTGGTGATCTGCCGTGCCACCAACTCACCGCTGATGGTGCTGAACGCCACGAACGCCAGGTCGCGCGCCAACCCGGGATTGGGGCGGTACCAGCCGGGCAGCTCCACCTGGTCGGGATCGATCTGCTCCATGTCGACGACGTCGGCGTCGGCCGGCACGTGCAGGTCCCGGGACTCACCGCCGCCGAGAACCAGCACCCGCATGTCGAGCTTGCGCGCCGCGTCGAGACTGCTCGGGTCGGCGATGATCTCGGTGACGGCACCCAGTTGTGCCGCCGTTTCGAGGTCGGCGTCCGGTGGCAGCATCACCGCGACGGCCCCGAGGCGCGACAGCGCCGCGATCGCCACGAGAGCGCTGGGCCGGGTCTCCATCAGCACACCGACCCGTGCGCCCTGCCGAACTCCGACCTCGATGAGTCCGCGCACCACGTTGTTGACCCGGCGGTCCACCGCTTCATAGGTGTGGACGCGGCCGTCGAACAGCAACGCCTCGCCCTGGGGGAAGTCGCGCGCCTGCTCGCTCATGATGCGACCCAGTGAGATCCGGGTGTGGTCGTTGACCTGACCGAGCCGCGCCAGCCGGGGCAGCGTGCGGGCGGTCTCGACGGCCAACGTTCGTGCCGAACGGTTCGCGGCCACCACGGCGTCGGCCGCCGAGCGGGCCAGGCTGAAGGCCATCTCCGTGGCGGCTGCAGTGCTGTGCGCCAGCCGAGACGTCAGCGACACACCGGTCTCGGCGTTCTCGATGGGCTGCAATGCCATTGGCGCCACCCCGTCCGGCATGGAATCGGCACCGTCGAGCCAGCGCACCCACCCGGCGACGGTCGGCCAGGTCTGGGAGGACGCCTTGGAACCGACGACCAGACCGAAATGGCCTGCCCTGATCAAGTATTCGTAGACGTCGGCCTTGGGTGCGGCGCGTTTGATGCCGCGCACCGACGCCGGCTGGCCGATGTCGTCGACCTCGCCGACCACCGCCAGTATCGGGCACTCGATGTCGGAGAGCGTGACCAGGTCACCGTGGATCGAGAAGCCGCCGGTCATCATCCGGTTGTGCGCGATGAACTGCTTGAGCAGTTCGGAGATCGCCGGACCCGACCACGCGATCCACCCCTCCGACGCCAGGAACCTGCGCTGCTGCTCGCGCGGGAGCAACGCCTCGCGGTCGTGCAGCTGACGCAGGAACTCGATGCGCGACTGCGCGGTCTTGATCGGGTCGAGCATCTGAAATCCCGTGCGCGCCAACCAACCCGGGATGTCGATACGACTGAAGACGTGATCGGCCATGAAATCGGCGGCCGCCGGAGCCAAGCTGGCCGGCAGGTTCATCGGCAGTGCGGCCAGTGTGTCGACCGGCGCACCGAACGCGACGATGCTCGCAATGTCCTTGCTTCGGCGATAGGCCGCGGTCTGGTAGGTGAACATGCCGCCCTGCGAATAGCCGGCCAGGTGGATGTCGCGGCCCGTCACCGTCTTGACGGTGTCGATGGCTTCGCTCAATGCCACCACGTGGTCGGCGAGCGTGCGTTGCATGCCGCCCTCGACCTTGTCGGGCGAACCGAAGTCGATGACCCACGGGTCGATCCCCGCGCGGTGCAGGATGCCGACCGCGCCGTCCTCCCGCGTGACATCCCACATGTCGGCGGACATCATCATCGGATGCACCATCAACACCGGCGGGCCCGCCGGTTTGGCGCCGGGCCGGGTGTCGGGCGGAAAGTAGCGGCGCAGCCGGTACATCGGGACACTCTCGATGAGCTGGAACGGCGACGGCACGGCACCGGTCTCCAGACCGCCGTAACGCAGCACCTCCAAACCGTTCTGCGCGGTGGCCACCAGTCGGCCCACCGGACCGGTAATCGCCGAGAGGTCCACCAACGTGTGCTCCCTTGCCCGTCGTCCACCCCACCTGCCGTCGACATCATGGCACAGCAGCCGCCTATCATCGGGCGCTGATGGCAAACCTGATCAACACCGAACGGGCGACGGTCTCCTACGGCACTCGCACGTTGCTCGACGGCGTCAGCCTCGGGGTCGAGGAGGGTGACGCCATCGGTGTCGTCGGCCGCAACGGCGACGGCAAGTCGACCCTCCTGAAAATCCTGACCGGCACACAGGAACCCGATTCCGGCCGGGTGACCCACACCTCGGGACTGTCGGTGGGATATCTGCGCCAGGCCGACGACTTCGGCGCCGGTGCGACGGTGCGGTCGGTGATCGTCGGCGACCAGGCTGACCACGTGTGGGCCGCCGACGCCCAGACCCGCTCGGTCGTCGAACATCTGCTGGCAGGGGTCGACCTCGACGCGTCGGTCACCACACTGTCGGGCGGTGAACGTCGCCGGGTGGCCCTGGCCGAAGTGCTGATCGCCCCGCACGACGTCGTGATCCTGGACGAGCCGACCAACCACCTCGACGTCGAGGTGATCGGCTGGCTGGCCCAGCAACTGACCAGCCGTCCGGCGCGCGCACTGGTCGTGGTCAGCCACGACCGCTGGTTCCTCGACGCCGTCTGCACCAAGACCTGGGAAGTGCACGACGGGGTCGTCGATGCGTACGACGGCGGCTACGCGGCGTACGTGTTGGCCCGCGCGGAACGTATGCGGATGGCGGCCAGCACCGAGGCACGCCGAAAGAACCTGATGCGCAAGGAACTGGCGTGGTTGCGGCGCGGCCCACCGGCGCGTACGTCGAAACCCAAGTTCCGCATCCAGGCGGCCAACGAACTCATCGCCGACGAGCCACCTCCTCGCGATTCGCTTGTGCTGCAACAGTTCGCGACGTCACGGCTGGGCAAGGACGTCTTCGATCTGCACCGGGTCCGGCTCGAGGTCGGCGATCCGCCGCGCACCGTGCTCGACGGTGTCGACTGGTCGATCGGACCGGGCGCGCGGATCGGCCTGGTCGGGGTCAACGGCACCGGCAAGACCACCGTGCTGCGGCTGCTCCTCGGTGAACTCGAACCCACGTCGGGACGGGTCAAACGCGGCGTGACGCTGCGTATCGGATACCTGAGCCAGGCGGTCAAGGAACTCGACGAGTCCCAGCGGGTGCTCGAGGCGGTCGAGGATCGGCGGCGAATCACCGAACTGGCCGGCGGCCGGGAGATCAGCGCCGACACGTTGTTGAAGGACTTCGGCTTCGTCGGCGACAAGCTGACCACCCGCGTGGCGGACCTCTCCGGCGGCGAGCGGCGCCGCTTGCAGTTTCTGCGACTGCTGCTCGACGAACCCAACGTGTTGCTGCTCGACGAACCGACCAACGACCTCGACATCGACACCCTGACGGTGATCGAGGACTACCTGGATGGTTGGCCCGGAACCCTGATCGTCGTCAGCCACGACCGGTACTTCCTCGAGCGGGTCACCGACGTGACCTATGCGCTGACCGGTGGCGGGCGCTGCGATCTGCTGCCCGGCGGTGTCGAGCAGTACCTCGCCGACCGGGCCGCCGCGGACCGCGCCGACAAATCCGAACCGGGGCGGGGCCAGACGCGTACGGAGTCCGCCGCCGCGCGCGATCGACGCACCGGTAAAGAGATGTCGCGCATCGAAAGTCAGCTGGGCAAGCTCGAGGACCGCATCGCGTCGCTGCACGAGACGATGGCCGAGGCGGCCGCCGACCATGTGCGCGCCGGCGAGCTCAACGCCGAACTCAACGAGTTGCTCGCCAAGAAGGAGACTTTGGAAGAGATGTGGTTGGAATTGGCGGAAGACGGCCAGTGAGCTGGGTGCTGCGGCCGTTCGCGCTGTTCCTGCGTTACTGGCCGCAGCTGGCCGCCTGTTACCTGCTCGGACTCCTCGGGCGCAACGGCGCGATCTGGTTGGCCGCGTGGGCCGGCTGGAACAACGACCTGTGGGCGTCACTGATCATGCCGCTGGCTGGCATCGCCCGGCTCGGCTCCTACGTTGCGATGTTCTTCGTGCTGCGGCCCGCGATTCCGGGGATCGCCGATCTACCGCGGCGATCGCTGCGCAGCGTGGATCTTTTCGCCTCGGTCATCCTGCCGTTCTTCGCGATCTACCTGGCGTGGCAGATGTTTCGGGAGGACTGGCTGGCTTTCGAGGTCCGGGCATTGGACTACCGGATCGCCGACTCGATCAACAACCCCGGTCAACTCGAACTGGATCCGGAGAACCTGCCGGTCGGCGCCACGACCTGGGTGGTGATCGGCCTTGCGCTGCTGGCCCGATTCGCGCTGTCCCGATTCAGCGCGAAACTCCCCCGCTGGTTCATCGTCGTACGCATCTACGTCGACGCTCTGTGGGTGTTCCTGGCGTTGACGTTCTCGGTCCACCAGGGCTTGAGTATCGTGCTCAACCCCGCCGGCTGGCTGGCCGAACGGCGGATCGTGGTGTGGTTCAACCAGACCCGCGAAGCTGTATTCGACACGTTCGCCCCACTGGAGGCGGTGTGGGACACCGCGATGTGGGCTCTGGGCACGGTGTTCGGTGGGGCGGCGGTTCCGCTGATCTGGCTGGCGGTGGCCGGCATCGTCTACGGAGTCTCGACCAGCCCGGACTGGCGTGCCCTGGCCGAGCGGGTCGCCGGTGAACGGGCCCACCGGGTGATGTCGCGGCATGCGCAGACCCAGCAGCGCGTGCAGTCCCGGTGGCAGCGCCTCCCCGACAAGTGGCGCAGCGATGTCCGCGGTTATCTGGATTCGCAGCTGGGCAAGTTCAAGCCGATCGTGGATTCGGGGCGGATTCTGCTGCACGGCGGCGTGTTCGCGTTGTCGCTGTACGTGCTCGCCTACCTCGGGCTGGCATGGCTGGACATGGCCGGAAGCTTCTACCGCGCGCAGCTCGGCTCCGGATACCTGTTGCGCGGGATGGCGTGGCTGATCGGGCCGCAGTCACAACAGTTCTGGGTTGCCGGTATCCCGACGCTGGAACTCGTCGCGCACCTGATCGTCGAGCCGCTGCGGATCTGTCTGATCGCGGCGACACTGGGCTACTGCCTGCACCGCATCCCCTCGGCTACAGCTGCAACCGGACCAGTATCGAGCCGTCGTACGTCGTGACGTCGAGCGCGGTCGGCACGACACCGTCGGGGATCGTGAACGCCCACTGGATCGGTCCGGGTCGGGCGCAGTTCAGTGCTGCGCCGGCGACCGGCTTGAGACCGTAATGGATCGGCGGCTGGCCCCGCCACCGATGGCGACCGTCGGTGAGCACCCCGTCGCAACCCAGTTCCGGCCCGGGGGCTCCGTCGCGCAGCACGGTGACGACCGTGACGACAGTGCCCGCGGGCAGCGTGGAGCCGGGTGGCTTGACGCGGCGCCCGAGATGTCGGACCTCACCGAGCTTCCACGACTGGCTGTCGACGGTGACGTCCTCACCCCGCGGCGCATCCGCGCCGGGGTGGACGGTCCCCAGGTAGTGCGACCACTTCGGTCCCAGATCCGTGGCCACCACAGCGGCCAGCGACGCGACGGTCACCACCGCGCCGATCACGTTGCGCTGCCACAACTTCGAGGGTCGTTTCACGCACTCTCCCGGGTTCGCGAAAGCCGCAGCGCGCCCGGTTCGCGCACGGCATCAGAGAACGGGATGTCGACGACCAGGCGGGAATCGAACCGGACATCACCGGACCACACCCGCAAGGTCAGGTCAGCGTCCGGAGTCAAGAGACCCGGATCGACGTCGAAGGCCCACGACCCCTGCTGGGTGATCAGCGGCGCGAGTGCTGCTCCGAGCTGAACGAACTGGAATCTGTCGGACGGTATGTACGTGTTGGGTCCGACCAGCAGTTCGGCGCGGGGCACAACGACCTCGCTCGTCGCGCGCAAGTCCGCATCCACCAGCACCCACTCACCCACTGCGGGCACGGGTCTGCTCCGCGGGGCCTGCGTCTGTTGGCCGACCCGCACGCCGGTCACTGTGAGATCGAACGCGCGTCCGCTGACCTGGTCCCCGATGTCGCCGCGGACGTCGAAGGGCCGGTAGACATCCGACGGTGTGGGCAGGTGATGCCAGAGTCCCGCCGCGGCGGCGATCACCGCAATGGTCGCCACGGCATGCAGCATCATGCGCCGCTTCGACCGGGCGGTCATCGCGGCCCCAGCACGTCGATGACGATCTGTCCGTAGTCGGTGTCGTCGATGTAGTGCTCGCCGTAGACGACCATGCCCTCCCGGAGGGACTTGCGCCACACTCGCACAGTGATGGAGTCGCCGGGTACCAGTTCGCCTTCCGGCACCCGCCAGACGTAGGCGAGTTCCTCTTCGAGTCCCGGTCCCAGGGTGATCGCCCGCGACCCGTCGATCATGCGTGATACGCCAACGAACTCCGCATTCGGCACGTCGCGCAGCTCCAGCTCACGGTCGACTCGTCCCGGGGCGGTGCCGTCGTTACGCAGGGTGACGACCACCCCGAGATAGCGCACGCCGGGTTTTTCCGGCGCCAAGCCGAAACCCGAGGTCGTCAGCTCGGGGACCAGACGGGCGCGATCGACAGTGACGGTGTACTGCCCATCGCTGAACTCCTCGCCCGGCGCGAACGCCGTCACGTCGGTTTCGACGCGGTCCAGACCACCGAACAGGGCTGCCACCGCGAGAATCACGACCAGGCCCGCCGTCCACGATTGGCGGGGGCCGCGCGCGGCAAGCCAGCGTCGGACGCGACGACCCCGACTGGCTACGGGGACCTGCTGTCCCGGCTCGGCGGCCATCACGCAGACGATGCTAGCGGCGAAGTCGCAGTCGCAACTCGTCTGCGGCCTGACGCACCGCTCCCAGTTGCTTGGCCACCTGCACCGGCGCGGTACCACCGCGCGCGTCCCGGGAGTTCACCGACCCCTCGATGGTCAGCACCTCGCGCACCTGCGGGGTCAGCTCGGAGTGGATGTCGGCCAGCTCGGCGTCGGCTAGGTCTTCCAATCCCACGCCCCGCTGCTCGGCCGCACGCACGGCCGCACCGGCCGCCTCGTGTGCCACCCGGAACGGGACACCGCGTCGCACCAGCCATTCGGCGACGTCGGTGGCCAACGTATATCCCAGGGGCGCGAGTTCGGCCATCCTGTCGACGTCGAAACGCAGCGTGCCGACCAGTCCGGCCATCGCCGGCAGCAGGAGTTCGAGTTGGGCCACCGAGTCGAAGACCGGCTCCTTGTCCTCCTGTAGATCCCGGTTGTAGGCCAGCGGTTGCGCTTTCAGCGTGGCCAGCAGGCCGGTCAGGTTGCCGATCAGCCGGCCCGACTTACCGCGGGCCAGTTCGGCGATGTCGGGGTTCTTCTTCTGCGGCATGATCGAGCTGCCGGTCGACCAGGAATCGTGCAGGGTCACGTAGCCGAATTCGGTGGTGCTCCACAGGATGATGTCCTCGGCGAGCCGGGACAGATCCACGCCGATCATCGTGAACACGAACGCTGCTTCAGCGGCGAAGTCGCGCGCCGCGGTCGCGTCGATCGAATTGTCCGCCGCTGCGGTGAAACCGAGTTCGGCGGCGATGGCGTCCGGGTCCAGGCCGAGCGACGACCCGGCCAACGCACCCGAACCGTACGGTGAGACGGCGGCGCGCTTGTCGACGTCGGCGAGCCGGTCCACGTCGCGCAGCAGCGGGTGCGCGTGGGCGAGCAGATGGTGCGCCAACAGGATCGGCTGGGCCGACTGCAGGTGCGTCTTGCCGGGCATGATGGCCGTCGGGTGCGCGGCGGCCTGAGTGGCCAGCGCCGAGACCACCTCCAGGACACCGTAGGCGACCCGGCGGATCGCGTCGCGCAACCACAGCCGAAACAGCGTGGCGACCTGATCGTTGCGGGACCGCCCGGCCCGCAGCCGTCCGCCGAGGTCGGCGCCGACGCGGTCGATCAGTCCGCGCTCGAGCGCTCCGTGGACGTCTTCGTCGGAGACCAGCGGGCCGAAGGTGCCGTCGGCGACGTCGGTGGCCAGGTTGTCCAGGCCGACGAGCAGCCCGTCGCGCTGCTCCTCGGTCAGCAGGCCGGCCGAGAACAACACGCGCACATGGGCTTTGGAAGCCGCGATGTCGTAGGGCGCCAGCGCCCAGTCGAAATGGGTGCTCTTGCTCAGCGCCGCCAGTGCCTCAGACGGTCCGTCGCTGAACCGACCGCCCCACAGCGACCCTTCGTTCGTGCTCACCGGGTCACCCTATTCCGGCGGTCACTTGATACCCAGGTCCCGGCGCGCCGAGATGCTCGACGACAGCCCGTGGATCTGGACGAAGCCCCGGGCCGCCGACTGATCGAAGGTGTCGCCTTCGTCGTAGGTGGCCAGGTTGAAGTCGTAGAGCGACTCGGCGCTGCGGCGGCCGTTGACGGCGATGTGGCCCCCGTGCAGCACCAGCCGGACCTCGCCGCTGACGTGCTGCTGGGTGTGCGCGACGAACGACTCCAGCGCGGACTTCAACGGCGAGAACCACAGGCCGTCGTACACCAGCTCGCCCCACTTCTGGTCGGTGGTGCGCTTGAACCGGCCGAGCTCACGCTCCAGCGTGACGTGCTCGAGCTCGGTGTGCGCGGTGATCAACACCATCGCCCCGGGAGCCTCGTAGATCTCGCGGCTCTTGATCCCGACGAGCCGGTCCTCGACGACGTCGAGGCGGCCGACTCCCTGCGCACCGGCGCGGGCGTTGAGCTGCTCGATGGCCTGCAAGACGGTGACCGGCCGGCCGTCGATGGACACCGGCACGCCCTTGTCGAAGCCGATGATGACCTCGTCGGGGCTGCTCCAGTTGACCGTCGGGTCCTCGGTGTAGTCGTAGACGTCCTTGGTGGGCGCGTTCCACAGGTGCTCGAGGAAGCCGGTCTCCACCGCGCGCCCCCACACGTTCTGGTCGATCGAGAACGGCGAGCGCTTGGTGACGTTGATCGGGATGGCGTTCTCCTCGGCGAACGCGATCGCCTTCTCCCGGGTCCATGCGTAGTCCCGTACCGGGGCGAGCACCTGCAGATCCGGTGCCAGCGAAGCGAATCCGACTTCGAAGCGGACCTGGTCGTTGCCCTTGCCGGTGCAGCCGTGGGCGACGGTGCCGCCACCGTGTTCACGGGCGGCGTCGACGAGGTGTTTGACGATCAGCGGCCGGCTCAGCGCCGACACCAGCGGATAGCGGTCCATGTAGAGCGCGTTGGACTGGATCGCCGGCAGGCAGTACTGCTCGGCGAACTCGTCGCGGGCGTCGACGACGACCGCTTCGACAGCGCCGCAGTCCAATGCGCGTTGCCGCACGACCTCCATGTCCTCACCGCCCTGCCCGAGGTCGATGGCCACGGCCACCACCTCGCGACCGGTCTCCTTGCCGATCCAGCTGATCGCCACCGAGGTGTCCAGACCGCCGGAATACGCCAGGATGACGCGCTCGGACATAGGGAACTCCTTCTACTACGTGTTGACTACAGGCTCTTGGAAAGGTTTTCGACCGTGGCGGCCAGTTCCGCTCCGGTCATGGGTTCGCGGGCGACGACCAGGATGGTGTCATCGCCGGCGATGGTGCCGACCACGTACGGCAGCGCCGCGCGGTCGAGCGCGCTGGCCAGGTAGTGCGCCGCGCCGGGAGGGGTGCGCAGCACCGCCAGGTTGCCGCTGGAGTCGGTGGAGACCAGCAGGTCGCCGAGCAGACGGGTCACCCGGTCGGTGCCGCCGCTGACGCCGCGGACCGGGCTGCCGTCTTCGGGGACGACGTAGACGCCGACTCCGCCGTCGGCGCCGCGCAGTTTGACCGCGCCGAGTTCTTCGAGATCCCGCGACAGCGTCGCCTGGGTGACCTCGATGCCTTCGTCGGCCAGCAGGCCCGCGAGCTCACCCTGGCTGCGCACCGACCGCTCCGACAGCAGCGCCACGATGCGGGCCTGCCGTCCGGCACGGGTGGCCGCTGCCGTCATTGCCGGTTCTCCAACAGCCACACCAGCAGCGCCTTCTGCGCGTGCAGGCGGTTCTCCGCCTCGTCCCACACCGCGCTCTGTGGGCCGTCGATGACCTCGTCGGTGATCTCGTCTCCGCGGTGCGCCGGGAGACAATGCAGCACAACGGCTTCGGAGTCCGCTCGGGCCAGCAACTCGGAGTTGACCTGGAACGGGCGGAACGGGCGGACCCGGTCCAAGCCGTCGTTCTCCTGACCCATCGAGGTCCAGGTATCGGTCACCAGCACGTCGGCACCGTCGGCTGCCCGCAACGGATCGTCGGTCACGGTCACCGTCGCGCCGGTCTGCCGGGCACGGGCCTCGGCCGCCGCGACGAACATCGGGTGCGGCTCGAAACCGCGGGGCGCGGCGATGGTGACGTGCACCCCGGCGGTGACTCCGCCCAGCATCAACGAATGGGCCATGTTGTTGGCGCCGTCGCCGAAGTAGCTCATCCGCAGCCCGTCCAGGGCGCCCTTGCGCTCGGCCAGCGTCTGCAGATCGGCGAGCACCTGACACGGGTGGAACTCGTCGGAGAGCGCGTTGACGATCGGGACGGTCGAGCCGGATGCCATCGCGGTCAACCGTTCCTGGGCGAACGTGCGCCACACGATGGCCTCGACGTACCGGGACAGCACCGCTCCGGTGTCCTCGAGGGTCTCCTCGCGACCGAGTTGAGTGCTACGCCCGTCGACGACGACCGCGTGCCCGCCGAGGTGCGCGATGCCCACCTCGAACGAGAACCGGGTGCGGGTCGAGTTCTTCTCGAAGATCACCGCGACACCGCGCGGCCCTTCCAGCGGCCGGCGGCTGAACGGGTCCTTCTTCAGTTCGGCCGCCAGGGCGAGTACCTCGGCCTGCTCGTCGGGCGACAGGTCGTCGTCACGGAGGAAGTGGCGGGTCATGACGTTCTCGTTTCTGCCTCGGCTTGATCGAGGACGGCGGGAAGTGCGGACACGAACGCCTCGATCTGCGATTCGGTGATCACCAGCGGCGGCGCCAGTCGCACGATGTCGGGCGCGGCGGCGTTGACCAGGAAGCCGGCCTGCCGTGCGGCGGTCTCTACCGGCTTGGCCGCTGCGGCGGTCAGCACCACACCGCGCAGCAGCCCGCGACCGCGGACGTGGTCGACCAGCGGATGGTCGAGCGCCTCGATGCCGTCGGCCAGCGTTTTGCCGAGGACATCGGCGCGTTCGATCAGGCCCTCGGAGGCAAGGACTTTCAGCACGGCCAGCGCTGCGGCGGTGCACACCGGGTTCCCGCCGAAGGTGCTGCCGTGCAGGCCCGGGGTGAGCAGTTCGGCGGTGCCGCCCACGGCCAGGCACGCGCCGATCGGCAGTCCGCCGCCCAAACCCTTGGCCAGCGTGACGACATCGGGGGTGATGCCGTCGTGCTGGTGGGCGTAGAAGGTGCCGGTGCGGCCCACCCCGGTCTGTACCTCGTCGAGGACGAGCAGCGCCCCGTTGGCCGCGGTGATCTCGCGGGCGGCGACCAGGTATCCCGGCGGCGGGACGACGACGCCGCCCTCCCCCATGATCGGTTCGAGGAACACGGCCGCGGTGTCGGAGTCCACCGCAGCCGCGAGGGCGTCGGTGTCGCCATAGGGCACGAAGGTCACGTCGCCGGGCAGCGGCGCGAACGGCGCCTGCTTGGTCGGTTGGCCGGTGATTGCCAGCGAGCCCATCGTGCGGCCGTGGAATGCGTTCTGCGCGGCAACGAGTTTCGTCTTCCCGGTGAGCCGGGTGATCTTGAAGGCGACCTCGTTGGCCTCGGTGCCGGAGTTGCAGAAGAACGCCCGCGCCGGTGCACCGAGGTGATCCACCAGAGCTTCGGCCAGCGCGATGCCGGGTTCGGTGGCATACAGGTTCGACGTGTGGCCCAGGGTGCTCATCTGGCGGTGCACCGCTTCGATGACCGCGGGATGGCAGTGCCCCAGCACGTTGACGGCGATCCCGCCGAGCAGGTCGATGTAGGTGTTGCCGTCGGTGTCGGTGACGGTGACGCCCTCGCCGCTGGCCAACGCCAGCGGCGGCGTCCCGTAGTTGTTCATCATGACCGCCGACCAGCGGTCCAGAAGTGTTGCGTCCTCGGTCAATTCCCCACCACCTTCGTGCCGGTGCCTTCGTCGGTGAGCAGCTCGACCAGCACGCAGTGTGCGACGCGGCCGTCGATGACGTGCGCGCTCGGCACACCGCCGCCGATCGCGCGCAGGCATGCCTCGATCTTGGGGACCATCCCGGCCTCCAGCGTCGGCAACAGCTGGGTCAGCGCGGCGGCGTCGATCTCGCTGACCAGTGAACCCCGGTCGGGCCAGTTGGTGTACAGGCCTTCGACGTCGGTGAGCATCAGCAGTTTCTCGGCGCCCAGCGCCTCGGCCAGAGCGGCGGCCGCGGTGTCGGCGTTGATGTTGTGGACCACTCCGTCGGCATCGGGCGCGATCGTCGACACCACCGGGATGCGGCCGGCCTTGATGAGGTCGACGACGGCGTCGGTGTTCACGTGCGCGACGTCCCCGACCAGTCCGATGTCGGTGGGAACGCCTTCGACGAGGACCGACCGGCGTTGCGCGGTGAACAGGCCGGCGTCCTCGCCGGTGATGCCCACGGCGTACGGGCCGTGGGTGTTGATCAGATTCACCAGTTCACGGCCGACCTGACCGAACAGCACCATGCGGGCGACGTCGAGCACTTCCGGGGTGGTGACCCGGAAGCCGCCTTTGAAATCGCCTGCGATGCCGAGCTTTTTCAGCATGGCGCTGATCTGCGGGCCGCCACCGTGGACGACGACGGGCTGGATTCCGCAGTTGCGCAGGAAGACCATGTCGTCGGCGAACGCGGCTTTGAGGGTGTCGTCGGTCATCGCGTTGCCGCCGTATTTGACCACGACGATCTTGCCGTGCAGCGCCTTCAGCCACGGCAGCGCGTCGGCCAGGACACGGGCTTTGTCCGGAGTCTGCAGGCTCATGAGCTGTACGCCGAGTTCTCTTCGACATACCCGTGGGACAGGTCGGTGGTCCGGATCGTCGCCGACGCCGACCCGACGCCGAGGTCGACGGTGACCTCGATGTCCTCACCGGACAGATCCGCCTCGCGAGCCCCGGGGGTGCCGACGCTGTCCACACAGACCGGGAAACCGTTGAAGGACACCGTGATCCGGTCGGCGTCGAGTTCGACGGGCGCCATGCCCACCGCGGCCAGCACCCGGCCCCAGTTGGGATCCGAGCCGAACAGCGCGGTCTTGACCAGGCTGTCGCGCGCGATCACCCGTGCGGCCACCACCGCGTCGTCCTCGGTCAACGCGCCGGTGACGGTCACCGCGACACGCTTGGTGACGCCTTCGGCGTCGGCCTGCAGTTGCGCACACAGGTCGTCGCAGACGGCGAACAGCGCGGCGTCGAGGTCGTCCTGGTCGGGCGTGACCTCGCTGGCACCGGAGCTCAGCAGTAGGACCGTGTCGTTGGTCGACGAGCTGCCGTCGACGTCGAGGCGATCGAAGGTCCGGGCCACGGCGTTCTTCAGAGCGGCCTGCAACGCTGCCGGTTCTGCCACCGCGTCGGTGGTGATGACGCAGAGCATGGTGGCCAGGGACGGGGCAAGCATGCCTGCGCCTTTGGCCATCCCGCCGACGGTCCACTTGTCCGGGTGGTGCAGCGCAACCTGTTTGGGCACGGTGTCGGTGGTCATGATGGCGCGGGCCGCTTCTTCGCCGCCGTTGAGGCCGCCGGCCAGTTCGTGCACGATCTCGCGGACCCCGGCGAGGACTTTGTCCATCGGCAGGCGGTCCCCGATCAGTCCGGTCGAGCACACCGCGACCTCGATGGCGCCGGTCTCGGTGCCCCAGGCCGACAGGGCGGCCGCGACGGCTTCGGCGGTGGCGTGGGTGTCCTGGAAGCCGCCGGGGCCGGTGCACGCGTTGGCGCCGCCGGAGTTCAGGATGACCGCCCGCAGCCGACCGGTGGTGAGGACCTGCTGCGACCACAGCACGGGCGCAGCCTTGACCTTGTTGCGGGTGAACACGCCGGCGGCGGTGTAGTCGGGGCCCTCGTTGAACACCAATGCCAGATCAGCGTTTCCGGAGGCCTTGATGCCGGCGGAGATGCCGGTGGCGCGGAAGCCGGCCGGGGCGGTGACGCCCTGGGTGCGCAGCAGTTTGACGTCGGTCACGGTGCGACCCCGACCACCGAGAGGCCGGCGGTCTCGGGCCAGCCGAGCGCAAGGTTCATCGACTGCACGGCGGCCCCTCCGGTGCCTTTGGCCAGGTTGTCGATCGCGGCGATCGCGACGAAGGTCCGGGCGTCTTCATCGAGGGTCACGGACACCTGGGCGGCGTTGCTTCCGATCACCGATCCGGTCCTGGGCAGCTGCCCGTCCGGCAGAAGGTGTACGAAAGGTTCACTGCTGTAAGCCTTTTCGTAGGCGTTGCGCAGTTGGGACAGCGTGCTGGTGGTGGGCGCCGTGCAGGTGGCCAGGATGCCGCGCGACGTCGGGATCAGCACCGGGGTGAAGGACACCCGGACCGGGCTCCCGGCCACCGCGCTGAGGCCTTGCGCGATCTCGGGCGTGTGCCGGTGTTTTCCGCCGACGTTGTAGGCCCGCGCCGAACCGATGACCTCCGAACCGAGCAGGTCCACCTTGGCGGCGCGGCCGGCGCCGGAGGTGCCGCTGACGGCCATCACGGTGACCGCGGGCTCGACGAGTCCCTCGGCCAGCGCCGGCCACAGCGCCAGCAGCGCCGCGGTCGGATAGCAGCCGGGCACGGCGACCCGCTTGGTGTTACGCAGCTGGTCCCGACCGCCGGGCAGTTCGGGCAGACCATAGGGCCAGGTGCCGGCGTGCTCCGATCCGTAGAAGCGCTGCCATGCGTCGGGGTCGGTGAGGCGGAAGTCGGCGCCGCAGTCGATGACGAGGGTGTCGGGGCCGAGCTGTTCGGCCAGCGCCGCCGAATGGCCGTGGGGCAGTCCGAGGAAGACCACATCGTGGCCGGCGAGGGTGCCGATCTCGGTCGGCTCGAGCACGCGGTCAGCCAGTGGCCACAGGTGCGGGTGGTGGTCCCCGAGCGGCGAGCCGGCGCTCGATGCTGCGGTCAGGGCGCCGATGGTCAGTCGACCCTCGGTATAGGCAGGATGACCGAGAAGCAGACGCAGGATTTCGCCGCCGGCGTACCCGCTGGCACCGGCGACCGCGACGGAAGTCATAAGCGAACATTCTGCATGGTTATGCAGTGTCATGCAAATTCATTATTCGAAGAGTGTGGCCGCGGCTCCGGACGTAGATTTGTCACCTACGCCTGCTCGTCAGACACCTCGATCGCAGCAGGAGCGACGATGGCATCAGTACCCTGCCGTGACTGCGGCACGCAATTGCGCGATGGTGCCGTGTTCTGCGACAGCTGCGGCCTCAAGGTTGCCAGACCCGGCGTCGCCGAATTCAAGCAGGTCACCGTGTTGTTCGCCGACGTCGTACGTTCCATGCATATCGCCAGGTCAGTAGGTGCTGAGCGCCTCAGCGAAATCATGACCGAGATGATGCGACGCTCGTCGGGAGTGATTCGGAGTTATGGAGGGGTGGTCAGCCAGTTCACCGGCGACGGCTTGATGGCCGTCTTCGGCGTACCGCACGCTCTCGAGGATCATGCGGTGCTGGGGTGCCGCGCGGCCTTGCACCTCATCGACGAAGTCCGCGCGCAAGCCGTCGAGGTGCTGGCTCGGGACGGCATCGATCTGAAGGTGCGGGTCGGACTGAACTCCGGTCAGGTGATCGCCGGCGTGCTCGGTTCCGGCGCCCTGGGCTACACCACGATCGGCGAGGAAGTCGGGATGGCACAGCGGATGGAGTCGGTTGCGCCTCCCGGCGGCGTGATGCTCAGCGCCGCTACCGCGCGTCTGGTCGAGAATTCCGTCGTCCTCGGCGAGCCGGAAACGGTCCGCGTCAAGGGGCAGGAGGGCCCGATCACCGTCCGCCGCCTGCTGGCTGTCGACGCCGACGCGCTGCGACGTCGAACCGATCAGCAGACCTCGCTGACGGGACGCTCCGCGGAACTGGCCGCGTTGGTCGCGCTGCTGGATCGTTCATCTGCCGCCCACGGAGTCGTCGCACGCGTTGTCGGTCCCGCAGGTATCGGTAAGACGCGCATCGTCAGGGAGCTCATCGAAGTGGCCGCCCGCCGAATGATGCCCGTACCCATCGCCTACTGCGAGTCCCACACCCGCGCTGTGCCATTCAGCGCCGCAGCGCAAATCCTTCGGGCCATGTTCGGGATCACCGCCGACGTTCCGGTCGAGCGGGCACGCGCGCGGCTACGTTCCGAGATGGCCGGCGCCGATCCCGACGATCTGCTCCTGCTCGAAGATCTCGTAGGGATCCGCGCGTCGGCGTCACCGTTGCCGGAGATCACACCCGAGGCACGTGCGCGACGACTGGCCCTCTTGATCACAGACTTGCTGACGCAACGGTCGCCCACCCTTTACGTGATCGAGGACGCGCACTGGATCGACGAGGCGAGCGAGGCCTTGTTCGCCTCGGCGGCTGAGGCGGTTCCACGAACCCGGTCGCTGTTGCTGGTGACTCACCGGCCCGAATACACCGGGATCCTCAGACGGGTGGCGGCGGAGATTGTCGTGCTGCAGCCGCTGCCGGAGCTGTCCGCCGTCGCCCTGGCCACCGAGCTGCTCGGTGACCATCCCTCAGTCCGGCGCGTGGCCGACCGCGTGGTCCGGACGGCAGGCGGCAACCCGTTCTTCATCACCGAGATGGTGCGGGATCTGGCGGAACGCGGCGTGGTCGCAGGCCCGCGCGGGAACTACCGAAGCAGCGGGAACAGCGTGGACATCTCCGTGCCGCCCACCCTGCAGGCGGCCATCGCCGCGAGGATCGACCGACTTCGGCCGCGGGCGAAGTCGGTCCTCTATGCCGCAGCGGTGATCGGCGGACGGTTCGGTTCTGATCTGCTCCGTGAGGTCGTGGCCGTCGACGACGACGAGACTGTGTCCAGCACGATCAACGAGCTACGAGACGCCGAAATCCTCGATCACACCTCGTCGGAGGCGGCCGCCGACATCGCCTTCCGGCACCCGTTGATCCGTGCCGTGGCCTATGAGTCGCAGCTCAAAGCGGTGCGCAACGAGATGCATCGGCGGGTGGCTTCTGCGATCGAACGCGCGAACTCGCACCAGCCCGATCACCACGCAACGCTGATCGCCGAGCACCTGCAGGCAGCAGGCGAACTGCGGACCGCCTTCGATTGGCACATGCGCGCCGGGCGGTGGTTGCGGAGCCGCGACCGGTCGGCCGCCTGGGAGGCGTGGCAGCGGGCCCGTGCGGCCGCCGCGGCGTTGCCGTCCTCGGACCCGCAGCGCTCTGCGTGCTTGACGACGGTGCTGACCATTCTCTGCAGCGAGTCACACCGTGCGGGGGGCTGTATCGAGGACGCCGGATTCGACGAGTTACGGCAATTGTGCGAAGCCTCCGGAGACCGCCGGGCACTCGGACTCGGGATGGCCGGCATGGTCATGGCGTTGGCGGGTCAGCACCGCCACCAAGACGCGCTGGCCCTTGTCCCCGAACTGATGGCACTCGTCGACACCGCGGAGGACACGGACATCACGGCGGAGCTCCTGTTGGCCGTCACCTACGCCAGGTCCGAAGTAGGTCATCTGGACGAGGCGCTGCGGCTGGTGCAGAGAGCGATCGACTCTGCGGACACAGACCGGACCAAGCGAGGCGTCCTGTTCGGTTCGTCGTTGGTGAGCGCCATCCGGATGCGCGGTCTCTACCGTCTGTGCGCCGGTGTGCAGGGGTGGCGCGCCGACGGTGACACCGCGATCGCAATGTCGGCCGGCCTGGATCCGACAAGCCGCGTCAGCTCGGTGCTCTACAAGTACATCCTCTCGGTACCGGTGGGTGCGCGCCGAGTCGACGAGGTGGCCATGCGCGAGACCGCCGAGGCACTGCAGCTCGCCGAACAGGCAGGTGACGAGCTCACGCTCACGACCGCCCGGGTCGCCAGAGGACTCGTCCTGGTCTACGGAGACGTTCCCGGCGACGAGGCCGTCGAGCTGTTGACCAAAGCTCGCGAGAGCACCGACCGGCGCAGGTTCACGATGAACGCCATGACGCTGGCGCGTCCAGCGCTCGCTCGCCGGATGGCGCAGCGCGGCGATGTCCCGGGTGCAATCGAGTTGGTGCGCAGCTGTATTCGAGATATGAGCGCTGCTGGTGAGGTGCTGTCCCTGGGAGTGGCCACCACGGTGCTGGTCGAAGCGCTGCTGGCGCGTTCGGCCGAAGGCGACTGGGAGGAAGCCGCGACTGCGATCGAGTATCTGGCCGCCACCCCGGCCGACCGGGGCTTCGCCCTGCACAAGGTTCCGCAATTCCGGTTGCGTGCGCTGTTGGCGCGTTGCCGCGGCGATATCGCTACTGCAGGAAACCATCTGGCGCAAGCGCGTGCCCACGCCGCGGCGGCCGGCTACGACCTTCCCGAGGGCGCAACCGGAATCCTGTCTGCTCAGCGCCGCTGAACAGCCCCGACCGCGTCAACCGCTGCCGCCACTGCGGCCTCCCGGACCGCGCTGGCCTCGTCCTCGGTCAGCGTGCGGTCCGGTGCGCGGAACCGCAACGCCAGCGCCAGGGACTTCCGACCCTCACCAACCTGCGGGCCGGTGTAGACGTCGAACAGCCGCGCGTCTTCCAGGAGCGCACCCGCTCCCGACCGGACGGCGTCGATCACGCTCTGCGCCGGGACGTCGTCGTCGACGACGAGCGCGACATCTTGGAACACGGCGGGGAACGGTGACACGCTCGGCACAGGCAACCGCTCGACGATCGGCACGGCGTCGAGATCGAGCTCGACCGCGCAGGTTCCCTTCGGCAACCCCGACCGTTCGACCACGGCCGGGTGCAGCTGTCCGGCGTGGCCGACGATCTGGTCGCCGATGAGCACCTGCGCGCATCGCCCCGGATGCCACGGCAGGTACTCCGCGGCACGGAACGTGAAGTCCACACCGGCCGCGCGCCCGACGATGCGAACGGCCTCGAACGCGTCGGCGGCCTCCACGCGGCGGCCCGGGCCCCAGGGGCCGGCGGGCTCGCGCAGACCGGTCAGTACCGCGGCGACATGTTGCGGCTGGTGCGGCAGCGACGCGTCCAGGATCGCGATCTCGTCGTCGGTGGGCCGGCGGTCTGTCGGGATGCGGTCGACGGCCCGGGTCTGGCTCGTCGGCTCCACCACCTGGGCGATCGCGAACAGCGCGGTGTCAACCGCACCGCGGGACACGTTGCGGGACAACGCCTCCAGCAACCCCGGCAACAGCGTCGTAGCCAAGTTCGGACGGTCCGCCTCGAGCGGGTTGAGCACCCGCGTGGTGTTGCGGCGCGGGTCGTCGGCAGAGAGCCCCCACTGATCGAAGATCCCGGCCGGCAGGAACGGCGTGGGCAGGATCTCGACATATCCGCCGAGCGCCAACGACTTGCCGATCGCGCGACGCCGCTTCTGGACAGCGGTCAGGCCCCGGCCGGCGGGCGCAGCGGGAAGCACCGACGGGATGACGTCCAGGCCCTCCAGTCGCATCACCTCTTCGACGAGGTCGGCGGGCTGCCGCATGTCCGGGCGCCAGCTCGGCGGTGTGACGGCGAGCCGATCGCCGTCGACCGTCACCTCGGCGCCGATCTGGCGCAGCCGCTTCTCGGTGGTCCCGGGTGGGTAGGCCACACCGGCGGTGCGATCGGGCAGGTCGACGGGGATCGTGACGGCCGGCGGCGACCAGTTGTCCCGCGCCGGCTCCCCGCGCCAGTCGGTGAGACCGGATCCAACTGTGCCACTGGCGATCTCGGCCAGCAGCGTGGCGCAGCGGTCGAGCGCGGCCACCGACACCGCCGGATCCACGGTGCGCTCATAGCGACGACCCGCTTCGCTGGCCAGCCGCAGCCGCCGCTGTGTGCGCGACACCGCAGCCGGGTCCCACACCGCGGCTTCGAGCAGCACATCGGTGGTGCTCTCACGCACCTCGGTGGTGCCGGCGCCCATGACGCCGCCGATCGCGGCGGTGGCGACGTCGTCGACGATCAACACGTCGGCCGGATCGAGTTTGCGCTCGACGTCGTCGAGGGTGACCACGGTCTCCCCCGGTTCGGCGAAGCGGACGCGGAATCCGCCGGTGATCAGCGACCGGTCGTGCGCGTGCATCGGATGCCCGAGTTCGAGCATCACGTAGTTCGTCACGTCCACCGCCGGCGAGATCGCCCGGATCCCGCTGAGCAACAGCCGTCGCTGAAGCCACCACGGGGACACGGCTTTCGGGTCGATACCGGTCACCGGACGCAGCCCGAACCGCAGCACGCCGGTGCCGCTGTCGATGGTCACGGGCAACGCCTCACCGTCCACGGGCAGCGGCGCGGCTCGACCCGGATCGTAGGCCGGATCTATGTAGTCGAGGTCGTAGGCGTTGGCGATCTCGCGAGCCATCCCGCGCACCGACAGGCAGTAACCGCGGTCCGGGGTGACTGCGAGGTCGAACACCACGTCGTCGAGGCCGAGGACCTCGACGGCCGAAGCACCCGGTTCGGCGGTGCCGGCCGGCAACACCAGGATCCCGGAGTGATCGGTACCGAGGTTGAGTTCCGATGCCGAGCAGATCATGCCGTCGGAAACGCGCCCGTAGGTCTTGCGGGTGGCGATCGTGAAGTCGCCCGGCAGGACGGTGCCGGGCAGCGCGACGACGACGAGGTCGCCGACGGCGAAGTTCGTTGCACCGCAGACGATGTCGCGGAGCTCGGACTCTCCGGCGTCCACCTTCACCGCACGGATTGGCTTCTTGAACTCGGTCAGTTCCTCGATCTGCTCGACCCGGCCGACGGTCAGCGGACCGGTGACGGGACCGAGTCGGATGACGTCCTCGACCTCGTGGCCGATGCGGATGAAAGTCTGCTCGAGCTCGTCGGCCGGCACGTCCCAGCCGGGGGCACCGGCCTGGACCACGTCGCGCAGCCAGCTGTAGGGAAGGCGCATCAGGCGTCCACCCCGAACGGGAGAGAGAACCGGACATCACCCTCGACCATGTCTCGCATGTCGGGGATGCCGTTGCGGAACTGCAGGGTGCGCTCCAATCCCATGCCGAAGGCGAAACCTGAATAGACGTCGGGGTCGATACCGCAGGCGCGCAACACATTCGGGTTGACCATGCCGCAACCACCCCATTCCACCCAGCCGGGCCCGCCCTTCTTGTTCGGAAACCAGATGTCGACCTCTGCCGACGGCTCGGTGAACGGGAAGAAGTGCGGACGGAAGCGGGTGCGGCCCTGGGGCCCGAATTGGGCGCGCGCGAACGCGTCGAGCGTGCCGCGCAGGTGCGCCATGGTCAGGCCCTTGTCCACAGCCAGACCCTCGACCTGATGGAAGACCGGGGTGTGAGTGGCGTCGAGTTCGTCGGTACGGAAGGTTCGCCCGATCGAGATGATGTAGACCGGCAGCTCTCGTTCGAGCAGCGCGCGGATCTGCACCGGGGACGTGTGGGTGCGCAGCACCTGCCGGGACCCGTCCGGTGCGACATGGAAGGTGTCCTGCTCGCTGCGGGCCGGATGGTCGGGCGGGAAGTTCAAGGCGTCGAAGTTGAACTGCTCGGTTTCGACCTCCGGCCCCTCGGCCAGCTCCCAGCCCATCGCGACGAAGGTGTCGGCGATGTTCTCGGCGAGGATGGTGATCGGGTGACGCGCGCCGACCGGCTGACGCGTCGACGGAAGCGTGACGTCGATGCGCTCGGCGACCAGCACCGCGGCGTCCCGCTCGGCCCGGAGTTGGGCGAGTCGTTCGTCATAGGCCTGCTGTGTCTCGGTGCGCGCGACGTTGACGCGCTTGCCGGCGTCGGCGCGCTCGGCCTTGGGCAGTGTCCCCAAGGATTGGCGTGCCACCGCCACCGGCGAGCGGTCACCGAGGTGTTCGGTCTTGGCGCGCGCGAGGTCATCGAGGTTCGCAGCCTGGGCGAACGCACGCTTGGCTGCGCTGACCGCTTCGGCCAGCGCATCGTCTGAGAGGTCTACTGGCTGATCAGCCACCCGGCGATCATAGGCGATGCCGCCGAGCGCACTTCGTCGGCCGCGTGCCTCTAGGACACGTCGATGGGTTTGAGCCGGTACATCGTGAAGTCGGCGGGCACTCCGTCGGCCTTGTGTGCGAACACCTGCCGCCGCAGCTTGCGTGCGGTGACCCCGAGAGCGTCGAACTTCTCCGGCGGGATGCGTTCCAGCGTGGCCTGCGAAACCACCAACTCGCCGCGCGTGGCACGCTCCATGACTCGCGCCGCGAGGTTGACGTCGATTCCCAGCCAGTCCGAACCGATGCGCTGCGGGCGGCCGGTGTGGATGCCGACGCGCATCCGCGGTGAGTAGCCGTCGACGTCGAGGTTCTTGACCGCCTCGCGTGCGCTCAGCACGGAGCGCACCGCCGTGGTCGGGTCGGTGAACACCGCCATCAGCCCGTCGCCCATCCGTTTGACGATGTGGCCACCGGAGGCGAGCAACGGCGGTTCGACCACCGCGGCGATCCGCCGCAACAGCCGCAGGGTGGCTTCGTCTCCGGCGGTCAGGGACCACGAGGAGAATCCGACCAGGTCGGTGAACACGAGGGTGACCTCGGCGTTGGCCGGCCGACCGGAAACCCGTTCGGTCAACGCCTGCCACACCTGCAGTGCCCCGAGACTGACCTCGCGGGTGACCGCGTCGCGTTCGAGCAGGCGGTCGGCGGCTCTGGCTGCAGCGGCAGGCCCACCGACGCCGGCCACCGAGAGCGGATCGCCGAACTCTGGATCACCCGGCAGTGCTTTGCGGGCACGCCGGAGCAGGGAGACCGCCCCGGAGTGGTGGTTGACATTCCTGATCCACGCGAGCGGCCCCGGTGGCTGGCCGCCTGTCTGCGCATCCGACGGGTCGTCATCCACGCCGCTCAGCCTAAACCAGCCGCACGAAGGCAATGAACAAGCTGGTCACAGCGATGTGCCGCGGCTGTGGAGGGTGCATAACACCTGTGAGGCAGGCCACTCTTTTCGTGGACAACGACCGTTGTCAACAGTAGCTTGGAGAGATGCGATCATCGGAGATGGCAACCTCATCCGTCGACAACCCGCTGGGGCCGGATTCGCTGACGTGGAAATACTTCGGCGACGTGCGCACCGGCATACTCGGGGTGTGGATCGGCGCGATCCAGAACATGTATCCCGAACTCGGCGCCGGCGTCGAAGACCATTCGATCCTGCTGCGTGAGCCGTTGCAGCGGGTGGCGCGCTCGGTGTACCCGATCATGGGCGTGGTCTACGACGGCGACCGGGCCGCGCAGACCGGGGCGCAGATCCGCAGCTACCACAAGACCATCAAAGGCACCGACGGCGAAGGCCGGCGGTATCACGCGCTGAACCCCGAGACGTTCTACTGGGCGCACGCGACGTTCTTCATGTTGATCATCAAGACCGCGGAGTACTTCTGCGGTGGACTCACCGAGGCCGAAAAACGTCAGCTGTTCGACGAGCACGTGCAGTGGTACCGCATGTACGGCATGAGCATGCGTCCCGTCCCGGAATCGTGGGAAGAGTTCTGCGAGTACTGGGATCGTAAGTGCCGCGAAGAGCTCGAGATCAATCAGGCCACGCTCGACATCTTCTCGATGCGGATTCCGAAGCCGAAGTTCGTCCTGATGCCGACACCAGTGTGGGATCAGTTGTTCAAACCGATGGTCGGCGCGCAGCGGTGGATCGCAGCCGGGGTGTTCGACCCGGCCGTTCGGGAGAAGGCGGGCATGCGGTGGACGCCCGGCGACGAGATCCTGCTGCGGTTGTTCGGCAAGTTCGTGGAGTTGGCCTTCGTCGCCGTGCCGGACGAGATCCGGCTGCATCCGCGTGCGGTGGCCGCCTATCGCCGCGCGGAGGGCAAGATCGCACCGGACGCGCCGCTGGTGGAGGCGCCGTCGTTCATGGCCCCGCCCCGCGACCATCGGCACGTCCCCACCCACTACATCCCGCCCCACAAGTCGCTGCTCGACCGGGTCGGGTCGCTGCTGCACACCACGTTTTCGCTAGCCGGTGTGAAGTCGTCGAAGGGCGATAAGGCAGCCTGAACGCATGCTGGAATGGTCTGACGTCGATATCGCCGTGCGCGACGCTGTCCGCGAGTTCGTGGACAAGGAAATCCGCCCCCACCTCGATGCGCTGGAAAGCGGCGAGATGGAGCCCTACCCCATCGTCCGAAAGTTGTTCGCCGCCTTCGGCATTGCCGACATGGCGCGGGAGTCACTGAACAAGCGGCTGGACCGGCTCCGCGCCGGAGACGAGTCGGCCTCCAAGAGCTCCGGCGGCATGTTCGGCGGCGGCGGTTCGCCGGGAATGGGTTTCGTGCTCATCAGCGAGCTGTGCCGAGTGAGCATGGGAGTCGTCACCGGGATGGGCGTCAGCCTCGGACTGACCGTCCCGACCATCATGAGCCGCGGCACGCTGGCGCAGCAGGAGCGTTGGCTTCCTGATCTGGTGACCTACGACAAGATCGGCGCGTGGGCCATCACCGAACCCGACTCGGGCTCCGATGCGTTCGGCGGCATGAAGTCCTATGTCACGCGAGATGGTGACGACTACATCCTCAACGGACAGAAGACCTTCATCACCAACGGTCCCGACGCCGACGTCGTCGTGGTGTACGCCAAGTTGGACGAGGGCGATCCGTCTGTCGACAAACGCGACCGCAAGGTCCTGACCTTCGTGCTCGACAAGGGCATGGAGGGCTTCGTCCAGTCCAAGCCGTTCCACAAGATGGGCATCCACTCGTCGCGCACCGGCGAGCTGTTCTTCAACGACGTCCGGCTGGGCAAGGACCGACTGCTCGGCGAGACCGAGGACAACAGCGCCGGCGACGGCCGGGACAGCGCCCGATCCAGCTTCTCGGCCGAGCGGATCGGTGTCGCGGCGATGGCGCTCGGCGTCATCGAGGAGTGCCTGCGGCTGAGCGTCGACTATGCGAAGTCACGCACGCTCTGGGGCAAGGAGATCGGTCAGTTCCAGTTGATCCAGCTGAAGTTGGCCAACATGGAGGTTGCGCGAATGAACGTGCGCAACATGCTGTTCCGCGTCATCGAGGCGTCCGAAGCCGGAAAGCCGGTCTCTCTGGCGGAGGCGTCGGCGATCAAGTGGTACTGCTCGCAGGCCGCCACCGACGTGGCCATGGAGGCCGTTCAGTTGTTCGGCGGCAACGGGTACATGACGGAGTACCGCGTGGAACAACTTGCCCGCGACGCGAAATCGCTGATGATCTACGCCGGCAGTAACGAAGTGCAGATCACCCACGTGGCGCGCGGGTTGCTCAGCTAGCCGCCCGCCGGTCGCGGTCCGTGCGCTGCGGACGCGGGCCGCGCGTCTTCTCGGACTTCTCGGGTTCGTCATCGGTGGCGCGCCCGGGCCGAACCGTCGGTGATGACTCGGCCTCGTCGGCACTGCGGGTCGCTACCCGCGACTCCAGCGGCGCAGTGTCGCGCAGCTCGCGGCGCTTGACGCGAGGAACCGCGACTTCTCTTGCGGCAGAGATGCTTCCGTCTTCGGAGGTGGACGACACCGTCGTGGTCACCGACTGGCCACTGGCGTCCTGCGCCGCGAGGTCCGGTCCGACCGCACTCCGCTGTGAAGCCGATGGCGGTACTGCGGGACGGTTGTAGGCCCGATCGATGACCGGCCGCAACACCGAGTCGAGGAACCGGACGAAGTCCGTCTCGACGCCGTTGGGCGCGAGCGGCCGCAGCAGCGGCAGGATCGGCGTCGGGATCAGGATGCTCGTCGTGGTTCCGCCGAGCGAGTTGGTGGTCTGGGTGTAGTACGGAGCGATTCTCGGGACATCGTCGATGTCGAAGAACGCCGCTTCGACATGCAGTTGACCCATGCCCATCAAAGCGTTGAGGACAGCCAGGAAGTTCAGCGGATTGTCGGGCCAGTCGGCGACACCGTCGTATTGAGCTTTGACGAGCAGAATGTCGTAAGGAGTCTCGGGCAACGGACGGTACTGGACACCGCTGCGGGCCAGCTCCGTGGGGTTCGGGTACCCGTAGATCACGGCGTCGAGCTCTTCGCGCGGCGGCCGGTTCGGATCCTCCATCAGGCGGCGCAGGACCTCGTCGATCACCGGCGCGCTCTTGGACACTCCACCGATCGTCTTCGGGCCAGGCGTGGCGACGATCGCGGACACCATGCTGTCAGCACCAGCCTCGATGGCGACGGGCAAGGTCGCCCAACCTCGAAACGGCACGCTGATCCGCTGGTCGTATTCGGCGAAATGGCCTCCGAGCGCCGTGACCATCTGCGTCTCGTCGAGTTGGGAGAAAGGCCCCACTCCCCCCATGAGCAGCGCGGTGGCGCCGTGAGCGATGCCGGGCGAGAACCCGACGAGAACAGCACTGATGAACACAACCAGACGCTTCATGGCTCCCCCTGCCACAACCGATCCCCCAGCCCATTCGCTGAATATGCGCGGGCTAATTTTTCATCAGCGTACCCCATGTTCGACACCGTGCCGCGCACCAGTTGAAGCGGACAGCCAGCAAATCCACGGGCAATCGACGCGCCTCAGCACCCGTTTGCTGGCAAGCCAAAAATGCTGCCATACAGCATGTTCGGATGCTATTCGTTCCCCAGGAACGAAAGCTCCGGGTGCCCCGGCGCCACGGGTTCGGCGACTTGCGCGGCCCCTCCGCACGGAAATCTCACGTGCGCCAGCGAATTCAGCTAATTGCAGCAGGCATGCTGTGAGCAGCGATCAACGACCGGCGCGTCGGTGCGCCCGGGCGCTCTGGTACAGACAGATCGCGGCAGCCGAGGCGATGTTCAGACTCTCGGCGCCGCCTGCCATCGGTATGTGGACCCGGTGGTCGGCGGCGTGGGCCAGGGCGGTCGGCAGGCCGTGGGCTTCCGAACCGAACAGCCACGCGGTCCGCGGCGCCAGGTCGGCATCATCGAGACTCACGTCGCCGTCGAGAACGGTTGCCATGACCTGCATTCCGGCCGTACGCAGCTGCGTGATGACGGCGTCGGGGTCGGCCTCGCTGACCACCGGTATCGAGAAGATGCTCCCCGCCGAGGCGCGCAGGCATTTGCCGTTGTACGGGTCGACGCTGGGTCCGGCAAGTACGACCGCGTCAGCACCCATCGCATCGGCGACCCGGATGATCGTGCCGGCGTTGCCGGGTTCGGAGGTGCCGACCGGTACGGCGACCAGCTTCGGGGATCCGGCGAGCACGGTGGTCAAGTCCACCTCAGGCATCGAGCACACCGCGACCAGACCGACCGGTGTCACCGTGTCCGACAGCGCTTTTGCGGCGCGCTCGGTGACCAGTTCGACGGGCGCGTCGCGCAGCAACGCGTCGAAGCGCTCCGCGGCGGTCTCGGTCGCGAAGACCTCTGAAACAAGTCCGCGCCGCAACGCTGCCTCGACGAGGTTGGGACCCTCGGCGAGGAAGCGTGCGGCGCGGCGGCGCCCGGTGTGGCGGTGCAGCTTGACCGCTGCGACCACCCGGGCAGATCGCTCGGTGAGGGTCAGGCAGCCTCGCCCGACGGGGCGTTGACATCCTCGGGCAACGCGGCCTTGGCGACCTCGACCAACGCGGTGAACGCGGCGGCGTCGCTGACCGCGATCTCGGCGAGGTTCTTGCGGTCGACCTCCACCCCGGCGGCCTTGAGGCCCTGGATCAACCGGTTGTAGGTGATGCCGTTGGCCCGAGCCGCGGCGTTGATACGGGTGATCCACAGCTTGCGGAAGTCGCCCTTGCGCGCCTTGCGGTCGCGGTAGGCATAGGTCAGGGAGTGCAGCTGCTGCTCCTTGGCCTTGCGGTACAGGCGCGACCGCTGGCCCCGGTAGCCCTTGGAAGCCTTGAGGATTGTGCGCCGCTTCTTCTGCGCGTTGACTGCGCGCTTCACGCGTGCCATGGGTTGTTCCTATCTCGTACGGGTCAGTTCGAGCCGTCTGGACTATCCGTCACGACGGCTTTGGCGGAGTGTGGCCGTCAGCCGTTCAGCATCTTGGAGATGCGCTTGGTGTCATTGCCCGACACCGTGGTGCGGCCGGCGAGCCGACGCGTGCGGGTGGACGGCTTGTGCTCCAGCAGGTGCCTACGGTTGGCCTTCTGGCGCACGATCTTTCCGGTCCCGGTCTTGCGGAACCGCTTCGAAGCGCCGCTGTGGGTCTTCGCCTTGGGCATGTTTCCTCTAGTTCTGTGAGTCGGTCTGGTTGTCGGCCTGCGCGTCTCCGGATCCACGGGACGGCGTGTCGGCATCATGCGCCGCCTTGGCACGAGTCTTCGCGCCGCGGTGCGGGGCCAGCACCATCGTCATGTTGCGTCCGTCCTGCTTGGCGGACGTCTCGACGAAGCCGTACTCGGCCACGTCGGCACCCAGGCGCTGCAGGAGGCGGAAGCCCAGTTCCGGCCGCGACTGCTCGCGTCCGCGGAACATGATCGTCACCTTGACCTTCGACCCCGCCTCCAGGAAGCGGATGACGTGACCCTTTTTGGTCTCGTAGTCGTGCGGGTCGATCTTGGGACGCAGCTTCTGCTCTTTGACGACGGTCTGCTGCTGGTTCTTGCGAGACTCGCGCGCCTTCTGGGCTGTCTCGTACTTGTACTTGCCGTAGTCCATGATCTTGCAGACCGGTGGTCTGGCGTTCGGAGCTACTTCGACGAGATCGAGATCAGCATCCGCGGCGACGCGGAGGGCATCTTCGATGCGCACGATGCCTACCTGTTCACCGCCTGGTCCGATCAGGCGAACCTCAGGTACGCGAATGCGCTCGTTGACGCGGGTCTCAGTGCTGATGGGGCCTCCTATGTTTCTGTCCTCAGGAGTCCCCACGCCACGGCACGCTGCTACCAAGAGCAGGAAGCCCTGCGTCATGCAGGGCCCGGTGCCGACCAGGACAGGCATCACAGGATGCCTGTGACCGGACCGCTGTACCTTGGATCATCATCGGCCAGCGGTGGGAGCGGGACTCCACTTGTGCGCCCAGCGTTCGCCGGGGCGGTCGCGCGTGCAAGTCTAGCAGCTATGACCGATGTTCCTGCACACGCCGAATCGGCGGACCCGCCACCCGTCCGCGAACTCGCCGACGTCCCCGCCGTCGAGGTGATCACCCGGGCCGCCGTGATGCTGATGAGCGCGGCCGCCGAGAAGCTCGGACTGTCCGCTGAGGACCCCGACGACAGCCCTCACCGCGACCTCGACGAGGCCCGACGCCTGATCACGGCTCTGGCCGGGCTCGTCACCGCGTCCGCCGAGTATCTCGGCCCGCACGCCGGACCGGTCCGGGACGGACTCAAGACCCTGCAGCTCGCCTTCCGCGAATCCAGCGCGGCCCCCGACGAGCCGGGCAAAGGTCCCGGGGAGAAGTACACCGGCCCGGTCTGGTAGCCGGGCTTCGAGCCGACTTCGCGAATAGTGTCGCGGCCTATGACACACATCACGGCCGCCCCGGCACGCCCGACGTCGTCCAGGTATCGATGGGTGCCGACTGCGGCCGGCTGGATTGTCGGCGTCATCGCGACGCTGTCACTGTTGGCGAGCATCTCACCGCTCGTGCGGTCGGTGATCAGGGTGCCGCGCGAGTTCGTCGACGACTACATCTTCAACTTTCCCGACACCAGTTTCGCGTGGGCGTTCGTGTTGGCGTTGCTGGCTGCCGCGCTGGCCGCCCGTAAACGGATCGCGTGGTGGATCCTCGTCGGCTACTTCGTCGGTGCCGGCATCTGGAACGTCGACGGACTGTTCAGAGCCGCGGATAGCGGGCCACAGCAGGTCGGAGAGCTGATCGGCCTGAGCTTCCACCTCGCCGCGATCGTGTTCCTGCTCTTGGCCCGTCGGCAGTTCTGGGCCAGGGTGCGGCGCGGTGCGCTCCTGAAGGCCGCGCTGGTGCTGGTCGCCGGGATGGGGCTGGGGACCCTCGTCGGCTGGGCATTGCTGGAGGTGTTTCCCGGAACGCTGGCACGCCCGTACCGCTTCTGGTACGCCCTGAACAGGGTCAGCGCCTTCGCCGGCGTCGACGCGGACTCGTTCAGCGGCGAACCGCACGTGTTCGTCAATGCCCTGCTCGGGCTGTTCGGCGCACTGGCGCTGATGACCGCGGCGATCGTGCTGTTCCAGTCGCAGCGCGCGGCCAACGCCCTCACCGGAGAGGACGAGTCGGCGATTCGCGGTCTGCTCGAGGCGTTCGGCAAGAACGATTCGCTGGGCTACTTCGCCACGCGCCGGGACAAGGCGGTCGTGTTCGCCGCCAACGGGCGCGCCGCGGTCACCTACCGCGTCGAGGTCGGGGTGTGTCTGGCCAGCGGCGACCCGGTCGGCGATCCGACGGCGTGGCCGTCTGCGATCGACGCGTGGCTGCAGCTGTGTCAGCGCTACGGGTGGGCACCGGGAGTCATGGGAGCTTCGGCGGTCGGAGCCCAGGCGTTCAGCGGCGCCGGGCTCAGTGCGCTGCAGCTCGGTGACGAAGCGATCCTGCACACCAACGACTTCCGACTTTCCGGGCCGGACATGCGGGCGGTGCGGCAAGCCGTCACCCGCGCCCGGCGGGCCGGTGTCGAGGTCCGGGTACGTCGGCACCGCATGTTGAGCGACGACGAGATGGCCGCCGTGATCCGGCGCGCCGACGAATGGCGGGACACCGCCGACGAGCGCGGCTTCTCCATGGCGTTGGGTCGGCTCGGCGACCCCGCAGACGGCGACTGTCTGCTGGTCGAGGCGGTCGTCGGCGACGACGTCGTGGCGATGCTGTCCCTGGTGCCGTGGGGCACCACCGGGGCGTCGCTCGACCTGATGAGACGCTCCCCTCAATCCCCCAACGGCACCGTCGAGTTGATGGTCAGTGAGCTGTGTCTGCAGGCCGAGGACATCGGTATCACGCGGGTGTCGCTGAACTTCGCGATGTTCCGCTCGGCCTTCGAACAGGGTGCCCAGCTGGGCGCCGGCCCGGTCGCGCGGTTGTGGCGTTGGCTGTTGGTGTTCTTCTCCCGGTGGTGGCAACTCGAGACGCTGTACCGGTCCAACATGAAGTACCAGCCGGAGTGGGTGCCGCGGTACGCCTGCTACGAGGACACCCGCGAGCTGCCGCGTGTCGGCGTCGCGTCGGTGATCGCCGAAGGCTTTCTGGTGCTGCCGTTCTCGCGGCGCCACGAACAACCCCACACGGGTCGGCACGTGTCGGCGCCGGGCGCTCTGGTGGCCACTGGCATGCTGCACAGCGACGGCACCGCACCGGACGCCACGACGATCCACGACCAGTCCCCCGGCGACCACACCCCACGGCTGCCCGAACAGGTTCGGGTCCGGATGGCAAAGCTGAAGACGTTGCAGGACAACGGGATCGATGCCTATCCCGTCGGTGCGCCGCCGAGTCACACCGTGGCGCAAGCCCTCGCCTCACCGGATGGCACGGTCGTCACGGTCGCCGGTCGGGTGTTACGGCTGCGCGACTACGGCGGCGTCTTGTTCGTACAGCTGCGGGACTGGTCGGGCGAAATCCAGCTGGTGCTCGACAACTCGTTGCTCGCCGACGGCACAGCCGCGGATTTCACCGGCGCGATCGATCTCGGGGACCTCGTCGAGGCCACGGGGACGATGGGCCACAGCCGATCCGGGGTCTGGTCGCTGCTGTCGACCCGGTGGCGCCTGATCGGCAAGTGCCTGCGCCCCCTGCCGGACAAGTGGAAGGGGCTGACCGATCAGGAGGCCCGGGTGCGCGCCCGCTACGTCGACCTGGCCGTCAACACCGATGCCCGCGACCTGATCAGAGCCCGCAGCGGTGTCCTGCACGCCATCCGGGAAACACTGGTGGGCAAGGGCTTTCTCGAAGTCGAGACGCCGATCCTGCAGCAGATCCACGGCGGCGCCAATGCCCGCCCGTTCCTGACCCACATCAACGCCTACGACCTGGACCTCTATCTGCGCATTGCGCCGGAGCTGTATCTGAAGCGGTTGTGCGTCGGTGGTGTCGAGCGCGTCTTCGAATTGGGCCGCGCGTTCCGCAACGAAGGTGTCGACTTCAGCCACAATCCCGAGTTCACGTTGCTGGAGGCCTATCAGGCGCACGCTGATTACCACGTCTGGATCGACGGCTGTCGGGAACTGATCCAGAACGCGGCGCTGGCCGCCAACGGCGCCCAGGTGTTCCTGCGTCCACGCGACGACGGTGTCCTCGAACCGGTCGACATCTCCGGGCAGTGGGCGGTCAAGACGGTCCACGACGCGGTGTCAGAGGCGCTCGGCGAGCACATCGGCCCCGACACCGACCTCGCGACGCTGCGCCGACTGTGCGACGCGGTCGGAGTCGGGTACCTGACGCACTGGGACGCCGGAGCGGTGGTGCTCGAGCTCTACGAGCACCTTGTCGAGGACCAGACCCAGGAGCCGACGTTCTACAAGGACTTCCCGACCTCGGTCTCGCCGCTGACCCGGCCGCATCGCAGCATCGCCGGTGTCGCGGAACGGTGGGACCTGGTCGCCTGGGGCGTCGAGCTGGGCACCGCCTACAGCGAGCTCACCGATCCGGTGGAGCAGCGGCGGCGCCTGCAGGAGCAGTCGCTGCTGGCCGCCGGCGGTGATCCGGAAGCCATGGAGCTCGACGAGGACTTCCTTCAGGCCATGGAGTACGCCATGCCTCCGACGGGCGGTCTCGGTATGGGCGTCGACCGGGTGGTCATGTTGATCACGGGACGCTCGATCCGCGAGACGCTGCCGTTCCCGCTGGCCAAGCCGCGGTAGCGCGTGCGCAGTAGCGTGGTTTCATGCCCGAGGAAGTGACACCCCAGCCCCAACCGGTCCCGCCGGAAGAGACCGGTTACACCGCCGACGGGGTACCGACGTTCGATGCGGTGCGCGAGAAGATCGAGACCCGCTTCGGTACCGCGATCGGATCGGCAGAACTGGCCTCCGAGACGCCGGAGGGCCGCGGCGTCGAGGAGCAGTACGACGCGCGGCAGCGTGCAGCCGCCGAGAAGCTCGCCCAGATCCGTAAGTCGATGTCCGAAGGTGATCGGTAACAGGCCATGTCCTGTCGGTCCCCACGGCTACCGTCGTGCCGTGCAGCGATTCACGGTGGAGCAGCGACGCGCCCGGCTGGCCCGGCGCCATCATCTGGTTCCTGACGCCGCCACCACCGGCGCGTCGGTCGAGTCGGTGACCGGTTCGCTGGTGGGCCTGCATGGGACTGACCCGGCCACGCCGTATCTGTCGCTGTGGGCGCGACTGCCCGGATTCGCGGTCTCGGATCTGAATGACGCTCTCTACGAACGGCGTTCACTGGTCAAGCAGCTTGCGATGCGCCGGACGCTGTGGACGATCCGCGCGGAGGATTTCGCTGCGGTGCAGGTGGCGGCCAGCGACCGGGTGGCGGCCAACGAGACGCGTCGACTTGTCGCCGACGTCGAGAAATCGGGGGTGGGGGGCGACGGGGCGGCCTGGCTGGAGACCGCGGCCGCGGCGGTCGTGGGCCATCTGCAGCGACAGGGACCCTCCACGGCGCGTCAACTTCGGGAGACGCTGCCGGAGTTGGCCGGAACACACGACCCCGCACCCGGTAAGTCGTACGGCGGGCAGGCGCACCTGGCGCCACGGGTGCTGACGGTCCTGGCCGCCCGCGGCGTGATCGCCCGTGGACCCAACGACGGCGGCTGGACCGCGTCACGACCGCGGTGGGTGTCCGCCGAGCAGTGGCTGCCTCCGGCTGACCCGGTCGGCCCCGAGCAGGCCCGCGCTGAATTGGTCCGGCGGTGGCTGTGGACGTTCGGACCGGCGACGGTGACCGACGTCAAATGGTGGTTCGGCAACACCCTCGGCTGGGCGCGGCAGGCGCTGGCCGACGTGGAGGCCGTCGAGGTCGACATGGAGGGGACGGCCGGCTACGTGCTGCCCGGTGACGAAGATCCCGGTTCCGCTGCGGAGCCGTGGTGTGCGCTGCTGCCAGGATTGGACGTGACCACGATGGGCTGGTTCGACCGCGACTGGTATCTGGGCGAACATCGCGAGGCGGTGTTCGACCGCAACGGCAACGCGGGTCCGACGGTGTGGGTGGACGGCCGCATCGTCGGCGCATGGCGGCAGGACACCGACGGGCGGGTGGAATTGCTGCTGCTCGAAGACATCAACGGCCGTGCGCGCACCGCGCTTTCGCGGCAAGCCGACGCGCTGACCGAATGGTTGGCTGGGGTGCGGGTGAATCCGCGGTTCCCGTCGCCGGCCTGCAGATGACCCGACTTCAGGCGCTGACCTTGTTGCGGCTACGCGACTTCGGCTTCGACTTCAGCGTCGGCCGAGCCATCCCCAACGTCTCGGCCAGGAAGTGGCCGGTGTAGCTGTCGGGGCTGGCCGCGACTTCCTCCGGAGTACCGGTCGCCACCACGGTGCCACCGCCAGATCCGCCCTCGGGACCCATGTCGATGATCCAGTCGGAAGTCTTGATGACATCGAGGTTGTGTTCGATGACGATGACCGTATTGCCTTTGTCCACAAGGCCGTTGATGACGGTGAGCAGCTTGCGGATGTCCTCGAAGTGTAGACCTGTGGTGGGCTCGTCGAGGATGTAGATGGTCCGTCCTGTCGAACGCTTCTGCAGTTCGGAAGCCAGCTTCACGCGTTGAGCCTCGCCACCCGACAGCGTCGGTGCCGGCTGCCCGAGTCGCACGTACCCGAGTCCGACGTCGACCAGCGTCTTGAGGTACCGGTGAATCGAACTGATGGGCGCGAAGAACTCCGCGGCCTCTTCGATCGACATGTCCAGCACCTCGGCGATGGTCTTGCCCTTGTAGTGCACCTCGAGGGTTTCGCGGTTGTACCGCGCGCCGTGGCAGACCTCGCACGGGACGTACACGTCCGGCAGGAAGTTCATCTCGATTTTGATGGTGCCGTCGCCCGAGCACGCCTCGCAGCGGCCGCCTTTGACGTTGAACGAGAACCGGCCGGGCTGGTAGCCGCGGACCTTGGCCTCGGTGGTGGCGGCGAACAGCGTGCGGATCTTGTCGAACACCCCGGTGTAGGTGGCCGGGTTCGACCGCGGGGTCCGCCCGATCGGCGACTGGTCGACCCGCACCAGCTTGTCCAGCTGGTCGAGTCCGTTGATCCGGGTGTGACGACCCGGCACCAACCGCGCGCCGTTGAGCTTGTTCGCCAGCACCGATGCGAGGATGTCGTTGACCAGAGTGGACTTCCCCGAGCCCGACACACCCGTCACCGAGGTGAGCACGCCGAGCGGGAACGCGACATCGATGCCGCGCAGGTTGTGCTCGCGCGCACCGACGACGGTCAACTGACGCTTCTTGTCGACGACCCGCCGCATCGCGGGGACCTCGATTTCCTCCTTGCCCGAAAGATAGGCGCCCGTAATGGATTCCGGGTTCTTCAGGAGGTCGGCGTAGGTTCCGCTGTGCACGATCTGACCGCCGTGTTCACCGGCTGCTGGGCCGATGTCGACCACCCAGTCGGCATGGGCGATGGTGTCGAGGTCGTGCTCGACCACGATCAGGGTGTTGCCGAGGTCGCGCAACCGCACCAGCGTGTCGATCAACCGGCGGTTGTCGCGCTGGTGCAGCCCGATGGAGGGCTCGTCGAGGACGTAGAGCACCCCGACCAGTCCCGACCCGATCTGGGTGGCCAACCGGATGCGTTGCGCCTCACCACCTGACAGCGTGCCCGCCGCACGAGACAGCGAGAGGTAATCGAGTCCGACGTCGAGCAGGAAGCCCAGCCGCGACTGGATCTCCTTGAGAACCTGCCCCGCGATCGCGGCTTCCCGCGGCCCGAGCGTCAGCGCGTTGAGGAACTGGGCGCACTCGGCGATGGACAACTCGGCGACTTCGGCGATGGACTTGGCACCGAAGGATCCGGCCGTCATCGTCACGGCGAGGATCTCGGGCTTGAGCCGGGTGCCGTCGCATTCGGGGCACGGCACGTCGCGCATGTAGCCCTCGAGCCGCTCTTTCATCTGCTCGGAGTCGGTCTGCTCCATGCGGCGATGCAGGTAGGCCATCACGCCTTCGAAGTCCGCGTAGTACGACCGGGTGCGCCCGTAGCGGTTCTTGTAGCGCACATGGACCTGCTCGTCGCAGCCCTCGAGAATGGCGCGCCGAGCCTTGGCGGGGAGCTTCTTCCACGGCGTGTTCACATCGAAGCCGAGTTGGTCGCCGAGACCGGACAGCATCCGGGTGAAGTACTCGGCGGTGTGCCCCATCGCCCATGGTGCGATCGCGCCCTCGGCGAGGGTGAGGTCGGGGTCCGGGATGACCAGGTCCGCGTCGACCTCTTTCTTGATGCCGAGGCCCAGACATTCAGGACATGCGCCGTACGGCGAGTTGAACGAGAACGAACGCGGCTCGAGATCGTCGACGGCCAGCGGGTGCCCGTTCGGGCAGGCCAGCTTTTCCGAGAACCGCTGTTCGCGGTGCGGATGGTCGTCGTCGCGGTCGACGAACTCGAGGACGACGATGCCGTCGGCGAGGTTCAGCGCCGTCTCCACCGAGTCGGTCAGCCGCTGCTTGGCGCTGGACTTGACGGTCAGGCGGTCGACGACCACCTCGATGTCGTGCTTCTCCTGCTTCTTGAGCTTCGGCGGGTCCGTCAGCGAGTGCACCACCCCGTCGACCCGCACACGGCTGTAGCCCTGCGTGTTGAGCTTCTCGAAGAGGTCGACGAACTCGCCCTTGCGGGTGCGCACCACCGGCGCGAGAACCTGGAAGCGCAGTCCTTCGTCCATGGCCAGGACCTGGTCGACGATCTGCTGCGGCGTCTGCCGGGCGATGCGCTCGCCGCAGACAGGGCAGTGCGGCGTGCCCGCGCGGGCGTACAGCAGGCGCAGGTAGTCGTAAACCTCGGTGATGGTGCCCACCGTGGACCGCGGGTTGCGGTTGGTGGACTTCTGGTCGATCGACACCGCGGGCGAGAGCCCTTCGATGAAGTCGACGTCGGGTTTGTCCATCTGCCCGAGGAACTGGCGAGCGTATGCCGACAACGACTCGACGTAGCGGCGCTGCCCTTCGGCGAAGATGGTGTCGAACGCCAGCGATGATTTACCGGAGCCCGAGAGCCCGGTGAACACGATCATCGCGTCGCGCGGCAGGTCCAGATCGACGCCACGAAGGTTGTGCTCCCGGGCACCCTTGACAATCAGGCGGTCAGCCAACGATGTCCTTTCAAGTCATGCCCATAGCGTCCGGAGTGCAACCGGGACGCAATTCAGAAACCATGCTAGGTGTGCCCACCGACAAGCCCGCCGACACGTTGCCCGCCGACGGTTCCATCACGTTTCACCGATGGTGTCTCCACGCGCTTTACCAGGCAAAGTAACGTGACGATCATGACGACAGTCGACGACAACTACACGGGCCACGTCGAGCCGCAGACTGCGGCCCGACGCACCCTTCCCGGTGCGTCGATCATCAAGGTGTCGGTGGGCCCCATGGACAACAACGCGTACCTGGTGACCTGTTCCCAGACGGGTGAGACCTTGCTCATCGACGCGGCCAACGATCCGGCGATCTTGTTGAGCCTGATCGAGGAGCACGCGCCCAAACTGTCTCTGATCGTGACCAGCCATCAGCACCAGGACCACTGGCTGGCGCTGGAAGAGGTGGTGCGCTCGACCGGGGCGCCCACCGCTGCGCACCCGCTGGACGCCGGACCTCTGCCCGTCGCTCCGGACACGGTGCTGACCGGCGGAGACACTGTCGATATCGGGGCGCTGCGCTTCGACGTCATCCATCTCCGCGGGCACACCCCCGGCTCGGTGGCATTGGCGTTGAGCGGCCCGGCGACCGACGACCGGGTGCATCTGTTCACCGGCGACTGCCTGTTTCCCGGCGGCGTCGGAAAGACCTGGAAAGAAGGCGACTTCGAGCAGCTGCTGGGTGATGTCACCAGCAGGGTGTTCGATGTGTTCGCAGATCAGACCGTGGTGTATCCAGGACACGGCGACGACACCACACTCGGGACCGAGCGCCCGCATCTGGGCGAATGGCGCGAGCGTGGCTGGTGAGTCAATGGTGACGAGGTAGTCAGGAAGGGAACATGAGTAGCGATCAGTTCAAGAAGGCGCAGAGCGGTGCCGGCTTCATTGCCGCGCTCGATCAGAGCGGCGGCAGCACGCCCAAGGCGCTGAAGCTCTACGGCATCGCCGAGGATGCGTACTCCAGCGATGCGGAGATGTTCGACCTCGTGCACGAGATGCGCACCCGCATCATCACCAGCCCGAGCTTCGACGGCGAGCGCGTTCTCGGCGCCATCCTGTTCGAGGACACGATGGACCGTGAGGTCGAGGGCCGGCCCACCGCCGAGTACCTGTGGGATGTCAAGAAGATCGTGCCGTTCCTGAAGGTCGACAAAGGGCTTGCCGAGGAGAAGGACGGCGCACAGGTGATGAAGCCCATCCCGGGCCTCGACGACCTGCTGGGCCGAGCGCGGGACAAGGGCGTCTTCGGCACCAAGATGCGTTCGGTCATCAAGCTGCCCGGCGACGGTCTCGAAGCCGTGGTCGACCAGCAGTTCGAGATCGGTCGACAGATCCTCGGCGCGGGCCTGGTACCGATCATCGAACCCGAGGTCGACATCCACAGCCCGGAGAAGGCGAAGGCCGAAGAGCAGCTGAAGGCCGCCCTGCTCAAGGGTGTCAACAGCCTCGATGACGATCAGGCCGTCATGCTCAAGCTGACGTTGCCGACGGAGACCAACCTGTACCGAGAGCTGGTCGACCATCCGAAGGTTCTGCGTGTGGTGGCCCTGTCGGGCGGTTACAGCCGGGAGGAGGCCTGCGAGAAGCTGGCCGCCAACCAGGGTGTGATCGCGAGCTTCTCGCGCGCGCTCACCGAGGGCCTGACCGCCCAGCAGAGTGACGAGGAGTTCAACGCCACGCTGGACGCCGCCATCACCGCCATCGCGAAGGCCTCCAACACCTGATAGCGAAGGACCCTGGGTCGGTCACCGACCCAGGGTCCTTCCGCTCAGATCTTCGATCAGGACGTGTGCACGATGAGCACGTCCGTCTTGGACCGCCGCGCCACGTTCGCCGGCACAGATCCCAACAGGCGCCCCGCGATCGTGCTCAGCCCGACGTTGCCGACGACGAGGAGGTCTGCTTTGACCTCCTCGGCCAGGTCGACCAGCGCGTCGACGGGTGCGCCGACGACAGCCTTCTCTTCGATGTTCTGTGCGCCGGCCGCCTTCGCGCGGTCGCGGGCTTCGCGCAGGATCGCGTAGATCGGGGCATTGCCCGACATCTTGTAGCCCTCGTCCTTGAGCACATCAGCGGCGCGCTGATCCTCGCCCTGCGGGAAGTAGGCCGTCGCGATGACGAGCCTCGCGTTCGCGCCGGCAGCAATCTGACCCGCGCGGTCGACGGCACGCAACGACGAATCAGATCCGTCCGTACCAACCACCACGGTTTGATAGGCGCTCATCCATATCCTCCCAGTGTCAGTTCAAAGGCCACCCGAGACATTAACCCGGTATCACGCGGGCATGGGCACGAATCACCACACCAAGATGCCATCGTTGCTGCAAGAGATAGGTGCTGTGACGTCAACCTCACCTGTCCCGCCCGCGCGGGACGAGGGGTACATCCCTTTGCAGCAACGACATTGGAGGGGGCAGTCACCACTGCTCATGCCGTGACGCCGGAGACGAGGCATCGGACACCTCGGCATCGTCCACGCCTGCCGACCAGGCAGTGCCCTCACAGACGAGGTCAGTCGGCATCGGTAGTTTCGCCGGCAGGAACGGTATGGCTGGAAGAACGTCGCCCAGAGGTATGGCAGGTACCGGCACGGCCGGAGTTCCGGCAGGCACCACCGGAACGACCGGCCCGGGTGCAGCGACCACGCCTGGCCCGCCTGCGGCGTGCAACACCGGCGCGACCTCGGGTACGACGGCTGCCACCTGTTCGTCGACGATGACCGCGCCTGCTTCGATGACCGAATCGGTCTCGGCCACCGGAACCGCCTGTGGGACAACAGGTTCAGCGGGCAGCGCAGCGACGGCGTCGGCGGGAGCAACTTCGATGACCGGTGGTGCGGGGGCAGCGGCCTCGACGACCGGCGCTGCCGCCTCCGCGGCTGGAGCGGGCGGAACCACGAGCGCCTCGGGTACGACGGGAGCTGCGACCGGCGCGGCAGACACTGCCGGCGCGGGCGGAAGCACGGCGGGCACCGCAGGCACGGGCGGAAGCACGGCGGGCACCGGCGGAAGCGCGGCCGGTACGGGAGCGACTGCCATCGGTGCGGGCGGGCCTCCGGCGGCATGGACGAGCGGCGCCGCCTCCAGCGCTGCTGCGGACACCACGCCGTCGGGTAGCGGGCCGGGGGCCGCCATGGCGGCGACGCCATGAGCCACCTCTGCGACCGGGATGGACGGCAGGCTCGGCGGTTGCGTCGGGACGATCCCGTCGATGACGTTCGCGGCAGTTCCGAGGGGATCCGGGATACTGGGCGGCTCGGCTGCCAGGTGCTGCACAAGGTCCAGGCACGGCACGCCCGGGCTGGGTTCGGCCGCCACAGGCCCGCACCAGATCAGCAGGGGACCCACGACGCCGGCTGCAAGGGCCGTCGTTGCGCTACGAGAGGCGTTGCGTGCCATGACTTTTCTTTGACTCTCCTTCACCTGCCCCGCCCCGGACAGAACGTATCTTGTCTGCGATCGACCGCCGTTGGATGGTTGTCCAACCGATACCGCGCAGAGTCTCGTCGGTCACGAGCAACTCAGGTGTCTTTGCCCAGAACTCGCCGCGCGGCGAAGGTGGCGGCTTCATCCGTCATACCGTTACGCGTATAGGCGAAGTGGGCAAAGAAGTTTCGCCCCCTGGAGCAATACGGATCGCCGTCTGCGCACAAATCGATCGCCTTGTGTCCGTACAGCGGGCTCATTGACGTCAGCGGCCCGCCACCGTAGATGTCGCGGGCCGGGTTGCCGAAGACGGCCACCGCTGCGACATGCTTGACCATGGAATCGGGCAACGGCGCCGGACGGAAAAACCAGATCGTCCTGTTGCCGATCAGAATGAGGTCGATCACGCCGGCGCCCTGGGACATGCCGCCGAGGACGATTTTCGTCTCCGGACACATACCTGCGACGTATTGCACGTGCTTGTTGGCGTCGAGTGCGCCCTGAGAGGTGGACTTCGAAAAGTTCCAGCTGGCGGGATAATTCACGGCGTAGACCGAAACCTTCTTGCCGAGCAGCTTCCACTTCAGGGAATCGACGAACGCCTTGCCGACGCTGCCGAGCCCCGCCCGCGAACTTGTCCCTCTGGCGAAGACCACCTCGACGTCTGGGCACGCGGCGGCCACGACGACGGGAGCTTGGACGGTCGCGAGGACGACGAGTACAGCCGACATCGCCGCGGCACCGAGCACCCGAGCCGATCGAAGACTGCGCACGCAAACACGCTGGCACAAGATCAGCAAATTAGTACAGCAGATCAATACAACGGTGATCGTATGGATGCCGAATCGTGTTGCAACAAAGTGGCGTCGGGCCGAAGTTTGCGGATAATACGGGCCGCGTCAGTGCATGCCACCAGTTTCGACGAGCAGGACGCCGACGCCGATGAGCGCGATGCCGCTGACCATCTTGGCGGTGAGCGGTTCACTGAACAGCACGCGCGAGGCGACAGCCGTCAGAGCCACCCCGGCAGCCGTCCAGATTCCGTAAGCGACTCCAAGCGGCATCCCGTGGCGCAACGATGCCGCGAGCATCGCGAACGCCGCCACGTAACCGATGATCACGACGACGTAGAACACCGGCCGTCGGGTTGCGGCGACCCGAAGTGCAAGGGTGGCAACGATTTCCGTGAGGATCGCAGAGGTCAGGAGTAGGTAGGCCATGCGCTATCGACCGTTGGTGGTGGTGTGATTGCGCGCCCCCGACTCGACGAGCAGAACGCCGGCGATGATGAAGCCCAGACCGATACCCGTCATGGCGGTCAGGGCCTCCCCGAAGAGCAGTGCCGACAGAAGTGCCGTCAACGCCACCCCGCTTGCACCCCAGATGCCGTATGCGACGCCCAAGGCCATCCCGCGCCGGAGGACCAGCGCCAAGAACACGAACGAGGCGATGTACCCGGCGACGACTACGCCATAGAGAACCGGCATCGTTTGTGAGCCTTTGAGAGACAATGTGGCCGCCACCTCGCACACGATCGCGCAGCCCAGAAGCGCCCACGTCATCGGCACGTCGTCATCGAGAGCATTGAGCAAAGTTACCGCCGGCTCGAACCCGGCTCGACAGCGAGGTCCTCCATCCTTGTCGGTGGCGCTGATTAACATCAGTGGCGTGTTCGAAAGTTTGTTCGATGTCTCGGACGCTGCCGGCGAGGCTGAGCTGCGTGCAGTGGTCGAAGGTCTCGAGACCCTCAAGGCCCGGGCGGCTGCGATGCAAGCCCGCGCCACGGCGTTGTGGGCGGCCAAACGCGCCGCCCGTGAAGACGCCGACGACGTTCCCAAAGCCAAACGCGGGAAGGGGTTGACCACCGAGATCGCCCTGGCCCGCCGCGAGGCGCCGGTGCGCGGCGGCCAGCACCTCGGGTTCGCCAAAGCCCTGGTCCACGAAATGCCCTACACCCTGGCGGCATTGGAATCCGGGGTGCTCTCCGAATGGCGGGCCACCCTGGTCGTGCGCGCATCAGCCTGCCTGAGCCTCGAGCACCGCCGCCAACTCGACCAACAGCTCTGCGGTGATCCGTCGAGGCTGCTCGGCTGGGGCGATGCCCGCGTCGAAGCCGAAGCCAAAAAGATCACCGCCCACCTCGATGCCGCCGCAGTCGTCGAACGCGGCCGCCGCGCTGTCAAAGACCCGGGTGTGCGGGTGCGCCCGGTCTCCGACACCATGGCCGAAGTCACCGTGCGCCTGCCGATGGCCCAAAGCGTGGGCATCTACGCCGCCTGCAAGCGCGAAGCCGACATGACCTTCGACGGCCGCCCACGCGGCCAGATCATGGCCGAGACCATCTACCAACGCGTCACCGGCCGACCCGCAGAGGCGCCGATACCGATGACGCTGAACCTGGTGCTCGCCGACACCACACTGTTCGGCGAGGACGACTGCCCCGGCTGGGTCACCGGCTACGGCCCCGCCCCAGCCACCGTGCTACGCAAACTGATCCGCGACGCCGCCCTCGACGAGAACACCAAAGCCACCCTGCGCCGCCTCTACCACCACCCCGGCACCGGACAACTGGTCGCCATGGAGTCGAAGGCGCGCATCTTCCCCAAAGGCCTGGCCCGCTTCATCGAATTACGGGATCAGACCTGCCGTACCCCGTACTGCAACGCACCCATCCGCCACCACGACCACGCCACCCCCGCCCGCAACGGCGGACCGACCAACGCCCTCAATGGAGAAGGGCTCTGCGAAGCCTGCAACTACGCCAAAGAAGCTCCCGGCTGGCACGTCCGTACCGAAATCAACAACGGCGAACACACCGCCGTATTCCGCACCCCCACCGGCGCGGTCTACCACTCCACCGCCCCACCACTACCCGGACCACCAGTCCGCCGAAAACTCAGCCTCCTCGAAGGCCGACTCAACATCGACCTCGTCACCTTCGACGCCGCCTGACGCGGAAGACTGCGCTGCGCTGGACTGCTCTGCGAGCGAGTGACGGGATTCGAACCCGTGTAAACGGCTTTGCAGGCCGGTGCCTAGCCACTCAGCCACACCCGCAGTGGCACTGACGATGCCAAAGCGGCTTGCCGCAGCACAGATTTACGATCATCGTGAGCGATAAGCGGGGCGCGTGCTCCTCGACGAGGCGATCACCGTCAACAGCGCCAGGACTGCGAAGCTGCCGAACAGCCACCGCGCGGCAGTCGCGTCTCCCCGATCGGACAGGTTGACGACTACACCGGCCAGCGCCGCGCCGAAGGCGGCCGAAATGATCTGAACGGTGTTGATGGCCGCGGCAGCGATCGGTCCCTCGGCCGGGTCGGCCACCTTGCCCATCGCCCACGCCGACAGATGCGGCCACGCCACGCCGATGCCGACCCCGCTGAGCGTCAACCCGATCGCCCAGCAGGCCACCAGCAGCGCCGACGCGTCCTCATGCTGCGTCACCGCGCCGATCACCAGTCCTGCTGCCATCACCAGCGGAGCCACCGTCACCGTACGGACGATGACCCGGTGGCGGTTCAACGACGCACTGACGATCTCGGCGGACGTCCAGCCGATGGCCAGACCCGCGGCGAGAAAGCCGGCCGCCACGGGCGTCAGGTGCGCGAGCCGCTGACCGAAGAACGGCACATACATGTCGACCATCGTGGCTGCCATCAACGCACCCAGCGTCAGATAGATCCACTTCAACGGTCCTGGGCCGAAAGTGCTCGGCGGAAGTACCGATGCCGCCGCCCGCCGGTCGACGTACACGAACACCACCACCAGCAGCACCGCGGCGACCACCAGTACCGAGGTCCACCGCGCGTCGGACGGAATACCGGCGATACTCACCACCAGAGCCGCCGCACCGAGCAGCACCAGGGAGCGAATCGGAACACGGATCTCGGTCGAGACTCTCTGTTCGGATGGCAGTGCGATGGGCACCAGAACCGCCATGGCGGCCGTCATCACCACCAACACACCGAATGCCCAACGCCAGGAACTGAATTGCGCGAACAGACCACCGGCAGCCGGCCCCACCAGCGTCCCGACACCCCACATCGCCGACACCAACGCTGACGCTCTGGTCCACAGCGCACTCGGCAGGGCGGTATTGATGACGGCGTATCCGAGCCCAGCGAGAAGACCGCCCGCAGCACCCTGCACCGTGCGGCCGACCAACAAGATCTCCATGCTCGGAGCTACTGCACACCCGAAGCTGCCGAGGCTGAAGACGCCGAGACCGAGCAGATAGGCCCACCGCGGTCCCGCCTTCATCAACAACGCGTGCACGGTTGTGGCCGCCATCACCGATCCGACGAGATACACCGTTGTCACCCACGCGTAGAAGCGGTGACCGCCGATCTCGGCCACCGCGCTGGGCATCAAGCTGATGGTCAGGAACTCGTTGGTGGCGTACAAGGCGACCCCGCCGGCGAGCACGGTCGCGGCGCCGAGGTTCTTCGGTCCCAGCAGCTCGCGCCAGCTCCCGGCGGCACCGTGTGCGGTGTCGGTCATGGGTGGTCGACTGCTCGGATTACTTCAGGCCCGCGGCATCCATACCGCGCAGTTCCTTCTTCAGATCGGCGATCTCGTCACGGATGCGGGCGGCCAACTCGAACTGCAGATCGCGCGCTGCTGTCATCATCTGGTCGGTCATCTGCTTGATCAGATCAGCCAACTCCGCACGCGGCATGTTCGTGGTGTCGCGGCCTTCCACGATGCCGGAGGTGGCCGCACGCCCTGGCTCACCCTGCGCCCGCCGCCCACGCGACGCGTTACGTCCCGAGCCTCCGACCTCGACCGCCTCGGTGTCGTCCGCCTCGCGGTACACCTGATCGAGAATGTCGGCGATCTTCTTGCGCAACGGCTTCGGGTCGATGCCGTGTTCCTTGTTGTAGGCGATCTGCTTGGCGCGGCGTCGCTCGGTCTCGTCGATGGCTTGCTTCATCGAGTCGGTCATGGTGTCCGCGTACATGTGCACTTCGCCGGAGACGTTGCGCGCCGCACGCCCGATGGTCTGGATGAGGCTGCGGGGCGATCGCAGGAAGCCTTCCTTGTCCGCGTCGAGGATCGCCACCAGCGACACCTCGGGCAGGTCGAGGCCCTCACGCAGAAGGTTGATGCCCACGAGCACGTCGTACTCCCCCAACCGCAACTGCCGGAGCAGTTCGACGCGGCGCAGGGTGTCGACCTCGGAATGCAGGTACCGGACGCGGATACCCATCTCGAGGAGGTAATCGGTGAGATCCTCGGCCATCTTCTTGGTCAGTGTCGTGACCAGCACACGCTCGTCGCGCTCGGTGCGCTTGCGGATCTCGCCGATCAGATCGTCGATCTGACCCTTGGTCGGTTTGACGATGACATGCGGATCGACCAGACCGGTGGGGCGAATGACCTGCTCGACGAACTCGCCGCCGGTCTGGCTGAGCTCGTAGGGGCCGGGGGTGGCCGACAGGTACACCGTCTGGCCGATCCGGTCGGCGAACTCCTCCCAGGTCAGGGGCCGGTTGTCGACCGCTGAGGGCAGGCGGAAACCGAAGTCGACAAGGTTGCGCTTGCGCGACATGTCGCCTTCGTACATGCCGCCGATCTGCGGCACCGTGACGTGGGACTCGTCGATGACCAGCAGGAAGTCTTCGGGGAAGTAATCGATCAGCGTCGCCGGCGCCGTGCCGGGGCCGCGGCCGTCGATGTGCCGCGAATAGTTCTCGATGCCGGAGCAGAAGCCGACCTGGCGCATCATCTCGATGTCGTAGTTGGTCCGCATCCTCAGTCTCTGGGCTTCGAGTAGCTTGCCCTGGCCCTCCAATTCGGAAAGCCGCTCCTCGAGTTCCTGCTCGATCGAGGAGATCGCCGCCGCCATGCGCTCGGGTCCGGCGACGTAGTGCGTGGCCGGGAAGATCCGCAGCGAGTCGACTTTGCGGATGATGTCGCCGGTCAACGGATGCAGGTAGTACAGCTCCTCGATCTCGTCACCGAAGAACTCGATGCGCACCGCGAGCTCCTCGTAGGACGGGATGATCTCCACCGTGTCGCCGCGCACCCGGAACGTGCCGCGGGTGAAGGACATGTCGTTGCGGGTGTACTGGACGTCGACGAGCAGCCGCAGCAGAGCGTCGCGCGGCACCTCGTCACCGACTTGGAGCTCGACCGAGCGATCGAGGTACGACTGCGGTGTGCCGAGGCCGTAGATGCACGACACCGACGCCACCACCACGACATCGCGGCGCGACAGCAGGTTCGACGTCGCCGAGTGACGCAGCCGCTCGACGTCGTCGTTGATCGAGCTGTCCTTCTCGATGTATGTGTCCGTCTGCGCGATGTACGCCTCGGGTTGGTAGTAGTCGTAGTACGAGACGAAGTACTCGACGGCGTTGTGCGGCAGCATTTCCCGCAACTCGTTGGCCAACTGTGCGGCCAACGTCTTGTTCGGCGCCATCACCAACGTAGGGCGCTGGAGACGCTCGATGAGCCACGCCGTCGTAGCAGACTTGCCGGTACCCGTGGCGCCGAGGAGGACGACGTCCTTCTCCCCTGCACGGATCCGGCGTTCCAGCTCGTCGATCGCGGCCGGCTGGTCACCGGCCGGCTGGTATTCGCTGACCACCTCGAAGCGCTTGCCGGTGCGCACGATCTCGTCCACCGGGCGGTACTCCGAGTGCGCAAGCACTGGGTGTTCGGTCGCAAAAGCCATTTCACCAGGGTAGAACCTGCGTCCGACATGTTCTGTTCCCCGAGCGCAGAGCCCTATTGTGGACGGCATCCACCCGCCCAAGCACGAGATCTTCGACCTCGCGGCCCGCACGAACACCGACCCGAAGGGCATCGTGCGGGCCGTCGAGGTGTACACGGTGCAACCGTGGGGTCTGTACATGGCCCGCCCGGCACCCGGTCGCGCACAGTTCCACTACCTGGAGTCATGGTTGTTGCCGACGCTGGGGCTGCGGGCCACGGTGTTCCACTTCAACCCCGGCTACGAGCGCGACCAGGACTTCTATCTCGACGTCGGCGACTACCGGCCCGGGCCGACCTGCTGGCACGGCGACGACCACTACCTGGACCTGATCCTGCGGACCGGCGAGTCGGTGGAGCTGACCGACGTCGACGAGCTGCTCGCCGCGGTCCGGGAGGGGCTGATCGGCCCGGAGACAGCGGAGCGCGCCGTCCACACCGCGGTGGCCACCGTCGACGCCCTCGCCGGCCACGACTACCGGCTCGATGAGTGGTTGCGGGGTATGGGGATGATCTTGACCTGGCGCACGACATAGACTCCTGCCTGTGAGTGCGAGGAGACGGACGCGTACCGCCGGTGCTGTCGTCGTCGCGGCACTGCCGCTGGCGACGTGGCTGGCGGTGGGCACCGCGTCGGCGCAACCCACCATCGTGGAACCCGAGTTGGAGACCCAGACCCCCGAACTGCTGCACAACATCACCTACCGCGCCCGGGTGGACGGTGTGTCGCGCGGAGCGACGATCTCCTACGAGGCTGAAGGCGACAAGATCCAGATCGCGAATCCGACGATGGTGCCCGGACGCGTTTTCGAGGCCCACACGGTGCTGCCGGCGTCCGAGGTCGCCAATGTCCGGGTATCGATCGACTGGCCGTACTCGGCGAATCTGCACTGCGAGATTCTGGTGGACGACGCAGTCGTGGCTCAGGCTGACGACTTCATCGCACCGCGGGTGCTCCCTCAGCGCGACGACCCGGACTACGGTGCGCTGACGTGCGAGGCTCCGGTCGCCGGGATCGCCAACGTCGTTCCCGGCGAGCCGCCGCCCCCGCCCGGGGACGTGCCGCCGCCTCCGCCGGCCTAGCCCGACGACCACCCGGTGGCGTCCGCCCACTGCCGCGCGCGACGGTAGGCGTCATCGAGCCACGGCTCTTTCGCTTCGGCGTACGCACCGGTCGTCGCATGACCCTGCGCCGAGACCTTGCGCTTGAGTGTCAAATATTCTTCTCGGACAGCAGGATTGGCCACCAACCAGTCCACGAAGAGCAAGGCGAACTGCTGCCCCGGCGAACCGGCCACTCGGACATGCACGTTCGTCGGACGGCCGGGATCGGCCGAACAGTACAGTCGCTTCTGCCACGCGGCCGGATCGCCGTCGTGGTCGACGTCCGCGGTGATCTCCGTACGGACGTAGCCCGCACCCCGCAGCGAATCCGCCATTTCGTCTGCCACATCCAGGGATTCGACGGTCACCTGCACGTCGATGACGTCTTTGGCGTCCAATCCCGGGACCGCTGTGGAACCGATGTGATCGATGCGCTGGGCGCGATGGCCGCACGTCGTCCGGAGCCGGCTCACGATGCGCTCGGCTTGGGCGGCCCAGGCCGGATCTGACGCCACCACCTCCGGCCGGGCGACAGCCGGCCGCCCGGCCTGCAGGTTCTGTGCGAATGGCTGAATCCGGTTGTGCCACAGGGCACGGGCCTTCTCGACGAGGTCCTCGGCCGAACCCGAATTGTCCAGCCAGACATCGGCGACGGCGCGCCGCTGCTCCTCGGTGGCCTGAGCAGCGATACGGGCGCGGGCGTCCTGCTCGCTGAAGTTGCGGTGTTCGATCAGCCGCCGGACCCGCACCTCCTCGTCGGCGTGGACGATGATGACCAGCGGGAACATCGACGCCATCTGAGACTCCACCAGCAACGGGATGTCCTCGATGATCACGGCGTCATCGTCGGCGCTCGCGATGAGTTCGGCGCGTCGCTCACCGACCAGCGGATGCACGATCCCGTTGAGGGTCGCGCGTTTGTCGTCGTCACTGAACGCGATGGCGGCCAGAGCCGGACGGTTCAAAGCGCCATCCGGCAGCAGGATCTGCTCGCCGAACGCTTCGACCAGCCGGGCCAGGCCCGGCGTCCCCGGCTCGACCACCTCCCGGGCGATGACGTCTCCGTCGACGACGATCCCACCCAGTTCACTGAACGTGGCCGACACCGTCGACTTGCCTGCTCCGATTCCTCCGCTCAACCCAATACGCAGCACCGCACCAGTCTGTCAGGCCGCACGGACTCACCCACGCACCCCTGTCAACTCGATGGTCGGATGCGGGAGCGAGGTCTCGCCGACGGTGCGGCCGGTCTGTAGGTCGACGGCAACCAGACGGCGCGCCCCTGGATCGGTGACATACGCCGTTCCGTCCTGAACGTGCACAGTGGGCATCGGCGACTGCCAGCGGTCGGGTTCGGTCCACGCAGCGATGACCTCGATGCGCGCGGTCCGCTGTGCGGTGACCGGGTCGAAGACGTGCAGCGCACCATCAGTGCCCAGGATGACGGCCTCGCCGGCCGGTCCGCGAACCAGCGAGCGGAAGCTGTAGCTCGCATCGATCGGCACCACGCGCACGGTCGCACTCTCCGTGTCGATCAGGGTGAAGCGTCGTGGACGTTCGATCTCCGCGTCGGGATCGGTCTTGTAGTCCCCCAGCACTATCGTCGATTCCGGGCTACCGGCCTGGTTCCCGATCCGCCCATACGGGTCGGGGCTACTCACCTTGCGAATCTCGTTGCCGCGCACGATGAGTGCGCCGTCCTCACATCCGAAGGTCAGCACGTCGCCGTACGCTCCGGCTTCGCCGTGAATTCCCGGGCAGTCCTCGTTGGCCACCAGTCGACTTCCCGCGGCGTCGCGGATCTCGATTCCCGATCGGGCGTTCTCGTCGCCGACGCTGACCACGACCGTCCCGTCCCGGCGGGCGACGGCCACACCGTGGTGCGGCACGGTCGATGCGGCGGCTGCGGCGTTGCCGTCGCCCTCCAGCAACGCATCGGGATCGACGATGTCGACCGCGCCGGTGCCGTCACTGAACAACGTGAGCAGGCCGTCGTGGAAGACGGCATGCCCCGGCTCGGCTCCTCCGAAGCGGAGATCGGTGAGGACCGGGTCCGCGGTGTAGTGGTGACGGTGGTCGCCGTGGACGTCTGTCCAGGTCCCCATGTCGAGGACGGTGAAGCCGTCGCTGCGCGACACCAGGACGTGGCGGTCGTTCCCGGCCGGGTTGAGGCGGACGAATCCTTCCACCGGGATGTCAGCCACCTGGTTCAGCGATCGAGAGTCGAGGACCAGGATGCCGCCGTCGTACGTCATCGCCAACCGGGAAGTCGGGGACGACTGCTCGGTTGGCGCCGACACCGATGCCGGCGCGGCCGCACCGCTGTCGGTGTCGGTCGTCGCGCTGCACCCCGCGCAGAGAACCGTCAGGGAGATCATCGCCGCTACTCGGGTCGTCGTCATGGCGCACATTCAAATTGATAATGAAAATCATTGTCAAAAAGTCATATGTGCACATGACGCTGAAACGACGAACGCCCCGGCTCGTGATGAGCCGGGGCGTTCGATCGTTACTGGCTAGGCGTTGCCTGCGAGCTTCTCGCGCAGCGCAGCGAGCTGAGCGTCGCTGGCCAGCGAGCCACCGGCCGACGACGAATCGTCGGAACGCGACGTGCCGTTCGCGGACGGACGGGCAGCCTCGGCAGCCTCAGCCGCGGCGAACCGCTCCATCTGCGCGGTGTGCATCTTGTGGCGACGCTCGGCCTCGGCGTAGCGGGCCTCCCACTCGTCCCGCTGCTTCTCGAAGCCTTCGAGCCATTCGTTGGTCTCGGCGTCGAAGCCCTCGGGGAAGATGTAGTTGCCCTGCTCGTCGTAGCTGTCGGCCATGCCGTACTTCCAGGCCTCGAACTCCTCGGCGTAGTCCTCGTTGGCCTGCTTGAGGCTCAGCGAGATGCGGCGACGCTCCAGGTCGATGTCGATGACCTTGACCATCGCGTCGTCGCCGACCTGGACCACCTGGTCCGGCACCTCGACGTGACGCTCGGAGAGCTCGGAGATGTGCACCAGGCCCTCGATGCCCTCTTCGACACGGACGAACGCACCGAAGGGCACCAGCTTGGTGACCTTGCCCGGCACGATCTGGCCGATGGCGTGGGTGCGGGCGAAGTGGCGCCACGGGTCTTCCTGAGTCGCCTTGAGCGACAACGAAACCCGCTCGCGGTCCATGTCCACGTCGAGCACCTCGACGGTGACCTCGTCGCCCACCTGAACCACCTCGGACGGGTGATCGATGTGCTTCCAGGACAGCTCCGAGACGTGCACCAGGCCGTCGACACCGCCGAGATCGACGAACGCGCCGAAGTTGACGATCGAGGACACGACGCCCTTGCGGATGGCGCCCTTGGTGAGCTGGTTGAGGAACTCGCTGCGCACCTCGGACTGGGTCTGCTCGAGCCAGGCACGGCGCGAGAGCACCACGTTGTTGCGGTTCTTGTCGAGTTCGATGATCTTGGCCTCGATCTCCTTGCCGATGTACGGCTGCAGATCGCGGACGCGACGCATCTCGACCAGCGACGCCGGCAGGAAGCCGCGCAGGCCGATGTCGAGGATCAGGCCGCCCTTGACGACCTCGATGACGGTGCCCTTGACGGCCTCGTCCTTTTCCTTGAGCTCTTCGATGGTGCCCCAGGCCCGCTCGTACTGAGCGCGCTTCTTGGACAGGATCAGGCGGCCTTCCTTGTCCTCCTTGGTGAGGACCAGAGCTTCGACCTCGTCGCCGACGGACACAACCTCATTGGGGTCGACGTCGTGCTTGATGGACAGCTCACGGGAAGGGATGACGCCTTCGGTCTTGTAACCGATGTCGAGCAGGACTTCGTCACGGTCAACCTTGACGATGGTTCCCTCGACGATGTCGCCATCGTTGAAGTATTTGATGGTTTTGTCGATGGCGGCGAGAAAGTCCTCAGCCGAGCCGATGTCGTTGACGGCTACTTGGGGCGAGGTGACGGAGGGACTTGGCATGTGGTGGGTTGCTCCGGACAGGTTTAATCGTAGGGACAGGATTGCTTTTGTTGACCTGAGATCGCGCACACAGGTACTCACCGAGCTTACTCGACCGGACACATGCTGGCCAAACCCGGTCCGCCTTACCCGGCTGTCGGGCTCGCACCGTTTACCCTGCGGGAATGTCGATCAGTCCGGTCCACCCGGTGGCCGCACCGAGTATTCCGCATCATCGGGTCCGCAAGGTCGGCGCGCCGCTGGGCGCACTGATCGCGCTGGGCACGCTGACGGGGTTGTTGGTGATTCTGCTGACGGCGGTGAATCCGGCAGGCACCGCCGTCGGCTTCGTGTTGTCGAGCGTGGCGATCGCGGTCGTTGTCCTGGCCTACCTGTGGCTCGACCGGTGGGAACCCGAGCCGCCGCGCCTGTTGCTCTTCGCCTTCATCTGGGGCGCCTCGGCGGCGGTGGTCATCGCATTGGTGCTGCAGATCCTGCTCGAAGTGTGGCTCAACCCGTCCCTGGACCCGGAGGCCGCTGGCACCAGCGCGTGGACGCTGGTCCTCGGCGCCCCGATCACCGAGGAAGCCGCCAAAGGCCTGTTCCTGCTGCTGATGATGACCGGGGCGCGGCGCAACGAGATGAATTCCCTGACCGACTGCCTCGTCTATGCCGGGCTGGTCGGAGCCGGTTTCGCGTGGCTCGAGGACATCATGTACATCGCCGACGGCGAGTCGCTGGCCGATTCTCTGTTGACTGCCGCGCTGCGACTGATCATGGCGCCGTTCGCGCATTCGCTGTTCACCACGATGTTCGCGCTCGGCGTCTGGTTCGCACTGCACAAGCGCAGCACTGCGGCTCAACTCGGCTGCCTGCTCCTGGGTTACGCCGGGGCGGTCCTGCTGCACGCGATGTGGAACGGCTCCTCGCTGCTGGGTGTCGAGGCCTACTTCGGGTTGTACATCTTCTGGATGATGCCGATCTTCGCGTTGGCCGTGATCCTGGCGATCTACAACCGGCGGCGTGAACAGAAGACCGTGACCGCCAAGCTGCCGGGGATGGTCGCGGCCGGGGTCATCACACCGAATGAGGCGAGCTGGCTGCGCTCCATCCCCACCCGCAAGCTCGCAATCGCCGAGGCGACGCGCATCGGCGGCAAGCAGGCCGGCAACTCGGTCCGCAAGTTCGCCCATCAGATCGTCGAGCTGGCATTCGTGCGGGACCGCATCGACCGTGGCTTCGGCGATCCGCGCGTCGCCGCCCTCCTGACCCACGAGACCTACGCGGTCTACTCCGCGCGCGCGTCGGCACCCGTCCTGCAGTGGATGGCCGGCTTCCGGACGTTCTGACCCGATCAGCTCCGGAAGTACACGAGCTGGTGCGTCGTGACCAAGAGGTCACCGCGTCGGCTCCACAGCGTGGCCGATTGGTCGAAGTAGCCGCGAGCGAACCGATTGGCCCGCGTGCATGCGAGCACGTAGTCCGCGCCGACTTCGTCGAGGTCGGTCGCTTCGGCGTGGAAATAGATGGTCATCGAGACGGTGCCGGCGGGCCCGACGGCGCCGCGGCGCAGGAACACGCGGGGGTAGAAGATGTCGCTCAACGCGGTGAGGGCCGCGAAGTCGAGCGGACGGTCACGCGCGTCGCGCACCCACAGGTTGGTCGCCGACGACGGCGCCGCCCCGGCGTCCGGACCCGGGATGCCTCCGTCGATATAGCGCATGTCGAAGTTGTTGATCCAGTCGACCATTCCGGGCGCGTCACTGGGCGCGACGGCATCCGGCGCCGGCACGGTCGGCGGCACCGCCTCGGTGTCGGTCCACGTGTCGCGGCGGGTGGCGAAGACCGCCGAAGCGTTGGTCTTGACCTCGCCGTCCTGCGTCAGTTCGACCAGCCAGTGCTGGTTGCTGCGATTGGTGCGGACGATGCGGGCCGAGACGTCGAACGCGCCGTCGGCGACCGGCGCGGTGAAGTTCACGGTGAGGGCGACCGGCGCTCCGGTCCGATCCGGATGGGATTCCACGGCGCGGAGAAGGATGGCGGCGGTGACGCCGCCGAACGGTCCGACCATGTTCGCCCATGCCGGGCTCGTGTGCCCGCGCCAACCACCGTCGGACGGCGTCAGCGTCAGAGCGTCATCGAACGGGTGCGATGCCATGAGGGGCCTCTCTCGGAACGGTAGCCAGCGGGTCAGTGCGCCGCGGCGTCCCAGCTGCGTCCGTAACCGACGCTGACCTCCAGCGGCACCGCGAGTTCGTACGCGCTGCCCATCTGGTCGCGCACCAGCGCATCGAGGGTGTCGCGTTCTCCGTCGGCGACTTCGAACAGCAATTCGTCATGCACCTGCAGCAGCATCCGCGACTGCAGGCCGGCGTCCTTGATGGCCTGGTCGACGTTGATCATCGCCACCTTGATGATGTCCGCGGCGCTGCCCTGGATCGGCGCGTTGAGCGCGGCGCGCTCGGCGGCTTCGCGGACGTTGCGGTTGCTGCTGTCGAGCTCGGGCAGATACCGCCGACGACCGAACACCGTCGAGGTGTAGCCGTCCTTACGGGCCTGGTCGACGACGGCGTGCAGATAGTCGCGCACCCCGCCGAATCGGGCGAAGTACTGCTCCATCTGCACCTTGGCTTCCTCGGTGGAGATCTTGAGCTGCTGGGCCAGGCCGTACGCGCTCAGCCCGTAGGCCAAGCCGTAGGACATGGCCTTGACCCGGCGTCGCAGCTCCGCGGTGACCTCGTCGATGGGCACCGAGAACGCGCGCGAAGCGACGAACGAGTGCAGATCCTCGCCGGTGTTGAACGCCTCGATGAGGCCTTCATCGCCGGACAGATGCGCCATGATGCGCATCTCGATCTGGCTGTAGTCGGCGGTCATCAGTTCCGCATAACCGTCTCCTACTACGAACGCGTCGCGGATCCGACGGCCGGCCTCGGTACGGATGGGGATGTTCTGCAGGTTCGGCTCGGTCGACGACAGCCGCCCGGTCGCGGCGATCGTCTGGTTGAAGGTGGTGTGGATGCGGCCGTCGCTCGCCGTGGACGCCAGCAGCCCGTCGACGGTGACCTTCAGTCGCGTCGCGTCGCGGTGGTTGAGCAGGTGCTGCAGGAAGGGATGCCCGGTCTTGTCGAAGAGACCCTGCAGCGCATCGGCATCGGTGGTGTAGCCGGTCTTGGTGCGCTTGGTCTTGGGCATCTGCAGCTCGTCGAACAGCACCACCTGCAACTGCTTGGGTGACCCGAGGTTGATCTGCTTGCCGATCACCGAATAGGCCGCTTCGGCGGCGTCGCGGATCTGGTCGGCGAATTCGCTCTGCAACTCGGTCAGCTTGGGCAGATCGACGGCGATACCGGCGGTCTCCAGCTCGGCGAGCACCCGCTGAACCGGCAATTCCATGTTGCCCAGCAGGGCCGAGGAGTCGATACGGGCGAGCTCCTCGTCGAGCGCGTCGGCCAGATCCATGACCGCGTTGGCGCGCAGCAACAGTGTCTGCACGGCCTGGTTGTCGATGCCGTCGGACTCGTTGAGGCTGTCATCGAGCAGCGAAAGCTGTTGCTGCTCAGGGTTGTCGGCGCGCAGTTCCCGTTTGAGGTAGCGCAGCGACAGGTCGTCGAGGGTGAAGCTGCGTTGGCCGGGCCGCACGATGTAGGCGGCCAGCGCGGTGTCGGAGGTGACACCCGCCAGCGTCCAGCCGCGGCCCTGCAGGTCGTGCATCGCGAGCTTGGCCTCGTGCAGCGCCTTGGGCACGCTCGGGTCGGCCAGCCACGCGGCCAGGGCGGCCTCGTCGTCGGGGGTCAGCGACGCGGTGTCGAGATAGCGGCCGTCGCCGTCGGCGGCGACAATCGCCAACGCGGTCGCGTCACTGTCGAAAGCCAGATGGTTACCGACCACCGCCAACCCGAACCGTCGTCCGTCGCTGTGCTCGGCCAGCCACGGCGCCAGCGTGCCGGCCTGCAGCGCTTCGCCGCGGACCTCGAAGCCCTCGTCGACCTCCGGATCCGCCGAAGCCAGGGTGTCGAAGAGGCGGTCCCGCAGGACGCGGAACTCGAGGTCGTCGAACAGGCGGTGGATCTGGTCGCGGTTCCACGGCTGCATGCGCAATGTGTCCGGCGTCTGCGCCAGCGGCACGTCTTTGACCAGGTCGGTGAGCTCGCGGTTGAGGATCACGCTGGACAGGTTGGCCCGCAGCGCGTCGCCGACCTTGCCTTTGACCTTGTCGACGTTGTCGACCAGGGCCTCCAGCGAGCCGTATTCGGCGATCCACTTGGTGGCGGTCTTCTCCCCCACGCCCGGGATCCCGGGCAGGTTGTCGCTGGGGTCGCCGCGCAACGCCGCGAAGTCGGGGTACTGCGTCGGGGTGAGTCCGTACTTCTCGACGACCGCCTCGGGAGTGAACCGAGTGAGCTCGCTGACGCCCTTGCGCGGATAGAGCACGGTGACCGAGTCGCTGACGAGTTGCAGGGAGTCGCGGTCCCCGGTGACGACGAGAACCCGGTAGCCCTCCTGCTGGGCCTGCGTGGCCAAGGTGGCGATGACGTCGTCGGCTTCAAAGCCGGGCTCGGCGAGCACGGTGATACCCAGCGCGCCGAGGACCTCCTTGGTGATGTCGATCTGACCGCGGAACTCGTCGGGCGTGGCGGAGCGGCCGGCCTTGTACTCGGGGTACTTCTCCAACCGGAACGTCTGCCGCGACACGTCGAAGGCGGCTGCGATGTGGGTGGGCTGCTCGTCGCGCAGCAGGTTGATCAGCATCGCGGTGAACCCGTAGACCGCGTTGGTGGTCAGCCCGCCCTGGGTCTTGAAGTTCTCCGCAGGCAGCGCATAGAACGCGCGGAACGCCAACGAGTTCCCATCCAGAAGCATCAGTGTGGGCTTGTCGTCGGCCGGCGCGGCGGCGGGCTTGCCCTTGGCGGTCGATGCGGTCTTGGCTGGGCTCACGGGTTCACTCTAGGCACCGCCACCGACAGGCGAGCCGTCGACCACTTCTGGTTCCGGTACCGGCTGGCGGGCCAGCAGGAGGAACAGTGCACCGCCGACGAACGCCGCCGCGCCGGCGAACGTCAGGAACCCGTTGAAGCTGGGGCTGGCCTTCAATGTCCAGCTGAGTATCAAGGCACCCAACGCCGAAGAGACCCCGATGGCTGCCGACAGGATGCTGAGGACGGTGCTGTACATCGACAGGCTGAAGCGGCGCGCCACCAGGTAGGCGATCACGTCTCCCTCGGCACCCCAGGCGGCCCCGAGACAACAGACCGCGACCACCAACGCGGTCACGCTGTTCCACGGCGATGCGATGAGCAGACAGCCCAGACCGGGCAGTCCCATCGCGATGGCCGCGACGAGGTGGGGCGGGAAGCGATCGAGCGCGATTCCACAGACGAAGCGGCCGACGATGACCGCGGTCGCGAACACCGAGATCAGCACGGCCACCGTCTCCCCCGGCGCCGAATCGGCCAGCATGACGCCGAGTTGGCTGGTGGTGACCGTGTGGTAGAGGTTGCACAGCAGCACTCCGCCCAACAGGATCCAGAACACCGGGTGGGTGGCGATGTGCCGGTAGTCGCTGCGGTTGTTGCGTTGCCGCGCAATTCGTCTGGTGTCCGCGTCGACGGCCGGGACCAGCAGCAGCGCCAGCACACCGAGCGTCGCAATGACGGCGGCCACGGTCAGGCAGCCGGCGCGCCAACCGTAGGCGTCGTTCACCGTGTTGAGAACTGGGGCCAGGATCGCGCCGAGTAGCGGCGGCCCCGAGATCGCGACAGCCAGGGCCAAACCGCGAGCCTTGACGAAACACGTTGCCACGATCCGGCTGTAGATCGCGGGCGTGGTTGTCACGCCGACGGCGATGAGGACGACATTGATCGCGAAGTACTGCCAGATGGGTCCGGACATCAGCGCGTAGGCGACCCAGCAGGCGGGCAGTCCGACCACCCCCACGAGCGCGACCCGTCGCACTCCGAACAGGTCGGTCAACCGACCGTAGACGGGTAGGAACACGAAGGTGAGCAGCGTGATCACACCGGTCAGCACGAAGTCCGACCGGCTCCACCCGAAGGCGTCGAGGAACTGCGGCCCCATGGCGGCATTGGTGTAGGCGCTCAAACTCAGGCCCGCGCTCAGACCGGCGGTGGCCGAGGCCAGCGGTTGCCAGTTGGTCTTCAGTTCCCCGAGGTAGGTCATCGCCGCCCATTCTGCTGTACGCGCGTCCAGTGCTGGCATCTCCCACCGACTGGAACACGTTTCAGTTTCGGTCGTGGTTCTCGGTACGCTCTTCGCGTGTCAGCTTCCACTCAACCCGCGATCGACGGGTGGTTCGCTTCCGACGGGTCGGGCAATCCGTACCTGATCGGTGGCAAGTGTCATCAGTGCGGCACCTACGTGTTCCCGCCGCGCGCCAACAACTGCCCCAACCCCGGATGTGACGGCGACGAACTCGCCCAGGTGCCGCTGTCGCGCCGCGGCCGGTTGTGGAGCTATACCGAAAACCGTTATGCGCCACCGCCCCCGTATCCCTCACCCGATCCGTTCGAGCCGTTCGCGGTGGCCGCGGTCGAGTTGGCCGACGAAGGGCTGATCGTGCTCGGCAAGGTGGTCGAGGGCACGCTCGCAGCTGACCTGAAAGTCGGCATGGAGATGGAACTGGCCACGATGCCGCTCTACGTCGACGACGACGGTGTCGAGCGGGTCGTCTACGCATGGAGGCGTGCGGAATGAGTCCGGAACCGGTTTACATCCTCGGCGCGGGCATGCACCCGTGGGGCAAATGGGGACGTGACTTCACCGAGTACGGCGTCGTCGCCGCCCGGGCCGCGCTCGCCGAGGCAGGGCTGGACTGGAAGCAGATCCAGCTGGTCGCCGGCGCAGACACCATCCGCAACGGCTACCCCGGATTCGTCGCGGGGTCGACGTTCGCCCAGAAGCTGGGCTGGAACGGTATTCCGGTCACCTCGAGCTACGCCGCCTGTGCCAGCGGGTCGCAGGCGCTGCAGAGCGCCCGCGCCCAGATCCTGGCCGGATTCTGCGACGTCGCGCTGGTCATCGGCGCGGACACCACGCCCAAGGGGTTCTTCGCGCCCGTGGGCGGAGAACGCAAGAACGACCCCGACTGGCAGCGGTTCCACCTGATCGGCGCGACCAACACGGTGTACTTCGCGTTCCTGGCGCGCCGCCGCATGGATCTCTACGGCGCGACGCTCGAGGATTTCGCGCAGGTCAAGGTCAAGAATGCGCGCCACGGGTTGGACAACCCGAATGCCCGCTACCGCAAGGCCGCCTCGGTCGACGATGTGCTGGCCAGCCCGGTGGTCTCGGATCCGCTGCGGCTGCTCGACATCTGCGCGACGTCCGATGGCGCCGCGGCGCTGATCGTGGCGAGCAAGTCGTTCGCCGAGAAGCATCTCGGTTCGGTGGAAGGCGTCCCGTCGGTGCGGGCCGTCAGTCTGCAGACGCCGCAGTATCCGCAGCATCTGCCGGAGCTGCCCGACATCGCGACCGATTCGACCGCGGTGGTCCCCGCCCCCGACCGGGTGTTCAAGGACCAGATCCTCGACGCCGCCTACCGCGAGGCCGGCATCGGACCGGAGGATCTGTCGCTGGCCGAGGTGTACGACCTGTCGACCGCGCTGGAGCTGGACTGGTACGAGCACCTCGGGCTGTGCGCCAAAGGTGAGGCCGAGCAGCTGCTGCGCAGCGGCGCGACCACGATCGGTGGCAAGATCCCGGTCAACGCGTCCGGCGGGCTCGCGTGCTTCGGCGAGGCGATTCCGGCGCAGGCCATCGCTCAGGTCTGCGAGCTGACCTGGCAGCTGCGGGGTCAGGCGACCGGACGTCAGGTCGAGGGTGCCAAGGTGGGCATCACCGCAAACCAGGGGCTGTTCGGCCACGGCTCGTCGGTCGTCGTCGCCCGCTGAGCCAGTCCGCGGTCCGGGTGTCTGAGGTCGTTTCCGTTCGGGTGAAGCCCGGCAGCTCGAAGGGTCCCCTGGTGGAGACCAGAGCGGACGGAACGCTGACCGTGTATGTGCGAGAGCGCGCGGTCGACGGCAAAGCCAACGAGGCTGTCGTCCGGGTGCTGGCCGAGCACTTCGGTGTGGCGCGCCGAGATGTCGAGTTGGCCGCCGGAGCGACGTCGCGGATGAAGCGCTTTCGCATCGCTCGCGCGTGACGAGGGTGCGCGAAATGACGGTGCGACACGGCGTTCCGACCGGCAGACCCGCGCGCTCGGCAGAATTAGGCGACGCCCAGGTAAGCGGCGCGGACGCTGTCGTCGGCCAACATCTCGCGGGCATTCCCGGTCTTGGTGACCGACCCCGTCTCCAGGATGTAGGCCCGGTCCGAGCGGCTGAGCGCCTGCTGGGCGTTCTGCTCCACGAGCAGCACCGTGGTGCCGGCCGCGTTGATCTCGGCGATGATCTTGAAGATCTGCGAGATGACCATCGGCGCCAACCCCATCGACGGCTCGTCGAGCAGCAGTACCTTCGGGCGGGCCATCAGCGCACGACCGATCGCGAGCATCTGCTGCTCTCCACCGGACAGCGTGCCGCCCACCTGACTCTTGCGTTCGGCCAGCCGCGGGAACGTGGTCAGCACCCAGTCCAGCCGCTCGTCATGCTCGGCCTTCGACGGAAATTTCCGTCCGTAGCAACCCATTTCGAGGTTCTCCAGGATCGTCATCCCCGGGAAGACGCCGCGACCTTCGGGCGCCTGGATCAACCCGTCGGTGACGCGCCGGTGCGCCTTGACCCGACTGATGTCGCGGCCCTCGAACCACACCGAACCCGACGTCAACGGCAGCAGACCTGAGATCGCCCGCATCATCGTGGTCTTGCCTGCGCCGTTGGAGCCCAGCAGCGTGACCAGTTCACCTTCATGCACGGTCAACGACACCGAATGCAGGGCCTTGATGCGGCCGTAGTGCACCACGATGTCGCGCACCTCCAGCAGCACCGGACGTGAGTCGGTCGACTCAGCTGATGTCATCGTCGGGCACCCCCAGGTAAGCAGCGATCACCTTCGGATCCTCGCGGATCTGCGCGGGCAGGCCATCGGCGATCTTGCGGCCGAACTCCAACACGACGATACGGTCGGTGACGCCCATGACCAACCGCATGTCGTGCTCGATGAGCAGCACCGTGTAGCCGTCATCGCGGATCTTGCGGATCAGGTCGATCAGCGCGGATTTCTCGCTGGGATTGAACCCGGCGGCGGGTTCGTCGAGGCAGAGCAACTTCGGTTCGGTCGCCAGTGCGCGGGCGATCTCCAGCCGGCGTTGGTCGCCGTAGGACAGGTTCTTGGCCTTCTCGTCGCCGCGGTGCGCGATACCCACGAAATGCAGTAGAGCAGCAGACCTCTCAATGGCCGACCGCTCCTCACGACGATGCCGCGGGGAGCGGATCAGCGCCCCGGGCACCGACGTGTGATGACGGGCATCAGTACCGACCATGACGTTCTCCAGCGCGGTCATCTCGCCGAACAGCCGGATGTTCTGGAACGTCCGCGCAATCCCCCGCCGAGTGATCTGGTGGCGTTTGATCCGTCCGATGGGCTGACCGTCGAAGATGACCGACCCGGAACTGGGCCGGTAGACGCCGGTGAGGGCGTTGAAACAGGTTGTCTTGCCGGCGCCGTTCGGCCCGATCAGACCGAGAATCTCGCCGCGGCGGATGTCGAACGTGACCGAATCCAATGCCACCAATCCGCCGAACCGCACGGTCAGTTCGCGCGTCTGCAGCAGCACTTCGCCTTCGTCGGCCTGGATTTCGCGGTGGACACTCGCGAGTTCGGCGATGCTGTCCTCGAACCCCTGCGGTTCGTCGGGGACCGTCACTGCACCGGCTCCTTGTCGGTCGGTTTGGTTCGCAGCAGGTCGCGCGCCGCCTTCGCGTAGGTCAGCAGGTGTTGCCGAGCCGGGAACAGTCCCTGCGGCCGGAAGATCATCAACACCACCAGCGCCAGCCCGAAGAACAGATACTTCAAGTTGCCCATGTCGATGCCCAGGAAGTGCACTCCCAGCAGCCGGTTGGGCAGGTAGACGATGATGAACGCGCCCAGGATGACGCCCAGCTTGTTGCCCTGGCCGCCGAGGACCACCGCGCACAGGAACAGCATCGAGTTGATGATGTTGAACGTCGGCGGCGCCACGTACTGCACCTGGCCCGCATACAGAGCACCGGACAGGCCGCCGATCGCCGCACCGATCGTGAATGCCCACAACTTGAACTTGAACGCGTTGACGCCCATGACTTCTGCGGCGTCCTCGTCTTCGCGCACCGCGATCCACGCCCGCCCGACGCGGCTGCGTTCGAGGTTGCCGACCAGCAGCAGGATGCCCACGATCAGGATCAGCCCGAGCCAGAACCACCACGTCCCATAGTTGGCGTCGCCTCCCGAATTGGACACGGAGAACACACCTTCGGGGTGGGCATCGCTTTCCAGGAAGTGCGGGAAGGCGACTTCATTCAGTCCGCGGGGACCGTTGGTGACGTCGGAGAGATTGTCGGCCATCAGCCGGATGATCTCGCCGAACCCCAGAGTGACGATGGCCAGGTAGTCGCCGCGCAACCGCAGCGTGGGGGTGCCGAGAACCAGGCCGCTGAGTGCGGTGACTGCCATCGCCAACGGGACGCAGGACAACCACGCCCACGGCGTGCTGAAGAACCCGGACGGGCTGAGCTGGTTCCACGGGCTTTCCGGGCTGGTCAACAACGCCACCGTGTAGGCGCCGACCGCGTAGAACCCGACGTAGCCGAGATCGAGCAGACCTGCTTGCCCGACAACGACATTCAAGCCGATCGCAATGATGGCGACCATCGCGAACTGAGCCATGGTGCCGCCGAAGCTGATGCCCGGGGTGTTCACGAAAGCGGGTTTGAACAATGGCGACAGGGCGATGCCGGCGAACAGGATGACGCCGAAAACCCACTTCTGCGCGCGGGTCAGCCCGTCCCACCAGTGCAGCACCCGCTGCCAACTGCCTCCGAGCCGTTCCATGACCGTGCTCATACCCGCGCCTTCCCCAGGCTCTCACCGAGAATCCCTGTCGGTCGGACCAGCAGCACGAGCACCAGGAGGACGAAGGCGACCACGTCGCGCCATTGCGTACCGAACACGGCCTGTCCGTAGTTCTCCATGATGCCCAGCAACAGGCCGCCCAGTAGCGCGCCCCGAAGATTGCCGATGCCGCCGAGGACCGCGGCCGAGAACGCCTTGATGCCCAACAAGAACCCGCCGGAGTAGATGATGCCCTGGGGCACCTTCAACGTGTAGAGCAGTGCGGCCGCGCCGGCGAGCAGGCCGCCGATCAGGAACGTCGTCATGATGACCCGTTCGCGTGACACCCCCATCAGCGTGGCAGTGGTCGGATCCTGGGCCACCGCGCGAACCCCGCGCCCGAGCTTGGTGCGGTTGAGCGCGAAGTCGGTGAGGATCGCCAGCACCAGCGCGGCGCCGATGATCACCAGGGTCACGTTGGACACCGCCACACCGAAGAACGTGAACTGCGTCTTCGGTTGAACCAGCACGATCGGCTGCTGGGCATTGGGACCGCCGTACCCGGGCATCAGTTTGGGCAGGATGAACAACACGAACTGCTGGAGCACAAACGACATTCCGATCGCGGTGATCAGGAACGTCAGCGCCCTCGCATTGCGTTTTCGCAGCGGTCGGTACGCAACGAACTCCAGACCGATCGCAGCGCTGCCCGACACAAGCATCGCGAACAGCATCGCGATGCCCAGGTAGAGCACCGTCAACGCGACGCCCTTGTTGTAGGCGTTGCCACTGGGGGTGAATCCCATCAGCACGTCCAGGGCGAAATACGCGCCGAACATGCCCAGCATGAAGATCTCGGAGTGTGCGAAGTTGATCAGCCGCAGCACACCGAAGACCAGCGTGTAGCCGACCGCGACGAGTGCGTAGATGGCGCCCCAGGACAGTCCGTCGATCGTCAACTGCCAGAAGCTGTCGACGAGCGCTCCGACGTTGAAGTTGATGTTGGCAGCCAAGGTCATTCGCCGGCTAGCTCCTCAGAGTCGATCGACACGGCGGGCGCCGGTTTCGTACCGTCGGCTACTGGACGTCGTAAATCCAGATCAGCGTGGTGGTGAGCTCACCGTTGGGGGTCCACTGGTATTCGCGGGCCACGCCTTGACCCTTGTAGTTGCGGACGAAGTCCAGCAGGGCCGGCCGGGTGATCGCGCCGGAGTCGATGCCCTTGACCAGGATGGTGCCCAGGTCGTAGCCCTCGGTGCTGTAGGTGCCGGGCGCCTGTCCGAACTTCTCCGTGTACTCCTCGGCGAAGGCACCGGTGGCCGGACCGCACGGGCACGACAGGACCGCTCCCTTGGCGGATTCGCCGGCCTGCTTGACGAATTCGGGATCCTTGGTGCCGTCGGCGCTGACGAACAGTCCTTCGAACCCGCCGTCCTTGAGCTGCTGCACGAACGGGGCCGCCTCCGCGTAGTAACCACTGAAGAACACCGACTCCGGCGCGGCGCCCTTGATCTGGGTGACCGCGGCGCTGAAGTCCTTGTCGCCCTTCTTGACCGAGATGTTGCAGCCGGAATCTGCCACCGGACCGAGGGTCTCGCGGACCACCTGGCCGAGGCCCAACCCGTAGTCGGTGCTGTCGTCGACGACGCAGACCTTCTGATGGCCCAGCGTGTTCTTCAGGTAATTGGCGACCGAGGGCCCCTGCACGCCGTCATTGGCCAGGCCGCGGAAGAAGGTCTTCCAGCCGTTCTCCGACAGGGTGACGTTGGTCGCCGATGCGGTGACCGCTACCAGGCCGGCCTGATCGAACACACCGCCGGTGGCTTTGGTCTCACCGGAGAACGCCGGTCCGACCAAGCCGATCGTGTACTGGTCGTCGACGATCTGCGGAGCGATGGCGCTGGCCTTCTGCGGGTCGCCCTCGGTATCGAACGGCTTGAGCTGGACCTGGCAGCCGGGATTGGCGGCGTTGTGCTTGTCGATGGCCAGCTGCACACCGTTCTTGATGTTGATGCCCAGCGCGGCATCGGGTCCGTTCAGCGCGCCGGCCATCGCGATCGACACCGGCGGACACGTCGCACTGCCGTCGCCGGCCGGGTCGGCGGGGGCGGCACCCTCGGCGGCGGCGACCTCTGCGCCGTTCTCGTCGATCTGCACCTTCTCGACGATCTTCAGGTTGGTCTGCGCCGACTCCTCCTCAGGGGCGCCCTGGCTGCAGCCGGCGATGGCCAGCGCCATCAGGCCCGCACTTCCGAGTGCTATTGCATTGCGTGCCACGCGACTGCGCACGTCTCACCTCCGGTTGCTATGTCGTGGACGACACCGTGGCGCCCGCGCAACAGCGCAGGCGGCGGTGCTTCGCCGAAGACATTAACCAACCAGTGGCCCCAGTGCGTGCTGTTGGAACACGCGTGGCGCGGATCTGCCTGCAGATTCTCGGTCGACGAAACGAACTCTTAACGTTTCACCGGGCTACTGCGCAGGCGCTGGGGCCGCGTCGGCGGGCGGATCGAGGGTCTCGACGACCACTTCGGCGACGCGTTTCATCGTGGTGCGCCGGTCCATCGCCGCGCGCTGGATCCACTTGAAGGCCTCGGGCTCGGTCATCCCCTGCTTGGTCTGCAGCAGCCCTTTGGCCCGCTCCACGAGCTTGCGGGTTTCGAGCCGGTCGGACAGCGACGCGACTTCTTTCTCCAACTCGGCCATCTCGCTGAACCGGCTGACGGCGACCTCGATGGCCGGGATCAGATCCGTGATGCTGAACGGCTTGACCAGGTAGGCCATGGCGCCGGCGTCCCGGGCCCGTTCGACGAGTTCGCGCTGGCTGAAGGCGGTGAGGATGACGATGGGCGCAATGCGCTTGCTGGCGATCTCCGAGGCGGCGTCGATGCCGTCGCGACGCGGCATCTTGACGTCCATGATCACCAGATCGGGCCGCAGGGACTCCGCGAGATCGACGGCCTCCTGGCCGTCACCGGCCTCGCCGACGATTTCATAGCCCTCTTCGCGCAACATTTCCGCCAGGTCGAGCCGGATGAGGGCCTCGTCTTCGGCGACGAGAACGCGGCGCGGCGGCACGGCATCTGACGATGACCCGGTTGAGGCTGACATGAGGATCATTGTGGCGGGCAGAGGCCGGATGAGCGACCGCGGGGCCATCCTTTATGGTGGGAGACCGCACGCCCTCGTATCCCAACTGGCAGAGGAAACGGATTCAAAACCCGTACAGTGTGAGTTCGAATCTCACCGAGGGCACCACGAAGTTCTCACGCCGGCCGCCGTGCCACCTGTCGGGTCGCCGAATCCGTTCCGACTCACGTCGACCCGTCGGAGCCAGCTGATCCGTCTGAGGTCGTCGATCCGTCCGACGTACTCGACTCGTCAACAGTCGTCGCCTCCGGGGTCGGCTCACTTGTCAGCGAGCTGTCGGCCGACGGCTCCGTCGTCACTTCCGTGCTGGTCGCCGATTCCGTCGTCGTGGGCTCCGGCGCGGGCGTCGTCTCGGCGACGGCGGTGGTGTCTGTGGTGACGACCATCGACGGTGTCTGCGTTGCGGTGGGAGTACCGGTGGGCGTCGGCTCCGCGATGCCGCTACTGGGGGGAGCGGGCGTGCTGGTCGCTGTCGGCGACGCGAGCGCCGTGCTGGTGGGCGCGACGGTCGTCGTCGGGAAGGTTCCGGGTTGTTCGTTCTCGACGATCTGTTTGATCTGGGCGGTGAAGGAATCGAACGTCAGCGCGATCTCGCTCAGGTTGTTCACCTCGCCTCGCTCGATGCTGGCGGCGTAGCGGCCGATTTCGACCCAGATGTCCTCGATCTCGCGTTGTGCCTTCAACGACAACGGCGAGTCCAGGGTGACGAAGAGTTGTTGAGCGACGGCGTAGGTCAGGCAGTTGACGCAGCGGTAGTTCAGGGCGCCGGCGAGGTTCTGCGGCACGGCGACGTTGTCGTTGTCCTCGATCTCGTCGAGTACGAACACCACCTGGTAGGCGACTGCCACCGCCGCACACGACTCGCAGGATGCGTAGGCGTGTGCGTCATTGATGTTGAGCGCATACTCTTCGTCGGTCTGCCAGACCAGCGCCACCGCGACGGCGTACTCGACAGTGCCGTCCTTGGTGTTCACCGCCAGCGCCTGGTTGTCGCCCTCACCGGGGGCGAGAGGCTTGTCGAACGGGAAGACCCAGCCTTGATCGGCCGCGGTCAACCGAATCGCGGTGCCCGGGGCGCCGTTACTGACCACTGACGCGGATGGGACCCGGGGAACGACGACCAGCGCGAGCCTCGGGGCGCCGCCCGTCGGAGGCCGGGTGCCGCGGTCGTAGAGCGCCCACATCGTGCCCTGCTGGCCGGTCGACATCGTTCGCCGCTCAGCGACCGGACGGGCGGCGGCGTCGGTCCGGTCGATGCTGACGCGGGTGCGCTCGTTCATTTCGTAGACCCCGAGGGCATAGACGATGTCGCTCAGGGCGCCGCGGTCTGCGGCTTCGATCGGACGGTAGTTGCCGTTGTTCGGCCACCACGCGTAGGCGAGCCCGCACAACATCGCCACACCGAGCACCGAGACCAACGCTCGCCGAGCGGGACTGTCGGCGCTGACTCTCCGGCCGGCCGAAACGATCTGTCGGGCGAAGCGGATGATGAGGTAGATGACCCCGGCGACGGGGATGACGATCGCGATGATGGCGAGCACACGCGCGGCGGCTTGCAGCACGTCTCCGTCTGCCCACGCCGCCGCGAAGACGTCCTGCTGCTTGTTGAGGCTTGCCCATGCTGTACCGAGGAGCCGGGGCAGGGCGATGACCGCCAACGCGAGCATCCCGATCAGCAGTGGAACCACGACGAGCACCCAGACCGTCACCACGATGCGGGCCCACAGTTTGAGCTGGCGGGGCTCGGGGTCACGCCACCGCCAGGGCAGCGCACCGAGCAGGATCGGCTTGATCCGGCCGAAGAGATCGGGCACGCCGGTGAGGTCGGCCAGTACGTGGTAACCGTCGAATCGCACCAAAGGTGCGAGCTGACGCAGCATTTGGATGATTTGGGTGGCCACAACCAGTAGCAGGGCGTCGTAGCGCAGTACCAGCCACACCGCGGCGATCGCGACGGCGACGATCGCGTTGAAGTACAGGCCACCGAGGTCGGTACGCAGGCGACCCCGACGGTCGAGCCGGTAGGAATCGGTGACATCGGTGTAGAACGCCGGCCACACAAGATACAGACCGACGCCCATGACGCCGGGAGTCGCACCGCCGTACCTGGCAGCCGCCGCGTGCCCGAACTCATGAAATCCGGCGGACACGACGGTAACGACGAAGACCAAGATCAGCAGCCCTGGGCGGTCGAAGGCATCATATGCCGCCGACGCCAACCCTTTCTGGAAGAAGACCCACCAGCACACGACGACGAACGCGGACAGCACCACAGCCACCACCCACGGGTGGAACAGGTGCCGGAACGGATCGGTGATTCGCCGGGTCCGCTCGGGGTCGGTGACCACGTACCGAAAGCGAAGTCCCAACAACGGGTTTCGCCTTTTCAGCGTCGGCTGGCTGCCGTTGGCCTGGACCAGAAGGCCGAGCGGGCGCAGCTTGTCGGCGAGCAGCCGGACGTTGTCCTCGCTGACGGAGCGACCCGTCGATGCCGACACCGCCGCCGCAACCTCGGCGGATGTCCGGCGACCGTCGATTTCGGCCAACGTCGCATACAGCAGCGGGGTCAGCTGCAGAGTTTGGCCGTCGGCACGCCGGGCCAAAGATGGCGGAACCCGATAACCCGATCCCGCCATCTCGCCGATCAGCTCGACACCCTCCGCACGATGCAGAACAGCCTGCGCCGGTCCCGCACCCTCGGTGGTCACAGTCACCTGAGCGCTCCTCGTCCAGCCGCGTTGCGGCGCAATGAGTCCGGTCAGCCGGCAGAGTCGGCGGCGCCCGAGCCGGCGCCTGCAGCGACCCCACCACCGGTCGAGGCGGAGTCCGTCCCGGTCGACACGCTCGTCGTATCGGTGTTGGGATCACCGTCAGGCTGGACGGTGCCTTGGTCGATGCTCGAGTCCTGAGCCGCATTGGCGACGGCGTCCCCGCGCAGCTCCTGGCTGATCGACACCTCCTGATCGGTGTAGGCGATCGCGTCGGACTCGATCGTGATCACGTTCGCGGCCACGCTGGCACTGATCGGCGCGGCCACGTTGGCGTTGGCTGCCACCGCGCCGGCGATCGGGGCCGCGAGATCGGCGTCGAGATCGACGTTGACATCCACGTTGAGCAGCGGACCTTCGAACAGGCCGAGCTCTGGGGTGGCGATGTCCTCGTCGGCAGGCGTGGGATCCCCGTCCGCTTCGTCGGACTGGATGATGTCGCTGGCCTGATCGGATGTCGCGTACGCATTGGCGACCAGAATCTGGTCGACCGATCCGGTCTGGAAGTTCTCCGCCTGAGCACCGGAGTCGTAGGCCAGCACGTTCGCTGCAGCAGACGCATCGATCGGCGCCGCAACGTTGAGCTGCGCAGCAGCGGCGAGGTCGATCGGCGATGCGGCGTCGATGAAGATGTCGACATCAACGTTCAAGTCGAGGATGGAGACCACCTCTTTGTCCGGCAGCACCGTGACGAATTCGGCCTCCATCTCCTCGATGGTCAGTCCTTCGTCGTTCATTTCACTTCTCCTGGTCCCTAGGGCCGCCGTTGCTGTGCGGTTCATGTTCGATGAACAAGACGTACCCTCGGATGTGACTGCACTAACACAAACTCAAGCGAAAATCTGGTGTGAAGCCCGCTGTCCAGCAGGAACAACGGCGGTCTCATTAACTTCCTGGTAGATCGAGTGACCCTTGCTGCACGTAGACTGCCATTTCTCCCGTCGGCCGCCCCCGTGCGGTAATTTGCTACATAACTGAGGCACAAGGTCAGAACCCCTCATCGGGGTCGCAACTCTCCCCCGCGTGCCGTGCACCGTGCGGCACTGGGGGCAGCGACGACACAAGACCGTCCAGCCAATCCCCGGAGGGCGCTTGCATGCTGCTCGGGCAAGTGCTGAGTGACCCGGGAATGGATTTGCTAGTGCTCGACGTACGGCCGGTGTGCGTGCGGTAGCGGCGGTGCAATGCGGCGTCGAAGTTCGAATCTCACCGAGGGCACCACTGGTCGCTGAGCTACTCGGTGTTTTCGCTGCCTGCGTCAGACGTGTCGGCGGGCGGCTCCGGTGCATCTGCCCCTTCGTCGTCGCTTTCGTTCGTCGGGCTCGGCGCCTCGGCCTCGGAAACCTCGTTGCCTTCTTCTTCGTTCGTCACTTCCTCGTTGACGATCTGCTCGAGGTCGAGTTCCTCTTCCTCACTGGGGGCGAGGTCCTCCAGACGGTGCTTGCCGCGGTATTCGGTCTCCAGCGAGGCCTGGATGAGCGACTCTTCCTCGCCCGCCTCCTCCGGTAGTCCCTCGGTCTCGGGCTGGCTGCCATCGCCCGTGCCGGTTGCGGTCGGGGTGACGCCTCCGTCGCCGGGCTCCTCCGGGGCTTCCGGAAGCGGTTTTCCATCGGGCGTGCTGTACCCGGTGGGCGCCGCAGGCATCTCGATCATGCCCTCGTGCCATTCGCCGCGCTGGGAGAACCAGTTGCGTTTGTAGGCGCTGTCGATGATCGGTCGCAGGACCTTCTCCAGCCAGCTGACGTAGCCCGGGTCCCAGAAGTCGGACTCGTACATGTCGTGTAGCAGGGGGAGGCGTTCGGCCGGGATGACGACATACGTCGTCTTCGATCCGTATTCCTCACTGATGACCTCGCGGTACATCACCGGGTTTTCCGTCACGTCGTAGAACGCCGAATCGACGTGCAGCAGTTCAGCGCCCTTGATCGCATTGAGAACGGCGAGGATGTTGAACAGGTTGTCGGGCATATCCGCGATGCCGTCGTACTCCCCCGAGACGATGATTGTGTCCCAAGGCGTTTCGGGAAATTCCTCGTGCTTCACAGTCCAGAAGAACATGCGTCCGGGCGCGCCGTAGAGGGCGACGGTCATCGACTCCCTGCTCGGTGGAGTGCGACCATCCTCGGTGTCCTCGTAGTCCTCCAGAAGTCGGTAGAGGACATTCACCACCGAGGCCGCGCCTTTGGACACACCACCGATGGTGAGCGGGTTCCCCTTGGTGGCCTGATGGGCGTAGATCGCGTTGTAGAGATTGTCCGATCCCTCCGGGACGGATACCTCGAACGGAGCGTCGCCAGGGAACGGAACGCTGATGCGTTCCTTGTAGCCGGCGAAGTACCCGCCGAATGCCGTGGACATCTGCTCTTCGGTGAGTTGCGCGTAGCTGCCCTCCCCGCCCACGAGTAGAGCCGTCACGTTGTTGTGGCAACCCGGGTTGCCCGGTCCACACGGCTGACCCGGCGCACCCCCCGGCGGTGCCGCCATAGCACTTGGAGCAAGTAACAGAGCACTGGCTGTAAATGCTCCCCCGAGCACTGATGCTGACCTTTTATTCATGAAAATCCCCCTAATCAGGGAAGAGATCCCCCGATGAATCTCCCTGCAATGGAAGCGTAACAGGCTCGAGAGTTTGCGCAAGCGATCTCAGCAAATTCGCTGGCCGGTATCCAGCGTCAAGATCCGCGCCGAAACGGCGGGCCGACCCACTCGCCGACGAATAAGCTTTCGGCGTGCTCAACGTGCGACCGGTGTGCGTGCCCGAGGTGGCGGTGCGGAGCCGGGCCGTGTCGCCGGAGCGCCACCGCTCCGAGCGCATCGCACGCAGGCTGCGAGTACTCACCATCGCCGGTTGGATCGCAGCCGCGGTATCGGCACTGTTCGGGGTCTTCCAGCTCACCCTGGGTGGCGCGCTGTGGTGGGTGGGTGCGGTCAACATCGTCTGCGCCGCAATGTTTCTGGCAATTCCGCGGTTGTGCCCGCTAGGCGAACTCGTCGCACCGCTGACCTTCGTCGGCTTTGCCTACGTGTCGGTCGGATTCATCTGCTACACGGTCGGAACCGGATCCGGCTTGCAGTTCTACTTTGTGGTCGCCGCCGCTCTGGCCGTGTTGATCCTGGGTACCGAGCGCATCCTGCTCGCGTCGGCGGTCGCCGCGACCGGCGTCGTCATCTGCGTCGTCCTGGAGTTGACGGTCCCCCATGATCGCGGGCTGGGTCCGCCGTGGACGTTGACGGCCGGCTTCCTGAGTTCGGTGGCGGCCTCGGCGGTGATGCTGGTGGCCACCATCTGGTACACGTTGCGCGAGACCGACCGCGCCGAACACGCCATGGAAGCCGAATACGAACGCTCGGAACGACTTCTGGCGAACATATTGCCCGAGACCATCGCCGAACGCCTGAAGGAACCGGCGCGCACCGTGATCGCCGACAAGTACGACGACGCGTCGATCCTGTTCGCCGATATCGCGGGATACACCGAGCGCGCCGCGGACACCCCGCCGGCCGAGTTGGTCCGGTTCCTGGACCGTCTCTACACCGATCTCGACGCGCTGGTGGATCGGCACGGTTTGGAGAAGATCAAGACCAGTGGGGACGCCTACATGGTCGTCAGCGGTGTTCCGATTCCGCGACCCGACCATCTGGAGGCATTGGCCGCGCTGGCGCTCGACATCACCGCGGCCGTGGCCGGCCTGAAAGATGCGCAAGGAAGAGCGGTCCCGCTGCGCATCGGGATGGCAGCGGGACCGGTGGTCGCGGGAGTGGTGGGCGCGAAGAAATTCTTCTACGACGTCTGGGGCGATTCCGTGAACGTGGCGTCACGGATGGAGACCACAGACATCGAGGGCCGGATCCAGGTACCTCAGGACGTCTACCTGAGGCTGCGCCACGCCTTCGTGCTCGAGGAGCGGGGGCTCGTCGAAGTGAAGGGCAAGGGACTCATGCACACGTGGTACCTGGTCGGCCGTCGCGCCGGGGTGGTCACACCTTCCGGTTCTCCGATTTGATCAGCCACGCCAACTTCTCCAAGCCGTCGATGAGCGAGTGGAGGATGTCGGCGGTGGTGGGATCCTCGGAGTCCACCCCGTCGTGGACCTCGCGCATGGTGCTCACCGCGGCGTAGATGCGGGTGCTGATCAGGTCGACCACGTCGCCCGTGCTGTGTTCGTAGGCAGGGAACTCCGGCAGCGATGTCGTCGCGGCGACGGTGTCGGACCGGCCGTCCGGGATGCCCCACAGGGAGCGCATCCGCTCGGCGACCGTATCGCTGCCTTCGCGGGCGAAGTCGACCACTTCGTCGAGTTGCAGGTGAAGGTCGCGGAAGTTGGTGCCGACGACGTTCCAGTGGGCCTGCTTGCCCTGGAGCTGGAGTTCGATCAGATCCACGAGCACGCGCTGCAGCGCCGCGTTGAGTTCGGGCGAGGCCTGGAAATCGGTCACCTCGGCGTCGGTCTTGCGGTTGTTCACTGTTGTCTTCATAGTCATCAGAACGCCTCCTTTTTTGGATCGAGTCCAGTTTAGCCCGTATCGTTCGTCACAGCAAGCTCGTCCTGCCGGTCGAGCAAACGCGCATACCCGGCTCCCATGGCCAACAAGACCAGCCCGACGACGAGGAACACCGCGACGCGGAAGATGCCGTCCAACGCGCTCAGGTCGAACAGGAACAGCTTCGCGACCGCCGCACCGACCAGGCCCAATCCGCCGCTGATCGGCACGGAACGCGCGGCCTTGTCGAGACGTACCGCGTAGCGGAACGCCGCAGCCGCCATTGCGATCCAGCAGATGGTCGCGATCATGTGACCCGCATAGAAACCTCGATCACCGGGGGCGACCAGCGTCGCCGCGGTCACGCTGAACTGGGTGACCGCGTAGACGACGATCACGGCAGCCACGCTCCACAACACAGCGCTGTTCTCCTGGACCGTCCGCGTCCAAGCGATCGCGACGGCCCCCAGTAGAAGGCTCGACACCAGGATCGACACACCCGTTGCCGCGTCGAACGAGGTCGGTGTCAGCAATGCCGACAGCTTCGCGGTCACAACGTAGGCACTACCACCCATCACGGTGAATCCCAGCGCCACCCAACGCGCGACCTCATCGTCGCGCACCACCACCGCAATCGTCAGCGCGATCGCCAACAACATCGGTCCGGCCACCGTGCCGTCGAATGCCGTCACCACCGCGAACAGCGCCGCTACCGCCGACACCACCGTGAACACCTGGCGGGGCACCCCCGGTACCCCCGGCAAGTGGTCGGCCAGCAGCACCACCGCGAGCAGGGCAGCCGACAGGGCCGCCACCATCAGCGCCGCGACCACGTCGTCGACGGCCAGGCCGACGCACAGCAGTGGCGTCACCCCGGCCGCGGCCAGCAACGCCATCACCGCGCGATTCGCGGTCCCTGGCAGCAGCACCAACGCGGCGACGATCGCCAGCACCGCGCCGAGAGCGCACGTAACCGCCAGCGTCAGGTCATGGCGGGAATCGAAATGGCGGACAGCCAGAGCTGTCAGCAGCGGCAGGACCACCGCCGCCGTACGGGCGCTGTGCAACCAGATCCAGTCCCGGCCCAACTGAACGGGAACCGACATCGCAGCCAGCGCCAGCATGAAACCGATGAGCAGCAGGGTGATCCCGTCCGTCACCACCGGCGCCAGGACGAGCAGCGGGACCACGACGAGCAAGCCCAGTTGCTCGGAATCCCAGCGTCGCGCCAGCATCAGTCCGCCGCCGGCAATCAACGCCGCAATCGTCAGACCGACCGCCGCGGACACCCAGTCGTAGATCGTCGTCAGGGCGATCACGTCGATGTAGGCCGCCGCAACCCCCGTCGCGACCAAAGCGATCGCGCCGACCCGTCCTCCGGGCCGTCGGAACAACCACTGCCCGGCAGCCACCAATCCGACGGCCAGCACGGCGCCTCCCGCAACCCGGAATTCCGGGCGCAGGACCCCCGCCTGAGCCGCCAGAACGAGCAGCAGGACCACGCCGATGAGCGTGACGCCGACACCGGCGACCGCCAGGAGCTTGCCGATCCAACTCGCAGCAGGCTCCCTTCGCAGCGGCGGCCGTGCCGCAGGAGGCGGAGCCGGCGTGGGCGGTGGCGGGTAGTGCCCGTACGGGCCGGTGGGCGCGACGGGCCGGGGCGCGACGGGTTGGGGCGCGACGACAGCAGGCTGCGGTGGCACCACCGGGATCGGCGGGCCCACCGGCATTCGGTGGGACAAAACGGCGTCCAGCTGGCGCAGGTCTGCAGACGCCTGTGCCAATTGACGGGAGATCGCGGCGAAATCGGCAGAGAGCCGAGAGATGACGACACTGTGCGGTTCGGTCATGCATCCAATCGTCGTCACGCCCGAGGTCGAATGGATGAGTACAACTACTCGTCGAGGCCGTGTTCTATCGCGTAGCGCGCCAACTCCACCCGATTGCCGACCTGCAACTTACGGAAGGTGGCCTGAACGTGGTTCTCCACCGTCCGATGACTGAGCGAGAGCCGCGCCGCGATCTGCTTGGCAGTCAGCCCTTTTGCCACATGACGCAGAATCTCGGTCTCGCGTTCGGTCAGAGTCGGGGCCGCCGGACTGCTGTCGTCACGGGCGATCCGTCGGTACTCGCCGAGGACCAGTCCGGCCAGTCCGGGCGTGAACACCGCCCTGCCCTGCGCAGTCGCGCGCACCGCGTCCACCAGTTCCTGACGTGATGCGCTCTTGACCAAGTAGCCCGTGGCGCCGGCTTTGACCGCTTCGAGAACGTCGTCACGCTCGTCGGAGGCCGACAGCACCAGAATCCGGGTGTCCGGCGAGACGGCGAGTACCTCGGCGGTGGCCTGCGCGCCGTCACCGTCGCCGAGACGCATGTCCATCAGGACCACCGAAGGTTTGACGACGGCGGCGCGTCGCTTGGCGGCCGCCACCCCGTCAGCGGTGGCCACCACGTCGAATCCGTGGTCGGCCAAGTCCCTCGCCACTGCATCACGCCAGATCGGATGATCGTCGACCACCATCACGGTCACGGACTGCTCGCTCATGTGCTGCTCTCCCTCCGCGGCACGGTCAACTCCCATTCCACACCGGCGCCCGGAGAGGTGGTCAGGTCAGCGCGGCCACCGAGCGAATTGAGTCTTCCCACAATCGATTTGGCGATGCCGACGTGGCCTTCCCGCTCGGCTTGGGCGAGCCGGCCCTCGGCGATCCCGATGCCGTCGTCGCGCACGCTGACCGTCACGGTGTCACCGAGATCTTCGAGGAGTACGTAGGCGCGCGCCGACGGCCCGGCGTGGGTGGCGACGTTGTCCAACGCGTTGGTCACCGCGGCCAGCAGTTCGTCAGCGGTCGCCGTGTCGAGGAGGACCGGTTCGGCGGGGACCGCCACCGACACCCGGTCGCTGGCGCACCGTCGCAACATCACTCCGACGTCGGCCGCCGCCGCCCCGTCGGTGCTGCGTTCGCCGGTGGCACTGACCAGACGTCGCAGAGCCCGCTCCTGCTCGCCGGCCAGCTCGGCCAATCGGGCTGTCTCACCGCCGATCTCGCGGCCACGGCGTGCCACCAGCGCCAGCACCTGGATCGCACCATCGTGCACTTGCCGCGCCAACCGCTCACGCTCCTCCAGAGAGGCCGAAAGCCGAGCCGCTCGCTCGAGTTCGGCGTGTGCCCGGCGCGCGGTCTGGGCAGCCAGCCCCACGACCAGCCCTACCGCCAACTCGACGATGATCGTGGCGTTGCGGCCGAGATCGACGTGCACATAGCCCTTGAGGGCGGCCCCGGCCGCCATCACCAGCAACCCGACGCCCATGCCGGCTACCGGGCCGAACAGGATGGCCGCGGAGATCGTGGCGTTGGTCGCCCACAGCGTGGTCGGCAGCGACTGGTTGTCCAGCACCCACTGCTCCGCAGCGATCACCTCGGTACTGAGCATCAACGCCACCACGACGGCGACCTCGGTCAGGACCCACCCGGGTCTGCGACCGAAACCCTGCAGATAGGCCACCGCGCACGCGGCGCTCCACACGATCAGGACAGCGAACAGCACCCAACCGGCCGCCGGATACGCCAGATCCTGGTTCACCGCGACCTGGAAGCCCAGCGCGTAGAGGCAACTGAGCAGACGGAACACCTGCGCCGCCCGCCACAGCGGAGCAGTCGGGTCCAGCTTCACATCACCTTCGACAGAAACGCTTTCGTCCGATCATGCTGAGGGTTGGCCATCAGTTCGCGCGGATTGCCGCGCTCGACGACCACCCCGCCGTCCATGAACACCAACTCGTCGGCCACTTCTCGCGCGAACCCCATCTCGTGGGTGACCACGATCATCGTCATGCCCTCCGAGGCCAGCGTCTTCATCACCGTGAGGACCTCGCCGACCAGTTCGGGGTCCAGCGCGGAGGTCGGTTCATCGAACAGCATCAGCTTGGGGTCCATCGCCAGGGCGCGGGCGATCGCGACCCGTTGCTGCTGGCCGCCGGACAGCTGCAGCGGGTAGGCATCCGCCTTGTCGGCCAACCCGACCTGGTCGAGCAGTTCCCGGCCGCGCTGAACCGCCTTGTCCCGCTTCATCCCTTTGACCTGGATCGGCGCCTCGATGACGTTGCCGAGGGCCGTGCGGTGCGGGAACAGATTGAAGTGCTGGAACACCATGCCGACGTCGCGGCGCTGCCGGGCGACTTCGCGCGGCTTCATCTCGTACAGCCGCCCGCCGCGCTCCTTGTAGCCCACCAGCTCGCCGTCGACGTAGAGGCGGCCGGCGCTGACGGTCTCCAGATGATTGATGCACCGCAGGAACGTCGACTTGCCCGAACCCGACGGCCCGACCAGGACCAGCACCTGCCCCTTCTGCACCTCGAGGCTGACGCCCTTGAGCACTCGCAGCGCACCGAAGTCCTTGCACACCAGCTCCGCGCGCACCATGGGACGCGCCTCGGTCGCGCCGCTCACATCGACCCCGTGCCGGCTTGCGCTTTGGCCAGCGCCGCGAGCTGCTTGTCGGTCAGCTTGCGTGACGCGCCTCGAGAGAAGTACTTCTCCAGGTAGTACTGACCGACCATCAGCACGCTGGTGATCACCAGGTACCAGACCGCGGCGACCATCAGCAGCGGCACCGGCTCGAACAGGACCGAGCCGATATTGCGGGTGACCATGTACAGCTCGAGGGTGAACGGCACCGCGGTCACCAGGGACGTGGTCTTGAGCATGCTGATGATCTCGTTGCCGGTCGGCGGGATGATCACCCGCATCGCCTGCGGCAGCACCGTCCGCCGCATCGCCAGGCCCCATGACATGCCCAGCGCGGTGGATGCTTCGAGCTGACCTTCGGGCACCGAACTGATACCGGCGCGGATGATCTCGGCCATGTAGGCGGCCTCGTTGAGGCCCAGCCCGATGATCGCCAGCAGGAACGGAATGGACAGGCTCTGCAGGTCCAGGTGGAAGAACGTCGGACCGAACGGAACACCCAGCTGGATGTTCTGGTAGATCGTCGGGAACAGCCCCCAGAACACCAGCTGCACGTACACCGGCGTGCCGCGGAAGATCCAGAGATACACCCAGGCCACCGAACGGAACACCGGGTTGGGCGACAGGCGCATCACGGCGAGGGTGACCCCGAGGACGACGGCCAGCACCATCGAGAACACCGTCAGCTGCAGCGTGTACCAAATGGCGCTGGGGATGCGATCGTCGAACAGGTACCGCCAGAAAGTCGACCAACGGTAGGCGTCGTTGGTCGCGGCCCCATAGAGGAACAACCCGACGAGGATGACGATGACACCGGCCGTCACCCAGCGCCAGGGGTGCCGCAGGGGTACGGCGTCGATCGCCTCAGGCGGGGTGCCGGCATCCGTCGCCGAGGCGGCGCGCTCGCTCAGTTGATCGCCCCGTTGATCACCGGCTTGTCGATCAGGCCCTCTTCCAAGCCCCAGTTGGACGCGATTTGCTCGTAGGTGCCCGTCTCGATCAGATGCTCGAGGGCCTGCAGCAGCGACTGTGCCAGCGGCGAGCCCTTGGCCACCGGCCAACCGTAGGGCGCCGAATCGAACAGTTCACCGGCTTGCTCGAGTTTTCCGTTGCTCTGCTTGATCGCGTACTGCGTGACCGGCGAGTCCGCCGACATGGCATCGGCCTGCCCGAGCACCACGGCGTTGGTCGCCGCATCTTGTCCGTCGAACGGCACGATCTCGATCGGGGGTTGCCCGGCGTCGACGCACCTCTGGTTGCGGGCCGGCAGCTCGTCGGTCGCCTGCGTCGTGTTCGACTGCACCGCAACCCTTTTACCGCACGCGTTCTCCGGATCGATTCCGGCACCGACCTGCTGCGCCCACAGCGAGCCGGCAGAGAAGTAGGTGACGAAGTCGACGACCTCTTCGCGCTGCCTGGTGTCGGTGAACGACGACATCCCGACGTTGTAGGTGCCGCCCTGGATCGACGGGATGATCTTGTCGAAATCCGATTCGCGGTAGTCGGCCGTCAGCCCGAGTGTCGCGGCGATCGCGTTCATCAGGTCGACGTCGAAGCCGACCAGCTTGCCGTCGGGATCTTTGAACTCGTTGGGCGGATACGGGATGTTCACGCCGACGACCAGCGTGCCGGTCGACCTGATCTCCTCGGGAACGGTGTCGGCGATCTCCTGGACCTTCTCGACGTTCGCGGCGGTGGTCTGCGTCGCGGGACCGCTCGTCTCCGTGTTGCTCGAACACCCCGACAGAGCCAGCGCACCGGTCGCGACAAACGCGACAGCCACGCGCCACACCGACGTCCGGCGATCTTGTCTTGCACCCAACACAGTTGCCTCTACTTTCGGTTTCGGTCGTCGCCGCCCGGCCGGACACCTACGGACCATCTTGCGTCATGGACGTTAACGACCGCGGTTCCGTCGTGCAGCACCGGTAACGGAACATTAACGACCCCATGGAGACATCACAGCCGGACCGTGAAATACCCCGGCTCACCCGGACGGATGTGCCACACTGCCCGGCATGACACCCCCTGCTCCGCCGACCATGTTGCAGCATTTGTGGAAGACCGCGCTGTTCTCCGGGATCCTGGCCGTGCTTCTCGGGGTGATGGTGCTGGCGTGGCCGGCCATCACGATCCTCGTTGCCGCGATCTTCTTCGGCGCCTATTTGTTGATCACCGGCGTGGCGCAGGTGATCTTCGCGTTCAGCCTCCACGTCTCCGCCGGCGGACGGGTCCTGTTGTTCCTCAGCGGTGCCGCTGCGCTGATTCTGGCGGTGCTGTGCTTCCGCAGTTTGCAGGAGTCGATCCTGTTGCTGGCCATCTGGGTCGGCATCGGGTTCATCTTCCGCGGGGTGGCGACCGCGGTATCGGCGATCAGCGACCCCACGCTGCCGGGACGGGGCTGGGAGATCTTCATCGGTGTCATCAGCCTTGTCGCCGGCGTGGTGATCCTGGCCGCCCCGTTCGAATCCCTGAAGACGCTCACGCTGGTGGTCGGCATCTGGCTGGTGGTGCTCGGTGTCTTCGAGGTGGTCTCCGCGTTCGGGATCCGTAAGGAGAGCCGGGCCCTTACCGCCCCGCAGGTAACCTCGCCAGCATGAGCGAACCTCCGCCACCGCCCCCGCCAGGGCAGTACGGCCCGTTCCCGGGAGGGTATCCGCCACCCCCGCCGATGCCGTACGGCGGTTACCCGCCACCGATGCCGATGGCACCGAAGAACGGGCTGGGAATCGCGGCTCTGGTGCTGGCAATCGTCGGCCTGGTGCTGTGCTGGACGGTTGTGGGTGGCGTCATCCTCGGCGTGTGCGCGGTGTTGATCGGCTTCCTGGCGCGGGGCCGCGTCAAACGTGGCGAGGCCACCAACGGTGGCGTTGCGGTCGCGGGAATCGCGCTGGGGATCGTCTCGGTCGTCGCGGCGCTGGTGTTCATCCCGATCTACATCGGGCTCTTCGACCAGGTCGGCGGCACCGACTACATCGACTGTCTGAGCCGGGCCGGGTCGGACGCCGAGGCCGCGCAGCGTTGCGCCGACGAGTTCACTCAGCGGGTCGAGGACAAGCTGTCCGTCACGGTGACGCCGACGCCTTAGCTCGTGCGGGGAAGTACTTGACGATCCCCTCTTGCACGACCGTGGCCAACAGCTGGCCGTCCCGGTCGAAGAAATGCCCTGAACCCAGACCGCGCGAATCAGTCGCCACGGGCGAGGTCGTCGAGTAGAGCACCCAATCGTCGAACCGCACCGGCCGGTGGAACCACACCGAGTGATTGGTGGTGACGGCGAAGATGCGGTCGTGCCCCCACGACAGCCCGTGGGTGGTGATGATCGAGTCGAGCACCGTGGTGTCGGACGAGTAGACCATCGCCGCCGCGTGCAGGACAGGGTCGTCGGGCATCTGCGCGTGCGACTTCATCCACACCCGGTTGTGGTCGAGGCTGTCGCCTTTGTCCCGCAGAATCCAGGCGGGGTCGTTGGTGTAGCGCCACTCGATGGGCCGCAGCGCGTTGACGAAGTGCGGAACCACCTGCTCGTAGCCGGCCAGGAGGTCATCGATCGGTGGCAACGTCGACGGGTCGGCGACCGAGGGCGCCGCGACGCCGTGCTCGAGTCCGCGCCCTCCGGACAGGTACGACACCATCGCGGTGGTCAGCAGCTGACCGTTCTGCATGACGTCGACACGCCGGTTGGCGAAGCGACGCTCGTCGCGCAGACGCACGACGTGGAACTCCAGGTCCTGGCTGGGGTCACCGCCGGCGATGAAATGCACCGACAGCGCGCTGGGCGGCACGGGATGGCTCAGGCTGCGGCCGGCCGCGACGAACGCCTGAGCCATCATCTGCCCACCGAAGGTACGAACCGGGTTCTTGCTCGGATGCGACCCGACGAAGGTGTGCTCGTCGCGTCGGTGCAGATCCAGGGTCGCCAGCAGTTCGTCGAAATCTCTCTGCGACGACACTCGACGACCTCCCCAACCGGTTTCCCTAGACGTCGTCCTCCCCGATGCGGTGGACGTGGATCAGATTCGTGGAGCCTACTGTGCCCGGCGGAGCGCCCGCGACGATGACCACCAGGTCGCCCCTCTTGTAGCGGCCCATCTCGAGCATGGACTGGTCGACCTGCCGGATCATGCCGTCGGTGGTGTCGATGTGCGGCACGATGAACGTCTCGGTGCCCCAGGTCAGCGCGAGCTGACTGCGGATCTCGGGCAGCGCGGTGAACGCCAGCACTGGCAACGGCGTGTGCAGCCGGGCCAGGCGGCGCACCGTGTCGCCGGACTGGGTGAACGCCACCAGTGCCTTGGCGTCCAGTCGCTCACCGATGTCGCGCGCGGCATAGGAGATGACACCGCGCTTGGTGCGCGGGGTATGGGTCAATGGCGGTGCGGCCACCGAGTTGTCCTCGACTGCCGAGATGATGCGCGCCATGGTCTTGACCGTCTCGAACGGGTACTTGCCCACCGAGGTCTCCCCCGACAGCATGACCGCGTCGGCACCGTCGAGCACCGCGTTGGCCACATCGGAGGCTTCGGCGCGGGTAGGCCGGGAATTCTCGATCATCGACTCCAGCATCTGCGTGGCGACGATGACGGGTTTGGCGTTTTCCCTTGCCATCTGGATGGCCCGCTTCTGCACCAGGGGTACTTCTTCGAGCGGCAGTTCGACGCCGAGGTCCCCGCGCGCGACCATGATCGCGTCGAACGCCAATACGATGGCCTCGAGATTGTCGATGGCTTCGGGTTTCTCCAGCTTGGCGATCACCGGCACCCGGCGGCCCACCCGGTCCATCACCTCGTGGACGAGTTCGACGTCGGCGGGCGAACGCACGAACGACAGCGCCACCAGATCCACCCCGAGTCGCAACGCGAACTCGAGGTCGTCGATGTCTTTCTCCGACAGCGCCGGCGCTGACACGTTCATGCCCGGCAGCGACATGCCCTTGTTGTTGCTGACCTTGCCGCCCTCGGTGACGGTGCAGACCACGTCGTTGCCGTCGATGTGATCGACGACCAACCCGATGTTGCCGTCGTCGACCAGAACCCGGTCGCCGGGCTTGGCGTCTTCGGCCAGGCGCTTGTAGGTGGTCGACACGCGGTCGTGGGTGCCTTCGAAGTCCTCCACGGTGATCCGCACCGTCTCACCGGTGTTCCAGTAGGTCGGTCCGTCGGCGAATCGGCCCAGCCGGATCTTGGGGCCCTGTAGGTCGGCGAGGATGCCCACGGCGTGACCGGTCGCATCGGAAGCGGCGCGCACGCGCTTGTAATTGGCTTCGTGGTCGGGGTAGTCACCGTGGCTGAAATTGAGTCGGGCCACGTCCATGCCGGACTCGACCAGGTTCCTGACTGCCTCCTCGGAAGCGGTCGCGGGGCCAAGCGTACAGACGATTTTTCCGCGTCTACTCACGACAAATGAGCATAGTCGCGGATCGATTCAGACGACGCTCAGCGGCAGGGCGTTCGGCCGGACCGGTGACGGCAGGTCGGACTCCCCCATCAGAAACGTGTCGACGGCGTGGGCAGCGCTGCGTCCTTCGGCGATCGCCCACACGATCAGTGACGCACCTCGGTGTGCGTCACCGCACACAAAGACGCCGGGGGCGTCGGTCTGCCAGTCGTGTCCGCACGGCACCGTTCCACGCGGGTTCAGCCGGATACCCAGCTCGTCGAGCAGCGGCATCTCCTCGACGCCTTCGAAACCGATGGCCAGCAACGCCAGGTCACACGGAACCTCGAGGGGTTCTCCGACCGGGGTGATGCGACGACGACCGTCCTCGTCGCGCTCGACTTTCACCTCGGCGATCTCCACAGCCCGCACATGGCCGCGCTCGTCGCCGACGAAACGTTGAACGGCCACCTCGTAACGGCGGTCACCGCCCTCGGCGTGCGCCGGGGACAAGCGGGTGCGCAGCACAATCGGCCACGTCGGCCACGGCGAGCGCGAATCGTCGCGACGTTCGGGCGGCGCCGGGTTGTAATCGAGCTGGGTGACCGATTGTGCCCCCTGGCGGTGCGCCGTGCCCAGACAGTCGGCGCCGGTATCGCCGCCACCGATGATGACGACGCGCTTGCCGGCGGCGCTGATCTCGCTGGGCCGGTCCCCTTCGCATTCCTTGTTGGCCGGCACCAGGTGTTCCATCGCAAGGTGCACGCCCTCGAGTTCACGACCCTCGACACCGGTGTCCCGGGCACGCAGCGCACCGATGGCGAGCACCACCGCGTCGTAGCGCGCACGCAGCTGTTCGACGCTGACGTCCACACCGACTTCGCAGTCGGTGACGAAACGCGTTCCCTCAGCGCGCATCTGGGACAATCGCTGATTGAGTGTGGCCTTCTCGAGTTTGTACTCGGGGATGCCGTAGCGCATCAGACCGCCGATGCGGTCGTCACGTTCGTAAACCGTGACGTCGTGCCCTGCCCGGGTCAGCTGTTGGGCTGCGGCCAGACCCGCCGGGCCCGATCCGACGACGGCGACCCGCTTGCCGGTCGTGATGGCCGGGGTCTGCGGTTCGACGAGACCGTCCATCCAGGCCTGGTCGGCGATGGTCTGTTCGATGCGTTTGATGGTGACGCTGCCGCCGGTCTGGTCCTCGGCGATCGACAGCACGCACGCCGCCTCACACGGCGCCGGGCATAGCCGGCCGGTGAATTCGGGGAAGTTGTTGGTGGCGTGCAGGCGGTCGCTGGCCGCGTCCCACCGGCCGCGGCGGACCAGGTCGTTCCACTCGGGAATGAGATTGCCCAAAGGGCAACCAGCCGTGCCGGAATGACAGAACGGGATCCCGCAATCCATGCAGCGACGCGCTTGTTGGGACACCTCGGCGGCCCGTTCGTGCGGATTCTGTCGTTCATAGACCTCACGCCAGTCGCCGACACGTTCGTCGACCGGCCGCTTCGGCGCGTCGACCTTGGGGACTTCGAGGAATCCGTGCGGATCAGCCACGACTGGCCTCCATGATCGCGGTGTCGACGTCGCGGCCCTCGGCCTTGGCCATGCGGGTGGCCTGCAACACCCGCTGGTAGTCGCGCGGCATCACCTTGGTGAACTGGGCACTGCGTCGGGGCCAGTCCGACAGAATCGAGGTGGCCACCGTGCTGCCGGTGTAGCGCGCGTGGTCGGCCACCACGTCGCGTAACCAGCACAGATCTTCCTGGTCGAGGCGCTGCAACTCCACCATGGCGGTGTTCACGCGGCGGGGATCCAGGCCGAGCACATAGCCGATACCGCCGGACATGCCGGCCGCCATGTTGCGACCGACCTTGCCCAACACCACGATTCGGCCACCGGTCATGTACTCACAGGCATGGTCGCCCACGCCTTCGACGACGGCCAGCGCCCCCGAGTTGCGTGCGGCGAATCGCTCACCGACGCGACCCCGCAGATACACCTCGCCGGACGTGGCCCCGTACAGCAGGGTGTTGCCGGCGATCACGTTGTCCTCCGGGACGAAGAGCACGTCGTCTTCCGGTTTGACGATCACGCGACCGCCCGAAAGCCCCTTGCCGACGTAGTCGTTGGCATCCCCGATCAGTTCCAGCGTGATTCCGGGCGGCAGGAAGGCGCCGATGGACTGGCCGGCCGAGCCGGTCAGTGTCACGTGGATGGTGTCGTCGGGCAGCCCCTGGGCGCCGTAGCGGCGGGTGACTTCGCTGCCCAGCAGCGTGCCCACAGTGCGGTTGACGTTACGGACCGGCAGTTCCAGCCGCACCGGGTGCGCGTCCTCCAAGGCGCCTTCGGCGAGTTGGATCAGTGTCTGGTCCAGGGCCTCGTCGAGGGCGTGGTCCTGCTCGCGCGTCCGCCGACGCTGGGTCAGTTCGTCACCGTGCGCATCGGTCGGTGTGGCGAAGATGGGGGTCAGGTCGAGTCCTCTACTCTTCCAATGCGACACAGCCCCGTCGACGTCGAGCATCTCGGCGTGCCCGACCGCTTCGTCCACACTTCGGAAACCCAACTCTGCCAAATATTTTCGAATGTCTTCGGCGATGAAGCGGAAGAAGTTCTCCACGAACTCCGGCTTGCCGTTGAAACGGGCACGCAGTTCCGGGTTCTGGGTTGCCACCCCGACCGGGCACGTGTCCAGATGGCAGACACGCATCATGATGCAACCCGACACGATCAGCGGTGCGGTGGCGAATCCGTACTCCTCGGCGCCCAGCAGCATCGCGACCATGACGTCGCGCGCGGTGCGCATCCCACCGTCGCACTGCACGGTGATGCGATCGCGTAAACCATTGAGCACGAGGGTCTGCTGCGCGTCGGCCAGCCCGATCTCCCACGGCGCGCCGGCGTGTTTGAGACTGGTCAACGGCGCCGCTCCGGTGCCGCCGTCGTAGCCGGAGATCAACACCACGTCGGCGTGCGCCTTGGACACGCCGGCAGCGACCGTTCCCACGCCGACCGAACTGACCAGTTTGACATGGATGCGCGCTTCGGAGTTCGCGTTCTTCAGGTCGTGGATCAGCTGCGCGAGATCCTCGATCGAGTAGATGTCGTGGTGCGGCGGCGGCGAGATCAGACCGACCCCGGGCGTGGAGTGCCGCGTCTTGGCGATGTTGGGATACACCTTGTAGCCCGGAAGTTGTCCACCTTCACCGGGTTTGGCGCCTTGCGCCATCTTGATCTGGATGTCCGAGGCGTTTACCAGGTAGTCGCTGGTGACGCCGAACCGTCCGGAGGCCACCTGTTTGACTGCGCTGCGCCGCACCGGGTCGTAGAGGCGGTCGGCATCTTCGCCGCCCTCCCCCGAGTTCGATCGGCCGCCGAGGTTGTTCATGGCGATTGCCATGGTCTCGTGCGCCTCGACCGAGATCGATCCATAGCTCATCGCGCCCGTGTTGAATCGGGTGAGGATCGACTCGGCCGGTTCCACTTCCTCGAGGGGCACCGGCGGACGCGCATCCGTGCGGAACTTGAACAGTCCACGCAGCGCGCCTCCCTCACGAACCAGGCGGTCGACCTCCTCGGTGTACTTCTCGAAGACCTCGTAGCGGCCGGTGCGCGTGGAATGTTGGAGCAGGAACACCACTTCCGGGGTGAACAGGTGTAGTTCCCCTTCGCGCCGGAATGCGTACTCGCCGCCCACCTCGAGACGGCGGTGAACGCGCTCGGTCGGGTTCTCGGGGTACGCGCGGCGGTGGCGGAGTTTCACCTCTTCGGCGATGACGTCGAGACCGATACCGCCGAGCTGGCTCGGCGTGCCGGGGAAGTACTCCTCGATGATGTCCTTGTCGATGCCGATGGCCTCGAACGCCTGTGCCGCGGTGTAGGAGGCGACGGTCGAGATGCCCATCTTGCTCATCACCTTCATGACGCCCTTGCTCAGCGCCTTGAGGTAGTTGCGCACGGCGGCTGCAGGTTCGATGCCGGTGAGTTCGCCTTCGCGGATCAGGTCCTCGATGGACTCGAATGCCAGATAGGGATTGACCGCCGCAGCGCCGAAACCGATGAGCATCGCGATGTGGTGCACTTCGCGTGCGTCTCCGCTCTCGACCACCAGGGCCACACTGGTGCGCTTCTTGGTCCGCACCAGATGGTGGTGTACCGCCGAGACAGAAAGCAGCGACGGGATCGGGGCCTTGGTGTGGTCGGAGTCGCGGTCGGAGATCACCAGCGTGCGAGCGCCTTTGGCGATCGCCTCGGACGCACGGAACCGGAGCTCCTCGAGGGCCTCGGCAAGCCCCTCGCCGCCACGTTCGACGTCATAAAGCGCCCGCAGGACAGTCGTGCGCAGGCCGGGATGTTCACCGTCGTCGTTGATGTGGACGATCTTGCTGAGCTCGTCATTGTCGAGCACCGGCCAGCGCAGCATGATCTGGCGACAGGACGCTGCGGTGGGTTCGAGCAGGTTCTGCTCCGGCCCCATCACGCGGGCCATCGAGGTGACGATCTCTTCGCGGATCGCGTCGAGCGGCGGATTGGTCACCTGCGCGAAGAGTTCGACGAAGTAGTCGTACAACAGTTTCGAGCGCTGCGAGAGCACCGCGGCCGGGGTATCGGTACCCATCGAGCCCAGTGGTTCGGCGCCCGAGGCCGCCATCGGTGTGAGCAGTACGCGTAGTTCTTCTTCGGTGTAGCCGAAGCTGATCTGCCGCCGCACCACCGATTCGTGGTTGGGCTGCACCCGGACACGGTCGGGCAGGCACGCCAGATCGACCAGACCGGCGTGCAACCATTCGTCGTAGGCTTCGGCGGCGGAGAGTTCTGCTTTGATCTCGTCATCGGACACGATGCGTCCGGCCGCGGTGTCGATGAGGAACATCTTGCCGGGCTGCAGCCGGCCTTTGGCAACGATGCGCGCCGAGGGGACGTCGAGCACACCGCTCTCGCTGGCCAGGACCACCCGGTCGTCGATGGTGCGCCACCAGCGTCCGGGACGTAATCCGTTGCGGTCCAATACCGCTCCCACCAGCGTGCCGTCGGTGAAGGTGACGCACGCGGGTCCGTCCCACGGCTCCATCAACGAGGCGTGGAACTGCCAGAACGCCCGCTCGTCGGCGTCCATGGTGCTGTTGTTCTCCCACGCCTCGGGGATCATCATCAGCACGGCGTGGGGCAAACTGCGGCCGCCGAGATGCAGTAGCTCGAGAACCTCGTCGAACGAAGCCGAATCCGACGCTTCAGGGGTACAGATCGGCGACAGCCGACTGAGGTCGCCGGTGATGCGGCTGCTGCCGAGCATGGCTTCGCGGGCGTGCATGCGGTTGCGGTTGCCGCGCACCGTGTTGATTTCGCCATTGTGCGCCACGAAACGGAACGGGTGGGCCAGCGGCCAGGACGGGAATGTGTTGGTCGAGAAGCGACTGTGCACGATCGCGATGGCACTGAGGCAACGCTCGTCGCGAAGGTCCGAGAAGTATTGTGGCAGCTGCATTGTGGTGAGCATGCCCTTGTAAACCATGGTGCGGCTCGACAACGACGGGAAGTAGACCCCGTGCTTTTCGGCGCGCTTGCGCAACGGATAGACCCGGCGGTCGAGTTCGACTCCACCGACTCGGCTGGCCTGGTGTTCGGGTGCGGCGAGGAACAGCTGCGCCATGTGTGGCATGCATCCACGTGCGGTTGCACCGACATCGGCGCCGGCAGGGTCGACGGGAACCTCACGCCAGCCCAGTATTTCGAGGCCTTCGTCCTCGGCGATGCACGCGATCTCCTGGCAGGCGGCGGTGCGCTGATCCGGGTCGGCGGGTAGGAAGCAGATGCCCGCGGCGAAAGCGTTGGTGCCGTCCGGCGCCTTCTGCGGCAGCTCGAAGTCGACAGTCTCGCGCAACAGTTCGACGGGAAGCTGGATCAGGATGCCGGAGCCGTCGCCGCTGGTCGGCTCGGAGCCCGCGGCGCCGCGGTGTTCGAGATGTTCGAGCGCAGTCAACCCGTCGACGACGATGGAATGCGATCGGCGTCCTTTGATGTCGGCCACCATGGCGACGCCACAGGAGTCCGATTCATTGTCGGGGTCATAGAGCCCCTGACGTTCGGGCAAAGCCGAAAAGAGCATCGACGGGCTCCTCGCAGTCCTGGAATGGTTGGCAGGGACTGCACCGGCCCGTGCGGCGAGTGTATCAGCGCAGGTAAGCAGCTACCCGTCGATGACGGTCGGGACAAGCGGGAATCCGGGCAGGTTGCGCGCAACGGTCCAGGTCACCGCGGTCACCAAGATGACCGTCAAGGCCGTGGAGCTGCTCGGCGTCTTGCCCCGGCTCCTCTGAGTTACCAGCCAGACCACCAGAAGCGGAAGCCCGATCAACAGGAAGGCGTTGTCGACGAACGCCGCGGCGAGGTCACCGTGCAACAGGTCGTGGGTCATCCGGAGACCGCCGCATGCCGGGCAGTCCCAGCCGGTGAGCGCTTTGAACGGGCACGGCGGGAACACGAAATCCGGACTGTGTGGGTCCCCGAGACCCACGTACGCCAAGGCGCCGAGCACTGTCGCGCCGGTGCCCACACCCACGAGAACGCGGGCAGTGGTGCTGCGGCGGAGCGGACTAGGTCCCATCGCGCAACGGGCGTCCTGCCGGGTCGCGCACTCTGTCGGTCAGGATCAGCACCGCATCGACAATGCCCCAGATGACGGCGCCGACACCGCAGGTGATCAGACCGACGACGAGCTGCACAATGCCCAGGCCGGTGTAACCGAGGTAGATGCGGCCGATCCCGACCAGGCCCAGGAGCCCGACGAGTTGCAGCAGCCCAGCGACGACCTTCGATTTCTCCGACAGCGGTTCGCCCGTAACCGGATGGCGGCCGTAGGGCGCCGACGGATCGCCGTAGAACGGCGGATACTGCCCGGGCGGCGGTGGGTATGGGTTCGGACCCTCGTTGCCACCGAAGTGAGGCTCGCTCATGTCCACCAGCATGCCAGAGCCGTTACCGCAGACGGAGTGGTTGGTTTCGAGCGTGTTGAGCCGCTACTTCCAGTGCTACCGGTTTCGGCGGCGACGTACCCACTGCCGCACGCGAGTGCCCACCTCGGCCGCCCTCTGAGCGGCCGACGGAGGTGGCGGCAAGTCCTGGACGGGCGGTGCGACAACCTTGTCGGATTGGTCGGCCTCGGTGACGGTCTTCTCGTCCGTCTGCTCGCCTTCGGCGGTCTCGCCAGCCTCACCCGTCTCCTCATCTTCGACGGAGATCGCCTCGCGGACATCGTTGGCCTCGTCGCCTTCGACGGAGCCCAGACCTCCGACTCCCGAGGGCTCCCCGGCGGCCAACTGAGCAAGAGCAGCGGCCTCTTCCGCGCCGGCTTTCTCATCACTGTCGACGGCAGCATCGGCGACCTCTGCGGCAACGTCGTCCGCCTCAGCGCCACCGTCTACGGCCACATCGTGTGCAGCTGACGCATCGGCGACGGCCTTGTCGAGTTCCTCCTCGTCGACGGAACCCACACCGCCGACGGCCGGTGCCTCCGTGGAGGGGTACACATCGGCGGCTTCTTCATCGGAGACTTCAGTGGCCACCGCATCAGCTACAGCCTCGCCCGCTACGGCAGCCTCATGCGCGTCCGAGGCATCAGCCACCGCCTCACCGAGCTCGCCCTCGCCAACCGAACCCACACCGCCAACAGCCGAATCTTCTGCGGAGGCGACATCAACGGCTTCTTCAGCGGCCACTTCAGCGGCCACCGCATCAGCTTCGGCCTCGCCCGCTACCGCAGCCTCATGCGCGTCCGAGGCATCAGCCACCGACTCACCGAGCTCGCCCTCATCAACCGAACCCACACCACCGACAACAGCCTCTTTGTCCTCGACCGACGACTCAGCGGCTACGTCCTCAGCGGCGACCCCATCGGCTTCGTCATCGACCGCGGGCTCGCCCAGTTCCTCCCCGTCGGCGACCTCAGCAGCGACCTCGTCAGCCTCAGCCTCACCTGCTACCGCAACCTCATGCGCCTCCGAGGCATCAGCCACCGACTCACCAAGTTCGGCCTCATCAACCGAACCCACACCACCAACAGCCGAATCTTCTGCGGAGGCGACATCAACGGCTTCCTCATCGGCCACATCAGCGGCCACCGCATCAGCCGCGGGCTCGCCCAGTTCCTCCCCGTCGGCGACCTCAGCAGCGACCTCGTCAGCCTCAGCCACCGACTCACCAAATTCGCCCTCGCCAACCGAGCCCACACCACCGACAACAGTCTGTTCGTCCTCGACCGACGACTCATCGGCTACGTCCTCAGCGGCCACCGCATCAGCCTCAGCCTCACCTGCTACCGCAACCTCATGCGCCTCCGAGGCATCAGCCACCGACTCACCGAGCTCATCCTCATCAACCGAACCCACACCACCGGCCGCGACTTCGGCGTCGTCATCGGCTCGGTCTTCCTCGGCGGCGACCGTGGCAGCGGCGACGACGCCCGTCGTCGATGCCCCGACTGCGAGATCCTTGACCACGCCCTCGACTGCCGGCTCGGTAGCGCCATCTTGGTTGCCGCGCAGCGTCGCCGGATCCTCGCGGCCCCTCGGCGCGGCCATGATGTACACCACAGCCCCGATGAAGACGAACGTCGCGGTGAACGAGTTGACTCGTACCCCGGCGATCTCGGTGGCGAAATCGCTGCGCAGCAGCTCGATCCAGAACCGCCCGACGCAGTAGCCCGCGACATAGAGCGCGAAGAGCCGTCCGTGTCCGATGTTGAACCGTCGGTCGATCACCAGCAACGCGACGAAGACCAGCAGGTTCCACAGCAGTTCGTACAGGAACGTCGGATGAACGACTTCCAACAGCTGACCAGTGGACACACCGTTGAGAAAGTCGACGGCACCGCTGGCGTTACGCCGCTCGTAGATCTCCAGTCCCCACGGCAGCGTGGTCTCACGCCCGTAGAGTTCCTGGTTGAAGTAGTTACCCAGCCGGCCGATCGCCTGCGCCAGGATGATCCCTGGGGCGATCGCGTCGCCGAACGCCGGCAGCGGAATCCCCCGCCGGCGACATGCGATCCACGCGCCCACGCCGCCGAGTGCCACCGCACCCCAGATGCCGAGACCGCCGTCCCAAATGCGCAGCGCTGCACTGAAACCGGCCCCGTCGGCCCCGAAGTAGGTGTTCCAGTCGGTCAGCACGTGATAGAGCCGGCCACCGACCAGCCCGAAGGTGACCGCCCACAAGGCGATGTCGTAGATGACGCCGGGCTCACCGCCCCGCGCCACCCAGCGACGGTCACCGATCACCAACGCCGCAACGATGCCCGCGATGATGCACAACGCGTAGGCCCGCACCGGGAACGGTCCCAGGAACCAGACGCCTTGCGCAGGGCTCGGGAAAGACGCCAACAGCGTGGCGGTCACGCAGTGATCCTCTGCCGCACTCCGTCCGCCAACTCCTCGGTCAACGACCGCATCGCCGGAATCCCGTCGGTGAGCGCGGACACCAACGCCGAGCCGACGATCACCCCGTCTGCGTACGCGCCGATCTCCGCGGCCTGCTCCCGCGACCGCACACCCAACCCGACACCGACCGGAATGTCCGCGACCTCTTTGACCCGACGCACGAGCTCCGGTGCGGCGTTGGACACCGCGTCACGCACACCGGTCACACCCATCGTCGAGGCGGCATACACGAAACCGCGCGATGCCCGCACCGTGGCAGTCAACCGCTCGGGTGTCGACGAAGGCGCGACAAGAAAGATCCGATCCAGGTCGTGCGCCTCCGAAGCCGCCATCCAATCGTCGGCCTCTTCGGGAATCAGGTCCGGCGTGATCATCCCGAAACCACCGGCCGACGCGAGATCGCGCGCGAATGCGTCGACCCCTTTGCGCAGCACCGGATTCCAGTAGCTCATGACCACGGCGCGACCACCTGCGTTGCTGATGGCCTCCACCGCGGTCAACGCATCACGAACGCGCACACCTCCACGCAGCGCCACCTCGGTCGCCGCCGCGATCGTCGGCCCGTCCATACCGGGATCCGAATAAGCGATACCGACCTCGATGATGTCGCAGCCCGATTCCACCAGAGCGGTCATCGCCGAGATCGAGGTGGGCACGTCCGGGTAACCGGTCGGCAGATAACCGATCAGCGCCGAACGCCCCTCGGCACGGCAGGATTCGAACAGTCCGGAAAGCCGACTCGTCACTGGCCACCGTCCAAGAGTCCGAACCACTTCGCGGCCGTCTCGACGTCCTTGTCGCCACGCCCCGACACGTTCACCAAGATGATCGACCCGGGGCCGAGCTCGACCGCCAGCTTCACCGCGCCGGCCACCGCGTGCGCCGACTCAATGGCGGGGATGATGCCCTCGGTCCGGCTGAGCAGCGACAGCGCATCCATCGCCTCGGTGTCGGTGATCGGCTCGTACCGCGCCCGCCCGACGTCCTTGAGCAGCGCATGTTCGGGACCCACACCGGGATAGTCCAGTCCGGCCGAGATCGAATGCGATTCGATGGTCTGACCGTCTTCGTCCTGCAGCAGGTACGAGAAGGACCCTTGGAAAGCTCCAGGCGAACCACCGGTGAAAGTTGCTGCGTGACGGCCGGTTTCGACACCGTCTCCGGCGGCTTCGTAGCCGACCAGCGCCACTCCGGGATCGTCGATGAAGGCGTGGAAGATCCCGATCGCGTTCGACCCGCCGCCGACACATGCCACGACCGCATCGGGCAACCGGCCCGCCTGATCGAGCATTTGGGCGCGTGCCTCCATCCCGATCACCCGCTGGAAGTCGCGCACCATCATCGGGAACGGATGCGGCCCGGCCGCGGTGCCGAAGCAGTAGTAGGTGTCGTGGGCGTTGGTGACCCAGTCACGGAACGTCTCGTTGATCGCGTCCTTGAGGGTCTTGGACCCCGACTCGACGGCAACCACCGTGGCACCGAGCAGGCGCATCCTCGCGACGTTCAACGCCTGGCGTGCCGTGTCGACGGCGCCCATGTAGATCACGCACTCCAGACCGAGCAACGCGCAGGCGGTAGCGGTGGCCACGCCGTGCTGGCCGGCACCCGTCTCGGCGATGACGCGGGTCTTGCCCATCTGACGGGCCAGCAGCGCCTGACCCAGCACGTTGTTGATCTTGTGCGAGCCGGTGTGGTTCAGATCCTCTCGCTTGAGGAAGATGCGGGCGCCGCCGACGTGCTCGGTGAGCCGTTCTGCCTCGTAGAGCGGTGAGGGTCGCCCGGTGTAGTGACGCTGCAACCGGTCGAGTTCGTCGAGGAAAGTCTGGTCGCCGCGCGCCTTCTCGTAGGCGGCGGTCACCTCCTCGATGACGGCCATCAGCGCCTCGGGAACCAACCGGCCGCCGTAGGCGCCGAAATGCCCACGCTCGTCGGGATCGTGTGAAGTTGGTTCAGCTACCGCCGCGCTGGCGGGCGGCAGGTCAGGACCGGTCACCCCGCCCACTTAACGCGCAGGTTTCGGGCACGACGGATGGGTACCGGCGGTGACCAGATCGGCGACCGCGGTGCGGGGGTCACCACTGGTGACCAGGCCTTCACCGACGAGGACCGCGTCGGCACCGGCCCCCGCGTACGCCAGCAGGTCAGCGGTCCCCCGCACGCCCGACTCGGCGACCCGGATGACGTTGCTCGGCAGCCCGGGTGCGATACGAGCGAACGTGTTGCGGTCGACCTCGAGCGTCTTGAGGTTGCGTGCGTTGACCCCGATGACCTTGGCGCCGGCCTGCAGCGCCCGGTCGGCCTCTTCCTCGGTGTGCACCTCGACCAACGCGGTCATGCCCAGCGATTCGGTGCGCTCCAGCAGCGACTCGAGCGCCGGCTGCTCCAGTGCAGCGACGATGAGCAGCAGCATGTCCGCGCCATGCGCACGAGCCTCGTGGATCTGGTACGGGCGGACGATGAAATCTTTGCGCAGCACCGGGATCGACACCGCGGCGCGTACCGCGTCGAGGTCGTCGAGTGAACCGTGGAAGCGACGCTCCTCGGTCAACACGCTGATGACGCGCGCGCCACCGTCCTGATAGGCCTTCGCCAGATCGGCCGGGTCGGCGATCGAGGCCAACGCACCGCGCGACGGGCTGGCTCGTTTCACCTCGGCGATCACCGCGATGCCAGGTGCCCGCAGGGCGCCCATCACATCCAGGGGCGCCGGCGCCCGCTGGGCCCGCTCTTTGATCTCCGCCAGACTCACCGCGGCCTCGCGAGCGGCAACGTCGGCACGGACTCCTTCGAGAATGGAGTCGAGCACGGTCGCCGAACTCATAGGCGTCGCTTCCCTTCCCCTGCCAGCCGTTTGACTCTTTAAGAAGGGTAGCCGCCACCGCGCCATCACCGACCACCGCCCCTCGACTCAGGGTCCGGTCCGTCGCGGGTGGGATCGTCTCCCTCGTCCAGCGCGTCCCAGATCGCCCGTTCTGACATCGTGTCCTCCGGACCTTCGGCGGGCGTGGCCCGTCGCGAATACCGCGCCGCGTCGGCACGGCGCGTCGCCGCGGCGCGCATCAACAGCACGGCACCCAGCAGCGACAGCACCGCAGCGACCAGCGTCACCACCGCGCCGGTGTAGGAGCGCTCGGTGTTGAGCAGCTGGAACACCGGCACCTCGGCGAGCTGGGCCGCGCGGGAGGCGACGTCGGGCACCACCCACAAGCTGATGGCCAGGTAGCCCATGCCCGCGCTGGCGGCCGCCACCAGCACCGACAGAATCCGCAACGGCCAGCCGCGGACCGCCAGCGCCGCAGCCGCGGCCGCGGCGACCAGAAGCGCCAGCGGAATCAACGCCGTCGACCACGTCGCGCCATTGATGTCGGCGGTCTTGGGCTGACCGAGACCATCGAAGGAGCTGACCTGCACCCAGGTCAGCCGAGAGCCCACCCACAGGCCGGCCGCAGCCAGCACCAGCAGCAGTTGGGCGGCCCTGATCACGGTTCGCTCAGCGTCTCGGCCGCAGCGATCGCGCTCAACACCGCGCGCGCCTTGTTGGATGCCTCGGTGTACTCGTAGGGGCCGTTGGAATCGGCCACCACGCCCCCGCCGGCCTGCACGTAGGCGGTGCCGCCGCGCATCAGTGCCGTGCGGATCGCGATCGCGAAGTCGGCGTTGCCGGCGAAGTCCAGATAACCCAGCACACCGCCGTACAGGCCGCGCCGCGTCTTCTCGACCTCTTCGATGAGCTCCATGGCCCGCACCTTGGGCGCCCCCGACAACGTCCCGGCGGGGAAGCACGCCGTCACCGCGTCCAGTGCGGTCTTACCGTCGGACAGCAACCCGGTGACCGTCGACACCAGGTGCATGACGTGGCTGTAGCGCTCGATGTGGCTGTAGTCCTCGACCCGCACGGTGCCCGGGCGGCACACCCGGCCCAGATCGTTACGGCCTAGGTCGACGAGCATGAGGTGCTCGGCGCGCTCCTTCTCGTCGGCCAGCAACTCCTTCTCGAGGAGGACATCCTCCTCTTCGGTGTCCCCCCGCCAGCGGGTCCCGGCGATCGGGTGGGTGGTGGCGCGGCCGTCCTTCACGGTCACCAGTGCCTCCGGACTGGAGCCGACGATCGAGAAGTCAAGGCCCCCAGTCTGATCGGGGACGTTGAGCAGGTACATGTACGGGCTGGGGTTGGACACCCGCAGCATCCGGTAGACGTCCAGCGGATCGGCATCGGTGTCCATCTCGAAGCGCTGCGACGGCACCACCTGGAAGGCCTCACCGGCTTCGATGTCACCGACGAGTTTGTCGACGATCTGGCTGTATTCCTCCACCGTGCGTTGGGCGCGATGTACCGGGGCCGGTCTGCGGAAGGTGGCCACCGTCGAGGGCAGCGGTTCGGCCAGCGCCGCGGTCATCACCTCGAGTCGCGCGACCGCGTCGTCGTAGGCGGCATCGACGCGTTCGTCGGTGCCGTTCCAGTTGACCGCGTTGGCGATCAAGGTGATGGTGCCCTCGTGATGGTCGACCGCGGCGATGTCGGTGGCCAGCAGCAACACCATGTCCGGCAGGCCCAGATCGTCGACGGTCAGTTCCGGCAGCCGCTCCAGGCGCCGCACGAAGTCGTAGGCGAAGTAGCCGACCAGACCGGATGACAGCGGCGGCAGCCCTGGTAGCGCCGCGGTCTCCAGCAGCGCCAGCGTCGCCTTCAGCGCCTCCAACGGGTCGCCGCCCGACGGCGCGTCCTGCGGGATGGTGCCCAGCCAACCGGCGTGGCCGTCGCGCACCGTCAACGCCGACGGGGCGCCGGCACCGATGAACGACCACCGCGACCACGACCGGCCGTTCTCCGCAGATTCCAGCAGGAACGTGCCGGGACGGTTGGCGGCCAACTTCCGGTAGGCCGACAGCGGCGTCTCGCTGTCGGCGAGCACCTTGCGCGTGACGGGCACCACGCGATGCTCGGCGGCCAGTGCCCGGAAGTCCTCCCGCGACGTCGTCACCGTCAGGTCGGCAGTCGTTTGCACGCGGTGATTCTCCCAGACGTACGGTTGGAACCATGAATCCTGGCGATCGGGTCGACGACTTCGAACTCCCCGACCAGACCGGCACCCCGCGCCGCCTGACCGACCTCCTGGCCGACGGACCGATGGTGCTGTTCTTCTACCCTGCCGCGATGACACCGGGCTGCACCCGGGAAGCCTGTCACTTCCGGGACCTTGCGTCGGAGTTCGCGGCCGTCGGCGCGACGACGGTGGGCATCAGCGCCGATCCGGTTGCCAAACAGGCCACGTTCGCCGACCAGCAAGGGTTCGGCTATCCCCTGCTGTCCGACAGCGACGGCGTCGTGGCCTCGCGGTTCGGCGTCAAACGCGGCTTGCTGGGCAAACTGATGCCAGTCAAGCGCACGACGTTCGTCATCGACACCGACCGTACGGTCATCGACGTCATCTCCAGCGAGCTGAACATGAACGCCCACGCCGACAAGGCGCTCGAGGTGCTGCGTCGCCGGCAACGCGCGTGACCCCGGTCCTGGAACTCGTCGATGTGACGTTCCGCCGCAACGGCAAACAGATCCTCGACGGAATCACGCTGTCGGTGCACGCCGGTGAACACTGGGCGCTGCTCGGTCCCAACGGCGCCGGCAAGAGCACACTGCTGGGCTTCTGCGCGGCAATGACGTTCCCCACCACCGGGACTGTGCGCATCCTCGGGCAGCAGATGGGACGGGTCGATCTGTCGGCGCTGCGACGCCACATCGGCCACGTCAACCCCCGCCACCGCCTGCAGTCTCCGCTGAGTGTGCGCGAGGTGGTGCTGACCGGCATCACGGCCACCATCGACATGCCGCTGCGGTGGAGCCCCGGAGCTGACGAACTCGCGCGCACCGAAGCGCTGATCGCCGCGGTCGGGCTGTCCCGCAAGGCCGAGGACGTGTGGCCGACGCTGTCTCAGGGCGAGCGGGGCCGCGCCCTGATCGCCCGGGCACTGATCGCCGAGCCGCAGCTCCTGCTGCTGGACGAGCCGACCACGGGTCTGGACGTCGCCGCACGCGAGCAACTCCTGGAGACCATCGACTCGCTCGACGACACGCACCCCGAGGTCGCCTCGATCCTGGTGACGCACCATCTCGAAGAACTCCCGACCACCACGACGCACGCGCTGCTGATCGCCGAAGGCCGCATCGTGGTCAGCGGTCCCGCACGTGACACGATCACCACCGACACGGTCTCGGCAGCATTCGACCACCCGGTGATGGTCGGCTACGAGCAGGGGCGCTGGACCGCGCGGGCCAAGGCCGCGGCGGTCATCGACGTGGGTCAGTCCGCGGGGCCGAGCAACAGGTCGGCGTCGAAACAGGTGTGATCGCCGGTGTGGCAGGCACCGCCGACCTGATCGACTTCGAGCAGCACCGCATCGCCGTCGCAGTCCAACCGAACCGAGTGCACATGCTGGGTGTGCCCGGATGTTGCGCCTTTGATCCACTGTTCGCCGCGGGATCGGGAGAAGTACGTCGCTTCCCGCGTCCGCAGGGTCCGTGCCAGTGCGGCATCGTCCATCCACGCGACCATCAGCACCTGCCCGGTGGCGCGTTCCTGCACGACGGCCGTGAACAGGCCGTCGTCGTTGCGTTTGAGTCGCGACGCGATCGCCGGGTCGAGAGTCACCGCACCACGATTCCCTGCGCCGCCATCGCGGCCTTGACCTGACCGATGGTCAATTCGCGGAAATGGAAGACACTGGCCGCCAGCACCGCATCTGCCCCGGCGTGCACTGCGGGAGCGAAATGGTCGACCGCACCCGCGCCTCCGCTGGCGATCACGGGGACCGACACGGCCCCGCGCACCGCGTGCAGCATCTTCAAGTCGAAGCCCGCCTTGGTGCCGTCGAAGTCCATCGAGTTGAGCAGGATCTCCCCCACGCCCAATTCCGCACCGCGAGTGGCCCATTCAACGGCGTCGATCCCGGTGCCGCGGCGCCCACCGTGGGTGGTCACCTCCCACCCGGACGTCGTGGGCGGCGAGCCCTCCGGCACGGTGCGCGCGTCGACGGACAGCACGATGCACTGCGAACCGAATTGGCGGGAGAGCTCCGAGAGCAGCTCCGGACGCGCGATCGCGGCCGTGTTGACCGAGACCTTGTCGGCCCCGGCGCGCAGCAGCACGTCCACGTCACCGACGGAGCGCACACCGCCGCCGACCGTCAGCGGGATGAACACCTGGTCGGCGGTGCGCCGCACCACCTCCAGCATCGTCGAGCGGCCCGACGACGATGCGGTCACATCGAGGAAGGTGAGTTCGTCGGCGCCCTCGGCGTCGTATGCGGCTGCGAGTTCTACCGGGTCACCGGCGTCACGCAGGTTCGCGAAGTTGACGCCCTTGACCACCCGTCCGGCGTCGACGTCCAGACAGGGGATCACCCGGGCGGCGACGTCGCTGGACGGGGTCACCGGTAGTCCTCCGGGTCTCCCGCGTCTGCGATGAGTTCCAGCATCCGTTCGTGCACGCCGGGCGCGGCCGCCACCGCCGAGGGCGACGTCACCGTCCACGGCTGGCCGGCCAGATCGGTGACGACGCCGCCGGCGGCCCGCACCAACGCCACTCCGGCAGCGTGGTCCCACGCATGGTGTCCGAAACTGATTGCGCCACCGAGGATTCCGGCCGAGACGTATGCGAAGTCGATCCCGGTGGACCCGTGCATGCGCATCCGGGAACATTCCCGGCTCAGGTTCGCCAGCATCGCCGCGCGGAAGCGGCCCGGATACCGTCCTCGCGAATCGATGTTGTAGGTGCCGGTCGCGACGACCGAATCGGCCAGCGTGGTCCGTTGCAGGGCATCCACGGGTTCGCCGTTGCAGTACACCGGTCCGCCCACGATCGCGGTGTAGCGCTGCGAGGTGAACGGCAACCACGTCAACCCGAGGACGGGTTCGCCGTCGGTCAGCAGCGCCAGCAGTATCGCTGCTGTCGGCAGCCCCGCCGCGTAGTTGAACGTGCCGTCGATGGGATCGAGCACCCAGACCTGCTCGGCGTCCAGCGATTCGCCGCCGAACTCCTCGCCGTGGACCCCGATCCCGGTGAGCCTGGTCAACTCGGCGGTGATCCGCTTCTCCAGGGCCAGATCGACGTCGGTGGCGAAGTCGTTGCCCTTCTTCTCCACAGCGGAGTCGGCGCGGTGGCCGTTGACGAACTGCGGCGAGGCGGAGTCGAGGATTCCGGCTGCGGTGGCCAGCAGTTCTTTCAGCTGGTCTGTATCGAGCATGGCGGCACCCTCACTGACTGACGGCGGCCAGCGCCTGCGGCAGCGTGAACCGCTCGGCGTAGAGGGCTTTCCCGACGATCGCGCCTTCGACACCGTGTCCGGTCAGCGTCGCGATGGCGCGCAGGTCGTCGAGGCTCGAGACGCCGCCCGAGGCGATCACCGGGGCGTCGGTGCGTTCGCAGACCTGGGTCAGCAGTTCGAGGTTCGGCCCGTTGAGCGTGCCGTCCTTGGTGACGTCGGTGACGACGAAGCGCGAACATCCTTCGCGGTCAAGGCGTTCCAGCACGGTCCACAGGTCCCCGCCGTCGGTCTCCCAGCCGCGTCCACGCAGCCGGTGCTGACCGTCAACGATCTTGACGTCCAGACCGACGGCGACCTTCTCGCCGTGCTCGGCGACGACTTTGGCGCACCACTGCGGGTTCTCCAACGCGGCGGTACCGAGGTTGACGCGAGCGCACCCGGTCGCCAGCGCGGCGGCCAGGGACTCGTCGTCGCGGATGCCGCCCGAGAGTTCCACCGCGACGTCGAGCTTGCCGACCACCTCGGCGAGCAACTCGCGGTTGGAGCCGCGGCCGAAAGCGGCGTCGAGGTCGACCAGATGGATCCACTCGGCACCGTCGCGCTGCCACGTCATCGCCGCGTCGAGCGCCGACCCGTAGGTCGTCTCGGAGCCGGCCTGCCCCTGCACCAGCCGTACGGCGCGACCCTCCACCACGTCCACGGCGGGCAGCAGGATCAGCTTCGATGACTTCACGGAATTCACGCTGGTCAACTTAGCGCTCCAACCCAGTTCGACAGCAATTCGGCACCGGCGTCCCCGCTCTTCTCGGGATGGAACTGGGTCGCCGACAGCGGCCCGTCTTCGACCGCGGCGAGGAAGGGCACGTGGTGGGTGGCCCAGGTGAGTCGGGCGTCGGGATTGCCCTCCCACTGCTGGGCCGCATACGAGTGCACGAAGTAGAAGCGGGTGTCGGCGCTCATTCCGGCGAACAGCACGCTGTCGGACGGGGCGTCGACGACGTTCCAGCCCATGTGCGGGATCACCGGGGCGTCCAGACGCACGACGGATCCGGGCCACTGGCCGCATCCGGCGGTCTCGACCCCGAATTCCACACCGCGGGAGAACAGGATCTGCATTCCCACGCACACCCCGAGCACCGGACGACCCGCGGACAGGCGGTCGGCGATGATCTTCTCACCGTCGATGGAGCGCAGACCGGCCATGCAGGATTCGAACGCTCCGACGCCAGGCACCACCAGACCGTCGGCTGCCATCGCCGCGGACGGATCGGCGGTCACCTCGACATCTGCACCCACGCGCTCGAGAGCACGCTGGGCTGAGCGGAGGTTGCCCGATCCGTAGTCGAGCACCACGAGTTTCTTGCTCACAGGGTGCCTTTGGTGGACGGCACACCGCTGACCCGAGCGTCGTACTCCACGGCGGTGCGTAGCGCCCGCGCGACGGCCTTGTACTGCGCTTCGGTGATGTGGTGCGGATCGCGTCCGTAGAGGGTGCGCACGTGCAGCGCGATCCGGGCGTTGAACGCCAGGGACTCGAAGACGTGCCGGTTGACGACGGTGTGATACGGCGCCGAGGACCCGGCGATGGTGAATTCGACCATGTAGTCGGGCTCGCCGGTGTGCACGAAGTAGGGCCGGCCGGAGACGTCTACCGCGGCGTGTGCCAGCGATTCGTCCATCGGGATGTACGCGTCGCCGAAGCGGCGGATACCGCGTTTGTCGCCGAGGGCCTGGCCGAGCGCCTGCCCCAGCACGATCGCGGTGTCCTCGATGGTGTGATGGCCTTCGATCTCGATGTCGCCGGTGGCCTTCACCGTCAGATCGAAGCTGGCATGACTCCCCAACGAGGTGAGCATGTGGTCGAAGAACGGCACACCGGTGTCGACGCTGACCTGTCCGGTGCCGTCGAGATTCAACTCGACGGCGATGTCGGACTCCTTGGTCGTGCGGGTGATCGAGGCGCGACGGGCGACGCGCTCGGGTTCGCCGGTGGAAGTGGTCACGATGCTCCTATTCGTGCGCTGGCTGCCAGCAGCGCGTCGTTCTCGTCGGTCAGGCCGATCGTTGTGCGCAGGTATCCGGGGATTCCCACATCGCGGATGAGGACGCCCTCGTCGAGATAGCGCTGCCACGTCTCGTGGGCGTCGGTGAACTCCCCGAACATCAGGAAATTCGCGTCGCTGGGTATAACGCGGAACCCCAGGGTCTGTAATTCCCGGGATACCCGTTCCCGCTCGGAGATCAGCGTGGCGACGCTGGCCAACGTGTCGTCCGCGTGCCGCAGTGCCGCGCGTGCGGCGGCCTGGGTGAGTGACGACAGGTGGTAGGGCAGTCGCACCAGCAACATGGCGTCGATCATCGCCGGCGTGGCCACCAGGTAGCCCAGCCGTCCGCCGGCGAACGCGAACGCCTTGCTCATCGTCCGCGTCACCACGAGCTTGGTCGGGTAGTCCTCGATCAACCCGATCGCACTGGGCTGCGAGGAGAACTCGCCGTAGGCCTCGTCGACGATCACGATGCCGCCGGACTGAGCGTCGAGCAGCTGACGCAGATCCTCGGTTGGGACGCTCTGACCGGACGGGTTGTTCGGGCTGGCCACGAACACCACGTCCGGGGCATGCTCTTTGATCGCGCGCGCCGCCACGCCGGCATCGAGGCTGAAATCCTCGGCCCGGTTGGCCACCAGCCAGGTGGTCTGGGTTCCGTCGGCGATGATCGGATGCATCGAGTACGACGGCACGAAGCCGATCGCGCTGCGCCCGGGGCCACCGAACGCCTGCAGGAGCTGCTGCAGGATCTCGTTCGATCCGTTTGCCGCCCATACATTTTCGACACCGACGCGGTGCCCGGTCTGCTTGGTCAGATACTCGGCCAGGTCCGCGCGCAACGCCACCGCGTCCCGGTCGGGATAGCGGTGCAGTTCGGCTGCCGCGTCGCGCACCGACGCGGCGACATCCTCGATCAACGCCTCGGTCGGCGGGTGCGGGTTCTCGTTGGTGTTCAGCCGCACGGGGACCGCCAATTGCGGTGCGCCGTAGGGTGATTTGCCGCGCAGATCCGCACGCAGCGGCAGATCGTCGAGGCTCACCTCGGTCATCGCTCGAACCTCCGACGCACCGCTTCGCCGTGGCTCGGCAGATTCTCGGCGTTGGCCAGCGTGATGACGTGTCCCGACACGTCTTTGAGTGCGGCCTCGGTGTAGTCGACGACGTGGATGCCACGCAGGAACGTCTGCACCGACAACCCGCTGGAGTGCCGCGCGCAGCCGGCGGTGGGCAGGACGTGGTTGGACCCGGCGCAGTAGTCGCCGAGGCTCACCGGAGAGTAGGGACCGACGAATATCGCGCCGGCAGAACGGATCCGGGTCGCGACGTCGGCGGCCTCGACGGTCTGGATCTCGAGGTGCTCGGCGGCGTAGGCGTTGACCGTGCGAACGCCGGTGTCGAGGTCGTCGACCAGCACGATGGCCGACTGCTGCCCACGCAGTGCCGCGGTGACCCGCTCACGGTGCACAGTGGTCTCCAGCTGCGCGGCGAGTTCGCGGTCGGTGGCGTCGGCCAGTGCCTGGCTGTCGGTGACCAGGACGCTGGCAGCCATCTCGTCGTGCTCGGCCTGGCTGATCAGATCGGCGGCGACGTGGACGGGATCGGCGGTGTGATCGGCGAGGATCGCGATCTCGGTGGGGCCGGCTTCGGCGTCGATCCCGACCTGCGAGCGGCAGATCCGCTTGGCTGCGGTGACGTAGATGTTGCCCGGCCCGGTGATCATGTCCACCGGCGCGAGCTCGGACCCGTCGGTGTCGGTGCCGCCGTAGGCCAGCAGCGCGACCGCCTGCGCACCGCCGACCGCCCAGACTTCCTCGACGCCCAGCAGGGCGGCCGCAGCAAGGATGGTCGGGTGCGGCAGGCCGTGGAAGGGGCCCTGCACGGAGGCTTGCGGCGGGCTCGCGATGACCAGGGAGTCCACTCCGGCGGTCTGGGCCGGCACCACGTTCATCACAACGCTGGACGGGTAGACGGCGTTGCCGCCCGGCACATACAAGCCGACCCGCTCGACAGGCACCCAGCGCTCCGTGACGGTCGCCCCCGGCGCCAGGGTGGTTGTTGTATCGGTGCGTCGCTGGTCGGCGTGTACGGCGCGGGCGCGTTCGATGGCGACCTCGAGCGCGACGCGGACGTCGGCGTCGAGCGTCTCCAATGCCGTCGCGAGCTTTTCGGACGGCACCCGGACCTGCTCGGGCCGCACGCCGTCGAAGGAAGCGCCGTACTCGAGCGCGGCCTCGGCCCCGCGAGCTTCGACCGCCTCGACGATGGGCCGGACCTTGGGCAGAACAGCGTCGACGTCGACGCCGCCGCGCGGCAGAGCCGAGCGCAGACGGGCCGCCGACAACGTCGTGCCACGCAGATCGATGCGCCGCAGAAGCCCTGGCGATACATTCACGCTGACCATTGTCCCAGAGCAGGCCAAATCCAATTTGGAGGCGTCATGACCGACTTGCCGAGAATGTTCCCGGAATGGCTCGACCGGATTCAGATCAAGTATTTCAACCCGGTGATCAAGCCGCTCGGCGGCAAGCTGCCGGGCCTGTCGATCATCAAACACCGAGGTCGCAAGTCCGGGCGGCAGTACGAGGCGGTGGTCACGGCCTACCGTAAAGGTGGCCAGTTGGCGATCGTGCTGGGTCATGGCAAGACCGACTGGGCCAAGAACGTGCTCGCGGCTGGGGAAGCCGATGTGCGGCTCTTCCGTGACGAAGTCCACATCGTCAACCCGCGGATCGTGCCGAACGGCCAGGGCGTGGAGGCGCTGCCCGCCATTGCACGCCGACAGGCCAAGACGGTCGCGGTGTTCGTCGCCGATATCGCTTGACCCTGCTGTCACACTGACGCCATGACGTGGCAGATGTGGCTGGCTTTCGCCGGCGCGGCCATCGTGATCGCGGTGTCTCCAGGTGCCGGAGCCATCCAGTCCATGGCCACCGGTGTGACTCATGGAGTCAAGCGCGGCTACTGGAGCATCGTCGGCCTCGAAGTCGGCTTGATGTTGCAGCTGGCGCTGGTGGCGTTCGGGCTGGGTGCGGCCGTGGCCAACTCGATCGTGGCGTTCACCGTCATCAAGTGGGTGGGTGTCGCCTACCTCATCTATCTGGCGATCCGCCAGTGGCGCAGCGCGCCGGTCGATGTGACTGCCGGGATGGACGTGGCGGTCGACGGGGGAAGGCGGGCCCTCCTGGTGCGCGGCTTCCTGGTCAACGCCACCAATCCGAAGGGACTGCTGTTCTTCCTCGCCGTGATGCCACAGTTCGTCGTACCGACGGCGCCTCTGCTGCCGCAGTATCTGGCGATCGGTTCGACGATGGTCGCCGTCGACATGGTGGTGATGGGCCTCTACACCGGGTTGGCTGTCCGCCTGCTGACCATGTTGCGCACGGGGCGTCAACAGACGCTGCTCAACCGCGCGTTTTCCGCCCTGTTCGCGGCGGCTGCTGTGCTGCTCTCACTACTGCGGCGCGGACCGGCTGCGGCCTGACCGTCAGCGGCAGCGGCCGCTGATCGCCGCACTGGCCGCCTCGGCGGCGGCCAGGCGGGCAGCCTGGTCTGCGTCGGTGTTGGGCACCCCGGCAGTCGCTGCGGCGCCGATGTCCATCAGCTGGTTGGCGAACTCGCGGACGTCGTCGGCCAGATCGGCCGGTGTGGCCGGTTCCAGGCGGGCCAACAGGTACTGTCCGCCGTCGAGCAGCGCGACGCGCGCGTTGGCGGCCGCGGCAAGCGCACCGGCGATGTCGGTGGACCCGCCGGGTGGTTCGGTGTTGGTGTTGGTGCCGACGGCGGTGCGGACCGTCTGATACGCCGCGCACGTCGCCCGGGTCGCCTCGGCGCGCTGCGCCTCGGTGTAGTCCGGTTCACGGTCGATGGTGCGTATCAGCGCGAAGACCGCGACCACCAGTGCCAGCACGGCAACCGACAGCGACACTTTCATCGATTAGAGATCCAACCCCAGATCAAGCACCCGCACCGAATGCGTCAGCGCCCCGACAGCGAGGTAGTCCACGCCGGTGCCTGCGTAGTCGGCGGCGTTCTCCAGTGCCAGCCCGCCCGAGGACTCCAGTTTGGTCTGCGGACTGGTCGCGGCGCGGCGCTGAGCGGCGATCTGCGTCTGCCACACCGGGAAGTTGTCGAGCAGGATGAGTTCCACTCCCTCGGCGAGCACCTCGTCGAGCTGCTCGAGCGAGTCGACCTCCACTTCGCACGGCAGATCCGGTGCGGCCGAACGGACCTCACGCAGCGCGGCGACAACCGATCCTGCGGCGGCCACGTGGTTGTCCTTGATCAAGGCGGCATCCCCGAGGCCCATGCGGTGGTTGACGCCTCCGCCGACCCGCACTGCGTACTTCTGCAGGGCGCGAAGCCCGGGCAGGGTCTTGCGGGTGTCGCGAATCTGCGCCGAGGTTTCGGCGACGGCCGCCACCCACGCGGCGGTCGTGGTCGCGATGCCCGACAGATGGCACACCAGGTTCAGGAGCGTGCGCTCGGCGGTGAGCAGGCCCTGCGTCGGCGCCTCGATGGTCAACGCGGCGTCCCGGGGCGAGAGTCGCGTCCCGTCGGGCACCTGGTGGATGACGCGGTATCCGTCCTCGCCGAGCACGGCGTCGAGCACCAGCAGGGCGATTTCGGAACCGGCGAGCACGCCGGGTTCCCGGGCCACCACCGATGCTGTCGTGGTGGCCTCGGCGGGCACGGTGGCCAGCGTGGTCACATCGGGCCCATAGCGCAGATCCTCGTCGAGCGCGCGCGCGATCACGTCGCGCGCCTCGTTGCGTTCGGCGTCGCCGAAGTCCATCAACACCCCGCGGGAGTCAGGCCGGCTGCAGTGTGCTCAGTGGTGAACGCCTGCGCCGGGTCGGTGTCCGGAAAGTCCGCACGATGGTGGCATCCGCGAGTTTCGGTGCGGGCCAACGCCGCTGCGGCCACCACGGAGGCTACCGCGGTCAACGCGGCGTCTTCGATGTCGCGGCGGGTTCGCATCGGACGAGGTTCGGCGGAGTCGAGTTCGTCGAGCGCCTCGGCCAATCCCGCGGCTCTGCGCATGACCGTCACGTGCCGGGTCATCAGCGCCTGCAACCGTTCCCGCGGCATCGCGGGCCGCACAGGCATCGACGGGATCTGCATGCGGACAGGTCCTGCAGCCGCGGCGTGACGAGCGGCCGCGCGACCGGCACGGTCACCCACGACAAGCCCCTCGAGCAGACTGTTGGATGCCAGGCGGTTGGCGCCGTGCATTCCGGTGCGGGCGACTTCGCCGGCGCTGAACAAACCCGGCCGCGCAGTGCGCCCGTCGACGTCGGTGACCACGCCTCCGCAGCTGTAGTGCGCTCCCGGCACGACCGGGATCGGCTGCTGTGTCGGCTCGATCCCAGCGGCCAGGCATGCAGCGGTGACGGTCGGGAAGCGGACCGGCAGGTCCGGAACCGCGCGTGCGTCCAGGTACACGCACGGCTCCCCCGAGGCGCTCAGCCGAGCCTCGATGGCCGCGGCCACCACATCTCGCGGCGCCAGGTCGCCCATCGGGTGGGCACCGGCGGTCACCGAGACACCATGGCGATCGACGAGTTTCGCGCCCTCGCCGCGCAAAGCCTCGGTGATCAGCGGCCGGCGTCCCCCGGCCTCGGCGGTGTAGAGCATGGTCGGGTGGAACTGGATGAATTCGATGTCGGCGACCGGCAGCCCGGCCCACAGTGCGAGGGCGATGCCGTCGCCGGTGGAGCCGTCGGGGTTGGTGGTGGACTGGTAGAGGTGCCCCAATCCCCCGGTGGCCAGAATCACCGAGGGCGCATGGATGACGCCGAGCCCGTCGTCGCTGGAGACCAGCACTCCGGACACCCCGGCGTCGCTGACCAGGACCTCGAGGGCCAGGTGGTTGCGACGGATGTCGAGGGTGGCCGCGGCGTGGTTGAGCGCGCGCTGCACTTCGGCGCCGGTGGCATCGCCGCCGGCGTGGATGATCCGCCGGCGCGAGTGCCCGCCCTCCCGGGTCAGCGCCCACCGGCCCGGTGCTGATTCGTCGAACACTGCTCCGGCGCCGACGAGTTCGCAGACGGCGCGGTGCCCGTCGGCGACGATGGACCGCACCGCCGCGGGATCGCTGAGACCGGCGCCTGCCACGACGGTGTCGGTGACGTGAGCTTCGACCGAATCATCGGTGTCGGGCAGGACGACGGCGATGCCGCCCTGCGCGTAGAACGTCGCGGTCTGGTCAGCCTTGCTGAGCAGGACGACCTTCGACCCCTGCCGGTGGGCGGCGAGCGCTGCGGCCAGACCCGCCACGCCGGTGCCGACCACCACCACGTCTGCGCGTTGGCGCCAGACTCCCGCGCCGCCGCAGGCTGGGGTCATTCCCCGCCGCCGGGCTGCCCGATCTCGATCATCCGCGTCACGCTCAAGCGAGCGGCCGCAGCGACGTCCGGGTCCACGTGGACCTCGTCGGCGCCTTCGATCAGGCAACGCAGCATCGCCGCCGGCGTGATCATCTTCATGTACCGGCACGATGCCCGGTCGTTGACCGCGCGGAAGTCGACTTCTGGTGCCGCACGGCGCAATTGGTGCAGCATGCCCACCTCGGTGGCGACCAGAACCTGGCGCGCCCCGGTCTCGCGGGCGGCGTCGAGCATGCCGCCGGTCGACAGGATCTTCACCCGCTCCTCCGGGAACGAGCCTTCCCCGGCCAGGTAGAGCGCCGAGGTCGCGCAACCGCATTCGGGATGCACGAACAGTTCGGCGTCCGGGTGCGTGCGTGCCTGCTCGGCGAGTTCGTCACCGTTGATGCCGGCGTGTACGTGGCATTCCCCGGCCCAGATGTGCAGGTTCTTGCGACCGGTCATCCGTCGAACGTGGGCGCCGAGGAACTGGTCCGGGCAGAACAACACGTCGCGATCCTCGGGGATGGACGCGACGACCTCCACGGCGTTGGAGGACGTGCAGCAGATGTCGGTCTCGGCCTTCACCGCTGCGGTGGTGTTGACATACGACACCACGACCGCGCCGGGGTGGTCGGCCTTCCAGGCGCGCAGTTCCTCGGCGCTGATCGAGTCGGCCAGCGAGCAGCCTGCCCGCTGGTCTGGGATCAGCACCGTCTTGTCCGGCGAGAGGATCTTGGCGGTTTCGGCCATGAAGTGCACGCCCGCGAAGATGATCGTGTCCTCCGGCGCCTCGGCGGCGATGCGCGACAGGGCCAGCGAGTCACCGACATGGTCGGCGACGTCCTGGATGGCGGGCAGTTGATAGTTGTGCGCCAGCAGCGTCGCGCCCCGCAGCTCGACGAGGCGGCGCACTTCTGCGGCCCATGCCTCATCGGCGTCGACACCGGAGAACCCGTCGGGTCCGTCCACGATCCGATCCGCGAGATCGTCAGCGATCACCGTCATCGCCGCCTCCTTTCCCAAGGTCGAGGTTTTCGACTTACAATCGAAAACATGGCACATACTAGCACCGAGCATGAAGTGCTGGCCGTCGTGTTCCAGGTTCGTCCCGTCGACACGTCGGGCGCCGACGGCAAACCCGCACTTCACGTGCTCTTGTGGCAGCGCGCGTTGGACCCCGAGCGCAGCAAGTGGTCGTTGCCCGGCGGCCGGCTCGGCGCCGACGAAGATCTGACCAGCTCGGTGCGACGGCAGCTTGCCGAGAAGGTCGACCTGCGCGAACTTGCCCACCTCGAGCAGTTGGCGGTGTTCTCCGACCCGGCCCGGGTGCCGGGACCCCGCACGATCGCCTCCACATTCCTCGGTCTGGTGCCCTCCCCCGCGACCCCCGAACTACCGTCGGACACACGATGGCACCCGGTCAGCGAGCTGCCGCCGATGGCGTTCGACCACGGGCCGATGGTGCAGCACGCCCACCAGCGGCTGGTCGCCAAACTGTCCTACACCAACATCGGATTCGCCTTGGCGCCAGCCGAATTCGCGTTGTCGACGCTCCGCGACATCTACGGGGCGGCGCTGAGCTACCAGGTCGATGCCACCAACCTGCAGCGGGTGCTCGAGCGCCGGGGCGTGATCACCCGTACCGGTACGACTGCGCGATCCGGTCGCAGCGGTGGGCGCCCGGCCGCGTTGTACCGCTTCACCGAGTCCCGGTACCGGGTCACCGACGAGTTCGCGGCGCTGCGTCCGCCCGGGTGAGTCGACTGGATTCTTAAAGCACTCTTAAGTAACAATGCCTGGATGGACTTGGGCAACGTGGCGCGGTCGACCGGCGCCGAATGGATCGGTCAGGCCCCCCATGAGCCGCTGCAGCGCAACGCGCGCCCGATCCTCCCGAGCGACGACCTCTTCTACCAGCCACCGAACGGTTTCGAGCATGCGCGCCCCGGCACGGTACTGCGCTCCCGCGAGGTCGAGCTGGCGTTTCTCGGCCTGATCCCGCAGAAACTGCAGGCCACTCAACTGCTGTACCGCAGCACCGACCTCAACGGTGATCCGCAGGCCGCCGTCACCACCGTGTTGATCCCCGCGGAACGCGCGACCGACCGGCCGCTGCCGATCGTGTCCTACCAGTGCGCCATCGATGCCATCGCCGGCCGCTGCTTCCCGTCCTACGCGCTGCGGCGCGGCGCCAAAGCGGTCGGCGCGGTGGCCCAGTTCGAGTTTCTGCTGGTGGCCGCAGCACTGGCCGAGGGATGGGCAGTGTCGGTGCCCGACCACGAGGGGTCGACCGGCATCTGGGGCGCACCGTACGAGCCCGGTTACCACGTGCTCGACGGAGTCCGCGCGGCGATCAACCACCAGCCGTTCGGACTGGCCCCCGAGTCGCCTGTCGGTCTGTGGGGGTACTCCGGCGGCGGCTTGGCTTCCGCGTGGGCGGCCGAGGTCCAGGACGACTATGCGCCCGACCTCAACCTCGTCGGCGCCGTGCTGGGCTCACCGGTCGGAGACCTCGGTCATGCGTTCAAGCGCCTCAACGGCAGCATCTACTCGGGTCTGCCGGCGCTGGTCGTCGCCGCGTTGACACACGTCTATCCCGAGTTGCACCGCATCATCGACGAGCACGCCACCGTCGAGGGCAAGGCGATGCTGGCCCGCATCGAGAAGATGACCACCGCGCACGCGATGCTGGCGCTCGTGGGCCGGGACATGGCCACGATGATCGACCGGCCGCTCGAGGAGATCCTGCTGACCCCCGAGGTGCAGAAGGTCTTCGACTCCATCAAACTCGGCACCGCCGCACCCAGGACGCCGGTGCTGATCGTGCAGGCCGTGCACGACCGCATCGTGTCCGTCAACGACATCGACGTCCTCACCGAGACCTACACCCGGGGCGGGGCCAGCGTCACCTACCACCGCGACATGTTCAGCGAGCACCTGCTGTTGCATCCGATGTCGGCACCGATGACGCTCCGCTGGCTGCGCGACCGGTTCGCCGGACGACCGCTGGGCACGCACATCGCCCGCACCAAATGGCCGACGTTGCTGAACCCGTCGACCTATCGGGGCATGCTCACGCTGGGCAAGATCACCGCGAAGGTCATCACGGGACGACGGGTGGAACGTCAGCCCCTGTCGCAATTCGATCGGTGAGCACCACCGGATAGTCCACCGGCGGCCAGGCACCGAGATCGTCGCGCGGCGTCGCCACGGCCGCCAGGACGTACACCCCGGCGATGATGGCGGCCGGCAGCAGCAACGTCAGCGCGATCTGTAGCGGGGTGTGCCCGAAGAACACCGCGGGCGCCTCGGTGATGTAGTGGACGCGATCGTCCTCGGTGACCGGCGCGGTCGCGACGTCGATGCTGCCGTACCGCCAGCGCGCCACCAGAGTGCCGACACCGGCCGCCGCCGCAGCGGCCGCAACCGCCCCGGCGCTCAGCGCACCGATCATCACCGGGCCGCGGTGGGCCCGCCACTGCCACGCCAGGACGGCCGCCACGACGGCCAGGACCGACAGCATCCCGACGAACATCGCGGCGGCGGTGAACCAGTGATCGGCTTCGTTGCCGATCGCAGCCTTGATGCGGTCACCGCTGCGCGTCAGCGCCACGATCCCGTGGATCGGTGGGGCCACCAACGCCCAGAGTGCGCCGACGATCGCCCCGGCCGCGACCAGTGCCGCGAGCACCCGCACCACCGCGCCGCGACGCGACACCCTGGACTCCCTCACGGCGGCGGTCATCGGAAGAGGTCCAGATCGTGTGAGTCGACCAGGCCGTGACGGGAGCACTTGGCCCACCAGCCGTCGGGCCGTACCTGCACGATCATCCGGCGCCCGCAGGCCGCGCAGAACCGTGGCGGTTCGAGCCCGAGCTGCGCCGCTGTCGGGACGGAGCTACCGGCCGGGCCGCCCGTGTAAACGTTGTAGGTTCCCGCGCCGACCGGGGCGGGAAGGTCGGTGGTCATCACAGCGTGGCGTTGAGGGCCTTGATGGGCATCTGCAGGTCGTCGAGCAATTCGAGGTCGGCTTCGGCGGGTCGGCCCAGCGTGGTCAGGTAGTTGCCGACGATCACGGCGTTGATGCCACCGAGGATGCCCTTTTTGGCGCCCAGGTCGCCCAGGGTGATCTCGCGGCCGCCGGCGAAGCGCAACATGGTGCGGGGCAGGGCCAGCCGGAACGCTGCGACGGCCTTGAGCGCCTCGCCGGCCGGCAGCACATCGAGATCGCCGAACGGGGTGCCGGGCCGCGGGTTGAGAAAGTTCAGCGGTACCTCGTGCGGGTCCAGCTCGGCCAGGTTGGCGGCGAACTCGGCGCGCTGCTCGAGCGTCTCCCCCATGCCCAGGATGCCGCCGCAGCAGACCTCCATGCCGGCCTCGCGCACCATTTGCAGTGTGCCCCAACGCTCTTCCCACGAATGCGTGGTGACGACGTTGGTGAAGAACGAGCGGGCGGTCTCGAGGTTGTGGTTGTACCGGTGCACGCCCATGGCTGCGAGCTGGTCGACCTGCTCCTGGGTCAACATGCCCAGCGAACAGGCGATCTGAATGTCGACCTCGTTGCGGATGGCCTCGATACCGGCGGCCACCTGCGCGAGCAGGCGCTCGTCTGGTCCGCGTACCGCCGCGACGATGCAGAATTCGGTCGCCCCGGTCTTGGCGGTCTGCTTGGCCGCTTCGACCAGACTCGGGATGTCCAGCCAGGCGCTGCGCACCGGCGAGGCGAAGAGTCCGGACTGCGAACAGAAGTGGCAGTCCTCGGGGCACCCACCGGTCTTGAGGCTGATGATGCCCTCGACCTCCACGTCGGGTCCGCACCACTTCATGCGCACGTCGTGGGCCAGGGCGAGCAGGTCGTCGAGTCGGTCGTCCGGCAGTTGGAGCACCTGCAGGGTCTGGTCCTGGTTCAGGCCTTCGCCGCGTTCCAGTACCTGCTCACGGGCCACTGCCAGAATGTCGCTCACCGATTGCCTTCCGTTGAACACGTCGGCTGAGCCGACCGTTGAACACGTCGGCTGAGCCGACCCTTGAACACCGTTCAGGTTAGGGTACCGGTGTGCAGCTTCACAAACGCGACGTGGTCGAGGCGGCGACCTCGCTGCTGGATTCCTACGGCCTGGCCGATCTGACCATGCGTCGGCTCGCGCGCGAGCTCGAGGTCTCCCCCGGCGCGCTGTACTGGCATTTCGCGAACAAGCAACAGTTGTTGGGCGCCGTCGCCGACCATCTGCTCCCGACATTCGACGACCTCACCGGTGGATGGCACGAGCGGGTCACGACGATCTGTCACGGGTTGCGCAATGCGCTGCTGTCCCACACCGACGGCGCCGAGTTGGTGTCGGCGAGCTTCGCGGCCGGGCAGTCGGCCACCATGGACGAAGTGCTCGCAGCGCTGGGGGGCGCCGCCGCCGAAGCCGGTGTGGCGCCTGCACATACCGAGTTGGCGGCCCGCACGGTCGTCTACTACGTGCTCGGATTCACCGTCGACGAGCAGTCCCGCCTGCAGTGGGACGCCGCCGGTGCGCAGGTATCGCAGACGGTGTGGACCGAAAACCCGACCGCGCGTTTCGAATTCGGGCTCCAACTGTTGATGGACGGGATCGCGGCGCACAGCCGGTCGCAGACCTGATCACTCGATCGGGTCGACCACCTTGGCGTTGCCGTCCCAGTGCCGCAGGGCCAGGGCGGTGCCGCGGATGTCCCGGGTGACCCGCCGCAGTCCGATCGCCGTCGCCAACAGGTCGGCCGGTACCCGCCGAGCCAGGGTGACGTGCGGCGTCCAGCGCCCCGGATCCGCGTGTGGCAATGGCCCGTTGGGCATGTACGGCCTCGCCACCCGGTGCGTCTCGGCGTGCAGATCCAGCAGTTCGGCAGACGGGACCAGCAGGCGCACCAGGGTCAGCGCACGAGGGGAACCGAACAGCATCGGGGCACCGATCATGCACGGCAACGGCAGTCGGCTCAGGAGCGTGCGCAGCGATTCATCGACTGCGTCGTCGAGATGCTCGGAGACGGTCAGTGTCACGTGCGGCCGGTTCGTCGGCGACGTGTGCCCCGCCAGGCTGCGGATGCCCGCATCGGCGAGGTCCTGCCACACCTGCCGCACCGCGGCCTCGGTGTCGTCGTCGAACAGCAACTCGACTGAATGGACCATTCAGGTCACCAGTGCCCGCACCCAGGACGTGTCGAAGGCTGCTTGGCTGACCGAGGCGAACTCGTCGGCGGACAGTGTCCTGGCACCGGCCGGCAGCACCGCGCGCACCGGAGCCTGGCGGGCCAGCGCGTCGCGGTTGTCGACATCGGCCACGCCTGCCGACTCCGGCCAGGAACCGATCACCAGGCCCGCACAGACAAGTCCCGCGGTGCTCAGCGCCTCTAGGGTCAACGCGGTGTGGTTGAGGGTGCCCAGGCCGGAGCGGACGACCACCAACACCGGCGCAGCCAGATCGTGGGCGACATCGCGCAGGGTGACAGCACCGGACCCGATCTCCACGAGGAGACCGCCCGCACCTTCGACCAACGTGAGTCGTCCGGGCCGGTCCACCGTGGCGGCCAGCGCCGTGAGATCGCCGCGGCTCGGTAGCTGCGCACCGACGCGTTGCGCTGCGGCCAGTGGTGCGAGCGGTTCGGGGAACCGGCCCAGCCCGTGCAATTCCTGCACACCGGACAGCCGCCCGACCTCGGCGAGGTCGTCGTCGCCGTCAGCGGTACCGGTCTGCACCGGTTTGCACACCGCGACGTCCAGGCCGGCAAGCCGGGCGTGGCACGCCAGCGCTGCGGTGGCGATGGTCTTGCCGACCCCTGTGTCGGTCCCGGTGACGACGAGAACACTCACGCCGGCGAGAGCACCTCGGTGAAGGCCTGCCGGGCCAGCGCCATCTCGTCGTCGGTCAGCGACGCGCGCGCCGTCAGACGCAACCGGGAGGTGCCCGCCGGCACCGTGGGCGGCCGGAAGCAGCCGACGCGCACACCGCGGTCCAGGCACGCCGCGGCCGCGGCGACCGCGACGTCTGGGTCGCCGAGGATCACCGACACCACCGCGGAGGGCGGGACTTCCTCGACTCCGCACATCGCCGCGAGTTCGGCGGCGCGGTCGAGCACCCGCTGCGCGCGACCAGGTTCTGCGACGAGCACCTCCAACGCCGCGAGGGCGGCACCGACGGCCGCCGGCGCCAGCCCGGTGTCGAAGATGAAGGGCCGCGCCGCGTCGATCAGATGTTCGCGGACCGCCGCCGGCCCCAGCACCACACCGCCTTGGCTGCCCAGCGCCTTGGACAGCGTCGTCGTCATCACGACATCGGGCGAGCCGGCCAGGCCGACCTCGTGCAGCAGGCCACGGCCGCCGTCGCCGCGCACACCGAGGCCGTGCGCCTCATCGACCAGCAGTAACGCGCCGTGCCGGCGGCACGCGTCGTGCAGCGCGCGGATCGGTGCGAGGGTCCCGTCGGCGGAGAAGACGGAGTCGGTGACCACCACGGCGCGCGCCTCGTCACGTGAAGCCAACGCGGCCTCGACGGCGGCGACGTCATTGTGCGGGCTGACCACCACCCGTGCGCGCGACAGTCGGCAGGCGTCGACCAGTGATGCGTGGGTCAGGGCGTCCGACACCAGTAGCGATCCCGGCCCCGACAGCGCGACGACAGCACCCAGGTTGGCGGTGTAGCCCGAGGAGAAGACCAGCGCCGACTCGGCGCCGACGAACTCGGCCAGCGCCTGCTCGAACGTCTCGTGCAATTCGGTGTTGCCGGTGACCAGCCGTGAGCCGGTGGAACCGGCGCCCCAGGTGCGCAGCGCCGCGACGCCCGCGTCGATGACGCGGGGATGCTGGGAGAGCCCGAGGTAGTCGTTAGAGGCCAGATCCACTTCGGCGCCGACCGGCGGGCGGGTGCGCAACGTCCGGCGCAACCCCTCGGCTCGGCGCCGTGTCGCCACGTCGGCGAGCCACGCCAGCGGATCGGTGCTGACGCGGGTCATGGGCGCTCCTTGTGTGTTGAACACCTCGGCGAGCCGAGTATTGAACACCGTTCAGGTTAGAGCACGCGCGACCGCGATCATCGCCGAGGTGATGTCGTCGACCTGCTCGGGCGTACAGATATATGGAGGCATCACGTAGATGAGGTTGCGGAACGGGCGCAGCCAGACGCCGTTGTCGACAGCCACCGGTGTCGCGACGCGCAGATCCACAGGCCGATCCGTCTCGATCACCCCGATCGCGCCGAGCACCCGCACGTCGGTGACGTTGGGCAACTCCCGTGCGGGCGCCAGACCGTCGGCCAGACCGGCCGAGATCGCGTGCACCCGTGCCCGCCAGTCCCCCGAGAGCAGCAACTCCACAGCGGCGACGGACACCGCACATGCCAGCGCGTTGGCCATGAACGTCGGGCCGTGCATCAGCGCTCCCGGTTCGTTGTCGCTGATCGTCACGGCCACTTCACGCGTGCACAGGGTCGCGGCCAGGGTCAGATAGCCGCCGGTCAATGCCTTGCCGACGCACATGATGTCGGGGCTGATCCCGGCGTGGTCGGCGGCGAACAGCTCACCGGTCCGGCCGAAGCCGGTGGCGATCTCGTCGAAGATCAGCAGCACGTCGTGCTCATCGCACAGGCGGCGCAGGTCGCGCAGATAGCGGGGATCATGGAATCGCATGCCGCCGGCGCCCTGGACCACGGGCTCGACGATCACCGCGGCCAGTTCGTGGGCGTGTCGGCCCAACTGCTCGGCGAAGGCCGCCACGTACCCGGGTTCGTAGGCGGCGGGCACCGGTGGAGCGAACACCTGCTCGGCCAGCAGTGAGTGCTCACCACGCCACAGCTGGTGCATGCCGCCGTCGGGATCGCACACGCTCATCGGTGTGAACGTGTCGCCGTGGTAACCGCCGCGCCAGGTCATCAACCGACTCTTGGCGCTGTGCCCGCTGCTGCGCCAATACTGCAGCGCCATCTTGATCGCGACCTCGACCGAAACCGAACCGGAGTCGCTGAAGAACACCGTCTCCAGTCCCGACGGCGTGATGTCGACCAGCAGCTGCGCCAGCCGCGCAGCCGGTTCGTGCGTCAATCCACCGAACATGACGTGGTTCATCCGACCCAGCTGACGGGTGATCGCCTCGTCGAGCACGGGGTGCCCATGCCCGTGGACGGCGGTCCACCAGGACGCCATCGCGTCCAGCACCTCGACTTCCCGGCCGTGGTAGGAGAGCGTCAGGTGAGGCCCGCGCGCAGCCAGCGCCACGATCGGTTCCAGTGCATCAGATCCGATCGAGCTGTACGGATGCCAGATGTGGGCGGCATCGATGGCGCTGATCTCGATGGGCGTCAACGCACACACCTTCGGTAGATTAGCCCCCGATCATGATGACCCTCGCCCCCGCCCGGCCGTCGTCACGCTCGGCACCGGGTCCAGTCCAGACTGCCGTCAAACCGTCGGCTCCTGGCATGGGCACCCGCTCCTCCGGCTTCTACCGGCACGATCTGGACGGTCTGCGCGGGGTCGCCATCGCCCTGGTCGCGGTGTTCCACGTGTGGTTCGGTCGGGTCTCCGGCGGGGTCGACGTCTTCCTGGTCCTGTCGGGTTTCTTCTTCGGCGGACGCCTGCTGCGCGGGGCGCTCACTCCCGGCACCACCCTGCGTCCGGTCCCGGAGGTCACCCGGCTGATCCGTCGGCTTCTCCCGGCGCTGGTCGTGGTGCTGGCCGCGTCCGCGGTCCTGACGATCCTCATCCAGCCCGAGACACGGTGGGAGACGTTCGCCGACCAGAGCCTGGCCAGCCTGGGCTACTACCAGAACTGGGAGTTGGCGCGCACCGCGTCGGACTATCTGCGTGCGGGCGAGTCGGTCAGCCCGCTGCAACACATCTGGTCGATGTCGGTGCAAGGACAGTTCTACATCGCGTTCCTGGCGCTGATCCTGCTGTCGGCGTTCGCATTCCGGCGTCCGCTCGGGCGGTACATGCGCGTCGCGTTCGTGGCGCTGCTGACCGGTCTGACCGTCGCGTCATTCGTCTATGCCACGATCGCCCACAACACCGACCAGGCCGCCGCCTACTACGACAGCTTCGCCCGGGCGTGGGAACTGTTGCTGGGCGCGCTGGTCGGGGCGGTCGTGCCCTACATCCGCTGGCAGATGTGGTTGCGCACCATCGCCGCCACCGTCGCGCTCGCGGCGATCCTGGCCTGCGGGGCCCTGATCGACGGCGTGCGCGAGTTCCCGGGTCCGTGGGCGTTGGTACCCGTGGGTGCGACGCTGCTGTTCATCCTGTCGGCGGCCAACCGCCACGCCGACCCGCACACCCGCGGTCGGATTCCCGCGCCCAACCGACTGCTGGCGACCAAACCGTTCGTCGCGCTGGGCGCGATGGCCTACTCGCTGTACCTGTGGCACTGGCCGCTGCTGATCTTCTATCTCGCCTACACCGGCAACTCCCGGGTCAACTTCGCCGAGGGGGCCGCCGTCCTGGCGGTCTCCGGGGTGTTGGCCTGGCTCACGACCCGCTACGTCGAGGATCCGCTGCGGGCCCGCTCCTCGTCGGCCAAGGCCCGGGTGACCACGGTGCCGCTACGCAAGCGGCTGCGCAGACCCACGATCGTCCTGGGCTCGACGGTGGCGCTGCTCGGCGTGGCGTTGACGGCGACATCGTTCACTTGGCGTGAGCACGTGATGGTGCTGCGGTCCAACGGCAAGGAACTCTCCGGGCTGTCGGCCCGCGACTACCCGGGTGCGCGCGCCCTGGTCGAGAAGGCCAAAGTCCCCAAGCTGCCGATGCGTCCCAGCGTCCTGGAAGCCAAGGAGGACATTCCGCAGACCACCGTCGACGGGTGCATCAGCGACTTCGACACCATCAACATCATCAACTGCACCTACGGCGACCGGACCGCGACCCGAACCATCGCGCTGGCCGGCGGCTCACATGCCGAGCACTGGATCACCGCCCTGGACATCCTCGGACGTCTGCACCACTTCAAGGTCGTCACGTACCTGAAGATGGGTTGCCCGCTGACCACCGAAGAGACACCGTTGGTGATGGGAAACAACGATCCGTATCCCAAATGCCGGGAATGGAACGACCGCGTGCTGCCCCGGATCATCGCCGACCGGCCCGATTTCGTCTTCACCACCTCCACCCGACCCTGGAACATCAAGCCCGGTGACGTGATGCCGTCCGGCTACCTCGGCATCTGGGAGGCGTTGACCGACAACGGAATCCCGATCCTGGCCATGCGCGACACACCGTGGATGGTACGCGACGGCGACCCGTTCCTGCCGAAAGACTGCCTGGCCGACGGCGGCGACGCCATCTCCTGCGGGATCGAACGATCCGAAGTACTCTCGGATTCCAACCCGACACTGGATTACACCGCGCGCTTCCCGTTGCTGATGCCGCTGGACATGAGCGATGCGGTGTGTCGTGCCGACTACTGCCGAGCCGTGGAGGGAAATGTGCTGCTCTACCACGATGCTCATCACATCTCGTCGACCTATATGCGCACCATGACCGATGAACTCGGCCGTCAGATGGGCATCGCCACCGGATGGTGGAAGGGCTGATGTCCACCGCCGAGCCGGCCTCGTTCCCGATGGTGTGGCCCGGAGCCCCGTATCCACTGGGCGCCACCTACGACGGGGCGGGCACCAACTTCTCTCTTTTCTCCGAGGTCGCCGACCGCGTCGAGCTGTGCCTGATCGCCAGGGACGGCAGCGAACGCCGCCTCGAGCTCGAAGAGGTCGACGGCTACGTCTGGCACTGCTATCTGCCGACGGTCACGCCGGGCCAGCGCTACGGGTTCCGCGTGTATGGGCCCTGGGATCCGGTCGCCGGACACCGGTGCGACCCCAGCAAGCTGCTGCTCGACCCGTACGGCAAGGCGTTCGACGGCGACTTCAGGTTCGGTCAGGCGCTGTACTCCTACGATCTGGAGGCCGACGACCTCGCCAGTGGAGGTGTGCCCCCGCGCGTCGACTCACTGGGCCACACCATGGTCAGCGTCGTGATCAACCCGTTCTTCCAGTGGGGGTCCGACCGCCCGCCGCGCACGCCGTACCACGAGACGGTGATCTACGAGGCGCATGTCAAGGGCATGACGCAGTCGCACCCCGACATTCCGGAGGAACTGCGCGGCACCTACGCCGGGCTGGCCCATCCGGCGATCATCGACCACCTCAAGTCGCTGAACGTCACCGCGATCGAGTTGATGCCGGTGCACCAGTTCCTGCACGACCACCGGCTGTTGGATCTGGGGCTGCGAAATTACTGGGGCTACAACACCTTCGGGTTCTTCGCGCCGCACAACGAGTACGCCGCGACCGGAAACGCCGGCGGTGCGGTCGCGGAGTTCAAGGCGATGGTGCGCGCCTTCCACGAGGCCGGCATCGAGGTCATCCTCGACGTGGTCTACAACCACACCGCCGAAGGCAATCATCTGGGCCCGACCATCAACTTCCGCGGCATCGACAACGCCGCCTATTACCGATTGCTCGACGGGGACCACCGGTACTACAAGGATTTCACCGGCACCGGCAACAGCCTCAACGCCCGGCACCCGCACACGCTGCAGCTGATCATGGACTCGTTGCGCTATTGGGTGCTGGACATGCACGTCGACGGATTCCGGTTCGACCTGGCCGCCACGCTGGCCCGCGAGTTCTACGACGTGGATCGCCTCAGCGCGTTCTTCGACCTGGTCCAGCAGGACCCGGTGGTCAGCCAGGTCAAGCTGATCGCCGAGCCGTGGGACATCGGCGAGGGCGGCTACCAGGTGGGCAACTTCCCAGGTTTGTGGACCGAGTGGAACGGGAAGTATCGCGACACTGTGCGTGACTACTGGCGGGGCGAGCCCGCGACCCTGGGCGAATTCGCTTCCCGGTTGACCGGGTCGTCGGATCTGTATGAGGCGACCGGTCGGCGACCGAGCGCCAGCATCAACTTTGTGACCTGCCATGACGGTTTCACCCTGACCGACCTGGTGTCCTACAACGAGAAGCACAATTGGGCCAACGGGGAAGACAACCGCGACGGGGAGAGCCACAACCGGTCGTGGAACTGCGGGGTCGAGGGGCCCACCGACGACCCGGAGATCAATGCGTTGCGGCGCAAGCAGATGCGCAACATCATGGCCACGCTGATGCTCTCGCAGGGCACGCCGATGATCTCGCACGGCGACGAGATCGGACGCACGCAGTCCGGCAACAACAACGTCTACTGTCAGGACTCCCAGCTGTCCTGGATGGACTGGTCGCTGTGCGAGACCAACGCAGATCTTCTCGAGTTCACCCGCAAAGTCGTGCGCTTCCGCAAGAGCCACCCGGTGTTCCGGCGTCGTCGATTCTTCGAGGGCAAGCCGATCCGCAGCGGCGACCAACTCCGCGACATCGCGTGGCTGACCCGCTCGGGCAAGGAGATGGAACTCGAGGACTGGGGGTCCGGGCTCGACGAGTGTGTCGCGGTGTTCCTCAACGGCGAAGCCATCTTCGCGCCCGGCGAACGTGGCGAACGTGTCGTCGGCGATTCGTTCCTGCTGTGCTTCAACACCCATGCCGAAGCTCAGGAATTCGTCACGCCGGACGGGATATACGCCCAAGCGTGGGAGGGCGCGCTGGACACCGCGCACCCGACCGGGGAGACCGACTTGGAAGTCATTGCCGGAGAGAAGATCTCATTGCACCCACGGTCCCTGCTCGTTCTGCGTAAGACGGCGTGACCATGGCTGTCCTGTCGACCTATCGACTGCAGATGCGCGGCGCGGCCAGCGGTGAAGCCTTCACCTTCGCCGACGCCGAGAACCTGGTGGACTACTTCGCCGACCTGGGCGTGTCGCACCTGTACCTGTCGCCGATCCTGACCGCCGCCGAGGGGTCGACGCACGGTTACGACGTCACCGACCCGACCACGGTGTCCGCCGAACTCGGCGGACCCGAAGGCCTGCACCGTCTCGCTGCGGCGGCACGCACGGCCGGCCTGGGATTGGTGGTCGACATCGTGCCCAACCACGTCGGCGTCGATGTGCCGCGGCAGAATCCGTGGTGGTGGGACTTGCTGACCCATGGCCGTCAGTCGCAGTACGCGTCGTACTTCGACATCGACTGGGATCTCGATCCCGCCGGCCGCATCGTGCTGCCGGTGCTGGGGTCCGACGACGACGTCGACGACCTGACCGTCGACGGTGACGTGCTGCGGCTCGGAGACCTGGCCTACCCCATCGCTCCCGGCACCGCTGACGACGGCGCCACGGGCGCGCAGGTACACGCTCGCCAGCACTACAAGCTGATCGGCTGGCGCAACGGCGTATGCGGTTACCGGCGCTTCTTCTCGATCACGTCGCTGGCCGGTCTGCGCCAGGAGGACCGCGGCGTGTTCGAAGCCACCCACGCCGAAGTCCGGCGGTGGTTCGTCGAGGGCCTGGTCGACGGGATCCGCATCGACCACCCGGACGGCCTGTCCGACCCGGCCGGCTACCTGACCTGGTTGCGCGAGGCCATCGGCCCGCAGGCCTGGCTGGTCATCGAGAAGATCCTGGCGGTCGACGAGGCGCTCGACCCCACTCTCCCGGTGCACGGCACCACCGGCTACGACGCACTGCGGGAAGTCGGCGGCATCTTCGTCGACCCGGCCGGTGTGGAGGCGTTGACCGCGCTGGTCACCTCCGCCGGCCTCGACTACGAGGCCATGGCCCACGCCGGCCGGAAACTGAAGGTCCAGGCCGTGACCGCCACGCTGGCAAGCGAACTCGCGCGCCTGTGCCGCACCATCGTCGCCGCGACCGGCCGCGACCACCCCCAGCTCGCCGATTCCGTGGCTGCGCTGCTGAGCCATGTCGGTGTGTACCGCTCGGACTACCGCGCGTTGTCGACCGTGCTTCCCGAAGCGTTCGCCGCGGCCGCCGCCGAGCATCCCGAACTCGACGACCCGCTGACACTGGTCGCCGCGGCGTTGGCCGCCAGCGCCGAGGTCGAGGTACGCCTGCAACAGTTGTGCGGAGCGGCGACCGCAAAAGCCATGGAGGACTGCCTCTTCTACCGCGACCCGCGGTTGGTGTCGCTCAACGAGGTGGGCGGGGAGCCCGACAAGTTCGGGGTCGGCGCCGCGGAGTTCCATCGCCGCGCCGGTGCCCGCGCCGCGCTCTGGCCGCACGCGATGACCACGTTGAGCACGCACGACACCAAGCGCGGCGAGGACGTCCGCGCCCGGATCGGGGTGCTTTCCCAGGTGCCGAGTCTGTGGGCGGAGATGGTGCGCGGATGGGAGCGGGTGAACCCCTCCCCCGATGCCCAGACCGGTCTTTTCCTGTGGCAGAACATTTTCGGGGTGTGGCCGGCCGACGGTGTCGTGACCGACGAGCTGCGCGGGCGGCTGCACGCCTACACCGAGAAGGCGATCCGCGAGGCGGCGCTGCACACCACCTGGAACGACCCCGACGAGGCGTTCGAGTCGGCCGTACACAGCTGGCTGGACACGATCCTCGACGGCCCGACGGCAACCGAGTTGACCGCCGTGGTCTCCCGACTGGACAAGCACGCCCAGTCCGATGCGCTGGGACAGAAACTGATCGCACTGACCGCTCCCGGCATCCCGGATGTGTATCAGGGCACCGAGCTGTGGGAGGACAGCCTGGTCGACCCCGACAACCGGCGCCGGGTCGACTACGCGGTCCGCCGCGCAGAGTTGGAGAAGATGTCGCATCCCAAGTTGCGGGTCGTGCGGTCGGCTCTGCAGTTGCGCCGCGAACGGCCCGAGACGTTCCTGTCCGGCGGGTATCGGCCGGTGCTCGCCGACGGCGACCACGCCGAGCACGTGGTGGCGTTCCTGCGCGGGGACGACGTACTGGTGGCGGTCAACCGCTGGAGCGTGCGCCTGGCTGACGACGGCTGGGGCGACACCACCGTGACGTTGCCGGAGGGCACCTGGACCGAACGTCTCGGCGGTGCGGTGTACAGCGGCACGGTGGCCGCCGAGGCACTGTTCGCCGAGCTCCCCGTCGCGTTGTTGGTGCGTGGCGATGTCTGAGCGCGAGTTCGCAGTGTGGGCACCCCTTCCCGAGCAGGTGCGGCTGGACGTCGACGGGGTGCTGCACCCGATGCGGCGCGACGACGACGGCTGGTGGCGCGCGACGGTCGAGGCGCAGCCGCAGGCGCGCTACGGTTTCGTGCTCGACGACGACCCGAAGGTGCTTCCCGACCCGCGTTCGGCCCGGCAACCCGAGGGTGTGCACGAACGCTCACAACTGTGGGAGCCCGCCGCGGACGCGTGGACCGATGACAGCTGGCGGGGTCGGTCCATCGAGGGTGCGGTGATCTATGAGCTGCACATCGGAACCTTCACGCCGGCAGGCACATTCGACGCCGCCATCGACAAGCTCGACCATCTGGTGGACCTCGGCGTGGATTTCGTGGAGGTCATGCCGGTCAACGCGTTCGGCGGCACCCACGGCTGGGGCTACGACGGGGTGCTGTGGTACGCCGTGCACGAACCGTACGGTGGTCCGGACGGACTGATCCGGTTCATCGACGCGTGCCACGCCCACGGCCTCGGGGTCCTCATCGACGCCGTCTTCAACCACCTCGGCCCGTCGGGCAACTACCTGCCGAAGTTCGGCCCCTACCTGTCGAGCGGTTCCAATCCCTGGGGCGAGTCGATCAACATCGCCGACGCCGGCGCCGATCAGGTTCGCCGGTACATCCTCGACTGCGCACTGCGCTGGATGCGCGATTTCCACGCCGACGGTCTGCGCCTGGACGCGGTGCACGCGCTGGTCGACACCACCGCCTACCACATCCTCGAGGAACTCTCGGCCGAAACCGACGCACTCTCAGCGGAACTGGATCGCCCGCTGTCGCTGATCGCCGAGAGCGACATGAACGATCCGCGGCTGATCACTCCGCGCGACGAGGGCGGCCTGGGCATGACCGCACAGTGGGACGACGACATTCACCACGCGATCCACACCGCGGTGTCCGGTGAACGCCAGGGCTATTACGGCGACTTCGGCACCTTGGAAACGTTGTCGGAAACGTTGCGCCACGGCTATTTCCACGCAGGTAGCTATTCGTCGTTCCGGCAGCGCCGACACGGGCGACCGCTGGACACCTCACGGATACCGGCGACCCGGCTGCTGGCCTACACCCTGACCCACGATCAGGTGGGCAACCGTGCGCTCGGGGACCGGCCGTCACAGAACCTGACCATGGGGCAGTTGGCCATCAAGGCGACCCTGGCGCTCGGATCGCCGTACACGGCCATGCTGTTCATGGGCGAGGAGTGGGCGTCGACGTCACCGTTCCAGTTCTTCAGCAGCCACCCCGAACCGGAACTGGCCCGAGCCACCGCCGAGGGTCGCAAACGCGAGTTCGCCGACCACGGCTGGGACGCCGACGAGATTCCGGACCCGCAGGACCCGGCGACCTTCGAGCGCTCGAAACTCCGATGGGACGAGGTCAGCGACGGCGAGCACGCGCAGTTGTACGCGTTCTACCGGGATCTGATCGCGCTGCGCCACAACGAGTCCGACCTCGCCGATCCGTGGCTGGACCACCTGCGCATCGACTACGACGAAGCCGCCCGCTGGTTTGTCATGCACCGCGGCAGCTTCGACATCGTGTGCAACCTCGGCACCGAGACCGTGGAGGTTCCGGTGTCGGGTGAGGCCGTACTGGCGTGGGGTGAGGTGACCGCCGCCGGTTCGGTGTGCCGGATGGGAGCGCACTCCGCCGCAGTGCTGCGCGTGAACCCCTAGAAGGTCAGGTCAGATAGCGGTACGTCGGCGAGCCCGGCTCGAGCAGTTCGATGTGGCACTCGGAGCCCTCCATCCGCTCCAGCAGGCCCTCGAGGTCGGCCGCCGACGCCAACTCGATGCCGACCAGCGCCTCACCGGTCTCGCGGTTGTTGCGCTTGACGTACTCGAACAGCGTGATGTCGTCGTTCGGTCCGAGTACGTCGTCGAGGAAGCGACGCAACGCGCCGGGCTCCTGCGGGAAGTCGACCAGGAAGTAGTGCTTGAGGCCCAGGTGCACCAGAGAACGCTCGAGCACCTCGCCGTAACGCGAGACGTCGTTGTTCCCACCGGAAATCAGACAGACGACGGTGGAGCCTGGTTCGAGGTCGGCATCGAGCAGCGCCGCCACCGACAATGCTCCGGCGGGCTCGGCGATGATGCCCTCGTTCTGATACAGGTCAAGCATCGCCGTGCACACGGCGCCCTCGTCGACCGTCGTCATCGACACCATGTCACCGGCGGCGGAGAGCACAGCGAAGGGCAGGGTGCCGACCCTGGCGACGGCTGCGCCGTCGACGAACTGGTCGACGTGCTCCAACGTCACGGGCGCGCCCCCGGCCAGTGCCGCCACCACCGACGCCGCGCCGGCCGGTTCGGCACCCAGCACCGAGGTCGCCGCCGTCCGCTCGGCGAGATAGGTGGTCATGCCGCTGATGCAGCCTCCGCCGCCCACCGGAACGATCACCACGTCAGGCTCAGCGCCGAGTTGGTCGAGGATCTCCACGGCGATGGTGCCTTGACCGGCCATCGTGCGCAGATCGTCGTACGGCGGAACCAGGGTGGCGCCGGTGCGTGCCACGTCGTCGATGGCGGACTGAGCGGCCATGTCGTAGGTCTTGCCACCGACGATCAGCTCGATGAACTCGCCGCCGTGGTAGCGGATCCGGTTGCGCTTCTGCTTGGGCGTCTTGGCAGGCACGTAGACCCGGCCGCGGATGCCCATCGACCGGCACGCCAGCGCGAATCCCTGCGCATGATTGCCGGCCGAGGAACAGACCACCCCGGCGGCGGTCTCTTCCGGGGTCAGCTGCATCAGGAGGTTGTAAGCGCCGCGCAGCTTGTAGGACCGCACCGCCTGCAGGTCCTCGCGCTTGAGGTAGACCTGCGCGCCGGTGATGTCGGACAACCGGTCACTGAATTGCAGCGGAGTCTTCGACACCACGCCCGAAATTCGCCGGGCCGCCTCGTCGATGTCCGCAGCGCACAGCGGCGCTCCAGCCATCTTCTCCTCGCGCGAGCGCTCGTCGGCGCGATCGAGGCGGTACTGCTGGCTCAGCTCGGTGGACACCGGTCAATGGTGCCACTGAGCAGCGGTCCAGCGGAAATGGGATCGCTGACCCCAACCGCTGACCGGTTCCCCCAATGCGGTGTTTCGGGTGGCCGAAACCTTGCGTAAGGGTTATCGTTGAACTCATGACCACCGCCGAACACGCTCGCGACGTCAGCGCACCGCGCGCTGCCACCGTCTCGATCGCCGGCGTCCCGTGGCCGGCGTACAAAGCGGTGGCCCTCGTCGTGGGATTCGTGACGTTCGCCCTGGTGGCTCTCGTCGCCTCCACCGCCGCACCCGCGGTGCTCACCGCGACCGGCGTCGCCACCCTCGTCTGGGTCGGTGGCGCCCTCACCACCACGATCCATCACTGATCAGGGCAACTCCGCGTCGGCCGCGACGATCGTGCGCAGCAGCACATCGGCACCGAGCACCAGGTCCTCCGCCTTCGTCGCTTCCTCCGGGGAATGACTGACTCCGTTCACGCTCGGTACGAACACCATGGCCATCGGCGCCAGCGCCGCCATGATCTGCGCGTCGTGTCCTGCGCCGCTGGCAAGCTCGACCCAGCGCGCCCCCAAGCCCTCGGCCGCTGCGACGATGTGCCCGGCCAGTCGCCGGTCGGTTGGCACGGGCCGCTGCAGCGGCGCCGCCGTCAGGCGGATCGTCGTCCCGGTCCGCGCGGCCACTTCGGCCGCCTGCCTGTCCAGCCGCGCCAGTCCCGCCGCCAGCCGACCGGCTTCACTGTCACGGATGTCGATGCCGAGCACCGCCTCCCCCGGGATCACATTGCGCGCTCCCGGTGCGACCCCGAGGATTCCGGTCGTTGCGACCCGGACATGACCGTCGGTGGCCAGAGCCTCGACGGCCAGCACCAGGTGCGCGGCGGCCACCGCCGCGTCGCGCCGACGCGCCATCGGCGTCGAACCGGCGTGGTTGGCCGCCCCGGTGATCGTCGCGGTCACCCCTACCTGACCGGTGATGGAGCTGACCACTCCGATACGTGCCTCTTCGGCCTCCAGCACCGGACCCTGCTCGATGTGCATCTCCACGAAGGCCGCGACGCGGTCGGGCGACCACGCCGCCCGCGCGATGCGCTCCGGCTCGCCGCCGGCAGACCGGATGCGCTCCGCCAGGGTGACGCCTCCGTCACCGGGCTTCGCCAGGTCTTCCGGTGAGAGCAGCCCCGCGATCGCCTTCGATCCCACCATGCCGGGTGTACCGCGCGTTCCCTCCTCATTGCTGAACGCCACCACGACGACGTCGTGCCGCAACGTCGTCCCCGAGTCGCGCACGGCCTGCACGGCCGCCAGGCCGGCCACCACGCCGGCCGGACCGTCCAGCGCCCCGGCCCGGGACACGCTGTCGAGGTGACTTCCGGTCAGCAGCGCACCTGCCTGCGGATCGCGGCCGGGCAGGCGGCCGAACAGGTTGGTGGCCTCGTCGACCCAGACCTGTAGACCCGCCGCCGCCATCCACGCCGCCACGGTGTCGCGCGCGCAGACGTCCTCCGGCGAGTAGGCCAGCCGGGTGACCCCGCCGGCAGCGTCGGCACCGATCGCGGCCAGACACCGCAACCGGTCCAGCATCAGGGCGCCGGCGACCGCCAGATCAGAAGCCGAGGACTTCATCGACCCGGGCATTGGCCGCCAAGTGCGCCTGGTACGCGCGCCAGCCACCGAAGTCGGCGATGTCGACGACCTTGTCGCCGGTCGCGATGCGGTCCGGCTGCAAGATCATGGCCCGCACCGTGGTTCCGTCGGCGAGCCGGATCGAGCCGAGTTCGAGCTCCTTGGGTTCCTGCGGCAGCAAGATGTCGAACAGCAGCTCGTCCGACATCTCGTAGAGCTCTCCGGTGATCGGCAGACCACCGCTGTCCACCGGGAACAGACCGGGGAATTCGTCGCGCACGGCGAAGAACCTGAAGTCCGGCGCGGTGGTGGCGGGACCGACGAGCTTCGCCAGACCGGCGATGCAGCCGTGGTCCTTCTGCCCCGACATGGCGGTGCCGTTGAGAAACATGTGTTGCATGAGAAACCTTTCGGTGGGTCGTTCAGGACAGAGCGGTGTCGGTGTGGGCGCGCTGCGCGTCGTCGGCGCCGCGGCGCACGTGTGCCCCGGCGGCGGTGACAGCACGGTCGACGTCTCCACTGCACAGCTCGGTGAGCAGCAGTTCGTGCTGTTCGACTGCCGGCAGCGTGCGTCCGGGGTCGCGGTAACTCAGCTCGCCGGCGACGTCGAGGCACTGCAGGAGGTAACCGTCGAGAAGTCCGGCGAACCTGTCGCCGAACGCGATTCGGTAGATCGAGCTGTGGAACGCCAGGTGGACTTCGGCGAACTCCTCGGAGCCGACGCCGTGGGTGTCGATCACCTCGGCCATCCTCACCAACAGCGCGCGGGGTTCACCCCACTGCTCGGGCTTGGCGCGTTCGCACGCCAGCCGGGCGGCCAGCTTCTCCAATTCGGTGCGGACCAGGAACAGATCCTCGATCTCCTCGGCGCCGATGCCCCGCGACCACAGCCCGCCCGCGCTGCCGCGTTCGGCGAAGCCGTCACTTTCCAGCCGACGCAACGCATCACGCACCGGCGTCCGGCTCACACCGAGTTGGGCGGCCAACTCCGTCTCCACCAGGTGGGTACCGTGCGGGATCTGACCGGTGATCAGCGCGTGACGCAACGCCCGGTATACGTGCTCGTAGGTCTTGCGCCGCGTCTGCACCGACAGCGACGCGACGGCCCCGAGCCGCTCCGACCCGCTCACAGTTGACCACTCGCTTCGCGCTGCAGATACCGCCCGGAGCCGTGCTTGCCGACGAACAGACCGTTGACGACCACGGGTCGGCCCGCGGAGACGACGGTGCGCACCGCGCCGCTCAGCGTCCAGCCCTCGTAGAGGCTGTAGTCGACCTTCATGTGATGGGTGTCCGCGCTGATGGTGGTCGAACCGCTCGGATCGAAGATCACCAGGTCGGCGTCGGAGCCGACGGCGATGGTGCCCTTGCGCGGGAACAACCCGAACAGCCGCGCCGGCGTGGTGGAGAAGACGTCGACCATGCGCCGAAGCGAAAGATTGCCTGCGACAACACCTCCGGAGTAGAGCAGCTGCAGACGGTGCTCGATGCCCGGGCCTCCGTTGGGGATCTGGGAGAAGTCGTGCGCCCCGATCGACTTCTGCCCGTTGAGGCAGAACGGGCAGTGGTCGGTCGAGACCACCTGCAGGTCGTCGGTGCGCAGACCGCGCCACAGGTGCTCGTGGTGGTGCGCCGGGCGCAGCGGTGGGGTGAGCACGTACTTGGCGGTGTCGAAACTCTCGTCGTCGTAGACGCTGGAGTCCAGGAACAGGTAGTGCGGGCATGTCTCGGCGAACACCGGACGGCCCCGGTCGCGCGCGTTGGTCACCTCCTGCAGCGCCTCAGCGCACGACAGGTGCACGAAATACACCGGCGCGTCGGCCATCTCCGCCAACGCGATCGCACGATGCGTGGCTTCGGCCTCAGCCAGCTCAGGCCGGGTGCGGCCGTGCCAGGACGGGTTGGTGCGCCCCTGGGCCAGGGCGCGGCGGACCAGGACGTCGATGACCGGTCCGTTCTCGGCGTGGATGCAGCACAGTGCGCCGACCTGGCCGGCCCGCTCGATGACCTGGAACAAGGTGGCGTCGTCGACCATCAGCTCACCGGGATAGGCCATGAACATCTTGATGCTGGTGACGCCCTCGTCGACCAGTTCGTCGATCTCCCCGAGGGATTCGGTGGCCAGATCGGTGACCACGATGTGCTGGGCATAGTCGATGACGGCCTTGCCCTCGGCCGCGGCCAGACCGTCGTCGATCGCGGCGCGCAGATGCTGCCCCTTGCGCTGCTGTGCGAAGTTGACCACCGTCGTGGTACCGCCGATCGCGGCGGCGATGGTGCCCGAGGCGTAATCGTCGGCGGTGGTCGTGCTCGCCATGCTGAACGCCAAGTGGGTGTGCGGATCCACCCCGCCCGGCAACAGGTAGCAGCCGTCGGCGTCGATCACCTGGTCGGCCGGGATGTCCAGCGCGGCACCGATCGTGGTCACCTTGTCCTCGGCGACGTACACGTCGGCGACGTAGTCGTCGGCGGCGGTGACCACCCGCGCGCCCTTGATCAGAAGGCTCACAGCGCCCCCACCCATGCCCGTTCGTCGCCACTGAACCTGTTGATGCCCATGGCCTCCCGGCAGCAACGCTGGTAGATCGCACGGAAGTGCGGCATGAGCGCGTGGTTGCGATGCTCGATCTCGGCGTAGCGCGCCAGGTACTCCCCGCCCAGCTCGCGCACCTCGGCCAGGACCGCGTCCTCGTCGATGTGCAGGCAGCGCCCGTCCCGCACGACCACTTCGCCGTTGACCCACACCTCGGTGATCGAGTCGCCGTTCTCCACGTAGACCAGATGCTGGGCGATGTCGTTGACCGGGGTGAAGTTCAGCGCGTTGAGGTCCAGCAGCACCAGGTCCGCCTTGCGGCCGGGCGCGATGGCGCCGACCTCGTCGGCCAACCGCGCCGAGCGGGCACCGCCGCGGGTGGCCGCCCACAGCACCTCGTCGGCGGTGGGCCACGCATCGAAGTCGGGCTGGGTCACCTTGTGCAGCAGGGCCGCGGACTTGACCACGTCGAACATTCGTGCAGAGTCGTTGCTGGACAACCCGTCCGAGCCCAGCCCGATGTTGACGCCGGCGTCGAGCAGGGCACGCCACGGCGCGATGCCCGATCCGAGCTTGAGGTTCGAGATCGGGTTGTGCGCCACCGATGCGCCGACGGCGCCGAGGCGTTCGATGTCGCCGTCGGTCAGCCAGATCCCGTGCGCCAGCGTGGCCCGGTCGGTCAGGACACCGAGCGAGTCCAGGTATTCGACCAGGGTCGAGCCGTAGAACTCGCGGCCCGTCACGGCCTGCATCTTGGTTTCCAGGACGTGCACGTGGAAGGTCGTGTCGTGTTCGCGGGACAGCTCGTCGGCCGCGATGAACAGCTCGTCGGTGCACCGCTGGGGGCCGCTGGGGGCGATCACGTAGCGCAACCGGCCCGCGCGGCCGTCGAAACGCGTCAACGCCTCCTTGCTGAACTGCAGATAGTCCTCGGTGGTCCGCGGCGCGACCGCGCGCGCCTCGGCGAGCAACTGGGCCGGCACCATCTCGTCGACGAACGGGATCGTGTCGATGTAGAGCCGGTTGACGATGTTGCCCGAGCAGTTGGCCCGGATCCCGATGTGCTCGTATCCGTCGAAGACGGCTTCCAGGGCGGTCAGACTCTGAGTGGGCGACTCGATGACGTCGTCGAGCAGACACGTCGCACCGTTGCGTAGTGACTCCATACCCACCAGCAGAGTGCGCAGGTAGATGAGCCGCTCCGACATCGGTTCCAGGCCGAGGATCGGATAGGACAGCAGCATCCAGAGTTCCAGCGGAAGGTTGTCGTAGCGGCCCTTGAACAGCGCCTCCCACGAGTGCACATGCGCGTTGACCAGGCCGGGCATCACCAGCCGGTGGGTGCAGTCGATGACGTCGGCCCCGTCGGGCACCGCCAGATCCGGTGCCACCGCGGTGATCCGGTCGCCGACGACGAGCACGTCGGACCGGAAGGGCTTGCTGCGGTTGATGTCGTCCATCGCGACGACGAGGGCGTTGCGGAACAGGGTGGTCATGAGATCTCCTCTGCGCTGGGGAAAAGGTCGGTGCGGCGGTGATCGAAGTAGCGCAGCACGCGGCGGGTTTCGGCGAGCCCGCCGAGGTCGAGCTCGGCGATCACCAGGCCGGGGCCGTCGGCGCCGGGCCGGTGCGCGATCAGCTCGCCGTCGGGGCCGACGATGCAGGAGTCACCGAAATTCTCGACGGCGTGGCCGCCCACCCATTCGACGCCGATCTTGTTGGCTGCCACGGCGAACAGTCCGTTCTCGCGGGCGTGGGTGCGCAGTTCGGCCAGGAAGAAGTCGGGGCTGTCACCGCCGCTGCCGGCGACCGGCACCGCGACGAGATCGGCGCGCAGCGCGCGCAGTTCTCGCCAGCACTCTGGGAATCGCCGGTCGTAGCAGATCGGGATCCCGAGCCGCGCACCGGCCACGGTGTGCACGCCGAGCCACTGTCCCGGGGTGAAGTGTGCCGGCTCGTCGAAGCCGGGCGCCGGGTGGTCGCCGACTGGCAGGTGCAGTTTGCGCGCGACCGTGTGGGTCTGTCCTGCGCGGTCGACACACGGCACCACGGCGCCGTGCTCGTCGAGGACCACCGCCGAGTTGTGGAACGTCTGTGTGCTGTCATCCCGTTCGAAGAGCGGGAACACCACCGCCACACCGAGTTCCGCCGACAGAGCGGAGATGCGGTCGGACTGCGCGCCGGGCACCGGCTGCGCCCAGTCACGATAGGCGCCGGACTGCTCACCGCAGAAGTACGGGGTCGTGGCCAACTCCGGGAAGACGACGAGGCCGGCACCGGCGGCGGCTGCGTCGCACAGCGCCGCCTCGACGACCGCCAGGTTCTTGTCCGGGTCGTCTGCACACGCCGGGAGTTGTGCGGCCGCAACGACGAGGGTGCTCACTTGCGGGCGCCCTCCTGCTGAGCGAAGGCGCGGTCGACTTCGTCGGCCAGCAAGTCGACGAGCTGGTCGTGCAGCGTGTGGTACCCGGGCGACCGCGGGTCGCGCGGGCGCTCCATGTCGACCTCGACCATCGCCTTGATACGGCCTGGCCGCGCCGTGAACACCACGATGCGGTCCGCCAGTGCGACGGCCTCGTCGATGCTGTGCGTGACGAAAAGCACCGAGGCGCCGCTCTCCTCGCGCAACGAGACGATGTAGTCCTGCAACTTGGCCCGGGTCTGCACATCCAAAGCCGCGAACGGTTCGTCCATCAGCAGCACCCGCGGCTGCATCGCCAGCGCGCGGGCGATCGCCGCGCGCTGGCGCATCCCGCCGGACAGGCCGTCGGGGTGGGCGTCGGCGAAATCACCCAGCCCCATGGTCTGCAAGAGGTCCCTTGCGGTCTCGCGCCTTTCGGCTTTCGGTACGCCACGCAGCTTCAGCCCGAAGCTGACGTTGTCGACCACCGACATCCACGGATACAGCGAGGACTGCTGGAAGATCATGCAGCGGTCGGGTCCGGGTGCGACGACCGGCGCACCGTCGGCGGTGATCTCACCCGAAGTGATCGGCTCCAGCCCGGCGATCATCGACAGCAGCGTGCTCTTCCCGCAGCCGCTGGGTCCGAGGATGACGACGAACTCTCCCGGGGCCACATCGAGGTTGACCGAGTCGACGGCCACCACCTCAGATCCGTTGTCGCCGAACACTTTGCTGACGGAGCGGCACTGCACCGCACCGGTGGCTTGCTTGGCTGCGGCGGGTGTCATCGGAGGGCTCCCTTCCCGGCCGGCTGCCACCACAGCAACCGGTTCTGCATCTGGCGGAACGCGATGTCGAGCAGGTAGCCGGCGATTCCGATGACGGTCATCGAGAAGAACACCAGACTCGAGTTGAACGTGTTGCGGGCCAGCATGACCACCTGGCCGAGCCCGCTGCCGACGCCGACGGCCTCGGCCAGCAGCACGACCATCCACGCGGCGAACAGGTTCAGCCGCAGGCTCTGCAGCAGGCCCGGAAGGATCGCGGGCAGGATGACCTGGAACAGGATCTGCCGTCGGGAGGCGCCCATCGTGCGGGCCACGTTGATGTAGGTCGCGGGTACGTCGTTGATCAGGCCGATGGTGGCCAGCGTCATGACGAAGTACACGCCGATGAACACCATGAACACGGCCGCGCCGTTGCCGATGCCCAACAGGAAGATCGACACCGGCAGCCACGCGATCGGGGAGATCGGCGCGAGCAGGGTGATCGTCGGCAGTACCAGGCCCCGCACCGTCAGAAACTGGGTGATCAGCACGCCCGTGATGAGGCTGGCGAGGAAGCCGAGCGCCAGGCCGGCAAGCACCCGCGCCACGGTGGCGAGCACCGTGGTGGCCACCGCCACCACCGGGGTGGCCTGTTCGGCGCCGATCGTCGCGGTGTCGAAGAACTGGGCCTGACTGCTGAAGTCCTGCAGGAAGATGTGCGGTGGCGGCAGGAGCAGCTCCGGCGCCCAACCCATCAGCCACGCCAGTTCCCAGAGGCCGGCGAACAGGGCCACCGACGCCACCCACCAGCCGGCGGCGGTGGCGACGCGGCGGTATCTGCTGCGCGGGCGGTGCGGTGCGGCGGGCGCGGTGCGCTGGGCCGGCAGGTCGATGTGCGTGATCGCGGTCATGCGGTCTTCACCTTCAGCGAGTTGTACAGGCTCTGGTTCTCGTTGATGACTTCCTCGAGCAGCGACCAGTCGGCGATCTTCTCGTCGGGCAGCTTCTTCAGGTAGCCGAGGTCCTTCATGCCGACGGCGCGTTCGAGCATGAACTGCGTCTTGTTGCGCTGGTCGACGACGTTGGGTTGCTTGTTCGACGCGTCCAGCGCGTCCTCGAGGCTGGTCTTGAAGTAGCTACCCACGGCCACCTCGACCGCCGCCCTGCGGTCGGCCTCGGTCTGCTGCTGCGCCTCCATCAGGCCCTTGATCACCGCCTTGACCGCCTTCGGGTTCTCCTCCAGCAGCGGGTTGCGCACGGCCAGAACGCAGTCGGTGTAGCCGGGGCCGTAGACGTCCTTGCCGTCGGAGAGCAGCACCGAACCGGCCCGGGCGTTGAGCGCCTGGGTGACGTAGGGCTCGATGTGACACATGCTGTCGATGGAACCGCTGATGAACGCCTGCGCGAGTTCGGGCGAGGTGCCGAAGTAGCGGACCTGGATGTCGCCGAACGACAGACCGGCCTTCTTCAGGTAGTCGTACGGCAGCATCTCGAGCGTGTCGGCCTGGAACGTGCCGAGCGTCTTGCCTTTCATGTCCGCGGCCGAGTTGATGCCCGGTTGCGCCACGATCGAGCAGCCCTCCACGCCACCGCCGGCGACGATCGTCACGGGCGCGCCGGCGTCGTAGAGGGTCAGGAACTGGGTGTAGGGCACCAGCGACATGTCGACCTGCCCGGCGCCGAACAAGGTGACGATGTCGGCGTTGGTGGGTGTGACGACGAATTCGATTGCGGTGCCGTCGGGTTCGCTGAGCTTACGCTCTTTGGTCAGGAAGATGCCGAGGTTGCACAGGCCGGTGCCGTGGGTCGCCTTCAGCGTGGTGACGCCGGCGGCGTTGGGCGCGGTGCCCGTGGTGCCGGCGCCGGAGCAGCCGCTGAGCAGCCAGGCCGGTACGGCGACCGCCGTGCCCGCGATCGCGGCGTTGCGAAAGAACATGCGGCGGTTGTGGGGTGTGTGAAACGTGTCCTTCATCGGGCGTTCTCCTTGGCGGCGGGTACGGCGAGCTCGACGTTGAGCAGGTCGAGATTGACGGCGTGAAGCGGCATTTCGGCGTTCTCGGGCACCAGTGCCAGGGACCGCAGGGTGTCCCATCTGCCGTAGACGACCTCGGTGAGGTCACGGATGTCGACCATCGAGGGCTGACGTCCGACGGCATCGACGAGTTCGTCGAGGGTGTATCCGGGAAAGTACTTCTGCGCGTGGCGCAGTGCGGCCGGGAGGTCCGCGACGATCAGGTCATAGGCGCGCAGCATCGCGCGGATGGCCGCGCGCACCTGGTCGGGACGTTCTCGCAGGAATCGGCTGGAGGCCACGAGGGCGGTGTCAGGGAACGGGTATCCCCACACGTCCGTGCCGTCGCTGAGGACGTGTCCGCCTGCGGCGCGCACTCGACCCGCGTACGGCTCGGCCAGCGTCAGTGCGGCCAGTTCACCGGCCTCGAAGGCCTCGATCGCGTCGTTGAGCACGTCGAAATAGCGGATGTCGACGTCGCTCATGGCCAGCCCGGCCGCGGCCAGGACGTCGTGGAGCAGCACTTCCATCGGGTCGGTGCGGAAGGTCCCGACGGGTTTGCCGGCCAGCGGCGCGGCATCGGACATCGGGTCCCGGGTGAGCACGAAGACTCCCATCAGACCGCTGCCGGCGACCAGCACCGGCGGGTCGGGCCGACACGAATCGATGAGCGGCTGGGTGAAGCCGGCGGTGCCGAGGTCGGCCACCCCGGTTGCGAGAAGCTCTGCGGTGGAACTGATGTCATTGAAGTAGGGTGCCTCGACGCGCAGGCCCTCATCGGCGAAGAGGCCTTCGCCGACGGCAACGAACAGCGGCAGATTCGACAGGGAGCAGCCGTGGGTCAGGACGAGGGTCTCGCTCATGCCGCACACCCCGCGCGATGGCCGGGGCCGGCGGGCAGCGCCACCGTGTCGGCGCCGGTGGCCACCACGTGCCAGCCGGGCAGCCCTCGGTCCGGTAGGCCGAGGACGACGGCGACAGTGCGCACCACGAGCCGGCCGTCGCGGTCTGCGGCCAGCATCGCCGCGGCGTCGTCGTAGCTGATCGCGATCACCGGACCACCGAGGTCGGCGACCGCGGCTACGCGGATGTTCAACCCGGGCACGGCAATCCAGCCACCTGCGACCGCAGGCACATGCGTGGAGGCCACTGCACTTCCCGGCGCCAAAGCCGCCAGGGCGTCGCGCGTCGCGGACGGCAGGGTGCGGTCGGTGCCGTGCACCGCCACCAGTTCGATCTGCGCGGTGCAACACGAGCGGTCGTCCCCGACCGCGATGTGCAGGCGACGGCTCAGCACCCCGTCGAGGTGGTCGAACGCTTCATCGGGGGCCACGCCGGGCCGTTCGACAACGGCCAGGCCGGCCATTGTGTCCTGTATACAACGCATGCCGAGCATTACATGCAGCGGCCGTTTCGGGAGTGTTACCCGAGACGTCCCGCGGTGTTAACGGTTTCTCACCGCCGAGCCGCGGCACGGCGCACCACGGGAAGCAACCCCAGCGCGGCGACCTGCACGGCGGTCACCACCACGATCAGCGCCGTAATCGATTGGGAATAAAGAAATCCCGTGAGTACCCCGCCCACGGCGGCGGCTGTCCCGATGACCGCGGCATACATCCCGTACGCCGTCGCCCGCCGGCCCGGCTCGACGAGGTCCGCCACGACCGCGCGCAGCGTCGACTCCTGGATGCCGACTGCCGCACCCCACACCAGAGCACCGGCGACGACCATCGCGAGGTGGTCACCGAAGGCCAGCAGCGGAACCAGCACCGCCAGTACCGGCAACCAGACCAGCACCCGGGCCCCCACCCGGTCGTAGCGCCAGCCGGTGATCAGCGCGGCCACCGCATCGGCGGCCATCGCCGCCGCGTAGATCACCGGCACCGCAGCCACCGGCACCACCCCGGCGGTGACCTGATGAAACGACAGCACACCGAACGTCGCGAACCCGGCCATCGTCACCGCGGAGAATCCCGAATAGACCCAGAACGCCCGCGGCAGTGACCGCACGAATGTGCGTGCGGACCCACCCGGGCGCACCTGGACCGCGACTTCGTAGAGATCGGGCCGCGGCACCCGGGAACGCAGCCACCACAGCAGCGCCAGCACGCCGATGCCGGGGATCGCCAGCATCGCGAACGTCGGTCGATAGTCGCCCCCGAACGCCACCAGCATCGCCGCGACCGCCAACGGCCCGGCGAACGCACCGATCTGGTCCATCGCCTCGTGCACGGCGAACCCCCGCCCCCGGCCGGTGACCGCGGTGGCGTGTGAGAGCAAGGTGTCCTTGGCGGGGCTGCGCACAGCCTTGCCGATGCGTTCGACGATCACCAGCGCCGCGGCGACCCACAACACTCCCGTCACGCCGAGGAACGGGACGGACAGGACGGTCAGGGCATACCCGCCGATGGCCCACGCCCAGAACCTCCTGGTGCGGTCGGTCAGCGGACCCGACACGACACGCAACACCAGGGCCGCGGCCTCCCCCGCACCCGTCACGATGCCCACCACGACCGCGGTGGCGCCGAGAGATGCGAGCAAGGGGCCGGTGATCGAGCGGGCGCCTTCGTAGACGACGTCGGCCAGCATGCTGACGAGACCGAACGTCGTGACGAACCGCCAGGCACTCAGACGCACCGGCGCGGCGGCGTTCACCCGCCGAGGCAACCCGGGCCGAGCAGCTCCTTGAGATCACCCATCAGCGCCGAGGACGGCGTCACCCGCAGCGACTGGTCGAGCTCCAGCGTGGTGATCCGCTCGCCGCTGATCAGCCGCAGATGAACCTGCGCCGGGCCGGGATGGCGGGCCAACACCTGCTTGAGCGCACTGACCTTGTCCACGGTGCACTGCCGGGTGGGCAGACTCACCGCCACCGGGCGGTTGGCGGGCGCAGTCGAGAAGTCCGGCACCACAAGCTCATTGGCGATCAACGAAATGCGGTCGTCGCGGATGGCGACCTTCGCACCGACCAGGACGACGACGTCGTCGGCGATCTCGGCGCCGAACATCGAGTAGGTCTGCGGGAAGAACAACACCTCGATACCGCCGGTCAGATCCTCCAATTGTGCCGAGGCCCAGGGCAGTCCGTTCTTGTTGACCCGGCGGTTCACCGAGGCCAGGATGCCGCCGACGCGGACCTGCGTGTCGTTGGGCACGTCGCCGTCGAGGATGGCCGGGATCTGCGTGTCGACCTGAGCGGCCAGCATGTGGGCGATGCCGTTGAGGGGATGACCGGACACGTAGAGCCCGAGCATCTCGCGCTCCAACGCCAGCTTGTGCTTGTCCTCCCACTCCTCGTCGGGCACCTTGATGGTGAACACGGACTCGCCGGCGCCGTCGTCGCCCCCGCCGAACAGATCGAACTGCCCCATGGCCTCGGCCTTCTTGGTCCCCAGCACCGAGTCCACGGCGTCGGTGTGCACCAGGAACAGCCCCTTGCGCGGGTGCCCGAGCGAGTCGAAGGCGCCGGCTTTGATCAGCGACTCGGTGACCTTCTTGTTGCAGGCGGCGATGTCGATCTTGTTCAGATAGTCGGAGAAGTCGGTGTACTTGCCCTTCTCGCTGCGCGTGGCCACCAACGAGGAGACGACGTTGGCACCGACGTTGCGGATGGCGCCCAGGCCGAACCGGATGTCGTCACCGACCGAGGTGAAGTTCTGCACCGATTCGTTGACATCCGGCGGGAGCACCGTGATGCCCAGTCGCCGGCAGTCGGCCAGGTACACCGCGGCCTTGTCCTTGTCGTCGCCGACCGAGGTGAGCAGACCGGCCATGTATTCGGCCGGATAGTTGGCCTTCAGGTACGCCGTCCAGTAGGACACCAGGCCGTAGCCGGCCGCGTGTGACTTGTTGAACGCGTAGCCGGCGAACGGAAGAATGGTGTCCCACAGGGCTTTCACCGCGCCCTCGGAGAACCCGTTGGCGGTCATCCCCTCGCGGAAGCCCTGATACTCGGCCTCGAGCACCTCGAGCTTCTTCTTGCCCATCGCCTTGCGCAGCGCATCGGCCTTGCCCATCGTGTAGGACGCGACCTTCTGGGCGATGAACATGATCTGCTCTTGGTAGACGATCAGGCCGTAGGTCTCGGCGAGGATGTCTTGGAGCGGCTCTTCGAGCTCCGGGTGGATCGGCTTGATCGGCTGGCGGCCGTTCTTGCGGTCGGCGTAGTCGTTGTGGGCATTCATGCCCATCGGACCCGGCCGGTAGAGCGCCAGCACCGCGACGATGTCGTTGAACTCGGTGGGCTGCATGCGGCGCAGCAGGTCGCGCATCGGTCCGCCGTCGAGCTGGAACACACCGAGGGTGTCGCCGCGGCCCAGCAGTTCGTAGGCCTTGGGGTCGTCGAGAGCCAGTGCCTCCAGGTCGACGTCGATGCCCCGGTTGGTCTTGATGTTCTCGATGCAGTCGCCGATGATCGTCAGGTTTCGGAGACCGAGGAAGTCCATCTTCAGCAGGCCGATGGCCTCACACGACGGATAGTCCCAGCCGGTGATGATCGCGCCGTCCTGCGGGCGCCGCCACAGCGGGATCGCGTCGATCAGCGGCTCGGAACTCATGATCACCGCGCACGCGTGCACGCCGGCGTTGCGGACCAGTCCCTCGAGGCCGCGCGCGGTCTCGTAGATGGTGCGCACGTCGGGATCGGTGTCGATCAGGGTGCGGACCTCGGCGGCCTCTTTGTACCGCTCGTGGGTGGGGTCGGTGATGCCCGACACCGGGATGTCCTTGGCCATGATCGGCGGCGGCAACGCCTTGGTGATCCGATCGGCGATCGCGAAGCCCGGCTGCCCGTAGTGTACGCGGGCCGAGTCCTTCAGCGCCGCTTTGGTTTTGATGGTGCCGAACGTGATGACCTGGGCGACCCGGTCGCTGCCCCACTTGTTGGCCGCATAGCGCAGCATCTCGCCGCGCCGCCGGTCGTCGAAGTCGATGTCGATGTCGGGCGCCGACGGGCGCTCCGGGTTGAGGAACCGCTCGAACAGCAGGCCGTGCGGGATCGGGTCGATGTTGGTGATGCCGAGTGCATAGGCCACCAGCGAACCGGCGGCCGACCCGCGACCCGGCCCGACCCGGATGTCGACGGACTTCGCGTAGTTGATCAGGTCGGCGACGATCAGGAAGTACGACGGGAAGCCTTTGTCGCAGATGACCTTGATCTCGTAGTCGGCGCGCTCGATGTAGTCCTGCCCGACGCCGGCCGGGAAGCGGCGCTTGAGGCCTTCCATCACCTCGTGGTGCAGCCACGACGCCTGATCGTGTCCGTCGGGCACCGGGAAGATCGGCATCCGGTCGCGCGGCGTCCACACGTCGGCGTAGGACTGCACCCGTTCGGCGATCAGCAGGGTCGAGTCGCAAGCACCGGGCACCTGACCGTCCCACAGCGCCCGCATCTCGGCGGCCGACTTGAGGTAGTAACCGTCGCCGTCGAACTTGAACCGGGTGGGATCGGACAGCGTCTTGCCGGTCTGGATGCACAGCAGTGCTTCGTGGTTCTGCGCCGCGTCGCGGGTGACGTAGTGGCAGTCGTTGGTGGCCAGCGGCGGGATGCCCAGCTTGCGTCCGATGTCGAGCAGACCCTCACGCACGCGGCGTTCGATGTCGAGCCCGTGGTCCATCAGCTCGAGGAAGAAATTGTCCGGGCCGAAGATCTCGCGCCACCTGCCGGCCGCTTCCAGCGCCTCCTGCTCGTGGCCGAGCCGCAGCCGGGTCTGCACCTCCCCGGAGGGGCAGCCGGTGGTGGCGATGATGCCCTCGGCGTGCTCGGCGATGATCTCGGCGTCCATGCGCGCCCACTTGCCCAGCTGCCCCTCGAACGACGCGAGGGAGGACAGCTTGAACAGGTTCCGCAGCCCGGTCGCATTCTCGGCGACCATCGTCATGTGGGTGTAGGACCCGCTGCCGGACACATCGTCGCTCTTCTGGCTGGGATCGCCCCACAGCACGCGCTTGGTCTCGAAGCGTGACGCCGGCGCGATGTAGGCCTCGATCCCGATGATCGGCTTGATACCGGCGTCGGTCGCGGCGTTGTAGAACTCGCTGGCGCCGAACATGTTTCCGTGGTCGGTCATCCCGATCGCGGGCATCTCCAGGCGCTGCGCCTCGGCCAGCATCGGCTTGACCTTCGCGGCACCGTCGAGCATCGAGTACTCGGTGTGGTTGTGGAGATGTACGAATGACCCGCTCATAGGGTGGCCAGTCTATGGCCGTCCACCGACACCGCTCGGCGTGTCGTGGATGCGTGTCTTCAGACCACCGATTGTGCGGCCCGCACGGTGCGCCGATCAGCACGGCCACGACGTACCGCGTCCACCGTGAACAGCAGCAGAGCCACCCAGATCAAAGCGAAGCCGAACCACCGCGCGGGCGGCATCGGCTCCTGGCCGACGAGCACGCCCCACGTCAGTTGCATCGCGGGCGTCATGTAGAACAACAGCCCCAGCGTGACGAGCGGCAGTCGCTGCGCGGCGGCCGCGAAGAAAAGCAGCGGAAGGGCCGTGAGCACTCCCGCCATGATCATCAGCACCACGTGGCCGCTTCCGTGCGCCGTGAAGGTGCCGTGCCCGGTGAGCCCGATGACGATCACGTAGGCCAGCGCGAACGGCGTGGCCAGGCCGGCTTCCACGCCGACGCTGACCCGCGGGTCGGTGGGCACCAGCTTCTTCACCGCACCGTAGAGCCCGAAGGACGCCGCGAGGCCGAGTCCGATCCACGGGGGCTCACCGACGTTGACCGTGAGCACCACGACCGCGACGACCGCGATCACCAGCGCAGCGAGCTGCCAGCGGTTCAGCGTCTCCCGGAAGATGAGCAGGCCCAGCGCGATCGAGACCAGCGGGTTGATGAAGTAGCCGAGCGCCGCGTCGACCACATGGCCGTTGTTGACGGCGTAGACGTAGATCAGCCAGTTGATCGAGATGAGCGCCGCGGCCGCGGTCAGGAGCAACCATTCCCGGCGGGTGATCCGGCGCAGGTCGCCCATCCGGCGGACGACGGCGACCACGACGACCATCAGCAGGAAGCTCCAGATGATCCGGTGGGCCAGCACCTCCACCGCGCCCGCCGGTTTGAGCAGGGGGAAGAACGCGGGGAACATTCCCCACATCCCGTACGCACCCACTCCGAAGAGCAGTCCGGACCTCACAGTTCGTGGTTGCGCAGCGCGTCGAGCGCGCGCTGTAGGTCCGCGGGGTATTCGCTGACGATCTCGATGTGTCGACCGTCGGCGGGGTGCGCGAACGCCAACGACCGCGCATGCAGCCATTGCCGTTCCAGCCCGAGCTTCTTGGCCAGCGTCGGATCGGCGCCGTAGGTGAGGTCGCCGCAGCACGGATGGTGCAGCGCGGCGAAGTGCACCCGGATCTGGTGGGTTCGGCCCGTCTCCAGTTCGATGTCGAGCAGGCTCGCCGCGCGGTGCGCCTCCAGGGTGTCGTAGTGGGTGATGCTGTGCCGACCGCCTTCGACGACCGCGAACTTCCAGTCATGGCCGCGGTGGCGGCCGATCGGCGCGTCGATGGTGCCGCTCGACGGGTCGGGATGGCCCTGCACCAGAGCGTGATAGCGCTTCTGCACCGTGCGTTGCTTGAACGCGCGCTTGAGCAACGTGTAGGCGCGTTCGGACAGCGCCACCACCATCACCCCCGACGTGCCGACGTCGAGGCGGTGCACGATGCCCTGACGCTCGTGGATTCCCGAGGTGCTGATCCGGAACCCGGCCGCGGCCAACCCGCCCAGCACGGTGGGTCCGTGCCAGCCCACCGTCGCGTGGGCGGCCACGCCCGGCGGCTTGTCGACGGCGACGATGTCGTCGTCGGAGTAGAGGATCTCCATCCCCTCGATGTCGACGGGGGTGTTCTCCACCGGTGCCGGCGCTTCGGGCAACCGGACCTCCAGCCAGGCCCCGGCCGTCAGCTTGTCGGACTTCGCGGCGACCGTGCCGTCGAGTTCGACACCGCCGTCCTCGGCCAGCGCGGCCGCCGCCGTCCGGGACAAGCCCAGCAACCGCGCCAGTCCGGCGTCCACCCGCATACCGGCCAACCCTTCGGGCACCGGCATCGACCGCGTCGTCATGCGGTCTCGGCCTCAGCGGAATCCTCGCCGCCGTCCGGCTGGCGCCTCCCCGGGGAATCGAAGTCGTAGCCGAACAACGACAACACCACCAGCAGGATGGCCCCGCCGACCACCGCCGGGTCGGCCACGTTGAACACCGGCCACCATCCGATCGACAAGAAGTCGACCACGTGGCCCTGCAGCGGGCCCGGAGAGCGGAAGAAGCGGTCGATCAGGTTGCCCATCGCGCCGCCGAGGATCATCCCCAGCCCGATCGCCCACCACGGCGACACCAGGCGACGACCCATCCAGATGATGCCGATCACCACCGCGGTCGCGATCAACGTCAGCACCCACGTGTAGCCGGTGGCCAACGAGAATGCGGCACCGGAATTGCGCACCAACGTCCACGTCACGGTGTCGCCGATGATCGACACCGGTTCCCCGGGCGTCAGCAGTTCGACAGCGAGCACCTTGGTGACGACGTCCACCACGAGCACCACGGCGGCCACCCCGAGCAGAAGACGCACCCGGCGTCGTGGCGCAGGCTGCATGCGCTGGTCCTCAGCGGCCGGGCCGGCGGAATCGTCAGTCACCGGTCCATCATCCCAAAGCCCCGATGAGCGACAATTCCACCCATGGCCCGACTCGTCGTGATCACCACCGGCGGCACGATCGCGACCAGCGCCGACACCCAGGGCGTGAAACGCCCCACCCGCTCGGGCAGCGATCTCACCGCGGGTCTGGACGTCGAGGTGCACGACGTCATGAGCGTCGACAGCTCCGCGCTCGTACCCACCGACTGGGACCGCATCGCCGCTGCGGTGCGCGACGCCGCGGATCGGGCCGACGGCGTCGTCGTCACCCACGGGACCGACACGATGGAGGAGACCGCGCTGTGGCTGGCACTGACCTATGACGGTGCGACGCCGGTCGTGATGACCGGCGCGCAGCGCAGCGCTGATGCCCCCGACCCGGATGGCCCGCGCAACCTGCGCGACGCCGTGGCCGTCGCCGGCGACCCGGCCGCGCACGGACTGGGCGTCGCGGTCTGCTTCGCCGGCACGGTGTTCGCGCCGCTGGGGCTGGCCAAGACCACGACCACCGACCTACAGAGTTTCACCGGACCGGTGACGGGTTCGGTTGTCGCCGGCGCGTACTCGCCGGCCGGTTCCCGGGTTCACGCGCCGTACCTGGGACCGCTGCGGGCCGCCGACGCGCCGCGCGTCGACATCGTCGCGGCGTACCCGGGCGCCGACGCGACGGCGCTGGACGCGTGCGTGCGGGCCGGCGCGCGCGGCCTCGTGCTGGAGGCGATGGGTTCGGGCAACGCCGGTGCCGCGGTGATCGACGCGGTGCGTCGGCACTGCCGCGACGGCGTGGTGGTCGCAGTCTCGACCCGAGTGGCCGGCGGACTGGTCAGTCCCGGCTACGGCCCGGGCCGCGCACTGGTCGACGTGGGCGCGGTGATCGTCCCGCAGCTGCGGCCGCCCCAGGCCAGGGTGCTGCTGATGGCCGCACTGGCCGGCGGCGAGACGCCGGACACCGTCTTCGCACGCTGGGGCTGAAGGTCTACGGCGTGCTCGGGTGACGCGCCACCTGTTCGACGTAGTCGGCCCAGTCCAGACTGTCGACCGGGTTGGCCCGTGACACCGCCGGATCGTCGAGGGCCAGGGTGCGCGCCGGCCCCGCGCCGGTGCTGCGGGTCTCGAAGCGCACGGTCATCACCCCGTGACCGGCGCCCTGGATCCAGCCGTGCCCGTAGTCGGTGTGGACGACGTCGTCGCCGAGCCGCCACGCCGGCGCCGCTTCGGCGAGGTCGCTCACCGTCGCCGGGACGTCCTGGTCGGAAGTCTCTTCGGTCACCGATTCCAACTCCGGGAACAACGGCTCCTGCTGCACATCGCTGAGACCCGAAAACCCCACGCCGAGAAGGCGGATGGGGCCGATGTCGACGGGATCGAGCAACAGCCGCCGAGCCGTCCCGATCAAGGTGGCGGGATCGGTGGTGGCGTACGGCAGGGTCGCCGACCGGGTCAACGTGCTCATGTCGGACCGCTTGAGCTTCACCGTGACGGTGCGCGCACCGCGCCCGTCCTTGAGTAGCCGGCGGTGCGCGTGGTCGCCGATCGGGCCGATCGCATCGCGCAACTGGTCGAGAGTGCGCATGTCCTCGGCGAACGTGGACTCCGCGCTGATCTGTTTGGCCGGCGCGTTCTCCGCGACCGGGCGCTCGTCGATGCCGCGGGCCAACCGGTGCAGCGCCGGCCCGACGGTGGCCCCGAGGATGCTGGCGGCTTCGGACTCACTCAACGCTGCGAACGCCCCGATCGTCTCGATGCCCAGCCGGTGCAGTTTGTCCTCGGCCACGGGGCCGATCCCCCACAGCTTCCGCACCGGCAGCGCTGCCAGCAGACGCTGTTCGTCGTGGCGTGGCACGACCCGCACGCCGTCGGGTTTGGCCAGCCCGGATGCGATCTTGGCGAGCTGCTTGCCCGACCCTGCACCGACCGACGCCACCAGCCCCGTCACGGTGTACACCTGAGCGCGCAAGTCCTGGCAGAACTGCTCGACGTCGGACTCGTCGGCACCGGACAATTCGGCCGGCTCGCCGAATGCTTCGTCGAACGACAGCTGTTCGAGGACCGGCACCCGTCGGCGCACCGTGTCGAACACCCGACGGCTGGCGAGTCCGTACACGACACCGCGCGGCGGCAACACCACCGCGCCGGCACCGACCAGTCGTCGCGCCTGATGCATGGGCATCGCCGAACGCGCACCGAACACCCGGGCCTCGTAGCTGGCGCCGGCGACCACTCCCCTGCCACCGACGCCGCCGACCAGAACGGGACGCCCTCGCAGCGTCGGGCGGGTCAGCTGCTCGACGGACGCGAAGAACGCGTCCATGTCCAGGTGCAGGACCCACCGAGCGCCCATCGTGTCGATGCTAGGGCGCTACGGTGACGGTCATGGACGACGTGCCGATCCGCGACGACACGATTCGACTCGGCCAGTTCCTGAAGTTGGCGAGTCTCATCGACACCGGCGCGGACGCCAAGTCGGTGATCGCCGACGGCCGGGTCTCGGTCAACGGTGAGACCGAGACTCGTCGCGGACGGCAACTGCACGCCGGCGACGTCGTCGAGTTCGACGGTCGCAGCGCCCGCGTCACCGACTCGACACTGTGATCCAGGTCACCACAGGCGTACGGTCGAGGTATCTCTGCAGCAGGAGGGAGATACCCATGAAGGGCGCTCATCGAGACCCGGTGGACCACGTGCGGACAACCTTTCAACACGCCGGCGAATCTTTCATCGACACCCTGTGGTGGCCCGGACTGATCCTCATCGCCGTCGGGACCGTCCTGATCGCCGGCACCGTCGCCGCGACAGCGTACGGAAACCGAGACCTGTCCCTGGTGCTCGGCCTGATCGCCGGTGCGCTGGTGACAGCAGGGGCGTTGCTGATCGCCCTCGAGCACCAGCGCGTCAAGCGCGTGGAGCGGCAGTGGCAGGCCGAACACCCCGACACCGGACGGCAACTGCGCGCCGGATAGGACTGCTCCTAGCCGCCTGCGCGCTCGACCCGACGCAGGCGGAACGGATGATCGGCGCCGACGCGACCGGTCAGCCAGCCGTCACCGTCCTGCCCGGGCTCGGCGTCGGCGGTGCTGTCGATGCGGAACCGCGTGGCGAGCAGTTCGTGCGCGATCAGATCGGCCAGCTCCGAACGCCAGCCGTCGGGCAGCTCCGGCACGGTCAGCTCGAGCTCGATGCGATCACCGATGTCGAGCCCGAACCGCCGCCGCGCCTCCTGGAACTCCCTGATCATGTCGCGTGCCCAACCCTCGGCCTCCAGCTCCGGGGTGACCGTGCCGTCGAGCACCACGAGACCGGCACCCTCGGGCAGCGCGGCGGTGTACTCCGGGTCGGCGGCGACCAGGCGCGAGCTGTACTCCTCGGGCCGCAGCACCGCCGGTCCCGCGGTCAGCGTCCCGTCGTCGTTGACCGACGCCTGCCCGGCCTTGACGGCCTTGATGGCGGCCTGGACGTCCTTGCCCAGCCGCGGGCCCGCCACGCGCGCGTTGACCGTCAACTCGAATCGGCCGTGGGCGGCGATGTCGTCGGTGAGCTCGACGGACTTGACGTTGAGCTCGTCGGCGATCAGGTCGCGGTAAGGCATCAGCCGCGAAGGATCTTCCACCGCCACAGTCAATTTCGGCAACGGCAGCCGCACCCGCAGCTTCTTGGCCTTGCGCAGTGAAGAGGCCACCGAGGCGACATCGCGCACCAGGTCCATGTCGGCAACCAGCTGTGCATCCGCGGGCACCTCGCCGGCCTCGGGCCAGTCGGTCAGGTGCACCGACCGCTCGCCGGTGACGCCGCGCCAGATCACCTCGGTGATCAACGGCAGCAGCGGCGCCGCCAGCCGGCCCGTCACCTCCAGCACCGTGTGCAGCGTGTCGATGGCGTCGGCGTCCTCGTCCCAGAACCGCGAACGTGACCGTCGCACATACCAGTTCGTCAACGCTTCGGTGAACTGGCGCAGCTGGTCGCAGGCCTGCGAGATGTCGCAGACATCCAGCGACGCGGTCAGGTCGTCGCGCAGCACCGCGAGCTTGGCCAGGATGTAGCGGTCCAGCACGTGCGGCGAATCGGTACGCCACGTGCCCTTCTTGGGCGCGTACAACGCCAGGAAGGAGTAGGCGTTCCACAGCGGCAGCAGCACCTGCCGGACACCTTCGCGGATGCCCTGCTCGGTGACGATCAGGTTGCCGCCGCGCAGGATCGGCGAGGCCATCAGGAACCAGCGCATCGCGTCGGAGCCGTCACGGTCGAACACCTCGGTGACGTCCGGATAGTTGCGCAGCGACTTGCTCATCTTCTGGCCGTCGTTGCCCAACACGATGCCGTGCGACACGCAGGTGCGGAACGCGGGCCGGTCGAACAGCGCGGTGGCCAGGATGTGCAGGGTGTAGAACCAGCCGCGGGTCTGCCCGATGTACTCGACGATGAAATCGCCCGGGAAATGCGAGTCGAACCAGTCCTGGTTCTCGAACGGGTAGTGCACCTGGCCGTAAGGCATCGACCCGGAGTCGAACCACACGTCGAGCACGTCTTCGATGCGGCGCATCGTGGAGCGGCCCGTCGGATCGTCGGGGTTGGGGCGGGTCAGCTCGTCGATGAACGGGCGGTGCAGGTTGTCCGGCCGCACCCCGAAGTCACGTTCGAGTTCGTCGAGGCTGCCGTAGACGTCGATCCGCGGGTAGGCCGGGTCGTCGGACTTCCACACCGGAATGGGCGTGCCCCAGTACCGGTTTCGCGAGATCGACCAGTCCCGGGCGCCGGCCAGCCACTTGCCGAACTGGCCGTCCTTGACGTGCTCGGGGTACCAGGTGATCTGCTGGTTGAGCTCCACCATGCGGTCCCGGAACTGAGTGACCTTGATGAACCACGACGACACCGCGCGGTAGATCAACGGATTGCGGCAGCGCCAGCAGTGCGGATAGGAGTGCTCGTAGGTGTCGTGCCGCAGCAGCACGGCGCCGTTTCGGGCCGCAGCACCGGTGCCGTTCTTCAGATCGCGGATGATCTGCGGGTTGGCGTCGAAGACGTGCTGGCCGGCGTAGTCGGGCACGGTCGCGTCGAAGCGCCCCTTGGCGTCCACCGGGGTGACGGCGTCGATGCCGCCCGCCTGCGCGGTGGCCATGTCGTCCTCGCCGTAGGCCGGTGACATGTGCACCAGCCCGGTTCCGTCCTCGGTGCTGACGAAGTCGGCCGGCAGCACGCGAAAAGCGTTGGGCGAGTCCATGAAGTACGGGAACGGCGGCGCATAACGCACGTCGAGCAGATCGCGCCCCGTGTAGGTGGCGACGACCGTGGGCGACTCGCCCAGCTCCCGTGCGTAGGCGCCGAGCCGGGCCTCGGCGAGCACGAACCGTCGCCCGTCGGCCTCTACCATGACGTAGGTGACGTCGGGGTGGACCGCGACGGCCTGATTGGACGGCAGGGTCCACGGGGTCGTGGTCCAGATCAGCAGGTGGGCGCCGAGCAGGTCGGGAACGGGCCCTCCATCGATCCGGAAGCCGACCGTGAGCGCAGGATCCTGCCGGTTCTGGTAGACATCGTCATCCATGCGCAGCTCATGGCTGGACAGCGGGGTCTCGTCGTTCCAGCAGTACGGCAGCACCCGGTTGCCCTCATAGGCCAGGCCCTTGTCCCACAGCTGTTTGAACACCCAGATGACCGACTCCATGAAGCCGATGTCGAGGGTCTTGTAGTCGTTGTCGAAATCGACCCACCGCGCCTGGCGGGTGACGTAGTCCTGCCACTCGTCGGTGTATTTGAGGACCGACGCCCGGCACGCGTCGTTGAACTTCTCGATGCCCATCTCGTCGATCTGGGCCTTGTCGGTGATGCCGAGTTGGCGCTGCACCTCGAGTTCGGCGGGCAGCCCGTGGGTGTCCCAGCCGAACCGCCGTTCCACCTTGTAGCCGCGCATCGTGCGATAGCGCGGAACGATGTCCTTGACGTACCCGGTCAGCAGGTGGCCGTAGTGGGGCAGCCCGTTGGCGAACGGCGGCCCATCGTAGAACACGAATTCTGCTGCGCCGTCCCGGTTCTCGATGGTGGCGCGGAAAGTGTCATCCTCGTTCCAGTAGGCGAGGACTTCGCGTTCCATCTGGGGGAAGCTCGGCGATCCGCTTGCCGGCTTGGGGTAGGCGCTCACGTCGGTACGTCTCTTTCGTGCCTCGAGTTCCGGGCACGGGGACGACGCCGACGCGTTTGCGTGAGCACCGCGGTACCACCCCGCTTGCGCACCGGTGTGCGCCGCTCATTGTGGGCTGTGACGGGCCGACCCGTTCGGTTCTACTGGGCGAAGACGCTGTTCTTCCGAAGACTCCCCGGTGATGGCCGGATCGATGTCGTTGGCCGGGATTCTATCTCACAGCGGCGCGGCAGCGTCCGAGGTGATCTCGACGAGCGCGAGCGGGAACTGCTCGGCCATCTCCTCGACCGAATAGTCGTCGAGACGGGCGGCGTCGTACCACCAGTCGATGGCAAGCCCGTCGTCGACGCGCTGGACGCGCAGCTCCAGGGCGCAGCCACTGGAAGGTCGATCGTTTTCCCGGTCGGTGACGTCGAGCAGCACCGCGGACCGCGGTTCGGGATAGCCGGATGCCGAGGCGAGCGCGCTGTGAGCGCCCTGCAGCAATTCGGTGGGCCCCATCGGCAGCGAAGCCGCGCAGGGCAGCGTCACCGCGTGGGTCAACCAGCGGCGCCCGCCGGTGACGTCGACGGCGACGGCGCCGTCGCCGCGGGTGCGCCCGAAGGTGCGGGCGAGCGCGGCGAGCAGAATTTCTTCGGTCGGCACCCCGAGCCATTCGGCTGCGGCATCAAGTTCGGCCAATAATTCGCTCGATGGCGAAGTGCGGAACTTCTGCAACTGCTGCGGCGACGACCCGACCGGGCGGTCAAACACCTCCAGCGTTACCGGCATGGCGAAGACGGGCCCTTGTTTGACCTCGTCAGCGATGTAGGGAGCAACCATGCAGCTACCGTACAGCGGATGTCCCAATTTTGGGAGAGTGGTCCCAAAACTGTGACGGCCATGTCAATTAAGATTGTTTCACTGGTTTGCCGGGACCAATTCCCCTTGACGGGGACACGGTTTATGGTGTTCATGTGCCCAGGACTGATGAGAACGGCCGACAGCTCAAAGCCCTGCTCGACTACCTCCTCGACGGGGAGATCGACGCCAAGGACATCTTCGACGCGCTCGGCATCTCCAGCAGCACCTATTACCGGCGCATCAAAGAGGCCGACTACCCCAACGCCGAAGAGCTGCGGCGAGTCGCCGACCGTTTCGAACTGAACTATCCCGACCTGCAGATTCAGTTCGGGCTGATGAGCCGTCAAGAGGTGTGGAGCTACGTCGAGGCCGCCGGTTCGGCTCAACTGGTGGCCACCCTGCCGCAGACCGCCGAACGCACCGCCACCAGACGTCGCCCGAAGCTCTCGGAGTTGACACCACGCCTGGACGCACCGCCGCTGTAGGACTCGCAAACGTCTAGAATTCGCTGACGACGCACCGCCCGAAAGCGAAACCCCCCGATGGCTCTGGCAACACTGATCGCGATCACTCTCTCGTGCATCGCATGGAGTCTCTGGATTCGCCGCGTGACCTGGTCCTGCCGCTGGGAAGTCGCCGCCACGCTGAACATCGCCCTGCAGGGCGCGGCAGTGCTGCTGATGTCGCCGCTGGCCTCCGAGACGCTCGGCCACTGGCTGCACTCGATGACCGGCAAGTGGAACCTCGAGGACTACATCGGCCACGACTGCTACATCGTGGCCGCGTCCGCGGTGGTGTACAACGCACTGGGCCGGCTGGAGCAGGACCACGCGCTGCATCAGCGCTTCAAGCAGTTCGTCGAACTGCCCGCGACACTGTGCATCCCGCTTCTGCTGGCGGCCTTCTGGTTGGGCAACGGCGCAGCGATCTACCGGCCCGACTTCTTCGACGTGCCGACCGACTTCTGGCTGAACGTCTACTGGCTGCTGCTCTGCAGCATGCTGATCTACCTGCTGCTCTACGGTGGCCGGGCACTGCTGATCCTGCGCCACGATCCGCGGTCGCGGCCGATCGCCAACGTGTACCTGTTCGCCTCCGCTATGGGTATCGGCGCGTGCCTGGTGCGGGTCACCACCGCCTTCATCCCGCAACTCCAGACCATGGCGGGCACGATCCTGGTGTGGGTGTTCGCGTGCGCCTGCGGCGCCGGCTTCGCCTTGACCTCGGCGCACTCATGGCGGCTGAAGACGCGCTGGTTCACCAGCGCGAAGTCCTAGACCGGTCCCGGGCTCACACCGCGGTGGCGGTGATGTCGGCGTACGGCGCCCCGAACTCCGGCACCGCGCGATAACCGTTGCGGCGGGCCGCGGCAGCGCCACGCCGGATCAGTGACGCCGTCGCGACGAACCCGGCCTGATCGCTGACAACCAGCGGGGTCAGCAGTCGGTTGTGCACGAACCCGAACGCCAGCCCGGTCCGCGGATCCGCCCATCCGAGGGAGCCGCCGAGTCCGACGTGCCCGAAGCCGGGCATCAGGCCGGGGATGGGCAGGCCGTGGTAGCCGAGATGGAAGGACAGCGGCATCACCATGCTGTGGTCCGGACGCAGACTGCGCCGACCGACCAGTGCCGCGGCTGTCTCCTTGGACAGGTACTGCGTGCCGTCGATCCGCCCGCCGTTGGCGATCGCGCCGTACATCCGCGCCAAGGCACGCGCGGTGGCGATGCCGTTGGCGGCCGGGATCTCCCCGTCCAGCAGAGGTGTGTCGCCCTGGACGAAGGACTTCACTCCGGGAAAGTACATGGCGCCGAAACCGGCGGAGAAGGGCAACGCCGCGATGCGCGGTGCGACGAGGTTGAAGACCGGGTTCTGCAGCCGGGTCTGGGGTCCGATGATCCTCGCGGCATGGGTGGGCGCCTCGGCCGGCGGGCGTCCCAGGTGCAGACCGTCGGTGTTCAACGGAGCCGCCACCTCGGAGCGGATGAGGTCCCGCATCCCCAGCCCGGTGATCGAGCGCGCCAGACCCGAGAGCAACCACCCGAAGGTGAAGGCGTGGTAGGCCGGCCTGCCCAGCAGCCAGCCGGCCGGTGCCGCGGCCAGCCGCTCCTCCATCACCAGGTGATCCATCAGATGTGTCTTGTCGGCGCCGTTGAGTTGAGACAGTCCGGCCCGATGCCGCAGTGCGTCGCGGACGGTGATCGTGGACTTGCCGTTGGCGCCGAACTCGCGCCAGTACTCCGCGACCGGCGCGTCGTAGTCGATCAGCCCGCGGTCGGCCAGGCGGTGGATGACGGTCGCGGCGACCCCTTTGGTCGCGGAGAAGACCATGGGCGCGGTGTCGGCGACCCAGCGCCTCTTTCCGCGGCGGTCGGCCCACCCCGCCCAGACGTCGACGACGCACTCGCCATCCAGATAGACCGACAGAGCGCCGCCGCCGAGCCGCTTGTACGGGAACATCTGGGCGAAGGCCCGCACGGCGAGCATGAAGTTGGGGTCCGCAGCGCCGCGGACCCCGCGCGGGAGATTATTGACGCCTGTCACAATGAGGTCAATCTACCCTGTGACGCGGCTAACAAAACGAGAGTTATCGATTCGTTAGTCGGCGGACGTCAGAGGGGCTTCCACCGCATCGAGCAGGTGCTGCGCAGCAAGTGCCGGAGTGAGCGTTCCGTCGCGCACCTGGCGCTCCACGTCGCCGCGGATCGCCCGCACCCCCGGGCTCGACAGCACCCGGTCGAGCACCGTGTCCCGCACCATCGACCACGTCCACTCGACGTTCTGGGCCCGGCGGCGGGCCTCGAACTCGCCGGCTTCGGTGAGCACATCGCGGTGCCTGAGGACGGTCTCCCACAGCTCGGCCAGCCCGGTGCCCTCGAGCGCACTCATGGTCAAGACCGGTGGGCGCCACAGCGTCTCGCGCGGATAGATCAACCGGATCGCGCCGCTGAGTTCCCGTGCCGCGGCCTTGGCCTCGGTGGCGTGTGCGCCGTCGGCCTTGTTGACCACGATGATGTCGGCGAGCTCGAGCACACCCTTCTTGATGCCTTGGAGCTGGTCACCGGTGCGCGCCAAGGTCAGGAACACGAACGTGTCAACCATGTTCGCCACGGTCACCTCGGACTGCCCGACACCGACGGTCTCGACCAGGATGACGTCGTAACCGGCAGCTTCGAGCAGCACGATGGTCTCGCGGGTGGCCTTCGCGACGCCGCCCAGCGTGCCGGAGGTCGGCGACGGCCGGATGTACGCATCGGGATGGACCGCCAGCCGCGCCATGCGGGTCTTGTCGCCCAGGATCGAGCCACCCGTCCGCGTCGACGACGGGTCCACCGCCAGCACCGCGACGCGGTGTCCGCGCTCGATGACATGCATGCCCAGCGCCTCGATCGACGTGGACTTGCCGACGCCCGGAACACCGGTGATGCCGACGTGCAGCGCGCTGCCGGCGTCGTCGGTGAGTTCCAGCAGCAGTTCCTGAGCGCGCTCCCGATGGTCGGGACGCGTCGACTCCACCAGCGTGATGGCGCGCGCCAACGCTGAGCGGTCCCGACCGCGGAGCGCCGCGGCGAGTTCGCTGACCGGCCGGCTCATCTAGCTCAAGCTGTAGCCGAGGCGGTCGGCGAGTTTGTTGAGCAACCCGATCGCGGCGTCGGCGATCACGGTGCCGGGCGGGAAGATCGCCGTGGCCCCGGCCGCGTAGAGCTCGTCGAAGTCGCCGGGCGGAATGACACCTCCGACCACGACCATGATGTCGGGCCGGCCGACCTCGGCCAGCGCGTCACGCAGTGCGGGCACCAGCGTCAGGTGTCCCGCCGCCAGCGACGACACCCCGACGACGTGCACGTCGTTGTCGGCGGCCTGGCGGGCGACCTCGTCCGGTGTGGAGAACAGCGAGCCCACGTCGACGTCGAACCCGATGTCGGCAAACGCGGTCGCGATGACCTTCTGTCCGCGGTCGTGACCGTCCTGGCCCATCTTGGCCACCAGGATGCGGGGACGCCGGCCGTCGGCCTCGGCGAACTTCTCGACCAGTTCGGTTGCGCTGCTGACGTTGCTGGCCATCCCCACCTCGTCTCGGTACACCCCGGCGATGGTCCGGATCTCGGCCTGGTGCCTGCCGTAGACCTTCTCCAACGCGTCGGATATCTCGCCGACGGTGGCCTTCGCCCGCGCTGCGTTGATGGCCAGGGCCAGCAGGTTGTTGCCGAGGCCGTCTTCTCCGGCGGTGCCGGAAGCGGCTGCGGCGCGGGACAATTCGGCCAGCGCGGCCTGGGTCGCGGCGTCATCGCGTTCGGCGCGCAGCCGCTCGAGCTTGGCGATCTGCTCGGCCCGGACACGGCTGTTCTCGACCTTGAGGACCTCGATCTCGTGGTCCTCGTCCACCTGGTACTTGTTGACGCCGATGACCGGCTGCTGACCGGAGTCGATGCGCGCCTGCGTGCGCGCGGCGGCTTCCTCGATCCGCAGCTTGGGGATGCCGTCGCTGATCGCCTGCGCCATGCCGCCGTGTTCGGCGATCTCCCGGATGTGGCCCCGCGCCTTGTCGGCCAGCTGATGGGTGAGCCACTCGACGTAGTACGAACCGCCCCACGGGTCGATCGGCCGGGTGGTGCCCGACTCCTGTTGCAGCAGCAGCTGCGTGTTGCGCGCGATGCGCGCGGAGAAGTCGGTCGGCAGGGCCAGCGCCTCGTCGAGGGCGTTGGTGTGCAGCGACTGGGTGTGGCCCTGGGTGGCGGCCATGGCCTCGATGCACGTGCGGGCGACGTTGTTGAACGCGTCCTGGGCGGTCAGCGACCAGCCTGAGGTCTGCGAATGTGTGCGCAGGGACAGCGATTTGGGGTTCTTCGCGCCGAACTCCGCGACGAGCTCGCTCCACAGCAGGCGGCCGGCGCGCAGCTTGGCGACCTCCATGAAGAAGTTCATCCCGATGCCCCAGAAGAAGGACAGCCGCGGGGCGAACTTGTCGATGTCCAGCCCGGCGTCCAGCCCGGCCTTGATGTACTCCACCCCGTCGGCCAGCGTGTAGCCCAGCTCGAGGTCGGCGGTGGCCCCGGCTTCCTGGATGTGGTAGCCGGAGATCGAAATGCTGTTGAACTTCGGCATTTTCGCGCTGGTGTAGCCGAAGATGTCGGAGATGATCCGCATCGAGGGCTTCGGCGGGTAGATGTAGGTGTTGCGGACCATGAACTCTTTGAGGATGTCGTTCTGAATGGTCCCGGCGAGCTTCTCCGGAGGCACACCCTGTTCCTCGGCGGCCACCACGTACAGCGCGAGGATGGGCAGCACCGCGCCGTTCATCGTCATCGACACCGACACCGCGGACAGGTCGATTCCGTCGAAGAGCTGACGCATGTCGAGGATGGAGTCGATCGCCACACCGGCCATGCCGACGTCGCCCGCCACCCGGGGGTGGTCGGAGTCGTACCCGCGGTGGGTGGCCAGGTCGAACGCCACCGACAGACCCTTCTGACCGGCGGCGAGGTTGCGCCGGTAGAACGCATTGGATTCCGCGGCGGTGGAGAACCCGGCGTACTGCCGGATGGTCCACGGCTGGTTGACGTACATCGTCGGATAGGGGCCGCGCACGAAGGGCGGTTCGCCGGGCACGCTGTCGAGCGGGTAGCCGGCCTGCACGACGTCATCACGGTCGGCGCCGAGGTAGATCGACTTGACGTCGATGCCCTCCGGCGTCTCCCACGTCAGCTGTTCGGCGGTGTACCCGTGGGTGGTCGCGGCCGCCTCGAACAGCTCTGCGGCCTCCGAGGGGGTCGGCGCCGGTGTCTCGGCGCCCCCGTACAGCGAGACCTCGGCGAAGCTGTCGATCTTGCGGGGTTCGGTTGCAGTCATGTCATGCCCCCAATCGGGTCAGCAGGTCCGCCAGAGCTTCGACCGCATCGATCTTCGCGGTCAGATAGCCGTCGGGTTTGGTCGCGGCCTCGGCGACCGCCTTCTCCGGTCCGGCCAGCAGCAGGTGGCGCACACCGGCGGCACGCGCCGCGTCGACCACACCCGCGACCTCGTCGGCGTACCGGGCGTCGGTACCGCAGATGACGGCGACGTCGTCGACGCCGGCGTCGGCGACCGCAGCGGCGACGCCGTCGGCCTGCAGCGGTCCCGGATTGACGGCTTCGATTCCGCCGGCTGCAAGCAGATTCGCCGCGAAGGTGGTTCGGATGTTGTGCTCGGCCAACGGTCCCAGCGGCAGCAGCAGCGCCTTGGGGCGGGAACCCTTGTCGGCCAGGAACGTGTCCGAACGGTCACGTAGCGCTTCGAACGCCGCGGCGTAGCGGTGCACGTCCGGCAGTGGATCGCCTTGCGGGAGCGGCGCTTCCCCGAGGTCGGGGAACTCGTTGACGCCGGTCAGCGCAGTCCGGCGGTGGGCGATGTCACCGGAACGGCTGTTCGCCACCTCCGCGATGCGTTCGGTGATCAATCCGCCGGCCGCGCCGAATCCGCCTGCGGCTTCGATGTCCTGGAAGTGCGACCACGCCTGCTCGGCGACCCGGCGCGTGAGATCCTCCACGAACCACGATCCGCCGGCGGGGTCGAGCACCTGCCCCAGGTGCGACTCCTCGAGCAGCAGCAGCTGCGTGTTGCGGGCGATGCGGCGCGCGAAACTGCGCGCGGTGCCCGGGAATCCGCCGTCGATGGCGACATCGAAAGGATGGACCTGCACGGTGTCGGCACCGCCCACTCCCGCGGCGAACGCGGCCACCGTGGTACGCAACATGTTCACCCAGGGGTCGCGCCGGGCCATCATGGCCAGCGAGGTTTCGGCGTGCACAGTTGCCGCGCCGGCCGCGGGCTCACCGAGCACCTCGGCGACCCGGGCCCAGAGTTGGCGGGCGGCACGCAGTTTGGCGATGCCGAGGAACTGGTCGTCGTCGACGGAGAACCGGAAGCTGATCTGCGCGAGCGCATCCTTGGCCGACAGGCCCGCATCGGTGAGCGCACGCAGGTAGGCCACACCGGCGGCCACTGCCGCACCGAGTTCCCAGGATGCGTTGGCGCCGAGGTCGTGCAGCGTCGGGCCGTCGACGGTGATGGTGCGGACGTGCCCGGCGTAGTCGCCGACGCTGCGCGCCACCTCGACGACCTCGGACAGCACGGGCGTCACCCGGCCGACCAGCGCCGCGGTCAGCGGATCAGCGCCGAGATCGATCGACAGTCGCGAGCGCTGGTCGTCGTCGAAGTCGGCCAGCAGCGCCAGCAGTTCGTCGATCGTCGCGCGCAGCGTGGCGCCGTCACCGGCGATGTCGGCGATGACCGGCACCAGATCCAGGAAAACCCCGTCGAGCAGCCGGCGCAGCTCGGTGGGCAGGACTCCGGGCCGCGCGGGACCGTGGTCGCCGATCCGCAGGATCAGTGCGCTGATGCCTTCGGTCAGCCCCAGCAGCACCGCACCGTTGGCCTGGTCGACACCGGCGTCGTCGACCGGGAAGAGTTCGGCGACCTTCCAACCCGCCTTGACGTCGCGCAGGGCGTCCCCGCCGCGGGTGAACGGCCAGCGCCCCGGCAGGGGCGGTTCGGCCAACTCGTCGACGCGGGTGTACAGCGGCCGGATGGCGAAGCCCTCATAGGTCTCAGAATCGAGCAGCCGTTCCGGTTCGGCGGGCAGATCGGCGGGGTCTCGCCGCGTGGACTTGGCCAGCACGCCCGCCACCGCGGAGCGCCAGCGGTCGAGATCGGAATCGAGTACTCCCCCGGCAGCGCCGGCGCTGGGTTTCTGCACGCCATCAGGCTAAATGATGGGTCTGGCGGTAGTGAATGCCGGTCGCCCGACGCGGGCCTTCGCCGGCACCTGTTTCCGCCTGCGCTCCCCGTAAGGTATGGAGTCGTGAAACCCGTCGTCAGCACGTTGCGCACCGTCGGCGCGGCAGTGGTGACCACCGTCGCAGCAGTACCGCGGACGCGGCTGGCGGCCGGTTTGACCGGCATTGTGATTCTCGTCGCAGTTGCGGTGTGGGTTCCGCTCCCCACTGCGATCCAGCTGCGGGACTGGGCGACATCGGTCGGCGCCTGGTTTCCGCTGGCGTTCCTGGCCGCGCACGTCGCCGTCACGGTGTTCCCGTTTCCACGCACGGCGTTCACCTTGGCCGCGGGTCTGCTGTTCGGTCCGTACATCGGCATCCCGATCGCGGTGGCCGCCAGCACGGTCAGCGCCGTCATCGCCGTGGTGCTGGTGCGGGCGGCCGGATGGCAGCTGAGCAGGCTCCCCGACCACCCCCGGATCGATGCACTCGACGCCCGGCTCCGCCAGCGTGGTTGGGCGGCGGTCATGGCGATGCGGTTGATCCCGGCCGTGCCGTTCTCGGTGTTGAACTATGCGGCGGGCGCCTCGGCGGTGCGGCTGCTCCCGTACACGGTGGCCACCCTGGCGGGCCTGCTTCCCGGCACCGCAGCGGTCGTGATCCTCGGCGACGCACTGACCGGGCGGGTCAATCCGCTGCTGGTCCTGATCTCGGTGTGCACGGCCGGCATCGGCATCGCCGGGCTGGCCTTCGAGCTGCGCAGTCACCGCCGGGCTGACACCGAGTCGCGATGCGGCTCGCTGAGTTAGACCTCCGCCGGGCCTTTCGCCGTCAGCGCGGCGTAGAGCACGAGGAACGACGACGACGCCACCAACCCGGGACTCCAGTCCCGGGCTCGCACATGCGACCCGGCCGCCAGCACGAAGTAAACGGTCAGCAGGAACGTCGTCACGCGCGCGAGCGTCGGATAGCGAAACACCGACAGCAGACCCACCGCCGACGCTGCCTTCACCACCGGTAGCACCGGCCAGAACCGCTTGGGCAGCCGGACGCTCGTGAGCGCGTCTTCGATCGGCGCGATGGGTCCGACGCACGCGGCCGCGTCGAGCGCCTGGATGGCCGCCAGCGCGGCGTAGGTGCGGGTCGAGTTCAGCGCGGCCACGGCACTACTCCGCGGGCTTGTCGGCCGGCTGCTGCTGTGTCGAGGAGCCCAGCTGCACCGGCGGTGGCGTCGACGACAGCAGGCCGGGTCCCTCGACCGGTGAGCGCGCCTCGGCTTCGGCGCGTGCGACCGCATGGGCGATCGCCGGATCGGTCTGGGTGTCGAACCAGTCGGCGACCTCGTCGGAGTCGTCGGCCGCCGCAGCGTCGTCGACCGGTGAGGGGGTGTAGCGGAACACGCCGTCCTCGCCGGGTGCGCCCAGCAACTTGGTGAAACCCTGCAGCGCGGTACCGAAGTCGCTGGGGATCACCCACACCTTGTTGGCTTCCCCCTTGGCCATCTCCGGCAGCGTCTGCAGATATTGGTAGGCCAGTAGTTCGGGGGTGGGCCGGCCGGCCTTGATCGCGGCGAAGGTCTTCTCGATCGCCTTGGCTTCACCTTGGGCGCGCAGATACTGGGCGGCCCGTTCACCCTGGGCGCGCAGGATCCTGGATTGCCGCTCGGCTTCGGCTGACAGGATGGCGGCCTGTTTGGCACCCTCGGCGGCCAGGATCTGCGCCTGCTTCTGACCTTCGGCCTGCTTGATCGCGGACTCGCGGTTGCCTTCGGCGGTCAGGATCATGGCGCGCTTCTCGCGATCGGCGCGCATCTGCTTTTCCATCGAGTCCTGGATCGACGGGGGTGGATCGATGCTGCGCAACTCGACGCGGGCGACGCGCAGGCCCCAGCGGTTGGTGGCTTCGTCGAGCACACCACGCAGCGCGGTGTTGATCTGGTCCCGCGAGGTCAGCGTCTGCTCCAGCGTCATGCCGCCGACCAGGTTGCGCAGTGTGGTGGTGGTCAGCTGTTCGACACCGACGATGTAGTTGCTGATCTGGTACACCGCGGCCTGCGGGTTGGTGACCTGGAAGTACACCACGGTGTCGATCTGCACCGTCAGGTTGTCCTCGGTGATCACCGGCTGCGGCGGAAAGGACACCACCCGCTCGCGCAGGTCCACCCTGGCGCGGATCTTGTCGACGAACGGGAGCAGCAGCGTCAGCTGACCCGACACCGTCTTGCTGTAGCGGCCCAACCGTTCGATCACCGCTGCCTCGGCCTGCGGGATCAGCGCGACCGACTTGGCCACGATGATCGCTGCGAACAGAACCAGCACGGCCAGCAGGATCAGTCCTGCGACGGCACCATCCACGACGGGCTCCTTCTGCTAGTCGATTTTGACGACCTTCGCGGTGGCGCCGTCGATGTGCACGACGGTCACCTGGTCGCCCGGTTCGAAGACATCGTTCTCGTTCAGGGGTCGTGCCGTCCAGACCTCGCCGTCGAGCTTGACCTGACCGCTGTGGGCGCCCACCCGGTCGAGCACCAGCGCGCTGCGGCCCTCGAGCGCCTTGACCGGCTCGGGCAGGCCGGTACCGGATTGCAGCCGCCGACGCAGCGCGGGCCGAACCGCAACCAACAGCAGCACCGATACGAGCGCGAACACCGCACCGTCGGCCCAGATCGGCCAGTTCAGCAGCCAGCTGGTGGCCGCGGCGGCGAGCGCACCCCCGCTGAGCATCAGGAGGAAAAGATCGCCGGTGAGGGCTTCGGCACCGGCGAGCGCAAGGGCTGCGATCAGCCAGATCAGCGCAACGGGCATGTGACTCAGCCTACGCGCAACCGGCCCTGCGGGCGGTCAACAACTACACTGCAGCCATCATGTGGTGTCCGAGTGTTTCGCTGTCGGTGTGGGCCAACTCGTGGTTGGCCGGTGCCGCCGCGCCCGACGATGTGCTGGATGCGTTATCTCAATGGGCGCCAAAGCATTCGGTGACCGCCTACGATTCGACCGCTGCGGAGCGAACCGGTCTGGCGTGGCCTGACCTCGACGATGCGGGCGCGGTTTCGCTGCTGCAGACCATGCGGACCGCCGCCGGCCGGGGCACGTCGGGCCCCGCGATCTCGGTGGCCCTACCCATTCCCGGGGATGTTCGCGGGATACCGCCGGGAACGCAGTTCGGCCGCGATGCGATCACCGCGGGTGAAGCGATCCTGGTGACGAATCCGCACGGCGCGGTGGGGCTGGTGCCCGACTTCGAATATCCCGCTGACCCTGACCTCGAGGCGGACGACGAGTTCGAGGTCGAACTGTCGGCGTTGTCGTGGACGGTGTACTCGCTCGAGCACGTCGCACATACCCCGCACGTGGAGCTCGGCGAGGCCGAGTACCAGCTGCGAGACGCGGTGCGCAGCGCGGCCGACGCGCTCGGGACGTTACGGGCCGGCGCTTCCGGCAGCGAGGTCGCCGATCCCCGCATGCTGGTCGAGCAGGTACTCGAATCCGTTCTGGTGCACCGTATTCCCGATCACGCGCCTACCCGCGCGGTGCGGGTGCTGGAGAACGCCGCGCACGTCGACGCGATCATCACCGTGAGTTCGGGGCTCATCCCGAGTGGGCTGCAGAGCTCCTCGGAGGTTCAGCTGGCCGGCGACGCGCTGCGGCCGTTGATCTCCGTGGTCCGGTCGGCGCGGCTGGCCGCAGTCGATGCGATCCTGCATTCCGCTTGGCGCAGTTAGGGTTTCACGCCTCGCAAGCAGGAGTGCACAGTGCTCCGTTGACCGTGCAGCCGTAGCTCGGCACCACTTCGGGATCGCCTGCGCGCAACGGGGCCGAGCCGTTCTCCAGCTCGTCGATCAGATCGACCACCAGCTGGGCGAAGCGCGGGTGGGCGTTCGGAGTCAGTGCGCGCGCGTAGGCGATCCCGGCCTCGGCGGCCTGCTCGGCCACCTCGTTGTCCAGATCCCAGACCACCTCGATGTGGTCGGCGACAAATCCGATCGGGCACACGATCACAGCCTCGACGTCGCTGCGTGCCAACGACTCGAGGTGGTCGCCGACGTCGGGTTCCAGCCACGGCACCTGCGGCGGCCCGGATCGCGATTGCCACACCTGGTCGTAGTCGGCGAAGCCGGCGGCCTGTGCCACCAGGGCCGAAGCGTGGGCGACCTGCCGCTGGTAGAGATCCGGTCCGCATCTGGACGCGGCGCGCAACGGGATCGAATGGGCGGTGAACACCAGGCGGGCACCGGCGCGCACCTCGGCAGGCAACTGGGCGGCCGCCTCGGCGATGGCATCGGCGAACAGCCGGATGAGCAGCGGGTGGTCGAAATACTGGCGCAGCCTGGTCAGTTCGGGCCCGCCCGGTCCTGCGGCGGCCCGGGCGCGGGCGATGTCCTCCTGGTACTGGGTGCAGCCCGAGTAGCCGCCCCATGCGGAGGTGGCGAACACCGCTGCACGACGAACACCGTTGTCGCGCATCTGTTTCACCGTGTCCTCGACGAACGGGTCCCAGTTGCGGTTGCCGAAGTAGACCTGCAGTTCCCGGCCGCGGCGGGCCAGTTCGGCCTCGATCGCGGTGATCAGGTCACGGTTGATCCCGTTGATCGGTGACACGCCGCCGAAATGCAGGTAGTGCTCGGCGACGGACTTCAGCCGCTCGCGCGGTATCCCCCGGCCGCGGGTGACGTTCTCCAGGAACGGCATGACCTGGTCCGGTCCTTCGGGTCCGCCGAACGACAACAGCAGCAGGGCGTCGAACGACGGGGCGGGGGAAGACATGTCAGCTCACTACAACAACTGGGTGCTGGCGCCGCCGTCGGCGAAGATCACGGTGCCCGTGGTGGCGGGCAGCCAGTCCGACAGCAGGGCGCACACCGTCTTGGCGACCGGGGTGGGATCCTTCATGTTCCATCCCAACGGAGCCCGCTGGTCCCAGCCCTCCTCGAGCAGCTGCATCTGGGCGCCGGCTTCCTCACCGAGCGCTCCGCCGACGATCGCGCTCATCGCCAGCGTCCGGATGGGGCCTGCGGCAACAAGGTTGGAGCGGACCCCGACCTTGCCCGCTTCGCGGGCGACGAACCGGTTCACCGACTCCAGCGCACTCTTGGCGACGGTCATCCAGTTGTAGGCGGGCATGGCGCGCGTCGGGTCGAAGTCCATGCCGACGATGCCGCCGCCGGGATTCATGATGGGCAGCACCGCCTTGGCCAGGGAGGCATACGAATACGCCGAGATGTGAATGCCTTTGGAGACATCCTCGTACGGCGCGTCGAAGAACGGGTTGATGCCCATACCGGTCTGCGGCATGAAACCGATCGAGTGCACGACGCCGTCGAGCTTGTTGCCCTCGCCGATCACCTCGGTGACGCGGTCGGCGAGCGTGTCCAGGTGCTTTTCGTTCTGCACGTCGAGTTCGAGCAGCGGCGGCTTCGACGGCAGCCGGTCGAGAATGCGCTCGATCAGGCGCATCCGGTTGAATCCGGTGCACACGATCTCTGCGCCCGCCTCCTGGGCGACCTTGGCGATGTAGAACGCGATCGAGCTGTCGGTGATGATCCCCGTGACGAGGATCCGCTTGCCTTCGAGAATGCCTGCCATTGTGAAAGTCCTTACTGGTTAGTGGCCCATGCCCATGCCGCCGTCGACGGGGATCACCGCGCCGGCGATGTAACTCGCGTCCTCTGACGCCAGGAAGCTGACCGCCCCGGCGACCTCTTCGGCGGTCCCGACGCGTTTGGCCGGGATGAAGTCCAGCGCGCCCTTCTGGATGCGCTCGTCGAGCGCGCGGGTCATCTCGGTGTCGATGTAGCCGGGCGCGACCACGTTGGCGGTGACGTTGGCTTTGGACAGTTCCCGCGAGATGGAGCGGGCCATGCCGATCAGACCGGCTTTGGCCGCGGCGTAGTTGGCCTGGTTGCCGATGCCCCACATGCCGGAGACCGAGCCGATGTAGATGATCCGGCCGAATCGCTTGCGCTGCATGCTGCGTGACGCGCGCTGAGTGACCCGGAACGCCCCGGTGAGGTTCGCATTGATGACCTCTTCGAACCGGTCTTCGGTCATGCGCATCAGGAACGCATCCTTGGAGATGCCGGCGTTGGACACCAGGACCTCGACGGGGCCCTGGTGTTCCTCGACCTCGGTGAAGGCGCGGTCGACGGCCGCGTTGTCGGTGACGTCGCACTCGACGCCGAACAAGCCCTCCGGGGCGCCGGACCCACGGTGGGTGACCGCGACCTTGTGGCCGTCGGCGGCCAGGCGTTGCGCGATCGCCAGACCGATGCCACGGTTGCCGCCGGTCACCAGCACCGAACGCGACACGAAGGCGGGACGGCCGCCCACGGATTCCTCGGCGCTGCTCTCCGTTGAAGTCATGACCGCCAACTTAGTCGTTGCGCCGTGTTCTTAAGAAATCGCCTTAGTTGGGCAGTCGCCGGTTGATCAGCAACGCGGCCAGCGCCGCGCCGGCCAGTACCAGCGCGCCCAGGCGCAGCCAACCCACGCTCGCGTCACCCTTGATCGTCTCGAAGCCGATCTGCTCCTGCAGGTCGGTGAAGACGGCCTTGAGCTGCTCGAGGCTCGACGCCGTGAACGCCTCGCCACCGGAGAGTTCGGCGATCTTCGCCAGCATCTCGTCGTCGACCGGAACGGGCTGGCGCTGATCGTTGATCTCGACGTAGCCGTAGGGCGTGCCGAACGACACCGTCGAGATCGGCACACCCTGGTCCTTGGCCGTCCGGGCCGCGGTGTAGGCGCCCTTCGGGTTGTCCGGGTTCGACGGCACCGTCTCTTTGCCGTCGGACATCAGCACGACTCGGGCGGGCGGCGGTTCGTCGCCGCCGCCGATGACCGCGCCGACGGTGGCGATGGCCTGCAGCGCGGTGAAGATGCCTTCACCGGTGGCGGTGCGGTCGGCCAGCTGGAGCTTGTCGATGGCGTTCTTGGTCGACTCGCGGTTGGTGGTCGGTGAGACCAGCACCGTCGCGGTGCCGGCGTAGGAGATCAACCCGAGGTTGATGCCGGGGGTGAGCTGGTCGGCGAACTGCTTGGCGGCTTCCTGCGCGGCATTCAACCGGTTCGGGGCGACGTCGGTGGCGCGCATCGACTGCGACACGTCGATCACCAGCATCACCACCGCCCTGTTGCGCGGGATGCGTACGTCATGGGTGGGGCCGGCCATCGCGATGGTGAACGACACCAGCGACAGGATCAGCAGCGTCGCGGGCAGATGACGGAAGCGACTGGGCCGTTTGGGGGCAACGCTCTCGAGCAGCTCCATGTTCGCGAAGCGCAGCATCCGCTTGTGACGAGCCAGCTGCACCACGATGTAGAGCGCGATCAGCCCGATCACCACGATGAAGAACAAGAAGAACCAGGGGTGTTCGAACCCCGTCAGCGACATCGGTCCGAAAAACGGTAAAGTCATGTGCTAGTTGTCTTTTCGTTTCTATCGGGCAGCCAGGGCGCCGCGCCGGCGGCTCGCCACGAAGCGCACCACGTCGGCGATCCAATCCCGGTCGGTGCGCAGCGTCAGCAGCGGGGCGTCGCAGCGGCGCAGCGTGCGGGCCACGTCGGCGCGGTGGGCGGCGGCCGCTTGGGCGAAGTCGGCACGCAGTTGCTCGTCGATGGTGAACTCACGGGTCCGGCCGGTCTCGGTGTCCTGCAGGACGACGTCTCCGACCGCCGGCAGTTCGACGTCGCGGGGGTCGAGGATCTCGATGCCCAGGACTTCGTGGCGGCCGGAGATGGCCCGCAGCGGGCGCATCCAGTTGATCGGCCCGAGGAAGTCGCTGATGATGACCGCCATCCCACGACGACGCTCGGGCCGGCGCAGCGCGTCGATCGCCGCGGCGAGATCACCGCGTACGCCGACCGGCGCCCGCGGGGTCGTGGCGATGGCGCGGAGCAGCTCCTGTTCGTGCATTCGTCCCGACAGGGCCGGTACCCGGCGCATCTCGTTGCCGTTGGAGATGATGGCGCCCAACCGGTTTCCACCGCCGCTGTTGAGGAATGCGATGGCCGCCGCCGCGGCGACGGCCAGGTCGCGCTTCTCACAGCCCGCGGTACCGAAGTCCAGGCTGGCCGACATGTCGACCACCAGCCAGGTCTCGAGTTCGCGGTCGGCGATCATCTGCCGGACGTGGGGTTGGGTGGTGCGCGCGGTGACCGACCAGTCCATGCGGCGGACGTCGTCGCCGGGCTGGTAGGCGCGCGACTCCCCCGGCTCCGAGCCGGGCCCGGGCAGCAGACCGAGATGGTCGCCGTGCAGCACCCCGTCGAGCTTGCGGCGCACCGTCAACTCGAGCTTGCGCAACGCGGCGGTCAGCGCGGGGTCGCGGATCTCGCCGCGCTGCAGGGACGGCAGGTCCACGCCGCGACGCGGCCGGTCCGAGGATTCGGAAGGTGAAGTCACTCCAGGCCTCGGCGGGTCAGCGGCTCGCCGCAGCCGCCGCCGACGGAACCACCGGCGGCACCGCGTGACCCTGCTGCGGAATGGCGTTGACCTGAGGCAGCGCCACGGTCTGCAGGATGCGGTTGACCACCGTCTCCGACGAGATCTCGTCGGCCAACGCGTCGTAGGTCAGCACCAGCCGGTGACGCAGCACGTCGGGAATGATCTCCACGACGTCCTGCGGGATGACATAGTCGCGTCCCCGGACCAGGGCCAGCGCGCGCGATGCGGCGATGATGCCCAGCGACGCGCGCGGCGAGGCGCCGTAGGCGATCCACGCCTTCGCGTCGGGCATACCGAACTTCTCCGGCTCACGGGTGGCGGTGACGATGCGCACGACGTAGTCGACCAGCGCGTGGTGGACGAACGTGTTGGCCGCGACGTCCTGCAGGCGCAGCAAATCGTTGGTGGTCAGGATCGCTTTGGGCTCCGGGGGTTTGACGCCCATCCGGTAGATGATCTCGCGCTCTTCCTCCGGCGACGGGTAGTCGACGTTGAGCTTGAACAGGAAGCGGTCGCGCTGCGCCTCGGGCAGCTGGTAGACGCCCTCCTGCTCGATCGGGTTCTGGGTGGCCATCACCAGGAACGGGCTGGGCAGCGGGAACGTGCGGCCGCCGATGGAGATCTTGCGCTCGGCCATGACCTCCAGCAGCGCCGACTGCACCTTGGCGGGCGCGCGGTTGATCTCGTCGGCGAGCAGGAAGTTGACCACCACGGGCCCGAGCTCGATGTCGAACTCCTCTTTGCCCTGTCGGTAGATCCGGGTGCCGACGATGTCGGTGGGCACCAGGTCGGGGGTGAACTGGATGCGCGCGAAGGTGCCGCCGACGACCTTGGCGAACGTCTCGACGGCCAGCGTCTTGGCGACACCGGGCACGCCTTCGAGCAGCACGTGCCCCTTGGCCAGCAGGCCGACGAGCATCCGCTCGACGAGTTGGTCCTGGCCGACGATGATGCGCTTGACCTCGAAGATGGCCCGCTCGAGGGTGTGTACCTCGTTCTGCAGTCCGTTGGACTGCGGCTGGCCCGACGGTGGCGGGGCCGCGGCGGCGTGCGCACCGGCGGAGGGGCCCTGCGACGGGGCCTGTCCGGGATATCCGCCAGCGCCCTGGGACGGCCCACTCGGTGAGGTCATCAACGTTCCTTCCACATGTGCAGTACATGTCGGTGTGCTCAGGCGCCGGCCGATCGGGCCGAGCGCTCGTCGTCAACTATTCCAGGCGGGTCGGCATCCGTCGACGCCGCCCGGCGGCGCGCCGTCTGCCGCAGCGGCTTTCACCAGCCGCGCTCAGCGCAGGCTCAGGTGGCGCTCAGGATTCGATGATGCGGGCGACGTGCGGCTGCAATCCCGCCGTGCGGACCGGGCTCACGGTGACCTTGCCGGCGCTGCCCGAGGACTCCAGCATCTTGCCGTTGCCCAGGTAGATCGCGACGTGCTGGCTGCCGCCGGGACCCCAGAACAGGAGGTCGCCGCGCTTGGCTTGGGACAGCGGCACCTTGCGGCCGGTGTTGTACTGGTCGCCGGAGTACTTCGGGATCAGCACCCCGACGCCGGCGTACGAGAACTGGGTGAAGCCCGAGCAGTCGTAGCCGACGGTGTTGGCGCCGGAGTCGATGCCGCGACTGGGTCCGGTCGGCTTGCCGCCGCCCCACGAATACGGCGTGCCCATCTGGCTGCCGCCGCGGCGGATGACGTACTCGATGGCCGCCGGACCGCGCACGAAGCCCGGGGCCACGGTGGCCGGCGCATCCTTGGGTGCCAGGCCGATGGTCTGCAGAAACTTGCGACCGAGGTCCATCGTGACCTGGGTGGCCTGGGCCGTGGCGGCCAGCGACGCGTTGGCGATCGCCAACGGGTCGCCCGGGGCGCCGGCACTGATGAGCTTGGGCAGAGTCGGATCCCACTGGCCGGCCTCGGGCTGCGCGCCCGCGGGTACCGCCGTGCCGATGAGCACGGCAGCGGCTGCGATCAGGGACAGGACAAGACGACGCAACAGACGATCACCACTCGATCATTCGGACGGCGAACGGGGTCATACCGCTGGTGCGCACCGGCGAGATCTTGACCACCGAACCGGTGTAGGGGGCTTCGAGCATCTGGCCGTCGCCCAGGTACATCGCGACGTGCTGGCTGCCGTTGGGGCCCCAGAAGAGCATGTCGCCGCGCCGCATCTCCGACGACGGGACTTTGCGGCCCGCGTTGTACTGCGAGCCGGAGTAGTGGTCGAGCTTGATGCCGACACCGGCGAACATGTAGAGCATCAGGCCCGAGCAGTCGAAGCCGACGGTGTTCGCGCCGCGGTCGATGCCGCGGCTCGGGCCGGCCGCGTTGCCGCCGCCCCACGAGTACGGCACACCCATCTGCGACATGCCGCGCTTGATGATGTACTCGGTGGCCTGCCGGCCGTAGACCCGCGGGATGGCGCCGTTGGTGATGCCGGTCGGCGTCGGAAGGAGGCCCAGGCTCTGCAGGAACTTGCGGCCCAGGTTCTGGGTGATCTCGAACGACGTCGTGATGATCTTGATGACCGCGTTGATGATCTGGATCGGGTCGCCGCTGACGAACGCGCTGGGGATCTGCGGCAGCGTCATGTCCCAGGCGGTCTCGCGGTTGCCGGTGGCCGGATCGACGTCCCAGTCCGGGTTGGCGCCGCCCGGCGCCGGACCGCCGGCGGGTGCACTGCCGGCCGCCGAAGTGCTCGACCCGGTCGGCGCGGCCGCCGGGGCGGGCGCCGACGGCGCGGCCAGTGATTGAGCTTGCCGCAGCTTGGCCTGCGCCTCGGCACGCTCGGCGGAGAGGCGGTCGAGCTCGGCCTGCTGTGCCTGGAAGGTCTGCTGCGCCTGGGTGAGCGCTGCCACGGCGTCCTGCTGGCTGGACTCGGCCGCCTTGACGGCATCGTCGGCCTGCTGCTTGGCCAGCCGTGCGGCCGATTCCTTGTTGACCTGTTCGGTGCGGGCCTTGAGAAGGTCGGACATCACCTTCTGCGAGCTGATCGACAAGGTCTGGCCGGCAGCGGCCGTGCTGAGGATGTCGGCCGGGTCGGCCGCGGTCAGATACGAACTCGACGGGCCGCGGGTGTACATCGCCGCGGCGAAGGTGTCGAAGCGGCGCTGCGCCGCGGCGATCGCGGCGTCGGCCTCTTTGACGCGTTGGGCACTGGCGTCGACTTCGCCCTGCGCCGCCGCAGCGGCGTCGCGGGCGTTGGCCACGTCCAGGATCGCCTTGTTCACGCTTTCCTGTTGCGTCTGGATCGCCGCGCCCAGGTTCTGCAATTTCTGATTGACGTCGGCCACTTCGATCACGAGTTGGGCGACGTCGTTGTTCTTGGGTTGCGCCTGCGCCAGGTGTGGGGTCGTGACGACCATGCCGAACGCCAACGACACCGCGCACAGCCGCGAAGCGGAGGCGCCGCCGGGGATGCGTCTCATCCGATTCAAATCTCCTCAGGCTCCACGCGAACGTGTCGGCACTTTCACGGCGCCGTCACAGGAGTCACAAATAGAACAACTGCAACATGCGGCGCCGATTGCACCGTACGTCACTTCTGACGCTGAAGAAACTTTTGTAACAAATTACAACAATGTAATTGCGAACGGCGTTATCAAACGGTTATCTCTTGGTTGGCCGGATATCCGCCCGCAGTCGATCAGACCTGTTCGGAGGCGGTTTCTGCAGGCGCCTGCCGTTTGCTCCACCGCTGCAGCATTCGGGTCCCCACCACCGCCAAAGTCACCGCCAAAACGAGCACAATGGTGAATGGCGTCCAGGGAAAGTGCGGCGTTGTCAACTCGCCGAGAAAATTCTTCGACGACTGCACGGAGTTGCCGGTTCGGGCCAGGTCCTGGCCGGCCTCCAGGGTCACGCGATCGAAGGTCGGACTGTAGGTGCCGACGAAACTCGGGCTCAGCGCCAACACCGTCGAGCCCGGGTACGCCATGCCGACCTCGGTGGCGATATCGCGCAGCGGGGTGTCCACCGGCGGATTGAAATCGATGACGACGATCTTGAGGTCGATGCCCTCGTCGCGCGCCTGGCTGACGACGTCGCGCAGCGCCGGCACGTCGGCCTCCGCCGTGGGCGGGACGCTGACCCCGTCGTCGGCGACGTCGGCTTTGACATCCTCGATGTCGACCTCCGGCGGAATGTAGGCCGGCAGATGCGGAATCCAGAGCGGTCCGGTCACGACAAGCAAGGTACGCGACCGCGCGACACACCCGAGCGCGACACGGGCGGCGGGGCGTTTCGTCGTCGCCGCTCGGGTACCCAGGGGGCGTCCCATCTGCCCTGGGATTACTTACAGGACAAGCGTACTGTTAGAGTATGAGCGCCGCGGCACAGCCCGCCGCGGCGAATTGATCAAGCCGGGAGTTGATGTGAGCAGCACGAATTCATCCGTGAACTCGTTCGGAGCAAAAGACACGCTCGAAGTTGGAGACAAGAGCTACGAGATCTACCGCCTCGACGCCGTGCCCGGCGCCGACAAGCTGCCCTACAGCCTCAAGGTGCTCGCGGAGAACCTGCTGCGCACCGAGGACGGGGCCAACATCACCAAGGACCACATCGAGGCCATCGCGAACTGGGATCCCTCGGCCGACCCGAGCATCGAGATCCAGTTCACCCCGGCCCGCGTGGTCATGCAGGACTTCACCGGCGTGCCGTGCATCGTCGACCTCGCCACGATGCGCGAGGCGATCGCCGACCTCGGCGGCGATCCCGAGAAGGTGAACCCGCTGGCACCGGCCGACCTGGTGATCGACCACTCCGTGATCGCCGACCTGTTCGGCCGCGCCGACGCGTTCGAGCGCAACGTCGAGATCGAGTACCAGCGCAACGGCGAGCGCTACCAGTTCCTACGTTGGGGCCAAGGCGCATTCGACGACTTCAAGGTGGTGCCGCCCGGCACCGGCATCGTGCACCAGGTCAACATCGAGTACCTGGCGCCGGTGGTGATGGAACGCGACGGCATCGCCTACCCGGACACCTGCGTGGGCACCGACAGTCACACCACGATGGTCAACGGCCTGGGTGTGCTGGGCTGGGGCGTGGGCGGCATCGAGGCCGAGGCCGCCATGCTGGGTCAGCCCGTGTCAATGCTGATCCCCCGCGTCGTCGGCTTCAAACTCACCGGCGAGCGTCAGCCCGGCGTGACCGCCACCGACGTGGTGCTCACCGTCACCCAGATGCTGCGCGAGCACGGCGTCGTCGGCAAGTTCGTCGAGTTCTACGGCGAAGGCGTCGCCGAGGTGCCGCTGGCCAACCGCGCCACCCTGGGCAACATGAGCCCCGAATTCGGCTCCACCGCAGCCATTTTCCCCATCGATGAGGAAACCATCAGCTACCTGCGGTTCACCGGGCGCAGCGAGGAACAGCTCGCGCTGGTGGAGGCCTACGCCAAGGCCCAGGGCATGTGGCACGACCCGTCGCGTGAGCCCAAGTACTCCGAGTACATCGAGCTGAATCTGTCGGAGGTCGTCCCGTCCATCGCCGGCCCGAAGCGTCCGCAGGACCGCATCGCGCTCAACGAAGCCAAGGCCGCCTTCCGCCGGGACATCACCGACTACGTCGAGAACGGCGAACTCAACGGGGAGTACTCCGAACTCGACGAGGCCATCGACGACACGTTCCCCGCCAGCGACCCGGTGCGCAACACCGAGTTCCTGTCCAACGGGGCGCCTGCGCACGTCGAGAGCGCCGCCACCGAGCCGGACGGCCGGCCCAGCAAGCCGGTCACCGTGAAGACCGACGAGTACGGCGAGTTCGTCCTCGACCACGGCGCGGTGGTCATCGCGGCCATCACGTCCTGCACGAACACGTCCAACCCCGAGGTCATGCTCGGGGCGGCGCTGCTGGCCAAGAACGCCGTCGAGAAGGGCCTGACCACCAAGCCGTGGGTCAAGACCACGATGGCCCCGGGCTCACAGGTGGTCACCGATTACTACGACAAGGCCGGGCTGTGGCCGTATCTGGAGAAGCTGGGCTTCTTCCTCGTCGGCTACGGATGCACCACCTGCATCGGTAACAGCGGGCCGTTGCCCGAGGAGATCAGCAAGGCCGTCAACGACAACGACCTGGCGGTCACCGCCGTGCTCTCGGGCAACCGCAACTTCGAGGGTCGCATCAACCCCGACGTGAAGATGAACTACCTGGCTTCACCGCCGTTGGTCATCGCCTACGCGCTGGCCGGGTCGATGGACTTCGACTTCGACAACACCCCGTTGGGCAAGGACTCGGACGGCAACGAGGTGTACCTGCGCGACATCTGGCCGTCGCAGTCCGACATCACCGACACGATCGCCAACGCGATCAGCCAGGAGATGTTCACCAAGAACTACGCCGACGTGTTCAAGGGTGACGAGCGGTGGCGCAATCTGCCCACGCCGAGCGGCAACACCTTCGAGTGGGACCAGGACTCGACGTACGTGCGCAAGCCTCCGTACTTCGACGGCATGCCCGCCGAGCCGGAGTCTGTCAGCGACATCTCGGGCGCGAGAGTCCTTGCGCTGCTGGGTGATTCGGTCACCACCGACCACATCTCCCCTGCCGGCAGCATCAAGCCGGGCACCCCGGCCGCGAAGTACCTCGACGAGCACGGCGTCGACCGGGCGGACTACAACTCCTTCGGGTCGCGTCGCGGCAACCACGAGGTGATGATCCGCGGGACGTTCGCCAACATCCGGTTGCGCAACCTGCTGCTCGACGACGTGTCCGGCGGATACACGCGCGACTTCACCAAGGGCGGCGAGCAGGCGTTCATCTACGACGCCGCGCAGAACTACGCCGAGCAGAACATCCCGCTGGTGGTACTGGGCGGCAAGGAGTACGGCTCCGGTTCGTCGCGTGACTGGGCCGCCAAGGGCACGCGACTGCTCGGGGTGCGCGCGGTGATCTGCGAATCGTTCGAGCGCATCCACCGGTCGAACCTCATCGGCATGGGCGTCATCCCGCTGCAGTTCCCCGAGGGTGAGAACGCCTCGAGCCTGGGCCTGGACGGCACCGAGACCTTCGACATCACCGGTATCGAGGAGCTCAACAGCGGCAAGACCCCGAAGACGGTGCACGTGAAGGCCACGAAGGAAGATGGCAAGGCCATCGAGTTCGACGCCGTGGTGCGCATCGACACGCCCGGCGAGGCCGACTACTACCGCAACGGCGGCATCCTGCAGTTCGTGCTGCGCAACATGCTGAAGTCATAGACGTTCAGACATGCCCCGGGTGACCGACGATCACCTGGCGGCGCGCCGTCGCCAGATTCTCGACGGCGCCCGCCGGTGCTTCGCGGAATACGGATATGAGAACGCGACCGTGCGGCGGCTCGAACAGACCATCGGGCTGTCGCGCGGCGCGATCTTCCACCACTTCCGCGACAAGGACACGCTGTTCTTCGAATTGGCCCGTGAGGACGCCGAGCGGATGGCCGACGTGGCCGCTCGCGAGGGCCTCATCCAGGTGATGCGCGACATGCTGGCTGCGCCCGAACAGTTCGACTGGTTGGCCACACGGCTGGAGATCGCCCGCAAGCTCCGCAACGACCCGGCGTTCAGCCGGGGCTGGGCGGAGCGTTCGGCCGAACTGTCGGCAGCCACCAGTGAGCGGCTGCGCCGTCAGAAGCAGGCGGGTCGGCTGCGTGACGACGTACCCGGGGACGTGCTGCGCACGTACCTCGAGCTGGTGCTGGACGGCTTGGTGGCACGGCTGGCTTCGGGCGACGACCCCGACCGGCTCAGCGCGGTCCTCGACCTGGTGGAGGATTCAGTGCGTCAGCGCTGATCAGGCCGACTTGCGGCCGCGGTGGTTGGGCCCGCCGCGGCTGCGCATCGTCGCGCCGGATTCGCGAAGCATGCTGTGGATCGACCCGTAGGAGTGTCCGGTCGACGCTACGAGGGTGCGGATGCTCGCGCCGCTCTCGTAGGCGTTGCGGAGCTCGTTGATCAACTGATCCCTGTTTTTGTTGTCCTTTTTCATCGACGCCCTCCCGCAGATGTGCTCGCGACCGATTACCCCGCGGGAGAAGCGTTGACACGTGGGTCAGGCGAGCTCGATGAGATCCCGGTACTCGTCGGACCAGAAATCCTCGGTGCCGTCGGGAAGCAGCAGCACACGCTGCGGGTTGAGCGCCTCGGCGGCGCCGGGGTCGTGGGTCACCAGCACCACTGATCCCGCGTAGCTGCGCAGCGCGTCGAGCACCTGCTCGCGGGAGGCCGGGTCCAGGTTGTTGGTCGGCTCGTCGAGGAGCAGCACGTTGGCCGTCGATGCGACCAGGCCCGCCAGCGCGAGCCGGGTCTTCTCCCCGCCGGACAGTGTGCCTGCGGGTTGATCGAGCTGAGCGCCGCTGAACATGAACGCGCCCAACAGTCCCCGCAGGTCCTGTTCCCCGGTATCGGGGGCGGCGTGGCGGATGTTCTCCCACACCGTCGCGAGGTTGTCGAGGGTGTCGTGCTCCTGCGCGAAGTAGCCGATCTTGAGCCCGTGACCGGGTTCCAATCCCCCGGCGTCGGGTTTCTCCACCCCCGCCAGCAGGCGCAACAGCGTGGTCTTTCCGGCGCCGTTGAGGCCGAGGACCACCACGCGGGAACCGCGGTCGATGGCCAGGTCCAGGCCGGTGAAGATCTCCAGCGATCCGTACGTCTTGGTCAATCCCTTGGCGATCAGCGGGGTCTTACCGCACGGCGCCGGGGTCGGGAACTTGATCCGCGCGACCTTGTCGGCCACCCGTTCCTCGTCGAGTGCAGCCAGCATCCGGTCGGCACGTTTCAACATGTTCTGCGCGGCAACGGCTTTGGTGGCTTTGGCCCCCATCTTGGCGGCCTGGGCGCGCAGCGCGGACGCCTTCTTCTCGGCGTTGGCGCGTTCCCGCCGGCGGCGCTGCTCGTCGGTGGCGCGCGCGTCGAGATACTTCTGCCAACCCATGTTGTAGACGTCGGCCTCACCGCGCACGGCATCGAGGAACCACACGCGGTTGACCACGTCGGCGAGCAGCTCGACGTCGTGGCTGATGACGACCAGCCCGCCGGTGTGGTTCTGCAGGAAGGTGCGCAGCCAACCGATCGAGTCGGCGTCGAGGTGGTTGGTGGGCTCGTCGAGCAGCAGGGTGGTGGCCGACCCGCTGCCGCCTTCGGAGGCGGCGAACAGGATGCGAGCCAGCTCCACGCGGCGCCGTTGACCGCCGGACAGCGTGCGCAGCGGCTGGGTCAGCACGCGGTCGGGCAGGCCGAGACTGGCACAGATCCGGCCGGCTTCGCTCTCGGCGGCATATCCGCCGAGGGCGGCGAACCGCTCCTCGAGCTGACCGTAGCGGCGCACCGCCTTGTCGCGGGCGGCGTCGTCGGCGACCTCGGCCATCAACGCCTGCTGCTTTTCCAGGTCCGAGAGCAGGGTGTCCAGCCCGCGCGCCGACAAGACCCGGTCGCGGGCGAGCATGTCGAGGTCACCCTCGCGGGGATCCTGTGGGAGGTAACCGATTTCGCCGGTCCGGGTGATCGTCCCCGCATAGGGTTCGCCTTCGCCGGCGAGAATGCGCATCGTCGTGGTCTTGCCGGCACCGTTGCGGCCGACGAGGCCGATGCGGTCGCCGGGCTGGACGCGCAGTGCAGAACCTTCGATGGAGAGCAGGGTGCGCGCTCCGGCGCGGACCTCGAGGTCCGTTGCGGTGATCACGCTGATGCTCCTGAGAAAACGAGGGTGGGGTTCGTCGGCAAGGCTAATGGCTCCGACCTGCCGGAAGCCAATCGATTACCGGTTACTTGTCGTCGGTGAAGTGCGCCGGGCGTCCCTCTTTGCGGGCCGCGACCGCTTCTTCGAAGTTGTTGGTCAACAGTCGGATGTAGAGCTGACCGAGACCTTCGGCCTGCATGTGTGACTCCAGCGAGCCGGCGTCCAGGCCACTCCACAACGTCCGCTTGGTCAGTTCGGTGCCGGGCCGCGAGAACCCGGCGATCCGCTCGGCCATCTCGAAACAGGTCTCCAGCAGCGCCTCGGCGGGCACCGTGCGGGACACCAGACCGATGCGCTCGGCCTCGTCGGCGTCGACGTCGCGCCCGGTCAGCATCATCTCGAACGCCCGGGACGAACCGATGGCGCGCGGCAACAGGTAGCTCAGTCCCAGTTCGCTGGCGGTCAGCCCGTTGTTGATGCCCGCGGCGCGGAAGTACGCCTCGGTGGAGGCGACTCGGATGTCGGCGGCGAGCGACAGACACAGACCGCCGCCGATCGCTGCTCCGTTGACCGCGGCGATCACCGGTTGGTGCAGTTTCCGCAGGCCGAGGATGACGTCGTCGAGCAGCTCCATGGACCGCAGCCCGAAGGTGGGGCGGGTCAGGCCGTCGACGTGCGGGACCGCGCCTGCCGACTTGTGGTCGGCTCCCGAGGAGAATCCCCGGCCGGCGCCGGTGAGGACGACGACGCGCACGTCGTTGTCGTAGGTCAGCTGCCCCAGCACGTCGCGCAGCGGGACCATGACGTCGAAGGCCATCGAGTTCATGCGCTCGGGACGGTTCAGCGTCACCAGGGCGACGTGCGGGCGCGGCCGCTCGACGAGGACGAACGGCTCAGGCGTGGTCACGCCTGCACGGTAACGGGCAATCAGCCCTGACCGTCCTCCTGGGCGGCGATCGCGGCGTCGATGTCGAACTCCTTGACCTTCTGGACCAGATCCTCCAGCGCGGCAGGGGGCAGCGCGCCGGCCTGGTTGAACACCAGCTTGCCCTTCTTGAATGCCATCAGCGTCGGGATCGAACGGATGTCGGCCGCGGCGGCGAGCTGCTGCTCGGCTTCGGTGTCGACCTTCGCGTAGACGACGTCAGGGTGCTTCTCCGACGATGCGGAAAAGGTAGGCGCGAATGCCTTGCACGGGCCGCACCACGACGCCCAGAAATCGACCAACACGATGTCGTTGTCGTTGATGGTGTCGTTGAATTCTTCGGCAGTGATGTCTCGGGTAGCCATGATTGTCCTAACGTCGCGGTGTCAACCCATGTTCCCGTGCTGCGGTCGCTCCCGTCGAGACGACCCGCACCGCGCCTCGGTCGGCCGAGGTGGCCAGTGCGGCATAGGCCTGCAGCGCAGCCGACACCGGCCGGTTCCGTGCCCGCGGTTTGAAGCCGTCGAGGGCATCCCGGCGCATCGCCAGCACATCGTCGGCGACATCGAGGTGGATCCGGCGGGCAGCGATGTCGATTTCGATGACGTCACCGTCCTCGACCAGCGCGATCAGTCCCCCGGCGGCTGCTTCCGGAGACACGTGCCCGATCGACAGTCCGGAGCTGCCGCCCGAGAACCTGCCGTCGGTCACCAGCGCGCACCGGGTCGCCAGCCCCCTCCCCTTCATGAACGACGTCGGGTGCAGCATCTCCTGCATGCCCGGGCCCCCGCGCGGCCCCTCGTACCGCACGACCAACACATCGCCGGGTCGGAGCCGGCCGCTGAGGATCGCCTCGACGGCGTCGTCCTGCGACTCCACGACGACAGCGGGACCGCGAAATGCCCGCATCGCCTCGACGACGCCGGCGGTCTTGACCACGCAGCCGTCGGCGGCCAGATTGCCCCGCAACACCGCCAGCCCACCGTCTGCGCTGTAGGCGTGCGCGACGTCGCGGATGCACCCGGCGGACGCGTCGACGTCCGAGTCCTCCCACCGCCGTGACTGGGAGAACGCCGACGACGACCGCGTTCCGCCCGGTGCGGCGCGGAACAGCTCCGTCGCTGCGGTGGTCGCGGCGGCACCGCGGATATCCCAGTCGTCGAGCCACGCGCCCAGGTCCTCGGCGTGTACCGCCCACACGTCCTCGGCGAGCACCCCGGCGCGGCGCAGCTCCCCCATCAGCGCGGGCACGCCGCCGGCGCGGTGCACGTCTTCCATGAGATGCGTCCCGTTGGGCGCGACCTTGCACAGGCATGGAACGTGCCGCGAGATCTCGTCGATGTCATCGAGGGTGAAGTCCAACTCCGCTTCGTGCGCGGCGGCAAGCAGATGCAGGACGGTGTTCGTCGACCCGCCCATGGCGACATCGACGGCCATCGCGTTGTGGAACGCCGCACGTCCGGCGATCCTTCGCGGCAGCACCCGCGCGTCGTCACCGTCGTACCACCGGCGAGCGAGCTCGACGACGACGGCACCGGCGCGCTCGTAGAGCGCGCGACGGTCGGTGTGGGTGGCCAGAGTGGACCCATTGCCGGGCAGCGCGAGTCCCAACGCCTCGACCAGACAGTTCATCGAGTTGGCGGTGAACATCCCGGCACACGAACCGCAGGTCGGGCAGGCGGCCTCTTCGATGCGGCGCAGATCGTCGTCGGTGACGCGGCCGTCGGCGGCCGCCGACATCGGATCGATCAGATGAAGGCCGTCACGGGTCGTGCCGTCGGCCAGCGCGGTCCGCCCACCTTCCATCGGACCGCCGGCGACGAACACGGTCGGGATGTCGATGCGCAGTGCAGCCATCAGCATCGCCGGAGTGATCTTGTCGCAGTTGGAGATACACACCAGGGCGTCGGCGCGGTGGGCTTCGACGACGTACTCCACCGAGTCGGCGATCAGGTCGCGCGACGGCAACGAGTAGAACGTGCCTGCGTGCCCCATGGCGATGCCGTCGTCGATGGCGATCGTGTTGAACTCCCGCGGGATCCCGCCGGCGCGGCAGACCGCATCGGCGACGATCCGGCCGACCGGTTGCAGATGGGTGTGACCGGGGACGAACTCGGTGAAGCTGTTGGCGATCGCGACGATCGGCTTGCCGAAGTCGTCGGCCGAGACTCCGGCGGCACGTAGGAGAGCGCGGGCGCCGGCCATGTTGCGTCCGTGCGTGACGGTTCTGGACCGCAGTTCAGGCATGACCTCAGCCTCGTCGGAGCCACTTCCTGTACCAAGGCGGCCTCGCTACTGGTAGTCAGAGCACCAGCCGATCGCTGCCGCGCCGAAATAGCATGTCGTCCATGGCGGTGCAGGCCGAGAACCGAGCCGAACTCGGCGCCTTTCTGCGGGCGCGCCGCCAACGGGTTCCGCGCAGCCTGTACGGGCTGCCTCCGCTGCCCCGCGGAGGCGACGCCGGTCTGCGCCGGGAAGAGGTGTCCACCCTGTGCGGAGTCAGCATCACCTGGTACACGTGGCTCGAACAAGGCAGGGCGATCACCCCGTCGCGCCAGGTGCTCGATGCGGTCGCGCGAACCCTTCAGCTCTCGGCGACCGAGCACCACTACCTGCTGGGGCTGGCCGGATACGCGCCGCCGGCCCATCCGGCGCGGGTGGAACCGGCCCCGCCCCACATCCAGCGCCTACTTGATGCGCTGGGTGACCGGCCCGCGTACGTGCTGGCCGCGGACTGGTCGATCACCGGCTGGAACGCTGCCTACGCCGAGCTGTATCCGAATGTCGCCCGTGTCGACGACGACGAACGAAACCTGTTGTGGCTGGTGTTCACCGATCCCTCGGTCCGTGAGCTGCTCGACGACTGGGAGGTCACCAGCGCGCGCTTTCTGGCGGAGTTCCGCGCAGAGGTCGCGGGACGCCTCGGTGAGCCGCCCATCCGCGAACTGCTCGACCGGCTGCGCGCCGTCAGCGCAGAGTTCCGGCGCGGCTGGGACACCCATCCGGTGGCCGGATTCGAGTCACGCGAACGGGTGTTTCACCACCCCGTCAGCGGGCTGGTGCGGTTGGAACACCACCAGTTGCGGCCTTCCGACCGGCCCGATCTGCAGATCGTCGTCTACACGCCTTACAGCTCGTAGGCCTTCACCCAGTCCACCTTCATCTGAGCCACGAACGGCGCGTGGGCCGCCGGGTCGCCGGTCCACGGGTTGCCGACGGCGACGTTGAGGATCAGGTAGTGATCCCACTCGCCGGAGAACGGCCTCCAGTCTCCGCCGAGAGCCTCGTACTGAGCCTTGGTGACGCGGCCGACCTCGACACCGTCGACGTGCCAGACGATGCGGTCGCTGTACCAGTCGATTCCGTACTCGTGGAAGCCCTGCGACAGGTCGGCAGCGAGATCCTTGCTGAAGCCAGGGAGTTTGACGTCGATGGTGTTGTCGCGGTCGGCCGGGCCGTGGATGTTGCCGGTCCACGTGCGGCGGGCCACCGGGGTGCCGAAGCCGGGGACCTCGACGATGTCGATCTCGCCCTGGCGCGGCCAGTCGTACTCGTGGCCGGGCTCGAGGCCGACGGTCCAGAACGCCGGCAGCGCACCTTGGTTCACCGGCATCTGGATGCGCGCCACCACCCGGGTGCCCACTCCGATCGACTGCTTGCCGAACGTCACCACCCGCGCCGAGGTGTAGTTGTGCGGTGCCCCGAACCGGTCGGGGGTCTCCTCCCGACGCGCCTCGATGACCAGGTTGCCCGCGGAATCGACGTAGGCGTTGTCGCCGTCGGTGTAGTACTGGTTCTCACCGGCCGGCCAACCCCACCGCCCGGTCTGGAAGCCCCAATACCGCTCGGCCTCGGCCTGACTCGAGAAGTTGGTCTCCCACAACAGCCTCTTCTGCGCCGGCCCTTGCGGCTCGCCGGGAGCGCCGGGACCCGGCACGACGTCACGGTAGATCCGCGCACGTACACCCAGCCACCACCTCTCGACGAACCCGGGCACCGGGATGGCCAGGAAGTCGGGACCGTACTTGGTGTTCTTCACCCCGATGGAATACAGCCAGTCGACGATCATCGAGCCGACGGTGACCCGGACCGTGGTGGGCGCCGCCGAGGCCGTCGCCATTGCCGCCACCGTGGCCGGAAGCTCTTCGGGTTCCACTGCGGCAGAGCGTGACTCGCCCACCACGCCCGTTCCCCTGGCATCTTCGTCGGAGTCGACGCGCGCCGCCCGGAGGTCCTTTCGGGTGGCCGCGGCCAGAGCCGGAACGGCGGCGTCGTCCTCGGTGTCCTCGGTGTCCTTGATGTCCTCGGTGTCCTTGATGTCCTCGGTGTCCTTGATGTCCTTGATGTCCCGAATCGCTTTGTCGCCGACTTCGACCGTCACCGTCTTGCGCGCCCTGGTCGCTTTGTCGGCGCGGCTGCTGCGGTGCTCTCGCGGCGTCCGGGTCGACTGAGAGTCACGCGAGGCCGACACCGAGTTGCCGGAGCTGTCGGCCCCCGCGGCACCTGAAGTCTCCGCGCTCGCCGCCCCGGCGCCGGCCATCATCGCCGCACCCAGACCGGCCGCCACCACACTTCCGGCGAACCAGTGTTTGCCACTGCCGATCTGGACCCCAGCGGGTCGCCCTTTGTGCATCGACCATCCATTTCGTCGAAGGGATGAAGAAGGTAGAAGAACTCAACGGTCGGCGCGATGCGACAACCGCTTGGAGCGAACGCAATGGTTGGGTCAGTGACGACCCATAGATTCCCCCACGTGCATGACTTCCCCTGTAAGACGCGACCTCTGGTCGCCTCCTTCCGACTGCTGCGCGGTGAGCACAGCAAACGATAGCCAATTGTCGCTCACGGTACGGCTTTTCGCCAGAATTCCTGCGGCAGTGAGCAATCCAAAAAGGATGGAGGCTCGCAATTAGCGCCAGTTGACCAATTTGCTGCTAGAACAGCGCGGCGGAGGATGTTTGCCAGCAGAGACGACCCGGGGGCGTGGGCAGCACACTGGGGGCTGACGACATGCCCGTTTCGCCGTCACTGGAACGGCAGGTGCCACGTCAGCCGACTTGCCAGACACGCCGGGAGCAACACAGCGTGGCTATGACTCTGCCCACCCGCCTCGGGCAAGGCAGGTGGGCAGATACAGGTCAAGAATGTCGCGCAGGCTGGGCTCGCGGAGGGCCTGCGGGCGCGGATGTCAGACGGTGAAGCCCAGAGCGCGCAGCTGTTCGCGACCGTCGTCGGTGATCTTGTCCGGACCCCACGGCGGGTTCCACACCCAGTTGATTTTGATCTCGTTGACCAGGCCGGCGCCGACGAGTGCGGTGCGGGACTGGTCCTCGATCACGTCGGTCAGGGGGCACGCCGCCGACGTCAGCGTCATGTCGATCAGCGCGACCTTGCCTGCCTCACCGCTCTCCACGCCGAGCCCGTAGACCAGGCCGAGATCGACGACGTTGATACCGAGTTCGGGGTCGACGACATCGTGCATCGCCTCCTCGATCTCGGCGAGTAGTTGGTCCTCGGGTATCGCTGTGTCACTCACTGACGTTCTCCTTCACGTTGTCGGACCCGTGTGCCTCCGCGACGGTGTCTGATTCGTGCGCTTCCGCGACGGCGGCCTTGAAGGCCGTCCATCCCAGTAGCGCGCACTTCACCCGGGCTGGATACTTCGAAACCCCGGCGAACGCCACACCGTCACCGAGCACATCCTCGTCCCCCTCGATTCTGCCCCGGCTCGAGACCATCTCGGAGAACGCCGCCACGGTTTTGAGCGCATCGCCGACGCTCTGCCCGATGACCTGGTCGGTCAGCACCGACGTCGCCGCCTGGCTGATGGAGCAGCCCTGCCCGTCATAGGAGACGTCGACGACGGTTTCGTGGTCCCCGGACAGCGCCACGCGCAACGTCACCTCGTCGCCGCAGGTCGGATTCACGTGGTGCACCTGGGCATCGAACGGCTCACGCAGCCCGCGGTGGTGCGGACGCTTGTAGTGGTCCAGGATCACTTCCTGGTAGATCTGCTCGAGACGCATCGCCGGTGTCAGTCCCCGAAGAACTCCACGGCGCGGCGCACACCGGCGATCAGCCGGTCGACCTCGTCGGTGGTGTTGTAGACGGCGAACGATGCCCGCGCGGTCGCGGCGATCCCGAACCGGCGGTGCAGCGGCCACGCGCAGTGGTGGCCGACGCGCACGGCCACACCTTCGTCGTCGAGCACTTGGCCGACGTCGTGCGCGTGCACACCGTCGACGACGAACGAGACCGGCGAGCCGCGATCGACCGGCGTGGTCGGCCCGATGACCCGCACTCCGTCGATGGTGGCGAGCCCGTCGAGCGCGGCCCGGACCAATTCGTGCTCGTGCTCGCACACTGCCGCCATTCCGATCTTGTCGAGATAACGTGCCGCAGCGGCCAACCCGACCACCTGCGACGTCATCGGCGTGCCCGCCTCGAAACGCTGCGGCGCCGGCGCATAGGTGGTGGCCTCCATCGTGACGGTCTCGATCATCGATCCGCCGGTGAGGAACGGGGGCATCGCGTCGAGCAGTTCACGACGTCCGTAGAGCACCCCGATCCCGGTGGGTCCGAGCATCTTGTGCCCGGAGAACGCCGCGTAGTCGACGTCGAGAGCGTGCAGGTCGACGGGCTGGTGCGGCACCGACTGGCATGCGTCCAGCACGGTCAGTGCACCCACCGCCCTGGCCCGCGACACCAGCTCGGCGACAGGAGCCACCGCACCGGTGACGTTGGAATGATGGCTGAAGGCAACGACTTTCACGCGCTCGTCGAGTTCGAGCGAGTCCAGGTCGATGCGGCCGTCGTCGGTCACCGAGTACCACTTCAGCGTGGCGCCAGTGCGCAGCGCCAGCTCCTGCCACGGCACCAGGTTCGCGTGGTGTTCGAGCTCGGTCGTGACGATCACGTCACCGGGGCCGACCGCGTTCTGGAACCGCTTGTCCCCCACCGTGTACGCGACCAGGTTGAGAGCCTCGGTGGCGTTCTTGGTGAACACCAACTCGTCGGAGTCGGCGCCGACGAAGGCGGCGATGTCCTCGCGACCCTGCTCGTAGGCGTCGGTGGCCTCCTCCATCAGCTGGTGGGCACCGCGGTGCACCGCGCCGTTGGAGTGCAGCAGGAATTCCCGCTCCGCGTCGAGGACAGCCAGCGGCTTCTGCGACGTCGCGCCCGAGTCGAGGTAGGCCAGCTGGTTTCCGCCACGCATCACCCGATTCAGGATCGGGAAGTCAGCCCTGATCGCCGTCAGGTCGAGCGTCTTCGCGGCCGTCACCGTCAGGCTCCAGTGGCGGCGGCCTGCGTGAAGCGCTCGTAACCGTTCTCCTCGAGCTCGTCGGCCAGCTCCGGGCCGCCGGACTCGATGATGCGCCCGTCGACGAAGACGTGCACGAACTGCGGCTGGATGTAGCGCAGGATGCGGGTGTAGTGGGTGATCAGCAGCACGCCGGCGTTCTCCGCCTGCGCGTAGCGGTTGACGCCCTCGCTGACGACGCGCAGGGCGTCGACGTCCAGACCGGAGTCGGTCTCGTCGAGGATCGCGATCTTGGGCTTGAGCAGGCCCAGCTGCAGGATCTCGTGGCGCTTCTTCTCGCCGCCGGAGAATCCCTCGTTGACGCTGCGCTCGCCGAACGCCGGGTCGATGCCGAGGTCGCCCATCGCGGCCTTGACTTCTTTGACCCAGTGCCGCAGCTTCGGGGCCTCGCCGCGCACGGCGGTGGCCGCGGTCCGCAGGAAGTTCGACATCGACACCCCCGGCACCTCCACCGGGTACTGCATCGCGAGGAACAGGCCCGCGCGGGCGCGTTCGTCGATGCTCATCTCGAGCACGTCCTGACCGTCCAGGGTGATCGACCCGGAGGTCACGGTGTACTTCGGATGGCCGGCGACGGCGTAGGACAGCGTCGACTTGCCGGACCCGTTGGGCCCCATGACCGCGTGGGTCTCCCCCGATTTGACGGTCAGGTTCACGCCTTTGAGGATCGGGACTTCGTCGCCTTCGGGTGTGTGGACCGAGACGTGCAGGTCTTTGACTTCCAGCGTGGTCATGTCAGTTCGTTCTCGATTCTGTGATCGCTAGTTCTCGTTCGATGGCTTCGGTGAGGCGCTCGCGGACCTCGGGTACCGCGATCTTCGCGATGATCTCGTTGAAGAATCCGCGCACCACCAGCCGGCGGGCCTGATCTTCGGGGATGCCGCGCGCCTGCAGGTAGAACAGCTGCTCGTCGTCGAAACGGCCTGTCGCGCTGGCGTGTCCGGCGCCGACGATCTCGCCGGTCTCGATCTCGAGGTTGGGCACCGAGTCGGCGCGGGCGCCGTCGGTGAGCACCAGGTTGCGGTTGACCTCGAAGGTGTCGGTCCCGGTCGCTTCGGCGCGGATCAGCACGTCGCCCACCCACACGGTGTGCGCGTCGGGCTTGTCCGAATCCGGATCGCCTTGCAGCGCACCCTTGTAGAGCACGTCGGATTTGCAGTTGGGCTCCGAGTGGTCGACCAGCAACCGGGACTCGAAATGCTGTCCGTCGTCGGCGAAGTAGGTGCCCAGCATCTTCGCGTCGCCGCCCGGCGCGGTGAAGCGCACGGTCGCGGTGGTGCGGACCACGTCGCCGCCGAGGGTGACGTTGACGTGGCCGAGCACCGCATCCTTGCCGAGTCTGGCGTGATGCGAGCTGACGTGCACCATGTCGTCGGCCCAGTCGGCGATCCAGATGACGCCCAGGCCCGCCGAGTCGCCGACGATGATCTCGACGTTGTCGGCGTAGGTGCCGCTGCCGCGCAGATCGACCACGACGATGGCGCGGGACAGTTCCTCGACCCGGATCTGCAGGTGGCCGTAGGCGACTTTGTCCGCCCCGGGTCCGTTGATGTCGACCTCGATGGGAGCGGCGACCTCGGTGTCGCGGGCCACGGTCACGATGGTGGCCGTGTCGAACGACGAGAACGCCTGCGCGGCAACACGATCACTCGGCACACCGGCCTGTCCCAGTCGCTCGTCCCCGCGGCGCACGGTCTCGACCGTCACACCGGGTTGTTCGGCGACGGCGATTCCGGCCGCACCGCTGGGCGTCGCGGACCCGTCGTGCAGCCCGCGCAGCCGCTTGAGCGGCGTGAACCGCCAGATCTCGTCGCGCCCGCCGGGTACCTCGAAGGCGTTGACGTCGAACGACGAGAACAGCTCGCCCTTGTTCACTGCGAGGGCCGAACCCTCCACCGCTTCAGTGAGATTCGCACCGGAAGTCACTAGCCCACCGCGCCTTCCATCTGCAGTTCGATCAGGCGGTTGAGTTCGAGCGCGTACTCCATCGGCAGTTCCTTGGCGATGGGCTCGACGAAGCCGCGCACGACCATCGCCATCGCCTCGTCCTCGGTCAGGCCGCGGCTCATCAGGTAGAACAGCTGATCCTCGCTGACCTTCGACACGGTGGCCTCGTGGCCCATCGTGACGTCGTCCTCGCGGATGTCGACGTACGGATAGGTGTCGGAGCGGCTGACGGTGTCGACGAGCAGCGCATCGCACTTCACGCTGGAGCGCGAACCGTGGGCACCCTTGTTGACCTGGATCAGGCCGCGGTAGGACGCGCGTCCCCCGCCACGGGCGACCGACTTGGAGATGATGTTGCTCGACGTGTGCGGGGCCAGATGCAGCATCTTGGCGCCGGTGTCCTGGTGCTGTCCCTCGCCGGCGAATGCCACCGAGAGCACCTCGCCCTTGGCGTGCTCACCGGTCATCCACACCGCCGGGTACTTCATCGTGACCTTGGAGCCGATGTTGCCGTCGATCCACTCCATGGTGGCGCCGGCCTCCGCGCGGGCACGCTTGGTGACCAGGTTGTAGACGTTGTTCGACCAGTTCTGGATGGTCGTGTAGCGGCAGCGGCCGCCCGGCTTGACGATGATCTCGACGACGGCGCTGTGCAGGGAGTCGCTCTTGTAGATCGGCGCGGTGCAGCCTTCCACGTAGTGCACGTAGGCGTCTTCGTCGACGATGATCAAGGTGCGCTCGAACTGGCCCATGTTCTCGGTGTTGATGCGGAAGTAGGCCTGCAGCGGAATGTCGACGTGCACGCCCTTGGGGACGTAGATGAACGAACCGCCCGACCACACCGCGGTGTTGAGCGCGGAGAACTTGTTGTCACCGGCCGGGATGACCGTGCCGAAGTACTGCTTGAACAGGTCGGGGTGCTCTTTGAGCGCGGTGTCGGTGTCGAGGAAGATGACGCCCTGGGCCTCGAGGTCCTCGCGGATGGAGTGGTAGACCACCTCGGACTCGTACTGCGCCGCCACTCCCGAAACCAGACGCTGCTTCTCCGCCTCGGGGATGCCGAGCTTGTCGTAGGTGTTCTTGATGTCCTCGGGCAGGTCGTCCCACGTGGCCGCCTGCTTCTCGCTGGAGCGCACGAAGTACTTGATGTTGTCGAAGTCGATGCCCTCGAGGTCGGAGCCCCACTTCGGCATGGGCTTCTTGTCGAAGGTGCGCAGCGCCTTGAGTCGGATGTCGAGCATCCACTCCGGCTCGCTCTTCTTGGCCGAGATGTCACGGACCACGGCTTCGGACAGCCCCCGTTGCGCACTGGCTCCTGCGACGTCAGAGTCGGCCCAGCCGTACCCGTACTTGCCCAGGGAAGCGATGGTCTCTTCCTGAGTCAAAGGGGCGGCGGTCTCAGAAACTGAAGCCTCCGGTGTGAGTGTCATTGCGACACACTCCTCTTGCTCGTGTGGTGGCTTCGGCGCGGGCTGTGCGCCGAAGGTGGTACGTCTAGCGCTCCGCTGCGCTGAGCGGAACGTGGGTGGTGCACGCGCAGTCGCCGTTGACGATCGTGGCCAACCGCTGAACGTGGGTCCCCAGCACCTCGGCCATGGCCTGCTCCTCGGCCTCGCACAACTCGGGGAACTCCTCGGCCACATGTGACACCGGGCAGTGGTGCTGACAGATCTGCACCCCGGGCATCGGTCCCCGCACCCGCGCCGTGGTGGTGGCGTACCCGGCACCGGTGAACGCGTCGGCGATCCGTTCCGCGGCGGCTTCGACGTCCGCGCTGTCGGCAGGTCCGTCGACGGGGCGGATGTCGGCGAGGATCGTGTCGATCCGCTGCCGCGCGAACGCCTGGACGGCTTCGTCACCGCCGATCTCGCGGAGCTGCCGCATGGCGGCCGAGGCGAGATCGTCGTACGCGTGGTCGAGCTTGGCGCGCCCCTCAGCGGTGAGCTGGTAGCGCTTGGCCGGGCGGCCCCGCCCCTCCTGCTGCCAGGCTGCCGCGGCCGTCGCCTTGGCGTCACCTGCCTCGATGAGCGCATCGAGGTGGCGGCGCACTCCGGCCGGGGACAGTCCCAGCCGCGCACCGATGCTGCGGGCGGTCGTCGGACCGGATTCGAGCAGCAACTGAATGATCGCGCTGCGGGTATGCCCGTGTGAATCCCCGTCGACAGCGTGCGACGGTACCGGTCTCGGCACAGTCGAACCCTGCTGGCTGAATTTCACTACACCAGTGTGACGCAATTCCCGGATCGGGTCCAGCAAGGGCACCCTTAGCCGGTCGTTGCTCTTCTCACAACCCTTGACGCGACGAATCGGGAATACGCGGCCCGTTACGCTGCCCTGGTGGCAGCCCGCCGACATTCCCTCAGTACCTCGATCGCCGGGTGGCACGGCGACGAGCGGACCGTCGGCAGCCCACTCACCCCTGCCGAGCTGGTCGCGATGCACCGGACCCGGCTGTTCGGCGCCACCGGAACCGTACTGATGGCCATCGGCGCCCTCGGCGCCGGGGCTCGTCCGGTGGTGCAGGATCCGACGTTCGGTGTCCGGCTCCTGAACCTGCCCTCCCGCATCCAGACGGTTTCGCTGACGATGACCACCACGGGCGCGGTGATGATGGCGTTGGCCTGGCTGATGCTCGGCCGGTTCACCCTGGGCCGGCGGAAGATGACGCGCAGCCAGCTGGACCGGACGCTGCTGCTGTGGGCGCTGCCGTTGCTCATCGCGCCGCCGATGTACAGCAAGGACGTCTACTCCTACCTGGCGCAGAGCGAGATCTCCCTGCAGGGCGCCGATCCGTATCGGGTGGGTCCCGCGCCGGGGTTGGGTCTGGACCACATCTTCACGCTGTCGGTGCCGAGCCTGTGGCGCGAGACGCCGGCCCCCTACGGCCCGCTGTTCCTCTGGATCGGCCGGGGGATCTCGTCGATCACCGGGGAGAACGTCGTCGAGGCGGTGCTGTTCCACCGGCTGGTGGTGCTGTTCGGCGTGGGGCTGATCGTCTGGGCGACGCCACGGCTGGCGCGCCGGTGCGGCGTCGCCGAGGTCAGCGCGCTGTGGCTGGGACCGACGAACCCGCTGCTGTTCATGCATCTGGTGGCCGGTATCCACAACGAGGCGCTGATGCTCGGGCTGATGCTGGCCGGCACGGAGTTCGCGTTGCGCGGCATCGAGGCGATCGGCGATGCGACGCGAGCCCGGTGGTACCCGGCGGCGATGCTGGTGGTCGGCACGGTGCTGATCACCATGTCGTCGCAGGTCAAGCTCCCGTCCCTGCTGGCGCTCGGGTTCGTCGCGATGGCGCTGGCCCACCGGTGGGGCGGCACGGTCAAGGCGTTCTTGTGCTCCGGTGCCGCGCTGACCGCGGTGTCGGTCGCGGTGATGGCGATCATCGGCTGGGCCAGCGGGCTGGGGTTCGGCTGGCTGTTCACCCTGGGCACGGCCAATGTGGTGCGCAGCTGGATGTCCCCGCCGACCCTGTTGGCGCTGGGCACCGGGCAGGTCGGCATTCTGCTCGGCCTGGGCGACCACACCACCGCCGTCCTGGGACTGACCCGCGCGATCGGCGTCAGCCTGATCGCGGTGATCGTGACCTGGCTGCTGTTGTCGGTGCTGCGCGGCCGACTCCACCCCGTCGGCGGTCTGGGCGTGGCGCTGGGTGCCACAGTGCTGCTCTTCCCGGTGGTCCAGCCGTGGTACCTGCTGTGGGCCATCATCCCGCTGGCCGCGTGGGCAACCCGACCGGGTTTCCGCTCCGCGGTCATCGTCGTGACGCTCGTGGTCGGCATCTTCGGTCCGACCGCCAACGGCGACCGGTTCGCGCTGTTCCAGATCGTGCTGGCCACCGTGGCCAGCACCGTGATCGTGCTGGCGCTGATGGCGCTGACTTACCGCTGGCTGCCGTGGCGCGCCGTCCCGGAAGCCGCCTCCGGAACCCTCGCCGAGGACGACGGCAACGACAAGGGTCGTGACGGCTCACCACCGCCGCCACCGACCGCCGTGACCGACGCTTACGCTGAGTCACCGTGAGCGCGAACTCCCCACCCGTGCTGTTGCGCAACGTCAGCAAGCGGTACGGGTCAACAACGGCCGTCTGCGAGCTCGACCTCGACGTGCAGACCGCCGAGGTCCTCGCGCTGCTCGGCCCCAACGGCGCCGGCAAGACGACCACCGTGGAGATGTGCGAAGGGTTCCTGCGGCCCGACGAAGGCTCGATCCGGATCCTCGGACTGGACCCTGTCGCCGACAACGCGCAGGTCCGGTCCCGTACCGGCGTCATGCTGCAGGGCGGCGGCGCCTATCCGGCCGCGCGGGCCGGCGAGATGCTCGATCTCGTCGCCTCCTACGCGGCCGACCCGCTGGACCCGCAGTGGCTGCTGGACACCCTCGGGCTCACCGACTCGGTCAAGACCACCTACCGCCGGTTGTCCGGCGGCCAGCAACAGCGGCTTGCTCTGGCGTGCGCGGTGGTCGGCCGTCCCGAGCTGGTGTTCCTCGACGAGCCGACGGCCGGCATGGACGCCCACGCCCGGCTGGTGGTGTGGGAGCTGATCGACGCGCTGCGCCGGGACGGCGTCACGGTGGTACTGACCACACATCAACTGGCCGAGGCCGAGGAGCTCGCCGACCGGATCGTCATCATCGACCACGGCCGGTCGGTGGCCACCGGCACGCCGGCGGAGTTGATGCGCAGCGGCGCCGAGAACCAGCTGCGTTTCCGTGCACCCCGCATGCTCGACCTCGCGCTGCTGGTGGCCGCGCTCCCGGAGGGCTACCGCGCCACGGAGGCCGCCCCGGGCGAGTACCTGGTCGAAGGACACATCGACCCGCAGGTGCTGGCGACCGTCACCGCCTGGTGCGCCCGATTGGACGTGCTGGCCACCGACATGCGCGTCGAACAACGCAGCCTCGAAGACGTCTTCCTCGAACTCACCGGGCGGGAGCTCCGCAAATGACCGTCAACCGGTTCGCCGCAGGCACCTTCACTCCCGACCCACGCCCGGCTCCGGTGCCCAAGATGCTGCGCGCACAGTTCGGTCTGGAACTGCGCCTGCTGTTGCGCAACGGCGAACAACTCCTGCTGACGATGTTCATTCCGATCACTCTGCTGGTCGGCCTGACGCTGTTGCCGCTGGGGTCGTTCGGGCCCAACCGTGCGGCCGTCTTCGTGCCGGCCATCATGGCGTTGGCGGTGATCTCGACGGCGTTCACCGGACAGGCCATCGCCGTGGCCTTCGATCGCCGCTACGGCGCGTTGAAACGCCTGGGCGCCACCGCGCTGCCGGTGTGGGGCATCATCGCCGGCAAGTCGCTGGCGGTGGTCGCCGTGGTGATCCTGCAGTCGGTGCTGTTCGGCGCCATCGGCTTCGCCCTGGGATGGCGCCCGTCGCTGCCCGGGCTGGCGCTCGGCGGGTTGGTGATCGCGCTCGGCACCGCCGTGTTCGCTGCTCTCGGGCTGCTGCTGGGTGGCACGCTGCGCGCCGAGATCGTCCTGGCGGTGGCCAACCTGGCGTGGTTCGTCTTCGCCGGTCTGGGCGCCCTGGTGCTCGACGGCGCTGACGTGCCGTCCGGCGTGCAGTGGGTCGCGCGGCTGACGCCCTCGGGCGCGCTGACGGAGTCGCTGTCGGCAGCCATGGCGCTGTCGGTCGACTGGGTCGGCCTCGTGGTGCTCGCCATCTGGGGCGCGGTGGCCGCCGTGGGTGCGTTGCGCTGGTTCCGGTTCACCTGAGTCGCCGAGGCCGGGAGCCCGCCCCTACTACGGCACGTAGTTAGCGGACCTCTACCATCGACACGTGTCCGTCGGACGTATCTTCCTGCGGCTGGTCGACGTGCTTCCCGAGCCCAGTCTGCGGGTGCAGCGCATCGTCGCCGCTGCGGTGATCCTCACCCAGGGCGGAATCTCCGTCACCGGGGCGATCGTGCGCGTCACCGCATCCGGTCTCGGCTGCCCGACGTGGCCGCAGTGCTTCCCGGGCAGCTTCACCCCGGTCCCCCACCCCGAGGTCGCCGGTATCCATCAGGCGGTGGAGTTCGGCAACCGACTGCTGACGTTTTTGGTGGTCCTGACCGCGGCCGCCGCGGTCATCGTGGTCACCCGTGCCCGCCGCCGCCGGGAAGTCCTGATCTATGCGTGGTTAATGCCGGCGTCGACGGTGGTGCAGGCGGTCATCGGCGGCATCACCGTGCTGACCGGGCTGCTGTGGTGGACCGTGGCCATCCACCTGCTGGCCTCCATGGCGATGGTGTGGGTGGCGGTGCTGCTGTTCGTCAAGATCGGCCAGCCCGACGACGGTGTCGTCACGGCTGCGGCGCCGAAGCCGCTGCGCCAGTTGACCGTGCTGAGCGCGCTGACGCTTTCCGCCGTGTTGGTGACCGGAACCATGGTGACCGGCGCCGGGCCGCACGCCGGGGACAAGAGCATCGACCGTCCGGTGCCGCGGCTGCAGGTCGAGATCACCACGCTGGTGCACATGCACTCGTCGCTGCTGGTGGCCTACCTGGCGCTGCTGGTCGGGCTGGGCTTCGGGCTGTTGGCGGTGGGTGCGCCGGCCGCGATCCGCAAACGCCTGGGCGTGCTGCTGGTGCTCGTCGCCGCGCAGGGCTCGCTGGGCGCGGTGCAGTTCTTCACCGGCGTGCCCGCGGCGCTGGTCGCCGTCCACGTGGCCGGCGCGGCCGCGTGCACGGCCGCCACCGCGGCGCTATGGGCGTCGATGCGAGAGCGGGCCGAGCCCGAAGCTCTCCAGCGCTGACTCGACGGCCAGAGCGAACTGCCGCTGCTGCGCGTCCCTGGTGCGCTCGTCGAGCAGGCGCCATCCCAGCGACGGCTCGACCAGCTCGAGCTCCAGCAGCACCGGCGCATCGGCGGCACCGAGCAGGTCGACCCGTGCGTAGAGCAGGTCGGTGACCTCCAGACCGAGATGGGCTGCCGCCGCGACCAGTGCGGCGTGCCCCAGCTCCCACAGTTCGGGGTCCGGATCGGCCGGGCCCAGCCTCTCGGTCGCGAAGGTTCCGGACTCGTCGAGGCCGGGCGCCTGGCCGGGTGCGGGCAGCATCGGACCTTTGGTGAACGCGTGCGACGCGGCTCCGCGCAGGAACACCAGCGCCGTTTCACCGTCGCTGACGCGCGGGTCGTACGGCTGGACCAGGACTGTGTGGCCCTCGGCGTGCAGCGCCGCGGCGTGTGCCCGCGCCTGCTCGGGGTCGTCGCAGCGCAGCGCGCCTCTCGAGCCGGCACCCACGGCCGGCTTGACCACGACCTCCTCGTCGGGGACCCACACGTCCTGACCGGGCGCGTAGAACGCGCTGGGCACCGTCGGTACACCCGCGACGGCGAGGTCGATCAGATAACGCTTGTCGGTGTTCCAGGCGACCACCCGAGACGGGTTGAGCAAGTGGGCAACTCGGGTGGTCCACGCCCGAAACTCGTCGAGGCGTTCCGCGTAGTCCCACGTGGCGCGCAGAATGACCAGGTCGGCCTCCAGGGTGGCCGGATCGTCCCACGGCAACCAGCGCGCGTGGAGTCCGCGTGCACGCAGAGCACCGATCAAGCCGGCGTCGTCGCCGTCCCCCTCCGGCAGGGCCGGACATCCCGCCAGGACGATGCGGGGGTGGAAGAGATCGGGGCGGACCAGAGACACTCCAGTGGATGCTAGCCGCCCCCGACGGGTAAGGATGGTGGACATGTACGCGATCGAAGTGACGCAGACCGGCGGACCTGAAGTCCTGACCCATGTGGAGAAACCCCAGCCCTCACCCGGGCCCGGTCAGGTGCTGATCAGAGCCGAGGCCATCGGGGTGAATTTCATCGACACGTACTTCCGGTCGGGCCTGTATCCCCGCGATCTCCCGTTCGTCGTCGGCAGCGAGGTGTGCGGGACCATCGAGGCCGTCGGTCCCGACGTCGCCGCGCTCAACGTCGGCGACCGGGTCGTCACCGACAAGGGGCTCGGTGCGTATGCCGAGTACTGCCTGGCTCCGGCGGACTACGTGGCCTACGTACCGAACGGCGTCGCGCCCGAAGCGGTGGCCTCGGCCCTGCTCAAGGGCATGACCGCGCACTACCTGATCAAGTCGACGTATCCCGTCCAGCAGGGCGACACGGTCCTCGTGCACGCCGGCGCCGGCGGTGTCGGCCTGATCCTGACCCAGTGGGCCACCAGCCTCGCCGCCAAGGTCATCACCACGGTGTCGACGCCCGAGAAGGCCGAGATGTCCCGGCAGGCCGGCGCCATCGAGGTGCTCGACTACCCGGACGACCCGCAGGAGTTCGCCTCCCGCATCCGTGAGCTGACCAACGGGAACGGCGTGGCCGCCGTGTACGACGGCGTCGGTGCGTCGACGTTCGAGGCGAGCCTGGCCAGCCTCGCCGTGCGCGGCACCCTGGCGCTGTTCGGGGCGTCCAGCGGGCCGGTGCCACCGGTGGATCCGCAGCGGCTCAACGCCGCCGGCTCGGTCTACCTGACCCGGCCCAATCTGGCGCACCACACCCGCACCCCGGACGAATTCGCGTGGCGGGCGGGTGAATTCCTCAGCGCCGTGGCGGACGGAACCCTCAACGTCACGGTCAGCGGGCGCTACCCGCTGCGCGAGGCCGAACAGGCGCACCGCGACCTGCAGGGCCGCAAGACGGTCGGGTCGGTGGTGCTCGTGCCCTAGAGGTGCAGCAGCGTGGGCAGTGCCAGCGCAGAGTCGACCGCGAGCGCGCAGAACACGACGGCCAGGTAGTTGTTCGACTGCAGGAACAACCGCAGCGGCTTCACCGCTTCCCCGCGCTTGACCCCGGCGTAGAGCTGGTGAGCCATCACCAGGAACCAGGTGCCGGCGAGGATCGCCACCGACGCGTACAGCCAGCCGGTCGCCAGCGCCAGCGCCAGCGTCGCGGCCACGGTCAGCCAGGTGTACACCAGGATCTGCTTGGTGACCTGCTGCTCGGTGGCGACCACGGGCAGCATCGGGACACCGGCGGCCTCGTAGTCCTCCTTGTAGCGCATGGCCAGCGCCCAGGTGTGCGGAGGCGTCCAGAAGAAGATGATGAGGAACATCACCAGCGCGGGCCACTCGATCGTGCCGGTGACCGCGGACCAGCCGATCATCACCGGCATGCATCCGGCGGCCCCGCCCCACACCACGTTCTGCGACGTGCGGCGCTTCAGCAGCAGCGTGTAGACCAGCACGTAGAACGCGATGGTGGCGCCGGCCAGATGCGCCGAGAGCATGTTGGTGGTCCACCACAGCCAGAAGAACGAGGTGACCGACAGCGTCAGACCGAAGACCAGCGCGTGGCTGCGCGGCACGGTCGCACGGGCCAGCGCCCGGCGCTCGGTGCGCTTCATCTTCTTGTCGATGTCGGCGTCGGCGACACAGTTGAGGGTGTTGGCGCCGGCTGCGGCCAGCAGTCCACCGACCAGGGTGTTGAAGATCAGCAACGGGTCGACCGTGCCGCGGTTGGCCAACAGCATCGCGGGGATGGTGGTGACCAGCAACAGCTCGATGACGCGGGGCTTGGTCAGACCGATGTAGCCGAGTACGCGGTCGCGGAGGCGGATCGGCCCCTTGGCGGCGTCGTCGACAAGCTGGCCTTCGCGAATCCTCACGCCACCAACTCCTCAGCAACAACTCGGGGCCGAACGAAACACCCAGCGGGGCGTCTACTACAGACGATGGTAGACCGCATGGGCCAGTGCCCGAAATCGCAGGGTCCGATTTCCGCCGCCGCAAGGGGGGATGAGGACTGCGTGGTGACCGGGTTGAACACTAGGGTGGTTGATGCGGATCGATACGCCCGCCAAGTTTAGGAGTGCACCCTCGTGACCACGATCGAAGAGATCGCTTCCCTTACCCAGCCGCACCACCCGGACGACTGGACGGACCTGGATTCGCGGGCGGTCGACACCGTCCGGGTGTTGGCCGCCGACGCCGTGCAGAAGGTCGGCAACGGCCATCCCGGCACCGCGATGAGCCTCGCTCCGCTGGCCTACACGCTGTTTCAGCGACAGATGCGCCACGATCCCAGCGACGTGCACTGGCTGGGACGCGACCGCTTCATCCTGTCCTGTGGGCATTCCAGCCTGACGTTGTACATCCAGCTCTACCTCGGCGGGTTCGGTCTCGAGCTGTCCGACATCCAGGCACTGCGCACCTTCAAGTCCAAGACCCCCGGTCACCCCGAGTTCCGGCACACCCCCGGCGTGGAGATCACCACCGGGCCGCTCGGTCAGGGTCTGGCCTCGGCGGTGGGCATGGCGATGGCCGCCCGCTACGAACGCGGCCTGTTCGACCCCGACGCCGCGCCGGGAACCAGCCCGTTCGACCACTTCATCTACGTGATCGCCTCCGACGGCGACATCGAAGAGGGGGTCACCAGTGAGGCCTCGTCGCTGGCAGGCACGCAACAGCTCGGCAACCTGATCGTGTTCTACGACCAGAACCAGATCTCCATCGAGCACGACACCAACATCGCGCTGTCGGAGAACGTCGCCGACCGCTACCGCGCCTACGGCTGGCATGTCCAGGAGGTCGAGGGCGGCGAGAACGTCACCGGGATCGAAGCGGCGATCGCCGAGGCGAAGAAGGTGACCGACAAGCCGTCGTTCATCGCGCTGCGCACGGTCATCGGCTATCCGGCCCCGAACAAGATGAACACCGGCGGGATCCACGGTTCGGCGCTCGGCGACGACGAAGTCGCCGCGGTAAAGGAGATCCTCGGGTTCGACCCGGACAAGACCTTCGAGGTCAGCGAGGACGTCATCACCCACACCCGTGGACTGGTGGCCCGCGGCAAAGAGGCCCACGACGCGTGGCAGCAGGACTTCGAGGCATGGGCGGCGCGCGAGCCCGAACGCAAGAAGCTGCTCGACCGGCTGACCGCCGAGGAATTGCCCGAGGGCTGGGACGCCGACCTGACGTACTGGGAGCCGGGTTCCAAGGCCGTCGCCACCCGTGCGGCGTTCGGGCAGGTGCTCAACGACGTCGCCCCGAAGCTGCCGGAACTGTGGGGCGGCTCGGCGGACCTGGCGGGCAGCAACAACACCACGATCAAGGGCGTGAAGTCGTTCGGTCCGCCGTCGATCTCGACCAAGGACTTCACCGCCGACTGGTACGGGCGGGTCCTGCACTTCGGTGTCCGCGAACACGCGATGGGCGCCATCCTGTCCGGCATCGTGCTGCACGGCCCCACCCGCGCGTTCGGCGGCACCTTCCTGCAGTTCTCCGACTACATGCGGCCCGCGGTGCGGCTGGCGTCGTTGATGGACATCGACACCATCTACATCTGGACCCACGACTCCATCGGCCTGGGCGAGGACGGCCCCACCCACCAGCCCATCGAGCACCTCGCCGCGCTGCGCGCGATCCCGAACCTGTCGGTGGTGCGCCCCGCCGACCCGAACGAGACCGCGTACGCGTGGCGCAGCATCATCGCTCGCGGAAACGGCAGCGGGCCTGTCGGTTTCATCCTGACCCGCCAGGGTGTTCCGGTGCTCGAGGGCACCGACTCCGATGGCGTGGCGCGCGGCGGCTACGTCATCGGCGGCGGTGACGCCACGGCCGCCGACGTGCTGCTGATCGCGACCGGATCCGAGGTCCAGATCGCGATCGAAGCGCAGAAAGCGTTGGGCGACAAGGGTATCGGTGCCGCAGTGGTGTCCATGCCCTGCCTGGAGTGGTTCGAGTCCCAGCCCAAGGAGTACCGGGATGCCGTGCTGCCGCCCAATGTTTGCGCGCGGGTCGCGATCGAAGCGGGTGTGGCGCAGAGCTGGCACAAGATCGTCGGCGACACCGGCGAGATCATCTCGATCGAGCACTACGGCGAGTCCGCCGACGACAAGACCCTGTTCCGCGAGTTCGGCTTCACCCCAGAGGCTGTGGTGGCCGCCGCGCAACGCGTAATCGCGAACTAGTGAAAGAGGACGAGACATGACTCAGAATCAGAACCTGGCGGCGCTGGCCGGTTCCGGGGTATCGGTGTGGCTGGACGACCTGTCCCGCGAACGCCTGCAGACCGGCAACCTGCAGGAACTCATCGACACCAGGTCGGTGGTGGGCGTGACCACCAACCCGTCGATCTTCCAGGCCGCGCTGTCGAAGGGCGAGGCGTACGACGGTCAGATCCGCGAGCTCGCCGAGCGGGGCGCCGACGTGGACGCGACGATCCGCACCGTCACCACCGACGACGTGCGCAACGCCTGCGACGTCTTCGCCAAGACCTACGAGCAGTCCGACGGTGTCGACGGCCGGGTCTCCATCGAGGTCGACCCGCGGCTGGCGCACGACACCGACAAGACGATCCTGCAGGCCATCGAGTTGTGGAAGATCGTCGACCGGCCGAACCTGCTGATCAAGATTCCCGCCACCGAGGCCGGTATCCCGGCCATCGCATCCGTTCTGGCCGAGGGCATCTCGGTGAACGTGACGCTGATCTTCTCCGTCGAGCGCTACCGGCTGGTGATGGACGCCTACCTGCAGGGCCTGGAGAAGGCCAAGGAAGCCGGGCACGACCTGTCCCGGATCCATTCGGTGGCATCGTTTTTCGTGTCCCGAGTCGACACCGAGATCGACAACCGGCTGGAGAAGATCGACAGCCCCGAGGCGTCGGCGTTGCTGGGCAAGGCCGGTGTGGCCAATGCGCGCCTGGCGTACGCGGCCTACGAAGAGGTGTTCCTCGGTGGACAGCGGTTCGAGGCACTCAAAGCCGCCGGCGCCCGCGTGCAGCGGCCGCTGTGGGCGTCGACCGGGGTGAAGAACCCGGACTACTCCGACACGCTCTACGTCACCGAGCTGGTCGCGCCGAACACCGTCAACACCATGCCGGAGAAGACGCTCGAGGCGGTCGCCGACCACGGAGTGGTCACCGGTGACACGGTCACCGGGCGCGGCGCCGAGTCCCAGGAGATCTTCGACAAGCTCGCCGAGCTCGGCATCGACTTGACCGATGTGTTCCTGGTTCTGGAGAACGAGGGCGTCGACAAGTTCGAGAAGTCCTGGCAGGAACTGCTGGAGGCCACGCAGGACCAACTCGACGCGGCCAAGAAGTAACGCCGCGCCGATGAGCCAGCCGCGGCGCAACCCGTTGCGGGACAAGCGCGACAAGCGCATGCCCCGCATCGCAGGACCGTGCAGTGTGGTGATCTTCGGGGTCACCGGAGACCTGGCCCGCAAGAAACTCATGCCGGCCATCTACGACCTCGCCAACCGCGGGTTGCTCCCCCCGTCGTTCGCTCTGGTGGGGTTTGCGCGCCGCGATTGGGCCGACGAGGACTTCGGCCGGGTCGTCTATGACGCGGTCAAGCAACACGCCCGCACACCGTTCCGGCAGGAGGTGTGGGACCGGCTGGCCGAGGGATTCCGCTTCGTCCAGGGCACTTTCGACGACGACAGCGCCTTCGAGCGGCTCAGCGAGACACTGGAAAAGCTCGACGCCGAACGCGGCACGGGCGGCAACCACGCGTTCTATCTCTCGATTCCGCCGAACGCGTTCCCCGTGGTCTGCGAGCAACTCGAGAAATCGGGGTTGGCCCGTCAACAGGACAACCGCTGGAACCGCGTCGTCATCGAGAAGCCGTTCGGACACGACCTCGAGAGCGCGCAGGAACTCAACGCCGTGGTCAACAACGTCTTCCCCGAGGATTCGGTGTTCCGCATCGACCACTACCTCGGCAAGGAGACGGTGCAGAACATCCTGGCGCTGCGCTTCGCCAACGAGCTCTTCGAGCCGATCTGGAACTCGCACTATGTCGACCATGTGCAGATCACCATGGCCGAGGACATCGGATTGGGCGGCCGCGCAGGCTATTACGACGGCATCGGAGCGGCGCGCGACGTCATCCAGAATCACCTGTTGCAGCTGCTGGCGCTGACGGCCATGGAGGAGCCGGTCAGCTTCAACCCGCACGAGCTGCAGACCGAGAAGATCAAGGTGCTCGCAGCCACCCAGCCGATGCAGCCGCTGGATCAGACCACCGCGCGCGGTCAGTACGCCGCCGGCTGGCAGGGCAGCGAGCGGGTACCCGGGCTGCTCGACGAGGACGGGTTCTCCCCCGATTCGACCACCGAGACGTTCGCCGCGATCACCCTGGAGGTCGACACCCGCCGGTGGGCCGGGGTGCCGTTCTTCTTGCGCACCGGAAAACGGTTGGGCCGCAGGGTCACTGAGGTGGCTCTGGTGTTCAAGCGGGCGCCGCATCTGCCGTTCGACGCCACCATGACCGAGGAGCTCGGGAAGAACGCCCTGGTGATGCGCATCCAGCCCGACGAAGGCATCACCATGCGGTTCGGTTCCAAGGTGCCGGGCAGCGCGATGGAAGTGCGCGACGTCAACATGGATTTCTCGTATGGCTCGGCCTTCGCCGAGGACTCTCCGGAGGCATACGAGCGACTGATCCTCGACGTCCTGCTCGGCGAGCCGTCGTTGTTCCCGCTCAACGCCGAGGTCGAGCGATCGTGGGAGATCCTCGATCCGGTTCTGGACCACTGGGCTTCCCACGGACGTCCGGAGCCGTATCCGGCCGGAACCTGGGGTCCGCCGTCGGCGAACGACATGGTGCACCGGCTGGGCCGGGAATGGAGGCGTCCTTAACCATGATCGTCGACCTTGCCGACACCACCACCAACGAAATCAACAAGAAGATCACGGTTCTGCGCGAGGAAGGCGGTGCGCTCACTCTCGGCCGGGTTCTGACGCTGGTGGTCGTGGTCGATGGTGACGACGCGCTCGAGGACGCGGTGGACGCCGCGGTCTTCGCCAGCCGTGAACATCCGTGCCGGGTGATCGTGACCGTGCCCGGCGAACGCTCCAGGACAGACGCGCGTCTCGACGCGCAGTTGCGCGTGGGCCGCGATGCCGGGGCGGGCGAGGTCGTCGTGTTGCGCCTGCACGGAGATCTGGCCGACCACGCCGACAGCGTGGTGCTGCCGTTCCTGCTGCCGGATACCCCCATCGTGGCGTGGTGGCCGACGGCCGCCCCGGACGCGCCGGCCGCGGACCGGGTCGGCAAGCTGGCGGTTCGCCGAATCACCGATGCCACCCACGCGCAGGATCCGCTGGCCGCGATCAAGGGCCGGCTGCCCGGATACTCGCCGGGTGACACCGACATCGCCTGGAGTCGCATCACCTATTGGCGGGCGCTGCTCGCTTCCGCCATCGACGAACCGCCCCATGAACCCATCGACTCTGCGGTGGTGTCGGGCCTGGCGACCGAACCCGCACTGGACGTCCTGGCCGGCTGGCTGGCCAGCCGGATCGACGGATCGGTGACTCGGACGGTGGGCACCTTGAAGGTCGAACTGCACAGGGCCAGTGAGACGGTGACGTTGAGCCGTCCACAGGAGGGGGTGACGGCGACGCTGAGCCGCACGTCGCGTCCCGTGGCGCTGCTTCCTCTTGCTCGTCGCGACGTCAAGGAATGTCTGGCCGAGGAGCTGCGCCGCCTCGACGCCGACGAGATCTACCACGAGGCGCTGGCCGGAATCGACAGGGTGACATACCGATGATCATCGAGAAGTACACGGACACCGCTGCTTTGACTGCCGCCGCCGGCGACCGGCTGGTGGAGGTCATCGTTGCGGCCATCGGTGCCCGGGGCGTGGCGCACATCGTGCTGACCGGTGGCGGTACCGGCATCGGTCTGCTCGAGCGGGTGGCTGCGCGCGCCGATGAGATCGACTGGTCGAAGGTCCACATCTACTGGGGTGACGAACGATTCGTGCCCAGCGACGATGCGGAACGCAACGACAAGCAGGCCCGCGAGGCGCTGCTGAACCACGTCGACATCCCGGAGGCCAACGTGCATCCGATGGCGGCCAGTGACGGCGAGTTCGGTGATGCGCTCGACGCAGCTGCCCAGGCTTACGCGCACGCGCTGGCAGAGGCCGGTGGTGCGGCACCGACACCGGTGTTCGACGTACATCTGCTCGGCATGGGCGGGGAGGGACACGTCAACTCGTTGTTTCCCGACACCGCGGCGGTACGCGAGACCACCCGCACCGTTGTCGGCGTGACCGACTCCCCCAAGCCGCCCCCGCAACGAATCACGTTGACGCTGCCGGCGATTCAACGGTCCCGCGAAGTCTGGCTCGTGGTGTCCGGTGAAGGCAAGGCCGACGCGGTGGCCGCGGCGATCGGCGGCGCCGACCCGGTGGATGTCCCGGCCGCCGGCGCCGTCGGCAGTGAACAGACGGTGTGGCTGCTCGACGCGGGAGCCGCATCCAAGCTCTGACCGCGGTTCCCGCGGGCTCGAGTCAGAAGGGCGGCGGGTCGGCGCCGTAGTCGGGTTGATGCGCCGGTTGGCGTTTCGGTTGCCGCGTCTCGCGCTGCGTGCGCATGCGTTCGCGCTCGAGGGCGCGTTGGGTTGCGTTGTGTTCGCGTTCGGTTTTGATGCGCGCGGCGTTCTCAGCGGCGCGGGTACGGCGCCGTCTGGGCATCTTGCCGGTGCGCAGCAGCCCCGGCGGCGGCTGCGCCATCGGCGGAAGTTGTGCGGTCGTGGTATCCCAGGCCGGGAAGTACAGGCGACTCGCCGGCATCGTTGAATACGTGCGACCCTCCGGAGTGGTCCAGATGACCTCCCCGCTGGGCAGCTGCACGTCCCGATAGCCATCCCAAAAAGTCTTGGCCAAGTGATGATTTCGACACTTGCAGTTCAGATTCGACGCATGCGTGGGACCGAACGGCCACGGCACCACATGGTCGATGTCGCAATGCTCAGCGGGCACATCACAACCCGGATACCGACAGAACATGTCACGGGCCCGCACGAACGCGGCGAGCTTCGCCGACGGACGATAGTGCGGCTCGGGGTCGGGGCCGGGCATCCACAGCGGCTTGATCACCGCACCACCACGAATGGCCTCCGCCAACGCGGGGATCGGCAGGACCCGCCCTTTCGAGCGGACGGCGACGCCAGACTCCCTCTTGGGCTGCACCGGATCCGAGTCTTTCTCGGGTTCCGTCTCCGGCTCTGACCTTGGTTCGGCAGGTTTCTGGTTCTCGGCCTGCTTATGCTGCTGCTCGCGGTCCTGGGCGGCGATCAGATCCTGGGCGGCATCGACGGCGTCCTGATCGGCGATCACCTGGATCACCACACGCGAGGACACCGGATCAGGCGCCGGACACTCCGGGGAGCCGCAACGGCAGGCCAAGCGCTCGATGTCCTGCACAATGGCACCCGCGGCATCAGAACGACGCTCCCCCGCGGTGCGCGGATCGTCCTCGCACAGGCCCTTGACCAGTGCAGCGATCCGCGCTTGGAAAGCCTCACCGTCACCGGCGGTCAACTGCCCGTGCACCGACACGATCTCATTGGGATCATCACAGGCACCGATACGGAAATCGCGCGCTCTGATCACCTCCTGCGCCCGACGCACCGCATCCGGGTCATAGCGCTCGATCACCGCCTCGATCGCACCGACGAGCTTGGCATCCGACAACGGCCCCCACCGGCTCGCCCGTTCGGCCAGCGCGGCATCGATGAGCGCCAACACCCGATGATCTTCGACCAGGTGCGTGCGCCAGGTGATCTCCGAGATCAACCGCGCGCTCAGCGAGCCGGCCAAGAACAACGCAGCGATCCTGGGCAACCGATCACGCAGCGCCACCGCGATCCGCATCTGCCCCGACGCCCGCCGCTGCCCCACCGACAGCGCCGCCCCCACATGCGCCGCCGCGTTGTTCCACGGATCAAACGCCCACCCACCGCGCTCATCGTCCTCGTCGACAGTGCGGTGGACGAACTCCGCGATCGCCGCGTAACGCCGCGCGCTGGCTTGGTTCTCCTCCCGCGCAGCCTGCTCGATGGCAGCCACCAACCCCTCATCAGGCAGGTCAGCCAACAATCTATCGAACATAGGTTCGACTCTAGTGCCGCCCGAAGTGTCCCTGCTGCACTATTTTTCCGGCCTGTGGATAACCGAAGCCAAGCTCAGCGCGCGGCGGCCACCAGCGTCGCGGTGGTCGACGCGCCGGTGCCGCGCGGCAGGTCGCGAACAGCGCGGGGCGAATGTTCATCTGATCTTCCAGAACGAGGTATCGAAGCTGTCCGTCATACTGGCCGTTATGGCTGACAGAGGCGACAGGCCCGTACGCACCGGTCCCGAACGGATCCGCAAACTGGCGCAGGCAGCCCTGAACGCCGACGTCACCGTCGAGCAGGTGGACACGATCCTCGAGGGCTTGAGCGACACATTGCAGGACTTGGACCGCTCGACGGCCAACCTGGACGCCACCATGGAAAGGTTCAACGCCACCATCGGCCTGTTCGATGAGCTGGCTCCGCGCCTGATCTCGATCCTGGACCGCATGGATGGCATCGTCACGCGGGTGGAACGCATCGTCGGGATGGGCGAGTCGGTGATCATGCCGCTGGCCGCCACCGAGCACGTCGTCCGCGGGGCGCTGAACCGGGTGCGGCGCAGCACGGGGCTCTGAAACTCAGCGACAGATCTAGCCACCGTCGCGGCAGCGACAAATCTAACCGGAGTTGCGCAGCGCGGTGGCCAAGCCGCTCATCGTCAGCAGGATGCCACGCTGGACCAGCTCGTCGTCGTCTCCGGAGCGGTACCGCCGCAACAGCTCGACCTGCAGGTGGTTCAGCGGCTCGAGGTACGGGAACCGGTTGAACACCGACCGTGCCAGCGCGGGGTTGTCGGCCAGCAGATCGTCGTGGCCGGTGATCAGCTTGTGCATCCGGATCGTGCGGGCGTGCTCATCGACGATCTTGTCGAACACCCGTCGGCGCAGTTCTTCATCTTCGACGAGTTCGGCGTAGCGCGCCGCGAGTCCGAGATCTGACTTGGCGAGCACCTGCGCCATGTTCGACAGCACCGTCGCGAAGAACGGCCAGCGTCGATACAGGTCCTGCAAGACCTCCAGTCGGCCGTCCTCTTCGTCGATGTACTGCTCGAACGCGGTGCCGGTGCCGTACCAGCCGGGCAGCATGACGCGGCATTGGCTCCACGCCAGGACCCAGGGGATCGCGCGCAGGTCCGAGATCGACGTGGTCGGTTTCCGCGAGGTGGGGCGGCTGCCGATGTTGAGCGCGCCGATCTCACTGACCGGTGTGGATGCCTTGAAGTAGTCCACGAACCCTGGTGTCTCGTGTACCAGCTCGGCGTAGGCGCGTTGCGCCCGCGCGGCCAGGTCGTCGAGAACCTGATAGGCGCTGGTGGCGAGGCCTCCCAGTCCCTCGATGTCGAGCAGGGTGGCTTCCAGCGTCGCGGCCAGCAGGGTCTCGAGGTTGCGGTGAGCCATGCGGGGTTCGGCGTACTTGGCGGCGATCACCTCGCCCTGCTCGGTCAGCCGCAGCGAGCCCTGCACCGCCCCGGGCGGCTGCGCGAGGATCGCGTCGTAGCTGGGTCCGCCGCCCCGACCCACCGTGCCGCCGCGCCCGTGGAAGAGCCGCAGCCGGATCCCGGTCTTGCTTGCGGATTCCACCAGGTCCAGTTCCGCGCGGTACAGCGCCCAGTTGGCCGCCAGGTAGCCGCCGTCCTTGTTGGAGTCCGAGTATCCGAGCATCACCTCCTGGCTGTCACCGCGGGCGGCGACGACGGCTCGGTACAGCGGAAGGTCAAGGGCTGCTTCGAGAATCGACGCCCCGCGTTGCAGATCGTCGATGGTCTCGAACAGCGGGACGATGCCCACCGGCGCGTAGGGATGCTCCGACGAGGCGTCGAGCAGACCGGCTTCCTTGAGCAGCAGCGCGGCCTCCAGCATGTCCGAGACCGACTCGCACATCGAGATGATGTAGTTCGGCACGGCCGCCGGACCGTACACATGCACGGCGCGGGCGGCCGCGGTAACGATGTCGAGTTCCTTGCGCGCCAGCTCGGACAGTTCGGCGCCGGGCCCGGTGAGCGGCCTGCGGGTGGCCAGTTCGGCGGCGAGCAGATCGATCCGCTCGGGCTCGCTCAACGAGGCGTAGTCGGTGTGCACACCGGCCCACGCGAGCAGTTCGGCCACCACCTCTTCGTGGACGTCGGAGTTCTGCCGCATGTCGAGCCCGCAGAGGTGAAACCCGAAGACGCGCACCGATTCCCGGAGCCGGGCCAGCCGGTCGTCGGCGAGTACCGCACTGCCGTGCGAGCGCAGCGACGCATCGACGATGTCCAGATCCGCCAGCACCTCGCCCGGTGTCGGGTACGGCTGCAGACCCAGGTCGAGTTCGTGCTCGGGCTGCCGGTCCAGGATCTCGCGGGCGGTGGCCGTCAGCCGCGCATGCACGACGCGCAGCGCGCGCCGGTACGGTTCGTCGGCGCGGGCGGCTTCGTCGCAGGCTTCGGCCAGCTCCAACAGGGCGGCGCTCGGCTGCACCAGCCGCTTGGACATCGAGAGCTCCTGCTCGAGGGCGGTGAGCTCACCGAAATAGTGGTCGAACGCGGTGTAGGCGGCGCTGCCGGTGGCCAGTCGGACCACCTCAGCGGTGACGTTCGGGTTGCCGTCCCGGTCCCCGCCGATCCATGAGCCCGGCCGCAGGATGGGCTCGTCCAGCAGGGCCGCGTCGGGCCAGCGGCGCTGCAGCTCGTCCCGGACCGCGGCGTTGACGGCGGGGATCACGTCGAAGAACGCCGCCGGGTAGTACCGCAGACCGGTCTCGATTTCGTCGCTGATCTTCAGCCGGGACAACCGAACCAGCGCGGTCTGCCACAGCGTCAGGATGTGGCGCCGCAACTCGTGTTCGATGTCGCGGCCGTCCTCGGTGGTGTGATGGCCGTGCAGCCGCAGCCGCATCAATTCGGTGATCCGGTGCTGGGTGTCGAAGACGGTCCGGCGCCGCGTCTCGGTGGGATGCGCGGTGATGACGGGCGAAACCAGCGCTCCGCGCAGCGCGTCGGCGACGGTGTCGGCGTCCAGTGCGGCGGCATCGAGCTTGGCGTAGGTGGCCGCCAGGGTGCTGTTGGGTGGAGGTTCGCCGGCCGCTTCGTGCACTGCGCGGCGCCGCTCGCGGTGGATGTCCTCAGCGACGTTGGCCAGCAGCGCGAAGTGCGTGAAGGCCCGGATGACGGGGATCGCCTCACGCGCGTCGATCCCGTCGAACAGTTCGGTCAAGTCGGCGCGGTCGATCTCGGAACGGCGCACCCGGAAGGACTCGACCCGCGCGCGTTCGACGAGGTCGAAAATCGCCTCACCGTTTTGCTCGCGCACGGTGTCGCCGAGGATCGCGCCGAGGAGGCGGATGTCCTCCCGCATCGGTTCGGTCGCTTCACGCCCCACCTGGGTTCGCTGGACCGCTCCGATGGGTTCGAGGGACTCGTCGGCGGGGTCGGCCATCACACGATTATCCGGGTCGACCGGCCGCGTCGCAGAACGTAGAGGTGGTGCCGCTAGTTGTACTTGATCATCAGCGCCATGCCGACGATCGAGACCAGCCAGATGCCGGTCACGAACAGCGTCAGCCGGTCCAGGTTCTTCTCCACGACGGTCGATCCCGACAGGCTGGACTGCACACCGCCACCGAACAGGCTGGACAGACCGCCGCCCTTGGCGCGATGCAGGAGGACCAGGAGGACGACCAGAACACTGGTCACGACCAGGGTTATCTGCAGGGCCAATTGCATAGGGCCAACCTTACAACGTGTCGAGTCCAGCTCAGGGCAGCGGTCCGCCGGCCGCGATGGCCGACAGGGTGGCGAACTGCTCGCCGTCCAGCGATGCCCCACCGACCAGCGCGCCGTCGACATCGGTCTGCCCGACGATCTCGCCGACGTTCTTGGCGTTGACCGAACCGCCGTAGAGCACGCGCACACCCGCCGCCACGTCCGCCGACGCCAGGTTGCCCAGCTCGGCCCGGATGGCGGCACACACTTCCTGGGCGTCCGCGGCGCTGGCCACGCGGCCGGTGCCGATGGCCCAGACCGGTTCGTAGGCGATGACCGCCTGCCCGATCTGCTCGGCCGACAGACCGGCCAGCGAACCGCGCAGCTGGTTGACGTTGTGCTCGACGTGGTTGCCGGCCTCACGCACCTCGAGGTGCTCACCGATGCAGATGATCGGAACGAGGCCGTGCTTGAACGCCGCGGCCGCCTTCGCGGCCACCAGCGCGTCGTCCTCACCGTGGTAGGTGCGCCGCTCGGAATGCCCGACGATGACGAAGGTGCATCCCAGCTTCGCCAGGAAGGCGCCGCTGATCTCGCCGGTGAACGCGCCGGAGTCGTGCTGCGAGAGGTCCTGCGCGCCGTAGGTCAGCCGCAATTTGTCCCCGTCGACGAGCGTCTGCACGCTGCGCAGGTCGGTGAACGGTGGGATGACGGTGACGTCGACCTTGTCGAAGTACTTGTCCGGCAACGAGAATGCGATCTTCTGCACCAACGCGATGGCCTCGAAGTGGTTGAGGTTCATCTTCCAGTTGCCGGCGATCAACGGCTTGCGGGTCACAGCTGGCGCCTTTCAGTTCTCGAGTACGGAGATGCCGGGCAGGGTCTTGCCCTCGAGGTACTCCAGCGACGCTCCGCCGCCGGTGGAGATGTGGGAGAAGCCGTCCTCGGCCAACCCGAGCTGGCGCACCGCCGCGGCGGAATCACCGCCGCCCACGACGCTGAACGCGCCGCGCCCGGTCGCGCCGATGATGGCCTCGGCCACACCCTTGGTGCCCGCCGCGAACGCCGGGAACTCGAACACGCCCATCGGCCCGTTCCAGAAGACCGTCTTGGCGTTCGACAGCAGCGCGGTGAACCGTCTGACCGACTCGGGGCCGATGTCCAGGCCCATCTTCCCGTCCGGAATGCGGTCGGCGGCAACGGTTTCGGCCGGCGAGTCGGCGGCGAACTTCTCCGCCACCACAATGTCGACCGGCAGGTGCAGCACGTCGCCGTAGGTGTCGAGCAGCTTGCGGCAGGTGTCGACCATGCCTTCCTCGAGCAGCGAGCTGCCCACCGAACAACCCTGTGCGGCAAGGAAAGTGAAGCACATGCCGCCACCGATGATCAGGCTGTCGGCCTTGGTGGCGAGGTTCTCGATGACCGCCAACTTGTCCGACACCTTCGAACCGCCGAGCACCACCGCATACGGGCGCTCGGTGGAACTGGTGAGCTGCTCGAGCACCTTGACCTCGGTGTCCACCAGCGTGCCCGCATAGTGCGGCAGCAGGGTGGCGACGTCGTAGACCGAGGCCTGCTTACGGTGCACGACGCCGAAGCCGTCCGAGACGAAAGCCCCGTCGTCGCCGACCATTTCGACCAGCGACTTGGCGAACGCCAGCCTCTCGGCGTCGTCCTTGCTGGTCTCCCGGGCGTCGAAACGCACGTTCTCCAGCAACAGGACGTCGCCGTCGGTCAAGCCTTCCGAACGCGCCAGCGCGTCACTGCCCACGACGTCACCGGCCAACTGCACGTGCCGGCCGAGCTTCTCCCCCAGTGCCGCAGCCACCGGGGCCAGCGAGTACTTGGGATCGGGCTCACCTTTGGGGCGGCCCAGGTGGGCGGTGACGACGACCTTGGCCCCTGCGTCGGCCAGGGCTTTGAGCGTGGGCACCGACGCGATGATGCGACCCGGGTCAGAGATCTGGCGCTGGTCGTCGAGCGGGACGTTCAGGTCGGAGCGCACCAACACGCCCCGCCCCGAAACTCCCTCGGCCAGAAGATCGGAGAGCGACTTGATGGCCATCGTCGACTACAGCGACTTCCCGACCAGAGCGATCAGGTCGGCGAGACGGTTGCTGTAGCCCCACTCGTTGTCGTACCAGGACACGACCTTGGCCTGGTTGTCGATGACCTTGGTCAGGCCGGCGTCGTAGAGCGAGCTGTGCGGGTCGGTGACGATGTCGGCCGACACGATCGGGGCGTCGTAGTACTTCAGGATGCCCTTGAGCGGGCCCTCGGCGGCGGCCTTCATCGCGGCGTTGATCTCGTCGACGGTGGCCGACTTCGACAGTTCGGCGGTCAGGTCCGTGACCGAGCCCGTGGGGATCGGCACCCGCAGCGCGTACCCGTCGAGCTTGCCCTTGAGCTCGGGCAGCACCAGCCCGATGGCCTTGGCCGCACCTGTCGAGGTCGGGACGATGTTGAGCGCGGCAGCGCGGGCGCGCCGCAGATCCTTGTGCGGGCCGTCCTGCAGGTTCTGGTCCTGCGTGTAGGCGTGGATGGTGGTCATCAGGCCCTTGACGATGCCGAACTCGTCGTTGAGCACCTTGGCCAGCGGTCCCAGACAGTTCGTGGTGCACGACGCGTTGGAGATGATGTTCTGGCTGCCGTCGTACTTGTCGTCGTTGACGCCGAGCACGATGGTGATGTCTTCGTCGCTGGCGGGCGCGGAGATGATGACCTTCTTGGCGCCGGCGTCCAGGTGGCCCTGTGCCTTGTCGCGGGCGGTGAAGATGCCGGTGGACTCGACGACGACGTCGACACCGAGGTCACCCCACGGCAGCGCCGCGGGCCCCTCCTTGATCGCGAGCGCCTTGATCTTGTGGTCGCCGACGACGATGGTGTCCTCGCCCTCGAGGCTGACGTCGTAAGGCAGACGGCCCAGGATCGAGTCGAACTTCAGCAGGTGGGCCAGCGTGGCGTTGTCGGTGAGGTCGTTGACTGCCACGATCTCGATGTCGGTGTTCTTGCCTTCGGCCTTCTGCGCGTCCAGCGCGCGGAAGAAGTTGCGTCCGATACGGCCGAAACCGTTTACGCCTACTCGGATCGTCACGTGTCTCTCCTCTGTGCTTTGTCTCTGTTGAACTGCGCCGACGACTACTCCAGGCCAGCCTAGTAGTGTCGCCGGCGCCGGGTGCGGTCGCCCCGCATCGAGGTCAGAGCGCTCCCAGACTCTGGTCGACGTACGGGTTGCCCAGCCAGGTTCGCCGGATGCGCTGCAGGGTTCCGTTCTCTTCGAGTTCGGCCTGCGCGACCTGCAGACGCGCCAGTAGCTGCTGGTCGTCGCGCCGCACCGCGATCGCGATGTTCTCCACCGACAGTCCACGCGCCACGAGCTCGACGTCGGGCACCTGCCTGACCAGTTCGGCCAGTGCCGGTGCGAGCTTGATCACCGCGTCACAGCCGCCGGCCACCAGGTCGGCGATCGCGGTGGCCACCGCGCCGTGGTCGTAGAGCCGCAGGTGTGCGGCCTTCCCGTCGGCGACCAGCTGCCGGGCCAGCGCCTCCCCGGTGTTGCCGCGCTGCACGCCGATGGTCAGCCCGGCCAGATCGTCGACGGACCGCACGTGCGGCAGCCGCGCGGTGTCGACCGCCAGCCCCTGCCCGGAGATCAGGTACGGCGGCAGGAACGCCGCGCGGCGTTCGCGTTCGGGGGTGACGGTGGTCCCGGAGATCACGCAGTCGTACTCGCCGGCGGCCAGTCGGTCGAAGATGCCGTCGAACTCCGCGCCGTCGTCGGCGACGAACTCGACCTCCTCGCCGAGGACCGCGGCCAGCGCCGTCATCACGTCGATGTCGAGGCCGCCGTGGCCGGGCATCGCGTTGAACGGCGGATCCGGGAGCGCCACACCGACCCGCACGTCAGGCGTCTTCGAGCAGATCCGGTGTGACGGCCGATTCGGTGTCGGGGATGCCGTCTTGTTTGGCTTTGCGGTCGGCCATCGACAACAGTCGTCGAATCCGCCCTGCCACAGCATCTTTGGTCATCGGCGGGTCAGCCAGCCGGCCGAGTTCCTCCAGGGAGGCCTGGCGGTGCGCGACCCGCAGATGGCCGGCAGCGGCCAGATGGTCGGGGACGGTGTCGCCGAGGATCTCCAACGCACGCTCCACCCGCGCCGCGGCAGCCACGGCCGCGCGCGCCGAGCGACGCAGGTTCGCGTCGTCGAAGTTGGCCAACCGGTTGGCGGTGGCGCGGACCTCGCGACGCATGCGCCGCTCCTCCCACGTCAGCCGGGTGTCCTGGGCGCCCATCCGGGTGAGCAGCGCGCCGATCGCCTCGCCGTCGCGGACCACCACGCGGTCGCTGCCGCGGACCTCGCGCGCCTTGGCGCTGACGCCGAGACGCCGAGCCGCACCGACGAGTGCCAGCGCGGCTTCCGGGCCGGGGCAGCTGACCTCCAGCGCCGACGAACGGCCCGGCTCGGTCAGCGACCCGTGGGCCAAAAACGCGCCGCGCCAAGCGGCTTCGGCATCAGCGACGCTCCCGCCGACCACCTGGGCGGGCAGACCGCGCACCGGGCGGCCGCGCAGGTCGAGCAACCCGGTCTGGCGCGCCAGCGCCTCGCCGTCCTTGGCGACGCGCACCACATAACGGGTGTTCTTGCGGATTCCACTGGCCGAGAGCACATGCACCACGGCGTTGTAGCCGTACAGGTCGTAGATGTCCTTGCGCAGCCGGCGGGCGATGATTCCCAGGTCGACCTCGGCTTCGACGACGACTCGGCCCGACACGATGTGCAGTCCGCCCGCGAAGCGCAGCAGCGAGGCCACCTCCGCGCGGCGCGCGCTGACCGAATTGACCACCAAGCGGCTGAGTTCGTCTTTGACCTCGGCTGTCATCGCCACGGGTCGTCACCTCTCGGTCCGTTCGCTGTCGGGGTGGGCACTGTCGGTGGGACAACCGTGCCGGCGGGATTCTCGCCTTTTTGGAGCACCCCCTCCAATGCCGCGGCCAACTTGGCCGGGTCATGTAAAGGTGTACCAGGCCGGCAAACGTCAGCAAACTCGACGTAAGCGTCGAGGATGGTGGCGGTGCGGCGCAGCTGTTCACGCTCCCGTTCGCTGTGCACCCGTGACGAATCGACGATGATGTCGGCGACCGTGAAGTCCGGTGCGTGCTGAGCGAGCACGTGGATGTGCCGCTCGACGGAGAAGCCGGCCGTCTCCCCGGGCTCGGCCACCAGGTTGAGCACCAGCGCCCGGCGCGCCGTGGTCTCCTTGAGCGCCGCGGCGAGTTCGGGGACCAGGACGTGCGGAATGACACTGGTGAACCAGGAGCCGGGACCGAGTACGACCAGGTCGGCGTTGAGGATCGCATCGATCGCCTGCCGGGTGGCCGGCGGGTTGCTGGGCAGCAGCCGCACCCGGCGCACCTTGCCGACGGTGGTCGCGATCGCGACCTGGCCGCGGATCGCGCGGCTGAGCCGCGGGTCGGACTCGAGGCCGACGACATCGGCCTCGATGCCCAGACCGACCGGGCACATCGGCAGCACCCGGCCTTTGACGCCCAGGATCCGGCCGAGCTCGTCGAGAGCCGCCACCGGGTCGGCCAGCACTTCGTTGAGGCCGGCCAGGATCAGGTTGCCGATCGGGTGGCCCGCCAGGGCACCGCTGCCACCGAACCGGTGCTGGATGATGGTCGCCCACAGCCGCCCGTGCGGACTGTCAGAAGCCAAGGCCGCCAACGCCATTCGCAGATCTCCGGGGGGCACCACGTCGAGTTCGCTGCGCAACCGGCCGGAGGATCCGCCGTCGTCGGCGACGGTGACGACCGCGGTGACGTGCGGCGTCAGCCGCCGAGCCGCCGACAGGGTGGCATACAGCCCGTGGCCACCGCCAAGGGCGACGATCCGCATGCTCATTCGCGGCCCAGATCCCGGTGCAGCACGCGCACCGTGAGGTCGGTGTCGTGCAACCGCTCGGCGAGCGCTTCGGCCATCGCGACGCTGCGGTGCTTGCCGCCGGTGCATCCGATCGCGACCGTCATGTAGCGCTTCCCCTCCCGCCGGTATCCGTCGATCACGACGTCCAACAGCTGATGGTAGGAGTCCAGGAACTCGACCGCGCCGGGTTGCCCGAGGACGTAGTCGCGGACCTCGGGATGCTGGCCGGTGTGCCGGCGCAGACTGTCCACCCAGTGCGGGTTGGGCAGAAACCGCACGTCCATCACGGTGTCGGCGTCCATCGGCAGGCCGTACTTGTAGCCGAACGACTCGACGGTGACGCTGGTGTGCGCGATGGCCTCACCGGCGAAGGCGCGTTCGATGCTCTCCCGCAGTCCGTGCACCGACAGCGACGACGTGTCGATCACCAGATCCGCCGACGCGCGCACCGGCGCCAGCAGTGCACGCTCGGCGGCGATGCCCTCGGCCAGCGTCTGGTTGCCCTGCAGCGGATGGCTGCGGCGGTTCTGCTCGTAGCGGCGCACCAGGATGTCGTCGGACGCCTCCAGGAACAGCACCCGGGGTGCGATGTCGCGGGTGGCCAGCTCGCTGCGCACGAAGTCGAGATCGCCGGTGAAACCGCGCGAACGTACGTCCATCACCACGGCCAGCTGGGTGATCCGCGACCCGGCGGCCAGACCGAACTCGACCATGCGGGCGATCAGTTCCGGCGGCAGGTTGTCGGCGACATACCAGCCGAGGTCTTCGAGCACCTTGGCGGCCGTACCGCGCCCGGCACCCGACAGGCCGGTGACCAACACCACGTCGATACCGCTGTCCGGCGATTCACGGTCGTTCTCGCTGCCGGCGGTGCCGGCTCCCCCACGCAAGTCTTCGTGCATGCCCTGCTCTGTCATCCCGATACTCTGCTCTGATCATCGTCCATGTGCGGTGCAGGCGCTTCGGATTCGGGCGAGCCGCCCAACGCCTCCAGTACTGCACGCGCCGTTGCCGCCCCGATCCCCGGCACCGCGGTGATCTCTTCGACGCTGGCTTGTTTGATGCGTGCCAGCGAACCGAAATGCGTGACCAGTGCCTTACGGCGGTGCTCACCGAGTCCGCGCACCGAATCCAGCGCCGAGGCCGTCATCCGCTTGGACCGCTTGCTGCGGTGATAGCTGATGGCGAACCGGTGGGCTTCGTCGCGGATCCGCTGCAGCAGGTACAGGCCGTCGCTGTTGCGTGGAAGGATCACCGGGTCGGGCTCGGAGGCCACCCAGACCTCCTCGAGTCGCTTGGCCAGTCCGATCACCGCGATGTCGGTGATGCCGAGTTCTTCGAGTACCGCAGCTGCGGCGTTGACCTGCGGCGCACCGCCGTCGACGACGAACAGGTTGGGCGGGTAGGCGAACCGCTTGGGCCGGTCCTCGGCGGGCTGGTCGGTCTCGGCGACCTCGCGCAGATGCCGGTAGAAGCGGCGGCGCGTCACCTCGGCGATCGAGGCGACGTCGTCGGAGCGGCCGTCGCCGGCTGCTTCCCGGATGGCGTAGTGCCGGTAGTCCGACTTGCGCGGCAGGCCGTCTTCGAAGACCACCAGCGAGGCCACCACGTCGGTGCCCTGTACGTGGCTGATGTCGACACACTCGATGCGCAGCGGAGCTTCGGCCAACCCGAGCGCTTCCTGAATGCTCTGCAACGCAGCGCTTCTCGCGGTGAAGTCCCCGGCCCGTTTGAGTTTGTGCTGGTTGAGCGCCTGCTCGGCGTTGCGTTTGACCGTCTCGGCCAGCGCACGTTTGTCGCCGCGTTGAGCCACCCGCAGCTTCACGCGCGATCCGCGCAGCTGACACAGCCACGTCTCCAATTCCTGCGCGGTGTCCGGCAGCACGGGCACCAGCACCTCCTTGGGCACCGGGTTGGTGGCCTCGTCGCCGCCGGCGTCGCTGGCGCCGCCGAGCGCAGCCTGGTCGCCGTAGAACTGGGTCAGGAACTGCTCGACGAGGTATTCCTGCGTGGATTCCCCTGGCTCGCCGGATTTTTCGATGATCCAGCCGCGCTGGCCGCGGACCCGTCCACCGCGCACGTGGAACACCTGGACGGCGGCTTCGAGCTCGTCGTCGGCGAACGCCACCACGTCGGCGTCGGTGCCGTCGCCGAACACCACGGCCTGCTTCTCCAGAGCACGACGCATCGCGCCGATGTTGTCGCGCAGCCGTGCGGCCCGCTCGAAGTCGAGTTCGGCCGCCGCGGCGTTCATCTGCTGCTCCATCTCGCGGATCAGCCGGTCGGTCTTGCCGGCGAGGAAGTCGCAGAAATCCAGCACGATCTGCCGGTGTTCCTCGGCCGACACGCGGCCCACACACGGCGCCGAGCACTTGTCGATGTAGCCGAGAAGACAGGGGCGCCCGATCTGGCTGTGCCGCTTGAACACTCCGTTCGAGCAGGTGCGCGCGGGGAAGACCCGGGTCAGTAGGTCGAGCGTCTCGCGGATGGCCCAGGCGTGCGAGTAGGGGCCGAAGTACCGCACGCCCTTGCGGCGCGGTCCGCGGTAGACCTTCAGGCGCGGGTACTCCTCGTTGAGTGTGACGGCCAACACCGGGTAGGACTTGTCGTCGCGGTAGCGGATGTTGAACCGCGGGTCGAACTCCTTGATCCAGTTGTACTCGAGCTGCAGCGCCTCGACCTCGGTGGTGACGACGGTCCATTCGACGGCCGACGCGGTCGTCACCATCTGGCGGGTGCGCGGCGCCAGGCCCGAGATGTCGGCGAAGTAGGAGTTCAGCCGGCTGCGCAGGCTCTTGGCCTTGCCGACGTAGATGACCCGTCCGCGCGGGTCGCGGAAGCGGTAGACGCCCGGTTCGACGGGGATCGACCCGGGGGCCGGTCGGTACGTCGATGGATCGGGCACGGACCCAGGTTACTGCGCAGTCCTGACGCCGCTGATCGACTACCGTTCGGGGATGCGGTCCAGCCGGGTGGGGTCTCTGGTGGCCATCGTGGTGCTGGCCGCAGGTTGCGGCGGTGCGCCGGAGTCCCCGCCAGCGCCGGCGGGCCCGTGCGCGATCGTGGCCAACGGCACATTCGTGGACAAGTCCCAGTCACGGGACGACGAGTCCGCACCCGAGACCGCGACGGGCTACCGCAGCGACATGTCTGCGGTGCACACCATCGGTTACTCGGTGGCCACCGCCAATCCGTTGGCCAGCCAGGCGGCGTGCGAAGTGCTGCGGGACGGCGGTACCGCAGCTGATGCGTTGGTGACCGCGCAGGCGGTGCTGGGCCTGGTCGAGCCGCAGTCCTCGGGTATCGGCGGTGGCGGATTCCTGTTGTACTACGACGCCGCGACCGGCACGGTGCAGGCGTATGACGGCCGCGAGACCGCGCCGGCGGCCGCCACCGAGAACTATCTGCGGTGGATCTCCGAGACCGACCGGACCGAACCGCGACCCGATGCACGCTCGTCGGGACGCTCGGTCGGCGTGCCCGGAATCGTCGCGCTGCTGGCCGACGCGCACCGTGCGCACGGCGCGACCCCGTGGCGCGACCTGTTCACCCCGGCGGTGCGCCTGGCCGACGACGGGTTCGACATCAGCGACCGCTTGGCCGCCGCAATCGCCGACGCGGCACCGGATCTGCGCCGCGACCCCGAGGCCGCGGGGTACTTCCTCGAGAACGACGGCTCCCCGAAGGCGGCACAGACCCGACTAACCAACCCGGCGTACGCAAAGACACTGGGCGCCATCGCCGCTGATCCGAGGTCGTTCTACACCGGCGACATCGCCCGCGGCATCGTCGACGCCGTGGCCGACACGTCCGGCGGCCGCACCCCGGGGGCGTTGACCCTCGAAGACCTGTCGGCATATACCACCAGGGTTCGAGAACCGTTGTGCGTCGGCTACCGCGGCAAGCACGTCTGCGGGATGCCGCCGCCGTCGTCGGGTGGGATCGCCGTGGCGGCCACGCTGGGCATGCTCGAACGGTTCCCGATGGCCGAGCACCGCCCCACCGATGTGGACCTCAATGGCGGGCGACCCACGGTGGAAGGTGTGCACCTGATCGCCGAGGCGCAGCGGCTGGCCTACGCCGATCGCGACCGCTACGTGGCCGACACCGATTTCGTCGCGCTGCCGGGCGGGTCACCGGACACCTTGATCAACAGCGCGTATCTGACCGGCCGGGCGGCGCTGATCTCCCCGGAGCGCAGCATGGGCACCGCCGAGCCGGGTGAGTTCGGTCCGGCCGCGGCGCCGGTCCCGCAACCCCGGGAGCACGGCACCAGCCACATCAGCGTGGTCGATGCGCAGGGCAATGCCGCGTCGTTGACGACGACGGTGGAGTCGGCGTTCGGCTCCTTTCACATGGTCGACGGGTTCCTGCTCAACAATCAGCTGACCGACTTCTCCGCCGAACCGACCGGCCCGGACGGCGTACCCGTGGCCAACCGGGTGCAGCCGGGCAAGCGGCCGCGCAGCACCATGGCCCCCACCCTGATCTTCGACAGCGCCCCGAACGGCTCACGCGGTCGGCTCTATGCGGTCGCCGGCTCACCGGGCGGTTCGACCATCATTCAGTTCGTCGTGAAAACGGTTGTGGGTCTGCTCGATTGGGGTCTCGACGCGCAGCAGGCGGTGTCGCTGGTGAACTTCGGCGCCGCGAACTCACCGGAAACCAACGTCGGCGGCGAGCACCCCGTGATCGACACACGCGACGACGGCGCGCACGACCCACTGGTCACCGGCCTGCGCGAGCTCGGGCACCAGGTCGACGTGGCCGATCAGTCCAGCGGTCTGTCGGTGATCGTGCGCGACGACCCGGGCTGGTCCGGTGGCGCCGATCCGCGCCGCGAGGGCGCCGTTACCGGCGATTACCCGTGACATCCCCGCCGCGGTAGCGCTGCACCAGCGCGCGGGTGGTGTCCATCGCCTCCACGGCGTGTGCTTTGTCGACCGCCTGGATCGCCATCACGGGGATGTACTCGTCGTCGGGCAGGTCCAGCCGGGCCCACCGCGCACCAGGATGGAACGAGATGCCACGCACATCGGCCCACGGAACGATGCGGTACCCGAACAGGTTCCGCACCGCCACCCCGGCCGGTCCGACCCGCAGCCGCGGTCGGGCGAACAGACACACGAACGCGGCGATCACCACGCCGAGCGCAGCGATCGCGATCTGGTCGGCGGTGGTGAAGTACACACCGGTCGACGAGGACTTCAGCAGTGCACCGACCACGATGTGCGCGCCCGCGATGAGCACGGCGGCACCGTAGGCGAACCGCGGCGTGAGAACCGGTTTGACCTCGGCGTCCCACTGCTCGGCCGTCATGAACCGGACCGTAGCGCCCGCAATGTCAGCGCAGTCGACAACGCCGCAGCGGCCGCTTGGGCGCCCTTGTCCTCGGTGGAGCCGGGCAGGCCGGCCCGGGCCAGTGCCTGCGCCTCGGTGTTGGTGGTCAGCACACCGTTGGCCACCGGCGTCGACGCGTCCAGCGACACCCGGGTGAGACCCTGCGTGACGGCGTCACACACGTAGTCGAAATGCGGTGTCTCACCGCGGATCACCACGCCGAGCGCGATCACGGCGTCGTGGGTCGCGGCCAATGCCTGTGCCACGACGGGGATTTCGATGGCGCCCAGGACCCGGACCACGGTCGGGTTGTCGACGCCGGCGTCGGCGGCGGTCTTGCGCGCGCCGTCGAGCAGCGCGTCACAGATGGTCTCGTGCCAGGTGCTGGCCACGATGCCGAGGGTCACGTCGGCGGCGTCGAGCGGCGGCAGGTCCGGGACCCCGGCGGCGGGACTCATACCGCTCCCCCGAACTCGCCCGGCAGCGCCTCGTCGAAATCGTCGAGGCCGGTCAGGTCGTGGCCCATGCGGTCGCGCTTGGTCATCAGGTAGCGGATGTTCTCGGCGTTGGCGCGCACCGGCAGCGGCACGCGCTCGATGATGTGCAGCCCGTAGCCGTCCAGCCCGACGCGTTTGGCCGGGTTGTTCGTCAGCAGCCGCATCGAGCGCACCCCGAGGTCGACGAGGATCTGCGCGCCGATGCCGTAGTCGCGGGCATCGGCGGGCAAGCCGAGCTTGAGGTTCGCGTCGACGGTGTCGTCGCCGGCGTCCTGCAGTTGGTAGGCCTGCAGCTTGTGCATCAGGCCGATGCCGCGGCCCTCGTGGCCGCGCATGTAGAGCACCACACCGCGCCCCTCGCGCGCGACCATCGCCAGCGCCGCGTCCAGTTGGGGCCCACAGTCGCAGCGTCGGGATCCGAACACATCGCCGGTCAGGCATTCGGAGTGCACGCGCACGAGCACGTCATGGCCGTCGCTGTCCGGACCCGCGATATCGCCCTTGACCAGCGCGACGTGCTCGACCTCGTCGTAGATGCTGGTGTAGCCGACCGCGCGGAATTCCCCGTGCCGGGTCGGGATCCGCGCCTCGGCGACGCGTTCGATGTGCTTCTCGTGCTTGCGCCGCCACTCGATGAGGTCGGCAATCGAGATCAACGCGAGGTCGTGTTCGTCGGCGAAGATGCGCAGCTCGTCGGTCTGGGCCATCGCGCCTTCGTCCTTCTGGCTGACGATCTCGCAGATGGCGCCGGCCGGCTGCAACCCGGCCAGCCGGGCCAGGTCGACAGCGGCCTCGGTGTGGCCGGGGCGGCGCAGGACGCCGCCGTCCTTGGCGCGCAACGGCACAACGTGGCCGGGTTTGGTGAAGTCGTCGGCCACCGCCTGCGGATCAGCGAGCAGACGCATGGTCGTGGCGCGGTCGGATGCCGAAATGCCGGTTCCGACACCGATTTTCGCATCGACAGTGACGGTGTAGGCGGTACCGTGCTTGTCCTGGTTGACCGCGTACATCGGCAACAGACCGAGCCGGTCGCAGATGTCGCCGTCGAGCGGGACGCACAGATAGCCGGAGGTGTAGCGGACCATGAACGCCACGAGTTCGGGCGTGGCCTTCTCGGCGGCGAAAATCAGGTCGCCTTCGTTCTCGCGGTCCTCGTCGTCGATGACGACCACGGCCTTACCTGCGGCGATGTCGGCCACCGCACGTTCGACCGAATCCAGCCTCGTCATCCTCACCACCTTCGCCGGTTCCGGGCGGAACCTCGTGCAGTCCGTTGTGGAGTGCTCCTTCAGTATGAACCACGCGGACGGCGCGGCCATTGCCCGGCAGCGCTCAGCGGGACGCCGCGGCCGCCAACGCCGCGCAGTCGAAGAGCATCATCGTCTCGTCACAGATCAGTGTGTCCATCTTCTTGCCGGCCACCGCCTCGTACAGCGGGGACAGACCGCCGGAGCCCGGCAGCATCCAGTCGTGCGGCTCGATCATGATGCAGGCGAACGATGCGACAGCCTCCGGCGAGGCCGCGCAGACCTCGGTCTCTGCCCCCTCGATGTCGAGTTTCACGATCAACGGGGCCGCGTCGGGCACCTGCGCGATCAGCTGCTCGAGGGTGACCGATGGAGTCACACCGCCGTCAGCCACCCGGTTGGCCCACGACCCGTGCTCGCGGTTGACCAGGTCGACGCCGCGGTCGTGACTCCACAGCGCGGCGTGCACCGGACGGATGCGCGAATTCACTTCGCAGTTGCGGCTGAGAAGTTCGACACAGTCGGCGTCGGGTTCGACGGCGATCACCACGGCGTCGGGGAACCGCTCGGCCAGATACAACGCCGAGTACCCGACGTTGGCACCCGCGTCGACGATCAGCGGCACCCGTCCGGCTGCGCGGAGATCGGCCGCCACCGCGTTCAGCCGGGTCATCCAGAACGGTGACGCGGCGTATTCCCCCGCGGTGAAGATCTGTGCCAGGACATAGGAATCGCTGTCGGTGGGACGCACCCAGAGGCGGTGCGGCCCGCACGGGACCGTGACCGGGCGACGGCGGCCCAGCAGGCGGCGGGCCACCAGATTGACTGCCGCCGGGGCGCCGATGCTCCGCGTCAACGCCAACGTGTGCCCGACGTGCTCACGAGCGGTACCGATCACGAACCTCCTGCTCACGACCCCCCGCGAACGTTCCGTTGTCTAACAGAGGGCTCGAGCCCGCGCAATGGCTCCGTCAGGCGTCGCGCTGGTCGTCCTGCTGCCCGAGCAGCCGCTCGACGTACTTGGCGATCACGTCGACCTCGAGGTTGACGTGCGCGCCGACCTCGGCGCGACCCAGCGTCGTCATCTCCAGGGTGGTCGGGATCAGCGACACCTCGAACCAGTCGTGACCGAGCCCCGACACCGTCAGCGAGACACCGTCGACGGTGATCGACCCCTTCTGCACCACGTAGCGGGCCAGCGCCGCGGGCAGCGCGATGCGCACCACGGTCCAGTGTTCCGACGGCTCCCGGCTGAGGATGTGGCCGGTGCCGTCGACATGGCCCTGCACGATGTGCCCGCCCAGCCGGCTGTTCAGCGCCGCCGCGCGTTCGAGGTTCACGCGCGCGCCGACGTCGATGCCCCGCAGACTCGAGCGGTTCAGTGTCTCGTTCATCACATCCGCGGTGAAGGACCCGTCGGCGAGGAGGTCGACGACGGTCAGGCACACCCCGTTGACCGCGATCGAATCACCGTGGCCGGCATCCGAAGTCACCACCGATCCGCGGATCATCAGACGCGCGGAATCACCGAGCGACTCCTTGCCGATGACCTCGCCCAACTCTTCGACGATTCCGGTGAACACACGCCAAGCCTAGAGGTGTGGGGGTTCGACAACCACGACCATCAGTCCGCACCCTTTACGATGCAGGCATGCAGACCCGCCTGTTGGCGATCTTCGCCGCCCTGACCGCTGCCCTCGTCGTTGTCGCAGGCTGCTCGAGTTCCTCATCGGAGGATTCCGGCGCGGACCTGCCCGACGCCGCGACCCTGTTGAGCGAGTCCAGCCAGACCACCAAGGGGCAGACCAGCGCCCATCTGACACTGTCGGTGCAGGGGCAGCTCGCCGATCTGCCCGTGGAGTCCCTCGAGGGTGACCTGACGCAGTCGCCCAGTGTCGCCGCGAAGGGCACCGCCGACATCGTGTTCATGGGCCAGCGCCTCCAGGGCGTCGATTTCGTCGTCTCCGACGGAGACCTCTACGCCGCGCTGACCTCCGGCGGGAACCTGTCGAACTTCGGTCCGGCCTCCGACGTCTACGACGTCGCGGCGATCCTGGACCCCAATCTCGGCCTGGCCAACGTGCTGGCCAACTTCTCCGATGCCACCTCCGACGGCCGCGAGACCATCGACGGGGTCGGCACGGTCCGCATCACCGGCAGCGTCAGCGCCGACGCGGTGAACAAGATCGCTCCGCAGATCGCTGCGACCGGCCCGGTGCCCGGAACCGCGTGGGTCGCCGAGGAGGGTGAGCACGAGCTGATGCAGGCACGCCTGGAGCCCAGCCCGGGCAACAGCGTGACCATGACGCTGACCAAGTGGGGTCAGCCTGTGACGATCGACAAGCCCGCCGCCTGATGGGCGCTTCGCCTCCGCTCGTCGCGTCGACCAACCGGCGCATCGCGATCAGCGCGGGCAGTCTCGCGGTGATCCTCGGCGCGCTGGACACCTATGTCGTCGTGACGATCATGACCGACATCATGCGGGACGTCGGGATCGGCATCAATCAGATCCAGCGCGTCACCCCGATCATCACCGGCTATCTGCTGGGCTACATCGCGGCGATGCCGCTGCTGGGCCGCGCGTCCGACCGGTTCGGCCGCAAGATGTTGATCCAGGTCAGCCTGGCCGGCTTCGCGCTGGGCTCGGTGGTGACCGCGCTGTCGACGGACCTGACGATCCTGGTCCTCGGCCGTGTCATCCAGGGCACCGCCAGCGGTGCGCTGCTGCCGGTGACGCTGGCGCTGGCCGCCGATCTGTGGGCGGCGCGCAACCGCGCCGCGGTCCTCGGCGGTGTCGGCGCAGCGCAGGAGTTCGGCAGCGTGCTCGGCCCGATCTACGGCATCACGCTGGTGTGGCTGTTCGGTCACTGGCAGTCGGTGTTCTGGGTCAACGTGCCGTTGGCGGCGCTGGCGATGGTGATGATCCACTTCAGCCTGCCGGGCCGGGTCGACAGCGAGAACCCGCAGAAGGTCGACGTGGTCGGCGGGCTGCTGCTGGCGGTGGCGCTCGGCTTGGCGGTGATCGGCCTGTACAACCCGGCGCCCGACGGCAAGGAGGTGCTGCCGAGCTGGGGTCCGCCGGTACTGATCGCCGCGGCGGTGGCCGCCGCCGCGTTCTTCGGGTGGGAGAAGTTCGCCAAGACCCGGCTGCTGGAACCTGCCGGCGTGCACTTCCGGCCGTTCCTGGCCGCGCTGGGCGCGTCCCTGGCCACAGGCGCGGCGCTGATGGTGACGCTGGTCAACGTCGAGTTGTTCGCACAGGGTGTCCTGGGCAAGGACCAGATCGAGGCCGCGTTCCTGCTGTTGTGGTTCCTGGCCGCGTTGCCGGTCGGTGCGCTGCTCGGCGGCTGGGCGGCCACCCGGATCGGCGACCGCATCGTGGCGTTCACCGGTCTGTTGATCGCCGCGGGCGGCTACCTGCTGATCGCCCGGTGGCCGGTCGACGTGCTGGCCGCCCGCCACGACCTGGTGCTGTTCAGCCTTCCGATGCTCGACACCGACCTGGCGGTGGCCGGGTTCGGTCTGGGTCTGGTGATCGGACCGCTGACCTCCGCGACGCTGCGGGTGGTGCCGTCGGCGCAGCACGGCATCGCCTCGGCAGCGGTGGTGGTGTCACGCATGATCGGGATGCTGATCGGCATCGCGGCGCTGAGTGCATGGGGTCTGTACCGGTTCAACCAGCATCTGGCCGGGCTCCCGGCCAGTACCGGCGGAAACACGCTGGCCGAGCGGCTGGCCGCCGAGGCCAACCGGGTGCGGGAGGCCTACGTGCTTCAGTACTCCGAGATCTTCACGATCACCGCGCTGGTCTGCGTGGTGGGCGCGGTCCTGGGTCTGCTGATCAGCGCGCGCGACGAGTACGCCGAGGAACCGGAGTCAGGACCTGTCGCTCAGCAGCGTTCGACGCCGGGGACCATCAACTGAAACCCGGGCGCCGGTGAGGCGTCGCGTTGGGTCATTTTCTGCAGATCACGCAGCACGTCGCGGATGACGTTGCGGACGATCGCCGGTGCGACCAGATCAACGGGAAGCCAATTCTGCACTGCGGTCATGGTGAAATCCTTTTTCTCGTGCTCTCATGCGCAACTCGTCTCTGAAAGCGCGATATTCCCGCCGGACCGGCGCCCGGCGTTGCAGTCGAGTGTAGTCGTCGCAGGCGCTACAGCGGTGGCACGAGACTGAGCAGCATGTCGGGTCCCAGCGGTTCCACGGCGTCGAAGCGCCACCGGTGCGCGCCTGTGATACTGCGCACTCCGACGTCGTCGACGGCGGTGACGGGTCCGCCGAGCAGAATGGGCGCGACGTAGGCCAGGATCCGGTTCACCAGACCGGCCCGCACGAACGCGCCGGCCAGGGTGGGTCCGCCTTCGAGCATCACGTCGGTGCGGTCGGACAGCGCGCGCATCACCTCGTGCGGGTCGCGGGTGCGGATCACCATGGTGTGCGAGTCTTCGTTGAGAGCCCTTGCGTCCGGCGATATTTCGCGAGTCCCCACCACGACCCGCAGCGGCTGGTGATCGGCCAGAGCGCCGTCGGGCAGCCGCGCGGTCAACGTCGGGTCATCGGTCAACACGGTGCCGGTTCCGACCACGATCGCGTCCGCGGCGGCGCGGCGCCGATGGACGTCCGCGCGCGCTGCTTCGCTGGTGATCCACTGGCTGGTGCCGTCGGCGGCGGCGCTGCGGCCGTCCACGCTCATCGCGAACTTCCACGTCACATGCGGTGATCCGGTGCGCTGCTTGTGCAGCCATTCGCGCAGCGGGCCGCCGGCTACCGCCGTCGAGAGCACCCCGGCGGTGACGCGCACCCCGGACGCGGCCAGGCGGGCGGCGCCGCCCGCGGCGATCGGGTTGGGATCGCTGACGGCGAACGCCACCTCGGCGACGCCGGCGGCCAGCAGTGCCTCGACGCACGGCGGCGTGCGGCCGGTGTGGTTGCACGGCTCGAGGGTGACCACCGCGGTACCGCCGGCGGCCCGCTCCCCCGCGCGGCGCAATGCCACCACCTCGGCGTGCGGCCCACCGGTCGGGGCCGTGGCACCGACACCGACGATCTGGCCGTCGCGATCCAGGATGACCGCTCCCACAGGGGGATTCGGGTAGGTCCTCCCCTTGACCCGCTCCCCCTGTTCGAGCGCCGCGGCCATCGCCGCGTCGAGGTTCACAGCGTCAGATGCGGGGCTGCCGCAGCGGCCTGCTGCCGCAGGGAACGCACCGCCGCGGCGGGGTCGTCGGCGCTGTAGACCGCAGAGCCGGCGACGAAACAGTCCACCCCGGCTTCTGCGGCCGCTTCGATGGTGTCGGCGTTGATGCCGCCGTCGATCTCGATGAGGATCGTCAGTTCACCGGCGTCGACCAGGCGGCGGGCGGTTCCGACCTTGGGCAGCACTTCGGAGATGAACTTCTGGCCGCCGAAGCCCGGCTCGACCGACATCACCAGCAGCGTGTCGAAATCGCGCAGGATCTCCAGGTACGGCTCGATCGAAGTGCCCGGTTTGATCGCCAGGCCGGCTTTCGCACCCGCGGCCCGGATGTCGCGGGCCACCGCACTCGGGTTGTCGGTGGCTTCGGCGTGGAAGGTCACGTTGTGCGCGCCGACTTCGGCGTAGGGCGGTGCCCACTTGTCGGGGCGTTCGATCATCAGGTGGCAGTCCATCGGGATGTCGGTGACCGCCAACAGCGATTCCACCACGGGCAGGCCGAGGGTGAGGTTGGGCACGAAGTGGTTGTCCATCACGTCGACGTGGAGCCAGTCGGCGCCCTCGACCGCGGCCACCTCGTCGGCCAGGCGGGCAAAGTCCGCCGACAGGATCGACGGCGCGATCAACGGTGCGGAGGAAGCGTGTGGTGCGGCCATGGACCCGAGCCTAACGGGGACCGGTCACGCGCAATGCAGCGGCGAACATCGCATCGGTGCCGTGCCGGTGCGGCCACAACTGGACCGACGTCGCGTCACCGACGTCGGTGGCCGGCACGAACAATTCGCGGGTGTCCAGCGCCGTCACCGGGTGCCGGCGCAGCGCGTCGGCGACGACGCCGGTGGTTTCGGCCAGGTGTGGAGAGCACGTCGCGTACAGCACCACGCCGCCGGGTCTGGTGAGGCCGATCGCCGCGGCCAGCAGTTCGCGCTGCAGCTTGGCCAGCGGGGCGACGTCGCCGGGTTGGCGCCGCCAGCGCGCCTCGGGACGACGGCGCAGCGCTCCGAGTCCGGTGCAGGGCGCGTCGACCAGCACCCGGTCGAACCCGGGTCCCAGACCGGATTGGCGGCCGTCGACGCGGTGCACCGTCACCGGTAGGCCGGCGGTGTTCTGTTCGACGAGTTCGGCACGTCGCGGCGCGGGTTCGACCGCTGTGACGGTGGCACCGGCGTCGCGGCCCAGTGCCGCCAGCAGAGCGGTCTTGCCGCCCGGGCCGGCGCACAGGTCGAGCCAGCGACCGGTGTCCTGCCCCTCCAGCGGCGCCAGGGTCAGCGCTCGAGCGACCAGTTGGCTGCCCTCGTCCTGCACGAGGGCGTGGCCCTCGCGCAGGGCCGCCAACTGGCCCGGGTCACCTTCGGTGAGGTGGACCGCGTACGGCGAGTAGGGCCCGACGGTACCGCCGACCTGCTCGGCCAGTTCCTGCGCCGTGAGGTCGCCGGGGCGTGCGGCCAGGTGCACCGTCGGGCGGGCGTCGTCGTTGGCGAGCAGGGCCGCGAGCTCGTCGGCGCGCGCTCCCAGCGCGTCGGCGAACGCCTGCGCGATCCAGCGGGGATGTGCGTGGACGAACGCGAGATGCCCGATCGGGTCTTCGGACTTCGGCGGGGCCAGTTCGTCGACCCAGGACGCCTCGTCGCGGCGAGCGATCGTGCGAAGCACCCCGTTGACGAATCCCGCACGGGCGGTGTCGAATTCGATGCCGGCCTGTTCCACGGTGGTAGCCACCGCGGCGTGATCTTCGACGCGCGTGCGCAGCAACTGATAGGCGCCGAGGCGCAGCAGGTCGAGCAGGACCGGGTCGATGCGGTCGACCGGCCGGCCGGCCGCCGCGGCGATGACGGCGTCGAGCAGCCCGCGGCTGCGACACGCACCGTAGGCCAGTTCGGTGGCGAACGCCGCGTCGCGGCCGCTGAGTCCGCGGTCGCGCAGAATCGCCGGCAACGCGAGGTTGGCGTAGGCGTCCTTGTCCGAGACCGCGCGCAGCACGTCGAACGCCGCGCGCCGGGCCGGATCGAGCGGTCGTCGCTTCTGGGGCCGTCTGCGGCCGGGCCCGGTCACCGCGCCCACCCGAGGTCCTCGAGGCGCGCGCCGCGCGCCCAGTCGGCGGCGTTCATCGCCTTCTTGCCCGGCGGTTGCACCGTGGACAGCTCCACCGGGACCGAGCCGGTGCCGACGCGCACCGTCTTCTTGCCGACCGAGATCTCGCCGGGCGCAAGGGTTTCCGCGGCGTCGGAGGACAGAGCGACGGGGCCGACCTTGACGCGCAGGTCGCCGATCATCGTCCAGGCACCCGGGTTGGGGGTGACCGCACGGATGCGGCGGTCGACGACGTGGGCCGGCAGGTCCCAGCGGATACGTGCGTCGTCGACGGTGATCTTGGGGGCGATGCTCACGCCGTCGGCGGGTTGCGGCACCGCGGTCAGGGTGCCGGCGGCGATGCCGTCGAGGGTGGCCTCGAGCAGTTCGGCCCCGGAGACCGCCAACCGGTCGAGCAGGTCGCCGGCGGTGTCGCTGGGGCGAATGGTTTCGGTGACGACACCGAACACCGGTCCCGAATCCAGGTCCGGTTCGATCTGGAAGGTGGTGGCGCCGGTGACGGTGTCGCCGGCGGCCAGCGCTGCCTGGACCGGCGCGGCGCCCCGCCACGCCGGCAGGACCGAGAAGTGCAGGTTGACCCAACCGTGCCGCGGAACGGCGAGCAGTTCGTCGCGCAGCAGGGCCCCGAACGCCACCACGGGGCAGCAGTCGGGCCCGATCTCCGCGAGCTCGGCGACGAACTCCGCGGCGTTCGGTCGGGGCGGTCGCAACACCGGGATGTCGTGTTCGGCCGCCAGTTGCGCCACCGGCGACGGGGTCGGTCGGCCGCGCCGCCCCACCGGCGCGTCGGGGCGGGTGAGCACCGCGACCACCTCGTGGCGGGGCGAGTCGATGAGCCGGCGCAGGGAGGGCAGGGCCGGTTCCGGTGTGCCGGCGAAGACGAGTCGCACCGCGCCAGTCTAGGGACGGCCCCGGCGCTACCGAGGGGCCCGGTAGTACTCCCTTTCCGTGACCCCGGTCAGCGGGGCGACGAACATCCACGGGATGGTGGTGAGCAGCCGGTTCAATCCGGCCACGGCGTCGTTGTAGTACTGCCGGGCGAAAGCCAGCTTGTCCTCGGTGTCGGCGAGGTTGTGCTGCAGGTCGGCGAAGTTGTGCGAGGAGTTCAGCTGCGGGTAACGCTGCCCGAGCGCCAAGAGCGGGGCCAGTGCGGTGTCGAATTGCTCTTCGGCGGTGCTGCGCCGTGTCACCGACGCGCTGCCGGTGGCCGACGTCAGCGCCGACTGCGCGTCGGTCACCCGGTCCAGGACGGCCTTCTCGTGCGCGGCGAAGCTCGACACCGTGTGCACCAGCGCGGGGATCAGCGCGGCGCGGCGGGTCAGCTCGACGTCGATGCCGGACAGCGCTTCGCTGACCCGGACGTCGGCCGAGCGGATCTTGTTGTGTCCGACGACGAAGCAGGTTCCGACGAGCACCGCCACCACCAGGGCTACGGCCAATGCGACTGTCACCACGATCCGCCTCCTCCACCGCCACCGCCACCGCCACCGAAGCTGCTGCTCGAACCGCTCGACGACGAGGCCTGCGACGCGGTGTAGGCGCCGATCGACGATGCCAATGCCGACTCGAAGCTGTCGAAATCCGCGTCTGCCCCGCCCGCTGCGGTGTCCGCACTGCTGTGCGAGGTGACCGAGGCGCCGTACCACTCCGGTTGCGGTGCGGCCAGCCCGGTTTCGGCGTGGTACTTCTTGGCCCACAGCGCCGCGACTCCGGCCGCGACCGCGTACGGCACGTAGGCGGTGTAGAGGTCTCTGCGGGCGGCGAAGTCGAACCGCGACTCCGCGGAGTCGGTGCTCAGCACGCGGTGGAAACCCCCAGCGCGCGACCAGAGTTCGCGGCCGGCCCTGGTTCGGCGGGTGCCGACGCCGTCGCGCCAGGACACTGTCGAGAACAGGAAGAACGCCGCGAAGGGCAGCGCCGACATCGTGGTGGGGAATCCCCAGCGGAAGAACGCGCACACCATCGCCACGAACGCGGCGGCGTTGGCCGCGCGCAGCCACAGCTCCCGCTTGCGGGTGACCATGTATCCCGACTCCACCGCCCACTTCTTGACCGCCGTGGTCATCTCGCTTCTGGCTTGCGACAGCTTCTTTCCCGCGGCAGCGGTTTTCTCGGCCTGGAACGGCTTGCCGCGCCGGTCGACTTTGAGCGCGGCGGCCACTGCCGCGCTGACCGGGTCGACGTCACGCCACCGGGCGGGTTCGGCGATTCCTTCTACGTTCCACTGGGTGTCGTCGACCTGGCGTAGTTCGACGAGTCCGCGTTCGGCGAGGTGGAACAGCGTCGCGGTAAGACCGGTTTTCGGCACCGACTCGGTGCGGATGTACTCCGTCTGCACCGGCCCCAGGCCGTCCGGGGGCGCGTACTGCAGCGGGAAGCCCGGCGGCTTCTCGACGATGGTCCGCAGCCACAGCAGCGCGGCCAGCCCCGCCAAGACCGTCACCCCGAGGATCCAGGCCACGCCCGTCGGGGACTGTCCGAGAATGCGGTCCCAGTAATAGGGCCAGGGCACTTCGGCGCGCGGTGGCGGCGGGAGCTCCACGCCGGCGCGCACAGTGACCGGGGTGCGTGGCGCGAGGTCCGCCGCGGAGAACGTGACCCGGTTGTCCCGCACCGCCAGGTCCAGGCACGGGGTTCCGGCACCGAACCCGACCCAGCACTGCGCGCCATCGACCGCACTCGGCAGTGTGACGGAGACGTTCGCGCGGCGGATCTCGTTGTTCCAGGCGGGGGCGATGACGTTCCAGAAGAAGACCGAGTCGGGGTCGTCCTCACTCGGATCGAGGACTCCTGGGATGGTGTACCGGATCTCGAAGACGTGTGTGCCGTAGCTCAGGTAACGGTCGGGGTCGCCGATCTTGGCGACGACGAACCGTCCCCCGCCTTCGGAGAGCATCTGGTAGGGCGCGGGTCGACCGTCCATGAGGATGGACGTGACCTCAGGCACCTGCCGGACTCGTGGCGAATTCTGGTTGGCCACATCCCAATAGCGGAAGATGCCGTGGCGGTCGCCGGGGAACTGACCGGTGATGGTCTCCACCGCGGTCAGGTCGCCGGCGGCGTCGACACGGATGTCGACGTCGTATCGGGTGAGCACCACCGGGTCGGCCGCTGGCGCTCCGCCACTTGAGTCGCCGCGAAACGCCAAGGGCCACAACATTCCGGCGGCGATCAACAACAGCGGGATCAGCACCTTGACCAGCCGCCAGACCGACATGGGCATCAGCCTATGTGCAGCGGGTCGATCTGGATGCGAACCGGCTCGGTGTCGTGGCGGGCGCTGGCCACCGCGGCCGCCTTGCGCAGGGCCGCCGCCAACGCCAGGCCGCCGTCGCGCGGTGTGCGCACCAGCATTCTGCTGACGGGTTCATCGGGTGCCAGGCCGGCGGGCCTGCGCGCGTTGAACGGCAACTCGACGGGCCCGAGCGGCTCGGACCGGTCCGGCAACTCCGCGGCGTCGAGCAGGGCGTGGACGGCGTCGGTGGTGCCGTCGATGGCTGCCATGTGTACCGCCGGCGGCAATCCGACCTCGCCGCGTGCATCGAGTTCGGCTTCGGCGTGGCCGACGGGATCCCAGCGGATCAGCGCCTGCACGGTCGGTATCGCCGACTCGGCGACCACCACCGCGACGCCGCCGTCGGTGCGGCTGCGCACCAACGCCACCGCGGCCATCCAGCGTCGCAGGGTGTCCTCGGCGGCCCGCAGATCCTGGCGCCCCAGCAGTGCCCAGCAGTCCAACAGCAGCGCCGCGCCATACCCGCCTTCGGCGACGGGTTCGACCCCGGGTGTCGCGACGACGACCGTCGGCCGCTGCGGCACGGCGGCCACGACGCTGTCGCCACCGGAGGTCACCACCGGGGTCCCGGGGAACGCGCGCCCGAGTTCTTCAGCGGTGCGGCGGGCACCGACGACGACTGCGCGCACGGCGTCGCTGCCGCAGCGCGCGCAACGCAGCGTCACGTCGTCGCGGCCGCACCACCGGCACACCGCGCCCGGGGCGTCGCGGCCCGGCAACGACAGCGGACCGGTGCAGTGCCGGCACCGCGCCACCGTCCGGCATCTGGCGCAGGCCAGAGCCGGCACATACCCCCGCCGGGGTACCTGAACAAGCACCGGCGCACCGGCTTTCAATGCCGCGCGGGCTGCGTCGAGCGCGACCGTCGGCAGGCGCGCGGTGCGCGCGGCGGGATCCCGTTCCTGGGCGTATGCGCTGTCCTCCAGCGCGACCACGCGTGGTGCCCGCGCCCGCACCGTCTGGCGGCCGGCGGTCAGGTCGTGGGCCCAGCCACTGCGCACCAGGGCCTGCGCCTCGGCGGTGCGGGCGTATCCGCCGAGCACCGCGGCGCACCGCGCCTGGTGTGCACGCAACATCGCGACCTCGCGGGCGTGCGGGTACGGCGAGCGGGGTTCGGCCAGCGAGTCGTCGCCGTCGTCCCAGAGCAGCACCAGGCCGAGGTCGGCGACAGGAGCGAAAACCGCGCTGCGCGTACCGATCACCACCCGGGCGTCGCCGCGCAGCACCGACAGCCACCGCCGATACCGCTGGGACGGGCCCAGCCCCGCCGACAACGCCACGACATGGGGTGCCTCGACACGCTGGGTCACCGCGGCGTGCAGCGCGTCGACGTCGCGCTGATCGGGCACCACGGCGAGCACGCGGCGCCCGGCACCGACCGTGACCGTCGCAGCCTCGGCCAGCCGGTCCGCCCACGTCTCCCCGGGCAGCGCCTGCCACACCGCCCGCGCGGCGCGGCCCTCGGCGAGTGCTGCGATGAACTGCGGTCCGCCGCTGTAGGACGCCCACTCGGTGGTGTCCACCGGGCGGGGCGTGCACGGTCCCGGACGCTCGGCCGGCCGCTTCTCGACGGTCGCGTGGCGCGGCGGTATGGCCAGGCGCAGGACGTCGGCGCGGGTCCCTGCGTACCGTGCGGCCACCGCGTCCACCAGCCGTCGCACGTCGTGGGTCAGCACCGCTTCGGGCGAGACCACCTTCTCCAGATATCCGAGGTTGCCGACATGGTCGGTCTCCGAACGCCTTTCGAGGAGGAACCCGTCGATCAGGCGGCCATTGAACCGCACCTTGACCCGCACCCCGGGTTGCGCGTCGTTGGACTGCTCGTCGGCGACCAGGTAGTCGAACTCGCGGTCGAGGTGCGGCACGGTGAGCATGGGGAGCACTCGTGCGACCGGTTCGTGCTCGGCGGGCCGCCTGGTCGTGGTCACACCGCAGGTCTAACAGACGGCACAGACGTCCGGCCGAAGAGCAAACCGGCGGTGATGAGCAGCAACGAGCCGGCGTAGACCCACCAGATCGGAACCGCCAGCGTCTCCGACTCCAGGACGAACACGTTGATCCCGATCATGGCATCCGATACCGCGAAGCACAGCGCACCGACCGCGGTCCACGGTGTCGGCAGATCGGCGAGCAACGCGGCGCAGACCATCGCGCCGAGCACCGCGATGTACAGCGTGACCGGGACCGTCATCCCCTGCTCGACCAGGCGCGGCCAGAACCACACCAGCAACGCCGCACAGGCGACCACCACCAGTGCCGCGCAGACCACCCGCGCCACCGACAGCACCGCCATCGGGACCAGTGCCGCAAGAAAGCACAGGTGCGCGACCAGAAACGCGGCCAGTCCGAGCACGAATGACGGTTCCCACCAAGGCGTTGCCAGCAGATAGTCGCCCACGGCCGAGAACAGCAGCGCGGCGACGAGCCACCGGCGTTCCCGCGCCACGGCGTGCAGTGCAGCCGCCCCGGCCAGGAGCACAGCGGCCAGCGCCTTCGCCGCAGGCTGGCCGGTGAACTGACCCGTGAGTTCCGCGCCGACCCCGACCCGGGTCGTCGTGACGATCAGGAACAGGCCGTAGCCTGCCGCCACCACCGCAGCCGCGCACCACAGCAACCGGGCGGCAGGTAGTTCGCGGGTGCTGGTCATGCGACAGAACCTACTTGATAGGTTGCCCCGTGATGGCCCGCAGACCACGCGACCGGCAACCGGACACGGTCAGGGTGGCTGCCCTCGACGTTCAGCACAGCTACCGTCGTTCGGCGGTCGTACTCGGTCCTTTCGAACTGCCGTCGGCCGATCTGCTCACCCAGCGACTGCTCGCGATGGCGCATGCCGGTCCCGAGGCCCGGGTGGGGCTGATCCCGTCGACCACCAGCACCCGCTGGCGTTTCGCGCCCGAATCGGTGGCCGGCGCCGTCCACACCATCAGCCGCGCACCGCAGTCCGAGCCGACCGAACTGGTGGCCCACCTGCGTCGGCTGCCGCCGACGAGCCTGCGGGTGCTCGCCGCCGACGACTACCTCGCCCTCGATTTCAGTCACGGACTCGGCGAGATTCCGCTGCTGGACCTGCTGATCGCGGTGCTGCTGGGCGTCGTGGACCCGGCCGATGACACATTGTGGAAGCCCTACCGGCACACCACACCCCCGCTGGTCAGCGCCGCGGCCCGCGCGATCGGGTTGTCCCCGCACCGTCTGCTCCCGCTGTGGCGACAGCACCGCCGCCACGCCGGCACCGTCAGCACATCCGATCCGCCGAGCTCGACCACCGTCGCATCGTCGACATCGACCCGCGTGCTGCGGATCCCCGAACATGACGTGAACGATATTCGGGTACAACGTGATTCGCATCTGCCGGGGGTCAGCCTGTTCGCCGCGTACACCTGCGCGCTGCACGCGGCGTTCGCCGACGAGGGATTCGACATCGAGCCCGAGGTGACGGTGCCGGTCGACGTGCGGCGCTACCTGCCGCAGGGGCGCGGGACGTTGGGATCATTCTCGGCTGGACTGAGCTTCCCGGTCGAGCATGCCGACCCGCGGCACCTGCACGACGCGATGACCGACGCCACCCGCATCGCCCGCCCGGTCGCCAACCTGGTGGCCGGCACGGTCAAGGCCCATGTGGCGTTGCGCTCCGGAGCGCAACCGGTGCGGACCGCACCGGCCCGCCCGCGCATGCGTCTGCTGCACTCCAGCGTGGGTGAGGTTCCTCGGTCGGCGTGGTCGTTCTCCGATCCCGCGCACGCCCGGGTGCTGGTGGCCAGCGACCCCGCCGGTCCGTGCGGGGTCACGGTCACCACATCGTCGGTGTTGGGTACGGCATGGCTGACCGCTGAGTTCCACGACGCAGTCTTCGACCCCGAGCGCATCGGAGCGGCCTTGGCGACCGTGCCCGCACGTGCCCGAGCGTTGCTGACGCCACGCGGGCGGTGAACTCAGCGGGCCGCGGTCAGCTGCGGTGGGACATCCCAGTCGTGGGCGGTGCGGAACACCAGCACCTCGCCGTCCTCGTGAAAAACCGTCCAGTTCTTCGACTCTCGCAGCGCCTGCTGGATGATCTCGATCGCCTCGGGACGGAAGTCGCCGTAGTAGCGCACCGCCCTGTTCGACTGCGGGCTGAACATCACGTAGGCGCGGAACGCGTCGTACTGTGCGTAATCGTCGAGGGTCTTGATGTCCTGCGGCGTGGGGAACGCGGCCTTCAGTTCCGGTAATCGCGGGTCGCGCCCGTCCCACAGGTCATAACCGATCGTCTGGTCGAAGTAGTGGTTGTGCAGTGTGACCTCGGCATAGCTGGCGTTCAGCCGCGTCGGCATACCGGCCAGTCGCAGCATCACCAGGCGCGTCCGAACGTCGGCGCCGTCGGTGATGCGGTCCATCAGGTCGACTTGGGCGCGGGTTTCGTACACCAGCGGCCACAGCGCGACGTAACCGTGCAGACCGGCCACCGCCGCAGTCGTCAGGCCGAGCATGGCCGCGGTGCCGTTGACCATCCGTGTGCGTCGCGAAGCGTTGCGGCGCCGGTCGACCGCCGCCACGATCGCCGGAGCGATCAACAGGGCACATCCCAGCAGTGAGTACAGGTAGACCCGGAAGATGGCCTCACCGCCGTAGCTCTGTCCGAACAACAGACCGAACGGGCTGAACGCCAGGATGGCGAGCACGAACGCCGGGTGCCGACGCCGCCAGCGCCAGAGGGCGCAAGCAGCCGCGCTCAGCAGCACCAGGATCGACACCGAACGCACCACAGCGGACGTGAAGTCCTTGGCCGGCAGCCCGGAGGTCAGCACGTTGCTGGCGGCATTGGAGATCGGGCTGCCGCCGGACAACAGCCCGTAGGGCAGCACCGCCTCGAGGTTGAGGAGCAGGTACAGCAGGACGATCCCCGCCATCGCGACCGCGACCCACCGCGGACGGGCACGCTTGAACAGACACAGCGCGAACGCGACGGCCACCACCCAGAACGGCGTCAGCTGGTGGGTGGGCACCATCGCGGCGAACAGCACGATGCTCAGGACCCCGCACGCGGGACTGCGTGGCGAGGCCAGCAGCAGCGTCAACGTGCCGAACGCCAGCACCAGAGACCATGCCTGCGGCGAGAAATAGTCCTGTCCCACCCAATTCGCGATCTCGACGACGAACGCGGCTGTCACCGCTGTGCGCCGACTCTGTCCGAGGACCCGGGCGGCGCTGTACACCGTCAACGCCAGCAGCACGTGGATGAACGGTGCGAACACGTGCGCGACCGACATCGCCGGGAAGCCGGTGACGTCGCAGAACCAGGCCCACACCGCAAAGAACGCCGACCACTGCGCGTAGATGTCGGTGCCATCGGGAGCCAACTTGCCGTGCACCTGGATGTAGTCGACCACGGCGAGATGCTTGTAGGTCCAGTCGTAGAGCGGGACCTCCGTGGCGACGAACGTCGTGACCCGCGACACCACGATGGCCGCGCCCACCGAGACCACCGCGGGCACCAGCTGCCGGTTGCGCACCGCGACCAGCAGCGCCCAGGTGCACAACGCGATACAGATCGCCAGTAGCGGTCCGGTCCCGGAGAACAGCAGACCGTAGTAGCCGGCGTCGAGTCCGGGCAGCCCGGGTACCGCGACCGCCCACAACACGATCGCCGATGCGCTCAGCACCAGTGAAAAATACTGTCGCCCAATCGATTCTCTGGCCGGGCGGACGACGCTGCGCCACTGCCACGACCTCGTCGCGGCCAGCGGCGTGCTGCCGGTGCGGTAGTACCACAGCGCGCTGCTGGCAGCGACGGCGACCACCTGCGTCCACAGGATGTCGTGGGGCGTCCAGCGATACGACCACATGGCCACGATTGCCGTGAGGGTGCAGATCGCCATTCCGAGCGTCGGCACCGTCGCCGGCAGCGCACGTCGCGGGATGGGCACCCAGGTGAGCACCGCCGCCCCCGGGCCGAGCACGACGAACAGCGTCAACGCGGCCGCGCGGACCGGCGCCGGCAGACCTGTCAGTGCGACCGCGCCGGCCAGAGCACCGAGCGCGGCCACATCTGCCTGGCGCACCCGGATGACCGGACGACGCGACCGGACCCGTGGCACCGGAACCGACGTGACCTCCGCTGCCACAGCAGATTCCAGCGTCGCGGTCATGACCGCCCCGCCGTCGGCACGTCCCGGGCACGGCGCCGTCTGCCCTGCCACAGCGCGCGCGGACCACCGAGCACGGCCAGCACCTCGATCCGGCCGACGGAGGACGGCACGTCCTGCCGGAAGTCCAGCGGCGGCGCGATGATCGCGCCGTACTCGGCGCCGGCGCGCACCGAGTAGCGGAACCGGCGTCGGACGACCGTGGCCAGCAGGCGCCGGTGCGACGGGTCGAGCCCCACCTTGGTCAGCCAGGCCCCCAGGCCCAGACCGTAACCGCGTGCCTGGGCCAGCAGCGCGTCGTTGTCGCTGCGGTGGCGGTGCCACACGATCGCCGACGGCTCGGTGGCCAGCGCGTCGCCCCCGGTCAGGATTCGGAAGAACAGGTCGAGATCTTCACCGCCCTGCGCGGCGGTGCCGGCGCCGAGCGCCTCGTCGAAGCCGCCCAGTTCGAGCACCCGGTCCCGCCGGACCGCGAAGTTCGCGCCGGTGCCGAACCGGCCGACCTGGAACGGGAACAGCGGCTGATCGGGCGGCGGGTTGTCCAGTGTGAACAGCTGCGGCTGCAGCGACCCCGACCAGGACACCCGCTGATCGAAGTAGCCCTGTGCGGCCGTGCGCAATTCACCGCTGGGCACCAGTCCGGACACACACGACACCCGCGGTGAGCGGGCGAACCCGCCGGTGATGGCGCGCAGCCAGTACCGGTCGACGTAGACGTCGTCGTCGGTGTAGGCCACCAGATTGTGGCGGGCCGCGCGCAGACCCGTGTTGCGGGCGGTCGACAGCCCGGCGACAGGCTCCTCGACGTACCGTACGCGTGGGTCGGCGATACCGTGCACGACACGGGCGGTGGCATCGGTGCGCGCCGCGTTGTCGACAACCACCACCTCGAAGCACGGATAGTCGAGCGCCAGAATCGATTGCAGCGCATCGGCCAACTGGTCGGGACGCTCCCGGGTGCACACCACCACCGAGATGGGCGGCAGCTCGGACATGTCCGGGTCGACGGCTGGGGGCCTCTCCGGCACCGCGATTCGCGCCACCCCGTCGACCAGCGGCGCCTCGACGAAGGCGACGGGTTGCAATCCCGACCGCAGCAGCACCCGAGCCGTGCGGTAGCCCTCGCAGTGACCGGCCTCGAATTCGAGCGTGCCGGACGCAGCGACTTCCCAGTCGTCCAAGTCGATCAGACCGACCCAGCGTGCCTTCGACCACTCCGGACCGCCCTGCGGCGGCATGGCAGGTTCGACGATGCGTCGCGTCACAGCGCCACCACCCGCACCCAGTCAACGAGCATCGTGGACGGATTCGGCGTCGAGTGGTCCGGCGGTCCGGGCCAGTCGCCACCCACGGCGAGATTCAGCAGCAGGAAGAACGGGGCGTCGAAGACCCAGCGGCCGCCCTCGGCGAGGTCGGCCGGGGTGACCGTGAGCAACGTCCTGTCGTCGATGCCGGTGACGATGCGGCCGGGCGTGCGTTCCACCCAGTAGGTGTGGAACTGGCCGGCGAGCGGGAACGGCGCCGGCGCGGCGGCCGAGATCTCCTGTCCGCGTGCGAGACCGCTGCGCGGTGCGTGCACGCCGGTGTGATATTCCCAGGCGTCGTTGAGGGTTTCGATGACGTCGATCTCCCCGCATTCGGGCCACCCGACCTGGTCGGCATCGGAACCCAGTAGCCAGAAGGCCGGGTGCAGTCCCCGCCCCGCCGGCAGCGCGATCCTCGCCTCGGCGCGCCCGAAGGTGAAGTCGAACGTCCCCTTGGTGTTCACGCGTGCAGAAGTGATCCGGTTCTGGCTGTCACCGCGCGCGGTGATGGCCAGATGCCCGTGTCCGTCCAGGCTGACGTTGTCGGGATGGTCGGTGTAGACCTGCATCTCGTTGTTGCCCCAACCGCCTCCGCCGACGTCGTGGCGCCACTGCGGCGACGGCGCCGAGCCGCCCGGTCCGTCGAAGTCGTCGAAGAAGAGGGTGTGCGGTCCGGCCGGTTCGGCATGTCCGACCGTCGTCGGTGCGGCGCACCCGCACAACGCCAAGACGGCGGCCACCGCCGCCGCTCGCCATCGCGTCGAGTGCACCCGGCTCACTGGGACACCCCCACCGCGGTTTTCGTCCGCATTCCAGCGGTTCCGACGGCGATCACCGCCGCCAACACACCGTAGATCGCCATGCGTTGCGCTCCCCCCAGTCCGAAGACGAGATGTCCCCCGACGAACATGAAATAACCGACGACGCCGAATGTTCCGGCGACAACGGCTGCGAACCGGCGCTCACCGGACAGGCGTGCCGCGCCGCTGGTGGCCAGGAACACCGCGCCCACCGAGCACAGTGTCATGAACACCGCGAGCAGCGTGGAGTTCCACACGTAACTGACGTGCTGGGTGATCACCCCGGCCGCGGCCAGTGCGACACCGCCGACACCGAGGGTGATGGCGGGCCCGCGGTCCACGACACGCTGCATCAACAGACTCACCGCCACGAACGCGATCGCCAGACCCGTGAGGACCAGGGCGACGTTCATGACCCGGTACAGGTCGCTGCACGGCCAGTTGCCCTGCGGACCGCAGAACGCGACGCCCAGCGGCCCGACCGGGTCGTCGCGGTAGCCGTAGTAGCCGCGCCACGAGGCGGAGACGATCCACTCGGCCGCCAGGTAGATCACGGTGGTCAACGACACCCAGCCGGTGACTCGCGGGTCACGCAGCCATACCGAGATCATTTTCACCGCAGATCCTTTCGGCGCCGGAGGTCGAGCCGGCCCACCAGGTAGCCGATCGTCGTGACGATCAGCCCCGCCACCATGGCCGCCATCCGGCTCACATCCGCGCGGGCGTGCCACATCCCGGATGGCAGCGTCCTGGTGGTGTAGGTCCGTTCGCTGCGCAGTGACGAGCGCTGTCCGCACAGCGAGGTCAGCACCGCCTTGCTGCGACCCTCGTGGAAACACCGGCTGACAAAGTACGACACGGTGGCGCGGTCGGGTGTCACCAGGTGCGAGACCGCGAAGTCGGTGTTCCTGAGAATGCGGGCGCGCGGGTCCCGTTGCGCGAGCGCGATGCCCATCAGGGTTTCCTCGCAACCGGTCGGGACTGTGCCGACACGTCCGAGCGCCGAGGAGAAGCCGCCGATCTCGTCGAGTGGAGCCCGGCGCACAGCCATCGCGGCGCCGATGGGGTTGCGGATCGGGGCGCCGTCGGCCGGCAGGCCGCGATAGTCGCACCCGACGACCCAACCGAATTCGGGCGGGAACCAGGTAGGAGCGGTACCACCGTACCAGTCCGGGTGTACCGCGCCGCCGAGGGCGGTGACGGCCGGGTCGACGAATGCGGTCCGGACGGCATCGAGTCCTCCGCTGTGCAATACCGCGTCGTCGTCGAGGAACACCACGACGTCTCCGATGGCCGCCTGCAGCCCGGTGTTTCGGGCGCCCGAGAGGCCGCGCGCGAACTCGTTGCGCACCAGCATGATTCGATCCGAGTAGGTGACCGACAGGTCACGGTACAGCTCGTCGGCGCGCTCATCGTCGTCCCCGTCGACGACCACGATCAACTCGTCGGCGGGCTCGAGTTGGCCGAGTGCGGCGTCGACCGCGCCACCCAGCACCTGTCGGCGTCGCATGGTGTAGCAGCAGACGACGACGCTGACGCATATTTGAGTGGCCACTGGACTCGCCAGTGGCCCAAGGTGTGCGACCACGGATTCAGCCGGTCGCGACGACTGCGCGCACCGCGCGGTGCTCGCGACGTTCCCGACGGATCGTGCGCAGCACGCGCATACCGTCGGTCACCGCATTGAGGTTGCTGCGCCCGTAGATTCGCTTGCCTTCGAAGCTGCCCACCTCGCGGATCAGCCAGCCGCTGCGTGCGGCGCGCACGTTGATCACGGTCTCGATCTCGAACCCGTCACCCCACTGCGGCGTGACGGCATCCACCGGGGGCAGGTCCAGACATCCGAGGTTACGACGCCAGAAAGCGTTGTACCCGTAGCACAGGTCGCTGAATTCGGTACCGAAGATCCGGTTGACCAACCAGTTCAGGCCCTTGTTGCCGAGCCGCCGGATGTGCGTGATGTCGTCGCTGCCGCCACCGCCGGCGAACCTGCTGCCCTTGGCCAGATCGGCACCTTCGGTCAAAGCCGCGACGAACAGCGGGATTTCGGCCGGGTCGGTGGATCCGTCGCCGTCGATCATCACGATGATGTCACCGGTCGCGGCCCGAAAGCCGCACGCCAACGCATTTCCCTTGCCGCTGCGGGTCTGCTCGATGACCACAGCCTGTGGCCACAGCGTCCGTGCCACGTCGGCGGTGCCGTCCTCGGATCCACCGTCGATGACGATGATCTCGTCGACGGGCGGCATCCGCTCGGCGACGTAGGGCAGGTTCCGGGCCTCGTTGCGGGTGGGCAGAACCACCGAGACGGTGGGGCTGTGCGCGTCCGCCGGAGTCTCCTCGATGTCGTACAAGAAGTCGCCGATGTTTGCTTCGACCTGCACCTGAGAACCGGGTGCAATCTCTGTCACGTCTCAAACTCCTTGAGGCAGTTTTATTTTCGTTGCGGTCAGCTCCGGAACGCAAAGAAGTACGCCGATTGCGAGAACAGCAGACAATCGGTCGAGAACGAACCCTAATAAATTGACGCCCGCTGCAGCCTGCCACCACCTCGACTATGGCGAGCATCACAGCTTTGGGTAGCCTAAGCAAAGCTCATGGACTTTAGTATCGTCACCCTGCGGCCGATACGGCCTGCCCCACCGCCGGTGGCCGACGCCCCAGCACTTTTCACGAGGATTCGATTCAATGCCGACCACAGGAGTTCCCGGCGCTGCGCGCATCATTCCTGCGGCGCCGACCGCCCTACGTCACCGCAATGGTCAGGGGCTCGGTATCGACATCGTGGCCGTGATGACCTCCAGCGCGGCCACCGGCCTACTGGGCTTTGTGTTTTGGACGGTCGCGGCACGCGGGTACTCCACCGCCGAGGTCGGGCGCGCTTCGGCGATCATCTCGTCGGCCAGTCTGATCGCGATTCTGGCGAATTTCAGCCTCGGCAGCCTCTACGAACGCTTCCTGCCGTTGGCGGGTCGGCACACCCAGCGCCTGGTGCGCAACGGGACCGTGTTCGTGGTGTGCGCGGCACTGATGTTCGGCGTGGTGTTCGTGTTCGTCGGGCCGCGGGCGCAACTGTTTCCGAATGTCACCGAGGCGGTGGCTTTTCCGTTGTTCGTCGCCGTGTTGGCGGTCTACGCGCTGCAGGATCAAGTACTGATCGGGCTGGGACGCGCCCGCACGATCGCGACCAAGAACATCACCCAGTCCACTGCGAAGCTGATCGCGGTGGCCGCGCTGATCCCGCTGGCCACCGGAGCAGCGATCGTGTGGTCCTGGGTACTTCCCGCAGCTGTGATCACTGCAGCCATCGCATTCATCGTGATCCGCAAGGAGGCTGCGCGCCACCGTGGCACCTCGACATTGCCGGGTCGCCGCCAACTCGTCGAGTTCTTCGCCAGCTCCTATCTGATCAACGCTGTCGCGGTGACCGTTCCGCTGCTGGTGCCGTTGGTCGTCGTCGCTCAACTCGGCACCGAGATGAACGCGTACTTCTCGATGTGCTGGCTGGTGGTCAACACCGTGGGGGTGCTGATCGGCGCCACGGCCGCGCCGTTCATCGCGACCGCCTCGACTCCGGACGCGGACCTGCGGGCGTGCACGAAGCGCTTCGTAATGCTGTGCGGCGGTGCGGCGCTGGGTGGCTGCGTGGCGCTGCAGATCGCCGCACCGGTGATCCTCGGCATCCTCGGTCCGGACTACGCCGAGCAAGGCACCACGCTGATCCGCATCATGGCATTGACATTGCCGTCTGTGGCACTGGTGACGATCTACACGGCGCTGGCCCGGCTGCAGCGGCGGTTGCGCCTCGCCGTCACAGCTCAACTGGTGCTCGGCATCGTGGTGGTGACCGGCGTGGTCGTCACGACACCGATCTGGGGTATCGACGCGGTGGCCTACACGTACCTCGCCGCCGAGCTGCTCACGACGCTCATCGTGCTGGGACCGGCAGTCCTGCTGCTGCGCAAAGTGGCCGCCACGCCCCGGGGACAGTCGCTGGACGACGAATCAGATGCCGCCGCGTCCGCTGAGAAGCCGACCAAAATCCCTGTGCGCAAGGTTGCCTCGCCGGACAGTCCGATCGGGTACTCCTCGGTGACCGAGCGGTTCACCGAGATCGCCGCGCAACGCGGCGCCCTGCCCGCCCTGCACACCGACGTCGGGTCGGTCACTTACGGTGACTTGGACGCCGCCGCAGCTGACTGGGCGCGCGCGCTGCGGGCCCGCCCCCGCCCCGACGCGCCGGTGGTGCTGATCGGGAACCTGAGCCCGGACACCGCCGCGGTCATCCTCGGAAGCTTCGCCGCGGGCGCTCCGTTGGTGCCGTTGGACACCGGTCTGCCCCAGGACCGGATGCTGCGGATCGTCGACGCACTGGTCGAACAGGGTTATCCGATCGACACGGTCGTGGTCGGCGACGTCGCGGCCACCCCGGTCACCGACCTTCTCGACCACTGCACGGTATGGCCGGCCGGGCACCGCCCGAGCGTCGACCCGGCCGCCGCGTTGCCGCCCCTGCCCGAGGTGAAGACGGTCACCAGCATCCAATTCACCTCGGGCTCTTCGGGCGAACCGAAGGCGGTGCTGCACACCCACGGCACCTGGCTCAGTGACTGGATCCTGCACCGCGACCGCTTCGGCATCACAGAGGGCCGGAAGGTCGCGTTGTGCATGCCCGTCAGCTTCGCCGCCGGCCTCAACGTCGCGGTCGGCGCGCTGCTCTCGGGTGCGGAGATCGTCGCCGTCGACCCACGCACCCACACGCCCGAGGGAATGCTCGACCGGTTGGCCCAGGTCGACATCGTGATGTGTACGCCCTCTCTGCTTCAGTCGCTCGGCGAGTCGGCCGACGGTCGTCGCATCGAGGCTGTCGAGCGCATCGTGACCACCGGGGAGCCGGTGTACAGCAGCGTTTTCCGCGATGCCCGCGTGTTGGCGCCCGGCGCGGTGCTGACCAACTGGGCCGGATCCTCCGAAACGCTGGGTATCGCCCACTACGACATCTGGCCGGACGACGACATTCCGACCGGGGTCATCCCGGCGGGGGTGGCCGTTCCGCACAAGTTGCTCGCCATCGACGATCACGGACGGCTGACCGTCACGTCGCGCCATCTGGCGGCCGGATACCTCAAGCCGGACTCGGCTTCCACCGTCTTCGTCGAGAACTCCGACGGCACAACCACATTCGTCACCAACGACCGTGCCCGTATCACCGCTGACGGTGTCCTGGTCGTGCTCGGCCGCATGGATGCCGCGGTGAAGATCCGCGGCTATCTCGTGGAACCGGCCGAAGTCGAAGCGGCACTGCTGGACTGCCCGGGAATCCGCGAGGCCCTGGTCCTGGCCGACCACTCCGAGGACACCCCGACCCTGACCGCCTACGTCACCCCGACACCGGGAGTCAGGACGCCGGCGATCGCGGAGGTGCGCGCGCAGTTGCACACCCGACTGCCGGCGTGGATGGTGCCGGCACATGTCGTGATGCTGGAATCGCTGCCGCGCAACGAGCGTGGCAAGGTCGACCGCCGCGCACTGCCTGCGCCGGTCCGCGGGCCGATAGAGCCTCCGGCACCCGGCCTGGAATCCCAGATCGCGACGACCTGGGCGCAGATCCTGCGTCTGGACGCGGTCGGACGCACCGAGAATTTCTATGCGCTGGGCGGGGATTCGCTCAACGTGCAACAGATGGTCACAGCCGTGGCCGCGGCACACGGCGTCGCCCTGACCCCGTCTGACCTGGCATCCGCCCCTACGGTCGCGCAGTTCACCGCGGTGGTCGAGGCGCGACGCGGCGGACAGGCGAGAACCGACGACCGCCGGCTCGCACCCACCACGGTGCTGCTGCGCGCACCCGGCGAGGACACCCGCGAGACGCTGTTCTGCTTCGCCGGAGCCGGAGCCTCGGCGTTGTCGTTCGTGCCGCTGGCCGACCGGCTACCGACAGACACCGCGGTGGTCACGTTCCAACCGCACGGCCTGGAGAATCGGGCGTTCCCGGACTGGACCGTGGGCCGCGCGGGCCGGCGCTACGTCAAAGACCTGCTCGAGATTCAGCCGGCCGGTCCGTACACACTGGTCGGGCATTCCCTCGGTGCCTTCATCGCCATCGATGTGGCCCACCGCCTGACAGCGTTGGGCCACGACGTCGCCCTGGTCGCGATGCTCGACCCGTTCCTGCCGCCGAGGACGGTGCGGGCCGCGCGCGCGACGGTACCCGACGTCGCGTCGACGTTGTTGGCGCAGCAGCCGGCCGACCGCACGACGCTGTGGCGCAACCGGCTGCACCTGCCGCTGGCCGGAATCCTGGGCGGCACCGTCGAACAGAGGGTGGATGCGATGCGTGAGGTCGGTGTGCGAGTCGGCCGACTACACCGCCCGCGCCGGTACGACGGGCGCACCCTGCTGGTGCTCAGCGAGTTCAACCTCGACGACGTTCGAGCCTGGCCTGAAGTGCTGACCGGAGATCTGCAGATCGAGCGGGTGCGCTGCGACCACGACTCGATCATCCGGGAGCCACACGTCGCCCGGGTCGCGGAGCTGCTCGAAGCAGCCCGCGCCCAGTGCTGAGCCGAAAAACTCAGGCGGACAACGCCAGGGACTCGCTCTCGGCGAGCACCATGACAGCGCGGGCGGCGCGCAGTGCCGCACGTGCCCGCACTCCGGCCGGGGCCCGCCACTGCACGGGGGCCTCGATACTGACCGGCACGGGAGGCAGCGCGCGCAGCATCGCCACCAGACCGATGCACCCCTCGCCGGGGAAAAGGCGGGCGTTGCGGCCCTGGAAACGCAGTTCGTCGATCGTGGTCGGGCGCGGCCACGTCCCGTCGCAGATCTGGACATAGCCGAACCAGTGATCGGGCAACGCCGCCAGCGTCGCGGGGGTGGTGCCGGCGCGGTCGTAGTGCAGCGCGTCGACCAACAGCCCGACGCGCTCGCTGCCACAGCGCCGCAGGATCGCGGCCCCTTCGTCGAGGTCGGCAACCTCGGTCCACGGCATCGGCTCCAGGTTGGGTGTCACACCGAAATCGGCTGCGAACGCACCGAGTTCCGCCAGATTGTCGGCCAGGCGGGAATGGTCCCCATCATTGCCCGTCACCAACGCCTGGGTCGCCCCCAAATAGGCAGCAGTCTCCAGAACAGGGCCGAACTCGTCACGCACGCGGGTCTGCGGCCTCAGCCGGAGCACCTCGACATCGAGGACGAAGAGCCCGGTGTCGTCGAGACGTCTGCGGGTCTCTCGGATCAGTGGGGTCTGGCCGAGCGTCGGACGCAGGGGCTCCTGCTCGGTGGCCCGGATCAACCGCAGCCCGACCCCGTCATAGCCGGCTTCCGCGGCGCACGTCACGAACTCGGCCGGGTCGAGCTCCAGCAGCGTCAGCGGGGCCAGGGTGATGGGCCGCGCCGCGCGCGGCCGGGCGGCGGGAGAAGGTCGGCGTCGCATGCCGATATTGTCGGCCAATTCAGGCCTCAACGGGGGTTTACCTCGACCGGTGTCGGGACGCGTGCGTACGGTGGCGGCATGACCGCTGAGTTGGATCCTGTTCTGCAGAAGGTGCTCGAGGCCGTTCCCTTCCAACTGACCACCGACGGCGGTCCGGCGTCCGCCCGGCAACGTTTCCGCGAAGTTCCGCGCCGCGAGCTGCATCCCGAGGTCACCGCCGAAGACCGCGTCGTGGACTCCCCTGCCGGGCCCGTCCCCGTCCGGGTCTACCGCCCGCCGGTCGACGCGTCCGTGTTGCCGGTGGTGGTCTTCCTACATGGCGGCGGATGGTCGGTGGGCGACCTGGACACCTATGACGGCACCGCACGCGTCCATGCCGTCGGCGCCGAAGCGGTGGTGGTGTCGGTGGACTACCGCCTCGCACCCGAGCACCCGTACCCCGCTGCCGTCGAGGACAGCTGGGCGGTCACCCAGTGGGTGCTCGAGCACGCCGGCGAAGTGGGCGGCGACCCGCAGCGCGTTGCCGTGGCAGGCGATTCGGCGGGCGGGAACCTCGCCGCGGTGGTGGCCCAACTCGCCCGCGACGCCGGAGCCACGCTGCGTATGCAGCTGCTCTGGTATCCCTCGACGACGTTCGACACCTCGCTGCCGTCGTTCGCCGAGAACGCCTCCGCGCCGATCCTCACACTGGACGCCTGCAAGGGTTTCACCCGCTGGTATCTCGGGGACGGCGAGCTGTCGTCACCACCGGCCACACTCATCCCGGCGCGCGGCGAGCTGACCGGCCTGGCGCCGGCTTACGTCGCCGTGGCCGGGCACGACCCGCTGCGTGACGACGGCATCCGCTACGCCGAATTGCTCACCGAAGCCGGTGTGCACGCGCACCTGGACAACGCCGAATCGCTCGTGCACGGCTACCTCGCCTACACCGAGGTGGTACCCGCGGCGACCGAGGCGACCGAACGCGGCCTGCACGCATTACGTGCCGCGCTGGCCTGACGAAGGAGCACAGATGGCGGATCCCGACTATGACACCGTGATCGTCGGCGCCGGTTTCTCCGGCATCGGCACCGCGATCACGCTCGACCGGTCGGGACTCACCGACTACCTCATCGTCGAGGCCGGCGACGACGTCGGCGGCACCTGGTACTGGAACACCTATCCCGGTATCGCCGTGGACATCCCGTCATTCTCCTACCAGTTCTCGTTCGAGCAGAGCACCGAATGGTCCCGCACCTACGCACCCGGTCACGAACTGGCCGCTTACGCAGCGCACTGCGTCGACAAATACCGGCTACGCCCCAAGATCCGCTTCGACACCACCGTCCTGCGCGCCGAATATGTGCAAGAGGAACAGCTTTGGCGGCTCCACGTGCAGTCCGGCGAACTGCGGGAAGCGATCACCGCGCGGTTTCTGGTCAACGCCAGCGGCGCATTGACGGTGCCCAAGCTCCCCGACATCGCAGGGGTGGACTCATTCGCCGGGCCCGTGGTGCACACGGCGCGCTGGGATCACCACCTCGATCTGCGCGGGAAGAGGGTCGGGATCATCGGCACGGGCGCCTCGGCTGTGCAGGTGATCCCCGAAATCGCGCCGATCGTCAAACACCTCACGGTGTTTCAGCGCACACCGATCTGGTGCTTCCCGAAATTCGATGTGCCGCTGAGCAAGACCGCTCGCACGCTGCTGCGGCTACCGTTGGGTCGCACACTGCAACGGATGATCAGCCAGCTCTACGTCGAGCTGACCTTCCCGCTGCCGGCGCAGTACTTCACCGTCAACCCGATGGCCAAACGGATGGCCGAGGTCGGCCGCGCCTATCTGCGCCGTGAGGTGAAGGATCCGCAGACCAGGGACAAGCTGACGCCGCGCTACGCGGTGGGATGCAAACGCCCCGGATTCCACAACACCTATCTGTCCACGTTCAACCGTGACAACGTCGCGTTGGTCACCGAACCGATCGAATCGGTCACCGGGGCGGGAGTTCGCACGGCCGGCGACCTGCACGAGCTCGACGTGCTGATCCTGGCGACCGGATTCCAGGTGATGGACGTCGAGAACATGACGTTCCCGATCCACGGCCGCGACGGCCGGTCCCTCGGACAGTTCTGGGCCCAGCACCGACTCCAGGCCTACGAAGGCGTCAGCGTTCCGGGTTTTCCGAACTTCTTCACCGTCTTCGGCCCCTACGGATACGTCGGCTCGTCGTACTTCGCGCTCATCGAGGCCCAGACCCATCACATCGCGCGCTGTCTGCGCACGGCGCAGCGACGGCGGGCGAGCCGGGTGGAGGTGCGCCAAGACGCCAATGACCGCTACTTCGCCGAGATGATGCGCAAGCGACACCGGCAGATCTTCTGGCAGGAGAGCTGTCGGCAGGCCAACAGCTACTACTTCGACGTCAACGGGGACGTTCCGCTGCGGCCCGCCAGCACGCTCGAGGCGTACTGGCGAAGCCGCCGCTTCCCCATCGACGACTACGAGTTCGCCGCCTGATCGTCGTCAGACGGGGCTGTTTCGGTCTGACTCCTCAACGCGGCTCGTACCTCGCCGCTTGATCGTCGTCAGACAGCGCTCTTCAGGTCATCGACCTTGTTGAGCTGCTCCCACGGCAGGTCGATGTCGGTGCGGCCGAAGTGACCGTAGGCCGCCGTCGGCGCATAGATCGGCCGCAGCAGGTCCAGGTCGCGGACGATCGCGCCGGGCCGCAGGTCGAACACCTCCCCGATGGCCTTCTCGATCTTCACCGGGTCGACGGTCTCCGAGCCGAACGTCTCGACGAACAGCCCGACGGGTGCGGCCTTGCCGATGGCGTAAGCGACCTGCACCTCGACGCGTTGAGCCAGGCCCGCCGCGACGACGTTCTTGGCCACCCAGCGCATGGCGTACGCGGCCGAGCGGTCGACCTTGGACGGATCCTTGCCGGAGAACGCGCCGCCACCGTGGCGTGCCCAGCCACCGTAGGTGTCGACGATGATCTTGCGGCCGGTCAGACCGGCGTCACCCATCGGGCCACCGAGCACGAACTTCCCGGTCGGGTTGACCAGGATGCGCGGCGCCGAGGTGTCCAACGTCGGGTGGTCCAGCTCGGCGAGTACCGCGTCGATGACGTGCTGCTGGATCTCGGGGGCCAGCTGGCTCTCCAGCTCGATGCCGTCGGCGTGCTGGGTGGACAGCACCACGGTGTCCAGCCGCACCGGGGTGGTGCCGTCGTACTGCACGGTGACCTGCGTCTTGCCGTCGGGCCGCAGGTAGTCCAGCGTGCCGTTCTTGCGGACCTCGGTCAGCTTGCGCGACAGGCGATGCGCCAGCGCGATCGGCAGCGGCATCAGCTCGGGGGTGTCGGCGATCGCGTAGCCGAACATCAGGCCCTGGTCGCCGGCGCCCTGCGAGTCCAGCGGGTCGGCGGCGCCCTCGACACGGGTCTCGTGCGCGGTGTCGACACCCTGGGCGATGTCCGGCGACTGCCGGCCGATGCCGATGTTGACGCCGCAGGTTTCCCCGTCGAAACCCTTGTCCGAGTGGTCGTAGCCGATCTCCAGGATGCGCTCGCGCACGGTGTTGGTGATGTCGGCGAACGCGGACTTGGCCGCCGTGGTCACCTCGCCCACCACGTGCACCTGGCCGGTGGTCACCAGCGTCTCGACGGCAACGCGGGACTTCGGATCGTCGGCGAGCAGCGCGTCGAGTACCGAGTCGCTGATGGCGTCGCAGATCTTGTCGGGATGCCCCTCCGTCACCGACTCACTGGTAAACAACCGAGCTTCACTCACGTCCGATCCCTTTCACTCACACCTGAGGTAGTTAGTGACTCCGCTGCGGGCGCCTTCTGCACCCAAGCGTGTCCCCCCACTGCGCGCAACCCTTACACGCACGCTGACTTGCTCGGGCCTAGCCCGCGCTGGTGCGCAGGAAGGCCGCGATTGCGTCCACAATACGGCTGGCGATCACAGTCTTCGAACCGTGCTCCAGCGCCGATTCATTTCCGTCCGCCGACAGCAGCCAGCCGTCGTTGTGGTCGACCTCGAATGCCCGGTTCTCCCCCACCGCGTTGACCACGAGCAGATCGCAGCCCTTGCGCTGCAGTTTGGCGCGGGCGTGGAACAACACGTCGCCGTTCGCGTCGCCGGTCTCGGCCGCGAACCCGACGATGGCCTTCATGTTGGGCAGCTGGCCGTCGGTGCGGGCGCGGACAGCGCCGGCCAGCACGTCGTCGTTGCGGATCAGCTCGATGGTGGGCTCGCCCTCGCCGGCCGGACCCTTCTTGATCTTGCTCGTGGCTTGGTGGGTGGGCCGGAAATCGGCGACCGCGGCGGCCATCACCAGGACGTTGGCGTCCGGCGCGTGCTTGGACACCGCGTCGGCCAGCTGGGCGGCCGAGCCGATGTTGATGACGTCGACACCAGCGGGATCGACCAGACCCGCGGTGTTTCCGGCGATCAGGGTGACCTCGGCGCCGCGCTGGGCCATCACGCGCGCCACGGCGTACCCCTGCTTGCCGGAGCTGCGGTTGCCGATGAAGCGGACCGGGTCGATGGGTTCGCGGGTGCCGCCGGCGGTGACCAGGGCTTTGACGCCGGCCAGGTCGTGGGGCAGGGCGTCACCGCGGGCGAGCAGCAGCTGGGCCAGCGTGCTGATCTCTTCGGCCTCGGGCAGCCGTCCCGGGCCGCTGTCGGAACCCGTCAGCCGACCTGACGCGGGTTCCATGACCACCGCGCCGTGTCGCCGTAACGTGGCGACGTTCTCCATGGTGGCGGGGTGCTGCCACATCTCGGTGTGCATCGCCGGCGCGTAGAGCACCGGACATCGCACGGTCAGCAGCGTCGCGGTGAGCAGGTCGTCGGCGCGGCCACCGGCCGCGCGCGCCAGCAGATCGGCGGTGGCGGGCGCGACGACGACGAGGTCGGCGCCCTGCCCGATGCGCACGTGCGGAACCTCGTGGACATCTTCGAAGACGCCGGTGTGGACGGGATTGCCGGACAACGCCTCGAACGTGGCGGCACCGACGAACCGCAATGCGGACTCCGTCGGCACCACCCGGACCGAATGTCCGGCCTCGGTGAGCTGTCGGACCACGGTGGCTGCCTTGTAAGCGGCGATGCCACCGGCCACGCCGACGATGATCCGCTTGCGTTCGGTCATCAGCTTCCGCTCTCGGCCCGCAGGCTCATCGCCGCGGGAGCCGTTCTCTACTCGCCCTCGGTGTGCTCGAGCAGGTCCGCGTGGATCTCACGCAGTGCGATCGACAGGGGCTTCTCCTGCAGGCCGGGCTCGACCAGCGGGCCGACGTACTCGAGGATGCCGTCGCCGAGCTGGTTGTAGTAGTCGTTGATCTGCCGTGCGCGCTTGGCGGCGTAGATGACCAGCGCGTACTTGCTCGAGGCGCGGTCCAGCAGCTCGTCGATGGGGGGATTGGTGATACCCAGCGGGGTGTCGTAGGCGCTGGCGGCGGCCGGGTCGAGGTCCTGCACGGCTTGCGGGCTGGTCACTGAGAAATTCTCCTGGCGAAATCGGATAAGACTTTGAGGACGAAGGCGATCACACCTGATCGCGCGGCACCTGCGAGTGGGCCACCAGCAAGGATACCAATTCCGCGCAAGCGGACTCCAATTGACCGTTGACGACGACCTCGTCGAAGTCGCCCTGGGCCGCGAGTTCTTCGCGGGCCGTCTGCAGCCGCCGGGCACGCACCTCCGGCGTCTCGGTGCCGCGGCCCACCAACCGGCTCTCGAGCACCTCCCAGCTGGGCGGTGCGAGAAACACCGTAGTCGCCTCGGGCAGCGCCGCTTTGACCGCGCGCGCACCGGCCAGGTCGACCTCGATGAGCACGGGCCGGCCGGCCGCGGTGGCGGCCGCCACCGGCGCGGCGGGCGTGCCGGAGCGGTGCAACCCGCCGTGGATGTCGGCCCACTCGAGCAGCGCACCGGTGTCGATGAGCTCCTGGAATCGGGCTGCTGTCACAAACGAATAGTCCACGCCGTCGACTTCGCCCGGGCGCGGTGCCCGAGTGGTCACCGAGACGCTGAAATACAGGTCCGGGACGCGCTCACGCAGGCAACGCACGACGGTGGACTTACCGACGGCAGACGGGCCGGACAACACCACTACCGGTGCTTTGTCGCACGCGGCGTCGTCCGGCCCCCCGCCTCCACTCACTGACTCGTTACTGGTCGAACTTTTCCAGCAGAGCCTTGCGCTGACGGTCGCCCAGTCCGCGCAGACGGCGGGTCGGGGCGATCTCGAGTTCGGTCATGATCTCCTGCGCCTTCACCTTGCCGACCTTCGGCAGGGCTTCGAGGAGCGCGGAAACTTTCATCTTGCCCAAGACCTCGTCGGTCTCGGCGTCTTTGAGCACCTGCTTGAGGTTGGTGCCGCCGCGCTTGAGCCGGTCCTTCAACTCGGCTCGCGCTCGACGTGCGGCGGCAGCCTTCTCCAACGCTGCCGCGCGCTGCTCGTCGGTCAACTGGGGAAGGGCCACGGGGTTCCTCCGTCTCTCACCATCATCTGATTTGTCTCGGCCGGTCGTTGGGGTTGGTCAGAACCAGCCAGCGTGGACGACCGTACCCACGCATCCTGACGAAAGCTAACCCCACCCCCGGGTTTTTCCGTCAAAAGCCCAGCGTGTAGGGCGCGTCACGGCCACGCGGCCGCGGGCGGCGCCGTGACGCTACGCCGTTGCCGAAATCGTCGGGAACGCCAAACCACCTGCATACGGGCGGTATCGATGGCACAACCGACCCCACGGGGGTTCGCCGAGGCCCGGCGAGCCGCGCGGCGGGGCTCACGACCGGCGGTTTCGACGAAAATTTCGCTGGTCGGCCGTGTCGGGCGTGTCGCGGCTACAGGTAGGCCAGCGCGTCGCGCATGCGGTCGGCGGCCGCACGTAGCTGCGCGACGTCCGGCCCGGCACGCAGCACGTCCCGGGAGACGGCCGGCACCAGTTGGCCGGGCCGGGCGCCTCCGAGGCCACCCAGCGCCTCGGGACGGCCCCCCTGGGCGCCGACACCGGGCACCAGCACCGGCCCGTTGAGCGCGCTGACATCGGGCGGCTCGGTCAGCGTGGCGCCGACCACGACACCGACCGAGCCGAACGCTGCAGCCGTGTTGCAGGCCGCGGCCGCGTCGACGATGGTCTGGGCGACGCTGCGGGTGCCGGCCAGCGCCCGCTGCACGGATGCGCCCTCCGGGTTCGAGGTGGCGGCCAGTACGAACACTCCGCGGCCATGGTCGCGTGCGGTGTCCAACAGCGGCTGCAGCGAGTCGAACCCCAGATACGGCGACGCGGTCACCGCATCGGCAGCCAGCGGCGAGTCCCCCGCCCAGGCGGCCGCGTAGGCGGCCATGGTGGAACCGATGTCACCGCGCTTGGCGTCGGCCAGCACCAGCACGCCGGCGGAGCGCAGCGCCGCGATGGTGCGCTCGAGCACCGCGTATCCGGCCGATCCGTAGGCCTCGAAGAACGCGACCTGAGGTTTGACGACAGCGGCATCGGAGAAGGCGGTCACGCAGATGTCGCTGAACCGTGCAAGCCCGTCGACGTCGACGTCGAGGCCCCATGCCCGCATCAACTCCGGATGCGGATCGATGCCCACGCACAGCGGCCCGCGCTGTGCCATCGCCGCAGACAGCCGCTCACCGAAACCGCTCACCGGTCAGGAACCCAGCGAGCTGTGCAGGTCCTGCAGTGACATCACGCCGATGTCTCCGCGGATGCTCGCCTCGATGCCCTGCACCGCCGCCGACGCCCCCTGCACCGTGGTCACACACGGGATGCTCGTCGACACCGCCGCCGACCGGATCTCGTAGCCGTCGACCCGCGGACCCGAGTTGCCGTACGGGGTGTTGATCACCATGTCGACCTCACCGGCGCGGATGGCGTCGACCGCCGACAGCCGTGTGTCGTCGGCTCCGCTGGGATTCTCGTAGTGCTTGCGCACCTCTTCACACGGAATCCCGTTGCGTCGCAGCATCTCCGCGGTTCCTTCGGTGGCGAGTACCTGGAATCCGAGGTCGGCCAGCCGTTTGACCGGGAACACCAGTGACCGCTTGTCACGGTTGGCCACCGACACGAACACCGTGCCCCGCGTCGGCAGCGAGCCGTACGCGGCTGTCTGACTCTTGGCGAACGCGCTGCCGAAGTCGTGCGCGATGCCCATCACCTCACCGGTGGACTTCATCTCCGGGCCGAGCAGCGAATCGATCTGCGAGCCGTCGGATTTGCGGAACCGGTGGAACGGCAGCACGGCCTCCTTGACCGCGACCGGGGCATTGCGCGCGGTCGTCCCGCCATCTCCCTCGCGGGCCAGGACCCCTTCCTCGCGCAGCTGCGCGATGGTGGCGCCCAACATGATCCGGGCGCAGGCCTTGGCCAGCGGCACCGCGGTGGCCTTGGAGACGAAGGGAACGGTGCGGCTGGCCCGCGGGTTGGCTTCCAGCACGTAGAGCACATCGTCTTTGAGCGCATACTGCACGTTGAGCAGGCCGACCACACCGATGCCGAACGCGATGGCCTCGGTGGCCCGCCGGACCGCCTCGATGTCACTGCGGCCCAGTGTCACCGGCGGCAACGCACACGCCGAGTCGCCGGAGTGGATGCCCGCCTCCTCGATGTGCTCCATCACACCACCGAGGTAGACCTCGGTGCCGTCGCAGAGCGCGTCCACATCGATCTCGATGGCGTCTTCGAGGAACCGGTCGACCAGCACCGGATGCTCCGGGGACAGCTGGGTGGCGCGAGTGATGTAGCCGTGCAGGGTCTCGTCGTCGTAGACGATCTCCATGCCGCGGCCGCCCAGCACATACGAGGGGCGCACCAGCACCGGGTAGCCGATGTCGGCGGCGATGCGGCGCGCCTGATCGAAGCTGGTGGCCATGCCGTACTTCGGGGCGGGCAGGCCGGCGGCGGTCAGTACCTCCCCGAAGTGTCCGCGGTCCTCGGCCAGATCGATGGCTTCGGGCGGGGTGCCGACGATCGGTACGCCCGCCTTCTCCAGACGTTCGGCCAATCCGAGCGGCGTCTGCCCGCCGAGTTGGACGATGACACCGACCACGCCGGGTCCGCCGGCGCCGGAAGCCTGTTCGGCGAAATACACCTCGAGCACGTCCTCGAACGTCAACGGCTCGAAGTACAGGCGGTCGGCGGTGTCGTAGTCCGTCGACACCGTCTCGGGGTTGCAGTTGACCATCACGGTCTCGAACCCGGCCTCCGACAGGGTGGTCGCGGCATGCACGCAGCTGTAGTCGAACTCGATGCCCTGGCCGATGCGATTGGGACCGGAGCCGAGGATGAGCACCTTGGGCCGCTGCGCCTGCGGAGCCACCTCGCTCTCGGCCGCGGGGTCGAGCTCGTAGCTGCTGTAGTGGTACGGGGTCTTGGCCTCGAACTCCGCGGCGCAGGTGTCGACGGTCTTGAACACCGGGTGGATCCCGAGCCGCTGGCGCAGGGAGCGCACCCCGACCTCACCGGCCAGTTCCGGGCGCAGCGCAGCGATCTGCCGGTCGGACAGGCCGCAGTTCTTGGCTCGACGCAGCAGTTCGGCCCCCAGCACCGGTGCGTCGACCAGTTCGGCGCGCATCTCCACCAGGCCGGTGATCTGCTCGACGAACCACGGATCGACACCGGACGCTTTCGCGACCTCTTCGACGGAGGCGCCCAGCCGCAGCGCGTACTCGATGTCGTAGAGCCGGCCGTCGGTGGGCGTGCGCAGCCGCTCCAGCACCTGCTCGACGTCGGCCTCGTCGTCCGGGGCGGTCCAGAAACCGGCGCGGCCGGTCTCCAGCGAGCGCATCACCTTGCCGAGAGCCTCGACGAAGTTGCGGCCCAACGACATCGCCTCGCCGACCGACTTCATGGTGGTGGTCAGCGTGCCGTCGGCGCCGGGGAACTTCTCGAACGCGAAACGCGGGGCCTTGACCACCACGTAGTCCAGGGTCGGTTCGAAGCAGGCCGGGGTTTCCTTGGTGATGTCGTTGACGATCTCGTCGAGCGTGTAGCCGATGGCCAGCTTGGCCGCGATCTTGGCGATCGGGAAACCGGTGGCCTTCGATGCCAGCGCAGAGGACCGCGACACCCGCGGGTTCATCTCGATGACGATCAGGCGGCCGTCCTCGGGGTTGACGGCGAACTGGATGTTGCAGCCACCGGTGTCGACGCCGACCTCGCGCAGGATCTCGATGCCGAGGGTGCGCATGGTCTGGTACTCGCGGTCGGTCAACGTCATCGCCGGCGCGACGGTCACCGAGTCGCCGGTGTGCACGCCCATGGGGTCGAAGTTCTCGATCGAGCACACCACCACGACGTTGTCGTGGCCGTCGCGCATCAACTCGAGTTCGTACTCTTTCCAACCGAAGATCGACTCCTCGATGAGCACGTTGGCCGACGGCGATGCGGCCAGGCCGTCGCCTGCCATGCGCTCCACGTCCTCGGTCGAGTACGCCATCCCCGAGCCCAGACCACCCATGGTGAAGCTGGGCCGGACCACCACGGGCAGCCCCAGCTCGGCGACCGTTTCGCGGACCTCGTCCATGGTGAAACACACGCGGCTGCGGGCGGATTCGCCGCCCACCTTCGCGACGATGTCCTTGAACTTCTGCCGGTCCTCACCACGCTGGATGGCGTCGAAGTCGGCGCCGATGAGTTCGACGCCGTACTTGTCGAGGACGCCGTTCTCCGACAGCGCGACGGCGGTGTTCAGCGCGGTCTGCCCACCGAGGGTGGCCAGCAGCGCGTCGATCTTGTTGCCGCGCTCGGCCTGCTGGGCGATCACCTTCTCGACGAAGTCGGCGGTGATCGGTTCGACGTAGGTGTGGTCGGCGAACTCCGGGTCGGTCATGATCGTCGCCGGGTTCGAGTTGATCAGCGTGACCTGCAGGCCCTCGGAGCGCAGCACGCGGCACGCTTGGGTGCCGGAGTAGTCGAACTCGGCGGCCTGACCGATCAGGATCGGTCCCGATCCGATGACCAGGATGTGGTTGAGGTCTTCCCGGCGCGGCATCTACTTGCCCTCCCCTGCCTTGACCTCACCCATGAGGTCGATGAACTGGTCGAACAGGTAACCGGCATCGCGGGGACCGGCCGCGGCCTCGGGGTGGTACTGGACGGAGAACGCGCGGCCGTCGACCAACCGGACGCCCTCCACCACACCGTCGTTGGCGCAGGTGTGGCTGACTTCGGCGCGGCCGAAGTCGGTGTCGAACTGCTCGCCGGCCTCACCTTCCAAGGCGAAGCCGTGGTTCTGCGACGTGATCGCGACGCGTCCCGTCGTGTGATCGACCACCGGGATGTTGATGCCGCGGTGGCCGAACACCATCTTGTAGGTCGAACGGCCCAGCGCGCGACCCAGGATCTGGTTGCCGAAACAGATGCCGAACAACGGGATCCGTGCGTCCAGGACCTCCCGGGTCACCGCGACGACGTGGTCGGCGGTCGCGGGATCCCCGGGACCGTTGGACAGGAACACCCCGTCGGGACGTAGCTCGGTGATCTCGTCGAAGGTCGCCGACGACGGCAGCACCACCGTCCGGATCCCGCGCGCCGCGAAGTTGCGTGGCGTGTTGGTCTTGATGCCCAGGTCCAAGGCGACGACGGTGAAGCGTTGCGGCCCTTCGGATTCGACGACGTACTCGGCATCGGTGGTGACTTCACCGGCGAGGTCGGCGCCCAGCATCGACTCCTGGTCGCGCACCCGGGCGACGAGTTCTTCGACCGGCGCCTCTGCGGCGGCGCCGCTGAAGATGCCGGCTTTCATCGAGCCGCGGCTGCGCAGGTGCCGCACCACGGCGCGGGTGTCGATACCCGCCACGCCCACGACGTTCTGCCGTTGCAGTTCGTCGTCGAGGCTGCCGGTGGCCCGCCAGTTCGACGCCCGCGGTGAAGGGTCGCGCACGGCGTAGCCGGCCACCCAGATCTTGTCGCCGCGGCTCTCGCTGTCCTCGTGGTTCCAGCCGGTGTTGCCGATCTGAGGTGCGGTGGCCACCACGATCTGACGGTGGTAGCTCGGATCGGTCAGCGTCTCCTGGTAGCCGGACATGCCGGTCGAGAACACCGCTTCGCCGAGGGTCTCACCCACCGCACCGAACGGGGTCCCGGTGAAGACGCGTCCGTCCTCGAGCACCAGTACAGCTTTGTCCATGGTCATTTGACCTCCTCTGGCAGCCATTTGGCGTAGTCCCCGCGGTCGTCGGCGCGAAATCCGGTGTCGATCTCCGCGCCGGACGGTAACCGCCAGCGGACGGCCAGGATGCCTTCATGGGTGAGCGCCTTGCCCACCAGGTTCTTCTCGGCGCGGATCGCGACGATGACGTCGTCGGGAATCCAGATCGGTCCGGCGCCGGTGCGCTGCAACATGATTCCCTCGGGGTACCGGGTCAGCACCGCCTTGGCCCGGAAACCGAGATCGCCGACGACGATCCGGTCGTTCCAGTTCGGGACCAGCGTGCTGCCGACGTAGAGGCCCTTGGTGGGCCCCACCAGCGTGGGCCCCACGGTGTCGGGCAACGGCGGCATGGTGCCGAGGATCTGGGCCTGCCGCTCGCCGCGACGTCGCCAGCCGCGGATCATCGCCTGGATCACCACGGCGATCACCAGCACCACGACTGCGGCCATGATCAGTGTGGCGACCAGAGTCGGGGTGTTCACGCGATCTTCCCGTCGCGCGCGGTGATCTTGCCGCGCAACAGGGTTGCGGTCACGACGGCCGGTAGTTCCATGTCCTCGTACGGGGTGTTGTCCGACCGACTGGCCAGCGCGGGGCCCTGCACCGTCCACCGGGCATCCGGGTCGACGAGCGTGAGGTTGGCCGGTTCACCGACCTCGAGGGGACGGCCCTGGTCGGGCAGGCCGACGATGCGGGCGGGGTTCTCGCTCATCACCCGCGCGACGTCGCGCCAGCTGAGCAGCCCCGTGGTGACCATCGTCTCCACCACGACCGACAGCGCGGTCTGCAGGCCGAGCATGCCGGGTCGGGCGTTGGCGAACTCACACATCTTCTCGTGGGCCGCGTGCGGCGCGTGGTCGGTGGCCACGCAGTCGACGATGCCGTCGGCCAGCGCCTGACGCAGAGCTTGCGCATCGGTGGCCTCGCGCAGCGGCGGGTTGACGCGGTTGCGCCCGTCGTAGGTGGTCAGCCGACTGTCGTCGAGCAGCAGATGGTGCGGGGTGACTTCCGCGGTGATCGAGATTCCCTGTTCCTTGGCCCATTTGAGGAGCTCCACGGTACCCGCGGTGGAGGCATGGCAGATGTGCACGCGGGCGCCGGCGTCGCGGGCCAGCAGCGCGTCGCGGGCGACGATCGACTCCTCGGCGGCGCGCGGCCATCCCGCCAACCCGAGACGCGCCGCGTGGGGACCCTCGTGGGCCACGGAGCCGACGGTCAGCCGCGGCTCTTCGGCGTGCTGGGCGATGAGCACCCCGAGCCCGGACGCGTACTCGAGAGCCCGTCGCATCACCAGCGGGTCGTCGACGCAGATCCCGTCGTCGGAGAACATCCGTACGCCTGCCTCACCGGCGGCCATCAGCCCCATCTCGGTGAGTTGCTTGCCCTGGAGCCCGACGGTGACGGCCCCGACGGGGTGCACGTCGACCAGCCCGACCTGCTGGCCGCGCCGCCACACATGGTCGGTGACCACCACGCTGTCGGCCACCGGATCGGTGTTGGCCATCGCGAACACAGCTGTGTAGCCGCCGAGCGCGGCTGCGGCCGAACCGGTTTCGATGTCCTCGGCGTACTCGCGGCCCGGCTCGCGCAGGTGGGTGTGCAGGTCGACGAAGCCCGGCAGCAGCACCTGACCCGCCCCGTCGATGACGTCGGCGTCGTCAGGTACCGGCAGCCCGGTCCCGATCTCGGCGATCTGCCCGTCTCGGATCAGCACATCCACCGGATCGCCTTCGCCGTAGCGGCGCACCGACGTGATGAGAATGGTCATGCGCTGATCGCCCCTTGCTCGGCTCCGACGAGGAGATGGAACAGCACCGCCATCCGGACGTGCACACCGTTGGAAACCTGTTGCAGCACTGCCGATTGCGGCGAGTCGGCGACCGAGTGCGCGATTTCCATGCCGCGCAGCATCGGTCCGGGGTGCAGCACCACGGTGTGGTCGGCCAGTTGCGCCTGGCGCTGTTCGCTGAGCCCGTAGCGCACCGAGTATTCACGCGCCGACGGGAAGAAGCCGCCGTTCATCCGTTCGGCCTGTACCCGCAGCATCAAGACCGCGTCGGCAAGCGGGAGTTCGGCGTCGAGTTCGTGCGACACCGTCACCGGCCAACCGGCGACACCGACGGGCAGCAGCGTCGGCGGCGCGACCAGGACCACCTCGGCGCCCAGGGTGTGCAACAACGCGACGTTGGAGCGGGCCACCCTGCTGTGCAGCACGTCACCGACGATCACCACGCGCTTGCCGTCGATGCTGCCGAGTCGCTGACGGATGGTCAGCGCATCGAGCAACGCCTGGGTCGGATGTTCGTGGGTGCCGTCGCCGGCGTTGACCACAGACGGACCGCCGTGCTCATCGGCAGTCCACTCGGCCAACTGCTGCGCCGCCCCGGACGCGGGGTGACGCACGATCACCGCATCGGCGCCGGCCGCGCGCAGGGTCAGCGCGGTGTCGCGCAGCGACTCGCCTTTGGCCACCGACGATCCCGAGGCGCTGACGTTGATCACGTCGGCGCTCATCCACTTCCCGGCGACCTCGAACGACACCCGGGTGCGGGTCGAGTTCTCGTAGAACATCGTGATGATGGTGCGGCCGCGCAGTGTCGGCAGCTTCTTGACCTCGCGACCGAGCAGCGCTTCGCGGAAGTGGTCGGCGTTGTCGAGGATCGCGAGGGCGTCGTCGCGGCTCAGGTCTGCCGCGGTCAACAAGTGCTTCACCTGGCAGGCCCTCCATACGGTGCGATGGAGATGACGTCGACTCCATCATTTTCGGTGAGCCGGACCTTGACGTTCTCGGCGCGCGAGGTCGGCACGTTCTTGCCGACGTAGTCGGCGCGGATCGGGAGTTCGCGGTGGCCCCGGTCCACGAGCACCGCGAGTTGCACCGCCTTCGGGCGGCCGAGGTCGCGCAGCGCGTCCAGCGCCGAGCGCACCGACCGCCCGGAGTAGAGGACGTCGTCGACGAGGATGACCAATGCGCCGTCGATCCCGCCTTCGGGAATGGAGGTGGCCGCCAGCGCGCGCGGCGGCTTGCTCATCAGATCGTCGCGGTAGAGCGTGATGTCGAGCGCGCCGTGGGCCACGTCGACACCGCTGAACTCGGCGATGTTGCGGGCCAAGCGGGTGGCCAGGGTGACGCCGCGGGTCGGGATTCCGAGCAGAACCACCCGCGGAGCATCGGCACCGTCGAGTGCGGTCTTCTCGATGATCTGGTGAGCGATACGGGCAATGGTGCGGCTGACGTCCGCTGCGGACATCAGCTCCCGGTCGTGACCGGAGTGGTCGGGTGCGCCCACGAGTGAGCCGGACCTCCTTCTCCGCCTCACGGGACGGATCGTTAAAGGATGTCGGAAACTGCGGCGAGCTTAGCACCGCTGCCGGTGTGCTCACCTATCCGGCGGGTAGCCTCGGCCCGGTGAATCTCGACCGCAACAAGGCGTCCATCTCCGAGGCCATCGACGCCGGGCTGCTGGCCGGGGCCGTCACCCTGGTGTGGCGGGCCGGAAAAGTCCTGCAGGTCAACGAGCTTGGCCACCGCGACGTGCACGCCGGTCTGCCGATGCAGCGCGACACCATCTTCCGCATCGCGTCGATGACCAAACCGATCACGGTGGCCGCGGCGATGTCCCTGATCGAGGAGGGCAAGCTCACACTCTCCGACCGGGTCGCCACCTGGCTGCCCGAGCTCGCCGACATGCGGGTGCTGGCCGAGCCGCGGGGCCCGCTGGACCGGACCGTACCCGCGCAGCGACACATCACCGTCGAAGATCTGATGACCCATCGCAGCGGGCTGGCGTACATGTTCTCGGTTCTCGGCCCCCTCTCCGATGCCTACCGCAAGCTGCCCACCCGTCAGGACCAGGACCGCTGGCTCGCCGAGCTGTCGGCGCTGCCGCTGGTGCACCAGCCCGGCGAGCGCCTCACCTACAGCCACGCCACCGATGTCCTGGGGATCGCGCTGTCACGCATCGAGGGCAAGCCGTTGAGCCAGGTGCTCTCCGAGCGGATCTTCGAGCCGTTGGGCATGACCGACACCGGATTCCACGTCCGCGCCGCCGCGCGCAGTCGCGCCGCGACGATGTATGCGCTGGATCCGACGAAGGGTCTGCGCGACGACGTGATGGGCCCCGCCCCGATCACCGACCCGCCGTTCTGCACCGGCGGCGCGGGACTGTGGTCGACGGTCGACGACTATCTGAGGTTCGCTCGGATGCTGTTGGCCGGCGGGAGCGTCGACGGTGTGCGCGTGCTGTCGGAGGAGTCCGTGGCGTCCATGCGCCGCGACCGCCTGACCGACGAGCAGAAACGACACGACTTCCTGGGAGCGCCGTTCTGGATCGGTCGCGGCTTCGGGCTGAACCTGTCGGTGGTCACCGACCCGGCGAAATCGCGCACCCTGTTCGGCCCGGGCGGAGCCGGCACGTTCTCCTGGCCCGGGGCGTACGGCACCTGGTGGCAGGCCGACCCGGCGGCGGACATGATCCTGATCTATCTGATCCAGAACATGCCGAATCTGTCGGTGGACGCGGCGGCTGCGATCGCAGGGAACACCTCGTTGGCCAAGCTGCAGACCGCCCAGCCGAAGTTCGTCCGCAGCACATATCAGGCGCTGGAGGTCTGACGGTTTTTGTCGGACTGTCTGAGTACAGTCAGGTTTGTGTTCGAACGTGTGTGCGAGTTCTCTGATGCTGCCGACGAGGCTGAGTTGCGTGCGGTGGTCGAGCGTTGTGAAGAACTCAAGGCCTACGCAGCGGCGGTGCAGGCGCGCGCGACGGCGTTGTGGGCGGCCAAGCGGCATGCTCGTGAGGAGGCCGACGGGGTGCCGAAAGCCAAGCGCGGCAAGGGGTTGAGCTCGGAGGTCGCGTTGGCCCGGCGGGAGGCGCCGGTGACCGGCAACCGGCACCTGGGGTTCGCTCGGGCGCTGGTGCATGAGATGCCGTACACGTTGGCGGCGTTGGAAGCCGGGGTGCTGACGGAGTGGCGGGCCACGCTGATCGTGCGCGAGTCGGCGTGCCTGAGCCTCGAGGACCGTCGCCGGTTGGATTTCGAACTGTGTGCTGATCTGTCGCGGTTGTCCGGGTGGGGCAACAAGCGGGTCGAAGCCGAGGCCAAACGCCTCACCGCGCGGCTGGATGCCGCCGCGGTGGTGGACCGGTCGGAGAAGGCGGCCGCGGATTGCGCGGTCAGTTGACGGCCCGGGCCCAACGGCATGGTGTATTTCACCGTGCGGCTGCCGCTGACCCAGGGGGTCGGGCTCTACGCGGCGTGTAAACGGGCCGCCGACACCACCTTCGATGACCGCCCGCGCGGGCAGATCATGGCCGACACCGTCTACGAGCGCGTGACCGGGCGCGCGGCAGATGCGCCGGTGCCGGTGGCGCTGAACCTGGTGATGGCCGACACCACGCTGGCCGGCGACGACGACGAGCTGGGCTGGCTCGACGGCTACGGCCCGGTCCCGGCCGGGTTCTGCCGCGCGCTGACCGGTGACGCCGCCCTGGATGCCGACACGAAAGCCACCCTGCGGCGCCTGTATCGCCACCCGGCCTCCGGGCAGCTGGTGGCCATGGAATCCAAAGCCCGGATCTTCCCCAAGGGTCTGGCGCGGTTCCTCGAGATGCGCGATCAGACCTGCCGCACCCCGTACTGCGATGCCCCGATCCGCCACCACGACCACGCCACCCCGGCCCGCGAGCACGGAGCGACCAGCGCGGCCAACGGGCTCGGGGAATGCGAAGCCTGCAACTACGCCAAAGAAGCCCCCGGTTGGGCCGTCACCACCGAGGATGCGAACGGCCGGCACGTCGCGGAGTTCACGACGCCGACCGGGGCCGTGTACTCCTCGACCGCGCCGCCGCTGCCCGGACCACCGGTCCGCCGACGCCTCAGCCTCCTCGAGAGCCGACTCAGCATCGACCTGGTCACCTTCGACGCCGCCTGACGCTACATCGCGCGGGAGAGCACGCGGCCGAACTGCAGCAGGCGCTGCATCTGCGCGAGTCCGCCGTGGTCCACCGACTTCACGAAACGGAAGGACTCGCAATAGATGTCGGTCTCGGTGGCCGACTTCTGGCGCGAGCGGGTCAGCAGTTGGGTGTAGAGGCGCAGCTTCACCTCCGAGAGCCGACGAGTGCCGTCGGCGAGCACCTCGTACTCGGTGGACAACACGTGGTCGGTGATCGTGGAGAGCAGGATCGAGCGCACCGACGACAGCAGTACCCGCCGCGGCTCATCGTCCTCGGCGCCGGGCGACGCATCGTCGTCGGCACGCCACAGGATCAGCCGGCGACCGTCGGTGGCGATGACCTCCTGCCAGAACGCCTCACCCCAGGACTCCACGGTGAAGCCGCGAGACATCACGAAGGACGTGACCGCTGACGGCTCGACGACCGAGCGCAGCTGATCCAGTGCCAGGTCGGGATCGCGGAGGTACACCCGCGCGGCGTCGTTGAGGCTCGTGTACGGCGCCCAGTCCTGCGGAGCGCCCATTACTCGGCCTCGCGGCCACCCTGCACCGCGGCGGCGGCAGCCCGGATCTGCGGAGTCACCAGCATCACCTGCCCCAGGACCCCGTTGACGAAGCCCGGTGAATCGTCGGTGGACAGCTCCTTGGCCAATTCCACGGCCTCATCCACCGCGACGGGTTCGGGCACATCCTCGGCGTGCAGCAGCTCCCACACCGCGACGCGCAGGATCGCGCGGTCCACGGCGGGCAGCCGATCCAGCGTCCAGCCCTGCAGGTGTGCCGAGATCAGATCGTCGACGTGCGCCGAATGCTCGGTCACGCCGCGGGCGACGGTCACCGTGTACGGGTTGAGCGCCTTGACGTCCCCCTTGTCCGCGAGTTCGGTACGTCCTTCGGCGACGGCCGCCGGGGTGATCCCCCGCGCCTCGGCTTCGAAGAGGAGGTCGACGGCCCGTTTGCGCGCAGCGTGGCGGCCACGATGACTGCGTCGGTCAGGCATTGACCCTTCCCAGGTAGCTGCCGTCGCGCGAATCCACCTTCAACTTGTCCCCGGTGTTGATGAACAGCGGCACCTGGATCTCGGCGCCGGTCTCCATGGTCGCCGGTTTGGTGCCGGCACTGGAGCGATCACCTTGCAGTCCGGGCTCGGTGTGGGTGACCTCGAGCTCCACGGTCACCGGCAGCTCGAGGTACAGCGGTGTGCCGTTGTGGAACGCGATCTGCACCGGCATGCTCTCGAGCAGGAAGCCGGCGGCACGGCCCACCAGCGACTCGGGCAGCGGGTGCTGCTCGTAGTCCTCGGAGTCCATGAACACGAAGTCCGAGCCGTCCCGGTACAGGTAGGTGGCGTCGCGGCGGTCCACGGTCGCGGTCTCGACCTTCACCCCGGCGTTGTAGGTCTTGTCGACGGTCTTGCCGGACACCACATTCTTCAGCTTCGTGCGCACGAAGGCCGGGCCTTTACCGGGCTTGACGTGCTGAAACTCGATGATCTGCCACAGCTGGCCGTCGATCACCAGGACGAGCCCATTCTTGAAGTCGGCGGTGGATGCCACAGTGGGTGTACTCCTAGCTGTCTAGAGGATGACCAGTTCCTTCGGGAACCCGGTCAGCAGTTCAGGGGCGTCTTCGGCGACCACCAGCGTGTCCTCGATACGGACACCACCACGGCCGGGAAGGTAGACACCAGGCTCGACGGTCACCGCGGAGCCAGCAAGCAGTGTACCGGCGGCCGCGCCGTTGATTCCCGGCGCTTCATGGATCTGTAGGCCTACGCCATGCCCGAGCCCGTGGCCGAAGTTCTCGGCGAACCCGGCTTCGGCGATCACCTGCCGAGACGCCGCGTCGACGTCCTTGAGCACCACACCCGGCGCCAGCGCTTCCCGACCGGCGCGCTGCGCCTCGGCAACCAGGTCGTAGACGTCGCGCTGCCAATCCGCGATCGGCGCGAGCACGAAGGTGCGCGTCATGTCGGAGTGATACCCGGCCACGAGCGCCCCGAAGTCGATCTTGACGAAGTCGCCCTCGGCGAGCAGCGCGTCGGTGGGCCGGTGGTGCGGGATCGCGGAGTTGGCACCGGTCGCCACGATGGTCTCGAACGACGCGCCGTCGGCGCCGTGGTCGAGCATCAGCGCCTCCAACTGGTTGCGCACCTGCTTTTCGGTGCGGCCGGCCCGCAGGCCGCCCTGGTCGATCAGATCGGTCAGCGCGGCGTCGGCGGCTTCGCAGGCCCGTCGCAACAGTGCGATCTCACCGGCGTCCTTGATCTCCCGCAGCTGCTCGACCAGGCCGGCCGCCCGCACCAGCTCGCAGCCGTCGCCGGCGGCCTCGGTCAGGCGCGTGAAGGCGTCGACGGTCACCACATGGCTCTCGAACCCCAGCCGGCGTACCCCGTCGGCCGCCGCGCGCGCGGCCAGATGCGGCCCGCAGGCGCGCTCGATGACCACCTCGGCGTCCGGCGCCTGCGCGGCGGCCTGGGTGCGGTACCGCCCATCGGTGGCCAGCACCGGGATCTCCCGGTCAGCGAACACCAGCAACGCGGCGTTGGAACCGGTGAAGCCGGACAGATACCGGACGTTGACCAGGTCGGATACCAGGATGGCGTCCAGGTGCGACTCGGTCAGCAGACGACGCAAACGGTCGCGGCGCGCGGAAGTGGTCACGATGCTCGACGCTACTCGCTAAGGTGTGGCCCCATGAGTAAGTGGTTGCTGCGCGGACTGGTGTTCGCCGCCCTGATGGTGATCGTCCGGTTACTCCAGGGGGCGATGATCAACGCGTGGGAAACCAAAGCGGCACTGATCAGCGCGATCCTGGTGGCGTTGTACGCGGTGGTCGCGTTGGTGTGGGGCTACGTCGACGGCCGCGGCGACGCGCGCCGCAACCCTGATCCGGAGCGCCGCGCCGACTACGCGATGACCTGGCTGCTGGCCGGGCTGTTCGCCGGTGTCGTCAGCGGCCTCGTGGCCTGGGTGATCGGCCTGTTCTACAAGAACCTCTACGTCGAGGGGCTGATCAACGAGATCACCACCTTCGCGGCGTTCACCGCGCTGCTGGTGTTCCTCAGCGCCATCATCGGCGTGGCGCTCGGCCGCTGGTTGGTCGACCGGAAACGGCCCGACGAGCCGCGCCGCCGCGAGACCGACGACGACCGCGCCGACACCGACGTGTTCGCCGCGGTGCGCGACGACCAGACCCAGCCGGTCGAAAACCGTTAGACGCGGGCCACTTCGGCGTACGCGGCGGCCAGCAGCGACGGGTCAGGCCCTTCGAGGCGTCCCGGCTTGGCCAGCCCGTCGAGCACCACGAACCGCAGTACCCCGGCCCGGGTCTTCTTGTCGCCCACCATCGATTCCATCAACTGCGGCAACGCATCGGCGTCGTAGGTCACCGGCAGGCCGAGCGCGCTGAGGATGCGGCGGTGCCGCTCTGTGGTCTCGTCGTCCAACCGGCCCGCCAGGCGCCCCAGCTCGGCGGCGAACACCAAGCCGACCGACACCGCGGCACCGTGGCGCCACTGATAGCGCTCCCGGCGCTCGATGGCATGGGCCAACGTGTGCCCGTAGTTCAGGATTTCGCGGAGCTGTGATTCTCTCTCGTCGGCGGCCACCACCTCGGCTTTGACCGCCACCGCGCGCCGGATCAGTTCCGGCAGCACGTCACCTCTGGGGTCCAGCGACGCCTGCGGATCGGCCTCGATCATGTCGAGGATCACCGGGTCGGCGATGAAACCGGCCTTCACGATCTCGGCCATCCCGGCGATGATCTCGTTGCGCGGCAGTGTCTCCAGCGTGGCGAGGTCGATCAGGACGGCGGCCGGCTGGTGGAAGGCCCCGACGAGGTTCTTGCCCGCGTCGGTGTTGATGCCGGTCTTTCCGCCCACAGCGGCGTCGACCATGCCCAGCAGCGTCGTGGGGACGTGCACGATGTCCACGCCGCGCAGCCAGGTCGCCGCGGCGAAGCCGGCGACGTCGGTGGCTGCTCCCCCGCCCAGGCTCACGATCGCGTCTTTGCGCCCGATGCCGATGCGTCCCAACACTTCCCAGATGAACCCGACGACCGGAAGCTCTTTGCCGGCCTCGGCGTCGGGGATCTCTATGCGATGGGCGTCGGTGCCGCTCTCGGCCAGGTGTGCACGGATCGCCTCTGCGGTCTGGGCGAGCACCGGCTGGTGCAGGACTGCCACTTTGTGCCGGCCCTCGAGCACGCGGCCGAGGTCACCGAGCAGGCCGGTGCCGATGATCACCGGGTAGGGCGGGTTGGTCCGCACTTCGACTGTCACCGGCTCGGTCACGGGGTGTCCTTTCGTGTGCAGGGGGCGCCGGCCTTCTTGGCCGCCATCGCGGCGGGGCTGGGCGGCGCGTCGGTAGACGGAGAGGCCGTCAGCGACAAGGGTGCCCGTCGCCAGGATGTCCGGCGGCGGCGGGGCTTGTGCCCCTCGGGGTTCTCCAGGCGCGCGGTGATGTAGCGCACGACGGCGCCCGGGTTGCGGTGGTTGGTGTTGACCCGCATCGTGGCAACCTGCCGGTACAACGGAACGCGTTGCGCCATCAGTTTTTTGAACTTCTCACCTCGGTCGGGCCCGGCGAGCAGGGGGCGGGCGGTGGAGCCCCCGGTGCGACGCACTCCTTCGGCGGCGCTGATCTCGAGGTAGATGACGGTGTTCCCGGCCAGCGCTTCCCGCACACCCTCGGTGGTCACCGCGCCGCCGCCGAGCGACAACACGCCGTCGTGGGTCTGCAGCGCGTCGCGGATGACTTCTTCCTCGATGCGGCGGAATTCGGGTTCGCCGTCGACGGCGAAGATGTCGGCGATGACGCGGCCGGTGCGCTTCTCGATCTCGGCGTCGGTGTCGAGGAGCGGCACCTCGAGCGCCTTGGCCAGCCGGCGTCCGATCGTGGACTTGCCCGAGCCGGGCAGTCCGATCAGCACCGCCTTGGGGGCCATCAGCCCGAGGCCCTTGCCGCGCCGCGATGGGGCTCGCGCTGCGCGACCGCGCGCAGATAGCCCTCGATGTTGGTCCGTGTCTCGGTCAGTGAGTCGCCGCCGAACTTCTGCAGGGCGGCGCGCGCGAGCACCAGCGCCACCATGGTCTCCACCACGACGCCCGCCGCCGGCACCGCGCACACATCGGAGCGCTGGTGGATGGCCACCGCTTCGTCACCGGTGGTCATGTCGACTGTGGCCAGTGCGCGCGGCACTGTGGAGATCGGCTTCATCGCCGCGCGCACCCGCACCGGCAGGCCGTTGGTCATCCCGCCCTCCAGGCCGCCGGCGCGGTTGGTGGAGCGGGTGACGCCGTCGGCGCCGGGGTACATCTCGTCGTGCGCGACGCTGCCGCGCCGGCGCGCGGTCTCGAACCCATCGCCGATCTCGACGCCCTTGATGGCTTGGATGCCCATGACTGCCGCGGCGAGTTGACTGTCCAGACGGTTGTCACCGCTGGTGAACGACCCGAGGCCGACGGGCAGGTTGTGGGCCACCACCTCGACGACCCCGCCGAGGGTGTCGCCATCACGTTTGGCGGCGTCGATCTCCTCGATCATCGATCGCTCTGCGGCCTGGTCGAACGCCCGCACCGGGCTGGCGTCGATCGCGTCCAGGTCGGCGGGCTGCGGCACCGGGCCGTCGTAGGGCTCTGACGCGCCGATGGAGATCACGTGGGAGACGATCTCGACGCCGAGCGCCTGCTGCAGGAATGCGCGCGCGACGGTGCCTGCGGCCACCCGGGCCGCGGTCTCGCGGGCGCTGGCCCGCTCCAGCACCGGGCGGGCGTCGTCGAATCCGTACTTGAGCATGCCCGCGTAGTCGGCGTGCCCGGGGCGCGGACGGGTCAGCGGCGCGTTGCGGGCGGCGCTTTCGGCCAGGGCGGCCGGATCCACCGGGTCGGCCGCCATCACCGTCTCCCATTTGGGCCACTCGGTGTTGCCGATCTCGATCGCGATCGGTCCGCCGAGGGTCAGGCCGTGGCGCATGCCGGCCAGCATGGTGATCTGGTCCTGCTCGAACTTCATCCGCGCACCGCGGCCGTAGCCGAGGCGTCGTCGTGCCAGCTGCGCGGCGATGTCGTCGGAGGTGACATGGACGCCGGCGACCATGCCCTCGAGCATCGCTACCAGAGCACGGCCATGGGATTCACCAGCTGTCGTCCATCGCAACACGTGACCCATTTTCGCACGTCGAATTCACTGTCCCGACCACACCGCCACCGCCAGCGCCGTGGCCGCGCACATCGACGGCCCGTGCGGCACCAGCGCACCGCCGCCGCGCGCCAGGGACCACGTCCCCGCGACCGCGGTCGACACCGAGGCACCCACCGTCGCGAGCAACCAGACATCCACACCGAACGCGCCCGTCAGGGCGCCCAGCCCCAGCGCCAGTTTGACGTCGCCGGCGCCCATCGCACGCGGCGCGACCAGGTGCACCGCCGCATAGACACCGAACAGAGCCAACGCACCGCACAGCGCCGCGGCACCGCGTCCGCCGAGCAGCGCGCCGGTCAGGATGACCGCGGCCCCCGGCAGCGTCAGCCAGTTGGGCAGACGACGCTGACGAAGGTCGAAGGTGCTCAACGCGATCAGCCACAGCGCCACCGCGGACGCCGCGACCATCTCCCCCATCGTTGAAGGCTAAGCCCGTCGCGCACCTCGCCCCGGCACCAAATCAGTCGGCCAGGAGGGCAGCCCGCATGGCTTCCCGCGGCGCCGGCCGCCCGGTGAACTGCTCGACCTGGGTGAAGGCCTGGTTCAGCAGCATGTGCAGGCCGCTGATCACCTCCCCGCCGGCCGTTCCGACCGCAGCGGCCAGCGGTGTGGGCCACGGGTCGTAGATCGCGTCCAGCAGCACCGGCACGGCAGCCAGTGCGGGCGCATACGGCGCCACCGCGTCGGCGGGCACCGTGTTGACCAGCACGTCGACGCCGTCGACCGTCACGTCCGTGGTGATGTCGCAGTGGTCGGCCTCCACGCCGCAGCGCGCCGCGAGGTCGACCAGCGTGGCGGCCTTCGTCGGGTTGCGCGCCGCCACGGTCACCCGGCGGGCGCCGAGTTCGATCAGCCCGACCACCGCCGAGGGTGCGGTTCCGCCCGACCCGATCACCATCGCGTGCGCGGGACGATGCCCGGCCAGCGCGCCGACGACGCCGTCGACGTCGGTGTTGTCGGCGCGCCATCCCGCCTGTGTGCGCACCAGCGTGTTGGCCGAACCGATCAGCTGCGCGCGCGCAGTGACCTCGTCGGCGAAGCGCAGGGCCGCGATCTTGCCCGGCATGGTGACCGACACCCCGACCCATTCGGGCCCGAACGCCGAGACCATCGCCGGGAGTTGCTCACCGGTGCATTCGATGCGGTCGTAGGTCCACCCGGTCAGGCCCAGCGCTCGGTAGGCGGCCAGATGGAGCTGCGGCGACCGGGAATGCGCGATCGGCGAGCCCAGCACGCCCGCCCGCCGCGGGGCCGGCGTCATCGCGCGGAGTCGAGGACGCCGTTGCGGATGGCCAGTTCGATGTTGGCCAGATGCTGCTCGTACTCCCGGGTGAACAGTGTGGTGCCCTGCATGTCGATGGTGACGAAGTACAGCCAGTCACCGGGTTCGGGGTACTCGGCGGCGTTGAGCGCCGGCAGGCTGGGCGAACAGATGGGCGTGGCGGGCAGCCCGGGCCGCACGTAGGTGTTCCACGGCGTCATCTGCGCGCGGTCGCCGTCGGTGGTGGCCACCTCGATGCGGTCCAGCGGGTAATTCACCGTGGAATCGAACTCGAGGGTGCGGTTCTCGGCGAGCCGGTTGTTGATGACGCGGCTGACCTTGGCGAAGTCCTCGGCCATCGCCTCGCGCTGCACCAGCGAGGCGACCGTCAGGATTTCGTAGGGCGACATGGCGGCCACGGCGGCCGATTCCAGCAGCCCGTTGTTCTCGTACTGGGCAGCGCTGCGCGAGATCAGCGTCGCGAGCAGATCCTGGGGTTCGGACGACGGGTCGATGTTCCAGGATCCCGGCGCGATGAGCCCCTCCAGCCGGCGGTGGTCGGGGCCGAGGCTCTCCACCGCGGTGCCGGCCCACTTGGGCACTCCGAGCGCGGCCGGAGTCGCCGAGCCCGCGATGTCGCGCAGCGCGTCGGCCGACACGCACGTCCGGTCCCCGTCGAGATCCACGCACGATGCCTTCGCGATCAGCGTGAGGATGCCGTCGGTGACCGCCCCGGTTTTGACGTCCTGGACGTCGTCGAGCTGGCGGCCTTCGGGGATCACCAACTTGCCGACGCGGTTGGCCGGATCGGTCAGCCGCTCTACGGCATCAGCGGCGGGGATCTCGGTGCGCACCTTGTAGAACCCGGGCTGGATGGCCGAGATGGCCTCGTTGCCGTTGGCGGCGTCGACGAACGCCTTGGTGGTGCGCACCACGTTGTTGTCCTGCAGGGTCTTCCCGATCGCGGTGGTCGAGTCGCCCTCGTGGACCTGGATCACCACGTCGGCGACACCGTCGCCGGCGTAGTCGCTGCCGGAGTTGCCGAACACCGAGTGCCACAACTGGGAACCCAGGAATACCGCGACCACGACGACCACCACCAGTCCGCTGACCGCGACCACCGCGGCGATCTTGCGGCGCCGGCGGTAACGCTGTTCCCGGATGCGTTCCCGACGCGTCATCCGGTGGCGGGGCGGCCCGACCGCCAGCGGCTCGGCACGGTCACTTCGCCAATCGTCAGACATTCCCGACCTCTCCGTGCGCGGACAACGCCGTCCGCCGCTGGTCCAGCCAGTGTTGCAAGATTCCCACCGCGGCCGCCTGGTCGATGACCGACCGCTGCCCGCGGGCACGCACACCCGCCTCACGCAGGGAGCGCTGCGCACTGCTGGTGGTGAAGCGCTCATCGGCCAGCCGCACCGGCACCGGCGCGATACGCCCGGCCAGGGCGTCGGCCGTCTCCACCGCATCTTTGGCCGAGGACCCGGCCCGGTCCGCGAGGGTGCGGGGCAGACCCACCACCACCTCGACCGCCTCGTATTCACGGACCAGCGCGGCCAGCCGCCGTAGGTGTTTGTCGGAGCGCCGTTCCCTGGCCACGGTCATCACCGGGGTGGCCAGCACGGCGTCCGGGTCGCTGACGGCGACCCCGATGCGGACGGTGCCGACGTCGACTCCCAGCCGGCGGCCGCGTCCGGGGTCAGGCGACGACTCGTCGCCGCCGGGCCGGTCGGGCAATCGGCGGGTCCAGTCGGTGGTGGCCACCGGGCTAGCTCCGGTCTATCTCCGCGCGTACCGCCGCCAGTGCCGCGTCGATACCCGCCGCCCCCCTACCGGACCCCTGTGCCAGGTCTGCTTTGCCCCCGCCGCGGCCGTTGACCGCCGCACCCAGCACCTTCACCAACTCGTCGGCGCGCAGACCGAGGTCCTGCGCCGCCGGGTTCACCGCCACCACGAACGGGACGGTGTCGTTGTCGCCTTCGGAGATGAGCGCGACCACGCCGGGGTCGCTGCTCAACTTGCCGCGGATGTCGCCGACCAGCGACCGCAGATCATTCGCCGACATCCCGCCGGCCATGCGCTGGGCCACCAGTCGGACCTTACCGATCTGCTCGGCGCCCGCGGCCGCGTTGGCCGCCGCGGCGCGCGCGTTGGCCAGCCGCAGGCGGTCCAGCTCCTTCTCCGCCGCGCGCAACTTCTCCACCAGCGTGGCCACGCGGGCGGGTACCTCCTCCGACGGCACCTTCAGCGACGACGCGAGCCCGGCCATCAGCGCGCGTTCCTTGGCCAGGTGCCGGAACGAGTCGAATCCGACGTAGGCCTCGACGCGACGGACGCCGGAGCCGACCGAGGACTCGCCGAGGATCGTCACCGGGCCGATCTGCGCCGAGCTGCGCACGTGGGTGCCGCCGCACAGCTCCAGGGAGAACGGGCCGCCGATCTCGACCACCCGCACTTCGTCGGGGTAGTTCTCGCCGAACAGCGCCATGGCGCCCATCGCCTTGGCACGCTCGAGCTCGGTGGTGAAGCTGTGCACCTCGTAGTCCGCTTCGACCGCCTCGTTGGTGACTTCTTCGATGGCGGTGCGCTGCTCTTCGGTCAGCGCGCCCTGCCAGTTGAAGTCGAAGCGCAGATATCCGGGCCGGTTCAGCGAGCCGGCCTGAACCGCGTTCGGGCCCAGCACCTGGCGCAGCGCCGCGTGCACCATGTGGGTGCCCGAATGTCCCTGGGTGGCCCCGTGCCGCCAGCGCGGGTCGACCGCGGCGACCACGGTGTCGCCCTCGACGAACTCGCCGGACTCCACGGTGACGCGGTGCGCCCACAGCGTCTTGGCGATCTTCTGGACGTCGCCGACCGCCGCTTTGGCGGTCTGCGAGGATCCGGTGCCGGTGATGGCACCCTCGTCGGCGATCTGACCGCCGGATTCGGCGTAGAACGGCGTGCGGTCCAGGATCAGCTCGACGCGATCGGCGCTCAATCCTTCGTGGGTCACCACCGGCACCCGCTTGCCGTCCACGAAGATGCCCAGAATCCGTGCCTCGCTGGACAATTCGTCGAATCCGGTGAACTCGGTGGGGCCGGCGTCGACGAGTTCGCGGTAGGCGGACAGGTCGGTGTGGGCCTGCTTGCGTGCCGCGGCGTCGGCCTTGGCGCGCTGTCGCTGCTCGGCCATCAGGGTGCGGAAACCGGCCTCGTCGACCGACAGGCCCGCTTCGGCGGCCATCTCGAGGGTGAGCTCGATCGGGAAGCCGTAGGTGTCGTGCAGGGTGAACGCGTCGTCACCGGAGATCACCTTCGCTCCGGTGGCGCGGGTGGCGCGGGCGGCGTCGTCGAACAGTCGTGAACCCGACGTCAGCGTGCGGTTGAACGCGCTTTCCTCGGCCACCGCGATGCGCTGGATGCGCTCGAAGTCGGCGACCAGCTCCGGGTAGGACGGTCCCATCTCGTCGCGCACGGTCGCCATCAGGTCGGCCATGATCGGCTGTTCGACGCCGAGCAGCTTGGCCGCGCGGATGATGCGCCGCAGCAGCCGGCGCAGCACGTAGCCGCGGCCCTCGTTGCCCGGGCTCACACCGTCGCCGATGATGATGGCCGCCGTCCGGCTGTGGTCGGCGATGATGCGGTAGCGGACGTCGTCGGTGTGGTTGCCCTGCCCGTATCCGCGGGGGGCGATCGCGGCGACCAGGTCGATGACAGGGCGCACCAGATCGGTCTCGTAGACGTTGTCGACGCCCTGGAGCAGGCACGCGATGCGCTCGACGCCCATGCCGGTGTCGATGTTCTTGCGCGGCAGCGGCCCGAGGATCTCGAAGTCGTCCTTCGAGGTGCCCTCCCCGCGCTCGTTCTGCATGAACACGAGATTCCAGATCTCGATGTAGCGGTCCTCGTTGGCTTCCGGCCCGCCCTCGATGCCGTACTCGGGTCCGCGGTCGTAGTAGATCTCCGAGCACGGCCCGCACGGGCCGGGGATCCCCATCGACCAGTAGTTGTCGGCCATCCCGCGACGCTGGATGCGCTCGAGCGGGAGCCCGGCCACTTCCTGCCACAGCTCGATGGCCTCGTCATCGTCCAGATAGACGGTGGCCCACAGCCTTTCGGGGTCGAACCCGTAGCCGCCCTCGGACACCGGGTTGGTCAGCAGCGACCAGGCCAGCTCGATGGCGCGCTTCTTGAAGTAGTCGCCGAAGCTGAAGTTGCCGGCCATCTGGAAGAAGGTGTTGTGCCGGGTGGTGATCCCGACCTCGTCGATGTCGGGAGTGCGAATGCACTTCTGGACGCTGGTGGCCCGATCCCACGGCGGGGTGCGCTGTCCGAGGAAGTAGGGCACGAACTGCACCATGCCGGCGTTGACGAACAACAGGTTCGGATCGTCGAGGATCACCGAGGCGCTGGGCACCTCGGTATGTCCCGCTTTCACGAAATGATCAAGGAAACGCTTCCTGATCTCGTGTGTCTGCACGTCCTGCTGTCCTTCGGTTCTGGGATGCGGCGCCGATGATTCGGGGCCACCTGCGAATACTCGACCGCACCACAGTACCGGTCGGCACGGTCAGCCCGACACGAAGCTAAGCCGGACCGAACGCTGGGGATTGTCGCGGTTCAGATCGACCAGCACGATGCTCTGCCACGTGCCCAGCAGGGGCTGTCCATCGCCGACGGGCACCGTCACCGACGGCGAGACCAGACCGGGCAGGACGTGGTCGGCTCCGTGACCGGGGGAACCGTGCGCATGCCGGTAGCGGTCGTCGCGCGGAAGCAGTCGTTCGAGGGTGTCGATCAGGTCGTCGTCGGAGCCGGCCCCGGTCTCGATGACGGCGACCCCGGCGGTGGCGTGCGGCACGAACACATTGCAGAGGCCGTCTCCCTGCGGCGCGCAGAAGTCCCGGACGGCGGCGGTGAGGTCGACGATGCGCCGATGTGACGTGTCGAGTTCGAGTACTTCGGTGTTCACGGAAACGAGCGTACGAGCGTACGAGTGGAGCGAGTCTTCGGCGTTTACGCGAGCGTTTAATTCCGTGGGCCGAGGGTATGTCTGCGGCCACCGAACTCTTGGAGGAGACATGACCGTCACCGGCATCATCAGCGCGATTCTCATCGGCATCGTGGTCGGGGTCCTCGGCCGCCTGGTTCTGCCGGGCCGGCAGGCCATCGGCATGTTGGTCACCATTCTGGTCGGCATCGTCAGCGCGCTGCTGGGCACCGCGTTGGCCCGCGCCATCGGCATCCCGACAGCGACCAGCGGGGTCGACTGGCTCGAACTGTTGGTCCAGGTCGTCGTCGCGGCCGTGGGTGTGGCATTGGTGGCGGCGCTGATGGGGCGGCGCAACACCGGGGCGGTCGGACGTCGTCGCTCCGGGCTCATGCGCTGATTCGAGGCACTGTTCACGTGGTCCCCGGCCGGGCCCCCCGACCGGCCGGGGACCACTTCACGCTCAGCGGCTGCGACGGATGATGGCGCGCAGCTTCTCCAGTCGGGTCGTGATCTCGCGTTCGGCGCCCCGTCCGGTGGGCCGGTAGTAGTCCACTCCCACCAGTTCGTCGGGCGGATACTGCTGTGCGGCGACGCCGCCGGGGGCGTCATGGGCGTAGCGGTAGCCGACCGCGTTGCCGAGTTTGGCTGCACCCGAGTAGTGGCCGTCGCGCAGATGCGGGGGCACCAAACCCGCTTTGCCCGCCCGGATGTCGGCCATCGCCGCACCGAGCGCGGTGGTGACGGCGTTGGATTTCGGCGCGGTGGCCAGGTGCACCGTGGCGTGGGCCAGGGTGAGTTGGGCTTCGGGCATCCCGATCAGTTGCACTGTCTGCGCGGCCGCCACGGCGATCGGCAGCGCCGTCGGGTCGGCCATCCCGATGTCTTCGCTGGCCAGGATCATCAGCCGCCGCGCCACGAACCGCGGGTCCTCCCCCGCCACCAGCATGCGCGCCAGGTAGTGCAGCGCCGCGTCGACGTCGGATCCCCGCACCGACTTGATGAACGCGCTGATGACGTCGTAGTGCTGGTCTCCGTCGCGGTCGTAACGCACCGCGGCTTTGTCCAGTGACTGCTCGATGACCTCGACGGTCACCTCGTCGCCGGTTTCGGCGGCCACCTCCAACGCGGTCAGCGCGCGGCGTGCGTCGCCGGCGGACAGTTGCACCAGCAGGTCGATCGCCTCGTCGGTGACCGCGACCTTGCCCGCCAGCCCACGCTCGTCGGTGATGGCGCGGCGGATGACCGTGGCGATCGCCTCGGGTGTCAGCGGTTGCAACTGCAGGATCAGCGAGCGGGACAGCAGCGGCGCGACCACGCTGAACGACGGGTTCTCGGTGGTCGCGGCCACCAGCAGCACCACGCGGTTCTCGACCGCCGCGAGGAGTGCGTCCTGTTGGGTCTTGGAGAACCGGTGCACCTCGTCGATGAACAGCACGGTCTGCTGGCCGCGCATCGCGGACTGGCGCGCCTGGTCGATGACCGCCCGCACCTCCTTGACGCCGGCCGACAACGCCGAGAGCGCCTCGAAGCGCCGGCCGGTGGCCTGGGAGATCAGAGACGCCAGCGTGGTCTTGCCGGTGCCCGGCGGGCCGTAGAGGATCACCGAGGCCGCGCCGGAGCCTTCGACCAGCCGGCGCAGCGGCGCGTTGGTCTTCAGCAGGTGTTCCTGTCCCACCACCTCGTCGAGGGACGCGGGCCGCATCCGCACCGCCAGCGGCACCGAGGCTCCGACGGGACCGGTGGGCGCCGCGGGGGCGTCACCGGGAACGTCGAAAAGACTGTCGGACACGTTGTCGTGCTTACACGGGTGCGGTGACGAAGTCGATCAGCTCTTCGACACGGCCGATCAGCTCCGGTTCCAGGTCGGTCCAGTCCCGGACCCGACCGCGGATGCGCTGCCACGCGGCGGCGATGTCGGCCTGGTCGCGGTGCGGCCAGCCCAGCGCGGCGCACACCCCGCGCTTCCAGTCCTGGCCTTTCGGGATCACCGGCCACGCCGCGATACCCAGCCGTGCGGGTTTGACGGCCTGCCAGATGTCGATGAACGGGTGACCGACCACCAGCGTGTGGTCGCCGCCGGGGCCGCGCCGCACGGCCTCGGCGATGCGGGCCTCCTTGGATCCGGTGACCAGATGGTCGACCAGCACACCGAGCCGACGGCCCGGGCCGGGGCGGAAGTCGGAGACGATGGCCGCCAGATCGTCGACGCCACCGAGGTATTCGACCACCACGCCCTCGATGCGCAGGTCGTCGCCCCAGACCTGTTCGACGAGCTCGGCGTCGTGGCGGCCCTCCACGTAGATCCGGCTGGCCGAGGCGACCTTGGCGCGCACGCCGGCCAGGGCCACCGATCCCGACGCCGTACGCGCGGGAGCTTTCGGCGGTGCCTTCTTCGGGGCGGTGAGGATCACCGGCTTACCGTCGATCAGATAGCCGGGGCCGACCGGAAACGGTTTGGTACGGCCGTTCCGGTCCTCGAGTTCCATGCGGCCGTACTCGACACGCACGATCGCCCCGACGAAGCCGGTCTGCGCGTCCTCGACGACCATCCCGATTTCGATCGGGGTTTCGACGGAGCGGGGTTTGCGCGACCGGTGCGGGTCGTCGGCCAGGATGTCGGTGCCATAGCGATCAGCCACGCAGGTGATCGTAGGACGGTTCAGCCCAGCTGTTGCTTCTGCTCCTGCACCGGCGCGCCGACCTCGGCGAGCTTCTCCGGGTCGGAGGTGATCTCGTCGACGACGGTGTGGATGAACCGCATCTTCTCCAGCACCGGCGGCGGGAGCACGAACGGGTACAGGTCGTCTTTGCCCATCGAGCGGTTGACCATGTTCAGTGCCCACGACAGCGGCAACCACATGTCGATGACGGTGTCGAAGCCGCTGGGCCCCAGGAACCTTCGATCGTAGGTGGCCGTCGCCGGCGCGAAGCCGAACGCCGCGGCGGTGTCGAGGGTGTCGCGGATGTGCAGGTAGTGCGCAAAGGTCTCGGCCCAGTCCTCGGCGGGGTGCATGGTCGCGTAGGAGGACACATAGTCCTCCTCCCAACCTGCCGGAGCACCCTTGCTGTAGTGGCGGTCCAGCGCCTCCTGATAGTCGAGGTCGGGGTCGCCGAACAGCTCGTGGAACCGCTCCAGATAGTCCGGCGACGTGCCGATCAGCCGGAAGAAGTAGTAGTGCCCGATCTCGTGGCGGAAGTGACCCAGCAGCGTGCGGTACGGCTCGTCCATGGAGATGCGCAGCTGCTCGCGGTGCACGTCGTCGCCTTCGGCGAGGTCGAGGGTGATGACGCCGTTGTCGTGGCCGGTGAAGACCTTCTCGAACTGGCTGGACAGAAGGTCGAACGCCAGCCCGAAGTCGGGATCCTCGTCGCGCCCCACGATGGGCAGCTTGAGCTCGTGCAGCTGGGCGATCAACCGCCGTTTGGCCCTCTCGGCGGCGGCGAAGGCCGCCAGAGCGATAGTGTCGGCGTCGTTGGGCCGCGTCCGGGTCAGCGCGCACGCGACACAGAGTTTGGCGATCGGCCCCTTCTCCACGAGCCAGTTGCATTCGGCCAGATGCAGATTCGCACACAGCTGATACCGGCGCTCGTCGACCGCCCCGGCGTGCTCGCTTTCCTCGGTAGGCGCGATCACCAGCAACGCCATGTCCTCGAGCGAGAAGCCCAGGGCGCTACCGCAATTCAGACACAGGGAGTTTTCGAACGCGAGGCGCTGCCCGCAGTTGGGGCAGGTGAAATCACGCATGTGACATCTTCCCTTCACACGGCGCCACGTCCACCGAGACGTCGATCACACTACGGTCGGAGTCGGTGTAGATGATTCCGCGCAGCGGTGGTACATCGGCATAGTCGCGGCCGAAAGCCACTGTGACGTAGCGTTCGTCGACCATCTGATCGTTGGTGGGATCCAGCCCCAGCCACTTGTTCTGCGGCGTCCACACCGACGCCCAGGCGTGCGTCGCATCGATGCCCACCATGCGTTCCTTTCCCGGCGGAGGGTCAGTGGCCAGATACCCCGAGACATAGCTGGCTGCCAGACCGTTGGCGCGCAGGCATGCGATCGCGAGCCTCGCGAAGTCCTGACATACCCCTTCTCGGGCCGCCAAAACCTCGCTGACCTTGGTCGACACCGTCGTCGACCCCGATCGATAGGTGAAGTCGGTGTAGATGCGGGTGGTCAGGTCTCCCAGAACCTCGATCAGCGGTCGCCCCGAGACGAAACTCGGTGCGGCATAAGCCCGTAACTCCTCGGTGATCTCCGGCGGCTGCAGGTCCAGAGTGAACTCGGTGGCGCGCGCACCGTCGGGCCCGACCGGGCGGGCGATCTCCCACGGCGCGCGCGCCGACGGGCCCTGGTACAGATCGGGCGGCGGGACGTCGACCTCCACCACCGATCTGCTCGTGATGCTCAGCGTGCGGTGGGGCCGGGTGACGTGGAAGTAGGAGCTGACGTTGCCGTATACGTCGCGGCTGGTCGAGCTGTCGTCGGCGGCGGGTTCGATGAACAACTCGTGGGACAGGCAGCGCTGCCGCTGCGAATCCCGCGGTGTCAGAAAGCCCCGACCGTACGAACTGGTCACCACGTCGGCGTACCGGTACTCGGTGCGGTGGGTGATCTCGTAGCACCGGCTGGTCATGGCAGCAGTCGCCGGCGGTCGGGTCCCCACAGCGGCTGCATGCCGCCCGGCAACGACAGATGCGTCGAGCTGATCACCCCGGCGAGTTCGCCCAGATCCCGGTGGGTTCCGGCCATCAGTCCGGCCAGCTCCGGGCGGCGGCCGTCGGCGTCGACGTCGTCCAGATCGCCGGGTTCGATGCGTCGCAGCCGCGCGCTGATCTCGTCGACCATCCGCTCCGGTCGGGTAGACCCCGACGCACCGGGCAGTGTCTTGAGGTCAGCCCGCAACCGTTCCAGCTGATAGACCAGCGAACGCGGATTCGTCGCGTCGAACAACACCAGCTCGGCCACTGCAGCCACACTCACCTTCCCGGGATTGCGTCGGCGGTACATCACCAGCGATTCGCACACCACCAGAGCGGACTCGATGATGGTCTGTTCGGCACCGGGGCGCCGGGCCGTGGTCAGCGTGCTGTGCAACAGCGCCGACAGTCCCAGTCCGCGTTCGATTCTCTTGCCGATGTCGATCATCGTCCAGCCGATGTCGCGCACCATGGACTCGGCGATCATGCCCGACAGTGACAACATGCCGGCCAGGGCGAGGTTGTTCGTCGTGGCCAGGAAGGCCTCGCCCTCGACCTTCGACTCCGGCGGACGCTCCGGCGCCTGCAGTAAGGCGCGTTCGATCGCTGACAGCACCATCCAGGTGTCGTTGGACATCTGGTCGCGCACCGCGCGGGCGGCCAACCCGAGACGCTCGATCGATTGGGCCAGCGAACCGGGACGATGGCGGTCGGCGGTCAGCGACCACAGCGTCGACGGCACGGTCGCGAGCATCTCGGTCACGTCGTCGGCATCGATGTCGTTGCCGGTGAGTTCGGCCAGTGCCGTCAGCAACACGGGCACGCATTGGCTGCCGTCGGCGGCCTGGCGGTAACGGAACTCGTGGTGCCGCTCTCGGGTGACGGTCAGCAGCCGAGCCAGGTGCTCGGCGCGTTCGGCGTAGCGGCCGATCCAGAACATGTCCGACAACACGCGCGGCGAGCTGACCTCACGGGTGGGGCTCGACACGGCCATCGGTGGCAGCCCGGAGACCTCGGTACGCTTCTCGGCCGTGGCCCGCGCTGCCATCCGCACCCAGACATCCTTGGCGGCAATGGAATTCAACCGATACGCGGCCGGCCCCGACGCCAACACATAGCCCAGACCGCCGATCATCGGTGCGTACCCGCCGCGCTGGGCCACCGTGAACAAACGCATCCCGACGCCGGCCGGGGTCGGTCCACCCGCCGTGAAAGCAGCCGGGGCACAGGAGAACTCCGGCAGTTCCTGGCCCGTCCACTGCCACGGCTCCGCCCCGATCGCGGCCGCCAGCTGCTCACGTCGCGCCGACGACAACTCCGGGCCGACGATCGGTTCCCCGCCGGTGACCGGCCGGATCAGCAGCGTCGACAGGTTGGCCAGCAGATGGGACCGCTCGACATCGATGCCTCCCCAGTACGTCGGCCGCGTCGCCAGCAACGGCGTCTCGCCCAGCAGCGCCTCGGCCAGCTCGGGCAGGAACCGTTGCACGCCCGGACTTTCCAGGACTCCACTGCCGAGGGTGTTGACCACCGTGACCGACCCGCGGCGCAGCGCCTCCACCAGACCCACCACCCCCAGGCGTGAGTCGGCCCGCAGGTCGAGCGGGTCGGCGTAGTCGGCGTCGACTCGGCGCAGCACCACGTCGACCCGTTTGAGGGTGCCCATCGACCGCATCCACAGCTTGCCGTCGCGGACCACCAGATCGGCGCTCTCGACCAGTGGGAAGCCGAGCAGGCTCGCCAGGTAGGCCTGGTCGAACGCGGTCTCGGAGTGGATACCGGGGCTCAGCACCACCACCACCGGCTCCTCCGCCGACTCCGGTGCCGCGTCGATCAGTGCCAGCCGCAGCGCCTGCGCCCACGGCGAGGCGGGCCGCGGTGCGATCTGTTCGTACAGATCGGGCACCGCGTGGGCCACCACGCGCCGGTCGGCCAGCGCATAGCCGGCGCCCGACGGGGCCTGCGTCCAGTCGGCATTGACCAGGAATTCGCCCGAGGACGCGCGGCTGACGTCGCAGCCGTGCAGGAACAGCTGATGCCGACCGGGCAGCGCGACCCCGTGTGCGGCGCGCACGTATCCGGGGTGGGCGTAGAGCAACTGCGGCGGCAGCACTCCCCCGGTCACGCTGCGCTGTGGGCCGTAGATGTCGGCGAGCACCGCGTCGAGCAGCCGCGACCGCTGCACCAGGCCCGCTTCCAGCCGGTCCCAGTCGGCGGCCGAGACCACGATCGGCAGGGGGTCCAGCCGCCACGGCACCGGCATCGGTCCGGCGTCCTCGTCGGCATCCCGACCGTCGACCTGGATGTAGGTGATCCCGTCGTTGTCGACGAGGTTGCGGACCACCGCCCGCAACTGGTCCAGTCCGCCGCGGCCACGGTCGCGGAGGCAGCCGGCCAGTTCCGCCCACGCCGGCCGCACATCGCCTGCCGTGTCGACGAATTCGTCGTAGCCGGTGGCGGGCCCGCCGGCCTGCAGATCGAACAGCGCCTGCTGGGCCCGCATGCGGCGGTACGGCGCCAGCGGGTCGTCGAGAGGGCGGGGGCCAGAGGCAGGAAGAACCATTACTGCAGCACGGTACGCACTCGCCGCAGATCGAGGATGCCGGGTGCGCCCACGTCGGTGGCCTGCCGCGCCTGCCGCTCCCGCAGGGCGGCCACGTCGACCGGACCGGGCGTGAAGCCGGTGGCCTCGAAGCGGCGGGCGCGCCGCGACTCGGCTTCGACCGCGTTCACCGGCGGGGTGTCGTAGGCCCGGCCACCCGGGTGGGCGACGTGATAGGTGCAGCCGCCGCGCGACAGTCCCGTCGCGGTGTCGACGAGTTCGAACCGCAGGGGCCCGTCCACGGTGATCGAGGGATGCAGTGCGCTGGGCGGCTGCCATGCCCGGTAGCGCACACCGCCGACCTGGATGTCGGGGTTGTCGGTGGCCAGCATCGGGATCGGGAATCCGTTGACGGTCACCAGGAACCGCTGCCGGTCGGCACCGATCAGGCGCACCTGCAGGCGTTCCACCGACGAGTCGACGTAGCGGGCGGTGCCGCCGGCGGTGGCCTCCTCGCCGAGGACGTTCCACGGTTCGATCGCGGCCCGCAGTTCGATCTCGGCGCCGCCGAGCACCGCGGTGCCGATGCGGGGGAAGCGGAACTCGGTGAACGGGTCCAGCCAGCTCGTGTCGAACTCGATGCCGTGCGCACGCAGGTCGGCGGCGACCTCGGCGATGTCACCGATGATGAAGTGCGGCAACAGGTGGCGCCCGTGCAAATTGGCGCCGTGCCGGATCAGTGGGGCCCGCAGCGGCTCGTCCCAGAACCAAGCCACCAGAGAGCGCACCAGCAGCGACTGCACCATCGCCATCTGCGGATGCGGGGGCATCTCGAACCCGCGCAGCTCGAGCAGCCCGAGCCGGCCGCGCGGACCGTCGGGGCTGTAGAGCTTGTCGATGCAGAACTCCGCGCGGTGAGTGTTGCCGGTGATATCGGTGAGCAGGTGGCGCAGTGCTCTGTCGGTGACCCACGGAGCGACGCTTGCGGAGCGACCATGTACCTGAGCCGGTGCTCCTTCCCTCCCACACAGCCGCGCGATCTCGGCGAAGGCGATCTCGAGTTCGTAGAGCGCCTCGGGCCGGCCCTCGTCCACGCGCGGTGCCTGCGATGTGGTTCCGATGAACCGTCCGGCGAACAGGTAGGACAACGCGGGATGCCGCTGCCAGTAGGTCAGCAGGGAGACCAGCAGGTCGGGACGCCGCAGCAGAGGCGAGTCGGCCGGGGTGGGTCCGCCCAGGGTGATGTGGTTGCCACCACCGGTGCCGCCGTGGCTGCCGTCGATGTCGAACGACTCGGTGGACAGCCGCGCCAAGCGGGCCTGTTCGTAGAGCGTTTCGAGCTGCTCGCGCTGTTCGGCGAAACTCGCCGTCGGTGCGACGTTGACCTCGATGACTCCGGGGTCCGGGGTGATGGTCACCGAGCGCAGCCGCGGATCCGCAGGCGGGCCGTACCCCTCCACCACCACCGGGCAGCCGATCGCGGCGGCCGCGGCCTCCACACGGTGCACGATGTCGACGAAATGCTCCAGTTCCTCAGTGGGCGGCACGAATACGTGGAGCAGACCGTCACGGATCTCGGCGACCAGGGCGGTGGTCGGCGCCGAGGCGGCGTCGGTGACCACCGCGGCCGAAGAGGTGTCGTGCGGGGGCAGCGCGGGTCGGTGGTGCAGCGGGTCGGGGTCGTGGCGCGGCCGCGGCGGTGTCCAGCTGATCGAATCGAGCGGCAGGCGCAGCCCGGCCGGCGAGTCGCCGTCGACCAGCACCACCCGTCCGCGGCGCAGTTGCCAGTTCGCACTGGCCCAACCGGTGTCGTCGTCGCGCCGGTGCAGCGGCAGCACGTACGCCGCGGGCTCGGTGACCGCGGCTTCCAGCCGAGCCAGCAGGGCGGCCCGCGCGTCCGGGCTGTCGTCGCGCAGGTCGTCCTCGGCGGCGACGGGGTCGCCGGCGGGCAGCCGCGCGGCAGCGGCCAGCCGGGACAGCGGGTCCTCGTAGGCAGGACGGACCTGGCGTTCGGGCAGTGCGAGCCCGTCGGCGACGGTGCGCAGCAGGCGGTGGGCGGCATCGGCCGGCGCCGCGGCGGGGTGGCCGCGTTCAGGCCACGGGTCGGCCAGCAGCGTCGCGTCGCGCCACAGCGGTTGCCCGTCGGTGCGCCACAGCAGACCGATCTGCCAGCGCGGCAACGGTTCTCCCGGATACCATTTGCCCTGATTGCGCTGCACCAGCCCGTGCGGAGCCCAGATGTTCTTCAGCCGGGCGGCCAGCACCGACGCGCGTTCCCGCTTGTGGGCGCCGTCAGCCGCGACGGTCCACTCCGCAGCGGTCTGGTTGTCGATGGACACGAAGGTGGGTTCGCCGCCGACGGTCAACCGCGCGTCGGCGGCGCTCAGTCGCGCATCGACGCGGTGACCGAGGGCGGTGATGGCCGCCCAGGCCTGTTCCGTATAGGGCAGGGTGACGCGCGGGTCCTCGTGCACTCGGGTCACGAGATTGCTGAAATCCATTGTGCTGGTGCACGGTTCGGTGGCGCCGGTGATCGGCGCGGCCGACTCGGGATGCGGCGTGGCCGCCAGCGGGATGTGCCCCTCGCCGGCGAACAGTCCCGAGGTGGGGTCCAGGCCGATCCAGCCGGCGCCGGGCACGTACACCTCGGTCCAGGCGTGCAGGTCGGTGAAGTCGGCCTCGGGACCGGCGGGACCGTCCAATGCCGGCACGTCGGAGGTCAGCTGAACCAGGTATCCGGATACGAACCTCGCCGCCAGACCCATCTGGCGCAGGATCGACACCATCAGCCACGCCGAGTCGCGGCAGGAGCCGATACCGGTGCGCAGCGTGGTGTCCGGTGTCTGCACGCCGGGTTCCATGCGCAAGCTGTAGCCGACGTCGGCGTTGACCGCGCGGTTGAGCGCGACGAGGAACTCGATGATCGGGGTGCCCTCGGCGATGGCGAAGTTCTTGACCCACGCGGTGACCAGGTCACCCGGGCCGCTGTCCTCGTCGTACTCGTCGACCGGACGCAGGTACGGCTTGAGGTCCTCGGCCAGCGCCTTCGGGTAGGAGAACCCGACCCGCTCGGCGTAGTCCTCGATGAAGAAGTCGAACGGGTTGATCACCTTGAGGTCGGCGATCAGCCCCACCGTGATGGTCAACTGCCGGACCCGGCTCGGAAACACCAGGCGTGCCGCGAAGTTGCCGAAAGCGTCCTGTTGCCAGTTGACGAAGTGATCGGCCGGGTCGACGTTGAGGGAGTACGCCTCGATCGGGGTGCGCGAATGCGGCGCCGGACGCAGCCGCACCACGTGCGGGTGCACCTCGACGAGCCGGTCGAACGTGTAGGTGGTGCGGTGCTGGAGGGCAACCTTGATACCCATAGCGCTGATCCCACCACACCGGCGTCACCGGTGCAGATCACGTCAGCGGGAGGCGACCCGGACGCCGAGGTCCTCGGCGGCGACGTCGTGGCCGTCCGTGCAGCGCAGCACCACGGTGGCCTCCGCCCCGCAGTCACGGTGGGTCAGCCGCAGGGGGCTGCCGCCGAGGTGCTTGCGTCCCCACTCGAACAGCGCCCAGACCACCGGCATGAAGTCGAGACCGGCCTCGGTGAGCACGTACTCCTCGCGGACCCGCCGACCCGGTTCGCGGTAGGGCTGCTTGGCCAGCAGTCCGGCGTCGACGAGGTCGGACAGGCGCGCCGACGTGGCGGCCCGGGTGATTCCGACGCGTTGCGCGAAATCGTCGAATCGTGTTGTGCCGTAATAGGCCTCACGCATGAGTAGCATCGCGGTCTTGGTACCGACCACGGTCATGGTCTTTTCGATCGGGCAGCGGCCGACCGCCGACCACGTGCCGCGGTCGACCAACGCGCCTTCCAGGACTGTCATCCACATCACTCCGGGCTGGGTTGTCTCAACTGAACTCAGGTGCTACACCTGAGTATAGCCAACAATACCCAGAGTTGAGTGCAGGAGGACACCATGTCCGATTACTCCGACCGCGACGCCGTCATCGTCGGCGCAGTACGCACCCCCGTCGGGAAAGGCAAGCCCGGCGGAGCGCTGCACGACGTGCTGCCCGCCGACCTCCTGGCGCACAGCCTGCGCACCCTGGTCGATCGCACCGGGATCGACCCGACCGAGGTCGACGACGTCATCGCAGGCGCGGTCACCCAGGTGGGCGACCAGGCCGCCAACATCGCCCGCAGCGCGGCGCTGGGCGCCGGCTTCCCCGAGAGCGTGCCCGGAACCACCGTCGACCGGCAGTGCGGCAGCAGTCAGCAGGCCGTCAGCTTCGCTGCCCAGGGCGTGTTGGCCGGCGCGTACGACGTCGTGATCGCCGCCGGCGTGGAGTCGATGAGCCGGGTTCCGATGGGGTCGTCGGTGCTGCCCGGAAGCAACCCGTTCGGCGCCGGAATGACCGCGCGCTATCCGGAATCGCTGGTGCCGCAGGGCATCAGCGCCGAACTGATCGCAGCCAGGTGGCAGCTGTCGCGCACCGAGCTCGACGAGTTCTCCGCCGCCAGCCACCAGAAGGCCGCCCGCGCCGCCAAGGACGGGCTGTTCGACGCCGAACTGGCCCCGATCGCCGGGCTGTCGGTCGACGAGATCGTCCGCCCCGACACCACCGTGGGGACGTTGGCGCGCCTGCGGCCCGCGTTCCACAGCGACGCGATGGCCGAGCGGTTCCCGCAGATCGGCTGGAACATCACCCCGGGCAACAGTTCTCCACTGTCCGACGGCAGCGCCGCCCTGATGATCACCAGCGGTGCAGCAGCGCGCCGACTGGGTCTGCGCCCGCTGGCCCGCATCCACACCACCGTTGCCGTCGGCTCCGATCCGCTCTACATGCTCACCGGCGTCATCCCGGCCACCGAGAAAGTGCTGGCACGCGCCGGACTGTCGCTGTCGGACATCGACCTGTTCGAGGTCAACGAAGCGTTCGCCCCCGTGGTGCTGGCGTGGGCGATCGACACCGGTGCCGACCTGGCCAAGACCAACGTCAACGGCGGGGCGATCGCGATCGGACATCCGTTGGGCGCCAGCGGTGCCCGCATCATGACCACCTTGGTCAACGCGCTGCACCAGCGCGGCGGACGCTACGCGCTGCAGACCATGTGCGAAGGCGGCGGCATGGCCAACGCCACCATCATCGAGCGTCTGGACTTCTAGGCGGCGCGAGCTCGCCTTTGGTCTGCCGCCACCAGGCGGCGATGAAGATGACCATCGCGCCGGCCAGGGCCAGGAGGACCCAGAGGATGACGGCCAGGTCGACCCAGGATCCCGGCGGCGGTGAACCGGGCAGCACATTGCGCAACGGCACCACCGCGAACAGCATGGCCGCGAACCAGGTGATGAACGGCGGCAGGAACTTTCGCCGACCCAGCAGCATCTCGATGGCCACGAACAACGCCGTGGCCGGCAACACGAGCAGCACCAACAGGATCCCGACGTCGATGGCGTGGGCACCGCGGGTGCGTTCCAGCGTGAACTGGACCCGCTGGATGGGGCCCCAGGGCGCCTCGAGCGTGCCGACATCGCTGTCCACCATCCAACCGTTCACGTTGCCCGCAACGATGATCCGCGCGTCGATCTTGCGTCGGTCGGGCCCCTCGCTTAGGAAGACCTCGACCCCGTGCACGTTCGTGGTGTAGGTGTCCAGCGGCCAATGGTCGGGATCACCGACAGCGGTCAGTTCCACCTTCGACGAGCTGCTGGTCAGGTCGTCGCGCACATAGATCAGCTCGTGGGTATCGGTCCATGAGCTCAACCGCACAACGGGATTGCCCATCGCTTCCGGACCATTCGCGACCAGATCCTGGCCGGGATGAAACAGCACGTCCGCGGTGAGCAGGTTCTGGGCGGTGTCCAGTTGGTGCAGACGGATGATCACCGACGTCTGTTCATCGACAGAGGATTCCGAGAACTCGAAAGGCGCCGGCGGGGATTCCAGCAGCCGGTACCCGACAACCGACGCGATGTAGACCGCGAGTACAGCGAACACCGTCGTCAGGACCGTGGCGCGCTGAGCGCGGGTGGGACGCGGCGTGGACTTGGGCTCCTCAGGGGCCATCACCCGCGGATCGTATCGTGGTGTGGTTAGACGGGCTGTCCTTTGCGCGAGGAACTTTATGCGCGGGCGAGCTCGAACACCGGGATGGCACGTGTGGTGTTGGCCTGGTACTCGGCGAACACCGGAGCGTGCTCGACGATCTTCGGGTAGACGACGGCACGCTCGTCGGCCGGCAACTCGCGGGCGCGGACGTCGTAGGTCTCGGTGCCGATCTCGATGCGCGCCTCCGGATGGGCGCGCAGGTTGTGCACCCAGGCCGGGTTGTTCGGCGCCCCGGCATAGGAGCCGACGATGATCACCTTGTCGTCGATGGTCATGTAGGCCAGCGGAGACAGACGCGGCTGTCCCGACTTGGCGCCGGTGCTGTGCAACAGGAGCAACGTGGCGCCCTCGAACTGGCCGCCGACGCGCCCGCCGTTGGCGCGGAACTCGTCGACGATGTTGCGGTTGAAGTCGTCGAGCGAAGGAATCTCGGTCACGCCTTGTCCAGCTGATCCGGCTTGGCGTCTATTCCCGATTCCTTGCGCTGCTGCGCGGTGATCGGGGCCGGCGCATCGGTCAGCGGGTCCACGCCGCCCCCGGACTTCGGGAACGCGATCACCTCGCGGATCGAGTCGACTCCGGCCAGCAGGGCGGTGATGCGGTCCCAGCCGAACGCGATCCCGCCGTGTGGCGGTGCGCCGAAGGTGAACGCGTCCAACAGGAATCCGAACTTGTCCTGGGCTTCGGCGCTGTCGATGCCCATCATCGCGAACACCCGCTCCTGGACGTCGCGACGATGGATACGGATCGAGCCACCGCCGATCTCGTTGCCGTTGCAGACGATGTCGTAGGCGTCGGACAGCGCGGCGCCCGGATCGGTGTCGAAGGTGTCCACCGACTCGGCTTTGGGCGAGGTGAAGGCGTGGTGCATCGCCGTCCACGCGCCTGAACCGACGGCGACGTCACCCGAGGCGGTCGCGTCGTCGGCGGACTCGAACATCGGGAAGTCGACCACCCACGTGAACGCCCACGCGTTGGGGTCGATCAGGTCCAGACGCTTCGCGATCTCGATGCGCGTCGCTCCCAGCAGCGCGCGGGCGGCCTTCGCCGACCCGGCCGAGAAGAACACGCAGTCACCGGGATTCGCGCCGACATGGGCGGCCAGCCCGGCGCGTTCGGCGTCGGACAGGTTCTTGGCCACCGGCCCGCCGAGTTCACCGTCCTCGCCGATCAGCACGTAGGCGAGGCCCTTGTGGCCGCGCTGCTTGGCGAACTCCTGCCACCCGTCGAGAGTGCGTCGCGGCTGCGACGCGCCGCCGGGCATCACGACCGCGCCGACGTACGGGGCCTGGAACACGCGGAACGGGGTGTCGGAGAAGTAGTCGGTGCACTCGACCAGTTCCAGCCCGAACCGCAGGTCCGGTTTGTCACTGCCGAAGCGGCGCATGGCCTCGGCGTAGCTGATCCGAGGCAACGGCAGCGGCAGGTCGTAGCCGATCAACGCCCACACCGCCCGCAGGATCTCCTCGGACACCGCGATGACGTCGTCGGCGTCGACGAAGCTCATCTCCATGTCGAGCTGGGTGAACTCGGGCTGACGGTCGGCGCGGAAGTCTTCGTCGCGGTAGCAGCGGGCGATCTGGTAGTAGCGCTCCATGCCGGCGACCATGAGCAGCTGCTTGAACAGCTGCGGGCTCTGCGGCAGCGCGTAGAACGACCCCGGCTGCAGGCGCGCGGGCACCAGGAAGTCGCGCGCCCCCTCGGGGGTGGAGCGGGTCAGCGTCGGCGTCTCGATCTCGACGAAGTCGTGGGCGTCCAGCACGCCCCGGGCCGCGGCATTGACCTGGGAACGCAACCGCAGCGCCCGGCCCGGCCCCTCGCGGCGCAGGTCCAGGTAGCGGTACTTCAGGCGCGCTTCCTCACCGGCGGTCTCGTCGAGTTGGAAGGGCAGCGGCGCGCTCTCCCCGAGCACGGTGAGCTCGGTCGCGTTGACCTCGACCTCGCCGGTGGCGATCTCGGGGTTCGCGTTGCCTTCGGGGCGGATCTCCACCACGCCCGTCACCGCGACACAGAACTCCGCGCGCAACCGGTGGGCCGCAGCGAGCACGTCGCCTTCCCGGAACACCACCTGGGACACCCCCGAGGCGTCACGCAGGTCGATGAAGATGACCCCGCCGTGGTCACGTCGACGTGCCACCCAGCCCGCCAGCGTCACGGTCTGGCCGGCATGAGTGGGCCGCAGCGATCCGGCGGCATGACTGCGCAGCACGAAGTACTCCTGTTCACGGGGGAATGTCAACGGTTCAGTCTAGAGGTCGAGCAGTCTGCCTCCACCGCGCGGACAGCTCCACCCGGCCAGACCAGTCACCATGACCTAGTCTGTATGGCCATGCAGGCCTGCGAGCGCGTCGACCTGAGCTTCGTCGAGTCCGCCCCGTTCCGATTCGTCAGCACGGTGGACCTGGCGATCACCCCGGAACAGCTGTTCGAGGTGCTCGCCGACGCGCAGTCGTGGCCGCGGTGGGCCACCGTCATCACCGACGTGACGTGGACCAGCCCGGAGCCCCGCGGAATCGGCACCACCCGCAGGGTGACCATGCGCGGCGGCATCGTCGGCGACGAGGAGTTCCTGGCCTGGGAGCCGTACCGGCGCATGGCTTTTCGGTTCAACGAGGCGTCCACCAACAGCATCGCCGCGTTCGCCGAGGACTACCGCGTCGTGCGCACCCCCGGCGGCTGTCATCTGACCTGGGTGATGGCGATGCAGCCCAAGGGCCTCGCCGCGCGCGTCGGCATGACTCTGGGCCGGCCGGTGATGGGCGCGATGTTCCAGAAGTTCCTCTACAACCTGCGTGACTACTGCGCGAAACGGTTTGCCATCGCCTGATCTGCGCGGTGTGCGAAGCTAGCCGGCATGACCTTCAACGAAGGCATCCGCATCGACACCAGTACGGCCTCGTCCAGTGGAGGCACCGGCCGCGGCCCCGGGCGCGGGATCGCCGTCGGCGGAGGCGTGGGCGGGCTGCTGATCGTGGTGGTGGCGCTGCTGCTCGGGGTGGATCCGAGCACGGTGGTGCCGCAGCAGCAGTACAACGCCGACGGCTTCACCGCCCCCGGGTTCGACGTCGCGCAGTGTCAGACCGCCGCGGACGCGAACAACATCGTGGAGTGCCGGGTGCTGGCCACCGGAAACTCGCTCGACACCACTTGGGCGCAGCTGCTGCCGGACCGCTACACCCGGCCCGGCGTCCATCTGTTCAGCAGCGATGTCGAGACGGCATGCGGTTATGCCACCAGCGAGGTGGGCCCGTTCTACTGTCCGGCCGATACGACCGCCTACTTCGACGTCGGATTCTTCGGCGTGTTGCAGAACCAATTCGGTTCCAGCGGCGGACCCTTGGCGCAGGAGTACGTGGTCGCCCACGAGTTCGGCCACCACGTGCAGAACCTGCAGGGCGTGTTGGGCCGGGCGCAGGGGCCGGGCGCCCAGGGTGCCACCGGCGCCGGGGTGCGCACCGAACTGCAAGCCGACTGCTACGCGGGGGTCTGGGCGCATTACGCAGCAACGACCAAACAGGAGGGCACCGACGTGGCGTTCCTGAAACCGTTGACCGACCGTGACATCGAGGACGCGCTGTCGGCGGCCGCGGCGGTCGGTGACGACCGCATCCAGGAGGCGGCCACCGGCCGGGTCAACCCGGAAGCCTGGACCCACGGCTCGTCGGCCCAGCGGCAGAAATGGTTCACCGAGGGGTACCGCACGGGCGACCCTGGGGCCTGCGACACCTTCTCGGCGGCCGATCTTGGGTAGGCCCGCCACCGCCGTCGACGGCGTCGCCGAAGGGTATCTCGAGACGCTCGCGGAGCTCGATCCCTGCGCGGCCACCGACATGGGGATCGCCGGCCATGACGAGGACATCACCGACTACTCCCCCGACGGCGTCGCCGCGCGCGCCGACGCAGCGCGCGACGCGCTGCGTCAGCTGGAAAAACTCACGGCCGCAGACGATGTCGACAAGGTCACGATGGCAGCGATGCAGGAGCGCCTCGGCGTCGTCATCGCGCTCAACGACGCCGGCCTCGACGTCGGCGAACTCAACGTCATCGCTTCACCTTTGCAGTCGATGCGCAACGTGTTCGACCTGATGCCCACCGAGACCGAACACGACTGGGCCGTCATCAGCCGCCGGTTGTCCCGGCTCCCCGACCGGGTGGCCGGATATGCCGAGGGGCTGCGCGCCGCGGTGACTGCCGGGAATCCGCCGGCCGTGCGGCAGGTGGCGCGCGGCATCGATCAGTCGACGAGCATCCAACAGCTGCTGGTGGATCTGGTCGCCGAAGCGGTGCCCGACAACCGGGCACTGCACGACGAACTGCAACGCCACGCCGCCAACGCCGCGCACGCCTACCGGGAGCTGGGCCGGCTGCTCGGCGACGAGATCGCACCGCACGCCCGGGTCGAGGACGCCGTCGGCCGCGACGCATACCAGTTGTGGTCGCGCGCATTCCTCGGCGCCGACGTCGACTTCGACGAGACCTACGAGTGGGGCCTGTCGTTGCTCAACGACATTGTGGCCGAACAGGAGTCGCTGACCCGGCAGCTGTATCCCGGTGCGTCGGTCGGCGAGGCGCTGCGCCGTCTGGACCAGGAGGAGCGCTACCTGATCCACGGCGTGGACGCGCTGCAGGTCTGGATGCAGGACCTGTCCGACCGGGCCGTCGATGCGCTGGCCGACACCGAGTTCGACATCGCCGACCCGCTGCGCCGCCTCGAGTGCCGGATCGCACCGACCCACACCGGCGGCATCTACTACACCGGGCCATCGGAGGACTTCAGCCGGCCCGGCCGGATGTGGTGGTCGGTGCCCCATGGGGTGGACACGTTCCACACCTGGCAGGAGACCACGACGGTGTTCCACGAGGGCGTGCCCGGTCATCACCTGCAGATCGGTCGCGCGGTGCTGCTGGCCGACCAGCTCAACCGGTGGCGCCGGCTGGCCTGCTGGGTCTCCGGGCACGGCGAGGGTTGGGCGCTCTACGCCGAACGGCTGATGGCCGAACTCGGCTGGCTCGACGACCCCGGCGACCGCATCGGCATGCTCGACGCCCAACGTTTCCGCGCGGCGCGGGTGGTCATCGACATCGGTGTGCACTGTGGGCTGCGCGCGCCCGACGGCGGCGTCTGGGACGTGGAGAAGGCGTGGGCCTTTCTGACCTCGCACAGCGCTATGAACGCCGAGCACCTTCAGTTCGAACTCGACCGGTACCTCGGGTGGCCGGGCCAGGCGCCGTCCTATGCCATCGGCCAGCGGATCTGGCAGCAGCTCCGCGCCGAGATGACCGGTAAGGGCATGGCGCTGAAGGACTTTCACCGCCATGCCCTGGATCTGGGCGGACTGCCGCTGGAGGTGCTGCAGTCCGCGCTGCGATCGGCTACAGCCTCGACTGCTCCTTGATCGCGGTGTCGGTGGTCCGCAGCGGCCGGATCAACCCGTCCTGGGTGAACGACGCGATGAGCTCGCCGGCCTCGGTGTGCACGGTGCCGCGCACGTAGGACATTCCGGCGCCGACCTGGGTGCTCTCGTGGCTGTAGAGCAGCCATCCGTCCCAGCGGAACGGTTCGTGGAAACTGACCGACACGGTCATCGGGGCGGTCGACACGGTCAGGTGCGCCTGACTCGTTCCGATGCCCTCGTGCGCGCGCATGGTCGTCGAGATCCCGAGGTGGCCGGTGAAATACGCGACGAGCGCTTTGGCCAGATCGTCGCGCGAGGGGATCGGGTCGTAGTGCAACCACGCGTGGAGTTCCGGCGGACCCACCTCGTCGGGGCTGTTGACGTCGACGACGTCGACCAGACGCAATTCGCGGCCGACCATCGGCATCGACGAGACGTGGGCGTCGGCGGGACCGGCCACGTCGGGTTTGGGCACGTGGTGGCGGATGACGTCTTCGGTCGGCACGTCGGCCAGCACCGTGGTGGTGATGCACCGCTTGCCGTTCTGCACGGCGGTGATCACCGCCGAGGCCGTGGAGCGGCCGGCACTGATCACGTCGACCTGCAACTCGACCGGGCCCGCGCTGACCATCACCGCACGCGCGAACACCGAATACACCGAGCGGATCGACTTGTCGGGGAACTGCTTGGCAGCGGCCACGATTGACGCTGCGAGGATCTGCGTGCCCTCGACCACCTGGCGTTCGTCCTCGCCGGCCGGTCCGGCCTGCGCGATATAGGTGTCCGTCCCGCTGGGCTCTGCGTCGAACAGGTCCAGCAGGCCCTGCACGGTCCACTGTGTTTGCGCTGATTCCGTCGTCATCTGTGTGCTCGCCTCCGCCGAATTGACTGTCGCACGAACAGTAACCGAGCTTCGCCGATAGCGGTAACGTCATTACCGACAACTGGCGAGCTGCGGAAGGATGGCGTCGATGGCCGCGAAGGGCTCGAGGGCGACCCCGAGGGCGACGGCGTCCGCCAAGGACTCCGGAGACCAGGACGAGTCGCGCGCCACCCGCTTCATGCGCTCTGCGCTGGCGATTCTCGGGGAGACGGGCCGCACCGACTTCACCGTGCTCGAAGTGGTCGAGCGGTCCAAGACGTCGCTGCGCGCGTTCTATCAACACTTCGCCACCAAGGACGAGTTGCTGCTCGCGCTGGTCGAGAAGATCATGGCCGACGCCACCGACCGGTGGCGCGTCGAGACCGCGTCGCTGCCCAGCGCCGAAGCGCTGCGCCGGCTCATCGAACGCATCGGCGCGCCCGCCGAGTCGTCCACGCAGGACAGCATCAACCGTGGCCTGACCTACTACAACGACCACCTGCTCGAACACCGGCCCAAAGAGTTCGCCAAGGTTCTCGCGCCGCTGCATCAACTGGTCGCCGACATTCTCCGCAGAGGTGTCGCCGAGGGCGCCTTCCGCACCGATCTGGACGTCGACACCGACGCAGCGATCCTGATGCAGACCGTGCTCGGCGCATTGCGGTTGCGTGAGCTCGGCGCGGAGCTGAACGGGGTGCCGATCGACGGGGCTCACGTCTACACGCTGTGTGTCCGCGGACTCACCGGATAGGGCACCGTTACACCCCTGCGTGGTAATGTCGTTACCACCTCACGGTAATGCCGTTACCAGCCCAGGCAAATACGCACGTCAGGAGGTCACCCAATGCCGTCACGGAATCTCGACTATCCGGTGTTCGACGCCGACAACCACTTCTACGAGCCGAAGGAAGCGCTGACGCAGTTCCTTCCGGACCACCGCAAGGGCGTCATCGACTACATCGACGTGCACGGCCGCACCAAGATCGTCGTGCGCAACCACATCAGCGACTACATCCCGAACCCGACCTTCGAGGTCGTCGCCCGTCCCGGTGCGCAGGAGGAGTACTTCAAGCACGGAAGCGGCGGCAAGAGCTTCCGCGAGGTGATGGGCAAGCCGATGAAGGCCATCCCCGCGTTCCGCAATCCCGAAGCACGCCTCGAGGTCCTCGACGGACTGGGCCTGGACTACACCATCATGTTCCCGACGCTGGCCAGCCTGGTCGAGGAGCGCATGAAGGACGATCCGGACCTGATCCTCGACATCATCCACGCGCTCAACCAGTGGATGTACGAGACCTGGCAGTTCGATTACCAGGGACGCATCCTCTCGACTCCGGTGATCAACCTGTCGGTCGTCGACCGCGCGCTCGAGGAACTCGAGTGGTGCCTGGAACGCGGCGCCAAGACCGTGCTGGTGCGCCCGGCGCCGGTGCCCGGGTACCGCGGCACGCGGTCATTGGGCCTGCCGGAGTTCGACCCGTTCTGGGACGCCTGCGTCAAGGCCGGAATCCCGGTCTGCATGCACGCCTCCGACAGCGGCTATGCCCAGTACCTCAACGACTGGGAGCCCGCCGACGAGTTCCTGCCTTTCCGGCCCACGGCATTCCGGATGGTCGCGATGGGCAAGCGTCCGATCGAGGACACCATGGCCGCGCTGGTCTGTCACGGCGCGCTGTCGCGCAACCCGGATCTGCGCATCCTGTCGATCGAGAACGGCGCGTCCTGGGTGCCCTACCTCTTCTATCAGTTCGAGGACGTGTACAAGAAGATGCCGCAGGAGTTCCCGGAGAACCCCATCGAGGCCTTCAAGCGCTGCGTCTACGTCGCCCCGTTCTGGGAGGACGACTTCGGCAAGATGGCCGAGTTGCTCGGCATCGACCGTGTCATCTTCGGTTCCGACTGGCCGCACCCGGAGGGCCTGGCGGACCCGATCACGCTGGTCGACCAGCTCGAAGAGAACGGACTCGACGAGGCCGGTATCCGAAAGGTGATGGGCGGCAACCTGGTTGACCTGTTCAAGGTCGAGAACAAGAAGGTCCACAACCCCGAGGTCCCCGCGTTGGTCATCGCCTGACCTCGGCGGCCCACCCCCACCAACGATGACCGACGAGGAGCACGCATGACCGTGGCCGATCCGGAACAGATGCTGTTCGTATCGACGACCCAGACGTTCCTGGAGAAGCAGGCGTCCCTGACGCACGTGCGTGGTCTGCACGCATCAGAGGTTTCCTTCCAGCCCGAATGGTGGCAGCGCGCCGCCGAATTGGGCTGGACCAGCCTGCTGGTGCCGGAGGAACTCGGCGGCGGCAGCGTCTCCGGTGGGGTGTCGGGTGGAGTCCAAGACCTGGCGCTGGTGGCCGAGCAGATCGGTCACACCGTGGCACCGGGTCCGCTGCATCCGGTCAGCGTGGTGCTCGCGGGGCTGGTCGAGGCGCCCGAGGGCCACGAGGACAGCATCGAGGCGCTGATCGCCGGGGAAGCGGTCGCTTCGTGGGCGGTCTACGAACCGAAGCGGCCGTTCGCCCCCACCGATCCGACCGAAGTGTCCACGGTCGCGGTCCGCACCGACAGCGGCTTCCGCATCGACGGGATCAAGGACCGCGTCGAGGCCGGCGCGGAGAGCACCTCGGTGCTCGTCGTCGCGGTCTGCGACGGTGAGCTGCGGCAGTTCCTCGTGCCCACCGACGCAGCCGGTGTCACCGTGACCTCGCAGGCATCGGTCGACCTCGTCAAGCGTTACGCGCGGGTGGAATTCAACGGCGTCGAGGTCGACGCGTCGGCAGCAGTCGGCACCGCCGAGCAGACACCGGCGATCATCGAGCGGCAACGCCAGATCGCGCTGATCCTGCAGTGTGCCGAGCTGGTCGGCATCCTCGACGCCGTGCTGACGATGACCAACCAGTGGCTCTTCGACCGGCACAGCTTCGGCCGGCCGCTGGCGTCCTACCAGGCACTCAAACACCGTGCCGCGGACATGAAGATGTGGTTCGAAGCCTGCCGGGCCACCACCGCCGGCGCCGTGGACGCGGTCGCCAACCGCTCGGCCGACGCGGCCAAGCTGGTCAGCGTCGCGAAAGCCTATGTCGCCGAACGCACTCCGGTGATGCTGCAGGACTGTGTCCAGATGCACGGCGGGATCGGCGTGACGTGGGAACACGATCTGCATCTGTATCTGCGCCGGGCCGCGCTCTACCGGGCGCTGTTCGGATCCCCCGAGGATCATCACCGCGCGGTGTACGCCTTGAGCAGGAAGACGGAGACCTCCGCATGACCGAGACCGCCACCGCGACCACCACCGAGTCGGTCGAGGAGTTCGCCGCCCGGGCCCGTGCCTGGTTGGCCGACAACATGCCCCGGATCGACCCGGAGCGTCCACCGTTCTCGGTGCGCGCCGAGCAGTCGTCCTGGGACCGCGCCAAGGAACTGCAGAAGCGCCTGCACGAGGGCGGCTTCGCCGGCATCTGTTTTCCCCGCGAATACGGCGGCCTGGGACTGGATTACGCCTACCAGAAGGCGTTCAACGCCGAGTGCTACTGCTACGAGATGCCCCTGATCCTCAATGTGCCGTCGTTCACGATCTGCGCGGCCACCATCCTGGACATGGGCAGCGAGGAACAGAAGCGCGAACGTATCTCGGCGGCCATCCGCGGCGAAGAGATCCTGGTGCAGCTGCTCTCCGAACCCAACGGCGGATCCGATCTGGCCGGGGTGATCACCCGCGCCGAACGCCAAGGCGACAAGTGGGTGATCAACGGTGCCAAGACCTGGAGCACCAGCGCGTTCGCCGGCGACTACGGGCTGATGCTCGCGCGCACCGACTGGACCGTGCCCAAGCACGAGGGCCTGACCATGTTCCTGGTGCCGCTCAAGGCCCCCGGGATCACCATGCGTCGGATCAAAGAGGTCAACGGCAACGAGGAGTTCTGCGAAGAGTTCTTCGACAACCTCGAACTGCCGCTCGACGCCGTTGTCGGCGAGGTCAACGACGGCTGGACCGTGGCCTCGCGCCAACTGCATCACGAGCGACGGGCGGTCGGCGGCGGATCGGAGTTCGCCAGCGGTACCGCCGCGGAGAACGCCAGCGAGATGCCGCCCGACCACATCGGGTTGGCCGAGCTCACCGGACAGGCCGACAACGCCGTCGTGCAGGACCTGGCCGGGCGCGCGCTGACCCGCCGCATCGTCAAGGATCAACTCATCGAGCATGTGTTCCGCGGCATCACCAGCGGCTCGCTGCCCCCGAACGCCGGCACCATGATTCGGCTGTTCCACGCCGAGACCACCGAACTCGAGGTCGACACGGCACTGGCGATCGCCGGCACCGCCGGCGTCGTCGACGAAGGCGGTGACCTCGAGGGTCTGCTGGAGATCGGTGTGCGATACCTGTCGCGTCAGACGGGTTCGATCGGCGGTGGCACCTCGGAGATGGCGCGCAACGTCATCGGCGAGCGCATTCTCGGGTTCCCCCGCGAGTTCGCCGCCGACCGCGGCGTCCCGTTCAACGAGGTCAAACGCAACAAGAGCTGATCGGTCTCACCGTCCGGCCAGTTCGAACTCCTGCAGCGGCTCGTCAGTGCGGGCGCGCACTTCGACGGCGAGCAGCGCGCCGCAGCCTGGGCACGCGTACGCATCGGCCCGCAGGCCGGGGTGCAGTCGCACCTTGGCGCCGAGGTCCTCGGCCGCCAGTTCGGCGTGACAGGCCTGCCGTTTCCAGCCGTGGCCGACCGGCGCCAGGACAGTCCCGCAGTCACACGCGTACACCGTGCTTTCCAGACCGTGCGCCAGAACCAGGTGATCGCCGAGTTTCGTGGTGTTCTGCGGCAGCCGAGTCCGCACGTTGTGCCCGCCGGGCGCGCGGCTCCAGCTCTTGCGCTCGGCCCGCGTACGGTCCCGCAGGGCCGCGGTGGCCGCGTCGTCGACACCGTCGCCGTCGACGACGACGCGGTAGTACCGCTGTGCGCCCTCGGCGGAGATGCGGCCGGCGCGCACATCGGCCGCCACGTCGTGCGGGTCCGCATCGAGCGGGTCGCCCCAGCCGCCGCCGCCGTGGAAGCTCCAGTCGACGACATCGCCGGCGTGGAACTGCAGCTCCCCGGGCGAGCCGGTGAACACCTCGCGCTCGCCGGAAGCCCGCTCGATGGTGACGTGGTGTGTCGACCCGGGCAGGCCGCCGTGCACGCCGTAGGTCGACGGCATCGACATGCTATGGCCGGCCATCACCGCATGCATCGAATCGGCATGGTGCAGTGTGAAACTCGACGAGACCGACACACCACCGTGGTGACGTCCCGCTCCCCCGCCGTCGGTGTTCGCCGACCGACCCAGGTACCGGATCGGGAAGATCGACTCCTCCCCTTCGACGTTGTTGAACTGCGCGGTCAGGATCTCGTGTGGCCCGCGGTAATCCACGCCGTTGGAGCCGACGTTGGCGCCGCCACCGCCGGCGAGCACCTCGGTGATCGCGCCGCCGAACGGCTCGCCGTACTGGTTGCGGCCGGCGATGTGGCACACCATCAGGCCGCCGGTGGTGCCGCCGCGTGCCTCGGTGCGCAGGACATCGTCGGCGCTGACCAGATTCGACACCGCGGCGCTGGCGGTGTTGCAGACCATCGCGGTGGCACCCACGGTCGCGGCGCCACACGGCGCCGGGTGCTTTGCGTTGACGATGCTGCCCTCCGGGGCGGTGACCTCGATGGCCCGCATCACGCCGCTGTTCCACGGGATGTCGTGGGCCAGCAGCGGCAGGATCGAGGAGAACACGCCGCCGCGCAGTCCGGACATGGTGCAGTTGAAGAATCCCGGCAGCTGCTCGGCGGTGCGACCGTAGTCGAACACCAGCCGGTCGCCGTCCTTGCGAAGTTCCACTTCGACTCTGGCCAAGGTACTTTCGTGACCGTTGTGGTCGAAGTAGCCGCGCGCGCGGGTCACCGCGTCGGGCAGCGCACCCAGGCGCTCGCGCACCAGCGTTTCGGACCGGTCGAGCATCGTGGTCATCACGACGCGCACGGTGTCGGCGCCGTAGCGTTCGACGAGTTTGAGCAGCCCTTGTTTGGCGTGGCTGTTGGCGGCGATCATCGCCTTGAGGTCCAGGCCGAGGTTGGCCGGCAGCCGGGACGCCGCGAGGATCAGGTTCCAGACGTCCTGGCGGGTGCGGCCGCCTTCGACGATCTTGGTGGGCGGCAGCACCAGTCCCTCCTGATGGATCTCGCGCGCGGTCGGCGACCAGCTCGACGGGGTCATGCCGCCGATGTCGAGCACGTGCGCGCAGGTGCCGACCCAGCCGATGCGCTCGCCGTCGAAGAACACCGGTTCGAGCATGGTGATGTCGGGCATGTGCAGGGCGCCCTTGTACGGGTCGTTGGTGATGAAGACGTCGCCCTCGTCGATGCCGATGGTCTCGGTGCAGTCGGCGATGATGTGGTCGACCACGGTTTCCATCGAACCGGAGTGAAAGAGGTTGTGCGGGCCCATCGCAACGACTTCGCCGTCGGCCAGATAAACTCCGGTGTTGCAGTCGTTGGCCTCGGTCACCAACGGTGACCCCGAGACGTTCTTGAGCACCGCGGACTGCTGGGCGACGATGGCGGTGAGCCGGTTGCGGATGACCTCGTAGGTGACGGGATCGGTGGCGATGTCCATGGTCAGTTGCCCTTCGGGTCGTTGTTGATGACGGTGTTCTCGAGGTCGTCGATGACCGCGCCCTGACCGAGTCCGACGAAGATGGTGGTGCCGGGGTGCTCGATCACCGCGGGTCCCTGCACCCGGTCCCCCGGCCGCAACTCGGTGCCGCGCACGACGTCGGCCATCACCAGGCCGTGGTCAGGGCCGAGATAGATGGGACGCGACGACGGCATGTTGCCGACGCCCGCACCGGCGCTCACGACTCGGGTGACGCGTGGCTTGTCGAGCGCACCCTTGGCCTGCACCCGCAGCGACACGATCTCCACGCCGGCGCCGTGGAACAGTGCCTCGCTGCCGTAGAGGTCGACGAACTGCGTCTCGAACGAATTCAACAGCCGCGCAATCGAATCGGAGTTCAGCAGGCCGGGCTCGACCGGCACGCTCAACGTCTTGCTCTGCATCCGGAATCGGACTTCGGCGAAGCGGGAGATCACGATGCGCTCGGCGGCGGCGCCACCCTCCAACAGTTCCTTGCTGACTTCGGCTTCGAGTTCGGCGAAGTGCCGGTTGAATCGCTCCGGGTCGAACGCGTCCACCGCGCCGTGCCAGGTGGCCGAGTGCATCGGGTCGGAGATCTCGGCCGAGACGTGCAGGTCGCTCATCACCGCCCCGAAGGCGGAATGCACGGTGGCGGTAGCGGGCACGATGATCGACTGCGCACCGAGTTCGGCGCCGAACTGGTGGCAGTGTGAACCGCCGGCGCCGCCGTAGGCGAAGACCACGAAGTCCCGGGGGTCGTGGCCCTGGCCGACGGTCAGGGTGTCGAGCAGGTCGGCCATCCGGTGATCAGCGATGGACTTGATCCCCGCGGCGGCTTCCTGAACCGAAATACCCAGCGGCGCAGAGATCTTGTCGTACATGGCACGTTCGGCACCGTCGCGGTCGAGCGCGAAGGACCCACCGAGGAAGTACGCGGGGTCGATGATGCCGAGCACCACGTCGGCGTCGGTGACGGTGGGTTCGGTACCGCCGCGGCCGTAGCAGACCGGGCCGGGTACCGAGCCGGCGCTGGTCGGGCCGACCAGGAGTTGGCCGCCGACCACGCGGGCGATCGAGCCGCCGCCGGCGCCGATCGCGGTGACCTTCACGGCAGGCTTGAGCACCCGGTAGCCGTTGACCTCCTGGTAGGTCTGCACCACCGGCTCGTAGTCGGTGATCATGCCGACGTCGAAGGAGGTGCCGCCCATGTCGGTGGTCAGCACGTTGGGGGTGCCGATCTGGCGGGCCAGTTGGGCGCTGGCCAGCACGCCCCCTGCGGGACCGGACGTCAGGACCGAGACCGCGGTCTCTCCGCAGCGTTCCGGCGTGATGACGCCGCCGCCGGAGTCGAGGATGCGCAGTGAGCCGTTCAGTCCGCGCGCGCGCAGCGAGCCGTTGAGTTTGGTCATGTAGTCACGGACGGCAGGCCCGAGGTACGCGTTCAACGCCGTCGTCGCCGTGCGCTCGTATTCACCGAGCACCGGGGCGAGTTCGCTGGAGGTGCTCAGGTACACCTGCGGCGCCATCTCTCGGATGATCGCGGCGACGCGTTGTTCGTGGGCGGGGTTGCGGAACGACCACAGGAGGCACACCGCGATGGCGGCGACGCCGTCGTCGAGCAGTGCCTGCACCTGCGTGCGGACGTCGTTCTCGTCCAGGGCGACGATGACGTCGCCGCGGTAGTCGACGCGCTCGGATACCTCGCGGATGAGCTGACGGGGCACCACGGGCTCGGCGACGCGGCGCTGTGAGTCGTGCATGATCTCGTGCAGTTCGCGTCCGATCCAGTGGCCGTGTGCGCGCTGCATCAGGATGGTGTCGCCGAACCCCTTGGTGGTGATGATGCCGGTGCGCACGCCCTTGCGCTCGATCAGCGCATTGGTGGCCACGGTGGTGCCCAGGCCGAAGAACTCGACCTCGCTCAGGAGCGCGCCGGGTTCGCGACCCAGTTCCTTCTCGGCCAGTGCGAGTGCGTTGTTGACGCCTTCGGAGGGGTCTTGCGGCGTGGTGGGCGTCTTGAGCAAGCGGGCGGTGCCCGAATCGTCGAGCAGGACGGCGTCGGTGAACGTCCCGCCGATGTCGATGCCGACGGAATAGCGCGCGGCAGATGCCATGGGTGGCCCCTCTGTCTGTGTGGATGACTCGGCGGAGAACCCGCTCGAATGACGACGAATAATTTGACTTTACAGCCTGTTGTGCGAGTTGCTCCAGTGTAAAGTCGGTCACATGGCCACCCTGCGAGAGACGCAGAAGCAGCAGACACGTCGCCTGCTACTCGACACGGGCTTGGCACTGGTCAACGAAAAGGGCTACACCGCAACGACAATCGACGACATCGCGGCTGCCGCAGGGACCACACGCACCACTTTCTACCTGCACTTCAAGTCCAAAGCAGCGCTGATCAAGGAGCTGCTCGCCGAAGCCGATGCCGTGCTGACCGGCGACGACGACCCGCCCCTGGCGGAGGTGGTGCGGTCCGGGGATCGCATGATCATCAGCCGGTGGCTGGACCACAAGATCAGCCAGTGGTCACGGGTCGGGCCCTACCTGTTGGCTGCCCATCAGGCCGAGGCCAGCGAGGCCGAGGTCGCGGCGACCATCGCGTCCTGGTTCGACGGCACCATCGCCGCCATCCGGCGCGGCCTCGATGACGCCGGCCGCTTCGAACCGGAAAGCCGTTGGGTACGAAGCGCATTGGCGTTCGGCCAGTTCGAGTTCATGTCACGCCGGTGGTTCACCCGCGGATGGGAGGCCGACCGCGAGGTCTGCCTGCGGACGCTCACCGATTCCTGGTGCCACCTGCTGACACAGGACTGAGCGTCGGCACGGACGGGTCCGAGGTCTCGACCGCGTCGCGACCGCGGGTGAGCACCAGCAGCGCGGTGGCGGCCGCCACCGCACAGGTCAGCATCACCACCGCCATCGGCACGGCGCTGTGCTGGCCGGCCAGACCGACCAGCGGCGAGGCGATGGCCCCGAGCGCGTACTGCAGGAATCCCAGGATCGCCGAACCGGTTCCGGCCGCATGACGCACCTCCCCGACCGCCAGGGCGGTCGCGTTGGAGAAGATGAAGCCGACCGTGCCCATGAAACAGGCCATCAGCGTGATCGTCAGCCACGGCACCACCCCGGCGACGACCACGTTGAGCAGCATGGCCGTCGCCGCCACCACCATCGCACCGACCCCGCCGAGCAGCAGGGTGCGGGGTGCGATCGAGCGGACCAGTCGGGCCGACACGATTCCCGACGCCGCGACGGCCAGAGCGCAGGCGCCGAAGGTCAGAGCATAGGTCCGCGGCGACAGGCCGACGATGTTCTGCAGAACGAACGGCGAGGCCGAGATGTAGGCGAACATCGCCGCCGACGCGGCGCCGAGTGCCAGCGCATATCCGAGGAACCGTCGGTTCCCGAGCACCGAACCGGCGCTGTCGGCGAAGGCACGCAGTCCCGCCGGCCGTCGGTCGGCCTCGGGCAGAGACTCGGCGGCCAGCAGGTAGGCACCGACGAACATCAGGAGATTGAGTCCGGACAGCACGTAAAACACCGCCCGCCAGCCGAATTCGGCGACGACGAGACCGCCCGCCACAGGCGCGACGATCGGCGCGAGGACACCGATGACCATCATCACCGCATAGAGCTGTACCGCGCGCGTGCCTTCGGCACGGTCGGTGATGATGGCGCGTGCGATCACCACCCCGGCCGCTCCGGCGAAGCCCTGGACGAATCGCAGTCCCACCAGGATCTCGATCGACGGCGCCATCGCACACGCCACGCTCGCCAGGAGGCACACCACGATGCCGGCCAGCAACGGACGCCGGCGGCCGAGCCGGTCGGAGAGTTGGCCGATGACGAGCTGACCCACCGCCAGACCGGCCAGGAACGTCGTCAGCGTCAGCTGAACCACCGAGGCCGTGGTGTCGAACTCGGCGGCCATCTGAGGAAAAGCCGACATGTACATATCGACCGCGAACGGTGTCACCGCGGTCAGCAGCGCGAGCACCAGAACGAGCGGCACGGACGGCGGATGCTTCATGGACAACGACGGACAGCCTTCTTTTGAGGTATAAATGCTTATAACAGCATACATATGTCGTCATATGTTTGGAGTGTGAGATGGATGACGCCCCGCCGCCCTCGCGGGCCGAGGACTTACGTGCTCTCGCGCTGGTGATTCACGACTTGTCCTGGCGCATCGCACGTTTCGGTCCCGCGCAGGTGGGGGTGACGCCGCTGCCGGCCTCCGAGCTCGCAGTACTGCGAACCGTCATGGACCAGCCCGGGCGCAGCGTCTCCGAGGTCGCCCAGTCGCTGGCCATGCAGCAGAGCAATGCCAGCGCTGCCGTCCGCTCGCTGGTCGAACGCGGGCTGGTGGACAAACGCCCCGACGCCAACGATCGCCGCATCTCGCTGCTGGAGCCGACACCTCGCGCACTGTCCGAGCGCAGCCAGATCGAGGACGCGATCGCCGCGACCGTGTCCGCGGCGCTCGAGACGCTCTCCGCAGACCATGCCGCGGCGTTGCGCGAGGCCGTCCCCGCCATGCAGGCCCTGACCGAACAGGTCGGCGTGCAGGCCTGGCGGCTGTAGCGCTCAGAACAGCGTCGGTTGCGCCGGCTCGGCGGCGGCCACTGCCACCGGGGCGGTGACCGCCACCCGGGACGCGCCGGTGAGGCGGTGCTTGGCAGTCAGTGCGGCCGCCCGCTTCTGCAGCGTCGCGCGATAATCGGCGGGCAGGTAGGCCCCGCGCCGGTACAGCCGGCGGTACTCGCCCACGAGATCGGGGTGGTCGCGGGCCAGCCAGTCCATGAACCAGCCGCGGGTGCTGCCCCGCAGGTGCAGTCCGAACACCGTCACGCTGGTGGCTCCGGCGGCCGCGATACGCCCGAGCAGGTCGTCGAGGTGTTCGTCGGAATCGGTCAGACCTGGCAGCACCGGGGCGACCATCACATGACACCGCAGACCTGCGGCGCGGATGGCGGAGATGAGGTCCAGCCGGGCCTGCGGCGTCGGCGTCCCCGGCTCGAGGCGACTGTGCAGTTCGGCGTCGCCGACGGCCAGCGAGATCGCGACACTGACGTCGACGTGGCGCGCTGCATCGCCGAGCAATGGCAGGTCCCGTCGCAGCAGTGTGCCTTTGGTCAGGATCGAGAACGGGGTCCCCGACTCGGCGAGTGCGCCGATGATGCCGGGCATCAGCGCATAGCGACCCTCGGCGCGTTGATACGGGTCGGTGTTCGTCCCCAGCGCGACCGTCTCGCGCGTCCACGACGGACGACGCAGTTCGCGGCGCAGCACGTCGACGACGTTGGTCTTGACCACCAGCTGCGTGTCGAAGTCACGCCCGCAGTCGAATTCGAGGTACTCGTGGGTGGGCCGGGCGAAGCAGTAGCGGCACGCGTGCGAACATCCCCGGTAGCCGTTGACGGTGTACCGGAACGGCAGCATCGAGGCGGCAGGGATCTTGTTCAGTGCGGACTTGCACAGCACCTCGTGGAACGTGATCCCGTCGAATTGCGGGGTGCGCACCGTGCGCACCAGCCCGAGCCGCTGCAGCCCGGGCAGCGCTCCGTCGTCGACCTGGAGTGCCTGACCTGCCCAGCGCATACCTCATGCGAACACACGTTCGAATCCGTGTCAAGGAGCGGCTAGGCTGGTGCAGTGCCGCACCACCCTTATGACGACGAGCTGGCCGCCGAGCAGCGCTACGTGGACGGCCTGTACGCGCGGCTGGACGCCGAGCGTGTCCAGGTCAGAGACCGGCACGCCGCAGCGCTGCGCAGCGAGGTGGATCCGCAGAGCGGCTCCACGCTGGTGGAGCGCGACGCGCAGGTCCGCGCGACCGCCGCGCGGATGGACCGGCTCAACGTCGCCGACGCCGGCTTGTGCTTCGGGCGCCTGGACGCGCTGAGCGGCGAACGGCTCTACATCGGCCGCATCGGCATCCTCGACGACGGCGCCGACCGCGAACCGCTGCTGCTGGACTGGCGGGCACCGGCGGCGCGGCCCTTCTACACGGCCACCGGCGCGCACCCGGAGAACATGCGGCGGCGCCGGCAGTTCCACTCGATCGGACGGCGTCTGGTCGACTTCACCGACGAGGTGTTCGGACGCCCGCAGCAGGGTGAGGCCGGCAGCCAGCCCGGGCCGTCCAGCGACGTCGCGCTGCTGGCCGCGGTCAACGCGCCGCGCGGCGACGGGATGCGCGACATCGTCGCGACCATCCAGGCCGAGCAGGACGCGATCATCCGCCTCGACCATCCAGGCGTGCTCGTCATCGAAGGCGGTCCCGGCACCGGCAAGACGGTGGTCGCGCTGCATCGCGTCGCGTACCTGCTCTACACCCAGCGCAAGCGCATGGAGAGCCACGGCGTGCTGGTCATCGGACCCAACGCCGCGTTCCTCAGCCATATCGGCCGTGTCCTGCCGTCCCTGGGCGAGACCAACGTCGTGTTCATGACCACCGGGGACCTGGTGCCCGGCCGCCACGTCGCCGCACAGGACCCGCCGGAGGTCGCGCGCGTCAAGGGATCGCTGGCCATGCTCGACGTGCTCGCCGCCGCCGTCGCGGATCGTCAGCGCGTCCCGGCCGAACCGCTCCCGATCGACCTGTCCGACGTGTCGGTCCGCATCGATGCCGGGGTCGCCGAATGGGCGATCTCCGAAGCGCGGACCACCGACCAGCCGCACAACGACGCGCGCGCGACGTTCGTCGACGTCGTCACCTGGGCGGTGACCGAACGCGCGATCGGCAAGATCGGCCGCGGCTGGTTGACCCGCGACGACCGCGCGGCCTGGGAACACCTACGCGCCGACCTGCTCGATGAGCTCGAAGACCATGCCGGGTTCATCGCGGCACTCGAGGCACTCTGGCCCGTCCTCACCCCCGAAAAGCTGCTGTCCGAACTGTATTCGTCACCCAACCGCCTGCGCGCGGCCGGCGCCGACCCGGCCCTGTACCGCGAAGACGGGGAGGCCTGGACGGTGGCGGACGTCCCGCTGCTCGACGAACTCGTCGACCTGCTGGGCCGGGACAAGTCCGGTGAGGAGGCCGCCGAACGGGAACGCCGCGAAGAGGCCGCCTATGCGGCCGGCGTGCTCGACCTCATGGTCGACCGCGAAGACCTCATGGAAGACGAAGACCTGCTGCTGGCCCGCGATGTGATCGAAGCCGAGGACCTCGCCGAGCGGTTCCTCGAACGCGACACCCGCGAGCTCGCCGAACGCGCGGCGTCCGACCGGGAGTGGACCTACGGGCACGTCGTCGTCGACGAGGCGCAGGAACTCTCGGAGATGGACTGGCGGGTGCTGATGCGGCGCTGCCCGAGCAGGTCGTTCACCGTCGTCGGCGACCTCGCGCAGCGTCGGTCGGCGGCCGGAGCGCAGTCATGGGGCGCGATGCTCGAACGCTACGTGCCGGGCCGCTGGCAGTACCGCTCGCTGACCGTGAACTACCGCACGCCCGCCGAGATCATGGCAGTCGCCGCCGGAGTGCTCGCCGAGTTCGCACCGGGCGCGACCCCGCCGGAGTCGGTGCGAGCCAGCGGTTCGCCGCCGTGGTCACGGCGCGTCACCGATGCGGAATTGCCCGGGGCCATCGACGAATTCGTCCGGGACGAGGCCGGCCGTGCGGGCACCAGCGTCGTCATCGGGCCGGCCGACGTGCCCGGCGCGGTGACCCCGGCCGATACCAAGGGACTGGAGTACGACGCAGTGCTCATCGTGCACCCGGAACGGATCCTGGCCGACGGGCCGCGCGGCGCGGCCGACCTGTACGTCGCGCTCACCCGTGCGACGCAACGACTGGGTGTGCTGCACCGCGACGAGTTGCCGCCGGCCCTGACCGGGCTGACGCCGCGCTAACTCACCACTGGCCGAGCTGGCACCGCACGTTGTGCGGATCGTCGTGGTTGACCAGGACCTGGCCGTCCACGGCGATGTCGCAGTGCGCGTTCGGTGCGGCCTGCCCGCCACGGGCGGTGCTGCTGGCAGTCAGGATGGCCCACTGCGGATCCGCGAAATTCGCCTCGAACACCCACGGCACACCCGGAGCCAGCTGCACCTTCTCGCGCTTGGCGTAGGCGTACGCGTCGGCGTTGAAGGCCTGCATACTCGGCGGCTGCGCCGTCAGATAGAAGAGCTCGAACTCGTAGGCGCCGGCCGAGGTCACGGTGTAGCGGACCGTCTGGCCGTCCTGCGCGCCGGCCGCCGCCGGGTTGACCATTCCGGCGGCCGCCACCAATGCCGCTGCACCGAGCGCCGCCCCTACCTTCGCTGTAGCTGTTCGCATGTTGGTCACATCGCCGGACCGTACCCGATCGTTACAACCGTGGCGGTTTTACGTCGGCGAATTCCATGACGGCAAATGAGTTCCCGTCCGCGACACGGTTAATTTGTTCGTCACACACAGACACTTGACAGAAACACGGGCGCTCTAACGTCCCGATTTGACACCGGCAAGGTGTCGCGATCCCGGTCGCCGACAGTACTCGAAACGCAGCGTCTCATGGCGCCTCATCAGGCTTCATGTGCGGATAAGCGCTGTGCACACCAGAAAGGCCGCCCATGGAAGAACCCCGGCGCTTCACCTTCAGACGTTCCGCACTTGTTACCGGAAGTGTCGTCGCGGTGACGAGCCTGCTGTTGGCGGGATGCGGCAGCAAGGCCAGCGACTCCGACGCAGCAAATGCGCAGTCCTGCGTGGACACCTCCGGCGACACCATCAAAGTCGGCGCACTGAACTCTCTGTCGGGCACCATGGCGATCTCCGAGGTCACCGTCCGCAACGCCATCGATCTGGCGGTCGAGCAGATCAACGCCGCCGGCGGCGTGCTGGGCAAGCAGATCCAGCTGGTCGGTGAAGACGGCGCGTCCGAACCCACCGTGTTCGCCGAGAAGGCCGAGAAGCTGATCAGCAGCGACTGCGTTGCCGCGGTGTTCGGCGGCTGGACCTCCTCGAGCCGCAAGGCGATGCTGCCGGTGTTCGAGAGCGCGAACTCCCTGCTGTACTACCCCGTGCAGTACGAGGGCCTGGAGTCCTCCCCCAACATCTTCTACACCGGCGCCACCACCAACCAGCAGATCGTGCCGGCCCTGGACTACCTGAAGGAAAAGGGCATCAAGTCCCTGTACCTCGTGGGTAGCGACTACGTCTTCCCGCAGACGGCCAACCGCATCATCAAGGCCTACGCCGAAGCCAACGGCATCGAGATCAAGGGTGAGGACTACACCCCGCTCGGCTCGACGGACTTCTCCACGATCATCAACAAGGTGCGCACCGCCGACGCGGACGCCGTGTTCAACACACTCAACGGCGACTCGAACGTCGCGTTCTTCCGCGAGTACCGCAACGTCGGCCTGGCGCCGGCCGACATGCCGGTGGTCTCGGTGTCGATCGCCGAGGAAGAGGTCGGCGGCATCGGGGTGCAGAACATCACCGGACAGCTGACGGCGTGGGACTACTACCAGACCATCGACACGCCGGTGAACAACGAGTTCGTCGCCGCCTACAAGGCCAAGTACGGCGCCGAGAAGCCGACCTCGGACCCGATGGAAGCCGCCTATGTGTCGGTCTACCTGTGGAAGAACACCGTCGAGAAAGCACAGTCGTTCGACGTCAAGGCAATTCAGGACAACGCCGACGGTGTGAGTTTCGACGCCCCCGAAGGCAAGGTCACCATCGACGGCGAGAACCACCACATCACCAAGACCGCACGCATCGGCGAGATCCGCGCGGACGGCCTCATCTACACCGTGTGGGAATCGCCCGGACCGATCGATCCCGATCCGTTCCTGAAGTCCTACCCGTGGGCCGCCGGCCTGTCCGGCTGACCCCGTGGATGTCCTGATCGGGCAGCTGGCAACAGGATTGAGCCTCGGCTCGATCCTGTTGCTCGCGGCCCTGGGTTTGTCGCTGACCTTCGGCCAGATGGGCGTCATCAACATGGCGCACGGCGAATTCATCATGGCCGGCTGCTACACCGCCTATGTGGTACAGCAGATCATCTCCAGTGCCGGTGCGTCCCTGCTGATCTCGCTGGTCATCGGGTTCGTCATCGGCGGTGCGATGGGCGCGCTGCTGGAAGTGACGCTGATCCAGCGCATGTACCACCGTCCGCTGGACACTCTGTTGGTCACCTTCGGTGTCGGACTGATCCTGCAGCAGGTGGCCCGCGACGTGTTCGGCGCGCCCGCCGTCAACGTCGTCGCTCCCGCGTGGCTGTCCGGCGGAGTCGAGATCCTCGGCGCCGTCGTCCCCAAGACCCGCCTGTTCATCCTGGTGCTGGCCGTGGTGTGCGTCGCGGTGCTGGCCACCGTGCTCAAGACCTCGCCGATGGGGCGGCGCATCCGCGCCGTGGTGCAGAACCGGGATCTCGCTGAGACCAGCGGTATCTCGTCGCGCAAGACCGACATCACGACCTTCTTCATCGGTTCCGGCCTCGCGGCTGTGGCCGGGGTCGCGCTGACGTTGATCGGCTCGACCAGCCCCACGATCGGCCAGAGCTACCTGATCGACGCGTTCCTCGTCGTCGTGGTGGGCGGGCTCGGACAGATCAAGGGCACCGTGATCGCGGCGTTCACCCTCGGTTTCCTGAATTCGTTCATCGAGTACAACACCACCGCGTCACTGGCCAAGGTGATCGTGTTCGTGATCATCGTGATCTTCCTGCAGGCCCGCCCGCAGGGGCTGTTCACCGTGCGGACAAGGAGTCTCGTGTGAGAACTACTTTGGGACGCTGGCAGACGTGGGCCGGCTTCGGTGTCGCGGCGCTGGTGCTGTTCGTCATCGCCCCCGCGGTGCTGTCGGATTTCCGGCTCTCGCTGCTGGGCAAGTTCCTGTGCTTCGCGATCGTCGCGGTCGGCATCGGTCTGGCCTGGGGCCGCGGCGGCATGCTGGTGCTCGGGCAGGGCGTGTTCTTCGGCCTGGGCGGCTACATGATGGCGATGCACCTCAAGATCGCCGACGCCCAACTGCTCGGTGACGACGTGCCGGACTTCATGCAGATCCAGGGCGTGCGCGAACTGCCGGGCTACTGGCAGCCGTTCGCCTCACCGCTGGTCACCCTGATCGCGATCCTGGTGATCCCCACGGGCATCGCCGCCGCGCTGGGTCTGGGCGTGTTCAAACGCAAGGTCAAGGGTGCGTACTTCGCGATCCTGTCCCAGGCGTTGGCCGCAGCGCTGGCGATCCTGCTCGTCGGTCAGACCAGCCTCGGAGGATCCAACGGCCTCAATCGGTTTCGCACGTTCTTCGGCTTCACGCTCAGCGACCCGGTCAACCGCCGGATGCTGTACTTCATCGCCGCGGCGGTTCTGCTGATCGTGGTCGCGGTGGTGCGGCAGCTGATGCAGAGCCGCTACGGCGAACTGCTGGTCGCCGTCCGCGACGGCGAGGAGCGCGTGCGCTTCCTGGGCTACGACCCGGCCAACATCAAGGTCGTGGCCTACACGGTCGCCGCGTTGTTCGCCAGTATCGCCGGCGCGCTGTTCGCGCCGATCGTCGGGTTCATCGCACCATCGCAGGTGGGCATCCTGCCCTCGATCGCGTTCCTGATCGGGGTGGCGATCGGCGGCCGGACCACGCTGCTGGGGCCGGTGCTCGGCGCCATCGGCGTCGCATGGGCGCAAACCCTGTTCTCCGAACGCTTTCCATCGGAATGGACCTACGCCCAGGGTCTGCTGTTCATCGTGGTGGTCGGCTTCTTCCCGGCCGGGCTCGCCGGGCTCGGGGCACTGGTCAAGCGTCGCCGCAAGGCCAAAGCCGAACCGCCGGCCGATCCCGCGCCCGACACCGATTCCGACGCACAGAAGGTGAGTGCCGGCACATGACCGACATCCAGGCCAGCGCGGCAGGCAAGGAGCCCGCCGAGGGCGGCAACGCCGGCATGAGCGCGCAGTACCTCGAAGTACGCGGTCTCACAGTCGATTTCGACGGTTTCAAGGCGGTCAGCGACGTGAACCTGACGCTGTTCCAGGGCGATCTGCGCTTCTTGATCGGCCCCAACGGGGCCGGCAAGACCACCGTCATCGACGCCATCACCGGCCTGGTGCCCGCGGCGGGTTCGGTGAACAAGTCCGGTGTGGAACTGCTCGGGAAGAAGGTGCACCAGATCGCCCGCCAGGGTGTGGGCCGCACCTTCCAGACCGCGAGCGTGTTCGAACAGCTCACCGTGCTGCAGAACCTCGACATCGCCGCGGGCGCGGGTCGCTCGCCGTGGACACTGCTGCGTCGGCGACGGGGCATCCTGCCGTCGATCGAGCAGGCGCTGCACACCATCGGCCTGACACATCTGGCCGAACAACCCGCCGGCGTGCTGGCCCACGGTCAGAAGCAGTGGCTCGAGATCGGCATGCTGCTGGTGCAGAACGCCGACGTGCTGCTGCTCGACGAACCGGTCGCGGGGATGAGCACCGAGGAACGTGAGGAGACCGGAAACCTGTTGCGGCGCATCGGCGCCGAGCGCACCGTGGTCGTTGTCGAACACGACATGGATTTCATGCGCGCGTTCGCGACGTCGGTGACGGTGTTGGCACGCGGACAGGTGATCGCCGAGGGTTCCGTGGCCGAGGTACAAGCCAATCCGAAGGTGCAGGAGGTCTATCTGGGGACCGCCGCGGCCGGTGCCGACGGAATCGAACTCGTCGAGGAGAAGTCCTGATGTTGCAACTGGTCGACGTCCGCTGCGGCTATGGCCGCAGCGAGGTGATCCACGGCGCCGGCATCGAGGTGCCCACCGACGGGGTGGCCGCGGTCATGGGACACAACGGCGCGGGCAAGACGACGCTGCTGCGCGCGGCGGTGGGTCTGCTCAAATGCACTGCGGGCAAGGTCCTGTTCGACGGCGAGGACATCACCAGGCTGCGGCCCAGCGCGCGGGTGGCGCGCGGGCTGGCGTACGTGCCGCAGGGGCAGCAGTCGTTCGGTCAGCTCACGACTGCGGAGAATCTGCAGGTGGTCGCCGACGGCCGGAAGAACGGCAAGGCGCTGATCGACGAGCAGCTCGACCTGTTCCCGGCGCTCAAAGAACTGCTGACGCGCCGCGCGGGGTTGCTCTCTGGCGGTCAGCGTCAGCAGCTGGCGATCGCGCGGGCATTGATCACCTCCCCCAAGTGCCTGATCCTCGACGAACCGACCGAAGGTATCCAGCCGTCGGTGGTCGCCGAGATCGAGCAGGCCATCACAGCGCTGACCGCGCGCGGCGATCTCGGTGTGCTGCTCGTCGAACAGCACATCGGGTTCGCGCTGGAGTCCGCGCAGCGCTACTACATCCTCGAGGCGGGCCGGATCACCTCCAGCGGCACCGGCGGCTCGGCCTCCGAGGCCGACGTCCGCGCCGCCATGGCCATCTAGCGTCGTTTCGGCGAGCGCGCGTGCTCGTCGTTTCGGCGAGCGCGCGTGTCTGTCCCTCGACGCGCCGCGTATCGGCATGCAAAAGCGCGCGCTCGCTACCGAATCCGGCGACACTGGGGCCATGGACGCACCCCGCAACCGGTGGCCGAGTACGGCGGCGTGGCGGTCGTCGAACGGAATTCTGTCGTGCTGGTCATGCCGGTGCCGCAGCGCACCATGACGACGAACGCGCGCCGACGCCTGGCGGCGACACATGCGCCCGCCCGGCGAGTTCCGTCCCGTCGCCATCTTCGACCGGCAGCCGCTGACGAGCGCGCGCTGCCGCAGGCGAATGCGCGGCGTGTCGAGGGACAGACACGCGCGCTCGCGGAACAACTGGGGGAACCTACCTACCGCAGGCGGGAGAGGACCTCGGTGATGACGGTGTCGATCGCGACGTCGACCTGCTCGCCGGTGGCCATGGTCTTCACCCCGACAGTGCCGGCCTCCAGATCCCGCTCCCCTGCCACCAGCGCGATCGCCGCACCCGAGCGGTCGGCACCCTTCATCGCGGCTTTGAGGCTGCGGTCCCCGTAGGCCATGTCGACCCGCACACCCGCCGCGCGCAGCTGCGCCGCCAGCACCGCCAGGCGCACCTTCGCGTCGGCGCCCAGCGGCACCGCATACACGTCCACCCGGGCAGCCGGGGCGGCAGTCTTCCCCTCGGCGCGCAAGGCCAGCAGCGTGCGATCCACACCGAGACCGAAACCGATGCCGGAGAGCTCTTTTCCGCCGAGCTGGCTCATCAGCCCGTCGTATCGACCACCGCCACCGATGCCCGATTGCGCGCCCAGACCGTCGTGGACGAATTCGAACGTCGTCTTGGTGTAGTAATCCAGCCCGCGCACCATCCGCGGATTGATCACATACGGCACACCCAACGCATCCAGATGCGCGAGCACGGTGTCGAAATGCGCCTTGGCGGCGTCAGAGAGATGGTCGAGCATCACCGGTGCGTCGGCGGTCATCTCCCGCACGTGCGGACGCTTGTCGTCGAGCACCCGCAGCGGGTTGATCTCCGCCCGGCGCCGAGTCTCGTCATCGAGATCCAGCTGGAACAGGAAGTCCTGCAAGAGTTCCCGATACTGCGGTCGGCAGGAATCGTCGCCCAGCGAGGTGATCTCCAACCGGAACCCGTCCAGGCCCAACGCTCGGAAACCACTGTCGGCGACGGCGATCACCTCGGCGTCCAGTGCCGGGTCGTCCACGCCGATGGCCTCGACGCCGACCTGCTGCAGCTGCCGGTACCTGCCGGCCTGTGGACGCTCGTACCGGAAGAACGGTCCCGAATAGCACAGCTTCACCGGCAGCGGGCCGCGGTCCAGGCCATGCTCGATCACCGCTCGCATCACCCCGGCCGTGCCCTCGGGCCGCAGCGTCACCGAGCGGTCACCCCGGTCGGCGAAGGTGTACATCTCCTTGGACACCACGTCGGTGGACTCCCCCACCCCGCGCGCGAACAAGGCGGTGTCCTCGAAGATCGGCAACTCGATGTCGCCGTACCCGGCGCGCCGCGCCGCATCGAGCAGGCCGCCGCGCACGGCGACGAACTCGGCCGAGTCCGGCGGCAGGTAGTCGGGGACGCCCTTGGGCGCCTTGAAAGAGGTGGTCTCAGTCACTTAAGTCAAACCTTCGAGGAACGGGTTGGTGTGGCGCTCGGCGCCGATGGTGGTGCGCTCGCCGTGTCCCGGTAATACCAGGGTGTGGTCGTCGAGCACCAACAGCTTGGTGACGATGGATTCGAGCAGGTCGCGTCCGCTGCCGCCGGGCAGGTCGGTGCGCCCGACCGACTGCCGGAACAGCGTGTCGCCGGTGAGCGCCACCTGCTCGGGTCCCTGTTCGACGCGGAACACGACGGAGCCCTGGGTGTGGCCGGGTGTGTGGTCGACGACCACGGTGACGCCGCCGAGCTCGAGTTTGTCGCCGTCGCGGTCGAGTTCGACGACCTGCTTGGGCTCGCGGAACATCGCCACGGACGCCAGCCGGCCCAGCCCCGCGAACAGCCCCTGCCCCAGCGACCCGATCGGGTCGGCCAGCATGAATCGGTCGGCGGGGTGGATGTAGACCGGGCAGCCGTAGGTGTCGGCGACTTTCTGCGCCGACCACATGTGATCGATGTGGCCGTGGGTCAGCAGGACGGCCGACGGGGTCAACCGGTTCTCGTCGAGGATGCGGCGCAGCGGTCCCATGGCGCGCTGACCCGGATCGACGACGACGGCGTCGGCGCCCTGCCGCGGGGCCAGCACGTAGCAGTTACACGCCAAGATGCCGGCCGGGAATCCGGTGATCAACACCTGCCCAGCTTCCCACGTCGGATGCGCGTGGCACACTCGGTGCCGACTTGATCGACACCCGAGGAGGACACCGGCAGTGCCGACGAACGAACAACGGCGAGCCGCCGCCAAACGCAAGCTGGAACGCCAGATGGAGCGCCGCGCCGAGAACGAACGCAAGCGCCGCCTGTACACGATCATCGGCTCGGCGGTCGCCGCGCTGGTGGTCATCGGCGCCGTGGCGGCCACGATCGTCCTCACCAACCGCGATTCCGGTGACGAGACCGCCTCGACGCCGGACACGTCCGGACGGCTGCCCTCGTTCGTCGCCGCCGACGACCTCGGCAGCGACTGCCAATACCCGGAGGCCGAAGAAGCCAGCAAGCCGAACACCCCGCCCCGCACCGGTCAGGTGCCCACGGAACCCGCCGAGGTCAGCGCCAGCATGGCCACCAACCGGGGCAACATCGGTCTGCTGCTCGACAACGCCAAGTCGCCGTGCACCGTCAACAGCTTCGCGAGCCTGGCGCAGCAGGGCTACTTCAACGACACGCCGTGCCACCGCTTGACCACCAGCGAATCCCTCGGTGTGCTGCAGTGCGGCGACCCGACCGGTCAGGGCACCGGCGGCCCGGGCTACCAGTTCGCCAACGAGTACCCCACCGACCAGTACCAGCCGGACGACCCGAGGCTCAACGAGCCCGTCCTCTACCCGCGCGGCACGTTGGCGATGGCCAACGCGGGTCCCGGTACCAACGGCAGCCAGTTCTTCCTCGTCTACCAGGATTCGCAGTTGCCGCCGCAGTACACGGTCTTCGGCACCATCGACGAGACAGGTCTGGCCACGCTGGACAAGATCGCCGCCGAGGGTGTCGAGGGCGGCGGCCCCGACGGTGCGCCGAAGCTGGCCACCACGGTGAAGTCGATCGCGCTGGACTGACGCTGCGATGGTCGGGCCGGGCGACGGGCAGTCAAATACGGCTCGCTATCTGATCACGGCGGTGGTGATCGTCCTGGTCATCGGCTACGGGATGGCGCTGCTGGTGACCCGGGAGCACTGGTCCGGCGGTGGGGACACCGCCGCGACCGCGGTCACCTTCGCCCCCGGTGCGCCGGACGGGTCGGAGCCGACGCCCGACCAGCTCGCCACGGTCACAGATGTCCTGACCCGCCGGGTCGAGGCGTACGGCCTGCCAGATGCGACGGTGACCGCCGACGGCGACACCGTGACCGTCACCGCGCCCGGCGACGGCGCCGACATGGACCGCATCGCCTCTGCTCGCGGTCGGTTCGCCCTGCGCACGGTCGTGCACTCGCTGCCGGCCGTTCAGATTCCACCGACCCGCACGTCGCCGTCGAACGCAGCCGACGAGCAAGAACTGCGGCAGAACACCGACCGCACCATGCAGGTCCTGGCGTTGCAGTTCCAAGCGTCGCGCTGCGCCCTGCCCGACGGACTGGCCGGCGCGGACGACCCGGATCGACCGCTGATCACCTGTGCGCGCGACGACACCGAGGTCTTTCTCCTCGAGCCCGCGACCGCCGTCGGTGACCAGTTCACCGACGCGGCCGTCGCTCCGGACGGAAACGGTCACGCCGTGGTGCTGAAATCCACCGCGACGGCCGCACCGGGCGACGAACTCGTCGCAGTCCTCGACACCGAGGTCCTCGGACCTGCGGAGACCCCGCAGACGGGCGTCGTGCGGGTCACCGGGCTGTCCGAGCAGGACGCACGCGACGTGGCCGCGATCCTCGCCGGCGGCGAATTGCCACTGACGCTCACGGCCGAGGAGTCGGCACCGGCAACCCTGGCCGATGGCTCCGCGGTGCGGATCGGTCTGGTGGCGGCCGGTGCGCTGGTGGGCGCGGCGGTGCTGGGCGTCGTGATCTACCTGGTGACCACTCGCCGCCGGGTCAGGCCGCCGACGTGACGCGGTAGACGTCGTAGACGCCCTCGACGTTGCGCACCACGTTGAGGACGTGACCCAGGTGCTTGGGGTCGCCCATTTCGAAGGTGAAGCGGCTGATCGCCACGCGGTCGTTCGACGTGGTGACCGACGCCGAGAGGATGTTGACCTTCTCGTCGGCGAGTACGCGGGTGACATCGGAGAGCAGACGATGGCGGTCCAGCGCCTCGACCTGAATGGCGACCAGGAACACCGAGTGCGGCGACGGGGCCCACTGCACGTCGATGATGCGCTCGGACTGGTCCTGCAGCGATGCGGCGTTGGTGCAGTCGGTCCGGTGCACGCTGACCCCGCCGCCACGCGTGACGAAGCCCATGATGTTGTCGCCCGGGACCGGCGTACAGCACTTGGCCAGCTTGGTCAGGACGCCGGGGGCGCCCGGCACCGCGACGCCGACGTCGTCGCTGGTGCGCTGTCGCACCGGCATCGTCGACGGCGTGGAGCGTTCGGCCAGCTCGTCGGTGGCGTCGTCGTCGGCGCCGACTGCGGCGACCAGGCGCTGCACCACGTGCCTCGCCGACACGTGCCCTTCCCCGACGGCGGTGTAGAGCGCCGAGAGGTCGGCGTAGCGCAACTCGCGCGCCAAGGCAGCCATCGATTCGGCAGTCATCAAGCGCTGCAAGGGAAGTCCGCCGCGTCGCACTTCGCGGGCGATGGCTTCCTTGCCCGCATCGAGTGCCTCTTCGCGACGCTCCTTGGCGAACCACTGCCGGATCTTGGCCTTGGCCCGCGGCGAGACGACGAAGCTCTGCCAGTCTCGGGACGGGCCGGCGTTGAGCGCCTTGGAGGTGAAGATCTCGACGACCTCACCGTTTTCCAGTTTGCGTTCCAGCGCGACCAGCCGCCCGTTGACGCGGGCGCCGATGCAGCGGTGCCCGACCTCGGTGTGCACGGCGTAGGCGAAGTCCACCGGCGTCGAGCCGGCCGGCAGGGTGACCACGTCGCCCTTCGGCGTGAACACGAAGATCTCCTGGACCGCCAGGTCGTAACGCAGCGACTCCAGGAACTCACCCGGGTCGGCGGCCTCCCGCTGCCAGTCGAGCAGCTGGCGCATCCAGGCCATGTCGTCGATCTCGGCCGCGGCGTGTCCGGCCGGTAATCCGTTGCGGCCCTTGTTCTCCTTGTAGCGCCAGTGCGCGGCGATGCCGTATTCGGCGGTGCGGTGCATGTCGCGGGTGCGGATCTGCACCTCCAGCGGTTTGCCCTCGGGACCGACCACCGTGGTGTGCAACGACTGGTACACCCCGTAACGCGGCTGGGCGATGTAGTCCTTGAAGCGGCCGGCCATCGGCTGCCACAGCGAGTGCACGACGCCGACGGCGGCATAGCAGTCGCGGATCTCGTCGCACAGGATGCGCACGCCCACCAGGTCGTGGATGTCGTCGAAGTCGCGGCCCTTGACGATCATCTTCTGGTAGATCGACCAATAATGCTTGGGCCGGCCCTCGACCACGGCGTTGATCTTCGACGCGGTCAGCGTGTTGATGATCTCCGCGCGCACCTTGGCCAGATAGGTGTCGCGCGACGGTGCACGGTCGGCGACCAGCCGCACGATCTCTTCGTACTTCTTCGGGTGCAGGATGGCGAACGCGAGGTCCTCGAGTTCCCACTTCACGGTCGCCATGCCCAGCCGATGAGCAAGCGGTGCAATGACTTCCAGCGTTTCGCGGGCTTTGCGGGCCTGTTTCTCCGGCGGCAGGAACCGCATCGTGCGCATGTTGTGCAGGCGGTCGGCCACCTTGATCACCAGCACCCGCGGGTCGCGGGCCATCGCGATGATCATCTTGCGGATGGTCTCGCCTTCGGCGGCGGTGCCCAGCGCGACCTTGTCGAGCTTGGTGACGCCGTCGACGAGGTGGCCGACCTCGACACCGAATTCGGCGGTCAGGGCCTCGAGTGTGTAGCCGGTGTCCTCGACGGTGTCGTGCAGCAGCGCGGCGATCAGCGTGGTGGTGTCCATGCCGAGTTCGGCGAGGATGTTGGCCACCGCGAGCGGATGGGTGATGTACGGGTCACCGGACCGCCGCATCTGATCGGCGTGGCGCTGCTCAGCGACCTCGTAGGCCTTCTGCAGCAGTGTCAGGTTGGCCTTCGGGTAGAACTCCCGGTGCACCGATACCAGCGGCTCGAGCACCGGGTTGATCGCGCTGCGCTGCGAGGTCATCCGTCGCGCCAGCCGGGCACGCACGCGCCGCGATGCGCTGGTCGACGTCTTGGCGACCTCTGATGACGGCGGTTCGGTCGAGGGCGGTGGCGGCTGCACGGCCTGGCCCGCGCGCGGACCCGTCGGGACCTCGTCGGCCATATTCACCTCCACGACTCGCTGTGGGCAGGATATCCCGTTCAGACGGTGTACAAGCTGGTGACCGGGACCGGCTCCAGCACTCCGCGGCCACCGAGGCCGCTCAGTTCGAGCATCACCACGGCACGCGACACGGTGGCACCCGCTGACATCAGCAACCGGTTGGTTGCTGCCAGTGTTCCCCCGGTGGCCAGCACGTCGTCGATGACGACCACGTTGCGGCCCGCCAGCGTCACCCCGTCGGCCGGGACCTCCAGCGTCGCCGAGCCGTACTCGAGGTCGTAGGTCTGGCTCAGCACCGGCGGCGGCAGCTTGCCGCCTTTGCGCACCGCGAGCACGCCGACACCCAGGTGCAGGGCCACGGCGCCGCCGAGCAGGAAGCCGCGCGCGTCGACGCCGGCGATGAGGTCGGCTCCGCGGGCGATGTCGGCGATGGCCCGGCACACCTCGGCCAGCCCGCGCGGGTCGGCGAGCACCGGGGTGAGGTCCTTGAACTGCACACCCGGCTCGGGGAAATCCGGGACTTCACGCAGCAGCGATGCGATGACGTCGGCGACGTCGCTGGGGGGTGGGGTCACCGGTCCAGTCTCCACCGGTCCATGTTCCAACCCGCACCCCAGCGGGTCGGATTGCTGCTGACGGCATACATCTTCGACGAGGTGAGCAGCGTGCGCTGCTGCCGGTACAGCGGCAGCGTCGGCATGTCGCCCCACAGGATCGGCCCGGACTCGGCGAGCAGGCGCGCCAGTTCCTTCGGGTCGGAGGTGACGGCGATCGTGGCGATGATCCCGTCGATGCGCGCGTTGGCGTAGCGCGGCAGGTTGTTGCCGTTGCCGCTGTGCAGGCTGTAGGCGTCCATCGCCGACGACCCCGACGAGCCGCTGCCGGCAGCTCCGCCGAGGCTGGCGATCAACACGTCGATCTCGTTGTTGCGCAACGACATCGGGCCGGTGTTGTCCGCGGCCGCATCCACGACGGTGATGCCTGCCGGTGCACACGAGTTCGCGATGGCACCGACCGTGGCGGCCAGCCGCGCATTGGGGGTCTGGTATCCGATCCGCACCGTCAGCGGCTGGTCGTCCAGCGCGGCGCGCGCCGCGTCGGGATTGGCGACGGCGAACTCGTTGACCTGCGGCGTGGCCTCGGCCGGACTGTAGGCGTCCTCCGTGGCGGAGTTCAGCCGCGAGTTGGCCACCGGAACCTCGGCGTTGCGGGCGATCACGTCGCGCGGTGTGCAATGCGCCAACGCGCGGCGCGCCGGTGTCGCGGCGAGCGGGCCCTGCGGCGCGAAGATCAGTTGCTCGATGCCGGCCGACGGAGTGTCGGAGCGGACGTAGTCCTCGGGCAGGTTCAGCGTCCCCGACGAGCCGGCCGCGATGTCGACCACGTCGTAGGCGCCTTCGTTGACCCGGTCCTGCAGTTCGGCGCTGCGCGGCCACACGGTGACGCGCTCGGTGACCGGCGGGGTGCCCCACCACTTGTCGTTGGCGACGAGTTGGACGGCACCGTCCTCGGTGACCGACTCCAGCTTGTAGGGCCCCGAGGACGGGAACTTCGCCAGGTCCAGGTCGGGGGTCAGCCGCCAGAGGGTGTTCCAGGCGGTGGCGATGCGTTCCACGGCGGGGCCGTCGTTGGCTTGCACAGCGGTGGTGACGCCACCGTCGCCGAGGCCGAGGTCGTCGGCGATCACGTGGGACGGCAGCAGCGCCGTCGCGGCGAACAGCTGGCCGTAGTCGACGAAGCCGCGGTCCGGCGCGAAGGACACGCGTGCCTTCTTCTGGCCCGGCGCGCAATCGATGCTGGCGATGTCGGCGTAGCCGGCTCGGCTGGCGGCGTCGAACGCCGGGAACCGGCCCGACTGCGCGGCCCACGCGAGCACCATGTCGTCACAGGTGATCGGCTTGCCGTCGGAGTAGACGGCTTCGGGCTTGATCTCGTAGTCCAGGATCAGCGGCGTCCGGCCGACCACCGCGATGGTGCCGAAGTCGTGATCGCCGACCACCTGTCCTTGCGGACCGTGGTAGTTGAAGCCTGTCAGCACCCGCGCGAAGGCCTGGGCGCCGCCGGAGGCCGCGCCCTCGACGGTGTTGGTGTTGTAGGTGATCAGGGCGCCGTCGACGACGTAGTCGACCGACTCGGCCGCGCCGCGAGCGCACCCGCTCAGCCCGATACCGCCGAGGACGGTCACCACCGTCAACAGCGCGGCCCAACGTCGAGCCACCGGGACTACTGCTTCCGGGGGCTTCGCTTACCCGACGGACGGCCCGTGCGGCTCGACGTCGGTCGGACGGGGCGCGCGCCGGGTGCCGGCTTGTCCGGCGCAGGGGCGACGGGCACGGTCACAGCGCTCTGGCGGGGTTCGTCGACGACGCTGTCGGTCTCGTCCACGTCGAGCAGCTCGGATCCGCCGGCGGTCTTGGCTGCGGCGGCCGCGCGGCGGTTGAGCACCTTGCGGGTGTGCTTGCGTACCGGTTCGGTGCGCTCGCGCAGGCTCACCAGCAGCGGGGTGGCGAAGTAGATCGACGAGTAGGTCCCGACGATCACGCCGACCAGCTGGACGAGCGCCAGATCCATCAGCGTGCCGACGCCGAGCAGCCAGACCGCGACGATCATCAGCGCGACGATCGGCAGTGTCGAGATGACGCTGGTGTTGATCGAGCGCATGAACGTCTGGTTCACCGCGAGGTTGGCGTGTTCGGCGAAGGTGCGTCGGGTGGTGTGTTCGTAGCCGTCGGTGTTCTCCTCGACCTTGTCGAACACGATCACCGTGTCGTAGAGCGAGAAGCCGAGAATGGTGAGCAGCCCGATCACGGTGGCGGGCGTGACCTCGAACCCGACGAGCGCGTACACGCCGGCGGTCACGATCAGGTCGAACATCAGGGTGGCCAGCGCCGCGACGGCCATGTAGCGCTCGTAGCGCACGGTGATGTAGATCGCGGCGAGCACCAGGAACACACCCAGCGCGATGAGCGCCTTGTCGGTGATCTGGCCGCCCCAGGTCTCCGACACCGCCGAGTCGCTGACCGCCGCCTTGGAGGGTTGCCCGTCGGCGCCGACCGGCTGGAACGCTTCGAACAGCGCGGTGCGCAGTTCCTCGGTCTGCTCGTTGGTGAGGGTCTCCGACCGGATCTGGAAGGTGGCCGAATCCCCGGTGCCGACGACGACCACCGACTCCGGCGGGGCGCCGATCGTGTCGTTGAAGACCGTCTCCACCTGCGAGGTGGTGATGTCGCCGCTGCCCCGCGGGAAGGACACCTTGGTGCCGCCCTCGAAGTCGATGCCGAAGGTGAATCCGCGCAGCAGCATCGCGCCGATGGCCACCAGCAGGATCAGCGCGCTGACCGTGTACCAGAGCTTGCGCCGGCCGACCACTTCGAAAGCGCCTGTGCCGGTGTACAGCCGGACGAAGAAGTTGTGCTTGGGTGCGTCGCCCGCCGCGGTTTCCAGGTCCGGCGCTTCGATCGCCGTCGATTCGATGTCGTCGGTGCGGTTACGTGCCATGGGTCAGCCCCGTCCCGCCGCGTGCGCGGCCGCTCGTCGTTCCCGGGCGATCTGTTGGACGGCGCCGAGTCCGTTGAGTCCCGGCTTGGCCATCGTGGCGGACTTCGAGGCCAGGAACACCAGCGGCCATGTCACCAGGAACACGACCATCACGTCGAGGATGGTGGTCAAGCCGAGCGTGAACGCGAAGCCCTTGACCTGACCGACGGCGAGGAAGTACAGCACCCCCGCGGCCAGGAACGTCACGGCGTTACCGGACAGGATCGTCTTGCGCGCTCGCGCCCAACCGCGCGGTACCGCGGACCGGAACGATCGACCCTCACGTATCTCGTCCTTGATGCGTTCGAAGAACACCACGAACGAGTCCGCCGTCATACCGATACCGATGACCAGACCGGCGATACCGGCCAGGTCCAGCGTGTAGTTGATGTAGCGCCCCAGCAGCACCAGGATCGCGAAGACCATGGCGCCGGAAGCGACCAGTGACAACGCGACGAGCAGACCGAGAACGCGGTAGTACAGCAGGGCGTAGAGCAGCACCGCCACCAGCCCGACCGCGCCGGCGATCAGGCCGGCCCGCAACGAGGACAGCCCGAGTGTGGCCGACACCGTCTCGGCCTCCGACGACTCGAACGACAGCGGCAGCGAGCCGTACTTCAGGACGTTGGCCAGTTCGCGCGCCGAGTCCTGGTTGAAACTGCCGGTGATCTGGGTGCGCCCACCGGGGATGGCTTCCTGGATCTGAGGCGCGCTGACGACCTGCGAGTCCAGCACGAAGGCGGTCTGGGTGCCGACGTTGGCGGCGGTGAAATCGGCCCACGTCTTGGCCGCGTCGCTCTTGAACTCGACGTCGACGACGTACTCGCCGCGCTGCTGGTCCAGTCCGGAGCTGGCGTTGGCGATGCCCTCGCCGGAGATGATCGACTTGTCCAGCAGGTAGACCTCCTGCCCGTCGGTCGAACACGTGACCAACGGCAGGTTCGGGTCGTCGTTGCCGGCCAGCACGTCTTCTTCGTCGCATCGGGTCGCCTGGAACTGCAGTGCCAGGATCTGGATGGCCTGCTCGCTGCTCTGCCGCAGCTTCTTCTCGTCCTGGATGCGGGTGGCCAGAGGGACGTCGCGGTCGTTCTCGGCGGGCGCCGGTGGCGCGCCGGCCGGGGGCGGGGCGCCAC
>NZ_JBNMQU010000004.1:0-363001 GCF_050205565.1 Mycobacterium sp. SMC-4 | reverse complement strand
ATGCCCAGCGCGACGACCGCATCCAGGTCCCCGCCGGACGCACCTACTTCGTCGACATCAAGTAACACCCCACACCGACGAAGGGGCGCCTCGAAAGAGGCGCCCCTTCTTCGTCTCAGTCCTACTCCGGCCCCGAACCCAGATGCGCAGGATCGGTGATCTGCCCGTTGCGGATACCGAGCTGACGGTTGATCGCCCGGGTCAGGAAGAACAGCGCTATACCCGTGACGATCAGCGCGCCGGCCACGATGTACTGCTGCACAGGCCGACCCGACAACGGCGTCACCAGGTACAGCGAGGCGACAAAACCGATGACCGGCAACGCCGTCGGCGTCTTGAAGTGCTTGCCGTCATGTTGGACGTCGCGGCGCAGCACCAGCACCGCGACGTTGACCACCGCGAACACCGCGAGCAGCAGCAGGCTGGTGGTGCCGCCCAGCACGGCGATCGCGTTGCTACTGGCAGCGGTGCTGACGTAGATGATGAGCCCGAATGCGATCACGGTCGTGAAGATGATGGCCACCCACGGCGACCGCCGCGTCGGATGCACGGTGCCGAGGACCGGCGGCAGGACGTGCTGGCGGGCCATGCCGTAAATGAGGCGGCTGGCCATCAGCATGTTGATCAGCGCCGTGTTCGACACCGCGAACATCGTGACGAACGGCAAGATCGTGTCCATCGGTAGTCCGGGCGCTCCGGCCTTGACCACCTCGACCAGCGGGGTGTCACTGGCTTCCAACTGCCCCACGGGCACCAGCGCCACAGCCACGATCGAGATCAGGACGTAGACCAGACCGGCAATGCCCAAGCCCGACAACAGGATCTTCGGGAAGATCCGGACGGGGTCTTTGGTCTCCTCGGCCATGTTCACCGAGTCCTCGAATCCGACCATCGCGAAGAACGCCAGCGACGTCGCGGCCGTCACCGCCAGGAAGGCGTTCTTGTCGTCCTCGGTCTCGAACGCGACGATGCGCGAGAAGTCGACGTCGGTGCCGCGCGTGAACGCCCAGAACCCGATCATCAAGACGATCACCAGACCGGTGATCTCGACGATGGTCAGGATGACGTTGAGTTTGACGCTCTCCCCGACACCGCGGTAGTTGATCGCTGCCAGCGCCGCCATGAATGCCAGAGCCAGTAGCGCGACCCCGAAACTCGACGCCTCGAACCCGGTGCCTTCGAAGAAGTTCGCCGCGAACGCCCTCGAAGCTGTTGAAGCGGAGGTGATTCCGGAGCACATCACGACGAAGGCGACGAGGAATGTGATGAAGTGGATGCCAAACGCCTTGTGCGCGTAGAGCGCTGCACCTGCCGCCTGCGGATACTTGGTCACCAGCTCCAAATAGCTGAATGCCGTGATCGTGGCGATCACGAAGGCCACCAGGAACGGCAGCCACGCTGCGCCACCGACTTCACCGGCGACATCGCCGACCAGGGCGTAGACGCCCGTGCCCAAGATGTCCCCGACAATGAACAGCAGTAGCAGCCCCGGGCCCATCACCCGCTTGAGTTGCGGTTGTTCCTTCGCGCCTCGTGGACTGGCCACCGATTCCGTCATCACGCCTCCCAGTTCGCTCTGCGTCGCTCTAGTGGAACGGCGCGAGGACGTCGATGACGTCGATCAACGTGGCGCGGGCCGTCTCGCGCGGTCCATCGCCGTCCCCCACCATCGCTGCCACGACGGCACCGTCGACGGCACACACTAATGCGGTCAACATGTCGGCGCGCACGGAGCGCCCCGATCGCTCGATGACTTCGACCACGGCGTCGGTGCGTTGCTTGAGTACCCGGCGCTGGATGTCGCGGAGGCTGGGCTGACGCGCGCAGGCGATGTAGCGCTCGTAGCGCGAGATCAGCAACTCGGTGGCGCGTTCGGGGGTGTCACCGACCAACAGGTCGACCAGGATGTCGGCGGTCGACTCGGCGCCCCGGCGGCGCCGCGACAGGGCCGCGACCCGGTCCTTGAGGTCCTGGGCTTCCCGCAGCCCGACGAGCTCGACGGCGTTGGCGATCAGGTCGTCCAGCGAAGAAAAGTAGTAGGTCGTCGACGCCAGGGGCAGCCCGGCGCGACGGGCCACCGCGCGGTGCCGCACGGCGTCGAACCCACCCTCGCACAGCAGATCAGCAGCGGCGCTGACCAGCGCATACCTTCGACGCTCCCCCTTGGGGGTGACCGCTGCCGTCACGTAAAGCATGGTGCCAGTCGGGGAGGGTCGGCATCGGGCTTTCGGCAATTCGTCCGCGTTTGACGTTCGCATACCCGCACGGCGTCGGCTGGCATGATGGCCGCCATGCCGATGCTCAGTCGCCGCGCGCTGTTCGCCTTGAGTGTGCGGGCCGGTCTGACGGCGGCTGCCGTGACGGCGGTGACGACTCCGCCGGTGGCTGCCGCGCCGGCGTCGACGTACGCGGCGGGTGCATTCACCTCCTCAGCCCGGGGCGGCGTCACAACGAACTGGATCGTCGCCCGCCCGCCGGGTCAGGATCGACCGTTGCGCCCGGTGATCCTGCTGCACGGCAAGGACTCCACCGCCGAGAACGTGATGTCGATGGGCGCCGAACGGTTTCTGGCGGACGCCGTCGCTGCGGGCCTGCCGCCGTTCGCTCTCGCAGCCGTCGACGGCGGCAACGGTTACTGGCACCGCCGCGCCTCGGGCGACGACTCCGGGGCGATGGTGCTCGACGAGTTCCTACCGCTATTGACCGAGCAAGGCTTGGACACCTCCCGCGTGGCGTTCCTGGGTTGGTCCATGGGTGGATACGGCGCGATGCTGCTGGGCTCGCGGTTGGGCGTCGGCCGCACCGCGGCGGTCTGCGCCGTGAGCCCGGCGCTGTGGACGTCCCCGGGAGCGGCTGCGCCGGGCGCGTTCGACAACGCCGACGACTACGCCGCCAACAGCGTGTGGGGACTCGACGAGCTCAACCGCATCCCGCTGCGCATCGACTGCGGTGACGCCGACCCGTTCGCCGGTGCGACGCGCCAGTTCATCGCGCAGCTCTCGACGCCGCCCGCGGGTGGCTTCTCCCCTGGCGGGCACAACGCGGCGTTCTGGTCGGCGCAACTGTCGTCGCAGTTGAGCTGGATCGCACCGCTGCTGACCGCTTAGAGCAGAATCCGCCCCTCGGCGGCAGCCAGCCCGATATCGGAGCGAAAGTGCCCACCTGGCAAGCGGATTGCGCTCATTGTGGCGTACGCGTCGTCGCGTGCGGCGTTCAGATCGGCACCGACACCCACCACGGAGAGCACGCGTCCACCCGACGACACCAGTGCACCGTCGTCGCGGCGTGCGGTACCGGCGTGCAGCACGCCGTCGCGGTCAGCGCCTGAGATGACGTCACCCACGCGCGGCCGTCCGGGATAGTTCTCCGCGGCCAGCACCACGGTGACCGCGGCCCCGTCGCGCCACTGCAGCTCAGGTGCATCGGCCAGCCGTCCGGTGGCCGCGGCCAGCAGCAGCTGGGCCAGCGGGGAGTCCAGCAGGGCCAGGACCGCCTGGGTCTCCGGATCGCCGAAGCGGCAGTTGAATTCGATGACGGCCGGGCCCGCCGAGGTGATGGCCAACCCGGCATACAGCAGACCGCTGAACGAGCAGCCACGCCGAACCATCTCGGCAGCAACGGGTTTGATGATCTCGTCGACGATGCGGGTCGTCATGTCGGCGGGCAGCCACGGCAGGGGCGTGTAGGCGCCCATGCCGCCGGTGTTGGGGCCGGTGTCGCCGTCGCCGACACGCTTGAAGTCCTGCGCGGGAAGCAACGGCACCACCGTCTCGCCGTCGACGACGCAGAACAGTGACACCTCGGGGCCGTCGAGGAAGGACTCGAGCAGCACCGGATGGCCCGCGTCGAGCAGGCCGGCGGCATGTGCGCGGGCTGCGTCGCGCTCAGCGGTGACCACCACACCCTTGCCGGCGGCCAGTCCGTCGTCCTTGACCACCCAGGCGCGCTGGTCGGCGGGCGGACCGAATCGGTCGAGTGCGGCGTCGAGGCGCGCGGGGTTGTCCACGATCTCGCTGGTGGCGGTCCGGACCCCGGCAGCGGTCATGACGTCTTTGGCGAAGGCCTTGGAGCCTTCGATGCGGGCCGCTTCGCGCGTCGGGCCGAAGCAGGCGATGCCGGCGGCCCGTACCGCATCGGCGACGCCGAGCACCAGCGGGACCTCCGGACCCATCACGACGAGGTCGGCGCCGACCCGTCGGGCCAACTCGGTGACCGCCTCCCCGGAGGTGACGTCGACGTCGTACTGGTCGGCGACGGCGGCGGTGCCGGCATTGCCGGGCGCGATCGACAGGCCCTCGACCTGCGGGTCTCGGCGCAGTGCGAGCAGCAGCGCATGTTCACGGGCTCCGGAGCCGATCACCAGGACGTGCACAGATGCACACCCTAACGGCTGGACCCATCGCGTCTCGGACCATACAACTCGACGCCTACGTGTATGGTCGAGGTCAGTGTTACACGTCACACCCCGGAGGACGCCATGACGACGACGCAGAGCTGTCCGTTTCTACCCAGCGGTTACGACTTCACCGACCCAGATGTGCTGCTCGAAGGCATTCCCGTCACCGAGTTCGCGCAACTGCGCAAGACCGCGCCCGTCTGGTGGAACGCCCAGGACGAGTCGATCTTCGACGACGGCGGCTACTGGGTGATCTCGCGGCACGAGGACATCAAGGCGATCTCGCGCAATCACGACGGGCAGTGGTCCACCAACGCCAAAGGGGCGGTCATGCGGCTGCCCGACGGCGTCACCGCCGAGCAACTGGACCTGACCAAGGCCCTGCTGATCAACCACGACGCCCCCGAGCACACCCGGTTGCGCAAGATCGTGTCGCGCCTGTTCACGCCCCGGGCCATCGCCGGTATGGAGGACAAGCTCGCCGGCGCCGCGCGCGACATCGTGGCCGCGGCCGCGGCCAAGGACAGCGGCAACTTCGTCGACGACATCGCGATGGGGCTGCCGCTGCAGGCGATCGCCGACCTGATCGGCGTGCCGGAGGCCGACCGCGAGAAGTTGTTCCACTGGTCGAACTGCATCATGAACACCGACGACCCCGACTTCGACTCCGATCCGACGATGGCCAACGCCGAGCTGATGGGCTACGCGTACACGATGGCCGAGGAGCGGCGGCGGTGCCCGGCCGACGACATCGTCACCCGCCTCGTCGAAGCGGATGTCGACGGCGACTCGCTGGGCGAGGTCGAGTTCGCGTTCTTCGTCATCCTGCTGGCGGTGGCCGGCAACGAGACCACCCGCAACGCGCTGACACACGGCATGAACGCGTTTTTCGAAAACCCGGATCAGTGGGAGCTTTTCAAGCGCGAACGGCCGGAGACCGCGGTCGACGAGATCATCCGCTGGGCCACGCCCGTGCACTGCTTCCAACGCACCGCGCTGGAGGACGTGGAGATCGGCGGGGTGACCATCGCCAAGGGGCAGCGCGCCGGCCTGTTCTACAGCTCGGCGAACTTCGACGAAGAGGTCTTCGACCGGCCGTTCGAGTTCGACATCACCCGCAACCCGAACCCGCACCTGGCATTCGGCGGCAACGGGGCGCACTTCTGCATCGGCGCCAACCTGGCCCGCATGGAGATCAAGCTGATGTTCAACGAGATCGCCGACCAGATCCCCGACATCCGCAAGCTCGGTGATCCGCAGCGGTTGCGGTCCGGGTGGATCAACGGGGTGAAGGACCTGCAGGTCGCCTACCACTAGAGTGCCTTCGTGCGCACTCACGGTTGGTCAGGGGCCAGGCCGGCCTCCGACGAGGAGGCCGTCGCGCGCATCCTGACCGCCGCAGGCAGGACCATCGAGGACCACGGCGCCGACTTCAGCATCTCCGACGTCGCGCGCGCCGTCGGAGTGACCCGGCAGACCGTCTACCGCTACTTCCCCAGCACCGAGGCGCTGCTCGTCGCGGCCGCCGTGCACGCTGTCGACGAATTCCTGGACCGGCTGACGGCGCACGTCGCCGGCGTGCACGACCCCGCCGACGCGGTGACCGAAGCGCTCGCCACCGCGCTGGAGTGGCTGCCCCGGGAGAAGTACATGGGCCTGCTCGTGGTGCCCGGCCGCACCCGGCACGTCGAGTCCGTCACCTCCGATGTCGCGCTGCGGTTCGCCCGGACGATGGTCGACCGACTGGACGTGGACTGGGACGCCGCCGGACTGAGTGACGACGAACTCGACGAACTGGCCGAGCATCTGCTGCGCATCATCCAGTCGTTCGTTCTCGATCCGGGCCGTCCGCCGCGCACCGGTGACCAGCTCCGCGCATATCTGCGCCGATGGGTCGGCAACGCACTTGCGCCGACTCCCCGACAACAGTGACAACCGACGTGTAAGGACGTGAGTAATGACGGTATTGGACCAGTTCCGCCTCGACGACAAGGTCGTCATCATCACCGGCGCTTCGTCGGGCCTCGGTGTGTCGTTCGCCGAGGCTTGCGCGCAGGCCGGCGCCGATGTCGTCCTGGCGGCACGGCGCGCTGAAAAGCTCGCTGCGACAGCAGCGTTGGTCGAGAAGGCGGGACGTCGCTGCCTGGCCGTGCCGACCGACGTTGCCAACCCGGATCAGTGCACCGCAATGGTCGAAGCCGCCATGAACGAGTTCGGCCGCGTGGATGTGCTGGTGAACAACGCCGGTGTGGGCACCGCGGTTCCCGCGCTGCGCGAGACCCCGGCCGAGTTCGAGAAGGTCATGGACATCAACCTGAACGGCTCCTACTGGGCCGCCCAGGCCTGTGGCCGAGTCATGGCTCCCGGCAGTTCGATCATCAACATCGCCAGCATCCTGGGCATCACCACCGCCGGGCTTCCGCAGGCCGCCTACGCCGCGTCCAAGGCCGCCGTGATCGGGCTGACCCGCGACCTCGCCCAGCAGTGGGGACACCGAAAAGGCATCCGCGTCAATGCGATCGCGCCCGGCTTCTTCGAGTCCGAGATGACCGACGAGTACGCCCCCGGCTACCTCGAGAGCATGCTGGAACAGCGCGTGGTCCTCAAACGGATGGGATCACCGACCGAGCTGTCGGCGACGCTGATCTGGCTGGCCTCCGCCGCCGGCGGCTACGTCTGCGGGCAGACGATCGTCGTCGACGGCGGAGTCACCATCACCTAGAGGACGGTCAACGGCAGGGACTTGCGTCCCTCGAACTCCCAGGACGCTCCGCCGCTCACCTTGGTCACCGACACTTCAGGCAGTTCCTTTGCCGGCGTGTCGGTCTCGATGAATCGCACGGTCCAGTCCGTCTCGGTACCGGAGACCTCCGCACGCAGGTGCGGGTCGACGGCGGCCGCGATCGCCTGCAGCGGCAGATCGGCAGCCGGGGTGACCAGCGAGATCCAGGAGCCGTCGTCGTGCGCCGGTGAGCGGCGGACGTGGACGAACCCGGGGTCGATGTTGGCGTGTACGTAGGCAGCCGGGTTCAGCAGCGGGTGCAACTCGAGTACGCGGAGTGCGCCGGCCGGCCCACCGGGCAGATTCAGCGCCTTGTGGATGCGTTCGGCGGCCACGCCGGCGATGCCGATCAGCTGCTTGGTGCGGATGCTGTCGGCCAGTGCGGCATCGTCTTTCGCGCGTGCCCGTACCGCGATGTGGAAGGACAGCACCAGCAGATGCATCTGCAGGCACACCTCGTCGGCGATGCGCACGAGTGCCGAATGCGAGAACGCGCCGAAATTCAGGTCCGACAGCAGCGGGCCGGAATAGTCGGCCATGCCCTCATCGGAGGCGTCGATCGGGTCGAGTTCGGTGTGGTAGGCCCGGCTGGCTTTGACGGTCTCGATCTGCGGGATGAACTCGACCTCGGGATAGGACTCGTCGATGGTGACGGTCCACGCACAGTGCGGGTGCCGGTCGGCCGGCGTCCGGGGCGGCCGGTGGATCGGGCGCACCTGACACCTGCTGTTGGTGGCCAGCGCGGTGGCGTCGAATGTCGGGTCCTCGATGTCGTGGCACATGCCGCGGACGTAGTCCTCGCCCATCGGTTCGACGTCGAGCAGCGCCCCGCAGTGGTCGAGGTGGAACTCGCCGTGCCAGCGGTCGTGGACGGTGTAGCGGAAGTCCATGAACTGTGGCGGCGCGCCGATGTCGAGCTGCATGCCCTTGAAGATCGTGATGACGTCGACGCCCTCGAACTTCAGCGCACGCTGCATGCGCTTGGTGTAGAGCGGACTGGAGGCCGCCCACTCCTCGATCGCGATCTGCACCATCTCCTCGCGACCGAAACTCGAGATGCACCAGGCCATTCCGGAGCGGTCGATCAGCTGGCCGATCAACAGCAGCTCAGGCACCAGCGTGGCGAGTTCGTCGCGCGAGAGCGCGGCATACCTACTCATCATGAACCGACGCCCTCATCATGGACCGTGCCCCCGGAGTGCATACGGACGGCGGCGTTGACGTTCGCTTTCTTGTCCTCCCCACCGGCCTTTTCGGCAGCCTTCTTGCGCTGTTTGGCCACCTTGGACACCGCGCCGTCGAGCTTGGAACCCAGCGGGAAACCGAGGTAGTGGGTGAGGAAGACCGCCATCTCCTTGAGTTCCTCGACAGTGAGCTCCTCGTTGGCCAGCGCGGCGTTGATCTGGATCTCCGCCAGGTCCGAGTTGCCCAGTGCCGTCACGGCGGTCAGCGTCATCATCCGCTTCTCCCGCATGGACAGCCCGGGTCGCGTCCAGATGGTGCCGAAGAGGTGTTCGACGGTCAGGTCGAAGTACGGGTCGCCCTGGATGTCGGGCATCTCCCATCCGTAGACCTCGTTCATCTTCTCCAGGCCTTTGCGGCGCACGTCATCCATCGGCTCTACTCCTTGCTTGACGAGGTGTGCGGGACGCCGAGTCCGGCGGCCAGGTCGCGCAACGCGATTTCGGCCAGCGGCAGCTGGACACCGGTGGCCTCTCCGAGGCCGAGCGCCAGCCGCAGATCCTTCTCGGCCAGGCCACGGGTGTGGACGAACATGTCGTACAGGAAGTGGTCCGGGGTCAGCGGATCCATGTTGTCGCGCACCATGATCGCGCCTGGGCCACCGCTCTGCGCGTCGCTGTGGCGCACGACGCGACCCAGCTTCTGCAGGTCGATCCCCGCGGCCTCGGCCAGGCGCATCGCTTCACACGCAGCGGTGAAACCGACGAACGTCAACATGTTGCGTGCCAGCTTCATCCGGGTGCCGGCACCGGGCTCACCGGCGCGCACCACCATGGACGCACATTTCTTGAAGACCGGTTTGACCTTCTCGTAGGCCTCGTCGTCAGCACCCACCATGACCGCGAGTTCGCCCTTGTCGGCGGCGCCGGCGCCACCGCTGACCGGCGCATCGACGATGTGAACTCCCTTGGGGCGCAGCTCTTCAGCCAACTGGGCGGCGGTGTCGGGCTCGATGGTGGAGTGGATCGCGATGACCGTGCCTGGCCGCGCGTGGGCGCCGAGCTCTCCGACCACCTCGCGCACCTGCGCGTCGTTGAGCACGGTAACGCTGATGACGTCGGCGTCGGCGACCGCGGCCACGCTGTCAGCCGCGACGGCACCCGACTCGACCAGCGGGGCCATGGCCTCGGCGCGAACGTCGAACACGATCAAGCCGTCGGGCCAGTCGACCAGACGTCTGGCCATCGGTGCGCCCTGGTTCCCCAGGCCGATGTAGCCGAGCTTCATGCCAGTGCTCATACGAACTCTCTTCCTCGCGCGAGTGCTCGTCAGCGGATGATCTGTCCGCCGTCGACATTGAAGATCTGACCGGTGATCCACTTGGCCTGGTCCGAGAGCAGGAACAGCAGCATGCCGACCAGGTCCTCGGGCTGCCCCATGCGCGACAACGGGATTCCCTTGACGATGTCGGCGACCATCTCCTGCGGCGTGGTGGTCCGGTTGGCCTCGGTGTCGATGGGCCCAGGCGCAATGGCGTTGACGCGGATGTTCTGTCCGCCGAGCTCGGTGGCCAGCTGCTGGGTCAGGCCGTTGATGCCGACCTTGGCCAGGCCGTAGAAGTTCGAGTACAGCCACGCCGCGGTCGAGGACTGGTTGACGATCGCACCGCCGCCCCGCTTGGCCATCTTCCTGTACACCGCCCGGGTGCACACCAGAGCGCCGTCGAGGTTCACGCTCATGAACTTCTTGTAGTAGTCCCAGTCGACGGTGATCAGGAAGTCCAGCTTCATGCCGCCGAAGATCGCGGCATTGTTGACCAGGTAGTCGATGCCGCCGAACTCCGAGAGAGCCTGCGCTGCCATCTCTTTGGCCGAGTCCGGATCGCTGACGTCGACCCGCACCGCCAAGGCGTTACCGCCCTCGCCCCTGATGCCGTCGGCGACCTTCTGCGCACCGTCGGTGTTGATGTCGGCGACCACCACGGCTGCACCCTCGCGGGCCAGCGCCTCGGCGTAGGCCTGCCCGATGCCGCCTCCGGCGCCGGTGACGATGGCCACCTTGTCGTTGAACTGATCTCCGTAAAATCCCATGGCTTCCTCTCTTACCGCTGAGTGTTGAGTTGTGACACGTTCATCGCCCCCTACGTGCCGTAACCCAACGTTCGGCGGGGTGCTCAATTGTCAGACAGCCGTCGCAATGGCCTTGATCTCCAGGTATTCCTCGAACCCGGCCAGGCCCATCTCCCGGCCGATGCCGGACTGCTTGTATCCGCCGAACGGCATGTCCGCCGAGTACCAGACACCGCCGTTGATGTTGACCGTACCGACCCGCATCCGGGCCGCGACGGCGTTGGCGCGGTCCAGGTCCGGCGAGAACACCGTGCCGGACAGTCCGTACGGGGAGTCGTTGGCGATGCGGACCGCGTCGTCGTCGCCGTCGTGGGCGATGACGGTCAGGACCGGACCGAAGATCTCCTCACGCGACACCTTCGCCGAGTTGTCAAGTCCCGCAATGACGGTGGGCTCGATGAAGAAGCCCTTGTCGCGGCCTTCGGGCCGGCCACCGCCGCAGGCGAACCGTCCGCCCTCGGCGGTGGCGGAATCCAGGTAACCCTGCACGCGGTCACGTTGCCGCGCCGAGATCAGCGGCCCGCACACCGTGCCGGCGTCGGTCGGGTCACCCGGCTTGAGACCGGCCATGGTGGCGGCCGCGGCGTCGACGGCCTCGTCGTAGCGCTCGCGCGGCACCACCAGTCGGGTGGTGATGGCGCAACCCTGACCGGCGTGCATCGACACGGTGAATCCGGCCATGGCGCAGGCGCCGGCCAGGTCGGCGTCGTCGAGCACCAGGAACGCCGACTTCCCGCCGAGCTCCAGGAAGACCTTCTTCAGCGTCGCGGAGCCGTCGGCCATCACGGCGCGACCGGTGGCAGTGGACCCGGTGAACGAAACCATGTCGACCCGAGGGTCTTTCGACAGCAGCGCGCCGACGGCGTGGTCGCTGGAGGTGACGATGTTCAGCACGCCCGGCGGGATGTCGGTGTGTTCGGCGGCCAGCTCGCCCAGCACCGCGGCCACCCACGGAGTATCGGGAGCGGGTTTGAGCACCAGCGTGTTTCCGGCGGCCAGCGCGGGTCCGATCTTGGCCAGGTTGATCTGGTGCGGGAAGTTCCACGGGGTGATGGCGCCGACGACGCCGATGGCTTCGCGTGCGATTCGGCGCTGGGTCTTGATGCCCATCGGCTTGGCGACGCCGAGGTCGGTGCTCCACGGGTAGGACTCGGCGGTGTCCGCGCAGAAGGTCAGATCCTCGATGGGCCCTTCGAGCTGGGCTGCCGAGGTGAGCATGCGCGGCGCGCCGACCTCAGCCATGGTCAGTTCGCGCAGCTCCTCGACGTGGTCGCGCATCGCCTGTTGCAGCTGGCGGATGCACCGCACGCGCAACTCTGTATTGGTCGACCAGTCGGTGTCGTCGAAGGCCCGGCGTGCCGCCTCGATGGCCGCGCCCATGTCGGCGGCATCGGCGTCGGCCGCGACCCCGAGCGTCTCCTCGGTGGCCGGGTTGATCGTGGCGAAGCTACCGGCACTACCGGCGACAAGCTTGCCGTCGATGTACAGCTTGCTCTCGCGATCGGTCAGGATTGCCATCCGACCTCCTGTTCTGGTTCTGGACAGCTGTCTGACTGAGTTCTTGGGAACCATAGCCCCCGAGCGGCGACACAGGCAAGGACGACGATCGCGAAGCTCTCAAAGCCCGCGGTTGAACGCATATTTCACTGCACTACTTGCTCCGCGGCGGACTCCTCGGATACGTTGGACATGTGTCCAGTGAAGCTGTCGCCGCGATCACAGATCAGGCACGGCAAACGCCGCGCAACCGCCGGCAGGAAGAGACGTTCCGCAAAGTCCTGGCCGCCGGCCTGGAGGCGCTGCGGGAATCCTCGTACGCCGACCTGACCGTGCGCGCGGTGGCCGCGCGCGCCAAGGTCGCCCCGGCCACGGCCTACACCTACTTCTCGTCGAAGAACCATCTGATCGCCGAGATCTACCTGGACCTGGTGCAGAAGGTCGAGTACTACACCGACGTCAACGACAGCAGAGTCAACCGCGTGGAGAAGACGCTGCGCAGCATGGCGCTCACCCTCGCCGACGAACCGGAAGTCGCCGCCGCGTGCACCACCGCGCTGCTGTCGGGCAACGACACCGCGGTACGCCGTGTCCGGGACCGCATCGGCAGCGAGATCCATCGCCGCATCCGCGCCGCCGTCGGCCCCGACGCCGACCCCCGCACCCTGGCCGCACTGGAGATGACGTTCTTCGGCGCGCTGGTCAACGCAGGCAGCGGCGCCTACACCTACCACCAGATCGCCGACCGGCTCAGCTACGTGGTCGGCCTCATCGTCGGAGACGAGAAATGACACTCAGCGACGTCAAACTTGATCCCTACGACTACGACTTCCACGAGGATCCGTACCCGTACTACCAGCGCCTGCGTGACGAAGCGCCGCTCTACCACAACGAAGAACTGGGCTTCTGGGCGTTGTCGCGGCACGCCGACGTGCTGCAGGGGTTCCGCAACAGCACCACGCTGTCCAACAAGTTCGGCGTCTCCCTCGATCCGGCCTCGCGCGGCCCGCACGCGGCGAAAACCATGTCGTTCCTCGCGATGGACGACCCCGATCATCTGCGGCTGCGCACGCTGGTCTCGAAGGGCTTCACACCGCGCCGCATCCGCGAACTGGAACCGCGCGTCACCGAGATCGCCGTCGCGCATCTGGATGCGATGCTGGAGAACGCCGGTGACGCAACTGTGGATTACGTCGACGAATTCGCCGGCAAGTTGCCCATGGACGTCATCTCCGAGCTGATGGGCGTGCCCGAAGCCGATCGCGTACAGGTACGCGCCTGGGCGGATGCGGTGATGCACCGCGAAGAAGGCGTCACGGATGTGCCGGCGGCGGCGATCGAGGCGTCGATCAACCTGTTCGTGTACTACCAGGAAATGGTGGCCGAGCGCCGCAAGAAGCTCAGCGACGACCTGACCTCGGCCCTGCTGGAAGCCGAGATCGACGGTGATCGGCTCACCGACGACGAGATCATCGGGTTCATGTTCCTGATGGTCATCGCCGGCAACGAGACCACCACCAAACTGCTTGCCAACGCCGCATTTTGGGGCCACCGCAACCCCGACCAATTGACCCCGTTGTACGAGGACCTCGACCGGGTGCCGCTGTGGGTCGAAGAGACGCTGCGCTACGACACGTCCAGCCAGATCCTGGCGCGCACCGTCGTCGGCGATCTGACGCTCTACGACACGCCCATCCCCGAGGGCGACGTGGTGCTGCTGCTGCCCGGCTCGGCGCACCGCGACGAGCGCGTCTTCGACGACCCGGACCGCTATCTGATCGGCCGTGACATCGGTTCCAAGCTCATGAGTTTCGGCAGCGGCGCCCACTTCTGCCTCGGCGCGCACCTGGCCCGCATGGAAGCCCGGGTGGCGCTGACCGAGTTGTTCAAGAGAATCCGCGGCTACGAAGTCGACGAGGCCAACGCGGTCCGCGTCCACTCCTCCAATGTTCGCGGCTTCGCGCACCTGCCCATCACCGTCCAGATCCGCTGAAGGACCACCACAGATGCCTCGTTTTGATCCGCTGCCCGACCGTCGCCCCGCACTCGTGGCCGGCGCCTCCTCCGGGATCGGCGCCGCGACCGCACTCGAACTTGCCTCCCGCGGATTCCCGGTCGCGCTCGGCGCGCGCCGGGTGGAGAAGTGCCAGGAGTTGGTCGACAAGATCCGCGCCGACGGCGGCGAAGCCGTCGCGGTGCATCTCGACGTCACCGACCCCGACTCGGTGAAAGCCTGTGTCGAGCAGGCTGTCTCAGAGCTCGGCGACATCGAGGTGCTCGTCGCGGGTGCCGGGGACACCTACTTCGGCAAGCTCGCCGACATCAGCACCGAGCAGTTCGAGTCGCAGATCCAGATCCACCTGGTCGGTGCCAACCGGGTCGCCAACGCCGTGTTGCCCGGCATGCTCGAACGCCGACGTGGCGATCTGATCTTCGTCGGTTCGGATGTGGCGCTGCGTCAGCGGCCGCACATGGGGGCCTACGGCGCCGCCAAGGCCGGTCTGGTGGCGATGGTGACCAACTACCAGATGGAGCTCGAGGGCACCGGCGTACGCGCCTCGATCGTGCACCCGGGACCGACCAAGACGTCGATGGGCTGGAGCCTGCCGGCCGAGCTGATCGGCCCGGCACTGGAGGACTGGGCGAAGTGGGGCCAGGCCCGCCACGACTACTTCCTGCGCGCCGCCGATCTGGCGCGCGCCATCACATTCGTCGCCGAGACGCCCCGCGGCGGGTTCATCGCGAACATGGAGCTGCAGCCCGAAGCTCCCCTCGCAGACGTCACGGAGCGACAGAAGCTCGCACTCGGCGAGGAAGGGATGCCAGGACAATGACTGCGCTGAAAGACGTGCCGCGGGTCTCCGGCGGCGAAGAGGAGCACGGCCACCTCGAGGAGTTCCGCACCGACCCGATCGGACTGATGAAGCGGGTCCGCGAGGAGTGTGGAGATGTCGGCTGGTTCCAACTCGCCGACAAGCAGGTGGTGCTGCTCTCGGGCGCCGAAGCCAACGAATTCTTCTTCCGCTCGACCGACAGCGAGCTCAACCAGGCCGAGGCCTACCCGTTCATGACGCCGATCTTCGGTGAGGGGGTGGTGTTCGACGCCGATCCCGAGCGCCGCGCCGAGATGCTGCACAACACGGCGCTGCGCGGCGAGCAGATGAAGGGCCACGCCGCGACCATCGAGAACGAAGTCAAGCGGATGATCGCGGACTGGGGTGACGAAGGCGAGATCGAGCTGCTCGACTTCTTCGCCGAGCTGACCATCTACACCTCCACGGCGTGCCTGATCGGGCTGAAGTTCCGCAACCAGCTCGACTCGCGGTTCGCGAATTACTACCACCTGCTCGAGCGCGGCACCGACCCGCTCTGCTACGTCGACCCGTATCTGCCGATCGAGAGCTTCCGGATCCGCGACGAGGCCCGCGCCAACCTGGTGGAACTGGTGCAGGAGGTCATGCACGGTCGAATCGCCAACCCACCCAAGGACAAGAGCGACCGCGACCTGCTCGACGTGCTGGTGTCGATCAAGGACGAGGACGGCAACCCGCGCTTCTCGGCCAACGAGGTCACCGGCATGTTCATCTCGCTGATGTTCGCCGGCCACCACACCAGCTCCGGTACGTCGTCCTGGACGCTGATCGAACTGCTGCGCAATCCCGACTTCTACGCGAAAGTCCAGCAGGAACTCGACGACCTCTACGCCGACGGTCAGGAAGTGAGTTTCCATGCGCTGCGCCAGATCCCGAACCTGGACAACGCCCTGAAGGAGACGTTGCGCCTGCATCCGCCGCTGATCATCCTGATGCGGGTGGCCCAGGACGAGTTCGAGGTCGCGGGTCGCCCCATCCACAAGGGACAGATGGTGGCGGCCTCACCGGCCATCTCCAACCGGATCCCCGAGGACTTCCCCGACCCGGACGCCTTCGACCCCGACCGCTACAACAAGCCGCGGCAGGAAGATCTGATCAACCGCTGGACCTGGATCCCGTTCGGCGCGGGCAAGCACCGCTGCGTCGGCGCCGCGTTCGCCCAGATGCAGATCAAGGCCATCTTCTCGGTCCTGTTGCGCGAGTACGAGTTCGAGATGGCGCAGTCGCCGGAGAGCTACCGCAACGACCACTCCAAGATGGTCGTCCAGTTGGCCCGCCCGGCCAAGGTCCGCTACCGCAAGCGTGTGAAGGACTGAGATCCGTGGGCTGCTACCGCGTTGAACTCGACGAGGACCTGTGCCAGGGCCACGCGATGTGCGAGCTGGAGGCTCCGGATGTGTTCTCCGTGCCGAAGCGCGGCGTCGTCGAGATCACCGATCCTGAACCGCCCGACGAGCTTCGCGAAGCCGTCGAACTTGCCGTAGAGATGTGCCCGACCCGGGCACTGACGATCATCGAAAAGGAGTGACCATGGCATCCCGTGAGCAGCTCGAGGACTGGGTCGAGCGCTGGCTCAAGGCCAACCAGGACGCGGAGGCGGCCGGCGACTGGAAGCCGCTGGCCGAGTTCTACACCGAGGACGCGACCTACGGCTGGAACATCGGCCCCAAGGAAGACGTCATGTGCGTCAACAAGGCCGAGATCCGCGACATCGCCCTGGGCCTGGAGATGGAAGGTCTGGAGAACTGGGTCTACGAGTACCAGAGGACGCTGATCGACGAGAAGCAGAACGAGATCGTCGGCTTCTGGAAGCAGGTCGCGAACAAGAGTGACGGCACGACCGCCGAGATCTACGGCATCGGCGGCAGCTGGTTCCGGCTCAACGACGAGCTGCTCATCGAGTGGCAACGCGACTTCTTCGACTTCGGTCACGTCGCGAAGGGCTACGCCAAGCTCATCGAGTCCGGCGACCTGACGCCGACCATGCAGAAGCGCATCGAGCGGTCGCTCTCGGGCGAGAAGCTGCCCGGTTATTACCCGTTGGGGCAGGCACCGGTCCCGCTGTGGTGAGCGCACCACCAAGCAGTTGATTGGGGGCGGTGTGAGGTAGCCGACTAGAGGCTCTAGTCTGTCACCTAAGGCTCAATTCGAAAGCAGGAGATATGAAGACCAAAGGCGCCCTGATCTGGGAATTCAATCAGCCCTGGACCATCGAAGAGATCGAGATCGGCGACCCCGTCAAGGACGAGGTCAAGATCCAGATGGAAGCGTCGGGCATGTGCCACTCGGACCATCACCTGGTCACCGGCGACATCCCGATGGCGGGTTTCCCCGTGTTGGGTGGTCATGAGGGCGCCGGCGTCGTCACCGAGGTGGGTCCGGGCGTGGAGGGCCTCGAGCCCGGCGACCACGTGGTCCTCTCGTTCATCCCGTCCTGCGGCTCCTGCCCGTCCTGTCAGGCAGGCATGCGCAACCTCTGCGACCTCGGCGCCATGCTGCTGCAGGGCACCGCGGTGTCGGACAACACGCACCGAATCCATGCCGTCAAGAACGGCCAGCCGGTCATCCCGATGACCCTGCTCGGCACGTTCAGCCCGTACATGGTCGTGCACAAGAGCTCGGTGGTGAAGATCGATCCGTCGATCCCGTTCGAGGTGGCCTGCCTCGTCGGTTGCGGCGTGACCACCGGCTACGGCTCGGCCGTGCGCAGCGCTGACGTCCGGCCCGGCGACGACGTCGTCATCGCCGGTGTCGGCGGTGTCGGCATGGGCGCCCTGCAGGGCGCTCTGAATGCGGGTGCGCGCAACATCTTCGCGATCGACCCGGTGGAGTGGAAGCGCGATCAGGCCCTGAAGTTCGGCGCCACCCACGCCTACCCCGACATCGCCAGCGCGATGATGGGCGTCGCCGAGGTCACCCAGGGCCGGATGGCGTCCAAGACGATCATCACCACCGGTGAGCTCAAGGGCGAGGAGATCGACAACTACCTCAACATCACGTCCAAGGGCGGCACCTGCGTGGTCACCGCCGTGGCCAACATGGCCAGCTCGGATGTGACGCTGAACCTGTCGATGCTCACGCTGCTGCAGAAGAACCTGCAGGGCACCATCTTCGGTGGTGGAAACCCCCACTTCGACATCCCGCAGCTGCTGTCGATGTACAAGGCCGGCCGGCTGAACCTCGACGACATGGTCACGCGCCAGTACAAGCTGGAGCAGATCAACGAGGGCTACCAGGACATGCTGGAGGGCAAGAACATTCGCGGCATCATCCGCTACACCGACGAGGATCGCTAAGTCCGCGTGACTGACACGGCACAGCTGAGCCCGGTGGTCGCGGCGTCACGGAATTCGTGGCGCTGCGTCCAGTCCGGGGATCGGGAGGGCTGGCTGGCCCTCATGAGTGACGACATCGTCATCGAAGATCCGATCGGCGAGGCCGTCACCAACCCCGACGGCAACGGGGTGCGCGGCAAGGACGCCGTTGCGGTGTTCTACGACACCAACATCGGCCCCAACCAGCTGCGGGTCACCTGCGAGGAGACGTTTCCGTCGAGCAGTCCGACGGAGATCGCCTACATCCTCGTGCTGGAGACCACCTTCCCGAACGGCTTCGTGGCCACGGTGCGCGGCGTGTTCACCTACCGGGTCGACGACGCCGGGCTGATCACCAACCTGCGCGGCTACTGGAACATGGACGCCATGACGTTCAGCCAACCGGAGAGCACCGATTAACGATCTGCTCACCGGCCGCGGGGCCGTCGTCGTCGGCGGCACCCGCGGTATCGGGTTTGCGGTCGCCGAACTGTTGGCCGCCCACGGCGCCGGAGTGGTGGTCAACGGGCGCGAGGCCGAAGCAGCAAGTCAAGCAGCACAAGGCATTCCCGGCGCCGTCGCCCATCCCGGCTCTCCCGCCGATCCCGACGTTGCCGACGCCCTGATCGATGCATGCGTGCGAGAGTTCGGCGCCATCGACATCCTGGTCAACTGCGCCGGCACCGCAGAACCGGCCGGCTCGTCGATTCTCAACGTCACCACCGAGCAGTTCAGTGAGCTGATCGACGCCCATCTGGGCACGGTGTTCCAGACCTGCCGCGCGGCGGCACCGCGGATGGTGGCGCAGGGCCGTGGCGCCATCGTGAACACGAGTTCGTTTGCGTTCCTGGGTGATTACGGTGGCACCGGCTATCCGGCAGGCAAGGGCGCGGTCAACGGGCTGACTTTGGCCATTGCGGCCGAGCTCCGCGAACACGGGGTACGGGCCAACGTGGTGTGCCCGGGCGCCAAGACACGTCTTTCGACCGGCCCGGAGTACGAAGCACACATCGCCGAGCTCAACCGGCGCGGACTGCTCGACGAGATCAGCATGACCTCCGCACTCGACGCCGCGCCTCCGGAGTACGCGGCCGCCACCTACGCCTATCTGGTCAGCGATCTCGCCGCACACGTGACCGGCCAGATCTTCATCGCCGCAGGAGGATTCGTCGGCCGCTTCGATCGACAGAACCCCTCGATCGTGGCGTTCCGCGGCCATCACGAGGACCCGCCGTGGACCGTCGAGGAGATCGCGGCCCAGGTCGGGTGACTATTTCAGCATGCTCCCGGCGTCGACGGTGACCGGCAGACCGGTGATGTAGCGGGCTTCGTCAGAGGCCAGGAACAACACCGCATTGCTGATGTCGACGGGCTCGACCCAGCCGACCGGCAGGACGTGCATGAACTGCGCGGCCACGGCCAGGTCCTCGGGACCCGGGTTCTCCAGGTCGGGCCGGAACAGTTTCATGGTGCCCTCGTTCATGAACAGCGGTGTGTTCACGTTCGTCGGGCAGACCGCGTTGACGCGGATGGAGTGCTGGCCCAACTCCACGGCGAAGGTGCGCATCAGGCCGATGACACCGTGCTTGGCCGCGATGTAATGGCCGGTGTGCGGGTACGGCTTCAGTCCGCCGACGGAGCTGGTGAGGACGATGGAGCCGCCGTTGCCGCCCGAAAGCAGATGCGGGACTGCAGCTTTGACTGACTTCCAGACACCTGAGAGGTTGACGTCGATCATGTCGGTCCAGTCTTCTTCGCTGGTACGGTCCAGCGTCTGGCCGCCGTTGCCGATGCCGGCGTTGGCGACGACGATGTCGAGACGGCCCAGCTGCTCGACGCCGGAGTCGACCGCATTCTTGACCGCGGCGAAGTCGCGTACGTCGACCTCTGCGGCGACGATCCGGCGACCTGTCCCCTTGACCAGGTCCACAGTCTGGGCCAGGTCGTCCGGGGTGGCCGGAGGTATCTGGGTGTTGCTGCTGACCGGTCCGCAGACGTCGATCGCGATGATGTCCGCGCCCTCCTCGGCCAGGCGTAGTGCGTGACTGCGCCCCTGACCGCGCGCTGCGCCCGTGATGAACGCGACCTTGCCTTCGACCCGACCACCCATGTGCCACCTCACATCAGCCAGCTGTCGACATTTGTCGATCGATCAGGAGCGTGACACTGATCGCCAAAGCTGTCAACCACCGGAGGTCGACCCCAGCTGCTCGAGCAGGCGATTGACGTAGGAACGCATCTCGTCGTGACCGAGCGTCACCCCGACGTTGCTCTCGTTGCAGAGGCTGCGGGCGATCTGGGCGATCAGCATCGAGACCACCACCGGTGGATGTTCCTGCAGGTCGATTCCGTTGGCGCGCAACGCGACGGTGACCGCCGCGGTCTCGATGTCGCGGACGCGCTCGGCGTAGGACCGCAACTCCTCCCGGATTGCCTTGCGGTGATTCGCCAGAGCCATGAACTCGGTGTTCAGTCCGGTCCGATGGGCTTCGGAGTTGATCAACCACAGCGCACGTAGCGGATCGTCGTTGGTCAATGCGGCACGCATGTGCTCGAGGGAGCTCTCGCCACCCGCGCGCAGGACCTCGACGAACAGGTCGTCCATGGTCGGGAAGTAGTAGTAGACCAGCGCCTGCTTGACGCCGGCCTCCGCAGCCACCTTTCTGGATGTCGCTGCGGCATAACCTTCGTCGCGCATGATCCTGGCCGTCGCCTCGATCAACCGCTGCCGCGCATTGCTTGACCGTGCCTCAGACGCCGTGGTAAGCATGGCGCAGTCTAGCAGCCTGATCGGTCGATCAGGCAAGCGAAAGGACGGCTACCCCCACATGACCGACCTCGCCTCGGTGGATTTCTTCTCCGACTACGCGCTGAGCCAGGATCCCTACGCCTACTGGGATCACCTGCGTGAGCAGAACCCGGTGTACCGCGAACCGCACTACGGCGTCGTCGCGGTCACCGGCTATCAGGAAGTGCTGGCCGCGTTCAAGGACCACGACTCGTTCTCCGCGGTCAACGCGATCGGTGGACCGTTCCCGCCGCTGCCGTTCACCCCCGAGGGGGACGACATCACCGAGCAGATCGAGGCGCACCGGCACCTGTTCCCGATCCACGAGCACATGGTCGTGATGGACCCGCCGGCCCACGAGCGGGCCCGCTCACTGCTGAACAAGCTGTTGACGCCGCGGCGCCTCAAGGAGAACGAGGACTTCATGTGGCAACTGGTCGACAGTCAGATCGACCGCGTCATCGGTAACGGCCGCTGCGAATTCCTCTCCGAGTACGCCAAACCCTTCGCCACTTCGGCGATCATCGATCTGCTCGGGGTTCCAGAGCAGGACCGCCCGGAGTTCCTGGCGGCGCTGGGCGCCGAACAGCCCGACGGCGCCCGGGTCGGTGCTCTCGACGGAGCGCCGGTGGGCTCGGACCCGTTGCAGTATCTCGACGACAAGTTCGCCGGGTACCTGGCCGAGCGGCGCCGTGAGCCGCGCGGTGACGTGCTGTCCGGCATGGCGACCGCGGTCTACCCCGACGGTTCCACCCCGGAACTGATCGAGGTGGTCAAGCCGGCGACGTTCCTGTTCGCCGCCGGCCAGGAGACCGTCACCAAACTGCTCAGCGCGGCGATGAAGACGCTGGGCGAACAGCCCGAGTATCAACAACTTCTGCGGGAGCACCCGGACCGCATCCCGACCTTCATCGAAGAGTCGCTGCGGATGCACTCCCCCACCAAGGTCGATTTCCGACTGGTGCGCAAGACCACGACACTGGGCGGCGTGCATCTCAAGGCGGGCACCATCGTGATGCTGTGCCTGGGTGCGGCCAATCGGGATCCGCGCAAGTTCGAGGATCCGCACGTGTTCCGGCCGGAGCGCAAGAACGTGCGCGAACACATCGCGTTCGGTCGCGGCATTCACACCTGCGCGGGCGCGCCGCTGGCCCGCGTCGAAGGCCAGATCACCGTCCGCCGTTGGCTGGACCGCACCAGCGAGATCCACCTCGACGAATCCGTCCACGGGCCGGCCGGGCAGCACCGCTTCGCCTACGACCCGACCTTCCTGCTGCGCGGACTCAGCGAACTCCAGATCGAATTCACCGCTGAGGGTTGAAATCCCGATATTTCTCGCGCAGCTTCACCTTGAGCACCTTGCCGGTCGCGGTGTGTGGCAGCTCGTCGACGAACACCACGTCCTCGGGCAGCCACCACTTGGCGACCTGACCCGACAGGTATTCCAGGATGTCGTCGCGGGTGGCGTCGTGCCCGGGGCGCAGGACGGCGACGAGCAGTGGCCGTTCCTGCCATTTCGGATGCGGCACACCGATGACGGCCGCCTCGGCAATGGCGGGGTGCCCCATCGCGGCGTTCTCCAGGTCGATCGAACTGACCCATTCACCGCCGGACTTGATGACGTCTTTGGTGCGGTCGACCAGGTGCAGATATCCGTCAGCGTCGATGGTGGCGACGTCGCCGGTCGGGAAGAATCCTTCGTCGTCGAGCTTGTCGCCGCCCTCACCTTTGAAGTAGCCGCTGGCAATCCACGGCCCGCGGACCAACACCTCCCCGAACGCCTTTCCGTCCCAAGGTAACCGGTTACCGTCCTCGTCGACGATCTTGAGCTCCACACCGAACACGCCGCGGCCCTGCTTGAGCTTGACCTGCCGCTGCTCCTCGACGCTCAGATCCGCGTGCTTGGGCAGTAGCTTGCCGACCACACAGATCGGGCTGGTCTCGGTCATCCCCCAGCCCTGCCCACCCTCGGAGCCCAGCTCGTCCTCGATGCGATCGAGCATCGACTTCGACAGCGCCGACCCGCCGAGGCCCGCCCACACGAGTTTCAGTTCGCGCGGATCGATCTCGGGGTGTTCGTCGAGATAGGAGAAGAACATGAGCCACACCGTCGGCACGCCCTGCATGATCGTCACACCCTCGTCGCGCATCAGCCGATACACGCTCTCGCCGTCGAGATGCGGGCCGGGCAGCACCAGCTTGGCCCCTACCATTGCCGCCGAATACGGTGTGCCCCAGGCATTGGCGTGGAACATCGGCACGACCAGCAGCAGCGTGGTCCCGCTGTGGATGTCGAACGTGTCGCGCGACAGCGACAGCATCGCGTGCAGCACCGTCGAACGATGCGAGTACAACACACCTTTCGGGTTCCCGGTGGTGCCGGAGGTGTAGCACAGCGACGAGGCGGTCCGTTCGTCGAACTCCGGCCACTCGTACTCGGTGGACTGGCGGCCCACGAACTCGTCGAAACACAGCAGCTTCTCGGCGGGGATACCGTCGATCTCGGGCATTTGTTCGCGGTCGGTCATCGCGAGGTAGGTCTCGACCGTCGTGAACTGGTCGGCCAGCTGGCCGACCAGCGGCGCGAACGTGATGTCGAAGAACAACACACGGTCTTCGGCGTGGTTGACGATGTAGACGATCTGCTCGGCGAACAGCCGCGGGTTGACGGTGTGCATCACCGCGCCCGAGCCCGAGACACCGAAGTACAGCGCCAGGTGGCGGTCGCTGTTCCAGGCCAGCGTCGCCACCCGGTCGCCTGGTTCGATGCCCAGTTCGCCCAGTGCGTTGGCGACCTGCTTGGAGTGCTCGCGGACCGCGGCCCACGTGGTGCGCCGCACCGGGCCCTCGGGAAGGCGCGACACGATCTCGGTGTCTCCGTGGAAGGTCGCCGCGTGCTCGATCAGCGAGGAGATCAACAACGGCCGGTCCTGCATCAAACCCAACATCTGGCCAGGCTAGAGCGAACCGGTGCCGCCGCGGGGGCTGTTGCGCGGCGGATTCGCGGACTGGAATGCTCGACCACATGGCGACCGTCTTCACCAAGATCATCAACCGCGAGCTGCCGGGCCGCTTCGTCTACGAGGACGACGACATCGTGGCCTTTCTGACGATCCAGCCGATGACGCAAGGCCACACGCTGGTGGTGCCGCGCGAGGAGATCGACAACTGGCAGGACATCGAACCGGCGAAGTTCGCGCGTGTCATGGAGGTCTCACAGCTCATCGGCAAGGCCGTCTGCAAGGCGTTCGACACCGAACGCTCGGGCGTCATCATCGCCGGGTTGGAGGTACCGCACCTGCACGTGCACGTCTTCCCCGCCCGCAACCTGTCGGACTTCGGTTTCGCCAACGTCGACCAGAATCCGTCGCCGGAATCCCTCGACGAGGCCCAGGCCAGAATCAAGGCTGCGCTAGCCGATTTGACCTGAGGACACCGGCGCACCGGCGTCGGTGATCCTGGGCAGCTCGACGCGGAACCGGCTGCCCTGACCTGGAGCGGTGGTCACGCGCACGTGCCCGCCGTGTGCCCAGACCAGCGAATCGACGATCGAGAGTCCCAATCCCGTGCCGCCGCTGGCGCGCGTGCGTGACGAGTCCGCCCGGTAGAACCGCTCGAACACCCGCTGCGCATCCTCGGTGCTCATGCCGGGACCTTCGTCGCAGACCTCCAGGATCGCCTGGTCGCCTTCGGTGCCCACCCGCACAGTCACCGCGGCATCTTCCGGGGTGTGCTGCAACGCGTTGGCCACCAGGTTGGACAGCACCTGCCGCAATCGGGCCTCGTCGCCGAGGACCTCCGGCGTGCCCGGACCGTCGAAGACCTCCATGCCGATGGCGCGCTGAGGAGCGATCGACTGCGCGTCGTGCACCGCGTCGGTGGCCAACGTCAGCAGATCCACGCGGTGTTGCTCGAGGGGACGCTGCGCATCCAGCCGCGCCAGGAGCAGCAGGTCCTCGACGAGCAGACCCATTCGGCGCGACTCGCTTTCGATGCGGCTCATCAGCATCTCGACGTCGCGGGCCGCGCCCTGGCGGTACAGCTCGGCGAATCCACGGATCGTGGTCAGCGGTGTGCGCAGTTCGTGGGAGGCGTCGGTGATGAAGCGGCGCATCCGTTCCTCCGACGTGCGGGCCTGATCGGCCGACGCCTCCGACGAAGCCATCGCACGTTGGATCTGAGCCAACATTCCGTTGAGCGCCAACGAGAGTCGGCCGACCTCGGTGCGTGGGTCACGTTCGGGCACACGACGATCGAACTGGCCAGACGCGATGGCTGCCGCGGTCTGCTCGACCTCGACGAGTGGGCGCAAGCTGCGGTGCACCACTGCATAGCCGACGATGCCGAGCACCAGCAGCACGGCCGCGCCGATGCCCATCTGCGTGTACACCAGGGTGCGCATCGTGGAGTTCACCTCGGACAGGTCGACCGCCACGGTGGTCAGTCCACCGTGCGCGCCGCGCACCGTCATCGCACGCCACAGCACCTCGGGATGGTCGACCGAACCCACCGTGACCGGCTCCGGACCGACGTCGTTGCCCACCGGCAGGTCGGGCTCGGCGACGCGGTCGTTGATCGCGATCCACTCCTTGCCGTAGCGATCGACCGCGCGCACGTAGAAGTCACTGGGTGGTCGGGCCGGGTTGGGATCCTCGAGCTCGACGATCGGCGTCTGCCGCGGCACCTGCGCCCACCCCTGCGACGCGTCGAGCAAGGTCGCGTCGACGCGGTTCATCAGCCCGTGCTGCAGGATCGTGGTGACCGCGACCCCGGACGCGAGCAGACCGCACGCGACCAACAACAGGGTGGCCGCGACCAGCGCGACCCGCAGCGGCACACCCCGACCGGAGCTCACCGCGGTTCGCGCAGGACGTATCCGACTCCGCGCAACGTGTGCAGCAAGCGCCTGTCGCCCGTGTCGATCTTGCGCCGCAGATACGACACATAGGACTCGACGACGTTGACGTCGCCACCGAAGTCGTAGCGCCAGACGTGGTCGAGGATCTTCGGTTTGGACAGCACCGTGCCGGCGTTGACCATGAAGTAGCGGAGCAATGTGAACTCCGTCGGCGACAACGACACCGGTTCGCCGGCTTTCCACACCTCGTGGGTCTCTTCGTCGAGTTCGATATCGGCGAAGCTCAGCCGCGAAGTCCGCAGCTCCGGGCCGCGGCCGGCGCGGCGCAGGATGACGCGCAGCCGGGCTACCACTTCTTCGAGACTGAACGGTTTGGTCACGTAATCGTCGCCGCCCAGCGTCAGCCCGGCGATCTTGTCCTGCAGCGAGTCGCGGGCGGTCAGGAACAACGCGGGGGCGTCGATGCCGTCGCCGCGCAGTGCACGAAGCAGCGCGAATCCGTCCATGCCCGGCATCATCACGTCGAGGATGATCGCGTCCGGCCGCACCTCGCGCGCCGTGGACAGGGCGCTCTGCCCGTTCGAGGCGGTGTGCACCTCGAACCCCTGGAACTTCAGGCTCACCGACAGCAACTCGACGATGTTCGCCTCGTCGTCCACGACCAGGACGCGGGCCTCTGGGACGTTGTCCTGCAGTGGCATGGCCATTCCTCCAGTGTCGTCGGTTCTGACGGGCGAACCCTGGAAGTCTGCTGTGCAGTTCCTGTGAGTCACGCTTGCGGTGTCCATAGACTTGACCGCATGAACCTCGCCAAATCGCTCACCGACCTCGCATTTGCGCCGGTGCGCGTGGGCCTGGCCGTCGCGGACGCCGGAATCGGCATGGCGACCAGCGCAATGGACGTGGCACACCGGGCTGTCGGCGAGACCGGAGTGCAGCAGCGTCCGACGTCACTGGCGCAGATGCTGGGTATGCAGGATGCCGTCGAGCGCGCGAATCGGCTGGCCCGGCTGATGGACGAGGACCAGCCGCTGGGGCGCGCGCTGGCGCCGGACGGCCCGCTGGACCGGCTTCTCAAGCCTGGCGGCGTGGTGGACCGCATCACCGCTCCCGGCGGCGTGCTCGATCGCCTGACTCAGGAGGACGGCGGACTGATGCGCGCCATCGAGCCCGGTGGCCTGGTCGATCAGCTGCTCGAAGAGGAAGGCCTCGTCGACCGGCTACTGGCCGAGGACGGCCTGGCCGACCGGCTGTTCGCCGAGGGTGGGCTGATCGAAAAGCTGACCGCGCGCAACGGCCCGCTGGAACAGCTGGCCGACGTGGCCGACACGCTGAACCGCTTGGCTCCCGGCCTGGAGGCCCTCGAGCCGACGATCGAGGCGCTGCGCGAAGCCGTCATCGTGCTGAGCCAGGTGGTCAATCCGCTGAGCAACATCGCCGACCGGATCCCGCTGCCGGGACGCCGCCTGCGTAGCCGCGCGACTCCCCGACCGGTGCCATCGCAGCGGGTTATCGACAGCGGAGAGTGAGCGGACGGTTCAATAGGACAGACCGTCGGCGTACCGCTGCCGTCGACAGTGGCGGCCGTTCCCGCGATTTCTCGCCTTGTACGTCGGTAGTTGGCTGTCGCAATTGGGACAGATGAGGCGCAGATTCTCGCGACGATTGTTGGTCGCATCGCCGTCGATGTGGTCGAGGATCAACGTCAGGACACTTCCGTTCCAGCTGCTTTTTGTTGCGCAGATGGCGCAACATCCGGCTTGCTGCTCGTGGATGTAGTCACGGACGAAATGCCCCTGGTAGGACATGCGGCCGCAGACCCCAGTCTTCAACCAGATTTCGAGACGCATCCGCCTCTGGTACGACTGCTGGCATGCGTTGTTACAGAACACTCCTCGGCGGCGACGTTCGAATTCCATTCCGCAGCCGAGACACGTCGTGATCATGATTTGAAGCTAGCCAGCAGCACCGACATCCTGGCCGGTGAACACCTGCCCGCAGAGTTGGTCACAGCGGCTTGTCGACCCAGGCGAGTCAGCCGATAAGATCGGCACGTCCCACAAGGACACGCCTCCTTAGCTCAGTGGTAGAGCGACATACTTGTAATATGTAGGCCGTCGGTTCGATCCCGACAGGGGGCTCCAAACTGAAGCGCTAGTAGCGTCGGGTCCATGGCTGAAGCTGGACTGTGGATCGCGTGGGGTGTGCCGACGGCCGGGCGTGAACGCCAGGCACTCGAGTTGCTCATCGAAACCGAGGGTTATCTGTCCGGCCTCGCCGAGCAGGGCCGCATCGAACGCTTCGATCGAGTGGTCCTCAAGCCGCAAAGCACCGAGCTGGGCGGCTTCATCTTCATCCAGGGCTCCAACGAGCAGATCGACGAGCTTCGCCGCGACGAGTCGTTCGGGCTCTGGCTGACCCGGGTCCAACTGGTCGCCGACCAGGTCGGCGTGGTCGACGCGTGGGTCGGCGACGGCATAGCCGAAGCGGTCGGACTCTACGAAAAGGCGTTGGAAACGCTCGAGTAACCACCCTCAACTCATTTGCTGAGTACCGGCCCGACCGAGGCCGTCGGGCCAAAAGCCGAGTCATCGTAACGAAATCGAATCTGTGACGATTTAACTTCTTGCTCGGCCTGTCTCGGCGTGTGCGATTGAATGTCCACTGTGTTCGGGACCTGAACACAGTTGGATCAAAGGGGTTTCATGAGTTCTGCAGCCTACGTCGGCCGCGTCGGCGGGCTCGCCGTTGCACTTGGTGTCGGATCAGCTGTATTTGCGGGCCACGGCGTCGCGGCTGCTAACGACACGGATTCGTCGGGGTCGCGGTCATCGACCTCAGCAACCACGGATACCAAAAGCGAGCGCACGCGTCGCACCGAGCAGGCCACCGACCGCGGTTCCGCACGCAAGACCGACGGCCGTGCCGAAGAACCTGTGGTCGAGGAACCGGAGGTCGACGAACCCGAAGCCGAAGAGGAAGCCGCGGCCACCAAGCCCGAGCGTTCCTCCCGCCCCGACCGCCGCCGCACGGCGGCACCCACGGCCGAACCGACCGAGTCCGCAAAGCCGGACGCGTCCACCGAGGCGGCCCCGCCCCGCGCCCGCCGAAGTGCCGACCCCCAAGCGCGTGCCGCCGCCGAGTCCGCTGCCACCGCCGCCGAGGCATCGGTTCCCGCAGATGACCCGGCCGTCGCACCCAAGGAGCCGACCAAGGTCGCGGTCTTCGCCTCGGCGACCGCACTCGCCGAGGCCAGCAGCACACGCACCACGCCCGAGCTGGCCGAGCTTGATCTGTCGACGGCCGACGTCGAGTCCGAGGAGCGCCGACCCAACCTGGTCACCGCCGTCGTCAACGTCGTACACAGCATGCTGGACTGGGCCCGGCAGCGCGCCGACACCACCGACCCGGCCAGCTCACCGCAGCCGCCGTTCCTGTGGGCGCTGATGTCCTTCGCGCGCCGCGAGCTGGACACCCTGTTCACCACCCGCTCCACCACGCCCGTCGACCGGGCCGCGCGGACCACCAGCCTGGCCCTCACCGACGACGTGGCCGCAGCCGCGATCACGCCGCACTCGCCGTGGTTGAACCCGCAGGTCAGCGAGTCGACGAACTTCGTCAGCTGGGTCACCGGCCGCTACACCTACAGCCAGCCGCGCAAGGCCAACACCCTGGCGCGTTTCGGCGTGTACGGCACCGATGTCGGCGTCATGTGGGACAACGGCATGGTCGACGATCCCAGCACACCGTGGAATGAAAACCAGGTGCTGATCGCCGTCGGCGACACGTTCAGCGGTCCCAACATGCAGGGCGGCTGGCGCTACAACACGTTGTTCCGCAGTTCCGACCGTGACCTCTCCGACGGCATCAGCATCCCGAACGGAGAGTGGTTCAACGGCAACATGTTCGGCGGTGCGCCGCTGTCCAGCCCGACGTATGCGCGGCCGATCATCAACCGCCCGTCGTGGCTGCCCAACTCGGTCACGCTGATCCCGACTGCCGGCATCGCGGTGCCCACTCCGGACACGCAGTTCGGCGTCACGCAGTACGTCAGCTTCATGTCGGTGTCGAATTGGGGCCAGGCCGGCCGCTGGACGACGAACTACTCGGCGATTGCGTACTCGACCGACAACGGCGAGAACTTCACGATCGCGCCGCAGAGCGTGCGCTACAACTCGATCTTCAGCGGTCACCGCAATTTTCAGCAGTCCGCCTTCGTGCAGGGCGACGACGGATACGTCTACATGTACGGCACACCCAACGGACGCCAAGGTGCGGCCTACATCTCCCGGGTGGCACCCGAGGACATCCTCGACGCATCCAAGTACGAGTACTACAAGAAGGCGTCGTCGGGCTGGCTCGGCACGACGGCCGCCCGCTGGGTGCAGGGCAGCCCGTCGTCGGCCTCGGCGGTGATCGGCAAGACCGGCGGGGCATGCGGGGCCACCAAGCCCGGCTACCGAGTCAGCGAGCTGTCGGTCCAGTACAACGAATACCTCGGCAAGTACGTGACGCTCTACGGCGATCAGTTCAACAACATCGTGATGCGCACTTCCGACACCCCTGAAGGGGAATGGTCGGAGGCCACGGTGCTGATGGGTCAGCAGAGCGGCGGCATCTACGCGCCGATGCTGCACCCGTGGTCGCCGTCGACCGCGGGTACCGGTTCGGACCTGTATTGGAACCTGTCGCTGTGGTCGGAATACAACGTGATGCTGATGCGCACCGACCTGTCGAAGCTCTAGCGCGCGAAATGCACTGAGACAGCACGGCCTACACTCGCGTCGTGCGCGACGTCCTCGATGAGCTCCTGGCCGTGTGGCAGTCCGGCGGCACCGCCGGGCTGGCGACCGTCGTGCGCACCATGCAATCCGCACCCCGGCCGCCCGGCGCGGCGATGGTGGTGGCACCCGACGGCAGCGTCGCCGGATCCGTGTCGGGCGGCTGCGTCGAAGGGGCGGTGTACGAGCTCGCCAACGACGTCGTGGCCAGCGGGATCCCCGAGTTGCAACGCTACGGCGTCAGCGACGACGACGCGTTCGCGGTCGGACTGACGTGCGGCGGCACCATCGATATCTTCACAGAAGCGGTGTCGCGCAACACTTTTCCTCAACTTCAGTCGGTTGCCGACGACATCGCCGCCCATCGCGCCGTTGCGGTGGCCACCGTGATCGCGCACCCGGAGCCCGACCGGCTGGGCCGGCGGCTGATCGTCACGCCAGACGCAGCCGACGGGTCGGTGGGTTCGGTGCGCGCGGACGCGGCAGTGGCCGACGACGCGCGCGGGCTGCTCGCGGCCGGCCGCTCGGCTGTGTTGACCTACGGACCCGAGGGCCAACGGCAGGAATCGGGCATGGAGGTGTTCGTCGCGAGCCACGCGCCGCGCCCGCGGATGCTGGTCTTCGGTGCCATCGACTTCGCCGCTGCGCTGGCGCAACAGGGCGCGTTCCTCGGCTACCGGGTCACGGTGTGCGACGCACGTCCGGTGTTCGCGACCGAAGCGCGCTTCCCGGCGGCCGAGGAGGTCGTCGTCGACTGGCCGCACCGCTACCTGGCCGCGCAGGCCGAACAGGGCCACATCGACGCCCGCACCGCGATCTGCGTGCTCACCCACGATCCCAAATTCGACGTGCCGGTCCTCGAGGTCGCGTTGCGGCTGCCCGAGGTCGGTTACATCGGCGTGATGGGGTCACGGCGCACCCACGACGACCGGACCCGTCGACTCAGAGAGGCGGGGGTGACCGACGTCGAGCTGGCACGGCTGGCCAGCCCGATCGGCCTGGACCTGGGTGCGCGCACCCCGGAGGAGACCGCGGTGTCGATCGCTGCGGAGATCATCGCGCGGCAATGGGGCGGCGGCGGACGACCGCTGTCCGAGACGGCAGGCCGCATCCACCACGAAGCATGAAACCTCGTGAGACACAAGTGGTGGAAATGTCGCTCTCGGATGCGATAACGTCACTCTTCAAGTTCTGAGGGAGAGTGATCGAAGTGACCGACACCACCGTCGAGTCCGTCACCGCGCGCTACGCCGGCCGACGCATGGAACGCGTCGAGGACAGCCGCCTTCTCACAGGTCACGGCTCATTTGTCGACGACATCAACCGTCCCGGGATGCTGCACGCGTGCTTCGTGCGCAGCCCCTACGCGCGGGCGAAGGTCCTGAAGTTCGACGCGACCGCGGCGCTGGCCCACCCCGGTGTGCACGCGGTGCTCACCGCGGCCGACATCAACCCCGAAGTGCAGGAAGCCTGGCACGCCGTCGCGGGCAAAGACGTGCCCGACACCCCCCGCCCGCCCCTGGCCGAAGACGAGGTGCGGTTCGTCGGCGACCCGATCGCGATCGTGATCGCCGAGAACCGGTACGTCGCCGAGGACGCCATCGAACTGATCGACATCGACTACGAACCGCTGCCCGCGGTCGCCGACTTCACCCGCGCGGTGGAGTTGGCCGAGAACGGCGCAGTGGTGCACGAGGCCTACCCGGACAACCGCGCCGGCGGCATGGGCGGCGCGCCGCCGGACGAGGAGACCTTCGCCAACGCCGCCTACGTCGCCAAAGCGCACGTGTACCAGCAGATCCACGCACCCGTGCCGATCGAGACCCGCGGCCTGGTGGTCGAATGGCAGGCCGCTCCGGGCGAGCTGACGGTGTGGGCGTCCACGCAGACACCGCACGAGCTGCGCGCGTTCGCCGCGCGGCTGCTGGGCATCCCGGCGCAAAAGGTCCGCGTGATCATGCGCGACACCGGCGGCGGTTTCGGCCAGAAGGTCGTGCCGATGCGCGAGGACATGTGCATCCTGCTGGCCGCCCGCAAGGTGTCCGCGCCGCTGAAGTGGATCGAGGACCGCCGGGAGAACCTGATGTCGGCGGGTCAGGCGCGCCACGTCGACGGTGACGTGCGCATGGCCTTCGACTCCGAGGGCAACATCCTGGCCGCCGACATCGACTTCATCCAGGACGTCGGCGCCTACCCCACGCCGTATCCGGTGCTCACGACCGCGGCGATCGGGATGTTCTTCCCCGGCCCCTACCGCGTGCCGAAGTCGAGCTTCAACTACCAGACGATCTTCTCCAACACCGCCGGCCTGGCCGCCTACCGCGGTCCGTGGCAGTACGAAACCCTCACGCGCGAAATACTTCTCGACATCGCCGCCCGAGAGATGGACATCGATCCGCTGGAGCTGCGGCAACGCAACATCCTGCGCCGCGACGAGATGCCGTACTTCAACCCCAACGGCATGCCGTACGACCACGTCGCACCGGCGGACACCCTCGACCAGGCGGTCAAGATCCTCGACCACGAGGGCTTCCGCAGGGAGCAGGCCGACGCCCTGGCCGAAGGCCGCTACATCGGGCTGGGCTACTCCGCCTACATCGAGCCCACCGGCGCGGCCACCGGGCACCTGGCCACCGAGGGCGCCACCATCCGGATGGAGTCCACGGGCAAGATCAACGTCTACGTCAACGGCGGGTCGACCGGAAACAGCCTGGAGACCACCGTCGTCCAGCTGACCGCCGATGCGCTCGGCGCCGACATCGACGACGTCTCCACCATCCAGGGCGACACCGCGGTGACCCCGTACGGCGCGGGCACCCAGGGCAGCCGCAGCGGACCCATGACCGCCGGCGCGGTCAGCGAGGCGGGCGCGATCCTGCGCAAGCAGATCCTGGCCATCGCCGCGAACATTCTCGGCGTTCCCGCCGAGGACATCGAGCTCGCGGGATCCCGGGCGACCGTGCGCACCGATCTGGACAAGAGCGTCAGCTTCTCCGACATCGCGTACCGCTCCTACTACGACCCGGGGCAACTGGCCGGCACCTCCCCCACTCTGGAGGCCACCGCACGCTTCAACTCCGAAGCGATGATCCACTGGGCCAACGCCACTCACGCCTGCACCTGCGAGGTCGACGTCAAAACCGGACAGGTGACGCTGACCCGCTACATCGTCAGCGAGGACGTCGGCCCGATGATCAACCCCAACGTGGTGGAGGGCCAGATCGCCGGCGGCACCGCCCAGGGCATCGGCGGCGCGCTGCTCGAGGAGATGAACTACGACGACGACGGCAACCCACTGTCCTCGACGTTCGTCGACTATCTGCTGCCCACCGCCACCGAGGTCCCGACCATCGAGTACGGCCACGTCGAGATACCCGGCCCCGGCGTGGGCGGATACAAGGGCTGCGGCGAGGGCGGCGCGATCGGGTCCACGCCGGCGGTCATCAACGCCATCAACGACGCCCTGGCCCCGCTGGGCGTCACCATCACCCGGCTGCCCGCCACCCCGGCCTCGATCGTCGAGGCCATCCAGAAGAGCCACGAACAAGCGACGAAGTAGAGGACGAACAGTGGAGTTGGTCAACGAGTTCCGCGTTCCCGTGCCGGCAGCGACGGCGTGGGAGGTGCTGACCGATGTGCAGCGCGTCGCGCCGTGCATCCCGGGTGCGCAGCTGCTGTCCGTCGACGGTGACGACTTCACCGGCGCGGTGAAGGTGAAGGTCGGGCCGATCACGGTGTCCTACCAGGGCGAGGCTTCGTTCACCGAGAAGGACGAAGCCGCCCAACGCGTGGTGATCAAGGCCAGCGGCAAGGAGACCCGCGGCAGCGGCAACGCCTCGGCGCTGGTGACCGCGCAGCTCAAGGACGAGGGCGACGCCACGTCCGTGGTCATCACCACGGACTTGACCATCTCCGGCAAGGCCGCACAGTTCGGTCGCGGCGTGTTGTCCGATGTGGCAGGCAATCTGATCGCGCAGTTCGCCCAGCGGCTGGAGGCCGACGTGCTGGGCGGCACCGCCAAGCCGCAGTCCGCCCCGTCGGCCGAAGCGCAGACCGCCGCTCCCGCCGCCGCCGCTGCCGACAACTCGGTCGACCTGCTCAAGGTCGTCGCGCTGCCGATCGCCAAGCGCTACGCGCCGGTGGCCGCCGGCGTGGCCGCCGGCCTTGCGGTGGGCCTGCTGGTGGGCCGGCGCCGCCGCAATACGGCGACGCCCCCGGCCCTCGACGATCTGGTCGCTGCGCTGTCGCGGCTGGTGTCATGAAACCCGCTGCGTTCGACTATCACCGGCCCGACAGCCTCGCCGAAGCCACCGAGATCCTCGGGCGGCTCGGCGAAGACGCGAAGGTGCTCGCCGGCGGGCAGAGCTTGGTGCCGATGCTGAACATGCGGCTCACCCATTTCGAAAACCTCGTCGACATCTCGCGGGTCGACGAGCTGTGCGGCATCGACCTCGTCGACGGCGCGGTCCGCGTCGGGGCCACCACGTCGCACGCACTGGTCGGGCTGGACGACGAGGTCGCCGAGTCGGTACCGCTGCTGACGCTGGCCACCCCGCACATCGGCCACTTCCAGATCCGTACCCGCGGCACCCTCGGTGGCGCCATCGCCCACGCCGACCCGGCGGCCGAATACGCCGCGGTGGCACTGGCTCTCGATGCCGAGATGGAAGCCGCGTCGACCCGCGGGACTCGCGTCGTGGCTGCGGAGGACTTCTTCACGGGGCTGTGGGAGAACTCGCTGGAGGATGACGAAATCCTCAGCGCGGTGCGGTTCCCGGTGTGGCAGGGCAGGTGTGGCTTCGCCGTGGAGGAATTCGCGCGCCGGCACGGTGATTTCGCGATCGCCGGCGCGGTCGTCGCCGTCGAGCTCGACGACACCGATCGGGTGAAGCGTTGCGGCATCGGGCTGCTCGGTCTGGGCTCGACACCGTTGCGTGGCAGCGCCGCCGAAGCGGCAATCGTGGGGCGGGCGGCCGGCGAGTTCGACGAGGCCGCTCTCGACGAGGTCGGCCGAGTCGCCATGGACGCCCTCGATGACATTCCTGCCGATCTGCAGGGTTCGGCGGCCTACCGGGCCCGGGTGGGTTCGACCATGGTGGCGCGGGCGCTGGGCAATGCGCTGGCGTCAGCTAACACCCAGACGGCGAGCACCGAGACACAAGGAACGTGAGCATGCGCGAGACCCCTGTCGAGATCACGGTGAACGGCCAACCGGCGCGGCACATCGTGGAAACCCGGCTGACCCTGGCCGATTTCCTGCGCGAGAAGTGCGGACTGACCGGCACCCACCTGGGTTGCGAGCACGGAGCGTGCGGTGCCTGCACGGTGCTGCTGGACGGTCAGGCCGTGCGTTCCTGCCTGGTCTTCGCCGTGCAGGCCGAAGGTCAAGAGGTGACCACGGTTGAAGGCGTCGGCGGCGAGGACGGTCAGCTGTCCCCCGTGCAGGCGGCGATGAAGGAGTGCCACGGGCTGCAATGCGGCTTCTGCACACCGGGATTCGTCACCAGCATCACCGCACTGCTGCGTGACAACCCGTCACCCACCGACGAGGAGATCCGCGAGGGTCTTTCCGGCAACTTCTGCCGGTGCACCGGTTACCAGGGCATCGTCAATGCGGTCAAGCGCGCAGCCGAGGTGAATAATTCGACGGCATGAGGATCGGGTTCGTCGGCCTGGGCAACATGGGTGCGGCCATGGCCGCGAATCTACTGGCCGCCGGCCATGAACTGACGGTCTACAACCGGTCCCCGGACAAGACCCGGCCGCTGGTCGAGCATGGTGCCGCAGCGGCCTCGACCGTGGCGCAGGCGTGCGACGCGGACGTCGTCGTCTCGATGCTCGCCGACGACGTCGCAACCGAGGCGGTGACCTTCGGCGACTCGGGCATCGTGTCGGCGCTGCGTCCCGGCGCGATTCACGTCTCGTGTTCCACCATCAGCGTCGCCCTGTCCCAGCGGTTGACCGAGGCGCATGCCGCGGCGCGTCAGACGTTCGTGGCCGCACCGGTCTTCGGTCGGCCCGAGGCGGCGGCCGCGGCCAAACTCTTCGTCGTGGCGGCCGGTCCCGCCGCGGCGCTGGGCGCGCTCGAGCCGCTGTTCTCCGCGGTCGGACAGCGCACGTTCGTGATCGCCGAACAGCAGCACATCGCCCACCTCGTGAAACTCTCGGGCAATTTCCTCATCGCCTCGGTGATCGAATCGCTCGGCGAAGCCATGGCTCTGGTCGCCAAGGCGGGCGTCGACAAGGTCGAGTTCCTCGACCTGCTGACCTCCACGCTGTTCGACGCGCCCGCCTACCGCACCTACGGCGGGCTGTTGGCCCGCCAGGAGTTCGAGCCTGCCGGTTTCGCGGCGCGTCTGGGGCTCAAGGACGTGCGGCTGTTGCTGGCGGCCGGTGAGGACCTCCAGGTGCCACTGCCGGTGGCCAGCGTGGTGCGCGACCGCTATCTGACGCTGCTGGCCGGCGGCGGCGCCGAGTTGGACTGGTCGGCCATGGGCGCGATCGCAGAATGGGAGTCGCAGGGACGCACCATCCCCACCTGACGCCGAGATTGCCTCCAGCGCGGCGAAATCGTCGTTTGACGCGCGTGGAATGCAATTTCGGCGGGGGCAGTGGTTACTCGGCGACGACGCCGCGCAGACCGTCGGCACCGAACACCGGCTCGAGCATCGACGAGAAGTCCGGTCCGCGGCGCAGCATCATGCCGCCGTCGACGTTGATCACCTGTCCGGTGATGTAGCTCGACGCATCCGAGAGCAGGAACACTGCCGCGTCGGCGACGTCCTCGACCTCGCCGGGGCGCGGCAGCGGAGTGGCCTCGGCGTAGTCGCCGCTGACCTCCGGCGACATGAAGATCGGCGCCACCAGATCCGTGCGAATGAGCCCGGGCCGCAGACAATTCACCCGCACCCAGGACGGGCCGAGTTCGTCGGCGGCCAACTGCATCAGGTGATCGACCGCGGCCTTGGACACGCCGTAGGCACCGAACCAGCGGTGGGTGTTGCTCGCCGCGATCGACGAGATGCCGATGAACGAGCCGCCGCCGCCGCGCACCATCTCGCGCGCGGAATGCTTGAGTACATAGAACGTTCCGTTGACGTTCAGGTCCATCAGCTTGCGCCAGGCCGCCGAGTCCATCTGCGGCAGTGGCCCGATCGTGTCGCTGCCGCCGGCACAGTTGACCACGCCGTGCAGCCGGCCGGTCCAGGACGTCGCGGCCGCCACCGCCCGGATGACGTCGTCCTCGTTGGTGACGTCGCCGGCCTCGAACCGCACCGATCCACCGGTTTCGCCTGCTGCCGTGGTGATCTCGTCGGCGGCAGCGGCGAGCTTTTCGGCGGTGCGGCCCATCAGCATGGCGTTGCCGCCTGCGGCGACCACCGCCGCTGCCACGCCCTTGCCGATTCCGCTGCCACCGCCAGTGACCAGGATGGTCTTGTCCGACAACGAAATCTGCACGCCACGCTCCTTTGACGGTCTAACCAACGACGGCTCTAGTTATACGTCACGGTTCGTCGTGGCGGGCCAGCTTCGGCGCACCCAGGGTGCGCCAGTCCGGAACGTTGGGCGGCAGACCCACCGGGAACCGGTTCTCGTTGTGCGCGGCCCAATGTGCGTGACCCAGCTCGTGGATGTGGAATGCGTGCCGCAGCGCTTCGGTGAAACCCATCGCATCGCTGGCGGCGTTGACCGAATCCTTCACCAGCAGCGCGGCCATGGTGGGCCGCTCGGCGATGCGGCGCGCGAACTCCAGCGTCCTGTCCTCGAGTTCGTCGCGCGCGAAGATCTTCGAGACCATGCCGAGCCGGTGGGCTTCGTCGGCGTCGATGCAGTCGCCGGTCAACAGCAGTTCCTTGGCCTTGCGCGGACCGAACTCCCACGGGTGGGCGTAGTACTCGACGCCGGGCATGCCCATCCGGACCGCGACGACGTCGCTGAACCGCGCGTCGTCGGCGGCGACGATCAGGTCGCACGCCCAGATCAGCATCAGCGCCGCCGAGATCGCGTTGCCCTGCACCTGCGCGATCGTGATCTTGCGGAGGTCGCGCCACCGGCAGGTGTTCTCGAAGAAGTAGTGCCACTCCTGCAGATACGTCTTCTCCGCGATCGCCGGCCGGGTGGCGCCATGGGACAGGAAGGTGGGGTGCTGGTCAGGCCCGGGCGCGCGTTCGGCCAGCGCGGCCTCCGAACCGAGATCGTGCCCGGCCGAGAAGTTCTTGCCGCGCGCGGCGAGGATGACGACGCGGACCTCGTCGTCGGCTTCGGCACGCTTGAACGCGTCATCGAGCTGGACCAGCAAAGTTCGCGACTGCGCATTCTGGGCGTCCGGGCGGTTCAGCCAGATCCGGGCGATGCGGCCGTCGTCGAGGGTCTCGTATGTCACCTGATCAGCGGTTGTCACATCGAGCACATTACGGCCCTGGTGTATCCGGGCACACACTGGCCGAGACCACTCCCGGAGTTGTCTAAAGTTGTGGTCATGCCCGCGAAATCTGATCCTGCCGATCTCGGCGACGTCGAACCGATCGCCGACAGCACCGAGCGTCAGGCCCGACGTGTGGTCGCCGCGTACGCCACCGACGCCGACGAGTGCCGAGTGTTCCTCTCGATGCTCGGCATCGGCCCAGCCAAGCTCGACGCCTAATGACCTCCCAGGGCGGTGCCGAGGACCGCTCGGAAGCCGTCTCTGGTAGCGCTGACTTCGTCGTGGTGGCCAACCGGCTGCCGATCGACATGGTGCGTCAGCCCGACGGCACCGTCGAGGCCAAGCGCAGCCCGGGCGGGCTGGTCACGGCGCTGGAGCCGCTGCTGCGCCGACGCCGCGGGGCGTGGATCGGCTGGGCCGGGGTGCCGCACGACCCGGACGACCCGAACGCCGAGCACCCAATCGAGCAGGACGACATGTACCTCGTCCCGGTTCGGCTGTCCGCCGACGACGTCGCCCAGTACTACGAAGGCTTCTCCAACGCCACGCTGTGGCCGCTGTATCACGACGTCATCGTCAAGCCGACCTACCACCGGCAATGGTGGGACCGCTACGTCGACGTCAACCGCCGCTTCGCCGAGGCCGCGGCGGCGACCGCCGCCCAGGGCGCCACCGTGTGGGTGCAGGACTACCAGCTGCAGCTGGTCCCGAAGATGCTGCGGATGCTGCGCCCCGATCTGGTCATCGGGTTCTTCCTGCACATCCCGTTTCCGCCGGTCGAGCTGTTCATGCAGATGCCGTGGCGCCGAGAGATCATCGAAGGCCTCCTGGGCGCCGACCTGGTCGGCTTCCATCTGCCCGGCGGTGCGCAGAACTTCCTGATCCTGGCCCGTCGGCTACTCGGCGCCAACACCTCGCGCGGCAACGTCGGGGTCCGGTCCCGATTCGGCGAGGTGCAGCACGGCTTCCGCACGGTCAAGGTGGGCGCGTTCCCCATCTCGATCGACTCGGCCGAACTCGACCAGCAGGCCCGCAGCCGCGCCATCCGCCAGCGGGCCCGCGCGCTGCGCGCCGAACTGGGCAACCCGCGCAAGATCCTGCTCGGTGTGGACCGCCTCGACTACACCAAAGGCATCGACGTCCGCCTGCGGGCGTTCTCCGAACTGCTCGAGGAAGGGCGCATCAACCGGGAAGACACCGTGCTGGTGCAGCTGGCCACGCCCAGCCGGGAACGCGTCGAGAGCTACGTCGCCATGCGTGAGGACATCGAACGCCAGGTCGGCCACGTCAACGGCGAGTACGGCGAGGTGGGCCACGCGGTCGTGCACTACCTGCACCGGCCGATTCCCCGCGAGGACCTGGTGGCGTTCTTCGTGGCGGCCGACGTGATGCTGGTGACGCCGCTGCGCGACGGCATGAACCTGGTGGCCAAGGAGTACGTCGCGTGCCGCAGCGACCTCGGCGGAGCCCTGGTGCTCAGCGAGTTCACCGGCGCGGCCGCCGAACTCCGTCAGGCCTATCTGACCAACCCGCATGACCTCGAGGGCGTCAAGAACGCGATCGATGCGGCGCTGAACCAGTCACCCGAGGATGGGCGGCGGCGGATGCGCGCGCTGCGTCGGCAGGTGCTGGCGCACGACGTGGACCGCTGGGCGCGGTCGTTCCTCGACGCGCTGGCTCAGCAGGAGTGACTCAGATCGGCGTGATGTAGTCGATCAGCCACTTGCCGTCGATCTTCTGGTAGTCCACCCGCAGTCGGCTGCCGTCGTACACCGGCTTGCCGGCCTTCTCGGTGACGGTGCGGTTCATGTACACCATCACCGATGCGGCGGTGCGCTGCGCGTCGAGCACACCGGCGCCGACGACGTTGGCCTGACTGACCAGTTGGCGTTCCCGCGCCTGCGGGATGACGTCCTTGGCGGTCCGGTCGGCGAACTCACGACGGTAGTCGGGTGTGAGGAACTGGTAGACCTCGGTGAAGTTGGCCTCGACGGTCTGGTAGTCGAACCCGAACACCCGCGGAATCTGCTCGCGGGCCAGGGGGGTGACCTCCGCGCGGGCGGCCTTCTCCCCCTGCCGCTCGATCCAGCCCCACCACAGCGAGCCGCCGACCGCGGCCAGCGCCACGACAGCGGTGGCGACCAGCACCGCGACCGACCCGAGCAGTCTGGCCGTCCACTTGCCCATCAGTTGCCCCCGTCGGGGTACTTGACGTCGTATCCGGTCATGTGACCGTTGTCGTCCTCGTGGACGGTGATCCGCAGCCGGTACGGCTGCGACGGCGCGTTGGTGCCGTCGAGGTCGGTGACCGTGACCCGGACCGATACGAGGACCTCGGCGTTGCCGGCGATGTCGTCGACGCTCTCCAGAGCCGCGCCGTTGATGACGGCCTCGGAGTTCGCCATGGTGCTGCGGAAGATCGCCTTGAGGTTGTCGACGTTGTTGTTCTGGCTGAGCATGTCGCGCAGCGGGCCGCTGGTGCTGTCGACGAACCGGTTCACGCTCTCGTCGATGTTGTCCTGGTTGTAGCTGAACATGTTGACCACGACCTGGGACGCGGTGTCAACGAACCGTTGTTGACGCTCGGCGACCCGGTCGTCGGCGCGCTGCGCCAGCACCAGTGCGATCACACCCCACGACAGCACCGCCAGCAGCACGACCGCCGCGCCCAACGAGGTCCAGAGCACCGCCCTGCGGTGCGGGGCCCGGCGCGGTGGCGGTCCGGCCGGGGTGACCGGGCGCACCGGGACGGCGGCGACCGGGATGCTGACGGCGGCCGTGGTGCCTTCGGCCGGTCCCGCGGCGCGCGAGGCCCGACGACGTTGCCGCGCGGGCGGCTTCGTCGTCAGGGTTGTCGCTGCTTGTTCTGTCGTCGAGTTGGCCACTACGCCCGCTCCGGAGACAACATCAAATCCACCCAGTTCTCGGCCGGCGCCTGCTTGGCCAGGCCCGGCGCGAACACGCCGGCACCGCCTTGCGGATCGACGAAGACGCCGGTGTTCTGATCATAGGTGGCCACCGAGGTGCCGCTGGCCAGCGCCGCCTCGGCCGGCAAGGGGCCCGGGGCGGGTGCCGGCGCGGGTGCTGGAGCCGGCGCCGGCGGCGCCGGTGGGGTCCGGCCGTACGGCGGCACCACATGGTCGGGCGGCGAGAAGTACGGCCACGGCGGCGGCACACCCTCCTCGACCGGCGGCGTCGGCAGCGGGAACGGCGCGTGCGGCGCCGGGCCGGGGCCGGGTGCCACGCCCGGGGGCAGCTGCACCACCGGCGGACCCGGGTCGGGGTCCACCTGCGGCGGGATCATCGGGAACTTGTTGGGCGGCAGGATGTTCCGGCCGTCCTCGATCGGGGTGCCGACCGGGACCGGGGGCCCGCGCCACGGGTTGGACCCGATGGGCACGTAACCCTTCGGGTCGCGGCACAGCTGGACGGTCGGTGCCCGCTTGCCGGGGAATTCCTGGCACGGGTAGTTGCGGGCACCGCGGACCACGCTGGGATCGTTGTGCGGGACCTTGCAGTACATGTCGGTCGGCAGTTCGCGCAGGGTGGTGTCGGCCGGCGACCGGATCTCCGTCGGCGGGATGAAGCCCACCGAGCACGGCGGCGGGTCCCCGAGGTCGATCTTGAAGTCCAGCTTGCCGCCCTCGTCACCGGGCACACCGCCGCCGACGGTCAGCAGCGCAGCGAACAGCGCCGGGAAGATCACCAACGACTGCTCGATCGACTTGCGGTAGATGACGCCGATGCGGCCGGCGTTGGCGAGATTGGCCGCCAGCATCGGGAACGAGGGCCGGATGCCGGTGAACGTCTGGTTCGCGACGTCGACCGTGCCGGGCGCGGTCTGCAACGTGGTGCGCAGCTGCGGGTCGGCATTGGCGACCTCGGTGGTCAGCCGTGCCAGACCGTCGGCCAGCGACCGGATGTCGTCGCCGCTGCGGATCTGCGCGCTCAGCAGCGGACCGGCCTGGTCGATGAGCTGCTCGACCGGCTCGTAGTTCGCGTTGGCCTCGTCGACGAGCAGTCGTGCCGACTCGATCATCCGGGCCAGCTCGGGCCCGGACCCGTTGAACGCGTCGAACCCCTCGCGCAGCAGGTCCTGCAGCCGGGTGTTGCTGATGTTGTTGACCAGCGCGTCGGCCTCGTCGAGCAGGCCGGCGATGTCCTGGCCGATCGCCGTGCGGTCCAGACCGATCTGGGCCCCGTCGGACAGCATCTCCTGCGCGGTGACGTCCTCCGGCGGCACCAGATCGATGTACTGCTCGCCGATGGCCGACACGCTCTTGACGGTTGCGGTCACGTTCGCCGGAACCGGGGTGCCGCTGTTGAGGCGCATCTGCGCCACCACGGCGTCGTCGGACAGGCCGACCGACTCCACCCGCCCGATCGTCACGCCCCGATAGGTGACGTTGGCGTTCTGGTAGATGCCGCCGCCGGCGGAGAACTTCGCGCTGACGTTGTAGACGCCGATTCCCAGCGCGGCCGGGACCTGCAGGTAGAACAGCGCGGTCACACCGACGGTGATGACGGTGACGAGCGCGAAGATGCTCAGCTGGATGCGCGTCAGACGATCGATCATCGCGGCGGCTCCCCTCCGGCGGGTCCCGGCGGGATCTTGAACGGGTCGGCGGCCTGGCCGGAGAGGTTGGCCATCGAGCCGATCAGGAAGTCGGGCGGGTTGATGATCTCGTGCATCCGCTTCATGTTGGGGTCGAGTCCCAGCGACGTGGTGAAGATCGACTCACCGACGCGCCGCAGCGTCAGGTCGAACGTGGTGAACACGTTCAGGTAGTCGCCGCGCACCGCGCGCTTGATGTTCTTGCTGACGAACGGGAACGTCGGCAACAACTGCAGATCCTTGACCAACGCCGACCGATTGTCGGCGAGCGCCTTGACCACCGGATACAAGCTGACCAGATCCGCGGTGAAATCGTCTTTGGTCTGCGACAGCATCCGGGAGGCGACCTCGGCGAAGCTGCGCAGCGCCGTGAACGTGTCGACGATGTTGGCGCGGTTGTTGTTGAGCACCTCCAGCGCGCCCGGCAGCGTGTCCAGTGTCCGACCCAGACTGTCCTTGCTGCGGGCCAGGATTCCGGCGAAGCGGTTGAGTCCTTCGACGGCGGCGATGATGTCGTCGGTCTGCTCCTGCAGTGACGCGGTCAGCTCGGCCAGCCTCGGCACCAGATCGGTGAAGCTGTCGCGCCGTCCCGCGACCGCGGCGTACGCCTCGTCGGTGATGTCTTGCAGCGCACCGAGATTGCCCTTGTTGACCACCACGCCCAGGGAGGACAGCACCTCCTCGGTGGTGGGATAGCGTCCGGCGCGGCCCACCGGGATGTGCGACCCGTCGCGCAGCCGGCCGGTCGGCTGCTCGTCGACCGGGGCGGCCAATTCGACGTGCTGCGAACCCAGCAGCGACGTCTGCGCGACCCGCACCGCGGCGTTCTCGGGCAGGTTGACGTCCCCCTCGATGGACAGTTGCACCGCCGCGTAGAAGGTGCCGTCGGCGCGCTGCACGGCGTCGATGCCCGAGACGCTGCCGACCGTGACGTCGTCGACCATCACCGGTGAGTTCTGCGGCAGTGTCGCGACGTCGGGAAGCTCCACCGTGATCACGAACGAGCCCGCGCCGTGTCCGGCCGTACCGGGCATGTTCAACGAGTTCAGACCACCGAACTGGCAGCCGGCCAGCAGGGCGGCACCGCTGCCGATCGCGACGGTGCGCAGGGCCCAGCGGGCGGGAGTGCGGGGTGTCATCGCGGCCCCTCCTCGGCGGGCGGCACCGGCCCGGGGGCGGCACCCGGTTGACCATGTGCCGCACCGTCTTCCGGCGCGGCAGCGCCGTCGTTCTGGGGCAGGAAGAACGTGGCCAGGTCGGCGTCGACCGGCACCTGAGGCGGCGTCACACCGGGCGCGTTCTGCCACTGCAGATACGGCACCGGGGTCTTGGCCTTGGCCTCGGTCTCCGGGGTGTCGTAGATGATCTGCCCCTTGTAGGCGGTGATGCTGTTGATCGGGTGGAACATCACCGGCGGATAGTTCATCGTGATGCGTTTGAGCACCGGCCCCATGCGCTGCCGGCAGATCTCCGCGCGCTTGTAGTTGTCGGTCGACAGCGCCGCGTCGAAGGTGCCACCGCAGATGAACTGCACGGGGTTGGCGAAGTTCGGCAGCGACAGCACGCCACCGACGGTGCCCTGGGCCGGGTTGTAGATGTTGTAGAAGTTGGCCAGCCCGTTGGGCGCGATGTGCAGGATCTGCTCGATGTCGTCGCTGTGCTCGGTGAGCAGGTTGGTGAAGTCGGTGAGTTTGTTGACCTGACCGATCAGCGCCTCGTTGTGTTCGCCGAGGAACCCGCGGACATCGCTGAGCGCTTGATTCAGCGTGCCCAGGGTCTGGTCGAGGCCGGCGGCGCTGTCGGCGAGCACCTGCGACACCGACGCGACGTGGTTGGAGAACTGCACGATCTGTTCGTTGCTGTTGGACAGCGCGTCGACGAGCACCTGAAGGTTCCTGATGGTGCCGAAGATGTCGGTGCGGGAATCACCGAGCCGGCCTGCGGTCTGCGACAGTTCGCGCAGCGCCTGCCGGAACGAGTCGCCGTTGCCGTCGAACGTGTCGGCGGCCTGGTTGACGAACTGCGAGATCGGTCCCTGCACCTCGCCCTGCTGCGGTCCGAGTTCCTCGGCCAGCGCCGTCAGCTGTTCTTTGACCTCGTCCCATTCGACAGGGACGGCGGTGCGGTCCAGCCCGATGGTGGCCCCGTCGGCCAGCGCCTCCCCGCCCGTGTAGGCCGGGGTCAGCTGAATGAACCTGGCCGACACCAGGTTCGGAGCGACGAGGAGCGCCTTGGCGTCCGCGGGCACCTGGACGCCGTGGTCGAGGGTCATCGTGACGCGGACGTCGGAGGCCCGCGGGTCGATGGAATCGATCTTGCCGACCGGTACGCCGACGATGCGGACGTCGTCGCCGGGATACAGCCCGACCGCGGTGGTGAAGTGGGCGACGATCTTGGTGCCTGTGCGCGTGGGCCAGACGAGGAAGACCGCCACGGCGAGCACGGCCACCAGCAGCAGGGCCAGCATGACGCGGGCCCCGCGGCTGCGCGGAGTGATCTTCTCGGTGATGGTCATGGTGACTTCGGCCTGATGATGAGCCGCTCGGAGATGTATCCGCGCAGCATGTCCGAAAGGCTGTCGGGCAGTTTGCCCGGCTGGAAGTAGGTGTCCAGCAGCACCTCGGCGATCGGAGCAGGCGGCAAGCCGTACAGGTTGATCTGGAAGCCCGGCGCCGAGCCGACGACCTCGCCGAGCGCGGTGGCATACGGCGGCAACCGGCGCAGCGCCTCGCCGATGTGCTCACGACGTTCGAGCAGGTTGTCCATCACCGCGTTGAGTCTCTCCAGAGCCGGGCCGAACTCGCGGCGGTTGTCGGCGACGAAACCGGAAAGCTGTTCGGAGACATCGTCGATGCCGGCGATCAGCTGAGACAGCGCCTGGCGTCGCTCGTCGAGCGCGGCGAAGAGCTGGTTGCCGTCGGTGATCAGTTGGTTGACCTGCCCGGAGCGGGCCGCCAGCGTGTCCGACACCCGCTTGGCGTGGCCGAGCAACTGCGCCAGCGCCTCGTCGCGCTTGTTCAGGGTGCGCGACAGGTCGGCGATGCCGTCGAGGGCGCCGCGCACCTGCGGGGTGGCGTCGCGCAGCGAGTCGGTCAGCGTCTGCAGAGCCTGCTCGAGCTGCGGCTTGTCCAGTTCGGCGGTGTTGCCGCCGAGGTCCTGCAGCGCGGTGTTCAGGGTGTACGGAGTTGTGGTGCGGCCCAACGGGATCACCGTGGACTCGCCGCCACCTTTGGGCGTCACCGCGAGCGACTTCTCGCCCAGCACGGTGTCGGTCTTGATGGCGACCAGCGACTGGTCGCCGACGGCGATGTCGCGTTTGACCGTGAACGTGATCTTGGCGGCGTCGCCGGCCAGCGCGACGTCCTTGACGCTGCCCACGGTGATACCCGAGACGTTGACGTCGTTGCCGGGCGTGATGCCTCCGGCGTCGGCGAAGTAGCCCTCGTAGGTCTTGCCCTGCGGGAAGAACGGCAGGCTGCTGTAGCCGAACGACACGAGCACCAGGCAGGTCACCAGCACGATGCCGAAGACGCCGGTGCGCAACGGATTCGAGCCTTCGGTCTTAGCCATTCTCTGAGCACCTCCCCTTCGACGGGTCCGGTGGGCCACCGAACGGGATCAGGATGTCGCTGCCCGCGGGACCGTTGATCTTGATGCGGGTCGAGCAGTAGAAGATGTTGAAGAACGAACCATAGGCTCCGAGCGCGTTGAGCCGTAGGTAGTTCTCGGCCAAGGGTTCGATGACCTCGTTGACCTCGGCCTTGCGTTCGTCGAGCTCGGTGGCCAGCGGCCGCAGCTGCTCGATGACGCCCTGCAGCGGCCGACGTGATTCGGTCAGCATCTCGGTCAGGTCGTTCTCCGCCGTGGCAAGGGGTCCGATCGCGCCGGCGATCGGGTCGCGCCCCTCGCTCAGGCCGGTGATCAGCTGCTGCAACCGGTCGACGCTGGCGTCGAACTCGGCGCTCTTCGCGTCGACGGTGGACAGCACCGTGTTGAGGTTGGTGACCACCTCGCCGATGAGCTGGTCGCGCGCGGCCAGGTTCTGACTGAACGCGCTGGTGCTGGCCAGCATGCTCGACAGCGCGCCGCCCTGGCCCTGCAGCAGCTCGATGATCGCCCCGGACAGCTCGTTGACCTTGGACCCGTCGAGTCCTTGGACCACCGGACGTAGCCCGCCCAGCAGCGCGTCGAGGTCCAGCGCCGGTTGTGTGTTGGTCTCGGGGATCGTGGCGCCGGACGGCAGCTTGCGCAGTTCGCCTGGGCCCGACGTGATCTCGAGGTAGCGGTCGCCGACGAGGTTCTCGTAGCGGATGACCGCGCGGGTCGAGGTGTAGAGCTGATAGCGCTTGTCGATGTTGAAGCCGACGTTGACGGTGTTGTCGGGGTTGAGCGCGACCTCGGTGACCGAGCCGACCGGCACGCCGGCGATGCGGACGTCCTGGCCGGCCTTGAGCCGCGACGCCTCGCTGAACGTGGCACGGAAGGAGTTGTTCGACGCGAAACGGAACTCGCCGAACACGACGATCAGTCCGGCCCCCACGAGCGCCATCACGACGGTGAAGACCGAGACGCTGATCAGATTGCGACGGTGATTGTCCACTAGAAATCATCCCGTTCCGCGAACGCCCCGTTGAACAGGAACTGCAGCGTCGACGGCGCATCGAACTGCAACTCGGTGTTCGGCTGGTACGGCACGTAGGCGTTGTCGGTGACCAGGAACGGCGCCCGGTACCAGGATCCGCCGTACTGCTTGGACGGCATGTTCGGCAGGCCGCGGCAGTTGGGGCCGCCGGTGGCGTTGACGATCGGCAGGCTCTCCGGATAGGTGTAGGCCGGCGAGCCCGGAATGAAGTTCGACGACGTGAACAGACCCGGGCGGGTGCCGCCGATGATCGGTCCGAACCGGTCGATCGCCAGGTCGATGGCCTGCAGGAGGCACCCGTACTCCGGCGAGTAGTCGCCGAGCACCTTCAGTGGGGCGCGCAGCCGCTGGATGGCGGCGATGTAGTCGTCGGCGCCGGGTTCCAGCGTCGCGGTGCCGTTGTTGGCCAGGCCGGTGGCCGCCAGCAGCGTGGTGTTCAGGTTGTCCTGCTCCTCGATCACCGTCTTGCTGATCGCGGGCGCGTTGTCCAAAATGCGGGCCAGATCGGGTCCGGCGTCACCGTAGATGTCGGCGACCACGGCGGTCTGGCGGATGTCTTCGCGCAGCGTCGGAAGCTTCGGATTCAGCTGTGACAGATAGTAATTCAGACCAGCCAGCAGCGCGCCCAGGTCGTCACCGTTACCGCGCAAGCCCTCACCGAGCGCCGAGATCGTCGCGTTGAGGTTGATCGGGTCGATCTTGTCCAGCAAGTCGGTCAGGTCCTGGAAGAGGGTGTTGACCTCCAGCTGCACGTGCTGGGCGGCGACCTCGGTGCCGGGGCGCAGCCCGCGTCCGCTGGTTTCCTCGGGCGGCAGGAACTCCACCGACTTGGCACCGAAGATCGTGGTGCCGCCGATCCGGACGCCGGCGTTGTCGGGGATGTAGCGCATGTCGGACCGGTTGATGGCCAGCGTCAGCTTGGCGTCGCGTCCCGCGTACTCGATGGATTCGACCTTGCCGACCTGGATGCCGCGGTATTTGACCTTCGCGTCGCGCTCCATCACCAGGCCGGCGCGCGGCGACAGCACGGTGACCTTGTCGGTCGGGGTGAACGCCGCGGTGTAGGACAGGTAGCTGAAGACCACCGCCGTCACCACCACGGCAGCCAGGATCGCCGCAGCGATCCTCACATGGCTGCGCTTGGCGTCACCGTCGGACATAGTCGTTGTTCCTTGCCCTTTTCCTTAGCCGGAGAGGTTGAAGTTGCCGGACGCGCCGTACACGGCGAGCGAGATGAACAGCACGATGGTCACGACCACGATCAGCGAGGTGCGCACCGCCTGACCGACGGCGATGCCGACGCCCACCGGGCCGCCGGAGGCGTTGTAGCCGTAGTAGGTGTGCACCAGCATGACCGCGACCGCCATCACGACGGCCTGCAGGAACGACCACAGCAGGTCGCTCGGGATCAGGAAGGTGTTGAAGTAGTGGTCATAGAGGCCCGAGGACTGACCGTTGATGTAGACGGTGGTGAAGCGGGCCGCGAAGAACGCGGACAGGACCGACAACGCGTACAACGGCACGATCGCGATCAGTCCGGCGACGATGCGTGTCGACACCAGATACGAAACCGCATGCACTGCCATGGATTCCACGGCGTCGATCTCCTCGGCGACGCGCATGGCACCCAGCTGTGCCGTGGCTCCGGCGCCGATGGTGGCCGCGAGCGCGATGCCCGCGATCACCGGTGCCACGATGCGCACGTTGAGGAAGGCTGACAGGAAGCCGGTCAGCGCCTCGATGCCAATGTTGCCCAGCGACGAGTAGCCCTGCACGGCCAGGACGCCACCGGAGGCCAGGGTCATGAACGCCGCGACCCCGACGGTGCCGCCGATCATGATCAGAGCGCCGGTGCCCATGGACATCTCGGCGATCAGCCGGATCGTCTCCTTGCGGTACCGGGTGAGCGCGTTCGGCACGTAGCGGAACGTCTCGCCGTAGAACAGCGCCTGCTCACCGATGGTGTCGACGAGTTTCGGCACGCCGCGCATGAGCCGGCGGAAACGGAGGGTGGCGTCGTAACTCATGCGTCCAACACCCGCACGCCGACCGCGGTCATGATCACGTTGATGACGAACAGACAGATGAACGCGTACACCACGGTTTCGTTCACGGCGTTGCCCACGCCTTTCGGGCCACCCTGGACGGTGAGCCCCCGGTAGCAGCCGACAAGACCGGCCACGACACCGAACAGCAGGGCTTTGATCTCGGCGAGGATGAGCTCGGGCAGCCCGGTCAGCACGGTCAGCCCGTTGATGAAGGCGCCGGGGTTGACGCCCTGCAGGAACACCGAGAACACGTAGCCGCCCGACAACCCGATCAGGCAGACCAGGCCGTTGAGCAGCAGCGCCACGAACGTCGAGGCCAGCACGCGCGGCACCACCAGACGCTGGATGGGGTCGATGCCCAGCACCCGCATCGCGTCGATCTCCTCGCGGATGGTGCGCGCGCCGAGGTCGGCGCAGATCGCGGTGGCTCCGGCGCCGGCGACGACGAGCACGGTCACCACGGGACCGAGCTGGGTGATGGTCCCGAACGCCGTGCCGGCGCCCGAGAGGTCGGCCGCGCCGATCTCGCGCAACAGGATGTTCAGGGTGAACGAGACGAGCACCGTGAACGGGATCGCGACCAGCAGCGTGGGAACCAGGGAGACTCTGGCAATCATCCACGTCTGATCGAGGAATTCGCGGAACTGGAATGGACGCCGGAAAGTCTTGACGAAGGTGTCCAGAGACATTTCGACGAACCCGCCCACAGCCCGTGCCGGCGCCGCAAGCTGTTCGATCAAGTCGGCTCCGTTCCTTCGGGACAGGGTGTCGGGGGCTCAGCCGTGGCGAACAACCGCAAACTGCCCGCCTGTGCTGCCTCCCCGCCCTGGTCAGATGCGCTGCTCTCCGTGAGCCGGATCATACTAACTAGAACGTGTTCGCGGTGTCAAAGCTGGGTAATATGACGCACTTCGTTACATTCTTGCACGTCAGTGACACTGTGACCTAGGTCATTCTAGAACGTGTTCTAGTGGACGACAACCCCTCCGCGTTGCGGTGGTCAGGCAGGGTCACCCAGGCCCATAGCAGCAGAGAAACTCCGCCCGGGATCGCGATCAGCAAAGTAATTGGCCAGGGTGTCCGACAGCGCTGTCGGCTCCCAGCTGTCGCCGTCGGCGCTGAACTGATGCTCCGCCGTCGGTGCCGCAAGAAGCGTCACCGTCGGACCATAGACGATGAACAGCTGGCCGTTGACCGCTTCGCTGGCCGGCGAGGCCAAGAACCGGACCAGGTTGACCACGTGCTCGGGCGACAGCGGATCGACCGCACCTTCGGGCAGGTCGGGCGCGTCACCGAAGACGCCGGCGGTCATCGCGGTGCGGGCGCGCGGCGCGATCGCGTTCGCACGGACCCCGAAGCGGTGCAGCGCGCGCGCGGCCGACAGCGTCAGGGCGGTGATGCCGGCCTTGGCGGCGCCGTAGTTGGGCTGGCCCACCGGACCGGACAAGCCGGCTTCGGACGAGGTGTTGATGATCCGGCCGTAGATCTGACCGTCACCCTCCTTGGCCTTGTTGCGCCAGTAGGTCGCGGCGTTGCGGGTCAGCAGGAAATGCCCGCGCAGGTGCACCGCGATGACGGCGTCCCACTCCTCGTCGGACATGTTGAACAGGATCCGGTCGCGCGTGATGCCGGCGTTGTTGACGACGATGCTCAGACCGCCCAGACCGTCGGCGGTCGCGACGAGTTCGTCGGCGGTGCTGCGCGCGCTGATGTCACCGGCGACCGCGACGCCCTTGGCGCCGGCGGCGGCGATCTCGTCGAGGACGTCGGACTTTTCGAGGGCGGCGGCGATGTCGTTGACGACGACGGTGGCGCCGGCGCGGGCCAGGCCCACGGCCTCGGCGCGGCCGAGTCCGGCGGCGGCTCCGGTGACGACCGCGACGCGGCCGGACAGATCAATCTGGCTCAATTTATGAATACCTCTAGTCGTGGCGGATCAGGGCAGCTCGGGGGCACTCGTTGACCGACTGCACGGCCAGCTCCTCCTGGTCGGCCGGCACCGGGTCGGCCTTGACGACGGCGTAGTCGTCGTCATCGAGGTCGAACAGGTCGGGCGCAATTCCGACGCACACCGCGTTGCCTTCGCAACGGTCGCGATCGACTTCCACTCGCATGACTTCCTCCTGTCCGGCCTGGCGGTCCGAGCTTGCCGGGCGTTCAGTCTGACACCACCCTGGACCCCAAGACTAGAACGTGTTACAAACCGGGGAGCCGCTGAGGTATGCCTTCGTATTCCGCGGCACCTTTTCAGAGCAAGACTTGCAGACGAGTGAGGACGCGCGATGCGAATCGGCTATACCCCTGAGCAGGAGGAGCTTCGTCGCGAGCTGCGCGCGTACTTCGCCAAGCTCATGACGCCCGAGCGCGCCGAGGCGCTGGCGAGCAACGACGGCGAGGTCGGGCGCGGCAACGTCTACCGCGAGACCGTCGCACAGATGGGCAAGGACGGCTGGCTCACGCTGTCGTGGCCCAAGGAGTTCGGCGGCCAGGCACGCCCGCCGATGGACGGACTGATCTTCAACGACGAGGCCGCGATCGCCAACGTGCCGGTGCCGTTTCTGACCATCAACAGCGTCGCACCGACGATCATGGCGTTCGGCACCGAGGAGCAGAAGAACTTCTACCTGCCCCGCATCGCCTCGGGCGATCTGCACTTCTCGATCGGCTACTCCGAGCCCGGCGCGGGCACCGACCTGGCAGCGCTGCGGACCACCGCGGTCCGCGACGGTGACGAGTACGTCATCAACGGACAGAAGATGTGGACGTCGCTGATCGCCTACGCCGACTACGTCTGGCTGGCCGTGCGCACCAATCCCGAAGCCAAGAAGCACCGCGGCATTTCGATGCTGATCGTGCCGACCACCGCCGAGGGCTTCTCGTGGACCCCGGTGCACACGATGTCCGGTGTGGACACCAGCGCCACCTACTACCAGGACGTGCGGGTGCCGGTGAGCAACCTGGTCGGCGAGGAGAACGCCGGCTGGAAGCTGGTCACCAACCAGCTCAATCACGAACGCGTCGCGCTGGTCTCGGCGCAGCCGATCTTCGTCGCCCTCGACGGCGTGCGTGAGTGGGCGCAGAACACCAAAGATGTGCACGGCAAGCGCCTGATCGACTCGCAGTGGGTGCAGCTGAACCTGGCACGCGTGCACGCCAAGGCCGAGGTGCTCAAGCTGATCAACTGGGAGCTGGCTTCCACCGAAGCCGCGCCGTCGCCGGCCGACGCGTCGGCGGCCAAGGTGTTCGGCACCGAGCTGGCCACCGAGGCCTACCGCCTGTTGATGGAGGTACTGGGCACGGCCGCGACACTGCGCCCGGATTCCAAGGGCGCGCTGCTGCGTGGCCGGGTCGAGCGGATGCACCGGTCGTGCCTGATCTTGACCTTCGGCGGCGGCACCAACGAGATCCAACGCGACATCATCGGCATGGTGGCCCTCGGCCTGCCCCGGGTGAACCGCTGAGAGACGGAGACTTCTGATGGATTTTTCGACGACTGAGGCCAGCGAGGATCTCGGCGGGCTGGCGCGCACCATCACCGAATCGGTGTGCACACCCGAGCACCAGCGCGAACTCGACGGCCTCGACCAGCGCTTCGACCGAACGCTGTGGTCCAAGCTGGTCGACGCCGACATTCTGTCGGCCGCCGCGCCGGAGTCGGTGGGCGGCGGTGGTTTCGGGGTGCTCGAGCAGGTCGCGGTGCTGGTGGCGTTGGGCCGCCAAATGGCCGCGGTGCCGTACCTGGAGTCGGCGGTGGTCAGTGCAGGGGCGCTGGCGCAGTTCGGCCCCGACGCGCTCGCCCAGCAGTGGGCGGCGCCCGCGGTCAAAGGCGAGACGATCCTGACCGTCGCCCTCGACGGCGACCCCGGCGAGGGTCCGGTCCGCGTGCGGGCCGCTGACGGCGGCTTCCGGCTCACCGGGACCCGCACCCAGGTGCCGTTCGGGCCGGTCGCCGACGCATTCCTGGTTCCGGCCGAAACCGACGGCGGTCTGGAGGTTTTCGTCGTCTCGGCTGCTGACCCCGGGGTGAGTGTGGAGCCGCTGTCGGTCACCGGCCGCTCCAGCATGGGCTATCTGACACTGTCCGATGTCTCACTCGGCGCCGATCGTGTGCTGACCGGCGGCCAGTCGATCCTGCCCTGGATCACCGGACGCCTCTCCTTGGGGCGCAGCGCGTTTCAGCTCGGTGTCGTGGAGCGCGCGCTCGAGCTCACCGCGGCCTATGCACGGGAACGGGAGCAATTCGACCGCCCGATCGGCAGCTTCCAGGCGGTGTCGTCACGGCTGGCCGACGGCTACATCGACACCAAGGCGCTGCGGATGACACTGACGCAGGCCGCATACCGGCTGTCGGAGGGCCTGTCCGCCGACCTCGACATCGACACCGCGGCGTTCTGGGCCGCGGAGGCCGGACACCGCGTCGCCCACACCGCCGTCCATGTGCACGGCGGTGTCGGCATCGACATGGATCACCCGATCCACCGGTACTTCCTGGCCGCCAAGCAAACCGAGTTCGCGCTCGGCAGCGCCACCGGTGCACTGCTGCGCATCGGTGCCGAGCTGGCCGACACCCCGGTCTGACGGACGCGTGACGCAACCTACGGTGGCGTCGCTGCTGACGCCGCTGGTCGACGTCGACGACCGAGGTGTCAGCTTCGTCGACGGTGACTCGGCGACGTGGTCGTCGTGGCGGGACCACATCGGTGATGCGGCCGCACTGGCGGCGCTGCTGCGCTCACGGCTCGACCCGGACCGTCCGCCGCACGTCGGCGTGCTGCTGGGCAACACGCCGTTCTTCGGCACGGTGCTGGTCGCGGCGGCACTGTCGGGCATCGTGCCGGTCGGACTGAATCCGACCCGGCGGGGCGCGGCGCTGGCCCGCGACGTCGACCACGCCGACTGCCAACTGGTGCTCGCCGACAGTGCGGAGTTCGCCGGTGCGCTCGACGTCGAATCCCCCGATTTCGCCACCGAACTCGACGCGCACCGCGGTGCGCCGGTGGACTTCCGCAACGCCGATCCCGACGACCTGTTCATGTTGATCTTCACCTCGGGTACCAGTGGCGATCCGAAGGCGGTGCGCTGCACGCACGAGAAGGTGGCGTTCCCCGGGACCATGCTGGCCGAGCGGTTCGGTCTGGGCCCGTCGGACACCTGCTATCTGTCGATGCCGTTGTTCCACTCCAACGCGATCATGGCCGGGTGGGCGCCGGCGGTGGCCGCCGGGGCATCGATTGCTCTGCGGCGCAAGTTCTCTGCGTCGCAGTTCTTTCCGGATGTCCGCCGGTTCGGCGCGACGTATGCCAACTATGTCGGCAAGCCGCTGTCCTACATCCTCGCCACCCCGGAGCGTCCCGACGATGCCGACAATCCCTTGCGGATCGCGTACGGCAACGAGGGCGCACCGCGCGATCTGACGCGCTTCGCGCAGCGATTCGATGTCCGCGTCGTCGACGGATTCGGTTCCAGCGAGGGCGGGGTGTCGATCGCCCGCACCCCCGATACCCCCGAAGCGGCGCTGGGCCCGCTGGCGAACGGGGTCACCATCGTCGACGTGGACACCGGCGCCGAGTGCCCACCCGGCGTCGTCGGCGAACTGGTGAACGCCGCCGGGCGGGGTCAGTTCCGCGGGTATTACCGCGATCCCGAGGCCGAAGCCGAGCGGATGCGCGGCGGGGTGTACCACAGCGGCGATCTGGCCTACCGGGACGAGGACGGCTTCGCGTACTTCGCGGGACGGTTGGGTGACTGGATGCGGGTCGACGGCGAGAACCTCGGCACCGCGCCGATCGAGCGGATCCTGCTGCGTCATCCCGACATCAACGAGGTTGCCGTGTACCCGATCCCCGATCCCGCGGTGGGCGATCAGGTGATGGCGGCGGTCGTGCTGCGCGACGGCGTCGGGTTCGACGTCGAGCACTTCGTCGAATTCCTCTCCGCACAGGCGGATCTCGGGCCGAAGCAGTGGCCGTCTTACATCCGGGTCGGCACGACGCTACCGCGCACCGAGACGTTCAAGGTGATCAAGCGCCAACTCAGCGCCGAGGCCACACAGTGCGCGGACCCCGTGTTCGAGATCCGGCGACCGTGACCACGCGCGCGAGGACATCGCCGGCATGCTGCTCGACCGGGCGCGGCCGCCCGCGCGACCGGATGCGCAGAAGCGCTGATCAGCTCCCGCGGATGCCGTCGAGACGCTTGGTGGCTTCCTCGAATCCACTGACCAGTTCGGCGATGATGTCGGCGACCGGACGGATCTCGTTCATGCGGCCGACGATCTGCCCCACCGGCATGGCGACCGTGGTCGGATCGGCCGACTGGCTCATCCGCTGATGGGCCTCGCTGACCAGGATGTTCTGCAACGGCATCGGCAGCGGATCCGGAGCGCCCTCGGCGTCCCATGCGTCGGTCCAGCGGCTCTTGAGTAGCCGGGCCGGCTTGCCGGTGTAGATCCGGCGTCGCACGGTGTCGGCCGAGGTGGCGTTGAGCATGGCCTCCTGGATCACCGAGCGGCCCGATTCCAGACGCACCCCCAGGTCGTATTCGGCCGACGTCAGGAACGCCGATCCCATCCAGACCCCTTGTGCGCCAAGGGCCAACGCGGCAGCTACCTGGCGACCGGTGCCGATACCGCCCGCAGCGAGCACCGGCGCCTTGCCGTCGAGCGCGTCGACGATCTCCGGCCACAGCACCATCGAGCCGATCTCACCGGTGTGGCCACCGGCTTCGTGCCCCTGCGCGACGACGATGTCCACGCCGTTCTCCACATGGCGCAGCGCGTGTTTCGGCGAACCGGCCAGCGCCGCGACCGGTACTCCGGCGGCATGCACCTGGTCGATGACGTCCTTGGGCGGCGAGCCCAGCGCATTGGCGATCAGCTTGATCGGGTGCTTGAGCGCGACCTCGACGTGGCTGCGGGCGACCGAATGCAGCCATCCCAGAACGCCTTCGGAGCGGTCCTCGTCCTCGGGCAGCGGCGGCACGCCGAGGTCGGCGAGGGTCTTGTCGACGAACTCGCGGTGCTCGGCCGGGATCAGCTTGTTGATGTCGACCGAGGTTCCTTCGGTGGGCACCTTGGCCGGCATGACGACGTCGACGCCGTAGGGCTTGCCGTCGGTGTTGGCATCCATCCACTGCAGGACGTTCTCGAGGTCGTCGGCGTCGTTGAACCGCACGCAGCCGAGCACCCCGAGCCCACCGGCCTTCGACACGGCCGCCGCGACCTTCTCCGAGGGGGTGAAGACGAAGATCGGGTACTCGATGCCGAAGCGATCACAGAGTTCGGTGCGCATCAGGATTTTGCTCCTACGTGGTTGGCGTGGACCTCGTCGGCCGGACGTTCTTCGGTGGTGTCCTTGGCCCAGCGGTAGTCGGGCTTGCCCGCAGGCGAACGCTTGACCTCGTCGACGTACCAGAGGCTGCGCGGCACCTTGTATCCGGCGATCTCCTTGCGGACATGGGCGTCGAGCTCGGCCAACGTCGGACGGGTGCCCTCACGGGGCTGCACGACCGCGGCCACATGCTGACCGAAGCGCGGGTCGGGAACGCCGACAACCAGCGCATCGAACACGTCGGGGTGCCCCTTGAGCGCAGCCTCGACCTCTTCGGGGTAGATCTTCTCGCCGCCGCTGTTGATCGAGACCGATCCGCGGCCGAGCATCGTGACGCTGCCGTCTTCCTCGACCGTGGCGTAGTCGCCCGGGATCGCGTAGCGAACCCCTTTGATGGTCCGGAAGGTCTCGGCGGTCTTCTTCTCGTCCTTGTAGTAGCCCACCGGGATGTGACCGCGCTTGGCGATCACGCCGCGCACCCCGCTGCCCGGCTTGACCTCGTTGCCGTCGTCGTCGATCACGACGACGTTCTTGTCGATGGTCACGCGCGGGCCACCGGTGTGCGACTGGCCCTTGGCGACCACGCTGCTGCCGCCGAAGCCGGTCTCCGACGAACCGATCGAGTCGGTGATGATGCGGTTGGGCAGCAGCTCGAGGAACTTCTCCTTGAGGCTGGTGGAGAACAGCGCCGCGGTGCTGGCCAACAGGAACAGGCTCGACAGGTCGTACTGCTTGCCCTCCTCCTGGTGCGCGAGCAGGACGTCGAGCAGGGGGCGGGCCATCGCGTCGCCGGTGAAGAACAGCAGGTTCACCTTGTGCTTCTCGATTGTCCGCCAGACCTCTTCGGGGTCGAACTCCGGCACCAGCAAGGTGGTCTGCCCGGCGAACAACGCCATCCAGGTGGCCGACTGCGTCGCACCGTGGATCATCGGCGGGATCGGGTAACGCACCATCGGACCGTTTTCCACCGCCTGCTTGGCCAGCCCGTACTCGTCGGCGATCGGCTCGCCGGTGGCAAAGTCGGTGCCGCCGAACAGGACTCGGTAGATGTCCTCATGACGCCACATCACGCCCTTGGGGAAACCGGTGGTGCCGCCGGTGTAGAGCAGGTAGATGTCGTCCTCGCTGCGCGGACCGAAATCGCGCTCCGGCGAACCCTGCGCCAGCGCTTCGTCGAACTCGACCCCGCCGTACCGCTGGTAGTCCTCGTCGGTCCCGTCTTCGATGACCAGCACGGTCTTCACAGCCGGCGTCTCGGGCAGCACATTGGCGACCCGGTCGGCGTAGCGGCGCTCGTGGATCAGCGCGACCATGTCGGAGTTGTCGAAAAGGTACTTGAGCTCCCCTTCGACATAGCGGAAGTTGACGTTGACCAGGATCGCGCCGGCCTTGATGATGCCCAGCATCCCGACGACGATCTCGATGCGGTTCCGGCAGTACAGCCCGACCTTGTCGTCCTTCTTGATGCCCTGGTCGAGCAGGTAGTGCGCCAGGCGGTTGGCCTTCTCCTCCAACTCCGCGTAGGTCAGCGTCTCGTCGCCCGAAATCAGGGCGACGCGGTCAGGCACGGCGTCGATGGCGTGCTCGGCGAGATCGGCGATGTTCAGAGCCACGGCTCTAAATTAGAACGTGTTACATTTCGAGACAAGTCCGTGGCATCGACGCTGGAAGGCGGATCAATTCGTGAGCGACGCACAGAACTCGGAAAAGGCTCCCGACGCCCTCGTTGAACAGCGGGGACACACGCTCATCGTCACGATGAATCGGCCGGAGAAGCGCAATGCGCTGTCCGCCGAGATGATGCGGATCATGGTCGAGGCCTGGGATCGCGTCGACTCCGACCCGGACATCCGCAGCTGCGTCCTGACCGGCGCCGGCGGGGCTTTCTGCGCGGGCATGGACCTCAAGAAGGCTGACAGCCAGTCGCCCGGTGACTCGTTCAAGTCCGGCTACGACCCGTCGAAGATCCCCGCGCTGCTGAAGGGCCGCCGGTTGAAGAAGCCGCTGATCGCGGCGGTCGAAGGTGCCGCCATCGCCGGCGGCACGGAGATCCTGCAGGGCACCGACATCCGTGTCGCAGGCGAGAGCGCGAAGTTCGGCGTGTCCGAGGCCAAGTGGAGCCTCTACCCGATGGGCGGGTCGGCGGTCCGGTTGGTCCGGCAGATCCCCTACACCATCGCCTGCGACATCCTGCTCACCGGACGCCACATCACCGCGGCCGAGGCCAAGGAGTTCGGGCTGATCGGCCACGTGGTTCCCGACGGCCAGGCGCTGACGAAGGCGCTCGAGATCGCCGAGATCATCAACGGCAACGGCCCCCTCGCGGTGCAGGCGATACTGAAGACCATCCGCGAGACCGAAGGCATGCACGAGGAGGAGGCCTTCGGTCCCGATACGGCCAACGGCATCCCGGTGTTCCTCTCCGAGGACTCGAAGGAGGGTCCGAAGGCGTTCCTCGAGAAGCGCAAGCCGGTCTGGAAGCTGAAGTAGGCGCCCGGTTCGGGCCGGCGGTCGCTCGCTCGGTCGCGCTGGCCCGGTCGCGCTGGCCCCAATAGCCCCACCTATCCGCTTTCTGCAGAGGGTCACTCGCACTTTCTCTGCAAAAGTCCGATATGTGAGGCCCGTGCGACTCGCGCTACCCGCACCGGACGAGACGGCGTGAACACCACGGGCATCGACTCCAGACCGCTGACGAAGTTCGCCGGCCGCAGCGAAAGCACGGTCCCGACAGCCCCGTCGCAGCCGTCGCGGCTCGCCCAGACATGCTGGCCCCAACAGCCCCACCTATCCGCTTTCTGCAGACGGTTACTCGCACTTTCTCTGCAAAAGTCCGATACGTGGTGCCCGTGGGACTGCCGCTAGCCCAGCACCTTCGCCGACGGCGTGAACACCACCGGCATCGACTCCAGACCGGACACGAAGTTCGCCGGCCGCAGCGGAAGCATGGAGTCGTCGGCCAGCCGCAGGTCGGGCAGGCGCTCGAGCACCTTGGTCAGCATGATCTTCAACTCGAGCCGGGCCAGTTGGTTACCGAGGCAGAAGTGTGTACCGAACCCAAAAGCCAAGTGGCTGTTCGGGTTGCGGTGGATGTCGAACTCTTCAGGATTCTCGAACACGGCCTCGTCGAAGTTCGCCGACTCGAACATCAGCATGATCTTCTCCCCCGCCGTCAGCGAGGTGCCGTGGAACTCGGTGTCGGCGGTCAGCGTGCGGCACATGTTCTTCACCGGCGAGGTCCAGCGCAGCATCTCCTCGATGGCGCCCGGCAGCAATTCGACGCGCTGCCCGTGGTCTTCGCGCGAGCGCTCATCCGCCACCAGTTGCTGCCACTGATCCTGGTGGCGCAGCAGCTGTTCGGTGCCGCCGGAGAGCGTGTGCCGGGTGGTCTCGTCGCCGCCGATGAGGATCAGCAGTGTCTCGAAGACGATCTCGTCGTCGGACATCCGCTGGCCCTCGACCTCGGAGTTGCACAGCACCGTGAACAGGTCGTCGCGCGGGTTGGCCCGCCGGTCCGCGATGACCTCCATGGTGAACGCGGTGTACGCCGCGAAGGTGTCCATCAGCTTCTGGATGGCGGCCTCGTCGAGGTGTGAGCTGAGCCCGCACACCAGGTCGTCGGACCACGTCAGCAGTTTTTCGCGTTCCTCGGGCAGCACCCCGAGCATGTCGCCGATCACGGCCATCGGCAGCGGCGCGGCGATGTCGCGGACGAAGTCGGCTTCCCCGCGTTCGCACACCGCGTCGATCAGCGTGTCGCACAACGCCTCGATGGACGGCAGCCGATCCATCACGCGCTTGCGGGTGAAGCCGGCGTTGACGAGCTTGCGCCGCAACAGATGTGCCGGATCGTCCATGTCGATCATGTACGGCATGCCGGGCTGGTCCGGGCGGATGCCTCCGGTGCTGGAGAACAGCTCGGGGTTGCGCTCGGCGTCGAGCACGGCCTGGTAGGTGGTGGCGGCGGCCTGTCCGTTGCGGTCCCGGAACACCGGCTGGTTGGCCCGCATCCACTTGTAGGCCTCGCGGGCAGCGCGGCCGTCGGCGTAGAACCGGCCGTCGGCGAGGTCGACGTCGAGCGCGGCAGGGGTGGTGGTCGTCATCGCTCTCCTACGATTCGGGCGTCGCTGAAGGTCATGTCGACGTTGGCCGCCGAACTCGATACCAGCGCGCGTTTCGGAAAGCCTAGGGAAGCCAGCTCGGCCGCGTAGGGATGTTCGCCAAGCCGGACCGAAACTCCGCCCGGCCGGTACCGGACGCCGGAGAGCACCATCTGTCCCGGTGTCTCGCGGACGACGCCGTCGAGGCACGAATAGGTCGAGTGCACCTGCGGCCGCGACGTCAGCGCCGCCGGCGTCGGTAGCCCGGGCGCGAAATCCATGGCGATGACGAACTTTCCGTCGATCGTCACGTCGAAGCCGAAGTGCCGGCCGTTGCGGACGGTGAAGTCGGCCATCACCTTCGGGTAGCCCCAGATGGTCCGACCGGCCTCCAACGTGAAGGACTGGTCGACCGGCAGGTGGTGGACGAACGCCCCGGCCGACTGCAGTGCCTTCATCCCGCTGGCGTTCGGGTCGTCCGGCGGGTTGACCATCACGTTGGTGCCGTACTCGTAGTACTGCCCCAGGTCGGTGTCCTCGTAGCGCATCAGCATCAGCACCACCAGCGCGCGGCGGTTGCCGGGTCCGAACCGGCACACCCGCAGGCCGCTGTAGTCGATCATCCGCTGGGCGGCGTCGGCGTCGACGACGAACATCGCGGTGTGCTGGTGGGCGGTGCGCACCCGGATCGGCATCGTCAGGACCGTGCCGGCGATGGTGTGCTGGGAAGGCGTTACGTCCGTCACACCCCTGAATCTAGAACCTGTTCTAGATTCAGGGCAAGGAAGTGTCTACACCGACGTCGAGACCAGTCCGGCGAGGTCGCGGATCTGCTCCGTCGAGCGGGCGCCGACGACCATCATGGTCACTCCGGACGCCTCCCACGCCTTGATCTGGTCCTGGACGTAAGCGAGGTCGCCCACGATCGCGGAGTCGTCGACCAGCTCGTCGGGAATCACCTTCGCCGCCTCATCTTTCCGGTCACTGCGGAACAGCCGGGTGACGTCGTCGACCACCTCCGCGTAACCCATCCGGCGGTAGACGTCGGCGTGGAAGTTGGTGTCCTCAGCACCCATGCCGCCCATGTACAGCGCCAGGTGCGGCTTCATCAGCTCAATGATCTCGGCGCGGTCGTCGGTGACGACGACCTGCGCGGTCGCGCAGATCTCGAACGTCTCGCGGGTGTGCCGGGCGCCGGGTCGCGCGAAGCCCTCGTCGAGCCACTCGTTGTACATCGTCGCGATGCGCGGCGAGTAGAAGATCGGCAGCCAACCGTCGCAGATCTCGGCGGCCAGTGCCACGTTCTTGGGTCCCTCGGCGCCCAACATCACCGGAATGTCGGCACGCAGCGGATGCGTGATCGGCTTGAGATTCTTCCCCAGTCCGGTGGTGCCGTCACCCGTCAGCGGCAGTGGGTAGTGGGGGCCGTCGCTGCGCACAGGAGCCTCGCGCGCCCACACCTGACGCAGGATGTCGATGTACTCGCGCGTGCGGGCCAGCGGCTTCGGGAACTTCGCGCCGTACCACCCCTCGACGACCTGTGGCCCCGACACCCCGAGCCCGAGGATGTGCCGTCCGCCGGAGAGGTGATCCAACGTCAGCGCGGCCATCGCGCAGGCGGTCGGGGTGCGCGCCGACAGCTGAACCACCGACGTGCCCAACCGCATCCGGCTGGTCTCGCGGCCCCACCACGCCAACGGGGTGAACGCGTCGGAGCCCCAGGCCTCGGCGGTGAACACCGTGTCGAAGCCGACCTCCTCGGCGGTGGCGACCAGTTCGGCGTGGTTACTGGGCGGCTGTGCGCCCCAGTAACCCAGCTGCAAGCCCAACTTCATCCGATCCGCCTTCCCTGGAAGCCACAACCGTGCCTTGAAACCATTCTTAGAACCTGTTCTACTCGTTGCCGTGACCACCAGCCAAAGCAGCCCGGTGCAGATCGATCCCCATGAACCGCCTCTTTCCGCGCCGCTGAAGCTTGCCTTCGACTACACCCGTTCGGTCGGCCCCCTGCTGACGGAGTTCTTCACCGCGCTGCGGGAGCGGCGCATCGTCGGGGTCCGCGGAACCGACGGTCGCGTGCACGTCCCGCCCGCCGAGTACGACCCCGTCTCCTGGGAGCAGTTGAGCGAGATCGTACCGGTGTCCAGCGTCGGGACCGTGGTGTCGTGGACGTGGCAGCCCGAACCGCTCCAGGGCCAGCCGCTGGAGCGCCCGTTCGCGTGGGCGCTGATCAAACTCGACGGCGCCGACACTCCGCTGCTGCATGCGGTGGCAGCCGACGGGCCGGACGCTTTGAGCACCGGGGCCCGCGTGCACGCCCATTGGGTCGACGAGCCACAGGGCGCCATCACCGACATCGCGTACTTCGTGCTCGGCGAGGAAGCCGAAGACGTTCCGCCGGCGCCGGAGGGACTGGACCCGGTCAGCATGCTGGTGGTCCCGAGCAGCATCGAGATCCAGCACACCGCATCGAAGCCGGAGAGCACGTTCCTGCGGGCTCTGCAACAGGGCAAGCTCGTCGGCGCCCGCAGCGGCGCCGACGGCAAGGTGTATTTCCCTGCGCGCGAGGCGGATCCGGCCACGGGTAAGCCACTCGACCAGTTCATCGAGTTGTCCGACAAGGGCACGGTCACCACGTTCGCGATCATCAACATCCCGTTCGCGGGGCAGCGCATCAAGCCGCCGTACGTGGCGGCCTACGTGCTGCTCGACGGCGCCGACATCCCGGTGCTGCACCTGGTGTCCGACATCGAGGCCGACAAGGTCCGCATGGGCATGCGGGTGCAGGCCGTATGGAAACCCGAGGACCAGTGGGGTCTGGGCATCGACAACATCGAGTACTTCCGGCCGACGGGCGAGCCCGACGCCGACTACGACACCTACAAGCATCACCTGTAAAGGGCGCTCACACACATGACCGATGTAGCAGTAGTCGGGTTCGCGCACGCACCGCACGTGCGCCGCACCGACGGCACCACCAACGGCGTCGAAATGCTGATGCCCTGTTTCGCCGAAATCTACGAAGACCTCGGCATCACCAAGGCCGACATCGGCTTCTGGTGCTCGGGGTCGTCGGATTACCTTGCCGGGCGAGCGTTCTCGTTCATCTCGGCGATCGACTCGATCGGCGCGGTGCCGCCGATCAACGAGTCGCATGTGGAGATGGACGCGGCCTGGGCGTTGTATGAGGCCTACATCAAGATCCTGACCGGCGAGGTCGAGACGGCACTCGTCTACGGCTTCGGCAAGTCCTCGGCGGGCACGCTGCGCCGGGTGCTGGCGCTGCAGACCGACCCGTACACCGTCGCACCGCTGTGGCCGGACTCGGTCAGCATGGCCGGATTGCAGGCGCGCTTCGGTCTGGATTCCGGCAAGTGGACCGCCGAGCAGATGGCGCGGGTCGCGCTCGACGCGCGGGCCGCCGCACCGCGGGTGGACCGGCTCGAGCCCGGCGACAGTGTCGAGGACCTGCTGGCACAGCCGTATTTCGCAGAACCGTTGCGCCGCCACGACATCGCGCCGATCACCGACGGCGCGTCGGCGATCGTGCTGGCGGCCGGCGACCGCGCCCGTGAGCTGCGCGAGAACCCGGCCTGGATCACCGGTTTCGAGCACCGGATCGAAACCCCGGTGCTCGGCGCCCGTGACCTGACGACGTCGCCGTCGACGGCCGCGTCGGCGCAGGCCGCGACCGGCGGGGACACCGCCTCGATCGAGATCGCCGAACTCTACGCACCGTTCTCCCATCAGCAGCTCATCCTGACCGAGGCCATCGGCCTGCCGGAGAGCACGAAAATCAACCCGTCCGGTGGTGCGCTGGCCGCCAACCCGATGTTCTCGGCCGGCTTGGAGCGCATCGGCTTCGCCGCGCGCCACATTTTCGAGGGCAACGCTTCGCGCGTGCTGGCTCATGCCACGAGCGGCCCTGCGCTGCAACAGAATCTGGTCGCCGTGTTGGAGGGCAAATAGCCATGGCCAAGAAACTCGCTGCGGTGCTGGGCACCGGGCAGACGAAGTACGTCGCCAAGCGCAAGGACGTCTCGATGAACGGCCTGGTGCGCGAGGCCATCGACCGGGCATTGACCGACGCCGGTGTCACGCTCGCCGACATCGACGCGGTGGTGGTCGGCAAGGCGCCCGACTTCTTCGAAGGCGTCATGATGCCCGAGCTGTTCATGGCCGACGCCACCGGCGCCACCGGCAAGCCGCTGATCCGTGTGCACACCGCGGGTTCGGTGGGTGGGTCGACGGCGATCGTGGCGGCCAGCCTGGTGCAGTCCGGCAAGTACCGCCGGGTGCTGACGATGGCGTGGGAGAAGCAGTCCGAGTCGAATGCCATGTGGGCGTTGAGCATTCCGGTGCCGTTCACCAAGCCTGTCGGCGCGGGTGCGGGCGGCTATTTCGCGCCGCACGTGCGCGCGTACATCCGCCGCTCCGGTGCGCCGACGCACATCGGGGCGATGGTGGCGGTCAAAGACCGGCTCAACGGCGCGAAGAATCCGCTGGCGCATCTGCATCAGCCCGACATCACGCTGGAGAAGGTGATGTCCTCGCCGATGCTGTGGGACCCGATCCGTTACGACGAGACCTGCCCGTCGTCCGACGGTGCGGCGGCCATGGTGATCGGTGACGAGGCCAGCGCGGACGCTCGGGTCGCCGACGGTCATCCGGTGGCGTGGATCCACGCCACCGCGCTGCGTACCGAGCCGTTGGCCTACGCGGGCCGCGACCAGGTCAACCCGCAGGCCAGCCGCGATGCTGCGGCCGCGCTGTGGAAGGCCGCCGGCATCACCAGCCCGATCGACGAGATCGATGTCGGCGAGGTGTACGTGCCGTTCTCCTGGTATGAGCCGATGTGGCTGGAGAGCCTCGGATTCGCCGCCGAGGGTGACGGATGGAAACTCACCGAGGCCGGCGAGACCGCGATCGGGGGACGCATTCCGTTCAACCCGTCCGGTGGCGTGCTGTCGTCGAACCCGATCGGCGCATCGGGCATGATCCGGTTCGCCGAGTCGGCGATCCAGGTGATGGGCAAGGCCGGCGAGCATCAGGTGCCGAACGCGCGCAAGGCGCTCGGCCACGCGTACGGCGGTGGCGCGCAGTACTTCTCGATGTGGGTCGTCAGTTCCGACAAGCCGGCCTAGTTTCCCGCCGAACTTGCATTCCACGCGCGTCAAACGCCAACTTGACGCGCGTGGAATGCAATTTCGGCGGCAGGTGTGAGCGCTACGGCAGGCAGCCGCGCCACACGGTGTGCACCAACCGGGTGATCGCATCGTCGTCCAGCGGCGGCATGCCCAGCACCAACCGGTAATACGGCGCCGACACCAGCGCATCGACCGTCACCTCGACGTCGGTGCCGTCGGCGAGTTCGCCCCGCTCGACGGCCTCGTGCACGGTCTCGGCGACCGCCGCACGGCGCGGTCCGATCCACTGCTGCAGTACCGCGAGCTCGATGGCCGGGTCGGACGGGGACGCGGCGATCACGTTGCGCAACAACGGTCCGACCTCGGGGTCGGAGAGCAACGCGTTGAGCGCGACGACGTGGTGCACCACAGCCTCGACCGACGTGCTGCCCGACGGTCGGGTGATGGACTCACGCACGGCGTCGAGCAGACCCTCGAGCACGATCGCGGCCGCCGAAGGCCACCACTTGTAGATGGTCGTGCGGCTCACTTCGGCGCGCCGGGCGATCGCGTCGACGGTTGCGGCCGCGGGTCCGCCGGCCAATGCGAGTTCTGCGGCAGCCGTCAACACGGCGCTGCGCACCGCCTCGCTGCGCGGGCGACCGCGCCGGGCGCCGGTTCCGGCCACGGATATCACCTTAGGGCGGCGCCGCGCCTGACTCCCAGTGCGGCGACGGCCATGCACAGTGCCGCGGCCAGGGTCCCGAAGCCGAACATGGCCGGATAACTCACCGACCGGCCGACTACGGCCAGGACTGCCGGCACCGCGAAGCCCAGGTAGCTCAGGCTGTAGAACACGGCGGTCAGCCCGGCCAGGTCATCCGGGCCGGCGATGCGCTGGATCTCCTGCAGGCCGGCCAGCAACGCCAATCCGTAGCCCGCGCCCAGCACCGCGGCCGCGCCGAGCGCGGCCCACACGGTCAGCACGGATGCGGCCACCGCAGCGGCCGCCATGCCGACGATCAGCAGCCCCAGCGCGACGACGATCGCCCGGGAGCCGCCGGCGCCCAACCGTCGGCCGAGCTGCTGCACGGTGAAACCGACGCCGAGGGTCACCACGCACATCAGCGCCGAGAATGCGATCGGCGCGGCGGCCACCCGCTCGGCCATCAACGCCGGCAGGATCGCATAGGCCGATGCGGCCGCGCCGAACACCCACGGCGCCACCGGCACCACGACGAGGAGGAACCGGCGGCGCAACGCGCTGGGCACCGCGAAGCCGGGGCGGCCGGGGGCCGACGGCGTGCGGGTCTCGGGCGCGGTGGCCAGGAACGCAGCCGCGACGACCGCCATGGTGACGTTGACGACGTAGGGCATCACCGTCGGGGCCGGGCCCCACTCGGCGAGCGCTCCGGCCACACCTGCACCCAGACCGAACCCACTGGTCAAGCTCATTGCGGCGCGGCGCGCGCCGGCGTCTGGATCTCCCCAGGGCGGGCCGGACAGTTCTTTGAGCCAGCTGCCGCCGACGGCCATCGCCAGCCCGAGGGCCAGTCCGCTCAATACCCGGCCGATGCCGAGGACCGCCGCTGACTGCTCGCCCAGCGCCAGCACCGCTGAACCGGCAGCGGCCAGGACCGGTGCGGGCAGCATCAACGGCCGACGACCGAGGCGGTCCGACAGCGGTCCGCCGATCAGTAACGCAGGCACGATGCCGAGGACGTACGCGAACAGCAGCAGGTCGACGGTCAGGCCGGAGTAGCCGCCCTCGGTCCGATACATGACCAGCAGCGGCGTGAACTCGTTGCCTCCCCACGCGATCGCGAACATCGCGGCCGCGACAGCCAGCCAACGCCGCTGCTCGATGTCGGCGCTCGGTGGTGTGCGGACAGCCGCAGGAATACTGGACACTTTGTCCACTATATAGACCGGCGACAAATGGGTATCCACCGGCGAAGAGTGGCAAGCGCAACATTTCTGCGCAGGTGAACGGCGTTCGATTGCGCGGATGAGAGCAAAAACTGTAACGTGTTCTAGTTAGAAGCCGAGAAGCTGGGAGGCCCTAGGTGAGCACGGAAACTGCGGGGATTCGCGAGATCGACACCGGCACGCTGCCCGACCGGTACGCGCGGGGCTGGCACTGCCTGGGGCCGGTGAAGAACTTCACCGACGGCAAGCCGCACGGCATCGAGATCTTCGGCACCATGCTGGTGGTCTTCGCCGACTCCAAGGGCGAGCTCAACGTCCTCGACGGGTACTGCCGGCACATGGGCGGCAACCTCGCCCAGGGCACCATCAAGGGTGACGAGGTCGCGTGCCCGTTCCACGACTGGCGCTGGGGCGGTGACGGCAAGTGCAAGCTGGTCCCGTACGCCAAGCGCACCCCGCGTCTGGCCCGCACCCGGGCATGGCACACCGACGTCCGCGGCGGACTGCTGTTCGTCTGGCACGACCACGAGGGCAACCCGCCGCAGCCGGAGGTCCGAATCCCGGAGATCCCGCAGCACTCCAGCGGTGAGTGGACGGACTGGAAATGGAACTCGATGCTGATCGAGGGCAGCAACTGCCGCGAGATCATCGACAACGTCACCGACATGGCGCACTTCTTCTACATCCACTACGGACTGCCGACGTACTTCAAGAACGTCTTCGAAGGCCACATCGCCAGCCAGTACCTGCACAACGTCGGCCGCCCCGACGTCAACGACATGGGCACCGCCTACGGTGACGCCTCATTGGACTCCGAGGCCAGCTACTTCGGTCCGTCGTTCATGATCAACTGGCTGCACAACACCTACGGCGACTTCAAGGCCGAGTCGATCCTGATCAACTGCCACTACCCGGTCACCCAGGACTCGTTCGTGCTGCAGTGGGGCGTGATCGTCGAGAAGCCCAAGGGTCTGGACGACAAGACCTCGGAGAAGCTGGCCGATGCGTTCACCGACGGCGTCAGCAAGGGCTTCCTGCAGGACGTCGAGATCTGGAAGCACAAGACGCGCATCGACAATCCGCTGCTGGTCGAGGAAGACGGCGCCGTGTATCAGATGCGGCGTTGGTATCAGCAGTTCTACGTCGATGTCGCTGATGTCACCCCGGAGATGACGGACCGGTTCGAGATGGAGGTCGACACCACGGCCGCGGTCGAGAAGTGGAACGTCGAGGTCGAAGAGAACCTGAAGGCACGGCAGGCCGAGAAGCAGTCGACCTGAGGATTGCGCTGATGGACTCCCGCCCCGATGTCGACCAGGTCGCGAAGTCGATGCTGCTGCTGCACGGCGGCCACGACGACGAGCACGACCACCATGGTCCGGGTGGCCAGGGGCGCGGAACCTGGAGCAAGGCACCGGATTTCGCCTCGGACCCGGACAGGGCCGCCGCGGTGCGGGAGGCCTCGCTGCGTGACCGGGAACGGTATCTGACCGCCGGGCTGGTCAGCATCGATTGCCGCTACTGTCATGTCGCGGTGCAGGTCAAAAAGCTCGGGCCCACGCACACGTCGGTGCAGTGGACCAGCGATGCCACCGCGCGCTGCGCTCACTTCGAGGAGATCCGGCAGGCAGGCGGCGATCCCGCGCGGGAACGCGCCTGCCCCCGGATGACCGACAGCATCAAGCACGCCGTCGCCGAGGGCTGCCTCGAGGAGCACTCGAGTGCCCCGTCGCCGGGTGACGGGTGAGCCGCCGATGACTTTTCCCGGATAGTCCGGTCATACCCCGCAAGACTCGGACTGATCGGGGACGGAGGGCGGCCGGATGGGTGAGCTCATTCTGCAGATGATGGTGTCGGTGGACGGCAGGACGGAAGGTCCCGGCAAGAACCTGGACTGGATCGAGGTCGTCGACCCCGATCTGGACGACAGCCTCGCCGAACTGCTGGACAGTGTCGACGCCCAGATCTTCGGGAGGTCAACCTACGAACTACTTGGGCAGTACTGGCCGGACGCGGATCACCACCCCGTCACCCCCGGCGACAAGATGCTCGCCCCCAAGGTCAACGGCTTGTCCAAAATTGTTGTCTCCCACAGTGATCGCAATCTCACGTGGATGCCGGCCACGCGTATCGGCGACGACCTCCCCGGCGAAGTCAACGCCCTGAAGGCTCAATCAGGCCGACCGCTGGTCCTGTTCGGGGGCGCCACCACGGCACGCGAGTTCATGCGTCTCGATCTGGTCGACGAGTATCGGCTTCTCGTTTTTCCCGTGCTGCTGGGAGGCGGGCAGCATCTGTTCGCCGCGGACGATCGCCGCCGCGACTTGCAGTTGGTCGAGACCGTTCCGTTCCCGGCATCGGGCGTGGTGCTGCACCGCTATCGAAAGAACGACGTCACAGATTCTTGAACCGTTCCTGAACCTGCTCGGCGGTCAAGCCGTAGTCGGCCAGCGAGTAGGTGTGTTTCGGCGCTCGCGGACCCTGCTTGCTCTGCTCGTGGCTGGCCTGCATCGCCGCGTGCGCCGCCTCGGTCATCTCGATACCGAAGTGTCGGTAGATCCCGGCCACCGCGCCCACCGGGTCGGCGACGAACTCGAAGTAGTCCATGTCGAAGAACTGCGCCGGATTGTGTTGCGCGCGCACTGCATTGAACCGCTCCAGCCCACGCGACCACGTTTCCAGCGAGTCGGCGCCGATGACGTCGCCGACAAAGGTGTTCGACCAGCCCGCGGTGGTGTGCTGAGCCAGCGAGCACATCGACGCCATGATGGTCTCGGCCGGACGGTGGCACTGGATCACCAGTGCGTCGGGGTAGGTCGCGAACAGCGCATCGAGCGCGAACAGGTGGCTGGGGTTCTTGAGCACCCAGCGTTTGTCGGCGTCGTTGAGTCCGATCAGCTGCAGGTTGCGACGGTGCCGCCGATACGACGGCGTCCAGTCCTGGCGGGCCAGCCACTGTGAGTAGGTCGGCACATGCGCGAGGGTCTCGTAGGACACCGAGTGCAGCGACTGTCGCAACAGCTGCCAGCATTCCTCGACCTCATCGGCGGTCATGTAGTGCAGTCCGGTGTAGTCCGGATTCTCGTCGTGCGCCTTGGCGAACTGCGCGGCCAGCTGGGCGAAAACCGGGTTCTGGGCCCAGGTGTCGCGCGGCGGTCGGGGCTGCGGGAACTCCGCGAGCCACAGTTCCAGACCCTGGTGGCGGGGATCGGCGGCCAGCAAGCGGTGCAGTGCCGTGGTGCCGGTGCGCGGCAAGCCCGTCACGAAGATCGGCCGGCGGATCTCGACATCGGCGTACTGCGGGTGCTGCTTCCACGCCGCTTCGGACACCAGCCTGGCCACCAGCGCGTTGCGCAGGAAGAACCGCGACATCTTGCTGCCGATTTCGGTCAGGTCGGCATCGCGGGCGTAGGCGTCGAGCAGGACGCCGAGCGCCTCCCGGTAGTTGTCGTCATCGGTACCGAAATCGTCGAGACCGCAGGCCTTTACGGCAGAGGCGTGCAGATCGTCGACCGTCCCCACATTGGTGCGTGTCATCAGGCCTTGTACTCCCCGCAGTTGACGTCGAGTGCCTGACCGGTGACACCACTGGACAGATCGCTCGCCAGGAACAGGATGGCAGAAGCCACCTCGTCCTCGGTGGGCAGGCGTTTGAGGTCCGACGCGGCTGCGGTGGCCTTATAGATCTCATCGACGGTGGTGCCGTACTTGCCGGCCTGATGGGTGAAGTAGCTTTCCAGCGTGCCACCCCAGATGTAGCCGGGCAGCACGGAGTTGACCCGGATGCCCTGCTCCCCCAGCTCGGTGGCCAGCGACTGCGACATCGCCAGCAACGCCGACTTGGCCATCTTGTAGGCACCGTACTTGGCCTGCGAGTGGCGAATCACCATCGAGTTGATGTTCACCACCGATCCATTGGCCTGAGCCAGCGCCGGCGTGAAGCCCTGGATCAGACGCAGCGCGCCGAACACCGTCAGCTCGATCGCCTCGCGCATGTGCTCGAACGTCGTGTTGGCCAGCGGCTTCATTGACGGCACCCGAAATGCGTTGTTGATCAACACATCCACCCGGCCGAACTCTTCGGTGGCCTTGTCGACCAGGTTGGCGACCTGCGCGTCGTCGGTGATGTCGGTGCCGACCGACAGCGCGCGCCGTCCCAGGTTCTCGACCATCGCGGCCACCTCGGCGAGCCGCTCGACGGTGCGGGCGGCCAGCACGACGTCGGCACCGGCCTCGGCGCACCGCCGCGCGAGGGTGGTGCCCAGAGCCGGCCCCACCCCGCTGATCACCACGACCTTGCCCGCGAGCAACGGCAGAGTGTTCACCGTCGGTGCCATGTCAGCCCACCATCCTGTGTCCGATTTGCTTCTGCCGCAGCGCGATCCGCTCGCGCCAGGCGTCTGCGGTGATCCGATTGTCGTCGTGGTACGGCAGGGCCTCGGCGACGCGGTCGACGTCGAGCACCTGTACCGTCGGCCCGTCAGCCTCGGTCATCTCCCGGGACACACGCTGCCAACGGAACTGCAGATACCCCCTGCGGTGCCCGAGCGTTTCGACCCAGTTTGTGACGCCGGGGTTGGCGTCGGAGACGACGATGCGGATCATGCCGTCGGGATCGGCCTGCGCCTGGGTGCCGTTGAGCGACGTCTGGTGGTTGATGTAGTCCAGCGAGATGTACCAGAGGCTGCCGAGCTGGAATCCCATGTAGGGCGCGTCGGAGACCGGCACGGTGATCACCATGGCCTGCTCCGGCCCGAGATCGAAGTGGCCGACTGACGAGTACTGGGTGGCCAACCCACCGGGCGTCAGCCGGGGCGCCACCATCGTGTTGACCGGCAGCGTGTTGTAGAACCACTGCGGGAACTGCAGCCAGGTTTTGACCCGCTGCACCAGTTGCTTTCCCGCGACGGCGTAACGCTTCTCGATGAGTTCCCGCGTCAGCGGCGGCGGTGCGGTGCCGGCGGTGTCGGTGCGAGCGATCGCGAAGGTGCCGCGCTGGGCCGACCAGTCGTTGTAGACCTCGCGGATGACCAGCTGCGACGGCGTTTCCGGGGTGAACCGCCACTCGAAGGTGCCGTCGGCGGCGATCTCGAGTTTGCGGTCGTCGAACGCGGTTTCGCTGTCGGGGACCACCTCGTCGGTGTATTCGCCCCCGATCAGCTGGAAGCTGACGTCGGTGGTGGTGCCGCGCCGTCCGGTGACGACGTACTCGTGGCCGGGCAGCACCCGGGTGCCGAAGTAGAGGGTGTCGGGATTGTCCAGTCCCATCTTGGTGAACGGGCCGGTGCCGCTGTGCAGGAACGGGTGGTCGCGGTCGTAGTCGAATGCGACGTGGGTGCAGGCGGCGACGCAGCCGGCGAGGTACTGCAGGCCTTCGAGCAGGTCGGCCTCAGATTCGATGAACGGGGCGGCAGCGACGAGCTTCTCGGCTTCGGCGACGGCGTCGGCCAGCGGCTGGGTGAACACAGTGGAGAAACTAGAACCCGTTCTACCAAGAGTCAATATATCGACCGCTGCGTTCCAAATATGAAACGGCCCCGGTAGCCTGTCCGCCATGTCGCAGCCGATGCCGGAACGGGCGTCACCGCCCACCGATCGGGTGGTACGCATCCTCGACTTCCTCGCCGCACGGCCGCAGGAACGGTTCGGCGTCTCCGAGTTGGCCCGCCGCGTGGAGCTGAGCAAGCCGACGTGCCTGGGCATCGTCACCGCCCTGACCGACGCCGGCTACCTGGTCCGCGATCCCGCCGACAAGACCTACCGGCTGGGGCCCGCCCTGATTCGGATCGGCCAGCGCGCCCAGCAGTCGATGCGCGTGAGCCCCGCCGCACACGAGGAACTGCGCCTGCTGTCGACGCGGTTCGGTGCCACCGCGGCGCTGTCCGCGGTCGTGGACGACCGGATCACGCTGCTGGACCTGGCTGCTCCCGCGGGGGCGCGGCCCGGCGTCGAAATCGGTCAGAGCTATCCGTTCGCCCCGCCGGTGGGCCTGATGTTCGTGCTGTGGGACGACGAAGCCGAACGCGCGTGGCTGCGAAAGCCGCCGACCATCGCGCTGCGCACCGACACCGAGCGCTTGCAGCGCGTGATCGCCACATGTCGCGCGGACGGCTATCTGGTGGAGCGGCAGACTCCCGGCGGCCGGCGTCTCTATTCGCTGATCGCCGGGATGCCGACCGACCTGCCCGACGAGCTGCGTGCACTGCTCGGTGAATTGGTCTCCGACATCGGCGAACGCGTGTACCTGCGCGACGAGAACGGTTCCGAAGGGCGACGCCGCACGGCCCGTTTCGACATCAGCGTGATCTCCGCGCCGGTGTTCGACCACGAACGACGACACGTGATGGTCGCGTCGATGCAGATCGGAAAGCCGTTGACCGACACCGAGATATCCTTGCGGGCGCGCGCGGTGGTGGCGACCGCCGACGCGGTCACCGAACAGCTCGGTGGCATCAAACCTGTGTGGTGACAGGTCGGGTCGCGCTCAACTGGTGCTGGCCACCACGAACGGGAGCACCTCGGGAGCCCCGCCGGCCCGGACCACCCGTGCGGCCATCGTCATGGTCCAACCGGTGTCGGCCATGTCGTCGACCAACAACACCGGGCCGTCGCAGTCGATGCGCGGCTGTTCCCACGCGCCGTGCAACGCGGCGACGCGGTAGGCCGAGTTCGCGGCGGTGACCGGGCGGTGGGTCGGTGCGTACCGCAGGATTCCGAGGTTTTCCAGCCGCCCGATCTGCGCGAGTTGGGCCACCAGCGACGAGATCAGCTGCGGGCGGGTGCGCGACTCCAGTCCCATGACGGCGACCGGTCGGCGCTGCCAGTCCCAGGCCTTGAGCACGGCGATCGCGGCACGGACGATCTCGTCGGGCACCTCCTGGTCGGGCTCGTCGAGAAGGCGCCGCAGCCGCGCCCCCCAGCCGAGGTCGGTGAGTCGACCGATGGCGCGGCCCGTGCCGGCCCCGTCGCCGATGCGGCCGGAGAGCTCCAGCCCGAGCGTGCCCAGGCCCGAGGGCCACTGCTTCCGCGGCGCGACCGTCACCCCGGGGCGGCTCAGGCGGTCGGCGGTGGCGTCCAGCGTCGCGTCGTCGACCGTCGCCGAATAGTGGTTGCCCGTGCAGTTGTCGCAGCGCCCGCACCGTTCGTCGGGTGCGAGCTCGGGGTCGTCGAGTTGGCGGCGCAGGAACACCATGCGGCACCCGTCGGTGCTCTGGTAGTCGAGCATGGCCTGCTGCTCGCGTCGGCGGGCGTCGTCGAGGGCGCGGTAGCGCGCCTCGTCGTAGGTCCACGGTTGGCCGGTCGACACCCAGCCGCCTTTGACGCGCCGCACTGCTCCGTCGACGTCGAGCACCTTGAGGACCATTTCCAGGCGCGACCTGTTCAGGTCGACCTGGGTCTCCAAGGCCGGCGTGGACTGCGGACGCTCGCCGTCGAGCGCGGCAAGAACGTTGCGCACCAAGGGTTCTGGCGGAAACGCCACCGAGGCGAAGTACCGCCAGACGTCCTGGTCCTCCCTGCCCGGCAGCAGGATCACCTCGGCGCTGTCGGTGGCGCGGCCGGCACGACCGACCTGCTGGTAGTACGCGATCGGCGACGACGGCGCGCCGAGGTGCACGACGAAGCCCAGATCCGGTTTGTCGAAACCCATTCCGAGCGCCGACGTGGCGACCAGCGCTTTGACCTGGTTGTCGAGCAGGTCGGCCTCCAACTGTTCCCGCTCGGCGGTGTCGGTGGAGCCGGTGTAGGCCGCGACCGCATGCCCGCGTTCGGCGAGCAACCCTGCCACATCGTGGGCCTGGGCCACGGTCAGCGTGTAGATGATGCCGGAGCCGGGCAGCGTATTCAGGGCAGCGGCGATCCATGCGGCTCGCTGGGCCGGACCGCCGGCGTGGACCACCGACAGCCGCAGCGATTCGCGGTCCAGCCCGCCGCGAAGCACCAGCGTGTCGCCCCCGCCGACGTCGAGCTGAGCCGCCACGTCGCGGACCACTCGGTCGTTGGCGGTGGCCGTGGTGGCCAGCACCGGGATCCCGGCACCCAGCTCGGCGACCAGCGTCCGGATGCGGCGGTAGTCGGGCCGGAAGTCGTGGCCCCAGTCCGACACGCAGTGAGCTTCGTCGACGACGACCAGCCCCGCGTCGGCGGCCAACGAGGGCAGCACGTTGTCCCGGAAGTCGGGATTGTTGAGCCGCTCCGGGCTGACCAGCAGCACATCGACGTGACCGTCGGCCACCTGCTGCCGAATCGCATCCCATTCGGTCACGTTGCCGGAGTTGATGGTTGCCGCGTGCACGCCGGCGCGACGGGCGGCACCGACCTGGTTGCGCATCAGCGCCAGCAGCGGGGACACGATCACGGTGGGCCCGAACCCGCCGGCGCGCAGGAGTTTCGCGGCGATGAAGTACACCGCCGACTTGCCCCAGCCGGTCCGTTGCACGACCAGGGCGCGGCGCCGCTGCACGACCAGGGCCTCGATGGCCGTCCACTGATCGTCACGCAGTCGTGCGTCCGGTCCGGCCAGTTGTTCGAGGAGCACCTGCGCCTCGGTCCTCGTTGCCATCAGGCCATCGTGCCGGTCGGGTCCGACACGGGCCTACCGGCCCCGCTCTCGCGCACCCAGGTAGACCGGCAGGTAGCGGTAGAGCGCGATCGAACCGAGCAGCCCCAGACACCCCACGCTCACCGTCACCCCTGCCAGCGTGCCGACCGCGGCTCCCGCCGAGATCATCACCGGCGCCAGCGCTCCCCCGGCGTCGGCGAACATCCGCCACGCCCCGAGGAATTCCGACGTCCTGGCCGGTGGCGCCAGGTCCGAACCGAGGATCATCATGATGCCGCCGCCGAAGGCGTTGGCCAGACCCAGCAGCATCGTGACGATGTAGAACGACGTCAGATCGTGCGCGGCGATCAGGGCGATGTGCCCCAACGACAGGGCGGTGACCACCGGAACGGCCACCCACGCCCGGCCGAAGCGGTCGGCGATCTGGCCCCCGGTGTAGAACAGCAACAGTTCGAGCAGACCCGACAGGCCTACTGCGAGCACGATGTGCGAGGGCTCGATTCCCACCTCGATTCCCCACAGCGGGATAATGATCTGGCGGCTCATCCGAAGCATCATCAACGCACCGATCGCGGTACCGAGACGGAGGAACACACCGCGGTGTGCCCGCAACACGCCTGCCGAATCACCGTGTGCCGCCGGGGCCGGGGCATCACCGTCCGGTTCGGGGTCGGCGACGACGGCCAGGAAGGCGATCACCGCGACGCACGCGGCGACCTGTACCCAGTACGCCGAGAGGACCCCGAAACGGTCGATGAGCGCAACCGTCAGGAACGGTCCGACGGTGATGCCCAGCCGGGACATGCCGGCCAACGCGCCCAGTGCACGCCCGCGGTGGGACCGCGGCACCAGGTGGGTGAGCAGCGCGTGTCGGGCCAGCTCGAACGTCGCGGACGACACACCCTGCAGGAAGCACGCCACCCCCAGCACGACGAGGTTGCCCGTCACGAGGACCACGATGCCGGCCGTCACCGTCAGCACCGCCGCCAGGATCATCGACGCCCGCTCACCGAGGCGCGCGACCAGCGCGCCCGCCGGAATGTCGGCCAGCAGTGTTCCTACCGTCGGCAGACCGGCGATCAGTCCGGCGACGGCGAGGTTGGCGCCCATCTCGTGCGCGGCGACCGCGACGATCGGGGTGATCGCACCGACGCCGATGGAGTAGATACCGGCCGGCACGTACACCGGAATGGCCAGCCGCCCCAGAGGACGCACCTGCTTGCCGTCATCGACCGCCATCGGTGTCGGTCCGTCCCTTCGACGAAGCGTGAACTGCTGCGGCGCTCAGGACAGGTGTCCCCAGTTGAACCACTTGCGTTCGGCGAATTCGAGCAGCCAGTACACCGCAGCGGTCGACACCGACAGCAGGATGATCAGGGAGTAGACGCCGGTGATGTCGAGCTGGAAATTGAATGATTGGACCATGAAACCGATACCGGCCTGCGCACCGATGAACTCGGCCACCACGACCCCGATGGCCGCAGAGATCCAGCACAGTTTGATGCCGGCGAAGATCAGCGGCAGGGCGTTGGGCAGCTGCACCTTGAAAAAGGTCTGACGTCGGTTGGCCGTCAGCGAGCGCATCAACTTGTCCGCGTCCATGTTCCTCGACTCCGCCAGGCCGGCAACGGTGTTGATGAAGATCGGGAAGAACGCACCGGAGACCGCCATCGCGATCTTCGACGACATCCCGAAACCGAACCAGATCAGGAACAGCGGCGCGAACACGATCCCGGGCGGGGCGTTCAACGCCAGAATGTAGGGCACCAGGCCGGCCCGCGCCATCGGCGAGACGGAGACCAGCACCCCGAGGAGAAAACCTGAGACGACGCCGATTGCGAACCCGAGAAGAAGTTCCTGCAGTGTGACCCAGAGGTTCTCGAGGAAATACGAGCTCATGACCAGGTCCGGGAGATACGCGGCGATCTCCGTCGGAGACGGTGCGATGAAGTCGTGGATGACGTTGGTGTCGGTGGCCCACTGCCACAGCGCGAGAAAGCACACACCGATCCCGACCACGGCACCGCGACGCAGCCGACGCTGAGACCGCTGCTCCCACCGGGTCCGATCACGCTCGAGGCCGGCGAGTTCGGCCAGTTGCGCCACCACCGCATCGTGCGACGGGGTTGCGGTGTCTGCGGTCCTGGCGGTCGTCATTCGCCGGTGTTCCTTCCCTGGCCGGTCTCCCGTTGATCGATTCGGTAGGCGACCCGGTCTCCGCGGGTGTAACGGAATCGCAGCTCACGCACGCGACCGTCGACGTCGAACATGCGGGTCTCCAAGAGCAGAATCGGCGCGCCCGGGGCGATCTGCAGCAGCGTGCTTGTTCGCAGCTCACACGGCACAGCCTCGAGACTGTCCTCGGCCCAACCGAATTCCACCCCGAACCGCTCGTAGAAGATGGCCAGGCGATCTCCGTTGGGCCTTACCAGGGAGTAGTCGACGTCCGCGTCGATGTAGGCGGCCCAGACGTGGTGGGGCTCGCCGCGCACACTGATGAGCCGCTCATGCATCCGCACCACATCGGCGTCCGAGCCCATCCTCTGCGCGATGTAGGGCGGCATCGGAAGGACCCGTTCGTCGAGCTCCTGCTCTTCGAACACATCCGTGGGTGCGATCCCGGCGATACGACCTGCAGTCTGCACGCGCAGGCCGGCATCGAGTTCGTTGAGATTGATCTGCACCACCGCGGAGGTGATGATCGTGCCTGTCCTCGGGTTCCGCTCGACGACACCCTCTTCGGCCAGCAGCTGCAGGGCCACGCGCAGGGCGTTGCGGCTGGTCGACATCGCTTTGGCGAGTTCGTGTTCCACCAGCTGCTTCCCGGCCGGCAGATATCCGGTGCGGATGGCCGAGCGCAGAATCTCATACACCCGGCGCGAAGAGGTCTGTTCCGGTGGCGCCGGCCGAGGCCGGCCGACCCGCGGTCCGCTCACCGGTCGATGGTGCCGGAAAGCAGGCCGCTCCACGGAGCGTTCGAACTGCACAGGGATCACCTTCTCTCAACTCACACAGGTCCGGTCGCCAGCGCGACCGCCTCTGCTTCGTTACGTGCCGAACGGCGCGTCCAGGCCGCCGACAGCGCACCCGCGACCACGATCGCCGCCACGGCGACCAGATATGCGCCCCAGAGGTTGTCGAGGTCGTAGGCCACACCCACGACGAACGGGGCAACCGTCGTACCGATGTTCCGCGAGACCACGACGACAGCTGAGACCGTTCCCGGCGACGACGACGCCAGGGACGTCGCCACCCCGATGCTCAACGCCATACCGGCCCCCAACCCGAGGCCGCTCGCGAACAGCAACGGGAAGAGCCACAACGATGCCCCCGTCCACTGCTGCACCACGCCGAACACCGAGATGACGACAGCGAGCCAAACCAGGGCCGCAGTCAGCAGAACACGACCTTCGAACCGCTGCAACAGATGCCCGACGAGCATCGATCCGGTCAGCACTCCGCACGGGATCATCGCGAATCCGACCGAATCCATCCACTGGGCGGGCAGGTCACCGTCGTCGAGCACAAAGGCCAGCGAGCTGTGCATCGTCATGATCGCCACACCTACGATGCCGCTCACCAGCGCCATCACCAGCACGCCACGATGTCGTGCCGCGAGCCACATCTCCTGCGGCGAGGGTGCCTGGAATTCGACCGCCGGAGGGGGCAGCACGCAGCTGATCACCAGGGCGACCGCGGACGCCCCGAGCAGGATGAGAAAGACGTACTCCCACCGACCGGTGAGCGCCACGATCGCCGCACCGCTGCTCGGCCCGGCCACGGCGCCCACCGCGATGATGGCCTGGTACACCGCCAGCGCGCGTTCCCGGCCCTTCCCGACCGAATTCGCCTGTGCGACCAGGGCATAACCCGCTCCGGTGACCATCCCCGCACCGAAGCCCGTGATGATCCGGCCCGCCATCAGACCGGTCAAGGTGGGCACAGCCAAGATGAGGGCGTTGGACACGAGGAACAGCACCAACCCGATGCGCAGCAGCCGGGCCCCGTTGGTGCGGTCGGCCATGGGACCGACGAGTACCTGGGCCACCGACTGACTGATCGTGAAGGCCGCGATTGTCCAGGCCACACTGCCCGCGCTGACCCCGAGCTCGTCCTTCACCAGCGGAATCGCCGGCACGTAGATCAGATGAGCGAGCGCGACGATCATGGCGGCCGTGTTCACCGACGCTGTGGTGAACCGGGCCCGAAGCGCCGTGGTCGCTGCGTTACGGCGGATCATTCAGTCGCGCTCAGTCCGCACCCAGCGCGGCTCCGGCGCTTGAGAGGGACCCCGAGATTGTCACGCAGTGTCTTGTTCGCGCCGTAGCTGGTCTTGAAGACGCCGCGCTTCTGCAGAATCGGTATCACCTTGTCGACGAAGTCGACGGCGTTGCGCGGCATGAAATTGTGGATCGAGATCATGAATCCGATGTTCGGCCCCGTCTGCGAGTGCAGATCGCAGATCTGGTCGGCGATGTCCTCGGCGGTACCGTAGAGCGTCGGGCCGCCCGCGATCATCGATTCGCGTCCCATCTGCTGGAAGATCTCCTTGGTGAAGACCCCGTCCGGACCGATCTTCTCTGCCAGTTTGGGCAGATAGGCGGTGGATCCGTTCTCGGCCTCAATCGCTTTGATCGCCTCGTCGAGGGTGAAGGTCTCCGGCAGTGTGGAGAAGTCGAATCCGCTCTTGTGCGCCATGAACACCCCGCCGGCTTCCAGCGGCACCGACTCGATCAACTGCGCCTCGAGTTCCTTGGCGTGCGAGGAGGATTCACCCATCATCGGGTGGATCGGCCAGAGCACCTGGATCTCCTCGGGGGCACGTCCGACCGCGGCGAGTTCGTTGTCGAGCTGTTCGCGGAACTTCACCATCGCCGGTGCAGTCGGCCGCGAGATGAAGACCACGTCGGCGTTGCGGGCGAAGGACTTCATTCCGCGCGGAGACGCGCCAGCCTGGACCAGGACGGGGTGGTACTGGGGTGCGGGCAGCATGTTCAACGGCCCCTTGACGTTGAAGAACTCGCCGACGTGGTCGAGGTAGTGCACCTTCGCCGGGTCGGCGAAGACGCCGGTCTCCTTGTCGAGGACGATGGCGTCGGGCTCGATGCTGTTCCACAGCCCCTTCAGCACGTCGATGAACTCGTCGCCGCGTTCGTAGCGGCGGTCGTGCTCCATCAGCTCGTCGAAGCCGTAGTTCGCAGCGTCGGATCGACGGGCCGAGGTGATCAGGTTCAGTGCCATCCGGCCACCGGTCACATGGTCCAGGGACGCCACATGGCGCGCCACGTAGTAGGGGTGCATGTAGGTCGGTGAGAACGTCAGGCAGAAGCCGATGTGCCTGGTGACCCGCGACATCACCGCGATCGTCGGGCTCATGTCGTGGCGGGGCCACTGTAGACCCCACTTCACCGCCGCGTCGATGCTCGAGCCCCAGGTGTCGGGGATGCCGACACCGTCACCGAAGAACAGCATGTCGATGCACCCGCGTTCGGCGGCCCGGGCCACGTCCTCCCAGATGTCGGGTTGTGTGTAGTACGGGTAGTTGACCCAAGAGCCCGGGTTACGCCAGGCACCCTCGGTGTGGGTGAAGGAAAGGTCGAGCGCGAGCTTGAGTGTGGGTTCCATCAGGTCGCTTCCTCTAGGTGTGATGTCGGTCCGGTGAACAGGTCAGCTGGCACCCTTCGCCTTTTCCTCGATGGCCGCGAAGTCTGTTGTCGACCAGACTTTTTCGACCAAGGCGGGCTTGAGGACCACATCCAGATCCACCGGGCCATCCAGGACCCGGGTCTCGTCGTCACCCTGCTGCAGGAAGCCCATGAGGGTTTCGTAGGAGGCGCGGTCGAACAGGCCGCGGTTCGGCACCGAGGGCGGAAGGACCGGTCCGAAGTTCTCGATGGTCAGATCGAAGTAGGTGCGTGCCAGCACAGGATCGGTGGCCAGCGCCTCGGCCAAGTTGGCCTGGGCGTAGGTGAACGCGGCGTCGGGGTTGGACATGGTGTAGACCAGGCCCTTGAGCGCCGCGCGGGTGAATCCTTCGACCACGTCGGGCTTCTGCTCGACGAGCTCGGTCTTGGCTGCCATCCCGTCGCCGGGGAACGCGGCGACCTCGGCCGGGGTGATCGACACCATCTCGGTTTCGAAACCGTTGGTGCCGAGGTTGACGATGTCGCGTGTGGAGCTCGCGTACGCGTTGATCGTCCCGTTCTTCAGTGCGTTGACCGTCGACGGGTCGCCCTCACCGGCGGGGATGATCTTGACGTCGGCGCCCTCGTCGAGGCCGGCGACCGCCAGTGCAGCGCGCACCATCGGCATCTCACCGCCGGACAGTTCCGACACGCCGATGGTCTTGCCCCGCAGGTCTGCGATGGTGTTTATGCCGCTTCCCGCGGGCGCGGCGATGTCGAACGGCTGCTTGTAGTTGTGCTGCAGCACCATCGACACCGGTGTGCCCTGCAAGTTGGCCTGCATCACCGACGCCGGCGTGGTGGAGGCAATGTCGGCGTTGCCGGCTGCGAGCTGTTGGATCGCGGCGCCGCTGCCCGGGGAGAACACGATCTCGACCCGGAGCCCCTCCTCCTCGAACCAACCTTCGTCCATCGCGATGTGGATCGGGGTGTCGCTTGCCGACGGCCCCGAATTGCTCGTGACCAGACGGACCAGTGTCAGCCCGTCACCCGCGTCGGTCGATCCCCCGCCGGCGTTGTCGGACGAGCAGGCTCCGGCAAACGTCACCATGCCGGCGAGCAGCATGACGCCGATGTGTGCGGGACGCTGGAAGTAACGCTTCATGTTCATCTCCTTGTTGTGAGGGAAGGCTTTTCACCGAGCGGGTCGGACTGGTCGCGGGTCATAGCCGTCCCCAGAACACGATGCGTCGCTCCAGCAGTTCGAGTGCCCCGTACACGACGACGGTGGCCAGCGCGATCAGGACGATGACGCTGAAGACGCCGAGGATGTCGCTCTGGATGCTGAAGGAGTTGAGCAGGAATCCCAGACCGGCCTGCGCACCGACGAACTCGGCGACGATCACGCCGGTGACGGCCAGTGTCCAGCACAGCTTCACTCCCGAGGCCATCAGCGGCAAAGCGTTGGGCAGCCGCACTTTGAAGAACACCTGCGTGCGCGATGCGGTGAGCGATCTCATGAGGCGCTCGGCATCCGGGCTCAGCGCGCTGAACCCGGTGACGGTGTTGACGAACATCGGGAAGAACGCGATGATCACCGCCATCACGATCTTGGGCATGATGCCGAACCCGAACAACGTGACGAACAGCGGAGCCAACAGCACCTTCGGAGGTGCCTGCAGTGCGACGACATAGGGTTGAATCACCGCTCGGCAGAATTCGGAGAGGGAGACCAGGGCGCCCAGCGCAATCCCGAGCAGCACGCCGATTCCGAATCCGAAAGCAAGCTCCTGCACGGTGACCGTCAGGTGTTTGGGGAAGTAGTCAGCAGTCACCAGCGTCGGTAGATGACCGAGGATCGCCGAGGGGGCCGGCGCGATGCGGGGATTGATGAATTCGGTCCGGGCTCCCCATTCCCATCCGCCGATCAGCAGGACTCCGCACCCGACGAACGCCATCGCATCCAGCAGCCGTCGCCGCACCGCGTTGCGCCGGGCGCGCGCCAGCTCGAGGGCATTCAGATTGTCGAACTCGCTTGCCACAGCGGTGTTTCGAACCCCGAGGACGGGCGTGGCCACGGCGATCGTCAAATCTGCGCTGGTCAATGTGCACCCCCGAGGATGTCGCGGATTTGGCTGGTATAGGTGAGCAGCTCCGGAGACGACCACATCGCCTCGGTGCGCGGACGCGGCAGATCGATGTCCACGACGGCGGCCAGCCGCCCCGGCCGCGGCGTCATGACGAATACGCGATCAGAAAGGTAGACGGCTTCAGAGATGTTGTGCGTCACGAAGATCGCCGTCTTCTTGGTGTCGGCCCACACCCGCAGCAGCTCGGCGTTCATGGACTCGCGAGTGAATTCGTCCAACGCACCGAAAGGTTCGTCCATGAGCAGCACCTCGGGTTCGGACACGAGCAGCCGGCACAGCGCGGCGCGCTGTTTCATCCCGCCGGAGAGTTCTCCTGGGTAGCGGTTGGCGAACTCACTCAGACCCACCTTCGCCAGCAGTGCCTCGGCGCGTGCCTTCGCCTCGGCCTTGCGCAGTCCCAGCACCTCGACGGGAAGCATGATGTTCTTCATCACCGTGCGCCAGGGCAGCAGAAGCGGTGTCTGGAACATCATGCCGATTTCACGTCGAGGACTCAGATGCTCCTCGCCGGCATACCGCAGATCGCCTCGGCTGTAGGGCAACAGGCCCCCGATGATGTTGAGGAGGGTGGATTTCCCGCAGCCGCTCGGACCGACGAGCGAGATGAACTCGCCGCGGGCGATGTCGAAGGAGACGTTGTCCAGAGCCAACACTGGGCCGTTGCTGGTGGGGTACACCTTGTACAGCGACCGCCCCGTGATCAACGATCCGACGAAAGATGCAGGGGGTTCGGTCACCACGGAGGTAGATGTCATCGACTTGCTTTCGGAATCTCGGTGTCGGTCAGAACTCGAGCAGGTTGTCGCGCAGTGTGCTGTAGCTGTATCCGCGCCGGACCAGGCCGCGGCGTTGCAGCGCGGGTACCAGGCCATCGGTGATCTCGGCGATGGAACGACGAGACACCGTGTCGTAGCGGATGAGGAATCCGTCCCCGCCGACTTCCTGCATCATCTCGTCCATCTGGGCGGCCACGTCGTCGGGCGTCCCGATGAACCCACCGGTCGCCCCTCCGTCGGCGGCCATGCTGCCCAGCTCGCGCAGCGTCCGGTCGCGGTTGGAAGTGATGAAACTCTCCAGGCTGCTCTGATGTCCGTTGGTGGAGAACTGATCTGCCAGGTCCCGGATCGGAACGTCGGGGTCATAGACCGAGAAGTCGATGTTGGTGTTGTAGCCCATGTGCGCCAGCGCGTAGGTGTAGTCGGCCGCCGCGCGCGCCAGCATCTGGTTCCGCTTGATCTCGGCGGCTTCCCGGGTGTCCCCCAGGACGGGTGCGCACAGGAACATGACCTTGCAGTCGTCGGGCTTTCGGCCGTAGGCGACCAGACGCGCGCGGATGTCGTTGCGGTAGGCCTTCATCTCGTCGACGCCCTTGGCCGCCGACAGGATCACTTCGGCGAACCGTGCACCGTAATCCCGGCCGGCCGGGGATCCGCCCGCCTGGATGATCACCGGACGCCCCTGGGGGCTTCGCCCGGTGTTGAGCGGTCCGCGACTGCGGTAGTACTTGCCTTCGAAGTCGAGCGTGTGGACCTTCGTCGGGTCGGCGAACACGCCGGCCTTCTGGTCCATCGGCATCGAGCCCGGTTCCCACGTGTCCCACAGGCCGGTGACGACTTCGGTGAACTCGTGGGCCATCTCGTAGCGGATGTCGTGCGGCGGCTGGGCCGGGTGCCCGTAGTTCTGGGCAGCCCGGTCCGAACTGGACGTGACCGAGTTCCAGGCGACGCGACCGGAGGAGATGTGGTCGAGCGTCGAGATCAGACGGGCCAGCAGATACGGCGGATACTCGGTGACCGACAGCGTCGGCGCGATTCCGATGTTCGAGGTCAGGTGACCGATGACAGCCATCATCGGCGCGGGATCCTGTTTGGGCACCGCCTCGGCGTTGGTCAATGCCCAGTCGTGCTTACCCTCCCACGCATCGGGAACATACGAGCTGTCGGCGCTGAGGAAGAAGTCGAAACAGGCGCGCTCCAGGTTGCGGGCGAAGTCGACATAGAAGTCGGCCCGCATCGACGTCGTCGCCTGGCTTCCGATCCATTGGTCCTGCCATCCCAGAACACGGAAGCCACTCATGAACCACCCGAGGTGGAACGGGCTGGCAGACATCGACACTCCCTGCAGATCAGACGGTGAAGGCGATCTGGACCGACCGTTGATCGATCCGCAAAGAGTGCAACAACGGCCCGTGTCGAAACTGCGACGGCGAAGATAACTCCACGTTGCGCCGGTCGCGGGTATCGCCCGCAGTGTTGCCGGCGTCGCTGACGTGTCGTTCCGAGACAGGTAACAACGGATTGCGCCAGCGGGCCGAAACCACCGCTGAAGCAAGCAGCGTTCACCGTCGAGTGGCGACGGCCACGATCACCGCACCTCGGCTCCGTTGCACGCCGGCAGGAAGACGTTGTGGCGGTAGATGTTTCGGGCAGCACGGTGTGCGCCGCCCGGTTGCTCACCGGGCGGCGTCGGATCGTGCTCCGATGGGAAGGCTCAGGGACTCGAGGTGGTCACCTCGCCCTGAGGTCACGCCGGAGAGGTCTGCGCCTCCTGCTCGCGCTTGATCTCCAGCGCGATGTCGATCAGCTGGTCTTCCTGACCGCCGATCAGCTTGCGCTGCCCGGCGCGGTGCAACAGCTGGTGCGCCGGCACGCCGTAGCGCTCGGACTGGCGGATGGCGTGCTTGAGGAAGCTGGAGTAGACGCCGGAGTAACCCATGATCAGGGCGTTGCGGTCCAGCAGGCACTCGGCGGGCATGGCCGGGGCCACGACCTCTTCGGCCGCGTCGGCGATGTCGAAGAAATCGATGCCGGTCTTGACGCCGATCTTGTCGAACACGCCGATCAGCGCCTCGACCGGCGCGTTGCCGGCACCGGCGCCGAACCGACGGCACGACCCGTCGATCTGCTTGGCGCCCGCACGCACGGCCTCGATGGAGTTGGCGACACCGAGGCCGAGGTTCTCGTGGCCATGGAAGCCCACTTGAGCATCGTTGCCGAGTTCGGCGACCAGCGCGGCCACCCGGTCCCGGACGCCTTCGAGGACCAGGGCACCGGCCGAATCGACCACGTAAACGCACTGGCAACCGGCGTCGGCCATGATGCGCGCCTGTTTGGCGAGCTTCTCCGGGCTGATGGTGTGGCTCATCATCAGGAAGCCGACGGTCTCCAGCCCGAGTTCGCGGGCCAGCCCGAAGTGCTGGATCGACACGTCGGCTTCGGTGCAGTGCGTCGCGATCCGGCAGATGGATCCGCCGTTGTTCTGGGCTTCCTTGATGTCCTCCTTGGTGCCCACGCCCGGCAGCATCAGGAAGGCGATCTTGGATTCCTTGGCGGTCTCCGCGGCGAGCTTGATCAGTTCCTGCTCAGGCGTTTTGGAGAAGCCGTAGTTGAAGCTCGAACCACCCAGTCCGTCACCGTGGGTGACCTCGATGACCGGCACGCCGGCCGCGTCGAGCGCTGCGACGATGGCGCCGACCTCGTCCTTGGTGAACTGGTGGCGCTTGTGGTGGCTACCGTCGCGCAGCGAGGTGTCCGTCATCCGGACGTCCCATACCGGGTTGAAGAAGATGTCGTCGGTGCTCATGCCTGACCTCCTGTGGGCGCGGAGAGCGATGCCCCGGCCTGCTGCTTCGCGATCTCTTCGCCGACCTTGGCCGCCGCGGCGGTCATGATGTCCAGGTTTCCAGCGTAAGGCGGCAGGTAATCTCCCGCACCCTCCACTTCCACGAAAATCGTGACCACGTGGTTGCCGCCGTTGACCACCGAGGGCTCGTCGAACTGCGGCTCATTGAGCAGGCGGTACCCGGGCACGTAGGTCTGCACCTCGGCCACCACGTCCTTGATCGACTGGGTGATCGCGGCGTGGTCGGCATCCTCGGGGATGGCGCAGAAGATGGTGTCGCGCATGATCATCGGAGGTTCGGCCGGGTTGAGGATGATGATGGCCTTGCCGCGCCGGGCGCCGCCGATGACCTCGACGCCGGCGCTGGTGGTCTTGGTGAACTCGTCGATGTTGGCGCGGGTGCCCGGGCCGGCCGACGCCGACGACACCGACGCGACGATTTCGGCGTAGGGCACTCCGCCGTTGTCGGCCAGCGCGCGGGAAACCGCGTACACCATCGGGATGGTGGCCTGTCCGCCGCACGTCACCATGTTCACGTTCGGCGCGTCGAGGTGCTCGCGCAGGTTCGCCGGCGGGATGACGCCGGGCCCGATGGCCGCCGGGGTGAGGTCGATGGCGCGGATTCCGGCTTCGGCGTACTTGGGCGCCGCGTCGCGGTGCACGTAGGCGCTGGTGGCCTCGAACACCAGGTCGGGCTTCTCCGACTGCGCGAGCAGCCAGTCCACGCCTTCGTGCGACGTCTCCAGGCCGAGCTTGCGCGCCCGGGCCAGGCCTTCGCTCTCCGGGTCGATGCCGATCATCCAGCGCGGCTCGAGCCACTCCGAACGCAGCAGCTTGTAGAGCAGGTCGGTGCTGATGTTGCCGGATCCCACGATCGCGACGGAGGCTTTCTTGTCCGTAGACATTGCTAGTCCTTCGGGTTACTCGAAACTCAGTTGTACTGAACCTAAACCGCTGAAGTCGGCGACGAAATGGCTCCCGGGTGGTGCATCTATCGCACGCGTGCACGAACCGGGCAGCACGATGTCTCCGGCCTTCAACCGCACTCCGAAACTGTCGACCTTGCGGGCCAGCCACGCCACCGCGGTCACCGGGTTGCCCAGCACCGCGTCACTGCGCCCCTCGGCCACCACCTCGCCGTTGTTGGTCAGCACGGCGTCGATCGCCCTGATGTCGATGTCCTTCGGCGAGACCCGCGCCTCGCCGAGCACCCAACCCGCTGAGGACGCGTTGTCGGCGATGGTGTCGCAGAGCTTGATCTGCCAGTTGGTGATCCGCGTGTCGATGAGTTCGATGGCGGGTGCGAACGCAGCCGTCGCGGCGAGCACGTCGTCCTCGGTGCAGCCCGCACCGGGGAGGTCGTCGGCCAGGATGAAGCCGACCTCGACCTCCACCCGCGGATACAGGTACTTGCCGGAGCGGACGGGCACGTCTTCGTAGACCTGCATGTCGTCGAGCAGGTGGCCGTAGTCGGGTTCGTCGACACCCATCATCTTCTGCATGGCCTCGCTGGACAGGCCCACCTTGTGTCCCACCACGCGGGCACCTTCGGCGACCTTCTGGCGGATGTTGATCAGCTGGATCTCGTAGGCGTCGACGACGTCGATGTCGGGATGGGCGTCGGTCAGCGGAGTGATGGGCACCTGGCTGCGCTCGGCCTGGGCCAGGTCGGCGGCGAGCTTCTCGCGCACCTCATCGGACAACATCTCGTGAAGTCCCTTCGTTTCGTCGACCGGCACAGTTGTGGGTCGGCCGGGCAATTCTATAACGTGTTCTACATGTCGGAGCAGGAGTATGACGTCGTCGTGGTCGGCAGCGGTGCCGCAGGCATGGTCGCGGCCCTGACCGCCGCTCACCAGGGCCTCTCGACGATAGTCGTTGAGAAGGCCCCGCACTACGGTGGTTCCACTGCGCGGTCAGGTGGCGGCGTGTGGATCCCGAACAACGAGGTGCTCAAACGCGACGGGGTCGACGACACCCGCGAGGCCGCTCGCACGTATCTGCACGCGATCATCGGCGACGTGGTGCCGGCCGAGAAGATCGACACCTACCTGGACCGCGGGCCGGAGATGCTGTCCTTCGTCCTGCAGAACTCGCCGCTGAAGCTGTGCTGGGTGCCGAACTACTCCGATTACTACCCGGAGACGCCGGGCGGCAGGGCCAGCGGGCGCTCGGTCGAGCCCAAGCCGTTCGACGCCAACAAGCTCGGTGCCGACCTGGCCGGCCTGGAGCCGCCCTACGGCAAGGTGCCGATGAACATGGTGGTGATGCAGCAGGACTACGTCCGGCTCAACCAGCTCAAGCGGCATCCGCGCGGACTGCTGCGCAGCCTCAAGGTCGGCGCCCGGACCGTGTGGGCCAACGCCACCCGCAAGAACCTGGTGGGCATGGGTCGCGCGTTGATCGCACCGCTGCGCATCGCGTTGCGCGACGCCGGTGTCCCGGTGCGGCTGAACACCGCGCTGACCGACCTCTACGTCGAAGACGGCGTGGTGCGCGGCATCTACGTCAAGGACACGACCTCCGGCGAATCTGCCGAACCGCAACTGATCCGGGCTCGTCGAGGGGTGATCCTGGGCAGCGGCGGCTTCGAACACAACGAGCAGATGCGGGTGAAATACCAGCGCGCCCCCATCACCACCGAGTGGACCGTCGGCGCGGTGGCCAACACCGGCGACGGCATCCTGGCCGCCGAAAAGCTCGGCGCCGCACTCGATGTCATGGAGGACGCGTGGTGGGGGCCGACGGTCCCCCTGATCGGCGCGCCGTGGTTCGCACTGTCGGAGCGCAACTCGCCGGGGTCGATCATCGTGAACATGAACGGCAAGCGGTTCATGAACGAGTCCATGCCGTATGTGGAGGCCTGCCACCACATGTACGGCGGCCAGTACGGGCAGGGGCCCGGACCCGGTGAGAACATCCCGGCGTGGCTGGTGTTCGACCAGCAGTACCGCGACCGCTACATCTTCGCCGGACTCCAACCGGGACAGCGAATTCCGAAGAAGTGGCTGGAGTCGGGAGTGATCGTCACCGCGACGACGCTCGACGAGTTGGCCGGCAAGACCGGGCTGCCCGCCGATGCGTTCGCCGAGACGGTGACGAGGTTCAACGGGTTCGCCCGCTCCGGCGTCGACGAGGATTTCAAGCGCGGCCAGAGCGCCTACGACCGGTACTACGGCGACCCCACCAACAAGCCGAACCCGAATCTCGGCGAGATCAGCCATGCCCCGTTCTACGCGGCCAAGCTGGTCCCCGGCGACCTGGGCACCAAGGGCGGCATCGTCACCGACGTGCACGGTCGCGCGCTGCGCGACGACGGCTCGGTCATCGAAGGCCTCTACGCCGCGGGGAACGTCAGTGCCCCGGTGATGGGCCACACTTATCCTGGTCCGGGCGGCACCATCGGTCCGGCCATGACATTCGGCTACCTCGCGGCGCTCCACCTGGCAGGAAAGGCGTAAACCCGTGCCCATCAACCTCGACGAGGCGCTCGGCGCCGAGCTCGATCCGGTCGAATTCTCGTGGACCAGCAGCGACATCCAGCTCTACCATCTGGGTCTGGGCGCCGGCAGCGACCCGATGGACAAGCGGGAACTGCGCTACCTCATCGACGACACCCCACAGGTGTTGCCGACATTCGCCAATGTGGCGGCCAGCTTCCACATGACCGAGCCGCCGTCGGTGCAGTTTCCCGGCATCGACATCGAGTTGAGCAAGGTGCTGCACGCCAGCGAGGCCGTGACCGTGCCGGGTCCGATCCCACCGGCGGGCACCGGCACCGCGGTCACGAAGTTCACCGAGATCTGGGACAAGGGCAAGGCCGCGGTCATCTGGTCGGAGACCACCGTGACCGACCCGGACGGCACGCTCCTGTGGACGCAGAAGCGCTCGATCTTCGCGCGCGGCGAGGGCGGATTCGGCGGCGACCGCGGCCCGTCCGGCTCCTCCGCGGCGCCCGACCGTGCACCTGATCTGGAACTGACCATCCCGACCTCTCCCCAGCAGGCGCTGCTGTACCGCATGTGCGGCGACCGCAACCCGCTGCACTCGGATCCGGACTTCGCTGCGGCGGCGGGCTTCCCGCGTCCGATCCTGCACGGGCTGTGCACGTACGGGATGACCTGTAAGGCGCTGGTGGACAACCTGCTCGACGGCGACGTCAGCGGGCTGAAGTCCTACGGTGCCCGGATGGCCGGCGTGGTGTTCCCCGGTGAGTCGCTGCGCGTGAGCGTCTGGAAGCAGGACGGGGCCTACACCGCCACCGTCACCGCCCCCGAGCGCGACAACGCCGTCGCACTGGCCGGCGTGGAGTTCGTGCCCGCCTGAGCAGCACCGGCCTCACCGGACCGGGGCCACCGGAAAGACCGGCCAACCGATTTCGGTGCGCCATTCCTGGGGGTCCTGCGTGTCGCGCGGGCCCACGAGATACGTCTCTTGGATCGGCCCGTCCACGGCGAGGGTGTGTTCGACGACCCAGGCCCCCAGTCGTCCATAGGTGACGTCGATGTCGTCGTGTGGACCGAAGTGCACGGTGACCGCTAGATCGACCGCAGGCAGGTCGAGTACATGGATCCGTCCGCGGGCCTGTGGTGCGCGGACCGGCCGGAAGACGGTCATGTCACCCGCACCGTGAGTGAAAAGCTCGTTGGCGTAGCGCCCACCGGGTGGCCCGGTACGTTCGGCAGGCGGGAACGCCTCGTCCAGTTCTGCCATCGCGGAGTCGTACCACGCCAACGAATCCTCATGCGCGACATGACCGCTGACAGCGGCCACCGTGCACGCGGCAACCGTGCGCAGTTCCACGGGGGCGTCCGCGGGCACGGGGTCCAACAGCCGACGCAGGGAGACCACGGCGGCACGTGTCCGGTCCAGCTCGGCCTCGAGACGTTGTAGATGACCAGCGATCACTTCGGCTCGGCGCTGCGGATCTTCGCTTGCCAGAACCACTTTCACTTCAGCCAGTGGCACATCGAGGGCGCGCAGCTGTTGGATCACCTGAGCGGTGGGGATCTGCTCGGAGCTGTAGTACCGGTAGCCGGTGAACGGATCGACCGTGGCAGGTTCGAGCAACCCGAGCTCATGGTAGCGACGCAGGGTCCGCACGCTCAGGCGCGTCACCGTGGCGAACTCACCGATCGACAGGCCGGAACGCATGGCAGTTCCCCTCTTACTGGTCGTCACCGTACAGGAGGTGCGCTTTTCAGGCCGACCATATCGGCCATCGGGAAGTCGGCGCCGCGCGACAGGGCTTCGTTGCGCCCCAGCTCGGTCAGCGTGTGCTGGAGCGTCGACATCGCGGCGTCGAAGCCGTTGCTGCCGAGCACCAGTCGGTGCGGCGGCGCCTCCTGGGCCATCGCGGTGAGCACCGCTCGGGCTCCTCGCCTGGGGTCGCCCGGCTGGACGCCGTCCTGAGCGACCATGGCTGCGCGGACGTCGGCCAGCAGCGGGTGGTACTCGACGATGGGCTCCGCGATCGGCTCGTCGGCGAAGCCGGCGTAGGCGTTGGTGCGGAACGCGCCGGGCTCGACTGCGAGCACGCGGATACCGAACGGGGCGACCTCCTCACGGAGTACCTCGGTGAGACCTTCGATCGCGAATTTGGTTGCGCTGTAATAGCCGAATCCGGTGATACCGCGCAGACCGGCGACCGACGACATGTTGACGATCCAGCCGTCGCCTCGCGCACGCATGCCCGGAAGTGCGGCGCGGAGAACAGAGATGACGGCGAAGAAGTTCAATTCGAACATCGCTCGGATGCCCCGCTCATCCATTCCTTCGACAGAGCCGTACCACCCGCGCCCCGCGTTGTTCACGAGGACGTCGATACCACCGAAGTCCTCTGCCGCCGCCACTGCGGTACGCACCTGTGAAACGTCTGTCACGTCCAACGGCACCACCAGAACCCGGTCGCCGAACGCGTCGGCCCACGCGGTCAACTCGCGCGGCCGTCGTGCCGTGAGGACCACCCGGTCGCCCGCCTCCAGAGCCGCCTCGGCGAAAGCCATACCGAATCCGCCGGGGGTGCCGCCGGTGATGAACCAGGTGCGCGCCGGAGCACCGGCGTTTCTCTCCGCTGTCATGGCGTCGAGAGTGCGGTCTCCCTCAGGGGGAGAGTCAAGAAGTCAGCCGGGGACTACTTGCACAGTTCGGCGACGCGGGCGGCTGTGGTCTGAGCGTTGTTCATACGCTCGTTCTGGGCCGGGTCCTCGCTTCGTGCGCCGGCGAGCTGACCCATACCGATCTGGGTGAGGTCCTCGGCGAATGAGCGCACCGCTTCGGCCAGCTCATCGGGTTCCACGTCGCTGACCTGCCAGAGCAGATACTGCCCGCCACCCAGGGTGGCCAGGCGAGCGTTGGCGGCCACCGCCTGCACCGCCACGCGGTCGGGTCCCAGGTCGGCGTTGGTCTGCAAGGACACCGCCGTGCGCACCGTCTCGAAGTCCGAGCAGATTTGGGCCTTGTCCACTGGTCCGGCTTTGGATTCGGCCGAGTCGGCGGGTGAGCGCCACAGTCCCCAGGCCGCGAGGACCGCGGCGATGACGGCGACGGCGAGGGCGGCCGGGGCGACCCAACCAGGCGCGCCGCGATGAAGGTTCGTGGTCTCTGACATGCCGCGATCATAGCCCGAGGGCTCCTTGCGCCCTGCAGGCCTGGGTCCGAAAACCCCTCAACGGCAAGGGTATTGGCAGACCTGTTCGCGACGACAACCGGGTACGGCGCCAACGGCGTCCGTACCCGGTCGTGTCGCGCTATGCGTCAGTCGTCGCTGCCACCGGTGTCGCCGCCGGTATCGCCGCTGTCGTCGCGGGCACCGGCAGTTCCGTCGGTACCGTCGGTACCTCCGCGGCCCGCTTCGCCACCGATCCCGCCCTCGGCATCGTCTTCGTCGTTGGCAACGGCGTTGCCGCCGTCGCCACCGTCGCCGCCGCGGTTGAGGAGGCTGCCGTTTCCACCGTCGCCGCCCCAGCCGCCGCCGGCCGCAGGACCGGTCGGTTCGCCGTCCTCATCGAGCGGCGGGTCGCCGCCGTCGGCGTCACCGCCGCGGCCGCCGTCGCCACCCCTGCCGCTGAATCGGACATCGCCGCCGAAGCCACCGTCGCCGCCGTAAGCGACGTCGTTCTCACTGACGCCGTTACCGCCGTCGCCTCCGTTGCCGGCATCACCGTTGCGGCTGTCCCCACCGTCGCCGCCGAAGCCGCCCTCGGCGTAGGCGTCGCTGCCGCCGTCGGCGTCACCGCCGTGGCCGCCGTCGCCTGCGTCGCCGTAGAACCCGCCGGTGCCACCGGTGCCGCCGTCGCCGGCCAGGGCCTCTTCGCCCTCGGCATCGGCCGTGGCCGTGCCACCGTTGCCGCCGCGGCCTCCGTTGCCGGAGAAGCCAAGCGCATCGCCGCCGTTGCCGCCGCGGCCGAAGGAGACATTCTCGTTGAAGTAGCCGTACGCGCTGCCGTTGAGCGACGAGGCGTTGCCGCCGTCACCACCGTTGCCACCGTTGCCGAAGAACCCGCCGCGGCCGCCCGCGCCTCCGTTTCCGGCGTAGGCGTTGTTGCCCAGCGACTCGTCGGTGTCCTCGGTGTCCTCGTCGTCTTCGAAGTCCTCGGTGTTGGTGTCGTCGCCGCCGCGACCGCCGTTGCCACCGTTGCCGAACCAACCGGCGTTGCCGCCCCGGCCGCCGTTGGTGGCAGCGGTGCGGGCACCGGTCTCCGCGTTGTAGACCGCGTCGAGGCCGTCGCCGCCGTTACCACCGTTGCCGAACAGCAGTCCGCCGTTGCCGCCGCTGCCGCCGTTGGCGCCATTGCCACCGTTGCCTCCCAGGAGGCCGCCGTTGCCGCCGTTGCAGGCGGCGCCGGTGCAGTCCGGAGCGGCGTCGAGGCCGTTACCGATCAGCCATCCGCCGTCACCGAACATCGGCCGCAGTGCCGCGGCCGCCGGAGCGTCTGCGGCAGCGGCGAACATGTTGGACTCGTTGGCCGTCTTGCTGCCGTCGCCGCCCATTCCGAACAGCCAGGCCTCGTTGGAGACCAGGCGCACGTCGTAGGAGCGCTGTTGCGGGGCCTCGTCGGTCCCGATGAGCGCCAGGGTTCCGAGCCCGGCCATGGCCGCCCCGGTGACGCCCGCGGTCAGATAGGTCCTGATAGCCAGGCTCCGCTGACCTCTGCGGACTTTGGAATGCTTTGCCATGGTCGGTGACTCCCCTGTCGTGATTCGTGAAAAGCGTGGCGCCGCGCGCGTGACGTCTTGAACGTTACTCCCACCACAACCCCCGGCGGACCGAATCTATGAGTTTGCTGGCGCGGCTGTCAAGACTTCCCCGCAGGCGCGTCGAAAGCAATTGCGCCGATGGTCGATGCGCAGTGTACCTGGCAGATTTGGCCCCGGCAGAGGCAACCGGTACGGCCGCCGGCGCCGTCCTTCCGCAAACTGATCTTGCTTTGCCGACCGTCGGGTCGATGACGGCAGCGACCTCACACACCGTCGCGACTGGAAGCATGGGCAAATTCTGCGTCGGGTCACCGTCGGCACGAAGCTGCTGGTCGCGCAGCGTCGAGACCCTCACTGGGCCGCACCCGACCTGCTACTTTGCTTCGGGGAAACAACCTCGCTGCTCGATGAACGAAACCAGGAGGAAAATAGTGAAACTCAAGCCCACGTGGGCTGCTGCTGCAGTCGCCGCCGCGGCACTGGCCTTCACCGGAGCACCGGTGGCCGGCGCCGACGCCGACGTCAAGCACCTCGGACAGCCGGGTGAGCTCGTCAACGGCATGATCATCCAGCATTGGACGATCACCGGGCTCAAGCCCAGCACCGATTCCATCCCGTACCAGCCGGCCGGGACGCTGTGGGAGGCTACCGCCACCGACGAAGCCGTCTCGGGCTCGGCCACCCCGATCATCTCCAACCTCAACGCACGCGCCAAGAACGGCGAGACGTACCGGGTGCTGTTCGGCGTCGCCACCGAGCAGGGCGTCAACCCGTCGCCCATTGCCCAGGGCCAGAAGACCACGGGCAAGATCTACTTCGATGTCACCGGCGAACAGCCCGACAGCGTCGTCTACAACGACGGAGCCGCGGATCTGATCGTCTGGGTACAACCGCCGCCGGCTCCGCCGAGCCGAGCCACCGGGTCCACCCCGGCACGCACCGGTACGTCACCGTCGGTGGCTGCGCCCGCTGAGGACAGCACTCCGGCGGAATCCGCCGTCCCTGCCGAGCCGGCCGCTGTTCCTGCCACCCCCGCTCCCGAAGCCCTCCCGGCCGGCAGTTCGGGCACCCCGCTCCCCGAGGGCAGCTCCGGCACCCCGCTCCCCGAAGGCAGCTCCGGCACCCCACTCCCCGAAGGCGCCGCCCCGGCCGCCGAGCCGGGCCCGGCCCCCGTCCCGGCAGCGGCCACGCCCGCACCCGCACCCGCACCCGCGGGTAGCGCCGGGACCGCGCTGCCGCAGGGCAGTTCCGGCACCCCGCTTCCGGAAGGCGCGGCGCCGACGACCACGGTCGTCCCCGCACCACCTGCCTGACAGGCCGTTCGGCAACACTCCTGGCCGGTCACCCGACCGGTCAGGAGTGTGACGACCACCAGGTGTAGAGCTGAACCATGTTGGGCCCCTGCGGCCCTGAGTGGATTTCGCTGACCAGCTTCTCGGCAGTGGTCGTCCACGCGACCGTCGGCTTGTTCTGCTGGAACCCGCAGACCAGCGTGCCGGCCACCTGGTCCGGCGTCGCGTTGCGGCGCCACGGTCCCGGCGACTGGATGTTGCCCGGGCAGTTCACCACCGATGAGGTGTCGACGATGTCGTCGAACAATGTCTGCAGCGCGTCGTCGTCGCGAGCCAGGGTGTAGGTCGCCGCGAGCGGACCGCCCGCATCCGTGTTGGCTCCGCAACTCACTTGCGCCAGTGCGCCTTTCGGCGGGACGACAGGTGCGCAGACCCCGTCGGCGTAGCCGCGCGGCACCAGTCGCAGCAGGCGGTCTTCGGCTTCGGACTGCGACACGGTCGGCGTGGTGCTCGCGGTGTCGGTGGTCGACTGCCCAGGCTCCTCCGACGATGGCCACATCGCCCACGCCAGCACTCCGAGCGTCACGACGGCCACGGTCGCCGCTCCCACCAAGGCGACGGGACGGCGATTGCGCTGCACCGGGCGAGGATTCACCGACAGCGGTGCGTCGAAACGTGGCGCCGGCCCATCGGCGGGTCTCTGCAGCCGGTCGACGTGCAGCGGGCCGGTGTCCTCGTCGTCGGCAGTAGGTGGCTCGGAGGAGCTCATCTGGCCAAGAGTAGTAGGCCGGGCATGACGGATGCGCGAGGCCTCACTGTGTTACGCCGGTTTCGCAGGCCCTCGTACTCGACATTATGCGGCGTGATCTGGCAAATCTTGACAGAATCTGTAGCGGTGCGGGTTGTGTCTGAGCACTCGAGCGGGGGGACTGCTGATGTGCGGCATTTGTGGTATCTGGAACGACGAGGACGCGGATCCCGGTTCCAGGCGGCTCGATCGCATGCTGGCAGCTATCTTCCACCGCGGCCCCGACGGCGAGGGACGGTTCGAGCGACCCGGTCTGGCACTCGGAATGCGCCGGCTGGCCATCATCGACCTCGCGGGCGGGGACCAGCCCATCTTCAACGAGGACGGTACGGTCGCCGTCGTCTTCAACGGTGAGATCTACAACTTCCGCGAGCTACGCACCGAACTGGAGCGGCACGGCCACACCTTCACGACTCGCTGTGACACCGAGGTTCTTGTCCACGGTTACGAGCAGTGGGGCGATGACGTGCTGAACCGTCTCGTCGGCATGTTCGCCATCGCGCTGTGGGACCAGAACCGCCGTCGGCTGCTCGTCGCACGGGATCGCTTCGGCAAGAAGCCGCTGTATTACTCCCGCAGGGGACGCGAGGTGGTGTTCGGCTCGGAGATCAAAGCCCTTCTCGCCGCCGGTGTGTCGACTGATGTCGACGACGCCGCGATCGAGGACTACCTCGCGTTGCGTTACGTGCCGAGTCCGCGGACCCTGTTTCGCTCGGTGCGGCAACTGCCGCCGGGCCACAAGTTGGTCCTCAGCAGCGACAGCGTCGTGATCGAGCGCTGGTGGCGGCTGCGTTTCGACCGGAAATCCGCGACGGCGACGCTGACCGAAGCCGCCGACGAGGCGCAGGAGCTCATGCGGACAGCGGTCAGCCGGCGCCTCGTGAGCGACGTCCCGCTGGGTTGCTTCCTGTCCGGAGGACTGGACTCGAGCACCGTGTTGTCGTTCATGTCCGAGTTGACCGACGAGCCGGTGCGCACGTTCTCGATCGGCTTCGACGAAGGATGGGCAAGTGACGAACTGGCTGCAGCCCGGTCCACCGCGCAGGCCTTCGGCACGCGCCATCACGAAACCCGGCTGGGGCCCGCCGAGTTCCTCAACCTCATGCCCACCGCGGTCTGGCACCGCGACGAGCCCCTGGCCGAACCGTCGGAGATACCCCTGCTCGCGCTGTCCCGGATGGCGCATGAGCACGTCACCGTCGTGCTGTCCGGAGAGGGCGGCGACGAGCTGTTCGGCGGATACCCGAAGTACCGCGTGGATGCCCTGCTCGACCGTGCCGGACGACCGGCGCGTGCGGTGCTCGGAGAGCGCCGGCTGCGCCGGCTGGCCGAGTGGCACCGACTTCCGCGGCGCGCCCGGATGGCCGTGACAGCGCTGGCCACAGCGGATCCCGGGCAACGGTGGCCGGCCTGGTTCGGCGCCGACCGGCTGGCTGGACTGTCACCGGACGGGCTGCGGCCACTGGGCGGGTTGTTGTCGAGCATCGACGCCGACCTCGATCCCCTCGACCGCATGCTCGCCGTGGACGTCGAAAGCTACCTCGCCGACAATCTCCTGGTCCGGGGCGACAAGATGACCATGGCGGCCTCGATAGAAGGACGGATGCCGCTGCTCGACCACGAACTGGCCGAGTTCGCGGCGCGACTCCCGTCACGGTTCAAGGCGTCGCCGCGACACACGAAGATGGTGGTGCGCGAGATCGCCCGGCGCCGTCTTCCGGCAGAGGTGTTGTCCCGCAAGAAGATCGGGTTCCTCGTTCCGGTGGCCCCCTGGTTCCGGGGCAGCCTGGGCACGGCATTGGAACGTCTGACCTCGGGGCCGCAGGCACGGCCCGATCCGCTGCTCGACCCGGCCCGGGTACGCCACACACTCGAGGTGCACAGATCTGGTCGTTACGACTTCGGCAAAGAGCTCTGGAGCGTGTTGACCCTGGAGGTCTGGGCGCGGATTTTCCTGGACGGCTGCGACCCGGCGGAGCTGAACCTGGACGCCTGAGAGTCAGAGGTCCGCTTCGTCGGTGGCTGCGCGGAAGCCGGCGTGGTACACGACGCCGGTGGGCTGCGCCGCCTTCCGGTAGTAGCCCTCCTTGTAGTAGCAGGTGGTGGTGCCGGGAACCAGGGTGGCCAGGTAGTGGGTGTCCGAGCCGTCGGCGAATCTCTGGCGGGCACCGTTGAGCCACAATCGAATCCATCCCCGCTCCGGGTCGGTCGACCAGTTCACCTGCATCTTCACGTCGTGCCAACTGCCCACGTTCATCGGTGTCTCGAAGATGGTGTAGTCGCCGACGTACACCCCTGGGCTGGTCTGCACGTCGACGACCAGCGACCAGAACCCGTTCCTCGAACCCACGACCCATTCGAAACCCGAGGAGCCGATGGCAGAATCCGGGTGCCAACCATTGGTGACACCCCAGCCCAGGTCAGCGTGATTCTGCGGAAAGCTCGGGTCGAACATCGTCGAGAAGGTGTACCAACGCGTCTGGCCTTCGGTTCCGCCTGTCTCCCTTGCGTCGGAGCCCACGTCGGAGCGCTCGCCGCCGGCGAATCCGGGCCAGTCACCTGAGCGCACTTCGAAACGTGCGGCCTTGCCCTTGACCGGATCATCGACCACGCGCGCAGAATACGTCGGGACGTACCTGCGTCCCGGACCGTTGTACGAGGGGTTCTGGACACTGGCCCACTGGCGGAAATCACCCGTCGAATAGTCTCCGATGAACATCGTCGCCGCCTTTGCATCCGAAGGCACGCCGCCACCGACGGACCCGGCGACGAGGGTGAGCGCGATGACCGCGGCCAGTGATCTCCACCTGTGGGACACGACTTCTCCTTCAGGTCTGCTCTTGAATCGATGGATCCCGGTGGCGCATCTGTCGCACCACCGACGAGATTTGCCGCCAGGACGCGGGCGCCAACAGCGCCAGACACATCCCGTACAGCACGAGGTAACCGACGGCTTCCATGAGCAGGATGGTCGTTCCCAGGAGGAACCCCCGTTGATCGGAGTGGGCGACAAGATGCTCCATCAGGAACAGCGCGACGGCCGGCGGTGCCGCCACGATCACCGGCGGAATCAACCGCGCGATGAGCTCTCCCATCGTCACTCCTGCCGGCCGCCGCGCCAGCAGCAGGCTCAGCAGGCCGGCGGCGACCGACGACACCGACAGGGCCAGTCCGACTCCTGTGAGGCCCAGTGGCAGGAGTGCGAACAACAAGCCGATCCCGAGCACGGTGCCGACGATCGTCACCCAGTGCAACAGGCGGGTACGGCCCAGCCCTTTGATGGACTCCAGGCCGATGGCAGTCAGCGCAACCCCGGGGCCAGTACCGGCCAGGGCCACCAACATCACGCCGGCTCCTCGCCACTTCTCCCCGAGCAGCACTGTCACGAGCGGCTCGCCGACGGCGACGATGAACCCGGCGATGGGGATGACCACGCACCAGAGCACCTGCAGCGCCCGAAGGAATGCCGATCGAAACCGCTCGACATCGCCGGCCAGCCGGGAGAAGGCGGGGAACAGCACATAGGATCCGACGTCGACGACCGCGATCTCGGGCAATTCCCCGAGCCGGCGGCCGTAACGGTAATGGCCCAGTGCAGCGGCATTAAACACGGCGCCGACCAATGCGGTTTCAAGGAGATCACGGGCCTGGTTGACCAGGTGCCACACCACCAGCGGCAGTGAGAAACCGGCCAGTTCGCGCCACAGAGCGAACGACGGCCGCCCGCCCGTCCCGGGTCGCCACCCGGCCAGACTCCAGCTCGCGGCAAGCCAGAGGAGGACAGAGCAGTAGGAGGCCAGCACCAGGCCCCATACCCCGAACCCGTTGGCGCACAGGATCACCGATGTGACAGCGAAGCTCACCACCGTGATCGGCTGCACGATGTAGCGCGCGCGGAAGTCGAAGCGTCGCTGCATCAGTGCGTCCGGCACGTAGGTCAACGTGTGCAGGATGATCGTCCCGGCAGATGCCGCCGCGATCAGTCCGACGACGTCGCTGTCGAAGATCCGTGACATCAGTGGGGCGCACGCCAACGCCAGAGCAGCCCATCCGATAGCGGCGAGCAGCATCGCCCAGAAGACGGTGGCGGTGACGTCGTCGATGCGGCCCTTGCGCTGCACCAGCGCGTTGGCCATCCCCCCTTCGGCACACGTGACCAGGAAGCCGGACAGTACGGTGCCTGCGGCGAACCAGCCGACCTCGACCGGTGACAGCAGCCTGGCCAGCACAAGCGTCTGGGCGAAGGACACGAGTTGGGTGAACACCATGATCCCCGTCGCGATCGCGGCACCACGCCGTAGCGTCGCCGAGAGCGCACTCGGTGCCCCGGCTTCGCCGTCGAGGACGCCCGGACCGGATTCGTCATTCATGGCAGGCCATCACGAGGTGGAGTTCGTCCGGAATCTGCCTGCGCAGCGGCCAGGTGCGCACCCCGCGTCGACGTCGGGACCAGAGTCGGCATGTAGGTCTACCCCATCTCTGGCACGGACAGTTGACTCGCGTTCCGGGTGGCCTCGACGAATTCAGCAAGGGTGCCGATCGTCTCGAACACCTCACCGGTCAGGTCCTCGTCGTCGATCTGCAGGTCGAAATGACGCTCCAGGGCGACCGCGAGCGCGACGACGGCCATCGAATGCAGCTCGGGCATGCTGTTGAACAACGGGGTCGACCCGTCGAGCGTGTCCGCCCGGTCCTGGATGCCCAGTGTGGTGACGATGATCTGTTTGACACCGTCGAGTGTCTCTGCGGTGTAGTGCATGTGCTTCCCTCCCTGTTGATTTCGTTGACTCACACGAGCACTTCGGCCGGGTGGCCGCCGACCCGCGCGAAGGCGGAGATCGTCGCGTTCATGCCCCCACCGCCGCGCGGATCGCGGGCCGGTCGAACTTGCCGTTGGGCGAGCGTGGCATCTCCGCACACTCCACGACCGACGACGGCACCATGTACAGGGGCAGCCGTTGCCGCAGATCGGCTGCCAATGCCGAAGCGTCGAATGCGGCGGGGTCGACGGGAGTGACGACGAGCACCACCCGCTGACCGAGATCGTCGTCATCCACGCCGAGCGCGACGGCGCCCCGGACCCGCCGCGTCGCGTAGGCGACTTCTTCGATCTCGGTCGGGCTGACCCGGTAGCCTGACGTCTTGATCATGTCGTCGGCACGGCCGACGAAGTACAGAAAGCCCTCCTCGTCGGCGACGACGGTGTCTCCGGACCACACGGCCCGTTCGGGGGCGCGCCAGCTGTCGACGTGCCCGTGCACCGGTCTGAACCGTTCTTCGGTGCGTGCCGGGTCATTCCAGTAGCCGAGCGCAACCAGTGGCCCCCGGTGCACGAGCTCACCCTCCTCACCGGGGTCACACGGAGAGCCATCGGGACGCAGAACCAGGATCTCGTTGCCCGGTATGGCTTTTCCGATCGAGTCCGGTCTGCGGTCCACTTCGGAGGGATCGAGATAGGTGGACCGGAACGCTTCGGTCAGCCCGTACATCAAGAACGGTCGCGCGTGCGGGAAGAGCGTGCGCAGTTGGTCCAGCGTGGGTTTCGGCAGTCGACCGCCGGTGTTGGCGAAGTAGCGCAGTGCCGTGATGGCTTCCGGTGGCCAGTTCTGCTCGGCGATCTGGATCCACAACGGCGGTACGCAGGTCAACGCGGTGACGCGGTAGCGGGCGCACAGGCGCGGCACCTCCGATGGCCGCAGATAGTTCATCAGCACCACATGTGCCCCGACGCTGAACGCGGTGGTGAGCTGGCTGAATCCGGCGTCGAAACTCAAGGGCAGGGCGGCGAGCAGGACGTCGTCGGCGGTGTTCTGCAGATACTGCGCCACGCTCTCGGCGCCGGCGATGAGGTTGCGGTGGGTCAGGACAACGCCTTTGGGCCGGCCGGTGCTTCCCGAGGTGTACAGGATCGCCGCGATGTCGAGATCGATCGCGCCGCTGGGGGCGACGTCCGGGTCGGGTACCGCGCAACGCTCGGCCCACAAGTGCAGCGTGTAGTGGTGGTCGGGGTGTGCAGGCAGGTCAGCAGCCCCGACCAGCACGACGTGCCGCAATGAGGGGCAATTCCGGAGTTCTTCGGCGAGTACCGCGTACCGCTGCGGCGAGGTCACCAGGACGGTCACGGCGCAGTCGCCGAGGATGTGGCGCACCTGGCCGGCCTTGAGCACCGGGTTGACCGGCACGAAGACGCCTCCCGCCAGCGATGTGGCGAAGATGGCGGTGACCGTCTCGATGCGCTTCTCCAGGTAGATCGCGACGCGCTGCTCCCTGCGCAGGCCGAGGGACACCAATCCGGCTGCTGCGCCGCGGATGTCCGCCCACAGTCGGGCGTAGCTGGCGGTGTGGTCGGCGTACGTCAGGGCCGGGCTGCCGGGATGTGAGTGCGCCCGCTGCTCGATCAGGTGGTGCACATTGCTTCTCATGGGCGGGTATCGCTTCCTTCCGGTGGGTGATCGGCGCGGGCCTGGTGCGCCGATCACCACCGCATGTTGGTGAGTTCGCTGTAGAGGTAGTCGATCTGCTCCGGCCTCAAGCTGTCGCTGCGGTACATCTTGGGGTTCGGTGACACCTCCCTGGATCGGGGAAACGAACCTTCGACAACGTGCGATTCGACGATCGTTGCGGGTATGCCGTGCCGCAGCAGTAGATGTCGGAAGAAGTGCGCGTGAGCGGCTCGGAAGAGCTCGGGGTCGCTGACGTACACCAACGCGGCGAACAGCCGGCGTCGGAGATTCATGCGGGGGACGCGCCGGAAGATCACGTGGCAGGTCCGGTCGCCTCTGGTGATGACGACATGGTGCGCGGCGGCGGCACGGGCGTGGTCGCGATAGACGGCCAAATCGCGCCCCCGCAGGCTCTTCTCGATTCTGCGGCGGCTGGAGGAGACCCGGATGCCCTGCCGCCGCACGAGCCGGGGCACATTCGGTACCGCGACCGTCGAGGTCGCCAGCGCGACGAATCCCAGACGGGTGTTCAGGGTCATCACGTCCGGTATCGGGGACAGGTCGGTGAAGTGGTAGCGCTTCTGCCGAAGCAGGGCCCGCAGCAGGCTCAGCGCATGACATCGGTACGGTTCGGCGACGCACCATCCCGCCAGGTTGCAGAAGTGGTGCTGGACACCGTCGATCTCACGCTCGGAGTAGAGGGCGAGGTGTGCCCCCACGACGGCACCGTCGCAACGAAGCATGAAGCCGTGATTGGGTTGCGCCACATCCCAGGTCGGCAAGATCTCGGCTGCCCATCGATCGACCGGAACTTCCGGGTTGAGCTCGTCGTGGAGGAACCGTGCCACCGCCGGTAGGTCCGGCGGGGTGATCGGCAGAAGTTCGACGTGCGACTTCGCCGGTGTCCGCGCGGACCTCGGCGGTCCTGTGACGCTAGGCGACGACATCGGCGGCCACCTCCCGTCGTACCGGCGCTGGGCTCTCCGCCCGAGGGAATCGTCGGGGTCGTAGCGCGAATCCGGAGATCTTCAGTTTGAACACCGCGAAGGACTGATCTGTCGAAAAGCCCATGCGTGGAAGCGCAAAAGCATCAGAGTCGGTGTCGGCGAAGCCGTTGGTCGTCGACAGTGCCCACCTGACACCGTTGCGGCGCAGCGCCTCCCTGGTTCGGCAGTCGAAGTCCTCGACGCCCCCGTTCGGGTACGCGAAGACCCTGGGCGCTCGCCCGGTGTTGATCTCGACCGCTCGGCACGATTCCGACACCTCGTGGTCCAGTTTCGCGTCGTCGCAACGCGACAGGATGGGATGCGTGACGCTGTGCGGATACAGGGTCACCAACCCGTCTGCGGCAAGAGCCAGCGCCTCGGTCCAGGACAGCAGCTGGAACGGCCCTCCGGTCGGGCCGCAATGCTGACCCAGGGAATCGACCACCGACGCCATCTCGGCGAGCCGCCTGCTGTCGGGGAGTCGCTTCAACGCCTCGATCGTGTTGTCGCGGGCCTGGATCCGCTCGGCCAGGCTGTCCAGCGGGTGAACACCGAGGCCGAGCGAGGTCAGGTCGATCTCGGTTCGCGTCGTCCTGGCGAAGGCCTCCCAGAGCCGGTCCGGCCACAGCAGCTCTCGGGTTCCCATCGGCCCGGTGGCCAGGAAGACCGCCGCGGGCACCCCGAGTTCGCGCAGCACGGGGGCGGCGTTGGTCAGCAGGTTGCGCGTCCCGTCGTCGAAGGTCACCGTAGCGGCACGCCTGGGCAGTGAGCCGTCAGCGAGGCGTTCGAGTGCCTCTTCCAGCGGCAGCACATTGAAATGCCGGCGGACGTAGCGCAAGTCGCGACGCAGCGTGGCTGCGTCGATCACCCAGTCGCAGGGCGGTGACAACGGTTGGCTCTCCACCCCGTGGAACATCAGGATCGCCAACCGCCGCGACCGCCTCCAGCGAGCAAACGCGGGTACGGCACACGCGCACAGGATCCGGGCGCTCAGTTCTCTCATACTCACCATCGTGGTCCCCCTCGAGCCATCGCATTTCGGTACGCAGCCACGGTCAGGTCCGCGACTGTGTCTGCTGTGAACCGCTCCCGCGCAACGGCGTTCGCACGCCGCCCCAAGCGCAGCGACAGGTCCTGGTCGTGAATCAGCTTCAGCATGCGGTCCGCGAAGGTCGCTTCGTCGTCGGGCTCGGTGAGGAATCCGCTCTCACCGTCATCGACCATCTCCGGAACGCCGCCCACGCGGCTGGCCACGACCGGCTTCCCGGCTGCCATGGCCTGGGCCAGGATGGTCGGGGAATTCTCCTGCCGCGAGAACAGAATCACCGTGCGGGCGGCAGAGATCTCGTTGCGCATCTGCTCGTTGCCGACGGTCCCTGTCATTTCCACGGCATGTCCGATGCCGAGCTCTGTGATCCGGTCCCGTACGCGTTGCAGGTATTTCGGATCGGGGGCGGGGCCCACCAGCGAAAGACGTGCCGCGGGCACCGCCGCGACCACCCGAGCGAAGGCGTTCACCACTCCCAGCGGGTTCTTGTTCGGGGTGAAACCCCCGGCGAACAGGACGCGAGGCGCAGTCGGGCCCGAGGGAGCCAGGTCGAAGAACTCCGCGCCCACAGGGTTGGGGATGCACACCCGGGTTCCCCGTAGCGGGACATCGAGTGCTCTGGCATCCCAGTCCGAGATCGAGATGACCACCTTCGCACGGCTCACCACGCGCCGGCACATCCGGTGCACCATCCTGTCCCGCAACCGTTCCCGGAGGCGCACACCGTCGAGGGTGTCGGCCCCGGTCACCGAGAACGCCAGACCGTGTACGGTCACGGCGGTGTTCTGGCTGCAGCGCAGAGCGATATCGCCGTACAAGCCGATTTCCTGACCGTGCACCACATCGGGTCTGACCTGTGCGGCAAGCCGGCGGGTCCGGCGTACGTCGAGGAACGATCCGGTGATCGTCCGCAGTCGGCGTTGCCCACGCAGATAGTGAACGGTGACCTTCGCGCCTTCCCGCCGGATGTCGGTCGCCGCCTCACCGTTGTGGAACCGCAGGACGGTGACGCTCTCGACGTCGTCGCGTTGCGCCAGCGCCGGCACCAGAACACTTGTGGCCGACTCGATTCCGCCCTGGACCACTCCTGGTTCCAGCGGGTACGGCCCGATCATCAGAATTTTGATTCCCATGTCGGCGCCTACCATCCGATGCCCTGGTAGTTGGGGGTTCCGCGCAGATTCTCCGCGCCGGGCAACCGAACCAGGTCGACGATGAACCGGTCGGCTCCCGCGCGGTCGATGACGTCGACGACCCGGGGGTCGCGGGTTCCGACGACGAGCAGTTCACCGTGGTCGAACACCGCGTCGGCGTCGTCGGTCAGCAGTTCACCGATGTGCGGCAGTTGCTCGCTGATGACGGTCTTGTTCGCTCCGGTGAGCCGTGACAGGACGACGGTCGGGTCATAGATCTTGACCTCGAAGCCCTTGCCGATCAGACGTTCGGCGAGCTCCAGCATGGGACTGTCGCGCAGGTCGTCGGTGCCCTGTTTGAACGACAGCCCGAAGATCCCGACGCGGTGCCGTCCAGTGGCCATGATCATGTCGACGGCGCGTCGCATGTGACTCTCGTTGGAAGTCAGCAGGTTCGACAGCAGTGGTACGTCGAGATCGTTGCGTCGTGCGGTGTGGGTGAGCGCACGGACATCCTTGGGCAGGCAGGACCCGCCGAATGCGAAGCCGGGCCGCAGGTAGGCGGTGCTGATATTGAGTTTGGTGTCGGCCAGGAAGATCTCCATGACCTCGTGTGAGTCCAGGGCCAGGGCCGAGCAGATCGCTCCGATCTCGTTGGCGAAGCCGACCTTGAGCGCGTGGAAACTGTTGTCGACGTACTTGGTCATCTCGGCGACTCTGATCGGCACCTGGAACTGCCGGCCCGGAAGGCCGTCGTAGAGCGCCAGGACCGTCTTGCCGCTGCGGGAGTCCGTCTCCCCCACCACGGTCTTCGGCGGGTTGAAGAAGTCCCGCACGCTGGTGCCCTCGCGAAGGAACTCGGGGTTCACGCACACCCCGAAGTCGACCCCGGCGCGCTTTCCCGACGCGGCCTCCAGCCGTGGGATGAGCAGGTTCTCGCAGGTACCGGGCACCATGGTGCTGCGATAGACCACCACGTGCCAGGCGGTCTTGTGGGCCAACGCCGCACCGATGTCCTCGGTGACCTGTTCGAGGTACCGGGTCGACAGTCCGCCGCCGTGCGCCGACGGGGTGCCGACGCACACCAGCGAGAGCTCGGTGTGCAGGACGGCCGTCGTCGTGTCGCCGGTGACGGTGAGGGCTCCGCGGGTGACCGCCTCGGCTGCGAGGTCACCGAGCCGTTCCTCCACCACGGGGGACGCCCCCCGCCCGAGTGCGTCGATCTTCTGCTGATTGATGTCGACGCCGATCACCCGGTGGCCTTGCGAGGCCAGACAGACGGCGCTGACGCAGCCGACGTATCCCAGTCCGAAGACACTGACCGATGTCGAGATATGACCGTTCATGATTTGCTCACCAATCTCTTCGTCGAGGAGGAAGGCACACGGAAGACGGCCCCCGGCCGGCCGGTATCGATCGTCACCACGCGTCGGGCACGCCGCTCCGGCCAGCAGACGGTCAACGTCGACTCCGACCGGAAGATGTCGGGGATGAGGGGCTCACGGCAGTGTCCGATCCGCAGCAGGGACACCACCGCCACCGGCGCGACAGCTCGGCACCGGACACCGACCAGCCATGCCGGTATCCGGTTCTCGAGTTGTCCCGACCACCACCCGAGGTGGGAAGCGGGGTCTGCTCGCACCTGCTCGAATTCGAGCGGCGCGGTCGCTCCGTAGCACACGTCCAGGACGGGAACGCCCTCTCTGGTGATGCGCTGCCCGCCCGGGACGGCTGTCGATTCGAGGTCCGGGTGCAGTGGCCACGACACCGCCACGTCGTGCTCCGAGCGGCCGTCGATGAGGTCCACCACGACCACGGTCGGCTCGCCGGGCGGCGCGACGACCCACCGCCGGTGGCGCACCGGGTCGGCGATCCGCAGGTAGCCGTCGTGTTCGGCGTCGACGATTCCGCGGCCGAGATCGATTGCGTGGACGATGGTCTGCGCGTGGCGTTTCCAGAAGAACGGCCCGCCGGCGACCGACTGGTCGAGGCCGTCGACGCACACCGTCGGGTGTACGCGTGTGCCCCGGTGCACCGACCGGACTGCCGGGTCCCCGTAGAAGCTGCCGGTTCCCGGGTCCACGATCAACTCGTGACCGTCTGCGCTCAGGGTGACCGAGAGGGCGTCGGCGTGACCGTGCGCGGCGGTGGACAGATGGCCGAGGGGTCCGACATCGACCGTGACGCGACGCCCGGCGCTGCGCAGCACGACCAGCCCTCCCTCGGCGGCGTGGCTGCTCGGCGGCGGGTCGGCCGCTCCGATCCCCGCCCCGAGAGCGGTGACGTCGGTGCCCAGCACGTCGGCGAACCATGTTGCCGTGAGGGTGTTCTCGCCATACTTCGTCGCGACGGGATCGCCGGTGATCGCGGCGACGATACCCAGGTGTTGACGCACCGTGCGTTTGGGTTCGGCGCCCAACCGCAGCGCGAAGCTGTCGTCGTCGTCTCCGTAGCGGGGGTCGGGGTCACCGGATCCGACCAGGGCAGCCAGGTAGTGGGCGCCGCGCGTCAACGCCCCGGTCAGTGCCGCCGGCACCCGAGCGCCGTCGGCGCGCAGCAGCACGACCGCCGTCGCCAGCATTTCGGCGGTGAAGATCTGGTAGGTGATGGACTGCTCGGCACCGGCACCGTCGGACAGGACCAGGCGGTCGGCCTCCGCCACGAGTGTTTCCAGAGCGGGCGCGAACAGTGCTGCCGGCGCGACCAATTCGGGGAACAGCAGATGCACGGTGACCAGTCCGGTCATCTCACCGATCAGGTGGTTGTTGGCCGAGCTGAAACGGGAGCGGGCGTGCCAGCAGTAGCGGGCACTCGCGTCGAGCATCCGGGCGGCACGCCGGTACCGTTGGGCCGTCAACGCGGGTGAGTTCCGCAGTCCCTGCAGTGCGATGGCCACCGATGTCGCCCTGATGCCGGGTTCGAACGCGCCGCGCCATGCGATTCCGGTGCCGATCGGGTTCTGATCGAGCCACGAATCGAGATGGTCGAATGCCGTGTCGGCGTACCGGTCCTCGCCTGTCAGCAGCCATGCCTGGGCCAGGACGGGCAGATGCTGCAGCCGGTTGAGTTCCCAGATCCATTTCGGGTCACTGGGCGCCACCCGGTGGTCGATCCTGTTGCCGGCGAGCGCGGGCCAGCGATAACCGGTGTTCGGGTCGACGTTCCAGTCGACGGCGGTGCCGACATTCACCGTGTCGTATCCGAGGTAGGTCCGTTCCCCGGCCACGAGCCGGTCGGCCTCGGTGAGCAGCTGACGGGTGTGCTCCGGGTTCGTGTCCGAAACCCGCCGGGCGCGGTCCTCGTCGAGCAGCACGGGGCGGCCGGAGCCGGCACGGAAACCCTCCGTCAGGACCTGCCAGTTCGTTGTTGTGTGGCAGAGCATCTCGGCATCGGCGGGTTCCGACAGCCCGTCGCGACCGGTTACCGAGTCCGCCAGCCGGCGGACCCGCCAGAGTGCCTCCCTGGGCGACATCCGTGCCGCGCGACCGGCGTACCAGGCGAGGCTAGACATCGCCGGATCCTTCGAAGTACCGCTCGGAGAAGACGGCCGGTCGCAGCCAGTCGATTCCGGGCAGGGCGGCCAGTTTGGCCAGCAGGCCGGCGCGCTGCGAGCCGAACGCCGGGTCGACGGATTCCTTGAACGCCACCGCACTCTTCGGCGGATGGGTGAGCCGCGGCGAGATATGGATCCGCATGCCCGCGTCGGCCGCGGCATCCAGGGCAGCGTCGAATTCTCGGACGTCCTCGGTATCGCGCACATTGAAGAAGTTGAGGTACTCGAACCCGCGCCGGTCGGCGGCGAGCATTATCCGGAAGTCGGACTGGATGTCTTCGAAGCCGACCAGCAGGTCGCCGTGATGAAGCGAAGAGATGTACCCGTCATTCACCTGGTCGATGTCATTGGCGGGATTCCAGTACAACAGGACAGAACCCACGAAGGTGCTGACGAACACGCAGGCCACTGTGGCTCTGAGCCACCGCAGCGGATGGGTCATCCGGGCGGCGCCGCGGGCGGCGAGGATGGCCACCAATGGCAGAGTCCACAGGGAGAATTCGTCGGAGATACCTTCCCACCACGCGAAGAACAGCAGCTGCGGGATCATCGGAACTGTCACGAGAAGAACCAGGCCCCTCTCCTTCAGCCCGACCCACAACCCGCGCACCGACAGCAGCGCGGTCAGCAGCATGGCGATGGCCGCCGAGATCCCGGCCAGCATCGCCACAGGAGCGGGGACATCGCGGACCAGATATGGGAACGGATAGGTCGCGCGGTACGGATATCGGTCCTGAACCGCCTGTGCCACTTCCTCATTGCCGAACATCACATTGGTCGAGACGAGGGCGCGGGTCTCGCCCGCCGCGATGTTGGCCAGGGTGCCGATCCCGATTTGCTTCTGGTCGGCGCGCGGTTCGAAGGACTCGACGTATCCGACGCCGAACGCGACGAAACCGTGTTGCTGTTCCTCGGGCAGCGAGAGGTACGCGACCGCATAGATGGCCACCGCGAGCGAGCAGACCGCTGCCGGCACGGCGATACCGATGAGCGCTCGCCGCAGCGCCGTCGCCTTGCGTGTCAGCAGCACGGCGGGGATCAGGCCGAGTACGAAGACGACGTGAGCCTGATGGTGGGTCAGCATGAGTGTGAACGCCACGACCGCGGCGAGGGCATACCACCGAGCGCCGCGAGTCCGCCGCGTGGTGAGTCCGCAGTAGACGCAGTACACGCCGATGATCATCAGGGCGGCAGCGGGTATGTAGACGTCGCCGGCGATCGAGTACGACCAGTAGCCTGCGCTGACGCCGCACAGTAGTGCGCCCCACAGTGCGGTCTTGCCGAGACCGGCCCGCACCAGCAGTCGGTACAGCACGGCCAGCCCGATCGCACCCCACACTGCCGAATAGAACGCGAGCAGCGACACCGGGTTGACGGTCAAACCCACATCGAGGAGCAGCTGATAGAGCCACCGCATGGGGTTCAGATACAGGTGATGACTGTTGATCAGATTGCCCGACTGGGTGAGTTGGTACGCCCACGACAGCGAGTCGTCGGCATAGTTGTGATTCTGCGTCGGCAGCAGCGCATAAACCATCAGCGGGCCGACGAACACCGCGAACTGGCTGACCATGCCGGGAGTGCGCGAGGTGGAATCGTCGGCGGGGCCGGCACCCGTCGACGCGTCGTCGCCCGCCTGTGGGGCGTCCAGCAGATCCCCGGGGGTGCTCACGCCACTTCTCCGCCCGCGGCCAGGGCGTATTCTTTCCGGCGACCTGCGTCGAGCAACTCGCGGTAGAACCGGATGAGGCTGCGGCTGGACGCTTCCCAGGACAGTTCTGTTTCGACCCGGTGGCGTCCGAGCTCTCCCATGCGGCGGCGGCGCTCGGGGTCCCGCAGCAGCGTGTCGATGGCGCGCGCGAAGCCGAGTTCGTCGTTCTCCGGCACGTAGACCGCGGCGTCTCCGGCCGAGACGCGCGCCTCTGCGAGGTCGAAGGACACGACCGGGCGGCCCATCGCCATGTATTCGACGACCTTGTTCATCGTCGACACGTCGTTGAGCGGGTTGGACGGGTCCGGCGACAGACACACGTCGGCGGTCGACAGGCACCTCTCGACGAATTCTTCGGGCACCCGGCCGGGGAATTCGACGAGGTCGGAGATGCCGAGTTCGGCACTGAGCTCGATCATGTCGGGCAAGACGTCGCCGGCTCCCATGAAGATGCAGTGGAAGTCGTCGCGTCCGATCTCGGTGCGCAGGAGCCGCACCGCGCGCAACGCGTAGTCGACACCGTCCTGGGGGCCCATCACACCCAGGTACGCGAGCAGGAATCGCTTGCCGTGCAACAGGTCTCTGTCCTCCGGTTGGGGCACGAAGCGGCTCAGGTCGGGGGCGCTGCGGACCACGGTCACCCGGCCGGGAGCCATGCCGCCTCGTTCGATCGCGATCCGGCGGTAGCTCTCGTTGGTCGAGATCACCGCGTCGGCGGATGCGAAGGTGATCCGCTCGACGTACCGGGTCATCCGGTAGAGCCAGCGACCGCCGCGGGCGAAGCGGGAGAGGAACAGCTCGGGTACGAGGTCGTGGTGGTCGAACACGAAACGGGTCCCCCACGGGCGCAGCACCAGCGCGATCAGGAACAGCAGATCCGGTGGGTTACATGCCTGCACGACATCGATCCGGCTCTCCCGGCGGACCTTGACCGCGAGGCGCAGCGTGTGCCACAGCGCAAGGGTGTATTCGCGCAGATATCCCTTCGGGCCACCCGTTGCCGGGCGCAGCGGGTACCGCAGGATCCGGACGCCCTCGATGACCTCTTCGCGCGAAGTGTCCTGGGTGGTTCCGACCGGGCAGATCACCGTGACCTTGAACCCCGCGCCTGTCAGCGCCTGGGCCTCCTGCCACACCCGCCGGTCGAACGGCACCGAGAGGTTCTCGACGAGGATCAGAATGTGTGGGTTCATGCGTTGACTCCGTCCACTGGGGTGTGCGCAGGGGTGACGAGTTCCTCGATCGCGTTCTGTGCGGCTTCCACGCTGCGATCGAGGGTGAATGCCGACTCGACGTGGCGGCGGCCGGCGCGTCCCATTCGACGCGCGGTGAGTGGGTCCGCGAGGATCCGGATGAGCCGATCAGCCAGTTGCACGGGGTCTTTCGGCGGCACCAGATGTCCGGTGATTCCTTCTTGAACCACCTCGGTGACGCCGCCGACCGCGGTACAGACGGCCGGCCGGGCGCAGGCCATGGCTTCCAGCAGCGCCATCGGGAGGCATTCGGTGGTCGAGGTCAGCGCGAACACGTCCACCGCGCGCAGGATCCGGCCGACGTCCGACCGGGCACCGGCGAAGTGCACACGCGGTGTGATTGCCAAGGTGTCGCAGAGCAGCTCGAGCTCGTGTCGGCACCGTCCGTCCCCGACGACGAGGAACTCGGCTTCCGGGATCCTGTCGAGGACCAGCCGGGCGGCGCGCAGGAATGTGGCGTGGTCCTTCTCCGGCCGCAGTGAACCCAGGATTCCCACCAACGGTGCGCCCTGTCCGATGCCGAACTCGGCGCGCACCTCCGGGTCGGTGGGACCGTCGAACAGTGTGGGATCCACTCCGTTGTGGATGATCCGGATTCTGTCTGCGGCATAACCGCGTTCGTGTATCAGGAAGCGGAGCTGGGCGTTGGCGACCCCGAAGTAGGCTGTGGTCCACCGGCTCAGGCCCTGGTCCACCAGTCGGTGGATCACGCTGCGCGGCGTGATCTCGCTCGCGTTGTGTACCCACAGGACGGTGTGTCCGACGCCGGCGATCCGCGCCGCGACGCGCCCCAGGGTCTCGGCGTTGTATCCGGACATGACGACCACATCGGTCTGTTCCCGGCGGAACATGGCCGCAAGTTCGCGCACTGCGCGCACCGGCTGCCCCTTGCGCAGGTTCAGCGCGGTTGCCGGGATGCCGGCCTCCCGCAGGTCGGCGAACATGTCGCCTTCCCCGCCGATGCACACGACGGTCGGCGCAAACCGTGCTGGATCCAGCCGTGGCAGCAAGGTGGTCAGATGGCGTTCCGCCCCACCGGCTTTCATGAGCGGGACGACGAACGTCATCCTGGTCGGGTGGCCGCTCATGCGCACACCTCCCGGTAGAGCACGTCGAGTCGGCGCGCGATTGCCTCGGTGTCGAACTGCTCGCGGATTCTGAGGTGGGCCGCGGCTCCGTACCGGTCGCGCAACTCGTGGTCGCCGATGACCTTCCGCAGCGCGTCTGCGACGGCCTCCGCGTCGTCGGGCGGAATCAGGATGCCGGCGCCGCCGCCGATCATCTCGGGCAGGCCGCCGACGTCTCCTGCGATGACGCAGAGGCCGCGGGCCATGGCTTCGAGGACCGCCATCGGCTGCCCTTCGTTGCGCGAGGGCAGCACCAGCACCTGCGCACGGTCGAGCATGTCACCGACCTGCGTCTCGGAGAGCCAGCCGTGCACGGTGACCGTGTCTTCCAGGCACAGGTCCTTGACGTATCGGCGCGCACGGTCGATCTCGCCGTCGCCGGCGATCGTCAACGTGGCCGTGGTGCCGCTCGCCGTGACGAAGTCGGGCTCGCAGTTCAGCTTGGCCCATGCGTCGAGCAACCTGAAGGTCCCCTTGTGGTCGCCGATCCGTCCGAGGAAGACCACCGAAAGAGGCACCGCAGAGCGCTGGGCGACCCGCGGTGCAAGGCGAACACCGTTGGGAATGGCGTGGATCCGCGCGTCCGGAACGATCTTCTGCATCCGGTCGGCCCACATCTGCCCGAGTGCGACGAACGCGTCCGCGCGGCGCAGCGTCGCGCGGACCATCGCGCGAACCGCGCGGGGCGAGTCTTCGTAGTCCTGCGGGAAGCCCGACCCGTGCATGTGCAGGACGACCGGGGTGCCGGTGATCCGGCTGATCCAGAACAGGATCGCCTTGCGGACGAAGCTGCCCCGGGTGCTGGCATGCAGATGAATCACACTGGGGCGGAATCGGATCAGCTCGACGACGAATCGCAGCGTGCCGCTTGCGAAGACGGCGATCTTCTCCGCAGCGGTCCCGTCGCGGTGGGTGGCGACATGGCGGACGTTCCAGTCCTGCCACACAGAGGTGTCCTGAATGGCGCGGACATAGGACGCGATGCCGCCCCGCGTCTGCGTACTGGTGGACACCCACAACGCCTTCTGGTCAACCATGGCGCACCGGTTCCTGTCGGACGTCGCCGACCGGTGCGCCGGCGCGGCTCTTGACTCGCTCCGACCAGCCGACAGCGATTCCGACAAGCAGGAATGTGGTGGCGGTCGGGAAGTCGAAGTAGCGGAGGTCGACGGTCAGCCCGGTGCAGACCAGGATCGCGAGGGCCATGATCGCGAGGACCGCCAGCGGACGTCCACACAAGTCGTGGTCACAGAGTGAGCGATACGCGCTGCGCAGCCGAATGACGATGAGAACCAGCACCGACAACCACAGGACCAGACCGATGGCACCCAGCTCGGCGAGCACGCCCATCTCGTTGGAGTGGGCGGCCTCGCCGTAGCCGCCGGCCCAGGGCACATCCTGCGACCACTGTTGGTGGTGGAAGGTGTTCACCGCCGGGAATCGGCCGATCCCCCAGCCCGCCAACGGTTTCTCCGTCCGCGCCCACAATGCTGTCTCGATGTCGTTGAGCCTGGACTGCACTTCGCTCGCCGAGGCCACGCCGCCCGCTTCGCGGTCGCTGCTGGTGAAAGCCGCCCAGTTCAGCAGCACTGCAGTGGTGACGAGCCCGAGAGCGGCGACGAACCCGCTCCGGAACCCCTTGGCCGACAATGCCCCGATGACGAGCACGAGCACCGCGCTGAGCCAGACCGCGCGCGTATGGGTCAGGTAGATGCCGACGCCGCACGAGGCGACGATGACGACTGCGCACCACCTCCGCCACGCGGGCTCACCGCGGCTGCTGACGAAGAACATTGCAATCGCGAACCCCAGTGTCAGCACCATCCCGTTGACCACCGGCTGGTTGAACACGCCGACGGCACGGCCGTCCCATGCCGGATCGTCCACGATGTACCGGGGCCAGACCCAGCTGCCCAGCCCGGCTGCCGGCATGATGCTCACCGCTGCGGAGTACGCGGCCAGCAGAAGGATCGTCCACAGGAGTGCGCGAACGGCTGCAGGACGGTCGAAGGTGTAGCGGCCGACCACGTAGAGCGTGAACGGGATCAGCGTGGCGACCACGATGAAGCGCACGACCGGCAACGGTCCACCGGTGGCGGGGTCGATCGCCGCGTACTCGTGCGGCGAGACCATGGAGTAGATGTTCCAGAACAGGAACAGAGCCATCGTCCACTCGACAGGCCCGGTACCACTCACCCGCAACGATGTACGTTCCAGCCACAGCACCGTCGCAAGCACCAGCAGCACGAACACCAGCAACCACAGCTCCACCGGGAGTCCGCTCGCCGCGGCCAGCGGTGTCCGCAGGAACAGCGTGACGATCATCAGCATCACGGCGAAGGGCGGACTCTTCAACGCACAGGTTGCCAAGATCCCCGCGGTGGCGAGGGTGACCAGAAGCTGACCCGGGTTGACGGACACGGCCACGGCTGCGCCCACCGCGACGGTGCCGACCGACGCGATGACGACGGCGGGTAGGTGCTCCCGAACCCGATAGGTCTGGGTCTCGGTCGACGGGGCGCTGTGCAGGGCGATCATCGACGTGGGTCCAGAATTCTCGGTCGACCCTCGAGGCCGCCGGCTCGGTGGGACAGCACCACCTGGGATCCCACGGTCTCGCGTGTCTTCCCGTCGACCAGCACAGCGCCCAGCAACTCGGCGTGGGCTTTGCCCAGACCCTCGGCTGCCTCGACGACGTCGCCGGCACGCGAGACCCGCTTCCCGACGACCAGGATCGTGAAATCAGCTGCAGCGCACAACGGATGGGTCTCGATGGTGGCTGTGATCGGCGGTGCGATGATGACGACGACGTCTGCCTCCGCCCGTAGCTTCTCGAGTACGGCGTCGATACGTTCACGGCTCATCAGCGGATACCGGTCGGCGACATCGGACCCCGCCGGCAAGATCTTCAGCGACTCCATCGGGGAATCGACCAACGCCTGCTCGACCAGTGCGAGGTCGGTCAACACGTTGTTGAAGCCGGGAGCAGACGAAGGCAGGGCGCCCTCGTTGTTCGCGTAGACCAATACGGTGCGGCGGCCCTGCTGGGCGGAGAGCCGGGCCAGGTCTTCGGCCACGTCCTGGGCTGCCCGCACTCCACGGCAGTCCGTGAGCGTGATCGCCGCGGACTTGGGGAGTTCCTGGAGACTGATGAAATTCGCCAGCATCCGTAACCGCTCCTCGCGCAACCGGTTTCCGCGGATCAGGCCGGATCTGGGCACCTCGATCAACGGCTCGACCCCCGTCTTGTACGCAAGGTCGCGGGAGTTCGTCAGCCGCGGTGACATCGCGGCGAGGCCGAGTGCGGCCAGGGCGCCGAGGAACAGCCCGCCCAACGCGCCCGTAAGAACCTGCTGCACGAACTCGGGTTCCATTTTGGTGACGCCGGCGCGCAGTTGCAGATCCCGTAGGTTGTCGGTGGCCTCGGCACGCAGATCGTCAAGCCGCTGCTGCACGATGGGAACCAGTGGGTTCATACTGCCGTCGGGCTCGGGCTGGGCTTTGAGAACCTGTACCTGGCGCTCCAGATCACGAATCTGCGTGTTGAATCTGGCGTTACGCACGGAGTTGATGTCCTCGCTGAACGCCGCTGCCACCTGTTGGGCGGCAGTCTGCGCGACCTCGGGATCCTGCGCAGTCGCCTCGATCGTCAGGATCGGACTGGCCGCGACGGTCCTGGCTTCGAAGGTGACGTTCTCGGGCACCTGCGTCCGCTCACGCAACCGGCCGATGGTCACGGGTTCGTTGAACAGCGTCGCGTAACCCACTGCCATGGTCGCGTCTTGCTCCGGCGTTCTCTCGGGCGAGGACTGGACGAGAAGGGCCTTACCCACGTATGTGGCGTCGGTGTCCGATGACTGGACTGCCGTGGCGAGGACGGTCAGGGTGACCGTCAGCGCCACCACCCACCACCGTTGGCGGATCTGGTCGATGTGCCGCGCGAGTTGGGAATTCATCAGGCGCCGTACACCGCGAGAGGCTCGGGCTCCAGCACACCGCGCAACCAGTGGAGGGTGTTCTTGATGCCACGTTCTACGTCGACCGACGGTACCCAGCCGAGGTGGTCGCGGGCCTTCGTCACATCCAGCGCGATCGCCTGCACCTCCCCGGTGCGAGCAGGTGCATAGCGCGGCGGCGGTGTCCCGCCGAGCGCCTCGGAGATCATGCGGTGGACGTCATTGGTGGTGGTCTGCTGTCCGGTGCCGATGTTGTAGATCCCGGGCGCTGCAGACCGACAGCGACCGGCGCGCACGAACGCCTCGACGACGTCGTCGACGTAGACGTAGTCACGGCTGGCCGTTCCGTCTCCGAACACCGTCACCGGTCGGCCGGCCAGCAGACTGCTGCTGAAGATGGCGATCACACCGGCTTCACCGTGCGGGTTCTGGCGCGGTCCATACACGTTGGCCAGGCCGAGGCTGATGGGGACGATGCCGTACATGTCCGCGTAGGCGTTCAGGTAGACCTCGCCGGCATATTTTGCTGCGGCGTAGGGCGACAACGGATCCGGCGGAGTGTGCTCGTTCACCGGCAGAGAGGTTGGTGCACCGTACCGCGAGCCGCCCGAGGCGGCGTAGACGATCTTGCGCACCCCGGAGGTGCGGCAGGCCTCCAGGACGTTGATCGTTCCGAGCACATTGCAGCTGGCGTCGTGCTGCGGGTCGGCGACCGAGGCGCGAAGGTCGACCTGCGCGGCCAGATGGTAGACGACGTCGGGCCGTGTGGCCGCGACCAGATCGTGAAGCGCCGAGGCGCGTACGTCGACCTTGTTGAAGACGAAATGCCCGCTGCGGCCGTAGCGACGGCAGGCATGCTCGAGGTTGGTGGTCTGCCCGGTGCTCAGGTTGTCGATGCCGAGCACCTGATGACCTTCTGCCAGGAGCCGGTCGACCAGGGTCGACCCGATGAAACCTGCCGCGCCGGTGACTATTGTCCTCATCATTTTCCGAACCTTCGATCCCTCAGTGATTTCGGCTTTCGCCGGTGCAGCACAACAGGCACTGCTTCCCCCTCAGTACGCACCGCTTCGCAGCAGCACGGCACGCAGTGTCTTGGCGACGATCACGATGTCGCCCACCATGGACCAGTTGTCGACATAGGACAGGTCGAGGCGGATCGACTCGTCCCAGGAAAGGTCGGAGCGCCCACTGACCTGCCACAGTCCGGTGATCCCTGGTTTGACCAGAAGCCGGCGCAGCACATCGCCGTCGTATGCTTCGACTTCCCGGCGCAGCGGCGGACGCGGCCCCACGACGCTCATGTCCTGGCGCAACACGTTGATGAACTGGGGCAGTTCGTCGATGCTGAAGCGCCGCAACAGGCGACCCACCGGGGTGACCCTGGGGTCGTCACGAATCTTGAAGAGCAGCCCGTCGCTCTCGTTCTTGGCCACCAGGCTCTCGTACTGCTGATCGGCGTCTTCGACCATGCTGCGCAGCTTCAACATGCAGAACGGTCGGCCATCGACTCCGATGCGCTCGGAGCAGTAGAAGACCGGCCCTCGACTGGTGAGCTTGATCAGCATCGCCGAGACGATCAGGATCGGGGCCGTCGCGATCAGCGCCGCCAGTGCGAAGCCGAAGTCGAAGGCCCGCTTCTGGAACCGTTTCGCCCCCCGATACTGTGGCTTCTCGATCTGTAGCAGCGGCAGCCCCGAGATCGGGCGCATCACCAACCGTGACAACGCCACATCGACGACGCCCGGTGAGACCATGAGGTCGACACCCATCGGCTCGAGTTCCCAGATGAGCCGGCGGAGCTGCTGTACGGTCAGGTGCCCGGTACCCGCCAATGCGACGGTATCGGCACCGTACGTCCGAACCGCCTGCAGCGCTTGACTTTCCCCGCATACGACCGGAATCTGCCGGCCGGCCACCGGCAGGTAGTCCCCGTGCTGGGTATCAAGCCCCGGTATGCACACCCCCACGACGCGGTAGCCCTCCGTCGGGTCGGCCGTCAGCTCGGCTGCCAGATGTGCAGCAGATGCTGCGTCTCCGATGGCCAGCACCGCCGTCTGGTATCCACCGTCGGCCCGCCGCGCCGCCACGTGTCGGCGAGTCAACCACCTGCTCAGCAGCAGGCCGACCGTCCCGACCGGTAGGGCGACGGCGAGGTAGCCGCGCGAAATCTCCAGCTTGGCGAGCAGTTCGGCGATCGCGAGGGCTCCGAAGGTGGTGAACGACGCCGCCACCACCCGCCGGTACTCTTCGATCCCCGCCCCGATGACTGTGCACGACCTGGTGCGGAAAGCGGCCATCGCGGTCATCCAGAGAATCGCGATGAGCACCGACGAGACTGTCACATAAAGGGTTTCGATGTCGGGCGTGGTGAGGATCGCGCCGAATCGGATGTACTGGGCGAGCACAATCGCTGCGACGATGACCAGGGCGTCGCTGATCGCGAGGCGTCCCGCGTACTGATGCTGCCAACGGACGCGGGTGACCACCGCCGGTGGCAGGGCATCGAGCGTGGTGGCCGCAACCTCCGCGGCGGGTTCGGTCACCAGCGGATCCCGCGTACGCAGCGTGGACACGAGTGCGCGCCTGCCGTTGACGACGTCGGGGTGTGCCATGACTAGACCGCCATCCCGAAGTCGGGGGCGACATCCGCCGCGCACCCCGCGTGCACCAGGGCTTCGACGACATCGTCGACCGAGACGAGGTCCGCCATCGGCGGGGCGCCGATCGGTGCCACGACATCGGCTGCGGCCCCGATGTTTTGACGCGGTCCGTATACGCTTCCGAACGCCAGGCAGATGGGCGTGAGGCCGTACCGGTCTGCGTAGGACCGCAGGTACATCTCGCCGGCGAGCTTGGCCACGTCGTGTGGTGAGGCCGGGAACTCGACGTTCCCCGCCGTGGTGGTGTACACGATCCTGCGGACATCGGCGAACCGGCAGGCCTCGCAGAGGTTGATGGTGCCGAGAATGTTGGTGCGCGCATCCAGGAGCGGGTCGTCCACCGCCGCCCGTGAATCCACGTGTGCCGCAAGGTGGAAGATGACGCTCGGGTTGACGCCGGCGATGACGCCGATGAGCTCCGGCGCCTGAACGTCCAGGGTGAGGAGTCTGAAACGACCCTGCCCTGTCTCGCTGCAGCGGAATGCGCTGTCGAGATTGGTCAGGCTGCCGGCCTTGAGGTTGTCGATGCCGATCACGTGGTGCCCCAGGGACAGGAGACGATCCACCAAAGTGGAGCCGACGAACCCGGCTGCTCCGGTGACTACGGTGCGCATCGCCGCTCCCCCCGATCGGCAGGCCGCTGTGAGGACTTGCCCGAAGGGGTGACAGACAACTCGCGGAGCCATGTCACCGAACTTCGGACAGCTAACTCTTGAGGCACTCCTCAACTATCGGTTCCCGCCGGTCTGTAGTACATGGACCGTCGGAGCGAACTTTGGGATGAATCCCGGAACTAGTTCCCGTCACCGATCTGCATGGATCACCGGCGCCGATGCGCAGCGGATCCCGATAGCGTGCAACGTTGTTCGCCCGGAGGGCTGCCGGTTGTTCGGCGCGACGTGGTCGGACCGGTAGCTTCAGGCGGTCCCCGGGACTAGATCGACGACGTGCCCGTCCAGCGGGAACGCCCACCCGATTGACCCCGCAGGTACTTGCAGGGCAAATAATTTTCCTCACCGGGGCCAAAGCTGGAGCGGCCGCGACTACGCAGCTACATCGGCACGCACACGAGCTCACTGTAGAGATCGTCGACGTCTCGGTCTTCGAGGCTGTCGCTGCGGTACATCTTGGGCGGGCGACTCAACGTGAGCGCGAAGCGCGGCTTCCGATCGATGATCCGAAGCTCGATCAGACTCGCCACCAGTCCGTGACGGGTCAGGAGGTGGCGACCCAGCGCCGGCATGGCCCGGTGGAAGAGAGCGGGATCGCTGACGTGCACGATGACAGCGAGCACCAGACCACTCTTGTGGCGCGATTCGCGGTAGATGACGTAGCACGACGCCCCGTCACGGCAGATCACCAGGTGATGTGCGGCCAGCGCATGGGCATGGTCGCGGTAGATCTGAAGCTCGTGGCCGCGGAGGGTGTTTTCGATCACCTCGGGGTCGGCACTGATTCTCGTTGCCCCCGGAAGTGTCGGCCACGGCAGGTGAGGTACGAGCGCCGCGGTGGTGTCCAGGGAACGAAACTTCAACCACTCCAGCACTTCCTGCGACCGCTCGTCGGGGGAAAGGACCGTGAAGTGGTAACCCTCCTGGGCCAGGAGAGAGTTGAGCAGCGAGATGCTGCGAGACCGGTACTCGGGCAGTACACACCACGAACCCAGGTTGCAGAACCGCTCGGTACGGCCTGCCACAAGGCGTTCTGAGTAGAGCGCCAGCAAGGTGCCGACCACCCGGTCTCCGTCTCTGATCATGAATCCGCGATTGGGCGCCTTCGCCGTCCACGGCAGCGAGGCGCACGCGCGATCCCAGGGCACCCCGCCGTTGTGTTGGTCGCGCAGAAACTCCGCGACGGCAGCCACATGGGTATCTGTGATCGCGCTGATCGTTACGGTCATGTCGCACACCCTCCGGTATCGGATGTCGTCTACGGTGCCGTCGCGGAAATGTCGTAGATCTCCGCCTCGCACGGGCGGTGCCCGTTCTTGCGCCACCACTCCTGCCCGAGGGCAGGAAGGCTGTCGATAGGGTCGAAATACGGGTACACCCTGTTCAACGCCTCATCGTCAGAACTCTCCAGAATGGTGCGGTAGTTCTTGCTCCAGTAGGAGATTCCGAGGTTCCGGTCGTAACGGACGACCTGATGGACCCACCGCTTTCCGACGTACGGAACATCGCAGACCACCCGTGGCGTGGCGAAACCGGGCAGGTACCCCATGATGGCCAGCTGCAACTGCTGGGCCTGTGCGAGCGACGTCCGCCAGTGTTCGGCGTTGGGGATCATGTCGCACATGTAGAAGTAGTACGGCAGTATGTTGGCCTCTCCCTGCAGCGCAAAGCACAGGTCGAGAAGGTCTTTGGCGGAGGCGTTCACTCCACGCATCAACACCCCCTGGTTGCGGACGTCCCGCAACCCCGCATCGAGCAGCGCCCGAGCGGCAGAAGCAACCAGCGGTGTCACCGACTGCACGTGGTTGATGTGCGCGTGCAATGCCAGGTTTACACCGCGCGCCGCGGCCAGGCGTGCCACGCGATGGACCCCGTCGATCACCTTGTCCTGCAACCAGTGTTGCGGTAACGCTGCCAGCGCCTTGGTGGCCAGCCGGATGTCCCGGATGGTGTCGATCTCCAGCAGTTGCAGCACAAAAGCTTCCAACCTCGGCCACGGTACGTTGGCGACGTCCCCGCCGGATACCACCACGTCGCGCACCGTCGGGGTGGCACGTAGGTAGTCCAGCATGCGTTCGTGCCGGTCGGCCGGCTGCAGGGTCAGCCTGGTCTTGGTGACCGTCGGCGTGGAGTTGCCGATCAGGTCCATCCGCGTGCAGTGTCCGCAGTACTGCGGACACGTCGACAGCATCTCGGCGAGCACTTTGGTGGGGTACCGGTGCGTCAGACCTTCGACCACCCACATGTCACTCTCGTGCAACGAATCCCGTTCGGCGTACGGGTGAGAGCACCATTCCGGGTGCCGGTCGCTGAACACCGGCAGCATGTAACGGCGGATCGGATCGGAGTAGAACGCCTCGGTGAACCGGTCGCGATCCGGCACCTCGCCGGGGACCATCGTGTTGAGCATCTGCGGCGGCAGGAGCATCGACATCGTCGACCGCCGCCGCTGGTCGGTGGCGAGGTCGGCGTAGAACCGCTCGTCGAGCAGATCGCCGAGCGCGGCGCGCAACTGCTGGATGTTCTTCACCGTGTGTGCGCGCTGCCATTGCGGATCCCGCCACTCGGAGTCGGTGACGGCCGACCAACCCGGATAGCGTCGCCAGTCCGGCTCGAACAATGTCCGGCGCTCGTAGGTATACGGTTGTTCGGCGGCCGCGGTGAACCCTTCGTCCCGGGATTCGGCGAGTGTGGTCATCGTGCCAGGACCTTTCGTGAATGGTGGACCCCGGAATCGATGGCGGCCAACTCGGCGGCGACCCGTCGGCCCGATCTGATCGCGCCTTCCATCAAACCGAAGAACTCGAGGCTGGTCTCTGTGCCGGCCCAGTGGACACGGCCGTGCGGCTCGGTCAGCGTCGGGCCCAGCCGCAGCCAGTCACCCGGACCGAACAGTGCGGCATAACAACCCCGGCTGTGCTTCTCGGTCAGCCAGTCAGTCACCGTGCACTGCGCCGGCGCGGGTAGGTCGGGGAAGATCCTGCGCAGGTGCGCAAGCGCTGCTGTCTTCTTGTCCGACGGGGTCAGGCGCGAGAAGTCCGTCGCCTCCGCGCCGGTGACGAAACCGGTGAGCACGCCGGCGGATTCGTCGGTCGGTGAATCGTCGACCGTGGACAGCAGTGGCCCGCCCGTGCTGACCGACCAGCCGGACAACCCGTGGTCTCGCCACAGGGGCGCCGGGAATCCGAGTTGAACTTTGATGGCGCAACCTTTCCCGGTGGCTGCGGTCGCTCTCGGTGCGGGCAGCCCGGGCCGGAACTCGATCCGCTGGGCCAGCAGCGGCGGGACCGCCACGACCACCCGGTCTGCGCGGTACACCGACCATGCGCCGTCGGTGTCGGAGACCGAAAGTACCTCGACGCCGTCAGCGTCCTGGTCGATCGCCTGAACTGGTTGCCGGAGATGTACCCGGTCCCCGAGCTGTGACGCGAGAGCTTCGCAGAGAAGATGCGCGCCGCCGTCGATCCGCCACTGCTGAGCTCCGCCCTCGAAGGCGTTGAGATACTGGAGGCCCCCGCCGGAACGCAAGTAGAACGCCATGTGCAGCACCGAGACCGCCGCCGGGTCAGCCGCCATCATCTCGCCGAGGAACAGCGGGAAGAACGTCTTCGCGTCCGGCCGGCGGATCTCGTCGGCGAGCCAGCGCGCCGCGGACACTCGGTCGAGGCGTTCGGCGCCGGGCGTCAGCCACGGCGCTTCCGGGCGCACCTGGTCGACGAGATCCTCGAGCTTGTCGAAGATGTCGCCGAGCGCAATCGGGTCCAGCGGGGGGACCCGACCCGGTGTCGTCATGCGATCCTTACCGATCAGGAAGGTGCTGTCCCCCACCATGGCGGTGGACGCGAGCCTCATGCCGTGATGGGCGATCAGCTTCAGCAGCTCGGTGTGTTGCACCCCCAGGTAGGCAGCACCTCCGTCCGCGACGACACCCTGCGCCACCTCGACGCCGTGCATCCGGCCGCCGACGCGGTCGCGCGCCTCCAACACGACGACGTCCGCACCGGCAGCCGTCAACTCGGCCGCGGCTGTCAGCCCGGCCAGCCCGGCGCCGATGACGGCGACCCGCATCCGTTCCGGCGTCATGACGTCACGGCCGCAGTGAGGCCGAACAGGCCCGCCGGGGTCGGGTACTCGACGATGTCGTCATAGGTGAGCTCGATGCCGATGTCCCGTGCGATCGCGCTGAGCACCCTGGTCGCGAGCAGCGAGTCGCCGCCGAGCTCGAAGAAGTCCGAGTCCTGTTCCACCTCAGCAGTTTTGAGTATCCTGCGGAAGATTCCGGCGATGTGTTCGACGCTCATTGACATGCTCCTTCGTTGTTTTGGTCTGCTACGGCACGCTGGGTCGCAGCGCGATCGACTTTCCCGCTGGGCGTGTACACCAGCTCTTTGATGAATCGGACTCGGCTCGGCACGAATTGCGACGGCAATCGCTCACCGAGGTATCGCCTGAGTTCCGCGCCGGTGGTCTCCCGCGATGCCACGACATATGCCGTCAGTGCGGTGCCTTCGAGCAACCGTTCACCCATGACCACCGCTCGTGCGACCGCAGGATGGGTGGTCAGCTGCATCTCCACCTCAGCCGGATGCACACGGACGCCGCGCACCTTGACCTGTTGGTCTGCGCGGCCGCGCACATAGAGCAGACCGTTCTCGCCCCGAATGACCAGATCCCCGGTGGCGAACCACCTCTGCGGCCCGTCACCGTGGTCGGCCACAGGGAATGCGGCAGCGGTCGCCTCGGCCGCCCCGAGATAGCCGGTCGCCAGGCCGGGACCCGAGACCAGCAACTCGCCGTCGTCGGAAATGTGGTCACGGACGTGCGGAAGCGGCCGACCGATGGGCGCCTCGCCGTCCGGGATCTCCAGGCCCGGCTCGGCGCCGGGACCGCAGAGTGTCACCGCATGGGTGATCATCGTGGTCTCGGTGCAGCCGTAGGTGTTGAGCAGTCTGATGCGCCCGGTGTCGAGACCGCGCCACTGCTGCAGTCTGGTCGGGTCGACGCGCTCCCCGCCGATGATCACCAGTCGGACGCAGCCCGGTAGGGCCGCTCCCTCCTCATCGAGCCACAACACCAGTTCGTGCCAGAACGCTGTCGGTAGGTCCAGGACGGTGATTTCCTGGTCGGCGAGCATGCGCAGGAACGTCGGGAATGACCCGGTGTGCGCTCGGTCGTCGAAAACCACTGCAGCGCCTGCGGTCAACGCCGGCAGGATCTCCTCCAGGCATGTGTCCCAGCCGAGCGAGGCGAACTGCAGCACGCGGTCCTCCGGCGTGAGGGCGAAGAGCTTTCGCAGCGCCCGCACCGTGACGGTGAGCGCCCTGCGGGAAATCACGGCCGGTTTCGGAGTGCCCGTGGATCCGGAGGTGCACAGCACGTAGGCGGCGTCGGCGCCCCGCCATCGCGGCATCGGCAACATGCCGGATTGTTCGGGCCGGGCGAGGGGGATTTCCCCCGCGGGTACCAGATGAGACACACCCAGCGCGGTGGCGACGGCCGCCTGCCTTCCGGCCGGGGAAGACGCGTCGACCGGGCAGTAGGTGGCGTCGGCCAGCAGGATCCCCAGCAGATGATCCGCGACCGAGGGATCGTGGGAGACCAGGACGCCCACGAGGCCTGCAGCGCTCTTGGCATCCCCGAGTGCCCCGGTGGCACAGCGGGCAGCCACAACGCGCACCCGCTCCACGAGAAGGCGGTAAGGGATCGCGGTGCGGTTGTGCACGACGGCCGGTCGGTCGGGCCAGCGGCGGGCCGCAGTGTCGAAGTCGCCCACCACGTCGGCGACAACGGCGCCGAACGCCAGCGGACTACTGGCCGCGGGCCTCGTCAGCCCGCTCATTCGACCGTCACCGACTTGGCGAGGTTTCGAGGTTTGTCGACATCGCGTCCCAACGCCACCGCGAGGCCGCGGGCCAGCATCTGCAGGGGTATCGTCGCCGCGATCGGGCCCCAGGGAGCGGCCGGCCCGTCGAGGACCGGCAGTGCGCTGCCCGCGTCGCCGATCGTCAGGACGTGGCCGCCCCGGGCCGCGACCTCGGCGATGTTGCACGCCAGCTTCGGGTCGCCGTTGTCCACGACGATGACCGGTGTGCCGGGCCCGACCAGGGCCAGCGGCCCGTGCTTGAGTTCGCCGGCCGGGCAGTGCTCGGCCCACCGGTAGGTGAGTTCCTTGAGCTTCAGGGCGCCCTCGGCGGCATAGGGCACTCCCGAACCGCGCGCGATGAAGATGAACCCGCCGGCCGAGACGAGGCCGTCGACGATGGGTGGCATCAGGGCCTGCGTCCGGGCCCGCGCGGCGCTCAACTGGTCGGGCACTCGCCGGAGGTCGTCGACCAGGTCGGCTGCGGCGTGGGTAGACAGTCGTCTCATCGCAACCAGCGCCGAGATCATCACCGCCGCACCCGATATCACCTGGCACATGAAGGTTTTCGTCGCTGCCACCCCGATCTCGGGGCCGGCTGAGCAGTTGACGACCGCATCGGCGAGCCGCGCCAGCGTCGAATGGGTGTTGTTGGTCAACGCAAGCAGTCGCGAGTCTCCCAGCACCGGACATTCGATGGCACGCAGCACATCAGCGGTCTCACCGGATTGGCTGATGGCCAGCGTCAGCTGGTTGGCGTCTGCCACGTCCGCCGTGATCTCGCTGGCGACGGTGGCGGTGACCGGTATCCCTCCGAGGGATCGGACGAGGTGCGCGATCACATTGCCGGCATTGAGAGAAGTGCCGCAACCGAGGACGCGAAGGCGATCGAACGACGGTAAGCCGAGCCGGTTCCACAGGGCGCCGTTCGCGATGTCGGGTGCCAGGTCCTCGATCAGGAGCGCCGCTGCCGCCGGTTGTTCGTCGATCTCCTTGCCCATGTAGTCGGAGTAGTGGTGCAATTCCACGTCGCCGCTGCGCCACAGGCACCGGTGGGCCGCCGGCGCCGGGATGGCTGTCCCGCGGCGCCACCACCTCTCGGTGCCGAGTTCCACGATGTCCCCGTCGTCGAGGATGCGGAACTCTTCGGCCCAGTCGGCGACCGCCGCGATGTCGCTTGCGGCGAAGTCGCCGTGTGCGGTTCTTGCCACCAACAGTGGTGATCCGTTGGCCGCGACGGCTATTCGCCCCGTGCCCTGCTCCAGGACCGCGATCGCCCACGATCCCTGGGCTCTGGCGAGTGCTTTCTGCAGGGCCAGCACCAGGTCATGCTCTCCGATCCTCTCGTCCTCGATCAGATGGCACAGCACTTCGCTGTCCACTCCGGTGCCGAATGTGTGTCCGGCGGAGGTGAGTTCGGCGCGAAGCTGATCCGCGTTCTCGATGATGCCGTTGTGCACGACGCTGATCTGTCCGGTGCAGTCGGTGTGCGGATGGGCATTACCGGCGTTCACCGAACCGTGTGTCGCCCAACGCGTATGGCCGATCCCGGCGCCGTTGAATTCAGGACCGGCCCATTCCCGCAGGAGTCCGTCGAGAGCCTCGATCCGGCCGACAGTGCGCAGTCGGACGACATTGCCGTCGGCTGTCTGCAGCGCCACCCCCACCGAGTCGTACCCGCGGTACTCGAGCCGCCGTAGGCCCAGTCGCAGGTACTCGACGGCCGGCAGCCGTGTCCGGCAAGCAATGATTCCGCACATCACCGGACTCCTTCGGAACAGTCAACTGACGAGGACCCCGGCGCAGTCACCGAGCAACGAGAACTGCACGTCTCCCCCGCAAACACGTTTTCCACTATCTTTTGGATACTGCGACTGGTAAATGGGCCATCGGAGCGATTTCGGTCCTGTACCCCGGTCTGGACCGGGGACTAGATCGCCAACATGTTGCGGGCCAATACACCGGCCTGCTCGCGAGTTCTCACGCCCAGCTTGGTCAGCACGCTGTGCACGTGGTTCTTGACCGTATGCACCGCTATACACAGATTGTCGGCGATCTCACGGTTTGCCATCCCTGCTTCGATCATCCGGAGGATCTCGATCTCCCGGGTGGTCAGGACGATGTCCTTGGACGCCGGTTGCCGCTGCGCGGCGAGCGCAGAAAGCCGCCGGAGCAAAATACCCGACACCCGAGAAGAACATGCAGATTCACCGGCAGCAACGTTGCGGATCAACATCATGAGGTCGTTGACCGACTCGCTGCGGAGGTGGTAGCCGGCCGCGCCCGCCTCGGCGCATTCGACGATGGCGGCCTCGTCGTCCTCGGAGACGCCGACGACGACCACGGGCGTCCCCGGATTCACTTTGACCATCTGGCGCAGCAGCATCGCGCTGTCACGGGTCGCCATACTCAGCAGGATCACGTGGGGACGCATCGCTTCGGCCCGGGTGAGGACCGATGGCAGGTCCCACGCCGCATCGACAGCGACACCATTGTCGCGTCCGGTCAACACACCGACCAGACACTCCCGGAAGAGGATGCAGTCATCGACGATCAGGACCCTGGTTTCCACCCGACCATGAGCCCTGCTGTGCTTCAAGTCGTTTCGGGTACTGTAAACGGCTGCACCGACTTCGTCGGCAGCGTCGTTCATCGCCTCCTGCGATGTCACCCAATCGAAGTCATCCATCCTGTCCACCTCGCTCAGGTAGGCGATCAGCCATGATCGGCATCGGCCAGGATGTGCGGCACACCGCCTCGCCGGGAATAGTCCCCGCTGTCAATTGATCCGACACCCCACAACTATCGGTGCGGGCACGGTCCCCGTACATGGACCATCGGGATCAAATCTGGCTAGACCCCGGACCTAGGCCGCCGGTAATCTCTCGGTCCAGATCCAGCGCCCGGGACAACGCCGCGGCTTCGGCGCGAGAGCTGACACCCAACTTCTTCAGCAGACTGTGGACGTGGCTCTTGACCGTGTGAACCGCGATCGACAACCGGGCAGCGATGTCTCGATTCGAATGGCCGAGCCTGAGCAGGTGAAGGATCTCCATTTCGCGCGCGGTCAGGGCCGGGCTTCTCACAGCGCGTCGGCCTCGTCCCGACACCCTCCATATGCGTCGGAGCAGGACTTCTGAAACCCCTGTCGGACAAGCGATCTCACCGCGTCCCACTGCATCGACCAGCGTGAGCAGGGTGGCCAGCGAGTCCGTTCGGATGTGATAGGCCGCCACGCCGGCCTCCGCACAGGCCAACAGTGCGTCCTCGTCGTCCTCGTTCGCCCCGACCGCGATCACCGGTGTCCGCGGACTCAAGCTGGTGGCGGCCCGTAGGAAGGTCTGCACCCCGACGGTGGCCAGGTTGAGCAGAATCACCCGCGGCGAAATCGACCCGAGGGTCCCGATCAGGGAGGGTAGATCCCACGCGGATCGGACCGGACGTAGTCCGTTGGCCGTCAGCGTGTACGTCAGGGCCTCGCGGTAGAGAGCGCAGTCGTCGACGATGAGAATGCCGCCGTCCTGGACTGCGCGCCCGTCACGGCGGGTGGACTGCCCTGTCACATCTGCCATGTCCGGAGGACACCGCACCTCAACCGTTCGCAGAGTCTGAGGAGGAAGACGCGTCGCTGTCGTCATCGGATGCTGATGAGACGCTATCGGACTCGCGTGTCGCCGATGTGTCTTCGCCGCTCACATTCCCGGTGGTGGCGTCGTCTTCGTCGTTCTGCTGCTCCTCCTCGACGGCGATACGCGCGTCTGACTCGCCTGTCGCGGATCCGTCGCCGTCGCCGGCCGATCCGCCCACGCTCTCGTCGACATCGCCGGGCGACAGCCCTCCGGAAGTGTCCTCCCCCGCCCCCGCATCGTCTTCGGATGCCGGGAGATCCTCCCCGAGGTCGACATCGCCGACTTGCTCCGGTGCCTCCACGACCGGATCCGGAATGATCTCTTGGGGTGGGATGATCGGTGGGAGCTCGGGTTCGACAGGAGGAATATCCGGGGGTTGCACCGGGGTGTGTTCTGGTTCCACCACCACGGGCGCCGGCTCGGCGACCGGTATGGGTGCAGCTGTGAACATGGTGTCGACGGGCGCTTCGAACGTCACGATGAACGAGGGTGCCGGCCCCGGCAGTTCGGGCGCTGCTGGAGCTACCGACTGAGCGGGGGGCGGGGCCGGCACCGGCTCAGGTGGCGGCAAGACCGCCACGGCCTCAATCAAAACGGTGGCTTGTTGGACGACTTCGGGCGCGACGTACTCCGGCACCATCCGGACCAACGCCTCCGACAGTTGGTTGAGGGCCTGGACGGGTACGCGGTGCAACAAGAGGTTCAGGAAGAGCAGCCATTCCGTCAGGCTGGCCGGCACCGCCACAGCGCCGTACCCGCCTCCGCCCCCGCCTGCGAATCCCACCATGAACAGGGTCTGGCCGAAGCTGACCCCATCTGCCGGGGATGCCCCCGGTCCGAGACGCTCCAGCAGTTCCAGGAACCCGGGACTCTGCGTCAGCGTCTTGAGCGTCTCTGCCGGCACGAGGTAGGGATGCTGCGCGATGATCGCGGCCAGCTGGAGGAGCTCGGCGATGCCTGCCTGCTTAGCTTCGACGGTCTGCGCTGTGGAGATCGATTCGGTCAGGACGGGAAGCCCGAGCGCGCGACCGACGCTGGGAAGGTCCAAAAAACCTGGGATCGGTACCTCGCCGACAGTCGGATACAAGGAAGCGCTCAAGGCCAGTCCGCCCGCCACGATCGCCGCCGTGAGTGAGCGCGAATTCTTCCGTTCCTGACCGGAAGTTCTGTCAGACCGGTCCCACGGCGTGACACCCCCGAACACGAGCGTTTGATCTGACATGTGATCCCCTTGTGATCGGCAGGCGCGCGATCACGTCAACCGCGCCGGCTGGTCTCCTGCCCTATCACTATCAACCGCAGTGCGCCCCAAGGTATATGGACCGATGGAGCGAATTTGGCTCTGGACCTTTCCTAGATCCCTGCAGCGGCAGGGGCTGATTCCATCGGGAACACGCAGGGGGAACTAGACCGTCTGGCTCTAGCCCAAGATCAGACCGGAGGTCGGTACCCCGGTGCCGGCCGTGACGAGCACGTGCTCGACATCGGGTACCTGGTTCACCGAGGTCCCACGCAGTTGGCGCACGCCTTCGGCGATGCCGTTCATGCCGTGGATGTAAGCCTCTCCGAGCTGACCGCCGTGGGTGTTGATCGGCAGCCGGCCCCCGATTTCGATGGCGCCGCCGGCGATGAAGTCCTTGGCCTCACCTTTCCCGCAGAAACCCAGTTCCTCGAGCTGGATCAGGGTGTACGGGGTGAAGTGGTCGTAGAGGACCGCGGTCTGGATGTCGGTCGGTTTCAGGCCGGACTGTTCCCACAGTTGGCGTCCGACCAGGCCCATCTCCGGCAGACCGAGTTCGTCGCGGTAGTAGGAGTACATCGTGAATTGGTCGGCGCCGGCGGCCTGCGCGGCCGCCTCGATGATCGCGGGCCGGTGTTTGAGGTCTTTGGCACGCTCCGGGGTGGTCACCACGATCGCGACGCCGCCGTCGGTTTCCTGGCAGCAGTCGAGCAACCGCAGCGGCTCAGCGATCCAGCGGGAATTCTGGTGATCCTCGATGGTGATCGGCTTGCCGTAGAAGTGGGCCTTCGGGTTGTTCGCGGCGTGCTTACGGTCGGCCACCGACACGGCACCGAAATCAGCACTGGTGGCACCGTATTCGTGCATGTAGCGCCGCGCGATCATCGCCACCGACGCGGCCGGCGTGCTCAACCCGTGCGGGTAGGACCAGCTGTACTCGACGCCGCGGGAGTCGGCGTTGACCGTCAGGCCCGTCATCACCTGACCGAACCGGTGCTCCGAGCGCTCGTTGAACGCGCGGTAGGCCACCACGACTTCGGCGACGCCGGTCGCGACGGCCAACGCGGCCTGCTGCACGGTGGCGGCGGCAGCGCCACCGCCGTAGCCGATCTGGCTGAAGAACTTCAGCTCGCCGATTCCGGTGGAGCGGGCCACCGCGGTCTCCAGGTTCGAGTCCATGGTGAAGGTGACCAGGCCGTCGACGTCGCCCGGGGTGAGCCCGGCGTCGTCGAGCGCATCGAGCACCGCCTCTGCGGCGAGCCGGAGCTCGCTGCGGCCGGAATTCTTGGAGAAGTCGGTCGCACCGATACCGCCGATCGCGGCTTTTCCGGACAGGCCGGTCATGAGTCTGCCTCCAGATCAAGTGTCGCCGTGGCGATCACATGGTTGCCGAGGCTGTTGGCGCCCACCACCTTCACGGTGGCGACGCCGTCGTCGACGGCGGTGACCTCACCAGTGAATGTGATGGTGTCGTAGGCGTACCACGGCACACCGAGACGCAGGCCGATCGACTTGATCCGCGCGCCGGGGCCCGCCCAGTCGGTGAGGTAGCGCTGCACCAGCCCGGTGTCGGTCAGGATGTTGACGAAGATGTCCTTGGATCCCTTGGCCTGCGCCTTGTCCCGGTCGTGATGCACATCCTGGTAGTCGCGGGTGGCGATGGCGGTGGACACGATGAACGTCGGATCGCCGTAGATGGTGAGCTCGGGCAGCTTCGTGCCGACCTGGGCAGCGGGCGCGCTCATCGGGCCGGCTCCCACGCGTACAGCGTCCATGCGGGACTGACGTCGCTGTCGGGGAAGTCGATATACGTTGCGCGCACGGGCATTCCGATCTGCACTTCGCTGGGATCGATGTTGCGCAGCTCGCCGAGCATCCGCACACCTTCTTCGAGTTCGACGAGGGCGATGACGAACGGCAAGCTTCGACCGGGCACCTGCGGCGCATGGTGGACGACATAGCTGAACACCGTGCCGTTGCCGGTGGCCACGACGTAGTCGGTGGTCTCGGTCCTGTCCTTCCACACGGCAGGTACCGGCGGGTGCTGCAGACTGCCATCGGGACGCTTCTGGATGCGCAGCTCGTGGGCGTTGACACCGTCCCAGAAGAACTGCGTGTCCTTCGACGACGCGGGGCGCATCAGCTTGTCCGGATCGAGATCGTCGGGGACGACCGGCTTGTCGTCCTCGCGAGGCTTGAACTTCATGATGCGCCAGTTCATCTCGGCGACCGGTTCGCCACCGTCCGCGCCGTTGGGCACGGTCCAGGTGATCAGCTGGTTGATGAAGTAGCCCTCGCCCAGCGCGGTCTGCTTGGGACCCACCACATCGGTGATCTCGGCGTGGATGGTCAGCTCCTCGCCCGGCTGCAGATAGCGGTGGTAGGTCTGTTCGCAGTTGGTCGCCACGACGCCGACGTAGCCGGCGGCGTCGAACAGCGCCATGATCTTCGACAGCGGATCGTCCTCGGAGCGCCCCTGGCCGAGTCCGCCCATGGTCCACACCTGGATCATCGCCGGCGGGGCGACGATGCCCGGGTGACCGGCAGCCTTGGCGGCGTCCTCGTCGACGTAGATCGGGTTCTTGTCCCCGATGGCATCCACCCAGTGATGGATCATGGGGCGGTTCACCGGGTCCCGGCCGTTACGCGGTTCGCTCTTGCCGGCGGCCTTGATGTTCTCGATGCCGGTCTGCAGATCTGCGCTCACCGCTGCCCTCTGCTCTTCGCGCAAGCGCTCATCGCTGCCCTCTGCTCTTCGCGCAAGCGCTCATCACCGCGGAACCCTCGGCACCTTCAGACCCGCCGCCGCGATCATCTCGCGCATCACCTCGTTGACCCCGCCGCCGAAGGTGATCACCAGATTGCGCTTGGTCATCTTGTCGAGCCAGTCGAGCAGCTCGGCCGTGTGCGCGTCGGCCGGGTTGCCGTAGCGGCCCACCAGTTCCTCGGCCAGCCGCCCGACTTCCTGGATGCGCTCGGTCGAGAAGACCTTTGTCGCAGCGGCATCGGCGACGGCGATCGTCTCTCCGGATGCAGCGACCTGCCAGTTGAGCAACTCGTTGATACGCCAGATCGCCTTGATCTGACCGAGCAGACGCCGCGCAGGCTCCTGCTCGATCGGGACCATGCCGTCGGATCCGGGGGTGGCCGCCCACTCCCGGACCTCGTCGTAGATGCCGGCGACGCGACCGGCCGGGCCGAGGCCGACGCGCTCGTGGTTGAGCTGCGTGGTGATCAGCTTCCAGCCGCCGTTCTCCTCGCCGACGAGCATGTCCGCGGGCACCCGCACGTCGTTGTAGTAGGACGCGTTGGTGTGGTGGGCGCCGTCGGACAGGATGATCGGGGTCCACGAGTAGCCCGGGTCCTTGGTGTCGACGATAAGGATCGAGATGCCCTTGTGCTTGGCCGCGCTCGGATCCGTCCGGCAGGCCAGCCAGATGTAGTCGGCGTCGTGCGCGCCCGTCGTCCACATCTTCTGGCCGTTCACGATGTATTCGTCACCATGCCTGACGGCGGTGGTACGCAGCGACGCCAGGTCGGTGCCGGCTTCGGGCTCGGAGTACCCGATGGCGAAATGCACGTCGCCCGAGAGGATTCCGGGCAGGAACTTTCTCTTCTGCTCCTCGGTGCCGTGCACCTGCAGGGTCGGTCCCACCGTCTGCAGCGTGACCATCGGCAACGGCACGTCGGCTCGGTTGGCCTCGTTGACGAAGATCTGCTGCTCGATCGGACCGAAGCCCAGACCGCCGTATTCTTTCGGCCAGCCCACGCCGAGTTTGCCGTCGCTGCCCATCCGCTTGATCACCGCACGGTAGGCCTCGTTGTGGCGATCCGACTTCATCGCCTCGGCCTCTTCGGGCGTGATCAGCGTCGAAAAGTATTCCCGCAGCTCAGATTGCAGCGCCCGCTGTTCGGGCGTCAAATCGATGTACATCAAGCTCCCACCAGATCCAGACGCTGCGAGGGACCACCCAGCTGACGCGTCAGGTCCTTGATCGACGAGTAGTAGCGGTCCATCGGGTAGGTGATGTCCATGCCCATACCGCCGTGCAGATGATGGCAGAGCCGCATCGCCGGCGGCGCCTGCGACGTCAGCCAGTACCCGAGGATTGCCAGGTCGTCTTCGGCATCCAGCCCCTCGCAGAGCCGCCATACCACCGACGTCGACACCAGATCGATGGTGCGCGAAGCGATGTAGACCTCCGACAGCTGCGCGGCCACGGTCTGGAACGTCGACAGCGGGCGGCCGAACTGCTCCCGGTTCGCGACGTAGTCGGCGGTCAGCCGTAGGGCGCCGGCCACCAGCCCGGCGGCGAACGCCCCGATGGCGGCCAGCGCGAGCTGGTTCACCCGGGAGGCTTGCGCACCGGCCAGCACGTCGTCGTCGGCGACCGTGACGTCGGTGAACGTGACGGTGGCTTCCTCGCCGCCGTTGGCGGCCGGCGTCGCGGTCACGCGGACGCCGTCAGCGCCGGCGGAGACCACCACGACACCGCTGTCGGCCGTCACGACGAACCAATCAGCTTGTGTCGCATAGCCGACCGCGATCTTGGTGCCGTTGAGCTTGCCGCCGGCCAGGGTGACGCCGGGTTGGTCCGGCAGTGCCGCGCCCGGCTCGTTGAGCGCCGACGTCAGAACCGATCCCTTCGCCACACCGGACAAATAGCGGTCCTGCTGGGCCTCCGACGCGAGGTCGAGCAGCACCGCGGTGGCCCCGAGCGTCACGAGCGCGGGACTGACCGTGCCGTGCCGGCCGATCTCGCTCAGCGCGGTCGCGATCTCGGCCAGGCCTACCCCGTCGCCGCCGAGCCGCTCCGGCACCGCCAGCGCGGTGACGCCGCCGGAAACCAATGCCTCCCATGTGTTGTCGCGCTCGAGAACGGACGTCACCACATCGGCGACAGCCTGCTGTCCCTCGTCTGGACTGAAATCCACCCGACTCCTCCTTGAGCCTTCGTGCCTGTCAGCGCGTCAGTGCTGGACGGGGCAGCCCTTACCGGTGTAGTCCACCTGCCAGTGCTTGATGCCGTTGAGCCATCCCGACTTCAGCCGCTCGGGCTCGCCGATCGGCTTGAGGTCGGGCATGTTGTCGGCGACCGCGTTGAAGATCAGATTGATCGTCATCTTGGCCAGGTTGGCGCCGATGCAGTAGTGCGCGCCGGTGCCGCCGAACCCGACGTGCGGGTTGGGGTTACGCATGATGTCGAACTTGTGCGGGTTCTCGAAGACCTCGTCGTCGAAGTTGGCCGAGCGGTACGACATCACCACCCGCTCACCCTTCTTGATGTGCACGCCGCCGAGTTCGGTGTCCTCGAGCGCGGTGCGCTGGAATGCCGACACCGGGGTCGCCCAGCGGACGATCTCGTCGGCGGCGGTCTCCGGCCGTTCCTTCTTGTAGAGCTCCCACTGATCGGGGTTCTGCGAGAAGGCGATCATGCCGTGGGTGATCGAGTTGCGCGTGGTTTCGTTGCCGGCCACCGCGAGCATGATGACGAAGAAGCCGAACTCGTCGTCCGAGAGCTTCTCGCCGTCGATGTCGGCCTCGATCAGTTTGGTGACGATGTCCTCGGTCGGGTTCTTCGCCCGCTCCTCCGCCATCTTCATGGCATAGCTGATCAATTCGAACGACGACATCGCCGGATCGACATCGGCGTACTCGGGATCCTCACCGGCGGTCATCTCGTTGGACCAGCGGAAGATCTTGTCGCGGTCGTCCTGCGGCACACCGAGCAGTTCGGCGATGGCCTGCAGGGGCAGTTCGGCCGACACCTGTTCGACGAAGTCGCCGGAACCCTCGGCCTTGGCGGTCTCGGCGATCTTCTGCGCACGCGCACGCAGCTCGTCTTCGAGCCGGCCGACCGCGCGGGGGGTGAAACCGCGGGAGATGATCTTGCGCAGCCGGGTGTGCTGCGGCGCGTCCATGTTCAGCAGTACGGCCTTCTGCAGATCGATGGCCTCGCGCGTCATGTCCTTGGGCCAGACCGGGATGGCTCCGTCGGGCGAGCTGCCGAAGATGTCGTTGCGCTTGGACACCTCTTTGACGTCGGCGTGCTTGGTGACCAACCAATAACCCTTGTCGCCGAAGCCGCCCGTGCCGCCGGGCACGTCGACCCAGTGGATAGGCTCGGACTTGCGCAGTTCGGCCAGCTCTTCGACGGGAAGCCGCTCCAGGTTCAAGCTCGCGTCGAGGAAGTCGAACTCGGGACTGATGGGGCAGGTGTTCGGGCCGGACATAGCTAAGCACTCCTCAATTGGAACGTGTTCTAGTGCCAGTAAAACATGCCTCCACCGCAGATGAAAGGCGTGGCGACATCCCTGCTTGTCAGACTAATGAAACGTGTTCTAGCCTGGCGCAATGGGTAACCCTGTCATCGTCGAAGCCACTCGCAGCCCCATCGGCAAACGCAACGGATGGTTGTCCGGTCTGCACGCCACCGAGTTGCTGGGCGCGGTCCAGAAGGCGCTCGTCGACAAGGTCGGACTCGCTTCCGACTTCGACGCAGACATGGTCGAACAGGTCATCGGCGGCTGCGTCACGCAGTACGGCGAGCAGTCCAACAACATCACGCGCGTGAGCTGGCTGGTCGCCGGCCTGCCCGAGCACGTCGGCGCCACCACCGTCGACTGCCAGTGCGGCAGCGGCCAGCAGGCCAACGGCCTGATCGCCGGCCTGATCGCGACCGGGGCAATCGACGTGGGCATCGCGTGCGGCGTCGAGGCGATGAGCCGCGTCGGGCTGGGCGCCAACGCCGGGCCCGACCGCAGCCTGATCCGGCCGGCATCGTGGGACATCGACATGCCCAACCAGTTCGAGGCCGCCGAGCGGATCGCCAAGCGGCGCGGGATCACCCGCGAGGACATCGACCGCTTCGGTCTGGACTCACAGCGCAAGGCCGCCCAGGCCTGGGCCGAGGGCCGCTTCGACCGGGAGATCTCCCCCATCGAGGCGCCGGTGCTCGACGAGAACAAGCAACCCACCGACGAGCGTGCCCCGGTCAGCCGGGACCAGGGCATGCGCGAGACCACGCTCGAGGGTCTGTCATCGCTGAAGCCGGTCATGGAGGGCGGCATCCACACCGCGGGCACCTCCTCTCAGATCTCCGACGGGGCGGCTGCGGTGCTGTGGATGGACGAGGACAAGGCCAGGGCGCTGGGTCTGAAGCCGCGGGCCCGCATCGTCAGCCAGGCGCTCGTGGGCGCCGAGCCGTACTACCACCTCGACGGACCCGTCCAGTCCACGCAGAAGGTGCTGGAGAAGGCCGGGATGAAGATGGGTGACATCGACATCACCGAGATCAACGAGGCTTTCGCGTCGGTGGTGCTGTCCTGGGCGCGGGTGCACGAGCCGGACATGGACACCGTCAACGTCAACGGCGGTGCGATCGCGCTGGGCCATCCGGTCGGCAGCACCGGGAGCCGTCTGATCACCACCGCGCTGCACGAACTCGAGCGGACCGACAAGACCACCGCCCTGATCACGATGTGCGCCGGCGGGGCACTGTCGACCGGGACGATCATCGAGCGGATCTGACCGCGACATGATCCCGGATGCCGACCGCATCGCCGCGGCGCAGGCCTACATCACCGCGCTCGGCTCACATCGGGCCGACGCGGTGCCGTTCGCCCCGGATTGCACCCGCACCGAGGTCGGCATCAAGACCGGCTTTTCCGGAAAACACCTGCGCCGCAGCCTCAACCGGGGGCTGCAGTACCGGGTCATCGCGTCGGTGTCGACGCCGGAGTTCACCGTCGACGGCGACACCGTGCGGGCCCGCTTCGAGCTGTCGACCAAGCCGTCACTGGCCGGACGACGGGTCGGCGCCCGCGTCGACGAGACGTTCCTGATCCCGGCCGGCGACCCGTCGGGCCGCGCCCAGATCCACCGCATCAACGCCTCGATCCGACCGTTTCTGACCAGAGAAGGAACCACTCCGTGACCGAAGCCTCCCGCCCGCTGACCGACAAGCAGATCAAGAGCCTGAATTCCAAGGCCGTCGGCATCGGCATCAAATGGATGTCGCGCGCACAGACGTTCCTGTTCAAGAAGACCAACGGGCGCTTCGGCGACAAGTTCCTGCGCGGGTCCGAAGTCGGAATCCTGACCACGATCGGACGCAAGAGCGGCGAGCCCCGTGACGTTCCGCTGCTGTTCCTCCAGGAGGGCAACCGGATCGTGCTCGTCGCCTCCCAGGGCGGCCGCGACACCCATCCGATGTGGTATCTGAACATCAAGGCCAACCCCGCGGTCACGTTCCAGACCAAGACCGGGAAGCTGGAGCTGGTGGCGCGTGAGGCGACCGACGCCGAACGCGACGAGTACTGGCCCAAGCTCGACGCGATGTACCCCGACTACGCCAACTACCGGTCCTACACCGAGCGGAAAATCCCGATCATCATCTGCGACCCCGCATAACTGGTTAATCTGACCCAATGGTCGCGGGGTCACACCGCAAACTGACGTCGACGCTGTTGGCGGTGTTGACCGCCGCGTTGCTGTGGGTGGCAGCGGCCATACCCGCGGCGGCGCTGACGGTGACGTTCGTCCGGCACGCGCAGTCCGAAGCCAACGCCGCGGGGATCATCGACACCTTGGTGCCGGGCCCGAACATCACCACCGATGTCGGGGTCCCGCAGGCCGCAGCGGTGGCCGCCGCCCTCGCGGCGAGCGGGATGGATTACGACGCGATCTACACCTCGAACATGGTGCGCACCAGCCAGACTGCCGCACCGTTCGCTGCGGAGACCGGTCTGGATCCGATCGCACTGGCCGGGTTCCGCGAGATCGGCGCCGGTATCTTCGAAGGCTCATCGGAGAACTCCGGGCTGGGTCGCATCGGATATGCGCTGAGCCCGGCGCTGTGGATACTGGGCGCCCGGGCGCTGCCGATCCTCGGCGGCAGTGACGGCAACGCGTTCGACGCCCGGGTGGACGGCGCGCTCAAGGTGGTCGAGGACAGCGGCGCGCAGATGCCCGTGGTGTTCTCGCACGGAGCGACGATCATGTTCTGGACGATGATGAACGTCGACAATCCGGATCTCGGCCTGATGTTGAGCCACCAGCTGGACAACACCGATGTGGTCGTGGTGGAGGGCAGCGCCGAAGAAGGCTGGACCTTGAAGTCGTGGGCGGGCAAGCCGGTCGGACCCGCGACGTTGGGCACCAAGCTGCTCGTCAACGTTCGCGACCTGGTGGTCGCACCGCAGACGGCCATCTACAACGTGGTGCAGGCCTTCCGCACCGGTGACATCCGCCAGATCTCCGATGCCTTGCGTGACGGCATCGGCGACGTGCTGAAGGCACCGATCACGTTCGTGACCGCGGTGGTGCGAGATGTCGTCAACGCCGTCACCAACCCCGACCCGCCCGCGGCGGCTACCTCCTCGGCACCCGAATCCGTAGGAGCGCAACAGGAGTCGGAGCCGGCCGTCGAACCTGTGCAGGAGAAGGCGCGGACCGCCGACAAGCTCCACCGCTCCGACCGGATCCGCGTGCTCACCCCATCCGAGGACGAGTCCCCGGCAGCCCAGGACGAGGACTCGGTTGGCCTCACCGACACCGAGACCGACACCGACACCGACACCGACGATGCATCGGTGTCGGACGACTCGCATGCCACGACCGGCGCCGACTCGGATCCCACGGGTGGCACCGAGTCCGACGCCAGGAAGGCGGCCGCCTGAGGTCCGGAGCTGCCGTCTTCTAGGCGCCGAAGACCGGTAGCGGTGTCCGCGACTTGGCCAGCAGATCGGCGACCACCGGCCCGAGTTCGGCCGGGTCCCAGCGCGCACCCTTGTCGATCTCGCCGCCGCGCGCCCAGCCTTCGGCGACGCGGATGATGCCGCCCTCGACCTCGAAGACCCGGCCGGTCACATCGCGCGACTCGGCACTGCCCAGCCACACCACCAGCGGCGAGACGTTCTCCGGGGCCATGGCGTCGAAATCCTTGTCCTGCGTGGCCATCATGTCGGCGAACACGGTCTCCGTCATCCGCGTCCGAGCCGACGGCGCGATCGCGTTGACGGTCACCCCGTAGCGACCCATCTCGGCCGCGCCGACCAGGGTCAGTGCAGCGATACCGGCCTTGGCCGCGCTGTAGTTGGCCTGCCCGACGCTGCCCTGCAGTCCCGCACCGGAGCTGGTGTTGATGATGCGCGCGTCGACCTGCTCACCGGCCTTGGACTTGGCGCGCCAGTAGGCGGCCGCGTGCTTCATGGTCGCGAAGTGCCCCTTGAGGTGCACGGCGGTGACGGCGTCGAACTCTTCTTCGCTGGTGTTGGCGAACATGCGGTCCCGCACGATGCCGGCGTTGTTGACCAGCACGTCCAAGCCGCCGAAGCTGTCGACGGCGGTCTGGATCAGCCCTTCGGCCTGGGTCCAGTCAGCGACGTTCGCACCGCTGGTGACGGCTTCCCCTCCGGCGGCGACGATCTCGTCGACGACGTTCTGGGCGGCGCTGCCACCGCCGGCCGGGGAACCGTCCAGACCCACGCCGATGTCGTTGACGACCACACGTGCGCCCTCGGCGGCGAACGCCAGCGCGTGCGCGCGGCCGATCCCGCCGCCGGCGCCGGTCACGATGACCACCCGACCGTCAAGCAATCCCATTAGCGTTGTCTCCTCACCTATTTGATGTCCGCAGTGGTGGTCGAAAGATAGTGAGGCGGCTCCCCGCCACCGTGCACCTCGAGGGAGGCGCCGCTGATGTAGGCCGCCGCATCAGAGGCCAGGAACGCTGCGGCCCAGCCGATGTCGGTGGGCTGCGCGAGACGGCCCAGCGGCACGTTGCGCGAGATCGCGGCGACGGAATCGGCGTCGCCGTAGAACAGTTCGGACTGCTCGGTCTCGACCATGCCGACGACCACGGAGTTCACCCGCACCTTGGGCGCCCACTCGACCGCCAGCGTGGTGGTCATGTTCTCCATCCCGGCCTTGGCTGCGCCGTAGGCCGCGGTGCCCGGCGTCGGGCGCCGACCGCTCACGCTGGTGATGTTGATGATCGACCCGCCGGTGTCCTGGCCCTGCATGACGGTGTTGGCGTGCTGGGAAACAGACAGCGCGCCAAGGAGATTCAGGGCGACGATCTTGGTGTTGAACTTCGCGGACGCTTCGGCGGCGAGCACGTAGGGAGATCCGCCGGCATTGTTGACCACGACGTCGAGGCGCCCGTGGTCGGCGACGATCCGGTCGATCAGTTCCTTGACCGCGTCGTCGTCGCGGATGTCGCACGAGTGGAACTCGTAGGGCAGGTCCTCGACCGGGCGGCGGGCACAGGTCACGACGGTGGCGCCCTGATCGGCGAAGACCTTGCTGATGCCGGCTCCGACGCCCCGCACCCCGCCGGTGACGAGGACGACTCGGCCGGTCAGGCCCAGTTTGATGGCGCTATCGACGGCGTCAGTCACTGTGCTAGCGTACCAAGCAAGTGCTTGCTTAGGTAGCCACCCCCTCAGGAGTCCGCATGACCATCAGCACCAAGACCGTCGAGCCGGGCATCGTCTCGGTCACCGTCGACTACCCGCCCGTCAACGCGATCCCCTCCCGCGGATGGTTCGAGCTGGCCGACGCGATCACCGCAGCCGGCCGCGACATGAGCACCCATGTGGTGGTGCTGCGCGCCGAGGGTCGCGGCTTCAACGCCGGTGTGGACATCAAGGAGATGCAGAAGACCGAGGGTTTCACGGCGCTGATCGATGCGAATCGTGGTTGCTACGAAGCCTTTCGCGCGGTGTACGAGTGTGCGGTGCCCGTGGTGGCAGCGGTCAACGGGTTCTGCGTCGGCGGCGGGATCGGCCTGGTCGGCAACGCCGACGTCATCGTCGCCTCCGATGACGCGAAGTTCGGACTCCCCGAGGTCGAACGCGGCGCGCTGGGCGCGGCCACGCACCTGTCGCGGCTGGTGCCCCAACATCTGATGCGGCGCCTGTTCTTCACGGCCGCCACCGTGGACGCGGACACGCTGCATCACTTCGGTTCGGTCCACGAAGTGGTTCCGCGCGCCGAACTCGACGAAGCCGCGCTGCGGGTGGCCCGTGACATCGCAAGCAAGGACACCCGGGTGATCCGCGCCGCCAAGGAGGCGTTGAACTTCATCGACGTGCAACCGGTCAACGCGAGATACCGCATGGAGCAGGGCTTCACCTTCGAGCTGAACCTCGCCGGTGTCTCCGACGAGCACCGTGATGCCTTCGCGGGCACCAACAAGGGAACGAAATGAGCAACAAGACAACCACTCTCGACGAGGCCGTGGCAGGTATCCGCAGCGGTATGACGATCGGCATCGGCGGCTGGGGTTCCCGGCGCAAGCCGATGGCGTTCGTGCGGGCGTTGCTGCGCACCGACGTCACCGACCTGACGGTGGTCACCTACGGCGGTCCCGACCTTGGCCTGCTGTGCTCGGCCGGCAAGGTCAAGCAGGTGTACTACGGCTTCGTGTCGCTGGATTCGCCGCCCTTCTACGACCCCTGGTTCGCCAAGGCCCGCATGTCCGGCAGCATCGAATCGCGCGAGATGGACGAGGGCATGCTGCGGTGCGGCCTGCAAGCTGCTGCCCAGCGGCTGCCGTTCCTGCCGACCCGCGCCGGGCTGGGCAGCGACGTCCGCAACTTCTGGGGTGACGAACTCAAGACCGTGCGCTCGCCGTACCCCACCGGCGACAAGTACGAAGAACTCGTCGCGATGCCCGCCCTCAACCTGGATGCGGCGTTCGTCCACCTCAATCTCGGTGACGCACAGGGCAACGCCGCCTACACGGGGATCGACCCGTACTTCGACGACCTCTATCTGATGGCCGCCGAACAGCGTCATCTCTCGGTGGAGAAGATCGTGTCGACCGAGGAACTGGTCAAAGCCGTTCCACCACAGGCGCTGCTGGTCAACCGCATGATGGTCGACACCGTGGTCGAAGCCCCCAACGGCGCCCACTTCACCACTGCCGAGCCCGACTACCGCCGGGACGAGAAGTTCCAGCGCCACTACGCCGAAGCCGCCGGCTCCGACGAGACATGGGCGCAGTTCGTCGACACCTATCTGTCCGGTAGCGAGGCCGACTACCAGGCCGCGGTGGCCAAGTTCAAGGAGCAGCAGTCATGACGTCCCCCACCCGCGCCGAGGTGTGCGCCGTCGCGTGCGCCGAATTGTTCCGCGACGCCGGCGAGATCATGGTCAGCCCGATGACGACGATGGTGTCGATCGGCGCCCGGCTGGCTCGGCTGACCTTCTCCCCCGACATCCTGCTCACCGACGGCGAGGCGCGGTTGATCGCCGACACCCCGGCCATCGGCGCCTCGGCGGCCATCGAGGGGTGGATGCCGTTCGGCCGGGTCTTCGAGACCCTGACCTGGGGCCGGCGGCATGTGGTCATGGGCGCCAACCAGATCGACCGCTATGGCAACCAGAACCTGTCGGCGTTCGGTCCGCTGCAGCAGCCCACCCGGCAGATGTTCGGGGTGCGGGGCGCTCCGGGCAACACCATCAACCACATCACCAGCTACTGGGTGGGCAACCACTCCCGGCGGGTCTTCGGCGAATCCGTCGACGTGGTGTCCGGAATCGGTTGGGACAAGGTCGATCCCGACAACCCCGCGTACCGCTTCTTCAACGTCTACCGCGTGGTGACCAACCTCGGAGTCTTCGACTTCAACGGACCCGACCACCAGATGCGTGCCGTGTCGCTGCACCCGGGCGTCGAGGCCGACCAGATTGTCGAGAACACTTCGTTCGAGGTGCACGGGCTCGGCGAGGCAGAGACGACGCGCCTCCCGTCCGTCGAGGAGCTCACGCTGATTCGTGAGGCGATCGATCCGAAGTCGTTGCGCGACAAGGCAGTGCGATGAGCGGTTTGAAGACCGCGCTGACCGAGCTGGTCGGCATCGAGCACCCGGTGGTGCAGACCGGGATGGGGTGGGTCGCCGGTGCGCGCCTGGTGTCGGCGACGTCCAACGCGGGCGGGCTGGGCATCCTGGCTTCGGCGACGATGACGCTCGACGAGCTCAAGACCGCCGTCGCCAAGGTCAAGGCGGCCACCGACAAGCCGTTCGGGATCAACATCCGCGCCGACGCGGGCGACGCGAACGAGCGCGTCGACCTGCTGATCTCCGAAGGGGTCAAGGTCGCGTCCTTCGCGCTGGCGCCGAAACCGGACCTGATCGCCAAGCTCAAAGACGCCGACGTGGTGGTCATCCCGTCGGTGGGACTGGCCAAGCACGCCAAGAAGGTCGCGAGCTGGGGCGCGGATGCGGTGATCGTGCAGGGCGGGGAAGGCGGTGGGCACACGGGGCCGATCGCCACCACCCTGCTGCTGCCGTCGGTGCTCGACGCCGTGGCCGACACCGGCATGCCGGTGGTCGCCGCGGGCGGGTTCTTCGATGGGCGCGGGCTGGCGGCGGCCCTGTCCTACGGCGCCGCGGGCGTCGCGATGGGAACCCGGTTCCTGCTGACGTCGGACTCGACGGTGCCGGACGCGGTCAAGCAGCGCTACCTGCAGGCCGCGCTGGACGGCACGGTGGTCTCGACCCGGGTCGACGGTATGCCGCACCGCGTGCTGCGGACCGGTTTGGTGGAGAAGCTGGAGAGCGGTTCCCCGGTGAAGGGATTCGCTGCCGCGGTGGGCAATGCGCAGAAGTTCAAGAAGATGACCGGCATGACGTGGACGTCGATGGTCAAGGACGGGCTGGCGATGCGCCGAACCAAGGACCTCACCTGGTCGCAGGTGGTCATGGCGGCCAACACACCGATGCTGCTCAAGGCCGGTCTGGTGGAGGGCAACACCGATGCCGGCGTGCTCGCTTCGGGCCAGGTGGCGGGCATGATCGGAGACCTGCCGTCGTGCGCCGAACTGGTGCCGCAGATCGTGGCCGACGCCATCCAGCACCTGACTGAAGCATCTTCCTTCATCCGACCGTAATGAAGTAGATAACTTCATTCCCAGCCAGTGAAGCTAAGATCTTCACATGGCGGCATTGCGGGCGACCCTGATCGGCGATGTGGTCGGCTCACGCCAGGCCGCCGACCGCCGGGCTCTGCATCGCCAAATCACCGCCGCCCTGGCCGCGGTCGCGAAAGGCGCTCTCGATGCGCCGGCCTTCACCGTCGGTGACGAGTTCCAGGGCAGTTACCTCCGCGTCGGAGAGGCACTCGCCGCGGCGTGGGCGATTCGGTTGGCCGTCGCGCCAGGTATCGATGTCCGCTTCGGGATCGGGTGGGGCGAGATCAGTGTGCTCGATGCGGCCACCCGCATCCAGGACGGGCCGGGATGGTGGGCAGCACGCGCCGCCATCGAGGCGACAGCCCAGACACAGCGCCAGCCGGGCCTCGCCCAGGTCCGGATCACCTACCGCAACCACGCCGAGACCGGCCCGCCCGCCGATCTCGTCAACGCGGCACTGATGTGTCGGGACCACATGTTTGGATCGCTCGATGAGCGCTCGATCCGCATCCTGAGAGGTCTCATGTCGCACCGGTCCAAGAAGCAGCTCGCCGCCGCGGAGCAGATCAGCCCGTCGGCGGTCTCACAGCGCGCCGGAAGAGACGGCCTGGACCTCATCGTGCTTGTTTCGCAGTATCTTTCGGAGCTCTCATGAGCGTGCTGGCGGTGTTCTTCATCGCCGTCGGGATCGGCGACATCAGTCGCCGCGGTAGCCGCCGCAGGTGGCCGCCCCTGGTACTCGGCGCCGGCGTCCTGGTGGGCGGGGCGATGCTGGCCGGACTGTGGCGACCCGGCGATCTCGCCCTGCTCGCGCTCGCCTCGATCGGCTTGGCGAGCTGGCAGCTCTGGTGTGCACGCGCCGAATGCACCGGCACGCGACAGGTCCTCGCGCTCATGATGTTCGGCGTCACGGTGACAGCATTGATCCTGTTGTCCGGCTGGGCCTCCGAGGTGGGCGGCGTGATCGGCCGGTGGACGTCCTGGACGACGCTGACCGGTGACGTGTCCCCGGATCGAGTGCTGATGGCCACCGGCGTGCTGCTGGTCCAGGTGAGCACTGCCAACCAGGTGGTACGGCTGATCCTGGGATCGGTCGGTGCGGTCAAGCCCGCCGGCCAGCCGCAACCGTCGGATCAGCTCAAGGGCGGCAGGCTGCTCGGGCCGATGGAGCGGTTGCTGATCGTCGGGCTGGGCCTGGCCGGCCAGCCGGCCATGGCCACGGCCGTGGTGGCGGCCAAGAGCATCATCCGGTTCCCCGAGATCAGCGCCAAACGCGACCGCGACAAGAGCGCCGTCGGGATCGACGAGGTCACCGAGTACTTCCTGGTCGGCAGCTTCGCGAGCTGGATCGTGGCGTTCACGGGGTTGGCGCTGGTCGCGGCGACCTGAAGGAGCATCCACCGAAAACGGCTCTGTGCCACGGCAACATTCCTAGACTTGGCCGCATGAAGACCAATGCGGCGATTCTGTGGGAGTACGGCGGTGACTGGACCGTCGAAGAGATCGATCTGGACCCCCCGGGCGACGGTGAGGTGTTGGTCTCCTGGGAGGCCACCGGCCTGTGCCACTCCGACGAGCACATCCGCACCGGTGATCTGCCCGCCCCGCTGCCGCTGATCGGCGGCCACGAGGGTGCGGGCATCGTGCGCGAGGTCGGCCCCGGTGTCGTCGGCCTGGCCCCCGGCGACCACGTCGTCGCCTCGTTCCTGCCGGCCTGCGGGCGCTGCCGGTTCTGCTCCACCGGCCACCAGAATCTGTGCGACCTGGGCGCCATGATCATGGCGGGCACTCAACTCGACGGCACCTACCGCCGGCACATCAACGGCCAGGATGTCGGCGTGATGGCGTTGGTCGGCACCTTCTCCCAGTACGGCACGGTGCCCGAGGCGTCGATCGTCAAAATCGACGACGACATCCCGCTGGCGCGGGCCTGCCTGCTGGGCTGCGGTGTCACAACCGGGTGGGGTTCGGCGGTCAACACTGCCGACGTCTCCCCCGGCGACACCGTCGTCATCATCGGGTTGGGCGGCATCGGCAGCGGCGCGGTCCAGGGGGCACGGCTGGCCGGCGCCGAGAAGATCATCGTCGTGGAACCTATCGAGGAGAAGCGATCGAAAGCTCTTCAGTTCGGCGCCACCCACTTCGTCACCTCGATGGAAGAGGCCACCGCACTGGTGGCCGACCTCACCCGCGGAGTCATGGCCGACTCGGCGATCCTGACCGTCGGCCTGCTCGAGGGCTCGATGCTCGAGGAGGCAGCCAACATCATCCGCAAGGGTGGCGCCGTGGTGATGACAGCCCTGTCGACCATGGCCGACAACCAGCCGACCCTGGGCATGATGATGTTCACGCTGTTCCAGAAGCGGCTGCTGGGAAGCCTCTACGGCGAAGCCAACCCACGTGCCGACATCCCGCGCCTGCTGTCGCTGTACCGCGACGGCAAGCTGCTGCTCGACGAGACCGTCACCCACGAGTACAAGCTCGCCGAGGTCAACGAGGGCTACGAGGACATGCGGTCAGGGCGCAACATCCGCGGCGTGATCCTGCACGACCACTGACTCACGGCCGGAACAGAATTCCGTCGTCCGACGCTCGCTGGAGCAGCTCGGGGATCGTCAGGGTTCCGTAGCCGGTGTGGACGGGTCCGCGCGCGGTGCCGAGGAACAGCACCATGCCCGGATCCGGTTTCACGTCGAGGTGGTATGCCTGCACTCCGGGTAGGTGGTACTGGAAGAAGTTCACCAGGAAGTCGACGAGGAAGATCGTGCTGCCGATCAGACCCTTACCCCACAGCGCGGATGCGTTGTAGAGAGGGGTCATCGCCGCGGGGTCACCGATCAGGATGATCGGCCCGTAGTGCGGTTTGGATCCCCCACCGGGGACGTAGCGCGGCATGAACGGTTGCAGGCCAGGCAGATCGGTGGCCATGAACGGTGCGGTGCTGCCGTAGGTTCCGATGTTGACGAACATCGAGTCGGCGCCGTTGCCGGGCACTCGGGTGTTGAAGCCGGGGGCCTCGAATCCGACGCCGGCGAGACCGGTCTGCTGCGCGACGAACTGGGCCTCCCACCCGCCCAGCGAATGTCCCGTGACGAAGATGTCGTCGGATGTGTAGCCCTGCAGCGCCGCCGCGGCCTGCACCCGGTCGGCGAACGCCAGCGCGTGGTGGAACGCCGGCGGAGTGGTGCGGGTGAAGATGACCTGAAGGTCGGTGATCACCTGACTGATCGTGATGAGCGGGTTGAACAGCAGGTGCGACCCACCCGTGGTGCCCTGGTAGGCGATGATCAGCTGGCCCTCGGGAGTGACCCAGGTCTTGGCCACCATGCCCGAGAAGATGTTCGTCGACGACATCTGGAAACCGTTGACTGTGAACGGAACCAAGCCCCCAGGCGTCCCGCCCAGTACATAACCCGCCGCCGATGCGTTGAGGAACTGCGCCACGGTCGGTGTCGGTCGGGTGGCCGGACCCGTGTAGGTGAGGGTGGGGATCTCCGGCTGCGGAGGCGGCGGGCGGTGCAGGCCCAGGAGCCGCTCGATCTCCCGGAAGGCGCCGAAGATCAGGTCGTTGATCGGCTGTAGCCCGTACGGTCGATCGGGCCGGTCCGCGGTCGCGGTCAGGTCCAGTACCTGCAGAACCGCGTTGACCAGGCGGCCGGGCAACGTCAGGAGTTCGGCGATCGGCGACAAGGGCGCCGGCGGGATGGGCCGCGTCGTCTCTACCGGGGCCAGCGTGGAGATCGGCACCGAGGCGGGGAGCACGGTCCGTTCGGGGCGTTCCGGCCGGATGGCGGTGCGTCGAGCCAGCCGTTCCTCGCGTTCCGGCGTAGCCGCCTCAAGGGCGGCGGCATGGCGGCGACGTGCCGTCGGCTCTGCCTGCAACACAACGTGATCCGGCGTCACCCGGGCGACGACCTTCTCTTGCGTGTCACCGGAAGCCGGTGGCTCCGATTCCGTCGGGGATGCGGCGTCGTCCAGCTCGGGGACCGACTCGTCGAGCTCGGGTACCGACTCGTCCGCCTGCGGCACCCCGACGGTCTCGCTGCGCTCTACGGAGCGGTGGGCGGCCCGGCGCCGGGAGGATCCTGCGTCGGATTCCGTGCGCTCCGTGCGGGTCTCGTCGGCCCGGCTCGTCGTCTCCGACTGACTCGATGTCGTGCCCGAGCCGGTGGTGTCGGCCCAGGCGACGGACTCGGCCGGAGCCACGAAGAGACCCGCACAGAGCGTGAGGACTGCGATCCCGTAACCGAGGTTCCTGACCTTCCGACGATCTTCCGACCGCACGGCAGCTTCCATCGCGACGCCCCTGTCACTCCGACCAAATCTGACAACGCCAGATGTCAGATGAGAGTTAACCAGAGGCAGCCGAGCACGTCGGCGATTTCGGCAGGATCAGGCGCTCAGCGAGGGCGCGCGCAGCGGCGTGACCGACCGGGCGGCCAGATACTCCGGGCGCGGCTTCTCGGCCCGGTACGGCTCCACCAGCTTGTTCTCCACCGAGTTGAACACCAGGAAGATGTTCGACCGCGGATACGGCGTGATGTTGGAACCCGATCCGTGCATGATGTTGCAGTCGAACCACAGTGCGGTTCCGGCCGGCCCGGTGACCTGGTCGATGCCGAACCGATCGGCGGCTTCGGTGAGAGTGGCGTGGTCCGGGACACCGATCTCCTGCTTGACCAACGACGACGTGTGGTTGTCGCGCGGGGTCGCACCGACGCACGGATAGAACACCCGATGCGAACCGGGCATCACCATGAGTGAGCCGTTGTACGGGTAGTTCCGCGTCAGAGCGATCGAGCAGGACACCGCGCGCATCTCCGGCATTCCGTCTTCGGCATGCCAGGTCTCGAAGTCGGAGTGCCAGTAGAAGCCGGTTCCGGTGAAGCCGGGCATCAGGTTGATGCGTGCCTGGTGCAGGTAGACGTCGCTACCCAGCAGTTGGCGCGCGACCGGCAGCACCGTGTCGAGCGCGACGATGTCGGAGATCGCGTCGCTGAGCAGATGCGGTTCGAACACCGACCGCACCGATCCACCGGGCTCGCGAATGATCCGCGGGTCACCGGCTTCGGCGCGGGTCCCGATCCGTTCGAGCTCTGCACTCAGGTCCGGCAGCCGCTCGTCATGGATCGCGCCCGGCCGCACCAGGTAACCCTTCTCGCCCATCACCTGCAGATCGTGCGCGTTCAGCGGACCGTCAGACGCATCGCCCCACACGGTCGGCTCGACGCGCGCGATGGGGGCTGCGCGTTCGTCGAGTCGGGTCGGGTAGCGGTCTTCTCCGGGTGAAAGTGGTTGGTAACTCAACTCGCTGCCACCGCCGGAGGGGGGTAGGCGCCGCTCTCGTCGTGCACTTCCTGGCCGGTGACCGGCGGGTTGAAGACACACAGCATCCGCATGGTGGTCTCGCAGGTGACCCGGTGCCGTTCGTGACCGTTGAGCAGGTACATCGTGCCGGGCTTCAACGGATACTCCTGGCCGGTCTCGAGGTCGGTCAGCGTGCCCGTTCCCTCGACCACCCAGACCGCCTCGACGTGATGCTGGTAGTGGAACTCGCTCACCGAGTTCGCGTTGATCGTTGTCTCGTGGAAGGAGAACCCGACGCCGTCGTCGGCCAGGATGATGCGCTTGGAACGCCAATCCTTGGCCGCGACATCGCGTTCGGTGCCGGTGATCTCCTCGGTGGTGCGGACTATCACGGTCGCACCCCCTCCTTTCTCGTCGTGCCTGTTCAGGCGAGGGTAGCGGCGATCGACTCGGCGAGGATGTCGATGCCGGACTCGAGGTCTTCCTCCGAAGTGGTCAGCGGAGGCAGCAGTTTGATCACCTCGTCGGACGGGCCGCTGGTCTCCATCAGCACACCGCGCTCGAAAGCCGCGCTGCAGATCGTCGACGCCAGTGACTCGTCCTCGAACTTCAGCCCCTGTGCCATACCGCGCCCACGTGCGCTCACACCGGGGTAAGCGGCGGCGATGTCCTCCAGGCGCTGCCGGATCCGTCGCCCCTTGGCCAGCGTGTCCTCGACGAAAGTCTCGGTTTCCCAGTAGGTCTCGAGGGCGGCCGTCGCGGTCACGAATGCGGGGTTGTGTCCCCGGAACGTACCGTTGTGCTCACCGGGCGCCCAGACGTCGAGATCACGGCGGAACAGGGTCAGCGCCATCGGGAGTCCGTAACCGCTGATCGACTTCGACAGCGTGACGATGTCGGGGACGATGCCGGCCTCTTCGAAGCTGAAGAATGGACCGGTACGGCCACAACCCATCTGGACGTCATCGACGATGAGCAGAATCTCTCGGCGGCGGCACAGCTCGGCCAGCCCCTGCAGCCATTCCGCGCGTGCGACGTTGAGGCCGCCTTCGCCCTGCACGGTTTCGACGATGACAGCGGCGGGCCGGTTCAGGCCGCTGCCGGAGTCGTCGAGCACGCGCTCGAACCAGTGGAAGTCCTCGGTGACGCCGCCGAAGTAGTTGTCGTAGGGCATCGGTGTCGAATGCACGAGCGGGATGCCGGCACCGGCGCGCTTCATCGAATTGCCGGTCACCGACAGCGCCCCGAGGGTCATGCCGTGAAAAGCGTTGGTGAAGCTGATGATCGACTCGCGACCGGTCACCTTGCGAGCGAGCTTGAGTGCGGCCTCCACCGAGTTCGCTCCGGTCGGCCCCGGGAACTGCACTTTGTAGTCGAGGTTGCGGGGCTTCAGGATCACCCGGTCGAACGTCTCGAGGAATCTCGTCTTGGCCTCGGTCGCCATGTCCAGCGAGTGCACGATCCCGTCGCCGGTCAGGTAGTCGATGAGGGGTTGTTTGAGAATCGGATTGTTGTGGCCGTAGTTCAATGCGCCTGCGCCGGCGAAGAAGTCGAGGTAGCGGGCGCCGGTGCTGTCGGTGATCCAAGATCCCTGGGCGCTGGCCATCGTGGCGGGCCAGCCTCGGCAGTAGCTACGGACCTCGGATTCGACGGAGCTGTACACCGTAGGGAGATCGGGCTCATCGGACCGGGTGATCGTTGCAGGCGTTGACATGTGTCCTTTCAAATGGTGTCAATCACAAATGGAGGTGCTGATCGGGCCGATCCGCAGGAGCGGCTCATCAGCGTGCTGCTGATCGGCATCGAGCTGATCGGCGGTGAAGTGGGGCTGCTCGACCAGTGGCACACCCCGGCGGCGGGCGAATGCGCCGAAGAACGCACGCGAGGCGGTGTTGTCGGGCTCGACCGTGGCTTCCACAGTCACCGGGTGTCCGTGGCGGTCGTTGCGCACGCGGTCGACCAGGCTGTCGAGCATGACGCTGGCCAACCCCGTGCCCTGAGCCGAGCGCGCGACCGCCACCTGCCAGACGAACAGGACCCCGGGACGGTTCGGTGGGTGGTAACCGGTGATCAACCCGCACAGATCACCGTCACGGTCGGCGACAATGGTGGTGTCGGCAAAGTCTGTGGCCATCAGCAGATACGTGTACGTCGAGTTGACGTCGAGTACGTCGGTTTCGATGACCAGACGCCGCATCGCGATCGCGTCACCCTCGTTCGGGCGGCGAAGAAATCGACCCCACGAAATCCTCTGTTGCGAAGCGCTTTTCGGCGCCTTGGTCCACGTGCGCGGCATGAGGTCGGTACCGCGCGGTTCATCGTCAGCCACGTCGAAATCACCACCGAAAGAAAAGTTCCGTGCGTCGTCAGTTATGTCATCGGTGTTACGACCGTATTCGGGCAAACGTCGACGATGCAAGCGGCGGCGGGGCGTCGGACGTGGGTCAGCGCACCGCATACAGCGCGCCTATCTGCGCAGAAACCAAAAATCAGCCCCTCCCAGCAACTTCACAGGTTGTTACCAGTTCGTTACCGAAAGGGGCTGATCGGTGACCTACGTCACAAGATGGCGGGTCAGAGCCTCTCGATGATCGTCACGTTGGCAGTGCCCCCGCCCTCGCACATCGTCTGCAGCCCGTAGCGGCCGCCGGTGCGCTCCAACGTGTTCAGCATCGTCGCGAACAGCTTCGCGCCGGTGGCCCCCAAGGGGTGCCCGAGTGCGATGGCACCGCCGCTCGGGTTGACCTTCTCCGGGTCGGCCTTCGTCTCCTTGAGCCACGCCTGCACCACCGGGGCGAACGCTTCGTTGATCTCGACGGTGTCGATGTCCTCGATCGACAGGCCGGTCTTGTCCAGCGCGTAGCGCGTCGCGGGGATGGGCCCGGTCAGCATGAACACCGGGTCGGCGCCGCGGGCACTGATGTGGTGGATGCGGGCGCGCGGTGTGAGGCCGTGGTCCTTGACCGCCTGCTCGGAAGCGAGCAGCACAGCACTGGCACCGTCGGAGATCTGGCTGGCCATGGCCGCGGTCAGGCGTCCGCCCTCGACGAGGGTCTTGAGGCCGGCCATCTTCTCCAGCGAGGTGTCGCGGGGACCTTCGTCGACAGCGAAGCCGTCGACGTCGATGATCTCCTTCTCGAAGTGACCGGCGCGGATCGCTGCCTGCGCGCGCTGATGGCTGGTCAACGCGAACTGCTCCATGTCCTCGCGCGAGATGTCCCACTTCTCGGCGATCAGCTCGGCGCCGCGGAACTGGGAGATCTCCTGATCGCCGTACCGGTGCAGCCAGCTCTTGGATTCGTTTGTCGGAGAGGTGAATCCGAACTGCTCGGCGACCGTCATCGCGGAACTGATCGGGATCTGGCTCATGTTCTGCATGCCGCCGGCGACGATCAGGTCGGCCGTGCCGGACATGATGGCCTGGGCGCCGAAGGAGATCGCCTGCTGGCTGGAACCGCACTGCCGGTCGACGGTGACGCCGGGGACCTCTTCGGGGAAACCCGCAGCCAGCCAGGACAGGCGGGCGATGTTGCCGGCTTGCGGGCCGATCGCGTCGACGCAGCCGGCGATGACGTCGTCGACGGCGCCGGGGTCGACGTCGTTGCGGGCGAACAGGCCGCGCCAGCCCGCTGCACCGAGGTCGACGGGGTGGACACCGGCCAGCGACCCGTTGCGCTTGCCGACCGCGGTCCGTACAGCGTCGATGACATACGCCTCAGCCATTGGTGTTCTCCTTGCTTGTTGGCCCGACGGTGATCCCGCCGAGGACGATCGAAAGGTACTGCTGACCCACCTGCTGTGCGGTCAGCGGTCCGCCCGGCTGATACCAGCGGACCGAAACCCAGGTGGTGTCGCGGATGAACCGGTACACCAGGTCGACGTCGACATCGGGGCGGAAATAGCCCTCCTCGATGCCTTGGGTGAGCACGTCGACCCACATCTTGCGTTGCTGGCGGTTCCGTTCGTCGACGTAGGAGAACCGCTCGTGCGACGACAACCGCTTGGCCTCGTCCTGGTAGATCACGACCTCGGCGTGACGGGACTCGATCGCCTCGAACGACGCCATGAACAGGCCTTTGAGGCGCTCCAGCGGATTGGACTCGGTATCGATGATCTCCTCATAGCGCGCGAAGAGCCAGTCCAAAAAGCCCCGCAGGACCTCGTCGACCATCTCCTCTTTCGACGAGAAGTGGTGGTACAGGCTGCCCGAGAGGATTCCCGCCGAGTCGGCGATGTCCCGCACGGTGGTGGCACGCAGCCCGCGCTCGGCGAACATCGCCGCGGCGAGCTGGAGGAGCTCGTCGCGCCTGGAGTTGGCCGCGGGGGGAACGGCGGCCGGGCGCGAGTCGGTCATGCCCGCTGGCTCGACACCGAGATCACTTCTCCGGTCAGATAACTGGAGTAGTCGCTGGCCAGGAACGCGATGGTGGCGGCGACCTCCCACGGTTCGGCTGCCCGCCCGAAGGCTTCACCCTCGGCGAGCCGGTCGAGAAGGTCGGCGCTGCTGGTTTTTTCGAGGAACTTGTGCCGCGCGATGCTCGGCGAGACGGCGTTGATGCGCACCCCGTACTCGACGGCCTCGATGGCGCTGCACCGGGTCAGCGCCATCACGCCGGCCTTGGCCGCCGCGTAGTGCGACTGCGAATGCTGGGCGCGCCAACCGAGCACGCTGGCGTTGTTGACGATGACGCCGCCGTGCGGGGCGTCGCGGAAGTACCGCAGCGCGGCGCGGGTCGCGCGCATCACCGACGTCAGGGTCACGTTGAGCACCCGGTCCCATTCGTCGTCGGTCATGTCGATGACGGGCGTCTGCCCACCCAGGCCCGCGTTGTTGACCAGAACGTCGATGCGCCCGGCTTTTTCGACCGTCGAGGCGATCAGCGCGTCGACCGCTTCGGTGGAGGTGACGTCGCAGACCACCGCCTCGACCTTGCCCAGGCCGAGGGCGGCGAGCTCGTCGCGGGTCTCCCCCAGCCGGCGTTCGTGATAGTCGGAGACGACGACGTCGGCACCTTCGAGCAGTGCGCGTCGTGCGGTCGTCGACCCGATACCGGTGCCTGCGGCGGCGGTGACGAGCACAACCTTCCCCTTGAGCAGTCCGTGGCCTTCGATCTCGTGCGGTGCGACGGAAAGATCGGTCATCAGGCCTCCTCGATGGTCTTCGCGCGAGCGCTCATTTCTATGGTCTTCGCGCTAGCGCTCATCCGCGAGCCTCCCGGGGCAGGCCGAGCACCCGCTCGGCGATGATGTTGCGCTGGATTTCGTTGGATCCGCCGTAGATGGTGTCGGAGCGGCTGAACAGGTACAGCCGCTGCCATTCGTCGAACTCGCCGTCAGGCAGGGTCAGGCCCGCCATGCCTTGCACGTCCATGGCGATCTCACCGAGCTCGCGATGCCAGTTGGCCCACAACAGCTTCGAGATGTTGTCCATACCCGGCTGCTCCACGTCCATGGTGGCCAGTGCATAGGACCGCATCGCCCGCAGGCCTGCCCACGAGCGGGTGAGCCGCTCGCGGATCAGCGGGTCGTCGGCCGCGCCGGTGCGCTTGGCCAGTTCGACGAGGTTGGAATGTTCACGCGCATAACGGATCTGCTGCCCCAGGGTGGAGACGCCGCGCTCGAAGGTCAGCGTGCCCATCGCGACCCGCCACCCGTCACCCGGCTCGCCGACCACCAGGTCGGCGTCGGTGCGGGCGTCGTCGAAGAACACCTCGTTGAATTCGGAGTCGCCGGTGAGCTGGATGATCGGCCGGACCTCGACACCGGGCTGGTCCAGCGGTACCAGCAGGTAGGACAGACCGGCGTGGCGTTTCGAGCCCTTCTCGGTGCGGGCCACCACGAAGCACCATTGGGCCCAGTGCGCCAGCGAGGTCCAGACCTTCTGCCCGTTGATGACCCAGTGATCACCGTCGAGCACCGCGGTGGTGGACACGTTGGCGAGGTCGCTGCCCGCTCCGGGTTCGGAGTAGCCCTGTGACCACAGCTCGGTGACGTCGAGGATCTTGGGCAGGAAGCGCTGCTGCTGTTCGGGTGTGCCGTAGGCGATCAGCGTCGGACCGAGCAGCTCCTCGCCGAGGTGGTTGACCTTGTCGGGGGCGTTGGCCCTGGCGTATTCCTCGTAGAAGGCGACGCGGTGGGCGACCGACAGGCCGCGTCCGCCGTGCTCGACCGGCCACCCCAGACAGGTCAGCCCGGCAGCAGCCAGATGGCGGTTCCACGCGAGCCGTTCCTCGAAGGCTTCGTGCTCGCGGCCGGGACCGCCCAGACCTTTCAACGCCGCGTATTCGCCGACCAGATTCTCGGCGAGCCAGTCGCGGACCTCAGCCCTGAACTCCTGGACCTCTATCACCCCTGTAGGGTAGCCTACCAAGCACTTGCTTGGGTAGCCGATCCCTGAGGAGCATCGATGACGATCCGCTCGCGGACCACCCCCGCGGTTCTCGACCGCGCCGCGCGCGAGCTGCCCGACCACGCCGCCGTCGTGACCCCCACGAAGACACTGACCTACGCCGAGTTGCGCGCCGACGTCCGCCGGGCCGCCGCGGCGATGATCGACCTGGGCATCGAACGCGGCGACCGCGTCGCCATCTGGTCTCCCAACACCTGGCACTGGGTGGTCGCGTGCCTGGCCATCCACCACGCCGGCGCCGTGCTCGTGCCGCTGAACACGCGCTACACCGCCAGTGAGGCGGCCGACATCCTCGCGCGCACCGAGGCGCCGCTGCTGTTCGCCTCCGGGGAGTTCCTCGGCGCCGACAAGGCGGGCGAGGTCGATCGATCAGCGTTGCCCGCGCTGCGCCACATCGTGCGCATCCCGATCGAGGCCGATGACGGTACCTGGGATGAGTTCGTCGCGCGTGGAACGGATCTCGCTGCAGTCGACGAGCGCGCCGCGGCCGTCACCGACGATGACGTGTCCGACATCCTGTTCACCTCCGGAACCACGGGCCGCAGCAAGGGTGTGCGGTGCGCGCACCGCCAATCGCTCGACGCGTCGGCGGCCTGGGCCGAGTGCGGGCAGGTCTCCGCCGCCGACCGCTACCTGTGCATCAACCCGTTCTTCCACAATTTCGGCTACAAGGCCGGCATCCTGGCGTGCCTGCAAACCGGAGCCACGCTCTTCCCCGAGTTGACCTTCGATCCGGAACGGACCATGCGTGCCGTCGAAGAGCACCGCATCACGGTGCTGCCTGGTCCCCCGACCATCTACCAGACGCTGCTGGATCACCCGAAGCGCGGCGACTACGACCTGAGCTCGCTACGGTTCGCCGTCACCGGCGCCGCCACCATCCCGGTCGTGCTGATCGAGCGGATGCAGAACGAGCTCGACATCGACATCGTGCTGACCGCGTACGGCCTCACGGAGGCAGCAGGTTTCGGCACGATGTGTCGCGCCGACGACGACGCCGTCACCGTCGCCACCACGTCGGGGCGACCGATCGCGGACTTCGAACTGCGTATCGGTGACCACGGCGAGGTGCTGCTGCGCGGCCCCAACGTCATGCTCGGTTATCTCGACGACCCCGACGCCACCGCGGCCGCGATCGATGCGGACGGCTGGCTGCACACCGGCGACGTCGGCGAACTCGACGACGCCGGCAACCTGAAGATCACCGACCGGCTCAAGGACATGTACATCTGCGGCGGCTTCAACGTCTACCCCGCCGAGGTCGAGCAGGTGCTCGCACGCCTCGACGGGGTGGCCGAAGCCGCGGTGATCGGCGTCCCCGACGAACGCCTCGGCGAGGTCGGCAAGGCGTTCGTGGTCACCCGGCCCGGCTCCGAACTCGACCAGCAGACCGTGATCGATTACACGCGGGCGCATCTCGCGAACTTCAAGACCCCGCGGTCGGTCGAGTTCCTCGACGCGCTCCCGCGGAATCCGGGCGGCAAGGTCGTCAAACCGGTGCTCCGCCAACACAGTGAAAGGGCCTGACGTTGGACCTGACCTTCGACGACGCGACACGCGAGTTCCAGGCTGAGGTGCGCGAGTTCCTCGCCGAGAACCGTGACGCGTTTCCGACCAAGTCGTACGACACCGCAGAGGGCTTCGAGCAGCACCGCCGGTGGGACAAGGTGCTTTTCGACGCCGGGCTGTCGGTGATCACCTGGCCGGAAAAGTACGGCGGGCGCGACGCCTCACTTCTGCAGTGGATCGTCTACGAGGAAGAGTACTTCCGCGCGGGCGCTCCGGGACGGGCCAGCGCCAACGGCACCTCGATGCTGGCGCCGACGCTGTTCGCGCACGGCACCGAGGAGCAGCTGGACCGCATCCTGCCGAAGATGGCCAGCGGCGAGGAGATCTGGGCCCAGGCGTGGTCGGAGCCCGAGTCCGGCAGCGATCTGGCGTCGCTGCGGTCGACGGCCACCAGGACCGATGGCGGCTGGCTGCTCAACGGGCAGAAGATCTGGAGCTCGCGCGCGGTGTTCGGCGAGCGGGCCTTCGGACTGTTCCGCTCGGACCCGGAAGCGCAACGCCACAAAGGTCTCACGTACTTCATGTTCGACCTGAAAGCCGACGGCGTCACGGTGCGTCCCATCGCCCAACTGGGCGGGGACACCGGTTTCGGGGAGATCTTCCTCGACGACGTGTTCGTGCCCGATCAGGACGTGATCGGTGGTGTGCACGACGGCTGGCGCGCGGCGATGAGCACGTCGAGCAACGAGCGCGGCATGTCGCTGCGCAGCCCGGCGCGGTTCCTGGCTCCGGCGGAACGTCTTGTCGCACAGTGGAAAGACAATCCGGACCCCGCGTTCACCGATCGGGTGGCCGACGCCTGGATCAAGGCCCAGGCCTACCGGTTGCACACGTTCGGCACCGTGACCCGCGTCTCCAACGGTGGCGAACTCGGCGCGGAGTCGTCGATCACCAAGGTGTTCTGGTCCGACCTCGACGTGGCCCTGCACCAGACGGCGCTGGATCTTCGCGCCGCCGACGGCGAGCTGGTCGACTCGGTGACCGAGGGCCTGCTCTTCGCACTCGGTGGCCCGATCTACGCCGGCACCAACGAAATCCAGCGCAACATCATCGCCGAGCGGCTCCTGGGCCTGCCCCGAAAGTAGACGAACGTGAACTTTGAGATCGACGAACAGCAGCGCGACTTCGCGGCCAGCATCGACGCCGCCCTCGGTGCGGCTGACGTGCCGGCTGCCGTGCGGGCCTGGGGTGACGGTGACACGTCGCTGGGCCGCAAAGTGTGGGCGCAGCTGGCCGAGCTGGGCGTGACCGCGCTGATGGTGCCGGAGAAGTTCGACGGCATCGACGCCCACCCGGTCGACCTTGTCGTGGCGTTGGAGCGTCTCGGAAAGTGGAATGTTCCGGGCCCGGTGGCCGAATCGATCGCGGTGGCACCGGCGTTGCTGTCGGATGACGAGCGCAGCGCGGCACTGGCCGCCGGCGAGCTGATCGCGACGGTCGCCGCGCCCCCGCTGGTGCCCCGGGCGGTGAACGCCGACACCGCCGGCCTGACCTTGCTGGCCACCGAGGGCTCGGTCACCGAGGCGACCACCGGCGCCGAGCACGAATCGGTGGACCCGAGCCGAAAGCTGTTCGAGGTCAACGCATCCGGCGAGGCGTGGACGGCCGATGTGCAGCGCGCCGTCGAGTTCGGTGCGCTGGCGACGTCGGCGCTGCTGGTCGGCGCCGCGCAGGCGATGCTGGACGCGTCGGTCGAATACGCCAAGCAGCGCAGCCAGTTCGGCACGGTGATCGGCACCTACCAGGCCATCAAGCACAAGCTGGCCGACGTGTTGATCGCGGTCGAGTTGGCCCGCCCACTGGTCTACGGCGCGGCGCTGTCGCTGGCTGACGGGTCGGCCGACACGGCCCGCGACGTGAGTGCGGCGAAGGTGGCCGCGGCCGATGCCGCGTTGCTGGCCGCACGCTCGTCGCTGCAGACGCACGGGGCGATCGGCTTCACCCAGGAACACGACCTGTCGCTGCTGTTGCTGCGTGTGCAGGCACTGCGCCCGGCATGGGGCGACCCGACATGGCACCGGCGGCGAGTGTTGGAGGCACTGACCAAATGAGCGAAGAACGGGACCTGTTGCGCGACACCGTCGCCGCACTCGTCGAGAAGCACGCATCGCCCGAGGCGGTCCGCGGCGCGGCCACGTCGGAACGCGGTTATGACGAGACCCTGTGGACGATGCTGTGCGAGCAGGTCGGTGCGGCTGCGCTGGTGGTTCCCGAGGAACTCGGGGGCGCCGGTGGTGAATTGGCCGACGCGGCAGTCGTCCTCGAGGAGCTCGGCAAGGCTCTGGTGCCCACCCCGCTGCTGGGGACCACGCTCGCCGAGCTGGCGCTGCTGTCGGCCGACGAACCGGACACCGACACCCTCGAACGGCTGGCCGAGGGAGCGTCGATCGGTACCGTCGTCTTCGACCCCGGGTACGTGCTCAACGGGAACGTCGCCGACGTCGTGATCGCCGCCGACGGCCAGACGTTGACGCGCTGGACGTCGTTCACCGCGACACCCGCGGTGGCCATGGACATCACCCGCCCGCTGGCCGCGCTCGAGCCCACCGAGACGACTCCGTTGGGCGCCGATCCCGGTCTGGCCGACACCGCGGCGATCCTCATGGCCGCCGAGCAGATCGGCGCCGCGACCCGGTGCCTCGAACTGACCGTGCAATACACCAAAGACCGTGTCCAGTTCGGTCGGCCGATCGGCAGCTTCCAGGCGCTCAAGCACCGGATGGCCGATCTGTACGTGGCCGTGCAGTCGGCCAAGGCCGTCGTCGACGAGGCGGTCGCCGAGCCGTCGCCCACGTCGGCGGCGCTGGCACGCCTGGCGGCAAGCGAGGCGTTCACGAAGGTGGCCGCCGAAGCCGTGCAGATGCACGGCGGCATCGCCATCACCTGGGAAAGCGACATCCAGCTGTACTTCAAGCGGGCGCACGGCAGCGCGCAGCTGTTCGCACCGCCGCGGGAGCAGCTTCGCCGGCTCGAAGCCGAGGTGTTCTAGCCTGGCGAGGTGACCCCTTCGCTGCGCTCCGGCATCCCGCCGTTCTATGTGATGGACGTGTGGCTGGCCGCCGCCGAACGTCAGCGCAGCCACGGCGATCTGGTCAACCTGTCCGCCGGGCAGCCCAGCGCCGGTGCGCCGACCGCGGTGCGTGACGCGGCCGTCGCCGCGCTGCAACGCAACCAGCTCGGCTACACCGTCGCGCTCGGCATCCCCGAGCTGCGAGAGGCCATCGCCGGTTCCTACGCCGCCCGCCACGGCCTGTCCGTCGAACCGGACGACGTCGTCATCACCACCGGTTCCTCGGGCGGCTTCCTACTGGCGTTCCTGGCGTGCTTCGACGCCGGCGACCGCGTCGCGATCGCCAGCCCCGGCTACCCGTGCTACCGCAACATCCTCTCGGCGCTGGGCTGCGAAGTCGTCGAGCTGCCCTGCGGACCCGAGACCCGGTTCCAGCCGACGCTGCAGATGCTGACCGAGATCGATCCTCCGGTGGCGGGCGTCATCGTGGCCAGCCCGGCCAATCCGACCGGAACCGTCATCCCCCCGCAAGAGCTGGCGGCCATCGCCTCGTGGTGCGCGTCGTCCGGTGTGCGGTTGATCAGCGACGAGGTCTACCACGGCCTGGTCTATCCGGGTGCGCCCGCGACCAGTTGTGCGTGGGAGACGTCGCGAGATGCTTTGGTGGCCAACAGCTTTTCGAAGTACTTCGCGATGACGGGGTGGCGACTGGGCTGGCTGCTGGTGCCCGATGAGCTCAAACGCGCGGTGGACCGTCTGACCGGGAACTTCACCATCTGTCCGCCGGTGCTGCCGCAGTTGGCCGCGGTGTCGGCGTTCACCCCGGAGTCGATCGCCGAGGCCGAGTCGCTGCTCGACGGCTACGCATCGAACCGGACCATGCTGCTCGACGGGTTACGGGCCCTCGGCATCGACCGGCTGGCGCCCGCTGATGGTGCGTTCTACGTCTATGCCGACGTCTCGCACCTGACCACCGATTCGTTGTCGTTCTGTTCGAAGCTGCTCGAGGACACCGGTGTCGCGATCGCGCCGGGCGTCGACTTCGACACCGTGCGCGGCGGTGCGTTCGTCCGGCTGTCTTTCGCCGGTCCGCCATTGGAGATCGAGGAGGCGCTGCGCCGCATCGGGAAGTGGTTGCCGTCATGACGCTGGTGGCGGGCGTGGATTCCTCGACGCAGTCGTGCAAGGTCGTCGTCTGCGATGCCGACACCGGCCGGATCGTGCGGTCCGCTGCCATGCCGCACCCGGGCGGCACCGAGGTCGATCCGCAGGTGTGGTGGGATGCGCTGCAAGCCACGATCACCGCTGCGGGCGGATTCGCGGACGTGTCGGCGGTGTCGGTCGGTGCACAGCAGCACGGAATGATCTGCCTGGACAGTACCGGTGCTGCGGTGCGGGATGCGTTGTTGTGGAATGATATTCGCTCCGCCGACGCCGCAGCGCAGTTGGTGGACGAGTTGGGCGGGCCGGATGCATGGGCGCAGGGGGTCGGTGTCGTGCCGGTGGCTTCGATCACCGCGACCAAACTGCGGTGGCTGGCCGACCACGAACCCGACCACGCCGATGCCACCGCACTGGTGTGCCTGCCGCACGACTGGCTGACATGGCGCTTGAGCGGCTCGTCGGACATCGCCGACGTACGTACCGATCGCAGCGACGCCAGCGGCACCGGCTACTTCTCCGCACGGACCGACAGCTATCACCTGGATTTGTTGGAGCAGGCGATGCGCGGTCGGCGCCCTGCGGTGCCGCCGGTGCTGGGTCCGCGGGAGCGGGCAGGCACCCTCCCGGAGGGGGCCGTGCTGGGGCCCGGTGCGGGCGACAATGCCGCTGCTGCACTGGGTTTGAGTGCTTCATCCGGCGACTGCGTGGTGTCGCTGGGCACGTCGGGAGTTGTCAGCGCCGTCGGGTCCGTCGGGGCACAGGACCCCGACGGTATCGTCGCCGGGTTCGCCGATGCGACGGGACGTCAACTTCCGCTGGTGTGCACCCTCAACGGTGCACCGGTGCTGGCCGCCGCGGCGCAGATGCTGCAGGTGGATTTCGCCGAGTTCGACCGCCTCGCGCTGTCCGCGCCGGCGGGCGCCGAGGGTCTGGTGCTGGTGCCCTACTTCGAGGGTGAGCGATCGCCGAACCTGCCTCGGGCCACCGGCGCACTGCACGGCGTGACGACACGAAACATGAACGCCGCGAACCTCGCTCGTGCTGCGGTCGAGGGTCTGCTCAGTTCGATGGCGTATTGCATCGACCGGATCAGGGACCAGGGCGTCGAGACTCGGCGCATCATCCTGGTGGGCGGTGCGGCGCGGTCGGAGGCGGTGCGGCGGATCGCTCCGGCGGTCCTCGGCGCCGCGGTGCACGTCCCGGCGCCGGGCGAGTACGTCGCGTTGGGCGCCGCGCGGCAGGCGGCGTGGGTGTTGTCCGGTGCCGACGCACCGCCGGGCTGGACGGTCGGGGACGTGGCGCGCTATGAAGCAGACGCGACGCCCTGGGTGCGGGAGCAATACCAGGCGGCGGAGCCGCTGACGCTGCGGTAGCGGATTTGTCGGACTGTCTGAGTACAGTCGGTTTCGTGTTCGAAAGTTTGTTCGACTTCTCTGATGCCGCCGGTGAGGCTGAGCTGCGCGCTGCGGTTGAAGGCCTTGAGGCGCTCAAGGCGCGGGCGGCAGCTGCGCAGGCGCGGGCGACGGCGTTGTGGGCGGCCAAGCGGCGCGCTCGTGAAGAGGCCGACGGTGTGCCGGCGGCAAAGCGTGGCAAAGGGCTGAGCTCGGAGGTGGCGTTGGCCCGCCGGGAGGCTCCGGTCAATGGCAACCGGCACCTGGGCTTCGCTCGGGCGCTGGTGCACGAAATGCCTCACACGTTGGCGGCTTTGGAGTGCGGAGCGCTGTCGGAGTGGCGGGCGACGCTGATCGTGCGGGAGTCGGCGTGCCTGAGCCTCGAGGACCGTCGCCGGCTGGATTTCGAACTGTGTGCCGATCCGTCGCGGTTGTCCGGCTGGGGCAACAAGCGGGTGGAGGCCGAGGCCAAGCGAATCACCGCCCGGTTGGATGCGGCGGCGGTGGTGGACCGGTCGGAGAAGGCGGCTGCGGATTGCGCGGTCAGTTGCCGGCCCGCGCCCAACGGCATGGTGTATTTCACCGTGCGGCTGCCGCTGGCCAAGGGTGTCGGGCTGTATGCGGCGTGTAAGCGGGCTGCGGACACCACGTTCGACGATCGGTCGCGGGGTCAGATCATGGCCGACACGGTGTACGAGCGCGTCACCGGGCGCGCGGCAGATGCGCCGGTGCCGGTGGCGCTGAACCTGGTGATGGCCGACACCACGCTGGCCGGCGACGACGACGAGTTGGCCTGGCTCGACGGCTACGGCCCGGTCCCGGCCGGGTTCTGCCGCGCGCTGGTCGGTGACGCCGCCCTGGATGCCGGCACGAAGGCCACCCTGCGGCGCCTGTATCGCCACCCCGACAGCGGCCAACTGGTCGCCATGGAATCGAAGTCCCGGATCTTCCCCAAGGGTCTGGCGCGGTTCCTCGAACTACGCGACCGCATGTGCCGCACCCCGTACTGCGATGCCCCGATCCGCCATCACGACCACGCCAGGCCGGCCCGAGACAACGGGCCTACCAGCGCGCGGAATGGACTCGGCGAGTGCGAGGCGTGCAACTACGCCAAGGAGACACCCGGCTGGCGCGTGACCACCGAGGATGCGGACGGCCGGCACGTCGCGGAGTTCATGACGCCGACCGGGACGGTCTACCACTCGACCGCCCCACCACTGCCCGGACCACCGGTACGCCGACGCCTCAGCCTCATGGAAGGCCGACTCAGTGTTGACCTGGTTACGTTCGACGCTGCGTGACGTACCAGTCGAGCAGCGCGGGGTCGTCGACAGCGCTGCGTTCGACGACCTTGGCGGCGTCGCGGCCCTGGAACAGCTTCTTGATCGGCACCTCGAGCTTCTTGCCGGTGCGGGTGTGCGGAACGCCTGGCGCGACGATGATTTCGTCCGGCACGTGCCGTGGGGACACCTCGGTGCGGATGGTGTCGTTGATCTTGTCGCGGACCGCGTCGGTGAGCTCCACGCCGTCAGCGAGGACGACGAACAGTGGCATCCAGTAGCCACCATCGGCTTGTTCGGAACCGATCACGAGCGCTTCGACGACCTCGGGCAGGCGCTCGACGGCTTGGTAGATGTCGGCGCTGCCCATGCGGATGCCGTGCCGGTTCAGCGTGGAATCGGACCGGCCGTGCACGATGATGCTGCCGTGATCGGTGACGGTGATCCAGTCGCCGTGGCGCCACACGCCGGGATAGGTGTCGAAATAGGCGTCGTGGTAACGGGATCCGTCGGGGTCGTTCCAGAACGCGACCGGCATCGACGGCAGAGGCTTGGTGACGACCAGTTCGCCCACCTCGCCGATCACCGGCTGCCCCGCCTCGTCCCACGCTGCGAGCGCGACACCGAGATAGGGCGCCGACAACTCACCGGGCCACACCGGAACCGTGGGAACGCCACCGATGAACGCCGAGACCACGTCGGTGCCACCGCTGATCGAGGCCACGTGCACACCGACGTGGTCGCGCAGCCACAGCGAGGATGTCGGCGGCAACGAGGATCCCGTGATGCCGACCGAGCGCAGCGCCGACAGGTCGTGTGTCTTCTTCGGGTGCGCATCGGCCTTCATGCAGCCGAGCACGTAGCCGGGGCTGGTGCCGAGCACTGTCGCCCGTACGCGAGCGGCGATGTCCCACAAAGTATCTGGCTGCGGCGAGTTGGGGCTGCCTTCGTAGCAGACGATCGTCGACCCCACCAGCAGGCCGGCGACCTGGAAGTTCCACATCATCCAGCTGGGGCTGGTGTACCAGAAGAAGGTGTCGTCCGGGCCGAGGTCGCAGTGCAGTGCAGCGGCTTTGAGGTGTTCGAGTACCACGCCGCCGTGGCCGTGCATGATGCCCTTGGGCAATCCGGTGGTGCCCGACGAGAACAGGGTCCACAGCGGATGGTCGAACGGCAGGGCCACCGGCGTCAGCGGCTCGTCGGCCACCTCCGCCAGATCGTCGAGGCCGAAGCTTGCCTGCAGCGTCGGCAGGCCTGCGCGCACCGCCTCGACGTCGTCACGTTTGTCGCGGTACTTGCCGGCGAACAGATATCCGTCGGCGGCGACCAAGACCTTGGGCTCCAGCTGCCCGAGCCGGTCCAGCGCGGCCTTGGCCGAGTAGTCCTGCCCGCACGCGCTCCACACCGCGCCGATGCTGGCCGCGGCCAGGAACGCGATGACGGCCTCCGGGATGTTCGGCAGGTAACCCACCACGCGGTCCCCTGGCTCGACGCCCGCCGACCGGAGTTTCGCGGCGAACGCCCCCGTCCGGCCCAGCATCTCGGCCCAGGTCACCTCGCGGTCGCGGCCCTCTTCGCTGACGTGGATGATCGCGGGACGATCGGTGCGGGCGTTGCGGATCACCTGATCGACATAGTTCACTGTCGTACCCGGAAACCATTGCGCGCCGGGCATTTCCGCACCGGACAGCACGGTCTGGCCGCGCTCGCCGAGCTCGAAGTAGTCCCACAGCGCCGACCAGAATCCGTCGAGGTCGTCCACGGACCACTGCCACAGGCTGCGGTAGTCGTCGAACTCCGCACCGGTGCGCTCCTCGACGAAGCGGGTGAAATCGGTGATCCGGGCGGAGGCGATGTCGTCGGCGGTGGGAGTCCACTGGGGCGCGTCGGTCACTTGGCGCTCCACCCGCCGTCCATCGTGTACGACGCTCCGGTCACCATTCCCGCGTGCGGCGATGCCAGCCAACCGACCAACGCCCCTACCTCCTCCGGTTCGACAAGGCGCTTGACCGCGCTCTCCTTGAGCAGGATCTCGCTGAGCACTTGCTCAGGAGGAATGTTATGCGTTCGCGCCTGGTCGTCGATCTGTTTGGTCACAAGCGGGGTCCGCACGTATCCGGGGTTGACGCAGTTGCTGGTCACACCGTGCGGTCCACCCTCGAGCGCGGTGACCTTCGACAGTCCTTCGAGGGCGTGCTTGGCCGTGACGTACGCCGATTTGAACGGTGAGGCGCGCAGCCCGTGCACCGAGGAGATGTTGATGACGCGACCGAATTCGTTGCGGTACATGTGCGGCAAGGCGGCACGGATCAACAGGAACGGCGCCTCGACCATCAGCGCGAGCATCATGCGGAACTTCTCCGGCGGGAAGTCGGTGATCGCGTCGACGTTCTGCACCCCGGCGTTGTTGACCAGGATGTCGGTCTCCAGTCGCAGGGTCTCGAGTGCATGCACGTCGAGGAGGTCGGCCGCCCAGGCGGTTCCGCCGATCTCGTCGGCCACCCGTTGCGCACCGGCGGCGTCCAGATCGGCGACCGTGACCGCGGCGCCCCGACCGGCGAGTTCGCGTGCGCACGCCGCACCGATGCCACCGGCACCTCCGGTGACCAGCGCAGTTCGGCCATCCAGATCGCTCACAGCAGTCCGGCCTTGGCCAGTTGCTCGCGGTCGGCCTCGTCGAGGGTGCGCAGGTCGATACCGTTGGTCTCGCGGGTCAACAGCGCGGCGATCAGCGTGATCACCGCGGCGCCGGCCAGATACACCGCGATGGGCACCCAGGTGTCGAATCGGTCCAGCAGCCAGGTCGCGATGGCCGGGGCGAGCGAGCCGGCGACGATCGAGGTGACCTGATAACCCAGTGACACACCGGAATACCGCATGCGGGTCGGGAACATCTCGGCCATCAGCGCCGGCTGCGGCGCGTACATCAGCGCGTGGATCATCAGACCGAGAATGACCGCGCCCATGATCATCAGGTAGTCGCCGGTGTTCATCATCGGGAACGCGAAGAAGCCCCAGGTGATCGCCAGGACCGCCCCGGCGATGTAGACGGGGCGTCGGCCGTACCGGTCGGCGAGCCGGCCCACCTGCGGCACCACCACGAAGTGCACCGCGTGTGCGGCCAGCAGGTACCAGAGGATGTCGCTGGTGTCGGTGCCCACGTGGGTGCGCAGGTAGACGATGGAGAACGTGACGACGAGGTAGTACATGATGTTCTCGGCGAAGCGCAGCCCCATCGCGGTGAAAACGCCACGCGGATAACGGCGCAGCACCTCGAACACGCCGTACGACACGGACTTGACCCGCTCCACTTCTTCCTGCGCGGCCACGAAGATCGGCGCGTCGGTGACCTTGGTGCGGATGTAGTAGCCGATCAGCACCACGACCGCCGAGAGCCAGAACGCCACACGCCAGCCCCAGGACAGGAACGCCGCTTCGGGTAGCACGCCGGTCAGCACCAGCAGCACCACGGTGGCCAGCATGTTGCCGACCGGCACCGCGGCTTGGGGCCAACTGGACCAGAACGCGCGTTCCTTGCTCGGGCTGTGCTCGGCGACCAGCAGCACCGCGCCGCCCCACTCGCCGCCGACCGCGAAGCCCTGCAGGAAGCGCAGCACCACCAGAAGGATCGGTGCCCACACCCCGATCTGTGCATACGTCGGCAGGCAGCCCATCAGGAATGTCACCGCGCCGACGAGCAGGATCGCGAACTGCAGCAACTTCTTTCGGCCGTACTTGTCGCCGAAGTGACCGAACACGATGCCGCCCAGCGGGCGTGCGACAAAGCCGACTGCGTACGTCAGCAGCGCGGCGATGAGGCCGGCGGCCTCACTGGTGCCCTCGGCGAAGAACACCTTGTTGAACACCAGCGTCGCGGCGGTCGCGTACAGGAAGAACTCGTACCACTCGACGACGGTGCCCGCCATCGAGGCCACCACCACGCGCTTGAGACCCGCCGTGACCGAGCTGTCGGACTGCTGCGTGCTCATCGCACACCCCTCCTTTGTGATGCCCACCACAGATGGCAGTGAGTATTCATGCAGCTACCCCGAACCGGCAATGGGCAAAAGTGCACCAGCGATCTGCAAAAATGCAGAGGTGTCGACTCCGGTGCGCCGTCCCAGCGCCGACGACCTGCTGGTGCTGCTGGCGGTGGGCAGAACCGGCAGGTACACCACGGCCGCCGACGAGCTGGGGCTCAACCACACGACCATCAGCCGACGCATTGCGGCGCTGGAACGTGCGATGGGCGGCCGGGTGCTCGCGCGGGTGGGCGGCGGGTGGGAACTCACCGACCTGGGGCGCGAAGCGCTCGCCGCCGCCGAGGCCGTCGAGAGCGCGGTGCGCTCGCTGGCCGCCGACACCGCCGGGCGGCGCACGCTGGAAGGCGTCGTACGGATTTCGGCCACCGACGGCTTCTCGGCCTACATCGCCGCGCCGGCCGCAGCGTCAGTCCAGCGCGACCACCCGCAGGTTGCGGTCGAACTCGTGGCCACCACCCGCCGCGCCACCCAACAGCGCTCCGGCATGGACATCGAGGTCGTGGTCGGCGAGCCGAAGGTGCATCGCGCCCGGGCGCTCCGGTTGGGCGACTACTGCCTGGGCCTGTACGGCTCGAACGACTACCTGACCGAACACGGCCGGCCCACCGACGTCGCCGATCTGCACCGATTTCCGCTGGTGTACTTCATCGACTCGATGCTGCAGGTCGACGACCTGGACCTGGCCACCAGCTTCGCCCCGGCCATGCGGGAGTCGGTCACGTCGACCAACGTGTTCGTCCACGTCGAGGCCACCCGGGCCTCGGCCGGTCTTGGTCTGCTGCCCTGCTTCATGGCCGACCGCCATCCCGATCTGGTGCGGGTCCTGCCCGACGCGGTGTCGATCCGTCTGAGCTACTGGCTGGTGACGCGCGCCGAGACGCTGCGCCGTCCGGAGGTCGCGGCCGTCGTCGACGCCATCCGTGCGCGGATGCTGGACCAACGCGACGTCCTGCTCGGCAAGCGGTGAAAGTTATCCACAGGACTTGTCCACAGTGTGGATGAATCACACTGATGTCATTCCACCCGGTTTCTCAGTGCACGCCCTCCATGTGACGGCTGATCCACGGGGAGAGCAGCCACACCATTACTCCGATGACCACCGTGAAGCCACCGAGAACTCCGAAGTATGCGACTTCGCGGGCCGGCTCGTACCAGGCCGACAACACCCCTGACATCGAGGTTCCGATACCTACCGAGAAGAAGTAGAGCGCCATCATCTGTGCGCGGAACGCTTCGGGGGCCAACTTGGTGGTGACGGACAGGCCGATCGGCGACAGCAGCAGTTCCGAGACCGCGAACACCCCGAGGATCGCCATGACCAGCAGCGCGGGTACCCGGTCGATGCCGGCCAACGGGACGAAGCACAGGAATGCCAAACCCATGCCGACGACGCCGTAGGCGAACTTGCGCGGAGTGGTGGGGGCACGATTTCCGAGCCTCGTCCACATCGCGGCGAACAGCGGCGACAGCGCGATGATCCACACCGGCTCGATCGAACCGATCCAGTTCGACGGGGCCACCCAGCCGAACACCGACCAGTTCATCCGTTCGTCGGAGTAGACCGCCAGCACCGTGAAGATCTGCTGGAACAACGACCAGAACACCGCGTTGGCGACGAACAACGGGATGAACGCGCGCACCCGCGCCCGCTCCTGCGCGGTCACCTTCGCCGACCGCAGCAGCACCGCGAAGTAGCCGACCGACGCGACGACGATGACTGCAGTGGTGATCTGCGACAGGTTCTCCAACGTCACCCATCCCACGGCGATCGTCGCCGCGATCACGACCGCCGCCAGGGCCGCGACGCCGGCCGCCTTGTTCGCCGCACCGCGGGCCAGCGGATTGGGCACCTCGCGCCCGTGGCCGCCCAGGTTGCGCCGGAACACCACGTACTGGATCAGTCCGAGGGCCATGCCGACCGCAGCCGCACCGAACCCGACGTGGAAACCGATACGGGTCTGCAGCAGGCCGGTGAGCAGCGGCCCGACGAAGGCGCCCAGGTTGATGCCGAGGTAGAACAAGGTGAACCCACCGTCGGCGCGCGCGTCACCTTTGGCGTACAGCGTCCCCAACAACGACGACGCATTCGCCTTCAACGCCCCCGAGCCCAGCGCGACGAACACCAGACCCACGCCGACCCCGGCCAGGCCGGGCAACACCGCCAGCGCGAGGTGGCCCAGCATCACGATCACTCCGCCGTAGAAGACGGTGCGCTCCATACCCAGGAGACGGTCCGCGACCCACGCGCCCAACACCGTCGACAGGTACACCAGCCCGCCGTACGCGCCGACGATGCCGGTGGCCGTCGTCTGCGCAAGACCCAGACCCCCGTCGGTGGCCGAGTAGTACAGGTAGTAACCCAGGATGGTGAGCATCCCGTAGAAGGAGAACCGCTCCCACAGTTCGACGCCGAAGAGGTTGGTCAGCCCGATCGGATGACCGAAGACTGTGCGGGTCGGAACCTCGTCGCGGATCGTCATCCCGATGCGGACTACCCGAATCGCGCTGCGACAATCACCGGGATCTCGTGATCAGCCGCCGCCGCAACCACCACCACCTCCGCAGCCGATACCTCCACCGCAGCCGCCGCCGTCACCGTCGCCGCCGCTGGTGTAGAAGAAAGTGCTGGCCGCCGTACCCGCTGCCCAGATCCTGTGCCGCTGACCGGCCCCCGGAGTCGCTCGCTTCTCACGGTCCAGCGATCGGTCACTCCACAGGTACAGGTGCGCCACATCGGATCGGTACCGCTCGAGAGGCGATGCACGCCGGCGCTCACGGCGACGCCACGCGACCGCTGTACCGAGCGCGGCGACCCCCATCGCCGCGAGCCCACACCACAGGAGGACGTTCACGATCCCCCGCCTCCACCACCGCAGCCGCCGCCGGCGCAACCTGAATGGCCGACATCCCAGCGGTCGGTCCGCCCGTCCTCGTCCGGATCGTCGCCGGCAACGGATTGGCCGTCAGCCTGCTGCTGCTGAAGGCCGCCCATGAACAAGTACGCCACAGACGAGGCGACCAGGAATATCGCCGCTGAGCCGAAGAAAACCACGATGTCCGTGGTGCTCATCCTCGAAGCGTACGCCCGTTCGCTGCAGGCGGATACAGTGAAAAAGTGCTGCTTCGCAGCAGACATCGGCTCGACCGGATGAACGCAGCGGTGGCGGATCTCGAACTCCCGCCAGCGGTGTTCAAGACCTGTCCCTGGGAGCCGCGGGAGCTGGTCGCGACCGGACTACGTCAATGGCTGCGGTGCTGCGGCCCCGCCATCTGGGACGGGCAGGTCATCGGTATGCCGTCGCGCGCGGTGGATGAGGCATGGCACGGCTTCATCCTCTGCACGGTCCGATACTCGGACTTCTGCACGCACGCGTACGGCCGGTACCTGCACCATCACCCGGAGGGCGGCGCGCCTGCCGGCGCGCCGGTCGACGCCGTCGGCGCGCAACTGGGCCGCACGATCGTCGCCTGGGAGCTCGTCGCCCGACCGGACGAACGATGCGTGCTCTGGAACCTCGATGTCCGCCTCGGACTCGATGAACCATGGGGCATCGACGCCGCACATGTCGAAGCGATCCAACGCACGCTGGCTCCTACAACCAGGTGTCCTCGCCGGCGACGGTGAGGAACGCCTCGAGATCGTTGCGCCAGTCGGCCGGGGTGTTCTTGTCCGGCTCGATGCCGGTGTACTGGCCCTGATAGAACAGCAGCGGTCGCGGCTTCTTGTCAGAACCCCCGGACAGCGAATGGACCGCACCGAACACCACGAAATGGTCCCCGCCGTCGTGCACCGAAGCCACCGTGCAGTCGAGGTGCGCCAGGCTGCCCTTGATCATCGGTGAGCCCAGTTCCGATGGTGCCCAATCGATTCCGGCGAACTTGTCGGGCTCGCGGGAGCCGAACCGCGCCGAGACGTGCTGCTGGTCCTCGTGCAGGATGTTCACGCAGAACCGGCCGCTGGCCTCGATGGCCTGCCAGGACCGTGACTGCTTGGTCGGGCAGAACAGCACCAGCGGCGGCTCCAGCGACAGTGCCGCGAACGACTGACAGGCGAACCCGACCGGGGCGTCGTCGTGCACGGTGGTGATCACCGTGATGCCGGTGCAGAACTGCCCGAGCACATTGCGGAACGTGCGCGGATCGATCGCCGGAGAGCTCACGGCTGCTAGCTCTTGAAGCCCACGCTGAAGTCGTGGCCCCACAGCGACACCGCCGTGCTCTCCCGGGCCACCCAGTTGCTGTCGTCGACTTCGAGCCCCTCACAACCGAATTCGATGTCGAACCCGCCCGGAGTCTTCATGTAGAACGACAACATCTTGTCGTTGACGTGGCGGCCCAGCGTCGCGGCCATCTTCACGTTGCGGCGCAGCGCGCGGTCCAGGCAGAGCCCGACATCGTCGGAGTTCTCCACCTCGACCATGAGATGCACGATCCCGCTGGGTGTTTCGCCCGGCATGAACGCCAGGCTGTGGTGCCGCGGGTTGACGCCCAGGAAACGCAGCCAGGCCGGGGCACCGTCGGCCGGGCGGCCGACCAGCTGCGGAGGCAGCCGCATCGAGTCGCGCAGGCTGAAGCCCAGCACGTCGCGGTAGAAGTGCAGGGTCTCGGTGTCGTCCCGGGTGGTCAGCACGACGTGGCCGAGGCCTTGCTCCTCGGTGACGAACTTGTGCCCGTACGGGCTGACCACGCGGCGGTGCTCGAGCGCGACGCCGTGGAACACCTCCAGCACGTTGCCCGACGGGTCGTCGAAGATGATCATCTCGTCGACGCGGCGCTCGGCCAGCTCGGCAGCGGTGGCTTCCTTGTACGGCGTGCCGTGCACTTCGAGGCTGTTGCGGATCTCCTGCAGCGCAGCGGCATTGGCGGTTTCCCAGCCCGAGCTGATCAACCGGTCCCGCTCACCGGGGACGATGACCAGCCGTGCCGGGAACTCGTCCATGCGCAGATAGAGCGCACCGTCGGTGTCTCCCTTGCCCTCCACCATGCCGAGCACCTTGAGCCCGTATTCGCGCCACGCCGCGACGTCGGTGGCCTCGATGCGCAGGTATCCCAGTGATCGGATGGTCATGGTCATCCCTCCAGAAGGAAGTCTGTGGTCAGCTTGTTGAACTCGTCGAACTTCTCCAGCTGTGCCCAGTGTCCGCACTGCCCGAAGACGTGCAACTGCACACGCGGAATCTGCTTCAGCGCCACCAGCGCGCCGTCGAGCGGGTTCACCCGGTCTTCGCGACCCCAGATCAGCAGTACCCGCTGACGCAGCTTGTACACGTCGCGCCACATCATGCCCAGCTCGAAGTCCGCGCCGGCGAACGACTTGCCCATGGCCTTGGTGGCGGCCAACGACTCCGGCGTGCTGGCGATCTGGAAGCGCTCCTCGACCAGCTCCGGCGTGATCAGGCTCTGGTCGAACACCATGATGCGCAGGAACTTCTCGATGTTCTCGCGCGTCGGCTCGGCAGCGAACTTGCCCAGCAGCTTGACCCCTTCGGTGGGATCAGGTGCGAACAGGTTGACGCTGAGCCCGCCGGGCCCCATCAGCACCAGCCGGCCCGCCCGCTTGGGGTTGTCCAGTGCGAAGCGGACCGCGGTGCCACCGCCGAGTGAATTGCCCACCAGCGCAGCGCGTTCGATGCCGAGATGATCGAACAGGTTCAGCAGTGCGGTGGCGCTGTAGCGGTTGTACTGCTCGTGTTCGGTGTGCTTGTCGGAGTGCCCGTAGCCGGGCTGGTCAACGGCCAACACATGGAAGTGCTTGGCCAGCACCGGAATATTGCGGCTGAAGTTCGACCAGCTGGACGCCCCCGGGCCGCCGCCGTGCAGGAGCACGACGGTCTGGGAATTGCCCACGCCCGCTTCGTGGTAGTGCAGCCGCATGTCCTCGCGGACCTGCGCGTAGCGCGAGGTCGACTCGAACGTGACCTCGACCTGCTGCTCGGTCTCCTGGATGTAGGACGTCATACCATCGTGTCCTGGGGAGGCAGCCCGAACGCGTCGTTGCCGAAGATCAGGTAGGCCCGCTCGGGCTCGTTGGCGGCATGGACCCGGCCCGCGTGGGCGTCCCGCCAGAACCGCTGCACGGGCTGATCCAGTTGCAGCGCCGTGGCGCCGGACGCCTCGAACAGCAGGTCGATCGACGCGATCGCGCGCGCGGTGGCGCGCACCTGGTCACGACGGGCGGCGGCGCGCAGTGAGAACGGGATCTCCTTACCAGCCTGCAGCAGCTCGTACTCGTCGCGGACGTTGCCGATCAGCTGCCGCCAGCCGGCGTCGATGTCGCTGGCCGCCTCGGCGATCCGGATCTTGGCGAACGGGTCGTCTTTCGACTTCTCCCCCGCGAACGCCGCACGCACCCGCTTGCCCTGATGCTCGACGTGCGCAGCGTAGGCGCCGTAGGCCATCCCCATGATCGGGGCGCTGATGGTGGTGGGATGCATGGTGCCCCAAGGCATCTTGTAGACCGGCGCGGTGTTGTTCTGGTAGCCGCCGGCGGTGCCGTCGTTCATCGCCTTGTAGGACAGGAACCGGTGCCGGGGGACGAAGACATCCTTGACGACCACGGTGTTGCTTCCGGTGGCCTTCAGGCCCACCACATTCCACACGTCGTCGATGGTGTACTCGGTGCGCGGGATCAGGAAGCTGCCGAAGTCGACCGGCTTGCCGTCCTTGATCACCGGGCCGCCCAGGAACGCCCAGGTGGCGTGGTCGCAGCCGGACGACCACTGCCAGGCGCCGCTGACCAGGTAACCGCCGTCGACGACGTGGCCGGCACCCATCGGCGCGTAGGACGAGGACACCCGCACGGTCGGGTCGCTGCCCCATACGTCGTCCTGGGCCTGCTGGTCGAACAGCGCCAGATGCCAGTTGTGCACGCCGATGATCGACGCGACCCAGCCGGTGGAACCGCAGGCGCTGGCGATGCGTCGCACCGCCTCGTAGAACAGGCTCGGGTCGCACTGCAGGCCGCCCCACTGCTCGGGCTGGAGCAGCTTGAAGAAGCCGACCTCGTCGAGTTCGGTCACGGTTTCGTCGGGCAGACGACGCAGCTCTTCGGCGGCTTGTGAGCGCTCGGCGATCCGCGGCAACAGGTCGTCGATACCGGCGAGAACCGACTGCGCGTCGCGCTGTTGAATGGACGTCACTGGTGTGCCTCCCGAGGCGTGCGAAGTAACCCAATGAGATTAGAACACGTTACGATTTGTGTCGAGTAGCGGTGTCCTGTGGGCGCTGGACCTGCGAACATGCGTTTCTGTAACCTGTTCTAGTTGTAGGGCCGAAACCGGCTGAGGAAGGGTGATCCTGTGACCGACGTTGCCGACGACCAACCGTTGGGCAGTCACGTTCTCGAATTGGAGATCGCCCAGGTCGTGGACGAGACGGCCGATGCCCGTTCGCTGGTGTTCAAGGCCCCGGCCGACGCGTCCGTCGACCCGGCCAAACTGCGCTACTCGCCCGGGCAGTTCCTGACGTTGCGCATCCCGAGCGACCGGACGGGCTCGGTCGCACGGTGTTACTCGCTGTGCAGTTCGCCGTTCACCGACGACCGGCTGACCGTCACCGTCAAGCGCACCGCCGACGGCTACGCATCGAACTGGCTGTGCGACAACGCCCATGCCGGCATGCGGATGCACGTGCTCGCGCCGTCAGGCACGTTCGTCCCGAAGAGCCTCGACACCGACTTCCTGCTGCTGGCCGCGGGCAGCGGCGTCACGCCGATGATGGCGATCCTGAAGTCCGCGCTGTCCGAGGGCACCGGCAAGGTGACGCTGATCTATGCCAACCGCGACGAGAAGTCGGTGATCTTCGCCGAGGCGCTGCGCGACCTGGCCGCGAAGTACCCCGACCGCCTGACTGCCGTGCACTGGCTGGAATCCGTGCAGGGCCTGCCCACCGTGGCCGGGCTGTGCGAACTCGTCGCGCCCTACGCCGCCCGGGAAGCCTTCATCTGCGGGCCGGGGCCGTTCATGGCCGCGGCCGAGGAAGCGCTCAAGACCACCGGACTGCCTGCCGAACGCATCCACATCGAGGTGTTCAAATCGCTGGAGTCCGACCCGTTCGCGACCGTCGCGATTGAAGAAGACGACAGCGACGAGGGCCCGGCGACCGCGATCGTGACGCTGGACGGCCAGACCCAGGAGGTGACGTGGCCGCGCAAGGCCAAGCTGCTCGACGTCCTACTCGACAAGGGTCTCGACGCTCCGTTCTCCTGCCGGGAGGGACACTGCGGCGCGTGCGCGGTGGTGAAGAAGTCCGGTGACGTCGAAATGGAGATCAACGACGTGCTCGAGCAGCAGGATCTCGACGAAGGCCTGATCCTGGCGTGTCAGGCGCTGCCGCGCACCGATTCGGTCGAAGTCACCTACGACGAATGACGAAGGACTAGCTTCGTGACGATGAACCGGCTTGCCACCGCAGGCACTGCGGCGCTGCTCCTGTCGGCGCTCTGCCATCCCGCGACCGCGACGGCGGCGTCGAACTCTGCGGTCAGCTCGATCCCGGTCGACGGCGCCACCCGGATCGAGATGCACGTCAACGCCAATTGCGTACCGGCCGAGAACAAGTGCTACTTCGACACGGCGGCCAACCTGCTGACCCCCACCGGACCGGTCGGCTTCCCGCAGGACACCTGGGCGCGGCAGACCATCACGCTGCGCAGCAACGAGCGCAGCGTCTGGCAGGAAGCCTGGTACAGCGCGCCGGCGGGCGTGCCGCGAGAACTCAAGGGCGCCAACCACAACAACGTGCTCTCCAAGATGTACAAGGCGCTCAACAACGTGGAGATCTCGGTGACGTATTTCGGCGGCGGGCCGCTCGAGCGGTTCCGCGTCGACGGCGATTCGATGCCGACGGTGTGGACCACCGGTCTGCCGGCCACCGAAGCCGACTTCCTGGCCTGCTCACAGATCCAGGTCGTCTACGGCGGGGTGAACCTGACCACCCCGACCGCCTGCGCGCAGACGCGGTTCTAACGCGGCAGGCGGATTCGGGTAGCGAAGGGGTCAGCTAGGGCAGGTCGGCGGACAAGGGCCTTGCCACACACCGGGATCCTTCTGCCACATGTAGGGCGGAGGTGGCCCAGGGACTGGGGGTGGCGGCGGTTGGTTTGCCCTGTCGGCGCACATGACGTGTGCAATCAGACTTCGCGACGAATTGGCCATGCAGTCCTCATATGGACCTGCCTCAGCCTGAGGCGCCAATGTGATGGTCAGCGCTGCCGTTGCCGCTGCCGCCAATCCCAAAGTGCTGTAAGTGTTTTGCATGTCTTTGGATTCGCCTCTCGACCTGTTTTGTTCGTCAGATGACTTCCACTGGCCTCGCGCCTGTCAGGGCGCAATTCGTTCGGACGATATTCAGTCCTGCTAGCGGTACTAGGTGAGGAGAGACGACCTCGATTCGGCATCGGCGAACGCTGCGCAAACGGTAGCAGCCTCGGCCCGCTACGAAAGTCCTCCGAACGTACGAATAAGGGCATATCGAGCGCCTTGAACGAGCTCGGCGAAACCTACGAGAACACTGCCTGTGTCGAGTGCAGCACGTTCATCTCCCTAATTGAGGATTGCGAGCGCGCCGCTCCCCAGCCATAGCTAACGCGGCAGGCCGAGCAACCGCTCCCCCGCCATCGTCAGCAGGATCTGCTCGGTGCCGCCGGCGATGGTCAGGCAGCGTGTGTTGAGGAAGTCGTGCACCTGCTGGTTGCTCACCACGCCGGCGCCTTCGGACAAATCCATCCGGAACTCCGCCAACCCCTGGCGGTACCGCACGCCGATCAGCTTGCGGGCACTGGCCTGGGCACCGGGATCCTGGCCTTCCACCGCCATCTGAGCGATGCGCTGGTCCAGCAGCGAGCCGACCTGCGCCAGGCCGATCAGCATGCCGAGCCGATCCTGTTGTGCCGCATCGATTCCGGAGTCGGCGATGACGCGCAGCAACTCCTCCATCGGGTTGCCCAGCGCGGTGCCGTTGGCCATCGCGACGCGCTCGTTGGCCAGTGTGGTGCGCGCCAGCCGCCAGCCGTCGTTGACCTGTCCGACCACCATCTCGTCGGGCACGAACACCTCGTCGAAGAAGACCTCGTTGAAGAGTTCGTCGCCGGTGATCTCGCGCAATGGACGGATCACGATGCCCGGTGAGCGCATGTCGATCAGGAAGTACGTGATGCCCTTGTGTTTCGGCGCGTCCGGGTCCGTCCGGGCCAGACACACGCCCCAGTGCGCCTGCTGCGCCGCCGAGGTCCACACCTTCTGGCCGGTCAATTTCCAGCCGCCGTCCACCCGGACAGCCTTCGTCCGCAACGCCGCCAGGTCGGAGCCGGCACCGGGTTCGCTGAACAGCTGGCACCACGACAACTCGCCGCGCAGCGTGGCCGGCACGAACTTCTCGATCTGCTCGGTGCTGCCGTGCTCGAGGATCGTGGGCACCGCCCACCACCCGATCACCAGGTCCGGACGGACGATGTCGGCCCCGGCCAGTTCCTGGTCGATCAACAGCTGCTCGGCCGGGCCGGCAGCCCGCCCGTACGGGCGCGGCCAGTGCGGCGCCAGCAGCCCGGTCTCGGCGAGCGCCACCTGCCGCTTGTCCTCCGGGGCGGCGGCCACCTCGGCGACGGCCGCGGCGATCTCGGGCCGCAGGTCGGCCACCGAGTCCAGATCGATGTGCAGTTCGCGGCGCACCCCGGCCTGCGTCAGCTCCACCACGCGGCGCAGCCAACATGAGCGGCCGCCGAGGAACTGCGCGATGCCGTACGCGCGCCGCAGATACAGATGCGCGTCGTGCTCCCAGGTGATACCGATGCCGCCGAGCACCTGGATGCAGTCCTTGGCGTTGGCCTTGGCCGCCTCGATGCCCACCGACGCGGCCAGCGCCGCGGCGATCGACAGCTGATCGGCGTCCCCGCCCGCGGCCGCCTCGGCGGCATCCGCGGCGGCCACCGACGCCTGCTCGGAGCGCAGCAGCATCTCGGCGCACATGTGCTTGATCGCCTGGAAGCTGCCGATCGGCTTGCCGAACTGTTCGCGCACCTTGGCGTACTCGGTGGCGGTCTGCAGCAGCCACCGCGCCAGGCCGGCGGCTTCGGCGGCCATCAGGGTCACCGCCAGGTCGACGACCCGCTGCGCCGGCACCTCGAGCTCGGCGGCGACGGCGCCGTCGAAGGTCACCCGCGCCAGCGGGCGGGAGAAGTCGGTCGCGGTCAGCGGTTCGACGGTCACGCCGTCGGCCGCCGCATCCACCAGGAGCCAGCGCTGTCCGGCGGGCACGAGCAGCACTGCGGTCGCGTCGGCGCCCAGCACGTACGGCGCGGTTCCCGACACGCGCCCGTCGGCGAAGTCCAGGGCGGCGGTCAGCGTCATCCCTGCGGTGCGCTCGCCCGCGGCCAACGCCCCGACCAGTTCCGGATCGGCATCGCCCACCACGAGGGTGGCCAGCGCCGTGGTAGCCACCGGCCCCGGTACCAGCGCCGCGGCCGCCTCGTCGACCATCGCGCACAGGTCACCGATCGAGCCGTCGGCGCCACCCAGTTCCTCGGGGAGAGCCACACCGAAGAGTCCTAGTTCGGCCAGACCGCGGAACGGGATGCGCCATGCGTCACTGTCGCCCTGCTCCACCTCGCGCGCGGCTTCGACGCCGCCGGAACCGCTTGCCCAGGTCCGGACCAGTTCGCGGGCCGCGGCCTGCTCGTCGGTGATGCTCGCCGAGGAAGATACCGACACCGTGACTCCTAGCGTTTGGGAGAGAAGACAGTGCTTCTCACTAGAACGTGTTCTAATAGTGCCAGCGCTCGACCGTCAAGTCGACCGCCATCGCAGCAGCGCGCGCCAGGGTCGGCACACCGCGCGGGTGGGGAATCCAAGACGGGCGTGCGTATCGTTTTCGAACGAGACCGCATCACGTGAGGAGCGCAGGCCGCAATGTCCGGGACGTCCGAGTCAGCCAAGGTGTCGCAGCCGACGACGCGCGCAGCCGGTGGCTCCGAAGCCGACTCACGACCCCGCCAGGTCATGAACGTCGCAGTACTGGCCGAGTCCGAACTGGGCTCTGAGGCGCAGCGCGAACGCCGCAAGCGCATCCTGGACGCCACGCTGGCCATCGCGTCCAAAGGCGGCTACGAAGCCGTCCAGATGCGGGCCGTGGCCGAGCGCGCCGACGTCGCCGTCGGCACCCTCTACCGCTACTTCCCGTCCAAGGTGCACCTGCTGGTCTCCGCGCTCGGCCGCGAGTTCGAACGGATCGACGCCAAGACCGACCGGTCGGCGTTCCCGGCCGGCGCCAGCGCCTACCAGCGGCTCAACATCATGGTCGGCAAGCTCAACCGCGCGATGCAGCGCAACCCGCTGCTGACCGAGGCGATGACGCGCGCGTTCGTGTTCGCCGATGCGTCCGCGGCCGGCGAGGTGGACCACGTCGGCAAGCTGATGGACTCGATGTTCGCGCGCGCCATGAGCGACGGCGAACCGACCGAGGACCAGTACCACATCGCGCGCGTGATCTCGGATGTGTGGCTGAGCAACCTGCTGGCGTGGCTGACGCGCCGCGCGTCGGCCACCGACGTGGCCAAACGGCTCGATCTGGCCGTGCGTCTGCTGATCGGCGATGGCGACCAACCTAAGATCTGACGCGTGGGTGACCTGCCGGCCGATCTGACCGCAGCGCTGGACGCCGTCGCGCGTGTGCCGCGCCTGCTGGTCACCTCCGACTTCGACGGGACCCTCGCCCCGATCGTCGCTCACCCGTCCGACGCGCGCCCACTGCCGGCCGCCGCCGACGCGCTCACCGCGCTCGCCGAGCTGCCCGACACCGAGGCGGCGCTGATCTCCGGCCGCGCGCTGGCCGACCTGCGGGTGCTCTCCGGCCTGCCCGCCTCGGTGCACCTGGTGGGCAGCCACGGCGCCGAGTTCGCCTCCGGCTTCACCCACCGCATCGATCCCCAGCTGCTGCAGACGATCACCGACACCCTGCGTGCGATCGCGGCCGACAAACCGGGCGTGACCGTGGAGACCAAACCGGCCAGCGTGGCGCTGCATGTGCGCAACGCCGGCGAGTCCGACGCCGAAGCCGCACTGGCGGCCGCCTGGGACGCCGCTGCGGGCTGGGACGCGCACGTCACCACAGGCAAGGCCGTGCTGGAGTTCGCCGTGATCGACACCGACAAGGGCGAGGCGGTCGACATCCTGCGCAGTGAGCACGCTGCCTCGGCGGTGGTGTTCTTCGGCGACGACGTCACCGACGAGAAGGCGTTCCGGCGCCTCGACGGCGACGACGTCGGCGTCAAGGTCGGCTCCGGTGACACGTTGGCGCGCTACCGCGTGGACTCCCCCGACGACGTCGCCGCGGCGCTGCATCATCTGCTGCAGCGCCGCCGCGGTTAGGCCGGCGGACCCGAGGTGCGGCCCCGCACCACCTCGGTGGGCAGCACCTCGACGACCGGCACACCCGAGCGCTCGTGCAGCAATTCTCCTGCGCGCCTGCCTTTTTCGACACTGGGTTGCACGACGGTGGTCAATCCGCGACGAAGCGCCTCGGGTACCCCGTCGAAGCCGGTCACCGTCATCTGGCCGGGCACGTAGATGCCGCGACCCCGCAGATAGTCCATCGCCGAGAGTGCGAGCACGTCAGCGGTACACATCAACGCCGTCACGTGCGGGTTGGCCGCAAGCGCCGCCTCCGCGGCCGCACCGCCCGAGGCGGGTCCGTGCTCGTAGCTCTCCACGATCGTCAACGAATCCGGATCCAGGCCCGCCGCGGCCATCGCATCGCGCACCCCACCGATCCGTTCGGCTTGCACGTGGAACTGCGGGGTCTGCACCCGGGCGGGTTCGGCCGCCGCCGGATTGGGCCCGCCCGAGGGCCGCTGACGGTCCAGACGCATTGTCAGCAGTGCGATCTCGCGATGGCCCAACTCGAGGACATGGTCGGTCAGCGCGCGCATCGCGGCGCGGTCGTCGATTTCGATCCGCGAGACGCCGGCGACGTCCTTGGGTTGGTCGACCACGACGACGGGCAGGTGTCGCTGGAGCACCGCCGGCAGGTACGGGTCGTCGTCGGCGGCCGAGTACACCACGAACCCGTCGACGCCTGCGGCCAGCACCGCCGCGGATCCCTCGCTCACGTCGCGGTTCGGCCCGACCGCCACCAGCAGCAGGCCCTGCCCGGCGGCCTCGCACGACTCGGCAAGTCCGGCAACGAAATCCAGCGCTTCGGGGTCGCGCAGCGCGTAGTTCAGCGGCTCGGTGATGACCAGGCCCACCGCACCGGCCTTGCGGGTGCGCAGTGAGCGGGCCACCGGGTCCGGGCCGGGATAACCGAGTCGCTTGGCCGTCGAGAGCACCCGCTCGCGCAGTTCGGCCGACAACTGATCGGGCCGGTTGTAGGCGTTGGAGACGGTGGTGCGCGAGACTTTGAGCTCGGCGGCCAGAGAAGCCAGCGTGGCCCGCCGACGCGGGGCGGGACTTCTGGACATGCTCCTCGACGTTAGCCCAACTCGAGTGGCGTCGCTCATGCGCTACAGTTATTGGAAACGGTTTTCATTTGCATGAGGAGATTTCTATGCGCGCGCTCGTCGCCGCAGCTGTGAGCGCTGCACTGACGTTCTCGATGGTCGGCTGCTCCACCTCGCAGGACGACAACGACCCGCCCGACGGCGTCGCGGTCGTCGCCTCCACCGACGTCTGGGGCAGCGTCGCCCAGGCGGTGGTCGGAGACCACGCCACCGTCACCTCGATCATGACCGGCACCGTCGCCGACCCGCACTCGTTCGAGGCCAGCCCGGCCGACGCGGCGGCGGTCTCCGACGCGTCGCTGGTCGTCTACAACGGCGGCCACTACGACCACTGGATCGACCAGGTGCTGCAGAACGCCCCGGACGTCACGCGCGTCGACGCGTACTCGCTGACACCGGTCCCCGAGAACGCCACCGAAACACCCAACGAGCACGTGTTCTACGACCTGCCCACCGTCAAGGCCGTCGCGGACCGCGTCGCCGAACTGTTGACCGAGGCGGACTCGGTCAACGCGGCCGACTACGCCGCCAACGCCGAGCGGTTCGGCTCGGAGATCGACACCCTGGCCATGGCCCAGCGCGCCGTCGGCCAGGCGCACCCCGGTGCGTCGGTGGTCTCCACCGAACCGGTGGCCTACTACGCGCTGCGCAACGCAGGCATCACCGACAAGACACCACCGTCGTTCGCCCGCTCCGTCGAGCACGGCGGCGACCCGGCACCGGCCGACGTCGCGGCGATGCTCGACCTGATCACCACCCGGCAGGTGTCCGCCGTCGTGGTGAATTCGCAGACCGCCTCACCGGTCACCCGGCAGATCGCCGACGCCGCAACTGAGGCGTCGCTGCCGGTGATCACGGTGACCGAGACCCTGCCCGAAGGTTCGGACTACCTGCAGTGGCAGCGGGCGACCATCGACCAGATAGCCGCCCAATTGGACGCCGCGCGCAGTCCCGGCGAATAATCTCCGCAAGTGACCACCCCGCCGCGCGACGTCGTCGCCCTCGAGCGCGCACGTCTGGCGTTCGGTGAGCGCGTGCTCTGGGACGACCTCGACTTGACCGTCGCCGCAGGCGAATTCATCGCCGTCCTGGGCCCCAACGGCACCGGCAAGACATCGCTGCTCAAAGTGCTGCTCGGCCAACTGCCGCTCACCTCGGGCACCGTGGCCGTCGAAGGTCAGCCCGTGCGGACCGGCAGCGAGCGCATCGGGTACGTGCCCCAGCACCGCTCCATGGACCGGGGCGTGTCGCTGCGCGGCTCCGACCTGGTCGCGCTGGGCTACGACGGTCACCGGTGGGGCCTGACCGGCTGGGGCCCGCGCGCCCGGGCCGCCAAACGGGAAGCGGTGCGCCGCGCGCTGGCACAGGTCAACGGCACCGCGCTGGCGCACGTGCCGGTCGGGGTGATGTCGGGCGGCGAACTGCAGCGGGTGCGGGTGGCCCAAGCCCTGGCCACCGACCCCGCGCTGCTGCTGTGCGACGAACCGCTGCTCAACCTCGACCCCGCCAACGCCCGCCTGGTGTGCAGTCTGATCGACCGGCGCCGTCGCGAAGCCGGCACCGCCGTGCTGTTCGTCACCCACGAAGTCGATCCGGTCCTGCCCTACGTCGACCGGGTGATCTACCTCGTCGACGGGCGGTTCCGCATCGGGTCCGTCGACGAGGTGATGACCTCGGCGACCCTGTCGGAGCTGTACCGCGCCGACATCGAGGTGCTCAAGGTCGGCAACCGCTACATCGTGGTCGGCGACGAAAGCCAGTACCACCACGACCATCTCGACGCGCACGCCGGACACGACCATGACTGAGACGCTGCAGAAGTTGTTCGCCGACCTGTTCGCGTTCGACACCACCGCGGAACTGCTCGGCCGCGACTTCGTGCAGCAGGCACTGATCGCGTCCGCGCTGCTGGCCCTGGTGTCCGGTGTGATCGGGCCGCTGATCGTGATGCGGCAGATGTCGTTCGCCGTGCACGGCTCGGCCGAACTGTCCCTGACCGGCGCCGCATTCGCGCTGCTCGCCGGGTTCAGTGTCGGCATCGGCGCCCTGCTCGGATCCGCGCTGGCCGCAGTGCTGTTCGGCATTCTCGGCCAACGCACCCGCGACCGCGACTCCGCGATCGGGGTCGTGCTGGCCTTCGGGCTGGGCCTGGCCGTGCTGTTCATCCACCTCTACCCCGGGCGCACCGGGACCAGCTTCTCACTGCTGACCGGGCAGATCGTCGGCGTCGGCTACTCCGGACTGACGCTGCTGGCGGTCGTGACCGTCGTGGTCATGGCGGTGCTCGCGGTGTCCTTCCGGCCGCTGCTGTTCGCCACCGTGGACCCCGAGGTCGCCGCCGGACGTGGAGTGCCCGTGCGCGCGTTGGGGATCGTGTTCGCCGCGCTGGTCGGCGTCACCGCCGCCCAAGGCGTACAGATCGTCGGGGCGCTGCTGGTGATGGCGCTGCTGATCACCCCGGCGGCCGCGGCGGCGCGGGTGTTCACCTCCCCGCTCAAAGCCATGGCCGCGTCGGTGGTGTTCGCCGAGATCGCCGCGGTGGGCGGCATCGTGGCGTCGCTGGCTCCGGGGGTGCCCGTGTCGGTGTTCGTCACCGCGATCTCGTTCACGATCTTCCTGGTCTGCTGGGTGATCGGCGCCCGCCGGTCAGCACATTAGGCTGGCGCAGGTGGCCCACCCGACCGTCGACCTCAACGCCGACCTCGGCGAGAGCTTCGGTGTGTGGCGCCTGGGCGACGACGACGCCATGCTCGACATCGTCACCAGCGCCAACGTCGCGTGCGGATTCCACGCCGGCGACGCCGCGACGCTCGCGCGCACGTGCCGGGCGGCCGCCGGGCGCGGAGTGCGCATCGGCGCCCAGGTCAGCTACCGCGATCTCGCCGGTTTCGGACGCCGCTTCATCGACATGGCGCCCGACGAACTGACCGCCGACGTGATCTACCAGATCGGGGCGCTGCAGGCCCTGGCCCGCGCCGCCGGCTCCACCGTCAGCTACGTCAAACCACACGGTGCGCTGTACAACGCCATCGTCGATCACGAGGAACAGGCCCAGGCCGTCGCCGCAGCCGTCCACGCCGTCGATCCCGAGCTTCCGGTGCTCGGTCTGGCCGGATCGGCATTCCTGCGCGCCGCCGAGGCCCGCGGACTCCGCACCGTCGCCGAGGCGTTCGCCGACCGCGCGTACCGGCCCGACGGCCGCCTGGTGTCACGCCGCGAACCCGGCGCCGTGCTCGACGACGTCGAGCACATCAGCGACCGGGTGGCGTCGATGGTGCGCGACGGCACGGTCACCGCGATCGACGGCTCCACCGTCGCGATCCACGTCGACTCCATCTGCGTGCACGGCGACACCACCGGCGCCGTGCAGATCGCCACCGCCGTGCGTGAGCGACTGGTCACCGACGGGGTGACCGTGACGTCGTTCTGCTGACCGTCGGGCAAGATGTGCGTCGATGTCCTCCTCATTGCATGACGTGCTGGCCTCCCTGCGGCTGGACCGCACCGGCGAGCGCACCTTCGTCGGCGAGCAGCTGCCCGCGCCGTTCAACCACATCCTCGGTGGCCACATCTCCGCGCAGGCGCTGCTGGCCGCCGGGCTCACCGCGCCCGAGCGCCGAGCACACAGCGCCCACACCTACTTCCTGCGTCCCGGCGACGCCAGCCGCCCGGTCGAGTTCGAGGTCGTGCCGCTGCAGGAGGGCCGGACGTTCTCGGCGCGACGCGTCACGGCCCGCCAGGACGGCGAGGTCCTGCTCGAGGCGATGGCGTCGCTGAAGAACGCGACCGCCGACGACGTCGAGTACCAGCCGCCGATGCCCGAGGTCGCCGCGCCGGAGTCACTGCCCGCCGCCCCGACGCATGCGGCGGAGGACGCCGAGAACGGGCGAGGCCAGTGGGCCAGCCTGCGCTGGTTCGAGCGACGCGTCGTCGACGCCGCCGCCGCGCCGCCGGCCCCGGCGCGCATCTGGTGGCGGCCCGACGGCAACCTTCCGGAGGATCCGGCCGTCCACACCGCGCTGGTCGCCTACCTGTCGGCGGTCACGCTCACCGAGCCCGCGTTCGCGGCGCGCGGCGGGCTGGGCCCGACGGCGCAACGCGACCACTCGGTGTGGTTCCACCGCCCGCCGCGGCTGTCGGACTGGATGTTCTACGACCAGAGCTCGCCGAGCGCCGTGGACCGTATCGCGCTGGCCAGCGGCCGGATGTACAACCGCAGCGGCGAACTGGTGTGCACGGTCCGCCAGGAGATGTACTTCCCGCCCGCCAAGGAGTGACATGCGGCTGACGCTGCGCCGGCCCGACCTGCGCGCCTACGCGCGGCGCTTCGACGTGCCCGCGGCGACGGCCGACACCCCGGTGACGGTGACCTGGGCAGGGGTGACGACACTGCTGATCGATGCCGGCGACTCGGCGGTGCTGACCGACGGATTCTTCTCGCGGCCAAGTCTTTTCACCGTGGCGACCCGTCCCCTGTCGTCGTCGGTGCCGCGGATCGAGACCGGGCTGGCACGGCTGGGAGTGCGACGCCTGGACGCGGTCACCCCCGTGCACACCCACTACGACCACACCCTCGATTCCGCGGTGGTGGCCGAGCGCACCGGCGCGCGGCTGATCGGCGGCGAGTCCGCCGCGCAGATCGCCCGCGGGCACGCGCCGACCCGCGTCGAGGTGGTCACCCCCGGCCGGGTCGTCACCGCCGGCGCCTTCGATCTCACCCTCGTCGAGGGCGCGCACTGTCCGCCGGACCGCTTCCCCGGCCCCGTCACCGAACCCATCCGGCAGCCGGCGCGGGTGTCGGCCTACCGCTGCGGAGAGGCGTGGTCGACGCTCGTGGCGCACCGGCCCAGCGGGCGGCGCCTGCTGATCGTCGGCAGCGCCGGCTTTCTGCCCGGCGCACTGACCGGCCATCAGGCCGACGTGGTGTACCTCGGTGTCGGTCAACTCGGTCTGCAACCACGCGAGTACCTGACCGAGTACTGGCAGCAGACCGTGCGCACGGTCGGCGCCCGGCGCGTGGTGTTGATCCACTGGGACGACTTCTTCCGCCCGCTGCACAAACCCCTGCGGGCGTTGCCGCGCGCCGTCGACGACCTCGACGCGTCCATGCGGGTACTGGCCGCGCTGGCAGACGCCGACGGTGTTGCGCTGCACCTGCCGACGCTGTGGCAGCGCAGCGACCCGTGGCGCTGATCGTCGCCGCCGCCGCGTTGATCGCGGTGCTCGCATTCGCGCTCGTGCGCCCACACGGGTGGCCCGAAGCCGTCGTCGCCGTCCCGGCCGCGGCGGTGGTGGTCGCCGTCGGAGCGCTGTCATGGCAAGATGCGGCCGCCGAGATCAGCAGCCTCGCACCGGTGGTCGGCTTCCTCGCGGCAATCCTGGTGCTGGCCAAGCTCTGTGACGACGAAGGACTGTTCCGCGCCGCCGGCGACTTCATGGCGCGGACCACCCGCGGCAGCCAGCACCGGTTTCTGGGTTCGGTGTTCGCCGTGTCCGCTGTGGTGACCGCGGTGCTCAGCCTGGACGCGACCGTGGTGCTGCTGACGCCGGTGGTGCTGGCCACCGCCCGCACGCTGCGGGTGCCGTCGCGACCTCACGCGTACGCCACCGCACACCTGGCCAACAGTGCGTCGCTGCTCCTGCCGGTGTCGAACCTGACCAACCTGCTGGCATTCACCGCCGCCGGTTTGTCGTTCCTGCAGTTCGCGGCAGCCATGACGCTGCCGTGGCTCCTCGCGGTGGCAGCCGAATTCCTGTTGCTCCGCCGGATTTTCGCCAGGGATCTGGCTGTCGCGCCGCGCCCTGTGACGGCAGAGGAGCCGGTGCCGGTGCCCCGCTTCGCCGTGGTCGTGGTGGCCGCGACCCTGGCCGGCTTCGCCGTGACCTCGCTGCTCGGGTGGTCCCCGGGATGGGCGGCCCTGGCCGGCGTGATCGTCCTCGGCGCACGCAGTCTCACCGCCGGACGCAGCACAATACGCGGAATCCTTGCCGCCCTTGACGTCCCGTTCCTGGCATTCGTGCTGTGCCTGGGGGTGGTGGTCGACGCCGTGATGCGCAACGGCCTGGAAAGCGCCATGCAGCATGTGATTCCGGGCGGTGACAGCCTGCCCTCGCTGCTGGCGATCGCAGCGGTGGCGGCGCTGTTGTCCAACGCGGTCAACAACCTGCCGGCCGTACTGGTGATGCTGCCCCTGGTGGGGGCGTCCGGGCCGCTCGCGGTGCTGGCCGTACTGCTCGGCGTCAACATCGGCCCCAACCTGACCTACCTCGGATCATTGGCGAACCTGTTGTGGCGCCGGGTGATTCGTCGCGACACCGACGAAACAGCGAGCTTCGCCGAGTTCAGCAGGGTCGGTGCGTGCACCACGCCGGTGGTGCTGGTCGCCGCGGTGGCGGCGCTGTGGCTGAGCGGCCGGCTACTGGGTCTCTAGGAACGGCGCTGACGGGCGATCTCGGCGAGCACCACACCCGCGGCGACCGACGCGTTCAGAGACTCCGTGGGGCCGGCCATCGGGATGGACACCACCGCGTCGCAGTTCTCCCGCACCAGACGCGACAGGCCCTTGCCCTCGGAGCCGACCACCACGACCGTCGGGACCGTGCCGTCGAGTTCGTCGATCACGGTGTCACCGTCGGCGTCCAGACCCACGATCTGCAGCCCGGCGTCCGCCCACGACTTCAGCGTGCGGTTCAGGTTCGTCGCCCGCGCCACCGGAACCCGCGCCGCGGCACCGGCGCTGGTGCGCCAGGCCACCGCGGTCACCGACGCCGACCGGCGCTGCGGGATCAGCACGCCGTGGCCGCCGAACGCGGCGACTGAACGCACGATCGCACCGAGATTGCGCGGGTCGGAGATGTTGTCCAGGGCCACCAGCAGCGCAGGCGTCGCATCGCGGCGGACGTCGCTGAGCACGTCGTCGGGGTGGGCGTACTCGTACGGCGGCACCTGCAGCGCGATGCCCTGGTGCATGCCGTTGGCGGCGATGCGGTCCAGGTCGTGGCGGGGCACCTCCAAGATCGAGATGCCCTTGTCCGCGGCCATCTGCACCGACTCGGTCAACCGCTCGTCGTTGTCCGCACCGAGCGCGACATAGAGCGCCGTGGCCGGCACCCCGGCGCGCAGACACTCGACGACCGGGTTGCGGCCCAGCACGATCTCCGTGTCGTCAGTTTTCTTGGGCCGTCCCTGCTGCTGGCGGGCCGCCTTGGCCGCGCGCTTGGCGGCCGGGTGATGCGGCCGCTGGTGCGCCGGCGGCGTCGCGCCCCGGCCCTCCAGGCCGCGCCGCCGCACACCGCCGGAGCCGACGGTGGGGCCCTTCTTGGTGCCCTCTTTGCGTACCGCGCCGCGGCGCTTCGAATTGCCCGCCACTACTTGTCCGATCCCTCGATCAGTGACCACTGCGGACCGTCCGCCGTGTCGGTCACCTCGATCCCCGCTTCCTTGAGACGGTCGCGGATCGCGTCTGCCTCTGCCCAGTCGCGCTGGGCCCGCGCCTCCTCGCGCCGCTTGACCTCGGCGGCCACCAGCACGTCGACCGCGGCCAGCGCCGCCGACGTCTCGTCGCGCGTCTCCCACCGCTCGTCGAGCGGGTCGGCGCCCAGGATGCCCATCATCGCCCGGATCGACATCGCCTGAGTCAGGGCGGCGTCGTGGTCGCCCGCGTCGAGCGCGCGGTTGCCCTCGGCGCGTGCGGCGTGCACCTCGGCCAGCGCGATCGGCACCGACAGGTCGTCGTCGAGTGCGGCGGCGAACTTCGGCGTCCACTGACCCGGCGCCACCGCGCCCACCCGGTTGCGGACCCGGTGCAGGAAATCCTCGATGCCCGAATAGGCCCGGGCGGCGTCCTGCAGCGCGGTCTCGGAGAACTCCAGCATCGAACGGTAGTGCGCGCTGCCCAGGTAGTACCGCAGCTCGGCGGCACGCACCCGCTGCAGCACCGCGGGGATGGCCAGTACGTTGCCGAGCGACTTGCTCATCTTCTCGCCGCCCATGGTCACCCAGCCGTTGTGCAGCCAGAAACGCGCGAACCGGTCTCCGGCGCCCTCGGCCTGGGCGATCTCGTTCTCATGGTGCGGGAACACCAGATCCATGCCGCCGGCGTGGATGTCGAACTCTGCGCCCAGATAGGCCTCGCACATCGCGACGCATTCGGTGTGCCAGCCGGGACGGCCACGGCCCCACGGCGTCGGCCAGGACGGCTCGCCGGGCTTGGCCGCCTTCCAGAGGGTGAAGTCCCGTTCGTCGCGCTTGCCCTTGGCCACGCCCTCACCCTGGTGGACGTCGTCGATCCGGTGGCCGGACAGCTTGCCGTAGTCGGCGAGGCTCAAGACGTCGAAGTACACGTCGCCGGCTCCGGCACCCGACCCCTGGTACGCATGTCCGCGTTCGATCAGCCGCTCGATCAACTCGACCATCTGGGTGATGTGGCCGGTTGCGCGGGGCTCGGCCGACGGCGGCAGCACACCCAGCGCGTCGTAGGCGGCGGTGAACGCGCGTTCGTAGGTCGCGGCCCACTCCCACCACGGGCGGCCGGCGTCGGCGGCCTTGATCAGGATCTTGTCGTCGATGTCGGTGACGTTGCGGATGAACGCGACATCGAGGCCCTTGGCGGTCAGCCAGCGGCGCAACACGTCGAACGCGACGCCGCTGCGCACGTGCCCGATGTGCGGAAGCCCCTGCACGGTCGCGCCGCACAGATAGATGGAGGCATGTCCGGGGCGCACCGGGACGAATTCGCGCACGGCACCCGCCATGGTGTCGTAAAGCCGCATTGAAGTGGCGGGGCCGTCGGTCACGACGTGCCAGCTTACCGACACTATTGCTCGGCGATGACCAGTGCCGTGGCGATCGCGGCCAAACCCTCGCCGCGCCCGGTCAGACCCAGACCGTCGGTGGTGGTCGCCGAGACCGAGACCGGCGCCCCGACCAGTGCGGACAGCACCTGCTGGGCTTCGACGCGTCGCGGACCGACCTTGGGACGGTTGCCGATGACCTGCACGGCGGCGTTGCCGACCCGGAAGCCGTTCGTGGTGAGCAGGCCGTGGACGTGGCGGAGCATGTCTGCTCCGCTCACGCCACGCCACTGCGGTTGATCCGTGCCGAAGACGCCGCCGAGATCGCCCAGCCCTGCCGCGGACAGCAGGGCATCGCACAACGCGTGCGCAGCGACGTCTCCGTCGGAATGACCGGCGCAGCCATCAGCGCCGTCGAAAAACAGACACAACAGCCAGCATGGCCGACCGGCCTGGATCGGGTGGACGTCCGTGCCCAGCCCGATTCGAGGTAGCACGGTCAGGATGCGGCGGCCAGAACCTCGTCGAGAATGGTCGAGGCCTTGGCGTCATCGGTGTTCTCGGCCAGCGCGAGCTCACCGACCAGGATCTGGCGAGCCTTGGCGAGCATCCGCTTCTCGCCCGCGGACAGGCCACGCTCCTGGTCCCGCCGCCACAGGTCGCGGACGACCTCGGCGACCTTGTTCACATCACCGGAAGCCAACTTCTCGAGATTGGCCTTGTAACGCCGCGACCAGTTGGTCGGCTCCTCGGTGTGGGGTGCGCGCAGCACCTGGAAGACCTTGTCGAGGCCTTCCTGTCCGACCACGTCACGGACGCCGACATACTCCGCGTTGTCAGCGGGCACCCGAACGGTGAGATCTCCCTGTGCAACCTTGAGGACGAGATATTCCTTCTGCTCGCCTTTAATGGTCCGGGTTTCGATCGCCTCGATCAACGCAGCACCGTGGTGTGGATAGACGACGGTGTCTCCGACCTTGAAAATCATCAGTTTCGAGCCCCTTTCACCCCGCCATCTTAACACGCGCCGCTGCCGGGCGCGGATCAACGATGCAGGTCAGGGGCACAGTCGGCCTTTACTAGGGGTTGACACACCGCTCGATCCGTGCAATGCCGACGCCGCCGCGGCCCTGCGCTACCGCGCCGCAACGTCACCTACTACTCTGCATAGTCGAACCACAGCAACCGGCACCAGAGTCGCCTTGCCGGCCGAGCAGGAGGCCTTTCGACAGTGATCCAGATGACACGCCGCACCACGTTCGCCGGCCGGTCCATCGCTGCGCTGGCGGCATCCGGTGTGGTGCTGTCGGCCGCGTTGAGCGGCTGCGGTGCCGGCCAGGTTTCGCAGACGGCGACGCAGGAGCCGGCAATCAACGGGGTGAACGGCAACCTCGGTGAACTCGCCCTTCGCAACGTCCACATCTTCGCCACCCAGACCAGCGCGGCGATCCAGCCGGGCCGCGACGTCGAGCTCGTCTTCGTCGTCACCAACCAGAGCGCCGACACCGGCGACAAGCTGGTGTCGGTCACGTCGGACATCGGCAGCGTGCAGCTGACCGGCAGCAAGGACGTGCCCGCCGGCGGCACGCTGGTGATCGGCACCCCGGACGGGCAGCCCACGCCGCTGGAAGCCGTCGAGCCCGCCGACTCCGGTAAGGCCACCGTCAAGCTGAGCCAGCCGATCACCAACGGCCTCACCTACGACTTCGTGTTCTCGTTCGAGCGCGCCGGCGAGGCCAAGCTGGCCGTGCCGGTCTCCGCCGGTGAGGCGCCGCGTCGGGACTCCCCCGGCGAGTCCGGCGGCGGCAGCCACTCCGGCGGACACTGAGCAAAGCCGCGCCTGACGGGATCTGTCGGCGCGGGCCGCTACGGTCAGCACGTGGCCAGGCCGAATTCGAAAGTACGTTCGCAGTACCGCTGCTCCGAGTGTCACCACGTCATGCTCAAGTGGGTGGGGCGGTGCCCGGAATGCGGTACGTGGGGCACGGTCGACGAAGTTGCCCTGACCGCGGTCGGCGGTTCGGCGACGCGGCGTGCCGTCGCCCCCACCTCGCCGGCGGTGCCGATCAGCTCGATCGACCCGGGTCGCACCCGCCACTTCCACACCGGCATCAGCGAGCTCGACCGGGTGCTCGGCGGCGGCGTGGTGCCCGGCTCGGTGACGCTGCTGGCCGGTGACCCCGGCGTCGGAAAGTCGACGCTGCTGCTCGAGGTCGCCCACCGCTGGGCCGCCTCCGGTCGACGCGCGCTGTACCTGTCGGGCGAGGAGTCCGCCGGACAGATCCGGCTGCGCGCCGAACGCACCGGCTGCACCCACGACGAGGTGTTCCTGGCCGCCGAGGCCGACCTGCAGACCGCGCTCGGACACATCGAGGCGGTGCAGCCCTCGCTTGTGGTGGTGGACTCGGTGCAGACGCTGTCGACCGCCGAGGTCGACGGTGTCACCGGTGGGGTGACCCAGGTGCGCGCGGTGACCACCGCGCTGACCATGACCGCCAAGACCACCGGGGTGGCGATGCTGCTCGTCGGTCACGTCACCAAGGACGGCGCGATCGCCGGTCCCCGCTCCCTCGAGCACCTGGTCGACGTGGTGCTGCACTTCGAAGGCGACCGCGCCTCGGCGCTGCGGATGGTGCGCGGCATCAAGAACCGGTTCGGCGCCGCCGACGAAGTCGGTTGTTTCCTGTTGCATGACAACGGGATCGAGTGCGTGTCCGACCCGTCGGGACTGTTCCTCGACCAGCGTCCCAAGCCGGTGCCGGGCACCGCGGTGACGGTCACCCTCGACGGAAAACGGCCGATGATCGGCGAGGTGCAGGCACTGATCGGGGCGCCGGCCACCGGCACCCCGCGCCGCGCGGTCAGCGGGATCGACTCGTCGCGCGCGGCGATGATCACCGCCGTGCTGGAGAAGCGGGCCCGGCTACCCGTCGGCACCAACGACATCTACCTGTCCACGGTCGGCGGGATGCGCCTGACGGACTCGTCGTCCGACCTCGCGGTGGCGCTGTCGATCGCATCGGCCTACATCGACCTGCCACTGCCGGCCACCGCGGTCGCCATCGGGGAGGTCGGCCTGGCCGGGGACCTGCGTCGTGTCACGGGCATGGACCGCCGTCTCGCCGAGGCCGCGCGGCTGGGCTTCACCACCGCGATCGTGCCCGCCGGGGTCGCCGATCCGCCGGCCGGCCTGCGCACCATCGGCGCCGACGACATCACCTCGGCATTGCAGGTACTGCGCCGAATCGGCCAGAATGACGCGAGCTGAGGGAGAGAACATGGGCGTGAAATCGTCGACCAGCCGCACCGCGCGGACGGTCGTGCCGATGACACGACCCACGCTGCGCGAAACCATCGCCCGCCTGGCCCCCGGCACCGCCCTGCGCGACGGGCTGGAACGCATCTTGCGCGGCCGGACCGGCGCGCTGATCGTCATCGGTTACGACGACAGCGTGGAGGCGATCTGCGACGGCGGGTTCGAGCTCGACGTCCGGTACGCGCCCACGCGGCTGCGCGAGCTGTCCAAGATGGACGGCGCCGTCGTGCTCAGCAGCGACGGCAGCCGGATCCTGCGGGCCAACGTGCAGCTCGTGCCGGACCCGTCGATACCCACCGAGGAATCCGGCACCCGGCACCGCTCGGCCGAGCGCACCGCGATCCAGACCGGCTACCCGGTGATCTCGGTGAGCCACTCGATGAGCATCGTGACCGTCTACGTCGCCGGGGAACGGCACGTGGTGCCCGACTCGGCCACCATCCTGTCGCGCGCCAACCAGACCATCGCCACGCTGGAGCGCTACAAGCTGCGCCTGGACGAGGTCAGCAGGCAGCTCTCGACCGCCGAGATCGAGGACTTCGTGACGCTGCGCGACGTGATGACCGTCGTCCAGCGTCTCGAGATGGTCCGCCGGATCAGCCTCGAGATCGACGCCCACGTCGTCGAACTGGGCACCGACGGACGCCAACTGAAGCTGCAGCTCGACGAACTGGTGGGCGACAACGACACCGCGCGCGAACTGATCGTGCGCGACTACCACGCCAACCCGGACCCGCCGACCGCCGCGCAGGTCAGCGCCACCCTCGAAGAACTCGACACGCTCTCGGACAACGAACTGCTCGACTTCACCGCGCTGGCAAGGGTTTTCGGTTATCCATCCACGGCCGAGGCGCAGGACTCGGCGATGAGCTCACGCGGGTACCGCGCGATGGCGGGCATTCCGCGGCTGCAGTTCGCGCACGTCGACCTGCTGGTGCGCAACTTCGGCTCCCTGCAGGGGCTGTTGGCGGCCAGCGCCAGCGATCTGCAGTCGGTGGACGGCATCGGTTCGATGTGGGCCCGCCACATCCGCGAAGGCTTGTCGCAGCTCGCCGAGTCGACGATCGCCGACCGGCTGGCCTAGCCGGCGGGCGGCGCCGGCAGGTGCGGCACGCCGTCGGCCGGCGGGGGCGCCTGCTGCGCGGTCGGGGCCAGGATGAACGGCACCGTGGCCGATCTCAGGTTCCCCAACTGCACGACCAGGTTGTAGGTGCCCGGCCCGATCGGCTGACGGGGCAGCGGGCAGTTCGGCGCCGAGCCCATGCCCGTCCACGTCACCTCGGTGGTGACCTGCTCGCCGGGCTGGAACGTCTTGATCAGCGTCTCGTTGGACGGTGCGCAATCCAGGTTGCTCCACAGCCGCTGGTTGTCCAGCGAGTACACGTAGGCGGCGAGCACGGCGGCGCCGACGTCCCGCTGGCACGCGACCAGACCGATGTTGGTGACGACCATCGTGAACTTCGGCTGGTCGCCGACCACGTACTGCGGCTCATTGGTGATGCCCTTGACCGCCAGCGTCGAGTCGGGGCAGTCGTCGCCCTCCTTGAGGATCGGCGGCGGGACGACGGCGGCGGTCGGAGTCGGGGTGGGCGGCGGCGCGTCCTGAGCCGGCGGCTGGATCGGGGACTTCACCTCGGGGTCCTGCCCAGGTAGCGGCGGCGGCGCCTCGGCGCTGGGCGCAGAGGACTCGTTGGCGGTGGGTTGCTCGTTGCTGGTGCTGTTGGAGACGACGACCGCGATCACGGCGGCGATGATCGCGACGACCAGTACCGCGATGCCGAGCGCCAGCGCCCTGCGTCGCCAGTAGATCTGGGTGGGCAGCGGGCCCTGCGGTTCTAGATCCAGCACGTCACAACGGTAAGCCCAGGTCATCCCACGTTGGCCGAGGCTTACCGGCGTGTCGCCTGTGAGTCAGCCCTCGCCGATGTCGCCGATGTGGTCGCGCAGCGCGATCTGCCCGTCGGACAGGTGATAGGTGACCCCCGCGATGGCGAGTTTGCCGTCCCTGATCGCGTCGTCGATGGCCGTCGACCGGTTCTTCAGCTGCTGCCCCGTCTCGATGACGTGGCGCGCCTCGAATTCGTCGACGCGGGTGAGGCCGTCGCGGCGGCCGGTCAGGATCGACGGCATGACGCGCTCGACCACGTCGCGCACATAGCCACCCGGGATCTCGCCCTCGTCCAGCGCCGAGAGAGCCGCCTTGACCGCACCGCAGCTGTCGTGGCCGAGCACCACGATCAGCGGCACCTCGAGGATCGACACCGCGTACTCGATCGAGCCCAACACGGCGGAATCGATGACGTGGCCGGCGGTGCGCACCACGAACATGTCGCCCAGACCCTGGTCGAACAGCAGCTCGGCGGCCACGCGACTGTCCCCGCAGCCGAACACGACGGCCGTCGGCTTCTGCGCCGCGGCCAGGCTGGCCCGGTGCTCGACGCTTTGACTGGGGTGCATGGCCTTACCGGCAACGAAGCGCTCGTTACCCTCTTTGAGTGCTTTCCAGGCGGTCAATGGGCTGGTGTTCGGCATGGCCGTCATTCTGCACCAGGAAGCGTCGATGATCGATCCCATTGAGCTGCTCGGCTGGTATGAGCGCGAACAGCGGGATCTGCCGTGGCGGCGCCCGGGGGTGTCCGCGTGGCAGATTCTGGTCAGCGAGTTCATGCTGCAGCAGACCCCCGTGGCCCGGGTCGAGCCGATCTGGCGGGAGTGGGTGGCGCGCTGGCCCACCCCCTCGGCGACCGCGGCCGCCGGACCCGCGGACGTGCTGCGCGCGTGGGGCAAGCTCGGGTACCCGCGGCGGGCCAAGCGGCTGCACGAGTGCGCGACGGTGATCGCGACCGAGCACGACGACGTCGTCCCCGCCGACGTCGAGGTGTTGTTGTCGCTGCCCGGCATCGGCACGTACACCGCCCGCGCCGTCGCGTGTTTCGCCTACGGTCAACGCGTTCCGGTCGTCGACACCAACGTGCGCCGCGTGGTCGCCCGTGCCGTGCACGGCCGGCATGACGGCGGCGCGGCATCGGTGCGCGACCTCGCCGACGTCGAGGCGCTGCTGCCCGACGACGACACCGCTCCGGTGTTCTCGGTGGCGCTGATGGAGTTGGGTGCGACGGTGTGCACCGCCCGGTCACCGCGCTGTGGCGTGTGCCCGTTGAGTGAATGCGCTTGGCGCGCTGCGGGTTTCCCGGCCGGCACAGGTCCGGCCAAGCGGGTTCAGCGGTACGCGGGAACCGATCGGCAGGCGCGCGGCCGACTGCTGGATGTGTTGCGCGCCAGCACAACTCCGGTCAGCCGCGCCCAGCTGGACGTGGCTTGGACCGTCGACACCGCGCAGCGGGACCGCGCGCTGGACTCGCTCCTGGTCGACGGCCTGGTGGAGCAGACGGCCGCCGGGCTGTTCGCGCTGTGCGGGGAAGGCGAACAGACCTAAGCCGATTCGGCGCACTCGGCTTCGGCGCTGACCGCGTTGAAACGCCTGCGGTAGTCCGACGGCGTCACCCCGACGACGCGACGGAAGTGGTGGCGCAGCAGCGTGGCGGTGCCGAAGCCGCTCTGGTCGGCGATGCGGTCGATGTCCAGCGTCGTCTCCTCGAGCAGGCGACGCGCGAACAGCACCCGTTGATCGGTCACCCACTGCATGGGCGTGCGCCCGGTCTCTTCGACGAAGCGCCTCGCGAAGGTCCGCCCGGACATGTGCGCGCGTCGGGCCAGCGAGTTGACCGTGTGCGGCTTGTCGAGATTGGCCAGGATCCAGTCCAGGTGCGGGGCGAAGCGGTCCGAGCACCGCACCGGGATCGGCTGGTCGATGTACTGTCGCTGGCCGCCGTCGCGCTGGGGCGGCACCACCATGCGTCGCGCGATCTTGTTGGTGACCTCGCTGCCCAGCTCTCGGCGCACCAGGTGCAGACACGCATCGATACCGGCCGCCGTCCCGGCGCTGGTGATCAGGTTGCCGTCGTCGACGAACAGCACGTTGCGGTCGACCCGGGCTGTCGGATAGCGCTGGGCCAGTTCGTCGGCGTGCATCCAGTGCGTGGTGCACGGCCTGCCGTCGAGCAGGCCCGCGGCGCCGGCCACGAACGCCCCGGAGCACACGGTCAGGATGATCGAACCGTTGGCCGCGGCCTGGCGGACCGCGTCCAGTGCGGCGGGCAGGTATTCCGCGGACCCGATCGCCGGGATGGCCACCAGGTCGACGCCGAGGAGGTCGTCGAGTCCGTGGTCGGGCGTCAGCGACGCACCGACTGTGGTGCGCAGCGGCACGCCGGGCTGCGGGCCGCACACCTTGAAGTCGAAGTTGGGCACGCCGTCGGCTGAGCGATCGATGCCGAACACCTCACAGATGACGCCGAACTCGAACATCGCGACGTCGTCGAGCACGAGCGTCGAGACGGTTTTCAAAGGCATGGCGGTATTTTATTGCTCAAGGTCAGTTCTGCCACTGTTGGCCGGATCTTATCCGGACGCACGATTACTGCCATGACCACTGTACTGACCTTCCTGCTCCTGGCCGCCCCGTTCGCCGTCGCCGGGCTGCTCAGCTGGGCAGCCGACCGGGCATGGCGGACGCGCGCAATGCCCGCCGACCCCGACTTCCGTCGAGTTCAACACGACACCGACGCCATCCGCACCCGATTCGAGCGGCAGCCGTCCTGGCCGGCCTCAGGCGCGACGGGGGAACGCCGATAGGAACGTCTCGACCGCACCCCGGTATTTCGCAGGGGCGTCGTCGTGGATCAGATGGCCGGCGTCCGGGATGCGCACATAGGTGGCCCGCTCACCGGCCTGCTCGGCCATGGCGCTCATCTGACCGGGCGGGGCCACGGTATTGGCGGCCTCGAGAAGCAGCACCGGCACCGACACGGCCTGCCACTGCGCCCAGTAGTCGCGTTCGCCCCACTGCGCGGCGATCTCGATCCACTTGCTCGGCTCGCCGTGCAGGCGCCAACCGGTGGGTGTGCGGTCGAACGCCTCGAGGAAGTACTGCCCGGCGACGGGGCCGAACTCGGCGATGATCTGCTCGGCGGAGGTGAACTCGGCGGGCAGCGCGTGCAGCCACGGTTCCCAGGGCCCGGTGGTGCGGCCCCGGAAGTCGGGGGCCATGTCCTCGACGACGAGCGCGGCGACCAGTTCGGGATGTGCGGCGGCCAGACACCACGAGTGCAGCGCCCCCATCGAATGACCGATCATGACCGCCGGCTCCCCCAGTCCGGCCACCGCGTCGCGCAGGTCCTCGACGAACCGCTCGGTGCTGATCGGATGCGCGTCGCGCACCTCGCGGCCACGGTGCCAGGGCGCGTCGTAGGTGAACACGCGACCGAGTGCCGTCAGCCACGGCAGCTGGCGCGACCACGTCGTGCCGCGCCCCATCAAACCGTGCACCAGCACCAACGGGCGGCCCGCACCGCCGCGCGCGGTCAGCAGATCCATACGGTCATCATGCCGACGACCGTGTCACCGTCACGCGGTAGCCTGATCGATATGGCTGTGGTCAAGATCAACGCAATCGAGGTCCCACCCAACGCCGGACCCGAACTGGAGAAGCGGTTCGCCCACCGCGCCCACGCCGTCGACAACCAACCGGGCTTTCTCGGCTTCCAGTTGCTGCGGCCGGTCAAGGGCGAGAACCGCTACTTCGTGGTGACGCAGTGGGAGTCCGACGAGGCCTTCCAGGCCTGGGCCAACGGCCCGGCCGTCGAGGCCCACGCCGGCGAGCGCAAGAACCCGGTCGCCACCGGTGCCTCGCTGCTGGAGTTCGAGGTCGTGCTCGACGTTGGCGGGACCGACGCCTCGGCGTAGCACAGGGGCGCGACGCCGCGCGGCCGTGGTGACGGTCGCGCTGTTCCTCGTCGCGGCCCTGGTCGGCGGGTGCGCCGGCACCCGCCCCGCGCCGGCCGAAGCTGCCTACGGCGTCCCGATCGCGATCAACACCCCGCAGGGTCTGCGAGCCAAGCAGACCATGGACATGCTCAACAGCGACTGGCCGATCGGCGAGGTCGGGATCCGCACACTCGCCGCCCCCGAGGTCGTCGAGCACGTCGGGGTGACCCTGGACCGGATGTGGTGGGACCGGCCGTTCACCGTCACCGACGTCGAGGTCGGCGCCGGCAACGCGACCCTGCACGTCACCACGTCCTACGGGGTCGAGCAGACCATCGAGCTGCGCACCGACGACGCCAGCATGGTCGACCGGTTCCAGGTCACACTCGTCGAACCGGAGATCACCCAGTGGTCCGACGTCGACGACGCGCTGACGAGCTCCGGCGCGCGGTACTCCTACCAGGTGGCCAAAGTCGTCGACGGGCGCTGCGAGAAGGTGGCCGGCAGCAACACCGACCTGTCTCTTCCGCTGGCCTCGATCTTCAAGTTGTACGTGCTGCTCGCCGTCGCCGAAGCGGTCAAGACCGGAGACGCGCGCTGGGACGACACGCTGACCATCACCAAAGAGGCCAAGGCCGTCGGCTCGTCGGGCTTCGATCAGCTACCGCCGGGCGCGACCGTCTCGGTCCGGGACGCCGCCCAGCAGATGATCTCGGCCAGCGACAACATGGCCACCGACCTGCTGATCGCCTACCTCGGACCCGGCGCGGTGGAGCGCGCGCTGGTGACCGCCGGTCACCACGACCCGGCCAGCATGACACCGTTCCCGACGATGCACGAACTGTTCTCTGTGGGATGGGGCAAGCCCGACGTGCGCGAACAGTGGAAGCAGGCGACACCTCAGAAGCGCATCCAATTGCTTCAGCAGGTCAAGTCGCGGCCTTACGAACCCGACCCGCAGCGCACCCACATGCCGGCCTCCGACATCGGCGCCGAGTGGTACGGCAGCGCCGCCGACATCTGCCGGCTGCACGCAGCACTGCAGAAGTCGGCCGTCGACGAAGCCGCGCCCGTCAAAGACATCCTGTCCGCGATCCCGGGCATCGACTTGGATCGCGACAAATGGCCCTACATCGGCGCCAAGGCCGGCAACCTGCCCGGGGACCTGACCTTCAGCTGGTACGCGGTCGACCGCACCGGCCAGCCGTGGGTGGTCAGCATGCAGTCCAACTGGCCGAAGTACCGCAGCCAGACCGCTGCGGCGTGGCTGCTGTCGATGGCCGAGCAGATGTTCGGCCTCGTGCAGCCCTGACGCGCCTCCGTCAACGACGCCAGCCAGGCCCGGGCTCGGGTGACGACGTCGACGACCGGAAATTTCAACGGGCGGCCCCCTGCATCGACTGGCGATGTCAGGGTGACCGCCCGTTGGGACGTGCCTTGGTTACTCTGCCGCGCTGGGCGCACCGGCTGCGCCGGCCTGCGCCAGATCCGGCTCGGCGCCGGCCGCAGGCTTACGGCTGCCCGCGAACGTGAACTTGGCGTCCTCGCCCGCACTCTCGCCGTCCCAGCCTTCGACGTCGACCGTGATCAGCTGGCCGGGTCCGATCTCCTCGAACAGGATCTTCTCCGACAGCTGGTCCTCGATCTCGCGCTGGATGGTGCGACGCAGCGGCCGCGCACCGAGCACCGGATCGAAGCCGCGCTTGGCCAGCAGGGCCTTGGCCTGATCGGTCAGCTCGATGGCCATGTCCTTGGCCTTGAGCTGGTTGGCGACCCGGCCGATCATCAGGTCCACCATCTTGATGATCTCGTCCTGAGTCAGCTGGTGGAACACGATGATGTCGTCGATGCGGTTGAGGAACTCCGGACGGAAGTGCTTCTTCAGTTCGTCGTGAACCTTCTGCTTCATCCGCTCGTAGTTGTTCTCGCTGCCGCCCTGGGAGAAGCCCAGCCCGACTGCCTTGCTGATGTCGCTGGTACCGAGGTTCGAGGTGAAGATCAGCACGGTGTTCTTGAAGTCGACCGTGCGACCCTGACCGTCGGTCAGGCGACCGTCCTCGAGCACCTGCAGCAGGCTGTTGTAGATCTCCTGGTGCGCCTTCTCGATCTCGTCGAACAGCACCACGCTGAACGGCTTGCGGCGCACCTTCTCGGTGAGCTGGCCGCCCTCTTCGTAGCCGACGTAGCCCGGAGGGGCACCGAACAGCCGCGACGCGGTGAAGCGGTCGTGGAACTCGCCCATGTCGATCTGGATGAGCGCGTCGTCCTCACCGAACAGGAAGTTCGCCAGCGCCTTGGACAGCTCGGTCTTACCGACACCGGACGGGCCGGCGAAGATGAACGAGCCGGACGGGCGCTTCGGGTCCTTCAGGCCGGCACGGGTGCGGCGAATGGCCTTGGAGACGGCCTTGACGGCGTCCTCCTGGCCGATGATCCGCTTGTGCAGCTCCTCCTCCATGCGCAGCAGCCGAGTGGTCTCCTCCTCGGTCAGCTTGAACACCGGGATGCCGGTCCAGTTGCCCAGCACCTCGGCGATCTGCTCGTCGTCGACCTCGGCGACCACGTCCAGATCACCGGAGCGCCACTGCTTCTCGCGCTCGGCGCGCTGGGCGACCAGCTGCTTCTCCTTGTCGCGCAGCGCCGCAGCCTTCTCGAAGTCCTGCGCGTCGATCGCGGATTCCTTCTCCCGACGCGCGTCGGCGATCTTCTCGTCGAACTCGCGCAGGTCCGGCGGAGCCGTCATCCGGCGGATCCGCATCCGGGCTCCGGCCTCGTCGATCAGGTCGATCGCCTTGTCCGGCAGGAAGCGGTCGTTGATGTAACGGTCGGCCAGCGTCGCGGCGGCCACCATCGCGCTGTCGGTGATCGACACGCGGTGATGGGCCTCGTAGCGGTCGCGCAGACCCTTGAGGATCTCGATGGTGTGCTCGACGCTCGGCTCACCCACCTGGACGGGCTGGAAGCGGCGCTCCAGGGCGGCGTCCTTCTCGATGTACTTGCGGTACTCGTCGAGCGTGGTGGCACCGATCGTTTGGAGTTCACCACGAGCGAGCTTCGGTTTCAGGATGCTCGCGGCGTCGATCGCGCCCTCGGCGGCACCCGCACCGACCAGCGTGTGCAGCTCGTCGATGAACAGGATGATGTCGCCGCGGGTGTTGATCTCCTTGAGCACCTTCTTGAGGCGTTCCTCGAAGTCACCGCGGTAGCGGCTGCCCGCGACCAGCGAACCCAGGTCGAGGGTGTAGAGCTGCTTGTCCTTGAGCGTCTCGGGCACCTCGCCGGCCACGATCGCCTGCGCCAGGCCCTCCACGACGGCGGTCTTGCCGACGCCGGGCTCGCCGATCAGCACCGGGTTGTTCTTGGTGCGGCGGCTCAGCACCTGCATGACCCGCTCGATTTCCTTCTCGCGGCCGATGACCGGGTCGAGCTTGCCTTCCATCGCGGCTGCGGTCAGGTTGCGGCCGAACTGGTCGAGGACCAGCGACGTCGACGGGTTGCCCGCCTCGCCGCCGCGGCCACCGGTGCCGGCCTCCGCGGTCTCCTTGCCCTGATAGCCGGACAGCAGCTGGATGACCTGCTGGCGCACCCGCGTCAGCTCCGCGCCCAGCTTCACGAGCACCTGGGCCGCGACGCCTTCGCCCTCGCGGATCAGGCCGAGCAGGATGTGCTCGGTGCCGATGTAGTTGTGGCCGAGCTGCAAGGCCTCGCGCAGGGACAGCTCCAGCACCTTCTTCGCACGCGGCGTGAAGGGGATGTGTCCGGACGGCGCCTGCTGGCCCTGGCCGATGATCTCCTCGACCTGGCTGCGCACGCCCTCCAGGGAGATGCCCAGCGACTCGAGTGACTTGGCGGCCACGCCTTCACCCTCGTGGATGAGGCCCAGCAGGATGTGCTCGGTGCCGATGTAGTTGTGGTTGAGCATCCGGGCCTCTTCTTGAGCCAGGACGACAACCCGACGCGCACGGTCGGTGAATCTTTCGAACATCCGTGGTTACCTGCTCTCCATCGCATAGGTAGTGCAGCACCTCGAGAGCGCTTCGCACCTGCCGTCCACTCTAATGGGCGGCAGCACCGGGCGCCCCGCCTGCCGGTCCGTTGTCGGGACGACAGAGTTGTGACATCTGGGCTCTTACCCAGCGCTGTCAGGACCAACGCGGAAGCTCGGGAATTCGTTTCCCCGCGCGGCCGGATATGCTTCGCCGGTAGCGAACGCGGTCTAGGTAGCCGCGTGGAAGGCGTCGATGACGTCGGCCGGGATGCGTCCGCGCGTCGACACGTTGTGCCCGTTGCGGCGGGCCCACTCGCGGATCGCGGCGCTCTGCTCGCGATCGATGGCCGCCCGGCCCCGGCCGGTGCCCACCGCACGACCGCGGCGACGGCCGCCGACGCGGCGCCCGGCCTCGACCCATTGCTTCAAATCGTTGCGTAACTTCTGGGCGTTTTTGGCGGAGAGATCGATCTCGTAACTGACGCCGTCGAGACCGAATTCGACCGTCTCGTCAGCGGCACCTTCACCGTCGAAATCGTCAACCAGAGTGACGGTGACTTTCTTCGCCATTGCCCCACAGCCCTTCTACGCTATCGGCCCCACGCCCTGCACCAATGTGCCACAAATACAGGGCCCATTCAACAACGCGTGAATCGTGGCGGTTCAGTTGCCGTGTCGGCGAACAATGGGGAACAAAACTGTGTCTCTAATCGACAGTCCCGTCAACGCCATCAACAACCGGTCGATGCCCATTCCGGTGCCTGTTGTGGGCGGCATACCGTATTCGAGGGCGGCCAGGAAATCCTCGTCGAGCGCCATTGCCTCGTCATCGCCGGCCGCGGCTGCACGGGCCTGGGCCTCGAACCGCTCCCGCTGGATCACCGGGTCGATCAACTCCGAGTACCCCGTGGCCAATTCGATGTGGCGCACATAGAGATCCCACTTCTCGGTGACCCCGTCGACGCTGCGGTGCGAACGGGTCAGGGGCGTGGTCTCGACGGGGAAATCACGCACGAAGGTCGGCGCCCACAGTTTGTCACCGACCGTGTACTCCCACAGTTCTTCGACCAATTTGCCGTGCCCAAAACCCCGGTCGCGCGGAATCTCGACACCGAGGCGGTCGGCGATCTGCCAGAGATGCTCGGCGGTGGTCTGCGGTGTGATCTCTTCACCGAGGGCCGCCGACAATGACGGATACATTTCAATGGAGTCCCATTCGCCGTCGAGATCATAGATCGTCCCGTCGGGCAAAGGCACCTGTCGCGTACCGATCGCCTCGTCGGCGACTTCCTGAATAAGTTCGCGCGTGACGATCGCGGAATCGTCGTAGGTGCCGTAGGCCTGATATGTCTCGAGCATCACGAATTCCGGGGAATGGGTGGAATCGGCGCCTTCGTTTCGAAACACCCGATTCAACTCGAAAACCCGGTCGAACCCACCGACGACGCAGCGCTTGAGGAACAGTTCGGGCGCGATGCGCAGATACAGGTCGGCGTCCAGGGCGTTGGAGTGCGTCACGAACGGCCGCGCCGCCGCGCCACCGGCCAGCGTCTGCAGCATGGGGGTCTCGACTTCGAGGAAGCCGCGCCGCTCGAGTGCCGAACGCACCGCGCGGACCACCGCGATTCGCTGGCGGGCCACCGTGCGAGCTTCCGGACGCACGATCAGGTCGACGTAGCGCTGCCGGACGCGGGACTCCTCGCTCATCTCCTTGTGTGCCACCGGCAGCGGCCGCAGCGACTTCGACGCCATCTGCCAGGAGTCGGCGAGCACCGACAGCTCGCCGCGCCGCGAACTGATCACCTCGCCCGCGACGAACACGATGTCGCCCAGGTCGACGTCGGTCTTCCAGGCGTCCAGCGCCTCCTGCCCGGCCGCATCGAGGCTGATCATGGCCTGCAGCTGCGTGCCGTCGCCTTCCTGCAGGGTGGCAAAGCACAGCTTGCCGGAGTTGCGGGCGAAGATGACCCGGCCGGCGACCCCGACCCGCTGTCCGGTCTTGGTGTCGGCCTCCAGGTCCGGGTACGCGGCGCGCAGCTCGGCCAGGGTGTGGGTGCGGGCGACCTCGACCGGATACGGGTCGCGTCCCTCGTCGAGCAGGCGCTCACGCTTGGCCTGCCGGATACGGAACTGCTCCGGGATGTCCTCGCGCGGGTCGGAGTGGGAATCAGAGGAGGTCACGACGTGCCAGCTTAAATGAACACGTGACCGACTCCGGCAACGCGCTGATCGACCGGTCGACGCTGCGCGCGCTCGACCGAAGACCGCTCGAGACGGGCCTCAAGGGGGTGCCGCCGCAGTGGTGGGGACGCGCGCCCGCGGAACTGGTCGCGGCCGGGCCGCGCCTGTTCGACGACGGGGTGTTCGGTCCGGTGTGTGTGCTGGACGCCGACGCGCTGGCGCACAATCTGGCCGCGATGGCGCAGTGGTGCACCGAGCGCGGCGTCGAACTGGCACCGCACGGCAAGACCCACATGTCGCCCCAGCTGGCGGCGCGTCAGCTCGAGGTCGGCGCGTGCGCGATCACCGTGGCCACCATCGGCCAGGCCGCGACCTACCGCGCCTTCGGGGTGCGCCGATTGATCCTGGCCAACGAGCTGGTCGACCCGGCGGGTCTGGCCTGGCTGGGCGCCGAGTTGGACGCCGACCCGGCGCTGCGGGTGGTGTGCTGGGTGGACTCGGTGCGCGGTGTCGAGCTGATGACCGCGGCACTGGCGCCTGCGCAGCGACCGGTGGACGTGTGCGTGGAGGTCGGTCTGCCGGGTGGGCGGACCGGGTGCCGCACCGACGGCGACATCGACGACGTGGCCCGCGCGGCGTCGTCGTCGCCCCGGCTGCGGCTGGTCGGGGTGGCCGGCTACGAGGCCGCGCTCGGGCACGGCCGTGACGGCGACGCGCTGGCGGTGGTGCGGACCCATCTCGACCAGGTGCGGGCGGCGGCGGTGCGGCTGGCGCCGTTGTTCGAAACCGACCAGGTGCTGGTCACCGCCGGCGGCAGCACATACTTCGACACGGTCGCCGAGATGCTCGGCGACTGGCCGAGCACGCTGACCGTGCGCAGTGTGCTGCGCAGCGGCTGCTATCTGACGCACGACCATGGCCTGTATGCCCGCACGTCACCGCTGCACGCGGTCCTGCGTCCGGCGCTGACGGTGCACGCGCAGGCGGTGTCCTGCCCCGAGCCGGGGCGGGCGATCGTGACGATGGGCCGCCGCGATGTGGCATTCGACCAGGATCTGCCGGTCCCGCTGGACCTGCCGGGCAGCGCGGTGGTCAAGCTCAACGACCAGCACGCCTACCTGCGGTTGGCCGACAACGAGCACGTCGAGGTGGGCCAGTGGTCGAGGTTCGGGATCTCGCACCCGTGCACGGTGTTCGACAAGTGGCGGGTGATCTGCGAACTGGACGCCGACGGCCGGCTGGTCGGTCTGGTCCGAACGTTCTTCTAGGGCCGTCGCGTGGCCTTGGCCCGCTGGTTGCGTTCGAACACCAGCCGCAGCCCGTCCAGGGTCAGATGGCGGTCGTAGTGCTCGACGGTGCGCAGGTCGGGCAGCACCAGCGGGGCGCTGTGCCCGGTCGCCACCACCGCGACGTTGTCCCCGCCGAAGCCGTCGACGTCGCTGCGCACGCGGCTGACCAGTCCGTCGACCAGGCCGGCGAAACCGAACACCGCGCCGGCCTGCATGCACTCGACGGTGTTCTTGCCGATCACCGAACGCGGCCTGGTCAGCTCGACCCGCCGCAGCGCAGCCGACCGCGCTGCCGCCGCGTCGGAGGACACCTGCACACCGGGCGCGATGGCGCCGCCGAGGAACTCACCCTTGGCCGAGACGACGTCGACGCAGATCGAGGAGCCGAAATCGACGACGATGGCTGCCGAACCGTACTTCTGGTAGGCGGCAAGGCAGTTCACGATCCGGTCGGCGCCGACCTCTTTCGGGTTGTCCACCAGCAGCGGGATCCCGGTGCGCACGCCCGGTTCGATGAGCACGTGCGGAACCGCCGGCCAGTACTGCTCGAGCATCACCCGCACTTCGTGCAGCACCGACGGCACCGTGGACAGCCCGGACGCGCCGGTGAGCCGCTCGGAGTCGTCACCGATCAGGCCGTCGATGGTCAGGGCCAGCTCGTCGGCCGTCACCTCCGGCTCGGTACGAATGCGCCAGTGGTGCACCACTTTCGCGTGCTGCCCGGCGCCGGAGATCAATCCGACGACGGTGTGGGTGTTGCGGACGTCTATCGCAAGCAGCACGCCATCACCTCGGCGCCAGCAGCCCGGAGGCGTCCGGCGGGACGGCGGCGGGATCGTCGCCCAGGTCGACCGGTCGGTTGGCGGCGTCGACGAACACCACCTTCGGCCGGTAGGTCCGCGCCTGCGCGTCGTCCATCGTCGCGTACGCGATCAGGATGACCAGGTCCCCGGGATGGACCAGATGTGCTGCGGCACCGTTGATCCCGATGACACCGCTGCCGCGTTCACCGGTGATCACGTAGGTCACCAGGCGGGCCCCGTTGTCGATGTCGACGATGGTCACCTGTTCACCTTCGATGAGGTCGGCGGCGTCCATCAGGTCGGCGTCGACGGTCACCGATCCCACGTAGTGCAGGTCGGCCTGCGTGACCGTGGCACGGTGGATCTTCGACTTCAGCATGGTGCGAAACATCAATTCCTCCAAGGCATCTGGTCGGTGGCGCTCCCGGGGTGGCCGTCGATACCGGCGCTGGCGCCGATGTCGATGGCGACGTTGTCCAGCAGCCGGGTCCGGCCCAGGCGCGCCGCAATGAGCATCCGGGCGGCGCCGCGTTCCGGTGCGGGCCCCAGCATCGGGTCCCGCACCTCCAGGTACTCGACCTCGAGCGCGGGCACTTCCTCGAGCACGGCGCGCGCGGCATCCAGCGCTGCGGCCACTCCGCCGCCGGCGGCGTACATCCCGGCCAGCAACGCCGCCGACAGTGCACCGGCCTGCTCGCGCTGGTCGGCGTCGAGGTAGCGGTTGCGCGACGACATCGCCAGCCCGTCGGCTTCGCGCACCGTCGGCACGCCGACCACCTGGATGCCCAGATCGAGGTCGGCGACCATCTGCCGGATCAGCGTCAGCTGCTGGTAGTCCTTCTCCCCGAAGTAGGCGCGGTCGGGCCGCACCACGTTGAACAGCTTGAGCACCACGGTCAGCACGCCCCCGAAATGCGTTGGGCGAACCGCTCCTTCGAGCTCGTCGGCGAGCGACCCGGGCAGCACGCTGGTGCGTTTGCCGCCCGGGTACATGTCGTCCTCGGTCGGGGTGAACGCGATCTGCACGCCCGCCTCGCGCAGCGCGGTCAGGTCGTCGTCGAGCGTGCGCGGGTAGGCATCGAGATCCTCGCCCGCGCCGAACTGCAACGGGTTGACGAAGATCGACACCACCACCACCGCGCCCGGGACCCGTTTGGCGGCCCGGATCAGGCTCAGGTGGCCGTCGTGCAGCGCGCCCATGGTCGGCACCAGGACGACGCGGCGGCCACTGGTGCGCAGCGCGCGCGTCACCGCGGACACATCGGCGGGCCGGGAGTACACGTTGAGCTGGCCGGGCACGAATTTCGGTGTCTTGCCGGGGATCATCACTGTCCTGCTTCCGCGAGTGCGTCGAACACGTCCTTCGGTGCGCCCGCCCGCTGGGCGGTCCGCCGGGCATTGGCCCGATAGGCCTGCGCCACATCGGGATCCACTTCGGTCAGGGCCTGCAGATGCCGAGCCACCGCGGCGGCGTCGCCGCGCGCCACCGGTCCGGTCAGCGCCGCCTGCCCTCGTTGCAGCGCGTTGTCCAGGGCCGCACGCGCCAGCGGGCCGACGATCCGCTCCGCAACGCCGCCGGGGTTGTCGTCGATGATCTGCTGTCCCAACAGCTCCTGGCCCCACAGCGCCGCGCGCAACGCCTCGACCGCGTCGAGGACGACGGTGACGAGATGGTTGGCCGAATGCGCCAGCGCGGCGTGGTAGAGCGTCCGGGCGTCCTCGCGGACCCGGAACGGCTCGCCGCCGATCTCGAGGACCAACGATTGCGCGATGGCATAACCGATCTCGTCGGCGGCGGTGATTCCGAAGCAGGTGCCGCGCAGCCGGTCGACGTCTTCGTCGGTGCCGGCGAACGTCATCGCGGGGTGGATGGCCAGCGGCAGGCAGCCCTGTTCGGTCAGCGGTGCGAGCACCGCGACGCCGTTCGCGCCGGACGTGTGGGCGACGATCGTATTGGGCCGCACCACCCCGGTCGCTGCCAAACCGCTGACGAGCGCGGGTAGTTCGGCGTCGGGCACCGCCAGCAGCAGCAGCTCGGCGCGGGCCGGCACTTCGTCGACGGGCAGCACCGCACTGTCGGGCAGCCAGCGCTGCGCGCGCCGCCGCGACTCGGCCGAGACCGCGCTGCACGCGGCGACGACGTGGTCGGAACGTTCGAGCGCCGCGCCGAGGGCGGTGCCGACGCGGCCGGCGGAGATCAGGCCGATCGTGAGGCGGGCGGGACGTAGCCCGTCATGGCCACCGGCGGGGGGCTGCACCATCGCAGACGACCTCGCAGATTCTCATCGTTCGTTCCGGTCCCGGACAACGGGTACCGGACGGTCGGTGCAGAGCCTAACTCACTCCTCGCGGCGCCTTCGACGCCCGCCCGGCGCCGGTGAGGCCTGCAGCCGGGCGAGCAGTTCGGCCACCGACTGGCCGCCGGTGTGCGCTCCACCGCCGTCGTCCTCGTCGGGTTGGGGTGGCTCCGGCTGCGGTTCGGGCTCCGGTTCCGGTGCCGCGTAGTGCCTGCCGACGGGTTCGGTCTGCTCTTCACGGCGGCGGCGGCCGACGTACTCGGTCTGCGGCGGCTCCGGTGGCGGGGCCCAGTGCTGCGGCGCCGGTTGCGGAGGCGGGGTCGGCGGCAGCCACGGCATGTGCGCCTCGGGCGCCTGTGGTTGCGGCGGGGTCGGGGGCGTCCACTGCGGCTCGGGGGCTGTCTCGTCCCGGTAGCGGCGCCGGCGGGGTGGTTCGTCGCCGTCGCGTCGGTGCGTGCCTCCGGCCGGTTCCTCCTCCGGCGGGTGCGGGACGGCAGGCACGTCGATGATCGGGCTCTCGACGGTGTCGGGGGCGGCGGGATCGAGGTCGGGAGGGCTCTCGGCGGTGTCGACGCGGCTGCTGCTGACCCGGCCCGCGGTATCGGCGCTCGGCGTCCACTCCCCCAGCGCGGGCTGTCCGGCGCGCTCGTTCTCGATGGCGTGGCGGTGCGACAGATCGGTGTCGAACAGGTACTCGAGGTTGGCGCGCAGTGCGGCCAGCTCGGCACGCAGCGCCGCGACCTCGTCGGCGGACTGCTCGCGCAGCTCGGCGGCGAGTTCGCGCCGCAGATGGGACTCGACGGTCAGCTCGTATTCGCGGCGGGCGGAGATCTCGCGTTCCAGCTGCAGGTCGTAGACGAGCTTGAGGTCGCGCACCTTGGCCTGGTCGCTGTCGGACTGGCGTCGGTAGATGACCGACACGAACGCCGCGACCACAGCGGCCCACAGCGCGAGGATCACGGCGAGTTTGAGCAGCTCGACGCGATTGGTGAACACGAGTGCGGAGCTGGCCGCGATGGCCAGCACCAGCAACACCGTCATCAAGATCCAACCCGGCCTTCGACCGCTGCGCCGAAGCCGGGCGCCGCGGGTCGGATCGATCATGGGCCGACTGTACCTGTCACTGGTCGCCTGGCGTGTCGACCGTCACGGCGATTCCACCGGCACCTGATCAACTGTGCGCGGCGTCGGCGTCGGCCGATGCGTCGTCGGGTGACTTGCAGCAATGCTGCAGCCACAACGCAGCGATCACCAGCGCCAACGCGCACAGCGCGGCCACCACGACGCCGGGTGAATCCTGCGCGGCCACCCGCAGCTCACTGCGGCGCGGCACCAGGTAGATCGCCACGCCCAGCCACCATCCGAGCACCATGCTGCCCATCCAGGCCGACGCCTTGGCGATCACCACCGATCGGGCCACCGCCAGCGGATGCAGCCGGTCGACTCCGACGCCGATGTCGCCGTCGCGGATGCGGGCACGGACATAGAAGCCCCAGCCGGCAACGGCCACGGCGACCCCGAGCAACGACATCCCGGTCCACAGCGTGATCGGCGGGAACCAGCGGTAGACGACGCGGATCAGCAGGTAGCTCAGGACGCCCACCGCTGCGATGGCGACGGCCAGGTCGCGCACCCGGGTCAGACCCATCAGCGCACCACCAAGGTCAGGTCGGTGCGCCGCACCCCGGCGCGTTCGGCCGCGTCGAGCGCCGCGAGCAGCGCGGCGACGTCGGCGTGTGAGCCGGCGTGGGTCAGCGTCGCGTCGGGCTCGACCGCCAGCCACGGCACCAGCACGAACGCGCGCTGATGAGCGTAGGGGTGCGGCAGGGTCAGCACGTCGTCGGAGACGGTGACCTCGACGCCGTCGGCGCGGACCTGCACGACGTCGACGTCGAGGGTGCGCGGCCCCCAGTGCTGGGTGCGGGTCCGCTGCGCCGCGTCCTCGATCTCGTGCGCCAACCGCAGCCAGCCGTGCGCGTCGCGGGACGGGTCCTCGGCCAGCACGACGGCGTTGAGGAACGGTCCCTGCTCGACGCCGCCCCACGCGTCGGTCTCGTAGACCGGGGATACCGCGCGCAGCGTGTCGCCGAGGGCGTCGACGACGGACTGCAGGTGGGCCAGGCGGTCGCCGAGGTTCGACCCGATCGAGAGCACCGTGGAGGTCATGGCGCTCCTCGTTCGCGGCGGGCCACCACCGCCACGTCGGCGAAGTCCAGCGGGATGGGCGCCGACGGCTTGTGCACCGTGACCTCGACGGCGTGCACGCGCTCGTCGGTCATCACGCCGTCGGCGATCTCGGCGGACACGGTCTCGATCAGTTGCCGCGGCGGTCCGGCGACCACGGCGGCGGCCTGCTGGGCCAGCGCGCCGTAGTCCAGGGTGTCGGCGAGGTCGTCGCTGTCGGCAGCGGCCGACAGGTCCGCCCACACCGTGATGTCGACGACGAAGTCCTGGCCGTCGCGGCGTTCGTGGTCGAAGACGCCGTGGAAGCCGCGCACCCGTAACCCGCGCAGCTCGATCCGGTCAGTCATGCGGCCTCCCCGCGTTCTGCCAGGCCGCCGCCACGGCCAGCGCGTCGACGGAAGCCCGCACGTCGTGCACCCGCACACCCCACGCTCCGTGCCATCCCGCCAGCGCCGAGATGGCCGCGGTGGCGGTCTCGCGGCCGTCCGGGGGCCGGGGGGTGCCGTCGGGTCCGGCGAGCAGGGTGCCCAGGAATCGCTTGCGCGACGCCCCGACCAGCACGGGGATCCCGGTGGCGACGAACTCGGGCAGCGCGGCCAGCAGTGCCCAATTGTGTTGTGCGGTCTTGGCGAAACCCAGCCCGGGATCGATGATCAGCTTGGCCGGGTCCACTCCGGCGCGCACCGCGGCGTCCACTCCGGCCATCAGTTCGTCGCGCACTTCGGCGACGACGTCGCGGTAGTCGGGCACGGTGTGCGGCCGGTCCTGGTCGACGGACCGCCAGTGCATCAGCACCCAGGGCACCCCGGCGTCGGCGACCACCCGCACCATGTCGGGGTCGGCGCGGCCGCCGGACACGTCGTTGACGATGGCGGCGCCGTTGCGGACGGCAGCCTCGGCGACCTTGGCGTGCATGGTGTCGATGCTGACGGTGATCGACTGTTGCGCAAGCTCTTTGACGACCGGCAGCACGCGCGCGGTCTCCACCTCGGGGTCGATCCGGACAGCGCCGGGCCGGGTGGACTCACCGCCCACGTCGACGATCACCGCGCCCTGGGACACCAGCGCCACCCCGTGGGCGATGGCGCGGTCCCGGTCGAGGAACAGTCCGCCGTCGGAGAACGAGTCGTCGGTGACGTTGACGACGCCCATCACGGCCACGCTGGCGGCGGCAGACGGCGGCATGTCAGCGAGGCTCACTTGCGCAGGATCAGTTCCAGAGCTTCGGCGCGAGATGCCTTGTCGGTCTTGAACTGTCCGCGCACGGCCGAGGTGGTGGTGACCGCGCCGGGCTTGCGGATACCGCGCATCGCCATGCACAGATGTTCGGCTTCGATGACGACGATGACCCCGCGCGGGTCGAGGCGGCGCATCAGCGCGTCGGCGACCTGAGCGGTGAGCCGCTCCTGCACCTGCGGCCGCTTGGCGTACAGGTCGACGACGCGGGCCAGCTTGGACAGGCCGGTGACGCGGCCGTCCTCCCCGGGGATGTAGCCGACGTGCGCGACGCCGTGGAATGAGACCAGGTGGTGCTCACACGTGGAGTACATCGGGATGTCCTTGACCAGGACGAGTTCGTCGTGCTGCTCGTCGAACATCGTCTTGAGGACGTCGTCGGGATCGGTGTAGAGCCCGGCGAAGATCTCGCGATAGGCGCGGGCCACGCGGGCCGGGGTGTCCACCAGGCCTTCCCGGTCGGGATTCTCGCCGACCGCAATCAGCAGTTCGCGGACCGCGGCTTCGGCGCGCTCCTGGTCGAATACGCCGGTGGTGACCGTCGCCGAGTTGTTGTGCGACTGCGTCATCGAAGTCTCCATTCAGTTGTCGGCGGGCCTAGTCCCGACGCGGAGCGTCGTTGCGACCGTTGTCCCTGCCGTTCTCATGACCCTGTTCGTTCTGACCGGGCTGCGGCTGCGGTTGGTACGGCGGGTAGTAGGGCTGCGGGGCGCCCTGCCAGCCACCTGACGGCGGATACCAGTACCCCTGCTGCGGGTGCTGCTGCGGCGCGCCGTGCGGCTGACGCTGCGGCGGCTGCTGCTGGGGGTGCTGCGGCTGCTGCGGAGGCGGCGGCCACCCCGGCGCGTGCCAGCCGGCGGGGGCGCCGTAGTCCGGCTGGGTGGGGCCGGCGGGCGTGCCGTTGGTGCCGTTGTTGCCGTTCTTGGCGGCCGCCTCGGCCGCGGCCTTCGAGGCCTGCGCGATGGCCGTCTTGAACGCCGGTTCGGGCACCGGCTTGGGCCACGGTTCGCCGCGCTCGATCGCGAGCTCGCCCGGCGTCTTGATGGGCGGCTTGTCCGACGGGATGCGGCCACCGAAGTCGTCGAACATCGTCAGCCGGGGACGCTTCCGCACGTCGGCGAAGATGGTCTCGAGCTCGTTGCGGTGCAGCGTCTCCTTCTCGAGCAGCTGCCCTGCCAGCGTGTCGAGCACGTCGCGGTACTCGGTGAGGATCTCCCACGCCTCGGTGTGGGCCGCCTCGATGAGCTTGCGGATCTCGTCGTCGATGTCGCGGGCGACCTCGTGGCTGTAGTCGGCCTGGGTGCCCATGGTGCGGCCGAGGAACGGGTCGCCGTGCTCGGTGCCGTAGCGCACCGCGCCCAGCTTGGAGCTCATGCCGTACTCGGTGACCATGGCGCGCGCGATCTTGGTGGCCTGCTCGATGTCGGACACCGCGCCGGTGGTGGGCTCGCGGAACACGAGTTCCTCGGCGGCGCGGCCGCCCATCGCGAACACCAGCCGGGCGATCATCTCCGAGCGGGTCATCAGACCCTTGTCGTCTTCGGGGACGGCGACGGCGTGGCCGCCGGTACGCCCGCGCGCGAGGATCGTCACCTTGTAGATCGGCTCGATGTCGGGCATCGCCCAGGCCGCCAGGGTGTGACCGCCCTCGTGGTAGGCGGTGATCTTCTTCTCCTGCTCGCTGATGATGCGGCTCTTGCGGCGTGGCCCGCCGACGACGCGGTCGACGGCCTCCTCGAGTGCGGCGCCGGTGATCACGGTGCCGTTCTCGCGGGCGGTCAGCAGCGCGGCCTCGTTGATCACGTTGGACAGGTCCGCACCGGACATGCCGACGGTGCGTTTGGCCAGCCCGTCGAGGTCGGCGTCGGGGGCGATCGGCTTGCCCTGGGCGTGCACCCGCAGCACCGCGCGACGGCCGGCGAGGTCCGGGCTGGACACCGGGATCTGGCGGTCGAAGCGGCCGGGACGCAGCAGCGCCGGGTCGAGGATGTCGGGCCGGTTGGTGGCCGCGATCAGGATGACGCCCTGGCGGTCGCCGAAGCCGTCCATCTCGACGAGCAGCTGGTTGAGGGTCTGCTCGCGCTCGTCGTGGCCGCCGCCCAGGCCGGCGCCGCGCTGGCGGCCGACGGCGTCGATCTCGTCGACGAAGATGATGCACGGGCTGTTCTGTTTGGCCTGCTCGAAGAGGTCGCGCACACGGGAGGCGCCGACGCCGACGAACATCTCGACGAAGTCCGAACCCGAGATGGTGAAGAACGGGACGCCGGCCTCTCCGGCGACTGCGCGCGCCAGCAGCGTCTTACCGGTGCCGGGCGGGCCATAGAGCAGCACACCGCGCGGGATCTTGGCGCCCAGGGCCTGATACCGGGTGGGGTTCTGCAGGAAGTCCTTGATCTCGTAGAGCTCCTCGACCGCCTCGTCCACGCCGGCGACGTCGGCGAAGGTGGTCTTGGGCATGTCCTTGCTGAGCATCTTGGCTTTGGACTTGCCGAACCCGAAGCCCATCCGGCCGCCGGTCTGCATGCGGGAGAACATCACGAACAAACCGACGAGCAGCAGCAGCGGCAGCATGTAGATCAGCAGGGTGCCGAGCATGCTGGACTGATTGACGACGGTATTGACCTTGACGTTCTTGTCCTGCAGCTCCTCGAACAGCGGCACGCCGAACCCGGTGGGGTACTTCGTGATGATCTGTTTGCTGTCTTCGGTGTCGCTGTTGCCGTTCTTCAGCTCCAGGCGCAGCTGCTGTTCCCGGTCGTCGATCTGGGCGCGCTCGACGTTTTCGCCGCTGATCTGCGCCATCGCGACGGATGTGTCGACGGGCTTGTAGCCGCGGGTGTCGTCGCTGAAGTAGAAGAACGACCAACCGAGCAGCAGCACCACGGCGATCACCGTGAGCGTGCGGATCACATTCTTGCGGTTCATGAGTGAATACGGTTCATCAATGTGTACAGCCGACGGGACGTCCCCGCCAACAAATCCTTCCAATATGCGCAGCTGGAATAGTCAAGGCTACCGCTAGACCAACGATTGGCAGTTCCCGGAGTTCACGGAGGGAACGATCAGGCTGGAGCCCGGAGCTAGCGGAGGGAACGATCAGGCTGGAGCCCGGAGTTCACGGAGGTTTCTCGTGCGCGCTCGGATGGTGCGAACCAACGGTGTCACACTGCGGGTGCTCGAGGCCGGGCAGCGCGGCGCTCCGGTGGTGGTGCTCTGCCACGGGTTCCCCGAGCTCGCGTTCACGTGGCGTCACCAGATTCCGGCGCTGGCGGCTGCCGGCTACCACGTCCTGGCCCCTGACCAGCGCGGTTACGGCGGATCGGACAAGCCCAACGACGTGAGGGCCTACTCGGTCGACGAGCTGACCGCCGACGTCGTCGGCCTGCTCGATGACGTCGACGCCGAGCAGGCGGTGCTGGTCGGCCACGACTTCGGCGCGGTGGTGGCGTGGGCGGCGCCGCTGCTGGCCCCGCACCGGTTCCGCGCGGTCGCGGGGCTGAGCCTGCCGCCGGTGCCGCGGCCGAAGGTGCCGACCACTCAGGCGTTCCGCCGGATCTTCGGCGATCAGTTCTTCTACATCCTCTACTTCCAGGAGTCGGGCCCGGCCGACGCCGAGCTCGCCCGCGACCCGGCGACGACGTTCCGCCGGCTGTTCGCGATGGGCGCGGTGGACGGCGAGGTGGCCGCCGAGCCGACCGGCTTCCTCGATCGCCTCCCCGAACCGGGCGGGCTGCCCGGCTGGCTCACGTCTGCGGAGTTCGACGTCTACGTCGACGAGTTCACCCGGGGTGGCTTCACCGGCCCGCTGAACTGGTACCGCTGTTTCGACCGCAACTGGGAGCTGACCGCGCACACCGAGGCGCCGACCGTCGACGTGCCCGCGCTGTTCATCGGCGGCAGCGCCGACGCCACCCTGGCCTACACCCCGCGCCACCGCGTGCGCGAAGTGGTGACCGGCGACTACCGCGAGGTGATGATCGACGGCGCCAGGCACTGGCTGCCCGAGGAGCGACCCGAGGACGTGACACGCCTGCTGATCGAGTTCCTCTCGCAGGTACACCCCGGCTGACTACTCTGCCGTGCATGAGAGTCAAGATCGTCGCTGCCGTCGGACTCTTGATCGCAGCATTGACCGCGTGTGACGCCCAGGCCGGCCCGACCCCGGCACCGAGTTCGGACAGCCGGCAGGTGACCGTCGTCGGCGAAGGTGAAGTGCAGGGCACCCCGGACACGCTGACGGTCAACGCATCGATGGAGTCGCTGGCGCCGGACGCCACCTCCGCGATGAACGACACCAACGAGCGGGCGCAGGCCATCATCGACGCCCTGGTGGGACTCGGTATCGACCGCAGCGACCTGGCGACCACCGAGGCCAGCCTGCAGCCGCAGTTCGGCGGGTCGGACAACTCGACCATCACGGCGTACCGGGCCACCAACTCCCTGAACATCAAGATCCGCGACCTCGCCAAGGCCTCCGACGCGATCGGGCTGGTGGTCGAGACCGGCGGGAACTCCGCGCGGGTCAACTCGATCAGCTACTCGATCGACGACGATTCGCAGCTGGTCCGCGACGCGCGCGCCCGTGCGTTCGAAGACGCGCAGGACCGAGCGCAGCAGTACGCGCAGCTGTCGGGGTTGACGCTGGGCAAGGTCATCTCGATCAACGAGTCCGGCGGCCCGACCCCGCCGGTACCGATGATGCCCGCTGCGCCACGCGCGATGGAGGCGGCCGTGCCGCTGGAGCCCGGTCAGCAGACCGTCGGGTTCGCGGTGACGGTGATCTGGGAGCTCACCTGACGGCTTCGACGAGCACCGGGATGCCGTTGAGCACCGCGGTGCCCGACAGCGGATCCAGCGTCGCCCCGTCGTTGAGTTGATTGGCGTTGACGCCCGGCGCGGCCGCGGCCACCCGCTGACCTGTGCCGGCGCGGTCGTGGCCCCAGCCGTGCGGCAGTGACACCACGCCGCGACGGATGCCGTCGTCGAGCTCGACCGGCACCACCAGTTCCCCGCCGGGACCCTTCACGCGCGCGGTGTCGGTGACGCCGAGATCGGCGGCGTCGGCCGGATGCAGACGCAGCGTGCACCGGTTGGTGCCGCCGGCCAGCGCGGGCAGGTTGTGCATCCAACTGTTGTTCGACCGCAGATGCCGCCGGCCGATCAACACCAGGCCGGCCGGTGTGGACGTCAGCGCCGCCCGCAGACGTGCGGTGTCGGCGACCAACGCCGGCGGGGCCAGCTCGATGCGGCCGGACTCGGTGCGCAGCACCTCGCGCAGGCGGGGCTGCAGCGGGCCGAGGTCGATGCCGTGCGGGGCGGCGATCAGCCGGGCCAGCGTCAGCCCGTCGGGGCGCGCGCCGAACGCGTCGCCGTAGGCGCCCAGCCGCAGCATCATGTCCAGGCGGCGCTCGTAGCCGCGGCCCGCCGGCAGCTGCGCGAGCAGGTCGTCGACCGTGCGCCCGGCGACCGGTGAGTCCGGGTCGGTGCTCTCCTTGGCCAGCGTCGTCGCGATGACCTGCTCGTCGACCAGCGCGGGGTCGGCGTCCTGACCGATTCCATAGAGCGCCAACGCGATCCGCGACAGGATCTCGGCTTCGTCCGGGCGGTCCGACAGCGGCAGCGCCGGCGGTGAGTAGCGCGCGTTGTTACGGATCGCCAGGCCGTTGAGCGCGAAGTCGAAGTGCGGGCTGCGCGACGGCGCCGGCGGCGGCAGCACCACGTCGGCGTGCCGGGTGGTCTCGTTGAGGTACGGGTCGACGCTCACCATGAAGTCGACACCGGCCAGCGCGCGGTCCAGCCGGTCGCCGTCGGGCGCTGAGAGCACCGGGTTGCCCGCGATGGTGATCATCGCCTTGATCTGGCCGTCGCCGGGCGTCTCGATCTCCTCCGCCAGCGCGGCCACCGGCAGTTCGGACAGCACCTCCGGATGGCCGGACACGCGGCTGTGCCAGCGGCCGGTGCGCCATCCGCGGCCCCCGCGGCGTGGGCGCGGGGCCGTGGGCGAGCACGGGAACATCACCCCGCCCGGCCGGTCCAGGTTGCCGGTCAACACGTTGACGACGTCGACCAGCCAGTTGCCCAGCGTGCCGAACTCGACGGTCGAGGTGCCCATGCGGCCGTACACCGCGGCGCTCGGCGCGGCGGCCAGCTCGCGGGCGAGGCGGCGGATCGCGTCGGCGTCGACGCCGCAGTACGCCGCCACCTTGTCGGGCCCGAAATCGCCAGCCAGCTCGCGCAGCTGCTCGAGGCCGGCCACGTCGTCGGACAGATGGCGCAGGTCCACGAGGTCCTCGTCGAACAGCACGTGCACCACGGCGAACAGCAGCGCCGCGTCGGTGCCCGGGCGCGGAGCCAGGTGCACGCCGGCCAGCTCGGCGGTGCGGGTGCGCGCCGGATCGATCACCACGAGCCGGCCGCCACGACGCCGCAGCGCGCGCAGGCGGCCGCCGAAGTCCGGTGCGGTGGCCAGGCTGCCGTTGGACACCAGGGGGTTGGCGCCGATGATCACCAGGTAGTCGGTGCGGTCGAGGTCGGGCACGGTGAACGCGACCGGGTTGCCGAACATCAGCCCGAGCGCGACGTGCTTGGGCATCTGGTCGAGCGTGCTGGCCGAGAACACCTGCCGGGTGCCGAGCGCGCGGATGATCAGCGGCGGGTAGAGCGAGCCGGCGACGGTGTGCGCGTTGGGGTTTCCGAGGTACACGCCGACCGAGGCGCCGCCGTGTGTGGAGACGACGTCGCCGAAGCCGGCGGCCACGGCGGCGAACGCCTCGTCCCACCCGGCCTCGGTGAGGACGCCGTCCCGGCGGATCAGCGGTGCGCTCAACCGGTCGGGGTCGTTGTCGAGTTCACCGAAGCTCGCGCCCTTGGGGCAGATGAAGCCGGCGCTGAACACGTCGTCGCGGTCGCCACGGGCGCCGGTGACGCGCCCGGCCTCCACGGTCAGCGTGAGCCCGCAGGTCGCTTCACAGAACGGGCAGATCCTCAGCGCGGTGTCGGCCATGCCCGCATTGTGCGCTCCTCAGTGCCCTTCGTACACCTTCGGTTCCAGAGTGCCGATGTAGGGCAGGTCGCGGTAGCGCTCGGCGTAGTCGAGGCCGTAACCGACGACGAACTCGTTGGGGATGTCGAAGCCGACGTAGGTGATGTCGACGTCGGCGCGCACCGCCTCCGGTTTGCGCAGCAGGGTGCAGACCCGAAGGGATCGCGGGTTGCGGGTGGCGAGATTGCGCAGCAGCCACGACAGCGTCAGCCCGGAGTCGACGATGTCCTCGACGATCAGCACGTCGCGGTCGTTGATGTCGCGGTCGAGGTCTTTGAGGATGCGCACCACACCCGACGACGACGTCGACGAGCCGTAGGAGCTGACCGCCATGAACTCCAGCTGCGTGGGCAGCGGGATGGCGCGGGCCAGGTCGGTGACGAACATGACCGCGCCTTTGAGCACGGTGATCAGCAGCAGATCCTGGCTGCCGGGCGTGGCCAGCGCGTCCCGGTACTCGTCGGCGATCTGGGCCGCGAGTTCTTCGGTCTTGGAACGAATCTGCTCCTCCGACAGCAACACCGACTTGATATCCCCGGCATACAACTGACCAGCGTTCGCAGCCACGGGCCCCAGCGTAGCGGGGACCGACGCGTCCACCCGCCCCGGTGTCCCGGTCAGACCGGTTCGCGGTGCAGCCGCAGCGTGGCGCCCCGCCGGCCGGCGAACAACCGCTCGCGGCGGCCGGTGCCGGGCACCGCGACCGCGCCCTGGCCGCGCCACGCTGTGACCAGCGCGTCGACGCCGCGGATGTGTTTGTCGGTCAGGTCGCACGCGCCGTGAGCGAGCAGCCAGCCGCGCAGGACACGCCGCCGGACCGCGCCGGGCAGCGCCGCCAGCGTCGCGACGTCCGGTTGCGCGCCGAGACCGGCCAGCGCCGCGTCGGCCAGTTCGTCGAGTGTGTCGCCGTCCTCGCGCAGCGCGGTGGCGGTGCGCGCCAGCGCTTCGGCCACCCCGCCGGCCAGCACCTCCTCGAGCAGCGGCAGCACCTCGGTGCGCAGCCGGACCCGCGTGTAGCGCGGGTCGCTGTTGTGCGGGTCCTGCCATGCCGTCACCCCGGCCTCCGCGCACGCGGCGACCGTCACCGTGCGGCGCACACCGAGCAGCGGACGACACCAGGGCGGGTCGTGCGGCCGCATCCCGGCGATCGAGCGGGGACCCGAGCCGCGACCCAACCCGAGCAGCACCGTCTCGGCCTGGTCGTCGAGGGTGTGCGCCAGCAGCACCGGCCGGCCGTCGCGGGTCCTCTCGAGCGCGTCGTACCGGGCCGCGCGGGCTGCCGCCTCCGGCCCGCCGGCTGTGCCCACCCGCACCGAAATCACCTGCGCGTCAACGCAACCCGCCGACAGTGCCTGTCCGCGCGCGGTTGCGGCTACCGTCGCCGAGTCCGGCTGCAGCCCGTGGTCGACGATCAACGCCGTGGTGGGCCGCAGCGCGGCGGCGGCGACGGTCAACGCCAGCGAGTCCGCGCCGCCGGAGAGCGCCACACACCACGCGGCCGGATCCGGCTGGTGGTCGCGCGCGAACTGCGCGACCGCGGCGCGGACCTGCGCTACAGCACCCGGTCGATCCATCGCTGCGGCACATCGATCTCGGCGGGACGCGGCAGGGTGTCGGCGTCGGTCCACACAGTGTTGAAGCGCGCCATCCCGACCGTGCCCACCACCTCGTCGACGAAGGCCTTGCCGCGGGTGTACTGGCTCATCTTCGCGTCCACACCCAGCAACGCACGCGCAATCCGTTGCAGCGGAGACTGTTTGCGTTGCCGACGCTGGTCGAAGCGGGCCCGGATGGTCGCCACCGTCGGGACCACCGCGGGCCCGACGGCGTCCATCACGTGCTCGGCGTGGCCTTCCAGCAGCGTGCCCAGCACCAGCAACCGGTCCAGCGCCTCGCGCTGCGGCTCGGACTGCACGGCGCGCAGCAGACCCAGCACACCCGCCGAATTCGCATCCGGCGCTGCGGATCTGCGGCCGCGCACATACTCGGCGAGCCGGGACACCACCTGCGTCAGGTCGTCGGCGGCGTCCTCGGTGAGCACCGCCAGCGTGCTGGACATGTGGTCGGCCAGCCAGGGATTGGCGCGGAACTGCACGCGGTGGGTGACCTCGTGCAGACACACCCACATCCGGAAGTCCTCGGGCACCACCCGCAGTTGCCGTTCGACCGCGATCACGTTGGGGTAGACCAGCAGCAGCTCTCCCCCGTCGACACCGAAGGGGTCGTACTGGCCGAGGATTCCCGAAGACACGAACGCCAGCACCGCGGCCGTCTGCGCTCCGGCGATGCGGCCGCTGATCATGCCCGGCTTGGCGTCGGTATCGCTTCCGCCGGTCATCACCCTCATCGACTGCGTGGCCGCGCGAATCCACTGCGGCCGGTCGACGATTCGGGCCTCCGGGATCTCGCCGCCCTCGATCAGGCCGGTGACCTCACGTACCGGGATCTCCGATGCCCGCGCGGACTCGGCGAGCTGCTCGACGGCTTGGCGCCGGGTGTAGTCGGTGGCCGGCGGTTCCGGGCGGGCCAGCTTGCCGCCGAGGGTGGCGGCCAGTTCCCAGTCCACCGCGCGCCCGACGCTGAACGTGGTTTTCGCGGGCCGATTCACTTGCGGCACCCACACGTTCGCAGGGTCGCGGCGAACTTGTCGAGCGCGGTGCGGCCGGTGGGGCCCGCGTCGTTGGACAGCAGCGCGAACGTCAGCACCCGGCCGTCGGCGTCGGTGACGATGCCGGTCAGCGTGTTCGTCGCGGTCAACGATCCGGTCTTGGCGCGCAGATAGCCGGCGGCGTCGGTGTCGAGGTAGCGGTAGGACAGCGTGCCGCTGCCCCCGGCGATCGCCAGCAGGTCGACCAGCGGGCGCAGTTGCGGGCTCTCCGTACCCGCGGCCGCGGTGACGACCTCGTCGAGGGTGGCCGCCGTCAGCCGGTTGTCGACCGAAAGTCCGCTGGAATCCAGCAGTCTGGCTCCCGCGGTGTCGATCCCGGCCTTCTTCAGCGTGGCCAGCACGGCTTCGGCGGCGCCGTCGAAACTCTGCGGTTTCCCCAGCTCGGCGGCCACCTCGCGGCCGATCGACTCGGCCATCACGTTGTCGGAGAAGTTCATCATGTCGCGCAGCCGCTGCATCAGCGGCGGAGACTGCACCGCGGCGATCTCGCGGCCGCGGGCGGCCGACGGCAGCACCGTCACCGTGGCCGGATCCACCCGCAGTGCGGCCGCCAGCGCGCGGCCCGCGTCCAGAGCCGGGGTCTTCGAGCGTCGGGACTCCACGGTGACGGGCTGGGTGCGGCCGCCGTCGAGCATCACCGACTCCATCGGCGCGATGTCGCCGCCGTCGATGTCGAGCGGGTCCCAGCCGACGGCCATCGACGGGCCGCGGTAGGTGCTGACGTCGACCTGCACCGTCCTGACCGCGACACCGCTGCGTCGCACCTGGTCGGCCAGGTCGACGATGCGGGCCGCGTCGCGATACCAGGTGTCCTCGCCGTGCGGTGCGGCCGACAGCGTCTGGTCGCCGCCGCCGACGAGCACCACCACACCCGGTGACGGGGTCACCACCCGCGTGGTGAGGCGGTCCTGACGGTCCAGGGCCAGCAGCGCGGCCGCTGCCGTCATCGTCTTGTTGGTCGACGCGGGCTGCATCGGGATGCGCGCGCCCTGCTCCCAGAGCACCTCTGCGCTCATCGCGTCGGAGATACGGCCGGTGAATCTGCCGAGGTTCGGGTCGGCAAGCACGGGGGCCAGCGCGGCGGCCAGGCCGCGAGACGTCGGCTTGGCCGCCGAGTCGGTCACCGGCACCACCGCCGGCTGCGCCGACGCCGGAGCGGGGGCGGGCGGCACGGCCACCTGCTCGCCGGGCTGGCGTGCCGCCACCACCGTCGCCGCGGCCACCACGGCCACCAGCAGCACAACTGCCAGGCCGAGGATCACGAAGGTGGATCGTCGCCACCGAGTGGGCCGCATGTAGTGCAGGGTATCGCTCGTCTAGGGTTAACCCGCGTCGTCGACAGACGACCCCCAGTCATTGGCCGAGCACATACACACCTAGGAGTCGCGGCGGTGCAGTTCGACGTCCTCATCGAGATCCAGAAGGGGTCACGCAACAAGTACGAGGTGGACCACGAAACCGGCAAGGTGAAGTTGGACCGCTACCTGTTCACCTCGTTCGGCTACCCCACGGATTACGGCTACATCGAGGACACCCTCGGCGAGGACGGCGACCCGCTGGACGCGCTGGTGCTCCTGCCGGAGCCGGTGTTCCCGGGCTGCGTCGTCGAGGCGCGCCCGGTCGGCATGTTCCGCATGACCGACGAGGCCGGCGGCGACGACAAGGTGCTGTGCGTGCTGGCGGACCCGCGCTGGGACCACATCCAGGACATCGGCGATGTGAACCAGTTCGACCTCGACGCCATCAAGCACTTCTTCGTGCACTACAAGGACCTCGAGCCCGGCAAGTTCGTCAAGGCCGCGGACTGGGTGGGACGCGAAGAGGCCGAAACCGAGGTCAAGCGCTCGATCGAGCGGTTCAAGACCTCCGGTCACTGAGCCCCGGGCGCCTGGGGTCACTGAGCCTGGGGCGCCTGGGGTTACTGAGCCCCGGGCGCCTGGGGTCACAGGTCGCTTGCGTCGCTTGGGCCTCAAAAGCCCCACCTATCCGCTTTTTGCAGCGAAAGTGCGAGTAGGTCGCTGCAAAACGTGGATAGCTGGGACAGAAGTGACGTCTGCGACGCACCAGCCCCGCGCCGCCACTCAAGCGACCCAAGCCACCAGCCCAGCGCGACAAATTTGCCTGCCTGTAACACGGCGTAACGCCGCTGTCCCCTGCGCTTCCGATCATTACGGGGTGCTGCTGCATCAAGGGATTGGGCTCGACGCGTTCAATGCCCTGCCGCTGCGCAGGGCCGTGCACTGCGTCTTCGAGTGCTGCTACAGCGTGCCCCTGGCCGCCGACCTGGCGCGGGCACGGCCGTTCGAGAATCACGACCAGCTGTTCCGCTTGGCCGACGAGCTGCTGTTCGGGCTGAGCGAGGAGTCGATCGACTCGATCCTGCAGGCCTACCCGGACGTCGGGCGCCGGCCGGGCAGCGAGAAGTCCGCGGCCGAACAGTGCGCCATCACCGACCACCGCCCCGAGGTGATGGCCGAGCTGGCCGCCGCCTCGAAGACCTATCTCGAGCACTTCGGATTCGGTTTCGTGATGTTCGTCAACGGCTGCGGCGCCGAAACGATGCTGGCCACCATGCGCGACCGCCTGCACAACGACCACGACACCGAGCGCAAGATCGTGCGCAACGAACTGGCGCGCATCAACCGCACGCGCCTGGAACGAATGCTCGGCCCCGAGGGCGGCTACGACAACTGGTGAGCCAGCGCCGGCAGCCGGTCCAGCACCGCGCGACCCAGCGCCGCGACATCCTGCTGCGGCGACGCGGCGATCAGCGTCACCCCGTCGGCCACGCCGGCTGAGCCGATGTCGGCGATCAGACCCACCAGTCCTTCGACGGTGCCCGCGTACTGCACGGTGTCCGGGGCGGCCGCGGAGATCGCACTGCGCGCGGAGCGGTAGTCGTCGGCGACGGCCACCGCGACGTCGAGAATCGCGGCGGTGTCCGCGGCTCGGGCGCGGATGCGCTGACACGTCCGCCGGGCCTGCTGCAGGTCGCGGGCGCTGACCCGGACGACCGCCTGATCGGCGCCGTCGGTCAGCTCGTGCACACCGGTGTCATCCGAAACGAAAAGCCGCACCGGCACACGCTAGCCGGGCGCCCGCGCACCCACGACGGTTGGGATCACCCCGAGCCCAATCAGCGCGGCGGACCGGCGTCGGTGGTCGGTTCCGGGGACGGCTGCGCCGTGCCGCCGTTGCGCACGTCGTGCACCCGCGTCTTGTACAGGCTGGCGGCAGTGGTGATCAGCAGCGTGACGACGATGACGCCCAACGAGGCCAGGGTGGGGATCTCCGGCACCGGCACGTGCTCACCGCCGTTGATGAACGGCAGCTCGTTCTCGTGCAGGGCGTGCAGCAGCAGCTTGACGCCGATGAAGCCGAGGATGAACGCCAGACCCTGCGACAGGTAGACCAGGCGCTTGAGCATGTCACCGAGCAGGAAGTACAGCTGGCGCAGACCCATCAGCGCGAACACGTTGGCGGTGAACACCAGGTACGGCTCTCGGGTCAGCCCGTAGATCGCCGGGATGGAGTCCAGCGCGAACAGCAGGTCGGTGGTGCCCAGCGCGACGATCACCAGGAACATCGGCGTCATCACCCGGCTGCCGTTCTCCTTCACCCACAGCCGCAGCCCGTCCCAGGTATCGGTGAACTTCAGCCGCTTCTGCGCGAACCGCACCACCGCGTTGTCGGCGTCGTCGTCGTGCTCGGTGTCTCGCATCAGCTTGATCGCGGTGTAGATCAAAAACGCGCCGAACAGGTAGAACACCCAGGAGAACCGCTGGATGGCCACCGCGCCGAGCGCGATGAAGATGCCGCGGAAGACCAGCGCCAGGATGATGCCGACCAGCAGCGCCTGCTGCTGGTAGATCCGCGGCACCTTGAAGCTGGCCATGATGATCAAGAAGATGAACAGGTTGTCCACCGAAAGGCTGTATTCGGTGAGCCAGCCTGCGAAGAACTCCACGCCGTACTGGCTGCCGTGGAAGAACCACGTCCACAGGCCGAACGCGATGGCCAGTCCCACATAGAAGCTCAGCGCGGTCGCCGTTTCGCGCCGCGACGGTTCGTGCGGCCGCCGCCCGATCACGATCACGTCGAAGAGCAGGATTGCGATGGTCACCGTGAGCGTGATCGCCCACTCGAGCCCGCTGACGTTCAAATTCAACCTCCGGTCGTCGTCTCAACGCCGGAGGTCTCTTCCATCGCCCGTGACGGGCGACCCGCGACACCGGTCGTCCGACGACGGACGACGTGATGACGACACCGCGGCGAAGGAATACTCCCCTCCAATCGGGGCCATTCTGCCAGGGCGGTGGCCGACACGCGCACGCCGGACCGCCCGGACACAACAGCCCGCCGAAGACGCCTAGGGTCTGTACCCGTGACAGCAGCGGATTTCACGCCGCAGATTCCGGCCCAGTTCCTCCTGTCTGCGCAGGCGCCGCCGCCGCGCACGCTGATCGACATCCTGTTCGATACCGCGCGCCGGCATCCGGAGGCACCCGCGCTCGACGACGGCGAGGTGCAGCTGACCTACGCCGAGATGGTCAGCGACATCGAGGACAGCGTGGCGTGGCTGGCGGCGCGCGGCATCGGACGCGGCGACCGGATCGGGATCCGGATGCCGTCGGGCAGCTACGCGCTCTACGTCGCCATCCTGGCGACGCTGGCCGCCGGCGCCGCGTACGTCCCGGTCGACGCCGACGACCCACCCGAGCGCGCCGAGCTGGTGTTCACCGAGGCCGACGTCGTCGCCGTGATCACCGAGCGCGGCCTGATCCGCGGGCCGGGCTCGTCGCGCGGCTGGCGCGCCGCGTCGCCGCTGAGCCGCGACGACGCGTGGATCATCTTCACCTCCGGGTCCACCGGCACGCCCAAGGGTGTCGCGGTCACCCACCGCAGCGCGGCGGCGTTCGTCGACGCCGAAGCCACGCTGTTCTGCCGGGACGCGCCCCTGGGCCCGGGAGACCGGGTGCTGGCCGGGTTGTCGGTCGGGTTCGACGCGTCGTGCGAGGAGATGTGGCTGGCGTGGCGCCACGGCGCCTGCCTGGTGCCGGCCCCGCGGTCGCTGGTGCGCAGCGGCATGGACCTGGGCCCGTGGCTGGTGTCCCGCGACATCACCGTGGTGTCGACGGTGCCGACGTTGGCGGCTCTGTGGCCGCCGGAGGCGCTGGAGTCGGTGCGGCTGCTGATCTTCGGCGGCGAGGCCTGCCCACCGGAACTGGCCGAGCGGCTGGCGGCCGGTCCCGACGGCGTCGGGCGCGAGGTGTGGAACACCTACGGGCCCACCGAGGCCGCGGTGGTGTCGTGCGCGGCCCGGCTCACGGGTGAGGGTCCGGTCAGCATCGGGTTGCCGCTGCCGGGCTGGGACCTCGCGGTCGTCGACGCGGCCGGTGAACCGGTCGGCATCGGAGAATCCGGCGAGCTCGTCATCGGCGGCGTCGGACTGGCCCGCTACCTCGACCCCGACAAGGACGCCGAGAAATTCGCGCCCATGCCGTCGCTCGCGTGGAGCCGGGCCTACCGCAGCGGCGACATGGTGCGGCTGGAAGCCGACGGTCTGTACTTCCTGGGTCGCGCGGACGACCAGGTCAAGGTCGGCGGCCGGCGCATCGAACTCGGCGAGGTGGACACCGCGCTGGTCAATCTGCCCGGCGTGGCCGGCGGCGCGGCCGCGGTGCGGCGCACCCGCAGCGGGACACCGGTGCTGGTCGGCTACGTCGTGGCCGCCGACCCGGCCGGTTTCGACGTCGCGGCAGCCCGCGTCCAGCTGGCCGAGCAGCTGCCCGCCGCGCTGGTCCCGCGACTGGCCGTGGTCGACGAACTGCCCACCCGCACCTCCGGCAAGGTCGACCGCGACGCACTGCCCTGGCCCGTCGGCGACGACCGCGACGCCGACGCCACCGACCTGGCCGGCACCGCGGGCTGGCTGGCCGGGCTGTGGCGCGACGTGCTCGGCGCGCCGGTCGACGGGCCCCAAGCCGACTTCTTCGCCCTCGGCGGCGGCTCGCTGTCGGCCGCGCAGCTGATCGCCGCGCTGCGCGCCCGCTACCCGCAGGTGACCGTCGCCGACCTCTACGACCACCCCCGGCTGGGCTCGTTGGCGGCCTACCTCGACGAGATGGCGCCGGCGCCCGAGGTCACCCCGAGGACGGTGACGCCGGTGCCGCGCTGGTCGCAGGCGGTGCAGGTGCTCGCGACGCTGCCGCTGGCCGTCCTGTCCGGCGCACAGTGGGTGGTGTGGCTGCTGCTGGCCAACAACGTCGCCGCCGCGCTGGATCTCGTCGGCTGGGCCCGCCCGGTCAGCTGGTGGTGGGTGCTGGCCGGCTTCCTGTTGTTCGTCACGCCGCTGGGCCGCATGGGCATCGCGGCGTTCGGCGCGCGGATCCTGGTGGGCAGCCTCGCGCCGGGCACCTACCGGCGCGGCGGCCACGAGCATCTGCGGGTGTGGCTGGCCGAACGCCTGGCCGCCGCCAGCGGCGCCGAGAACATGGCCGGCGCCCCGTGGCTGGTGTATTACGCACGCGCCCTGGGCAATTCGGTCGGCCAGGGGGTGGACCTGCATTCGGCGCCCCCGGTCACCGGGATGCTCACACTCGGGCACCGCTGCTCGATCGAGCCCGAGGTCGACCTCACCGGTTACTGGATCGACGGCGACCAGTTCCACGTCGGCCCGATCACCGTCGGCAACGACGCCGCCGTCGGCGCGCGCACCACGCTGCTGCCCGGCGCCGTCGTCGGCAAGAACGCCGCGGTGGCCCCCGGTTCGGCGGTGGTCGGCAAGGTCAAGAACGCGCAGTACTGGAAGGGTTCACCGGCGGTGAAGTCCGGCAAAGCGCGGCACCCGTGGCCGGACCACCGCCCGCCGCGCGCACCGCAGTGGGCGGTGGTGTTCGGGATGACGTCGCTGGTTTTGGCCGCCCTGCCGCTGGTCGCGTTGGGCGCCGGGCTGGCCGTGATCGGCTGGGCGGTGCGCGGCACCGACACGGTGACCGCGGCGGTGGCGCCGGCACTGCTGTGGCTGGTACCGGCGACGCTGACCGCGCTGCTGGTCTACGCCGCGCTGACCGTCCTCGGGGTGCGGGTGCTCGGGCTGGGCCTGACCGAGGGCTACCACCCCGTCCGCAGTCGCTGCGGCTGGCAGCTGTGGGCCACCGAACGGTTGATGGACGCGGCCCGCAACTACCTGTTCCCGATCTACGCGAGCCTACTGACCCCGGTGTGGCTGCGGCTGCTGGGCGCGCAGGTCGGTCACGGCACCGAGATCTCGACGGCACTGTTGATCCCCAAGTTCACCGTGATCGAGGACGGCGCGTTCCTGGCCGACGACACCATGGTGGCGTCCTACGAGCTCGGCGGCGGGTGGATCCACGTCGCGCGGGCCACCGTCGGCAAGCGCGCGTTCCTGGGCAACTCGGGCATCACCCAACCGGGCCGACGGGTGCCCGACGACGGGTTGGTCGCCGTGCTGTCGGCGACCCCGACCAAAGCCAAGACCGGCTCGTCGTGGCTGGGCAGCCCGCCGGTGCGGTTGCGGCGCCGGCCCACCGCGGCCGACGCGCTGCGCACGTTCGCGCCGTCGACGCGCCTCAAGGCGCTGCGCGCCGCCGTGGAGACCTGCCGGGTGGTGCCGGTCATCGTGACGTTCGCGCTCGGGGTCGCGGTGCTCGGCGCGCTGCAGGCGGTCGCGGTGCAGCTCGGATGGTGGTGGACGGTGCCGGTGGCCGGCGCGGTCCTGTTGACGGTCGGGGCGGTGGCCGGCGCGGTCGCGGTGATCGCCAAATGGCTGATCGTTGGTCCGATCCGCGCCGGTGAGCATCCGCTGTGGTCGTCGTTCGTGTGGCGCAACGAGGTCGCCGACACGTTCGTCGAGACGGTCGCGGCACCATGGTTCGCGCGCGCCGCCGCCGGCACGCCGGTGATGAACGTGTGGCTGCGGGCGCTGGGCGCGTCGATCGGCCGCGGTGTCTGGTGCGAAAGCTACTGGCTGCCCGAAGCCGATCTGGTGACCCTGGCCGACGGATCCACGGTCAACCGCGGCTGCGTCGTGCAGACCCACCTCTTCCACGACAGGATCATGCGGATGGACACCGTCACGGTGGAGACAGGGGCCACGCTGGGACCGCACTGCGTCGCGCTGCCGGCCGCCCGCATCGGCGCCGGCGCCACCGTGGGTCCGGCGTCCTTGGTGGTGCGCGGCGACGAGGTCCCGGCATCGACCCGCTGGCAGGGCAACCCGATCGCGCCGTGGACGGCGCGTCGCAAGAAGGGCGCGCAGAACGGCGGCGCCAAATCCAAGAAGTCCGCGGCGGCGTGAGCAGGCGGTCGAAGGCGTCGGCGCCGGTCATCGATCCGTACCTGCCCGGTACCGGGAACTTCGGCTACCGGGTGTCGCGGTACGAACTCGAGCTCGACTACAAGGTCGCCAGCAACCGGCTGAGCGGCGCCGCGACCATCACCGCCGTCGCGCTGGCTCAGCTCAAGTCGTTCTCACTGGATCTGTCCGCGGCGCTGACGGTGTCGAAGGTGACCGTCAACGGGGCCCGGCCCGCGCAGTTCCGCGCGACCGGGAACAAGCTGCACATCACGCTGCCCGACAAGCTGCCCGCCGGCGCTGCCATGACGATCGCGGTGCGCTACGGCGGCAACCCGCGACCGGTCCGAACCCCTTGGGGCGAAGTGGGTTTCGAGGAGCTGACGGAGGGTGTGCTGGTGGCCGGGCAACCCAACGGCGCGTCGTCGTGGTTCCCGTGCGACGACCACCCGGCCGCCAAGGCCAGCTTCGGCATCCGGGTGGCCACCGAGAGCCCGTACTACGCGCTGGCCAACGGCGAGCTGGTCAGCCGGCGCGCCCGCGCCGGCATGACGACCTGGGTCTACGAACAGACCGAGCCGACCTCGACGTACCTGATCACGTTGCAGATCGGCATGTATCGCAGACACCGGATGACCAAGAACGGTGTGGAGATGGCGGCCGTAATACCCGACCATCTGCGCCGCGCCTTCGACCACGACTTCGCCCAGCAGCCGAAGATGATGAAGTTGTTCGTCGAACTGTTCGGCCCCTACCCGCTGTCGACCGGCTACACCGTGGTGGTCACCGACGATGAGCTCGAGATTCCCCTTGAGGCGCAGGGCATTTCGATCTTCGGCGCCAATCACTGCGACGGCCAGGGCGCCGCCGAGCGGCTCATCGCCCACGAACTGGCGCACCAGTGGTTCGGCAACTCGGTCACCGCGCAACGGTGGCGCCACATCTGGCTGCACGAGGGCTTCGCCTGCTACGCGGAGTGGTTGTGGTCGCAGCACAGCGGCGGGCGCAGCGCCGACGAACTGGCCCGCCACTACTACGCCAAGCTCGCCGACTCGCCGCAGGACATGGTCCTGGCCAACCCCGGACCGCAGGACATGTTCGACGACCGCGTCTACAAGCGCGGCGCGCTGACCCTGCACGCATTGCGCAAGCAGCTCGGCGACACCGATTTCTTTGCGCTGCTGAAGGATTGGACGTCCCGGTACCGGCACTCCACCGCCGTCACCGACGACTTCACCGGGCTGGCCGCCCACTACTCGGACTCCTCGCTGCGACCGTTGTGGCAGGCCTGGCTGTACTCGAAAGAACTGCCGGCCCTGGACGTGTGGGCGTGACCGACGCGACGGCCGGTCCTGCCGGCGCCGTCACCCGGGGCAGCGTGGTCCGCGTCGGGGTGGCCACCGCGGCCTCCGCGCTGTGCGGATATGCGGTGCTGTACCTGGCCGCACGCGATCTCGAACCCGCCGGCTTCTCCGTGTTCGGCGTGTTCTGGGGCGCGTTCGGGTTGGTCAGCGGCGCCTCGTTCGGGCTGCTGCAGGAGACCACCCGCGAGGTCCGGTCGGCGCCCTACACACCGGCCCCCGTCGAACGCACGCGTCCCATCGGTGTCGCGGCGGGCGTCGGGATCGGCGCGGCCGCGGTGATCGGCGCGACGGCGCCCCTGTGGGCCGGCCACGTGTTCGTCGAGCAGCAGCGGCTCAGCATCGTGTTGCTGTGCTTCGGGCTGGCCGGATTCTGTGTGCACACCACACTTTTGGGGCTGCTGGCGGGCCTGGACCGGTGGTCCCAGTACGGCGCGTTGATGGTCACCGACGCCGTGCTACGGGTCGTGGTGGCCGCCGCGGGCTTCGCTCTGGGCTGGGGTCTGGGCGGCTACCTGTGGGCCAGCGTGGCCGGCGCGTGGGCGTGGCTGCTGATGCTCGCAGTGTCGCCGACCACGCGTGCGGCGGCCCCACTGCTCACCCCCGGCGGCACGCGCGCGTTCCTGCGCGGCACCGGCCATTCGATCGCGGCGTCGGGCGCATCGGCGGTGTTGGTGATGGGCTTCCCGGTGCTGCTGCAGGCCACCTCCGACGAGTTGGGCGCGGCCGGCGGGGTGGTGATCCTCGCGGTCACCCTGACGCGTGCGCCGCTGCTGGTGCCGCTGACCGCGATGCAGGGCAATCTCATCGCCCACTTCGTCGACCAGCGCGCCCGCCGGCTGCGGGCGCTGCTCACACCGACCGCGGTGGTCGTCACGCTCGGCGCGCTGGGCGTGGTGCTGGCCGGCGCGTTCGGACCGTGGCTGCTGCGGGCGGCGTTCGGCACCCAATACGACGCCGACGGAGCGCTGCTGGCATGGCTGACGGCCGCTGCGGTGGCCATCGCGCTGCTGACGCTGACCGGGGCGGCGACAGTGGCTGCCGCGCTGCACCGCGCGTACGCCTCGGGCTGGGTCATCGCGACGGTGGTGGCGGCGCTGCTCCTCCTGCTGCCGCTGGACCTCGAGGCCCGCACGATCGTGGCGCTGCTGTGCGGTCCGCTGCTGGGCATCGCCGTGCACCTGGGCGCACTCGTTACGGTGGCATACCGACCCTCCCCGACGAAGGAGACATCGTGACCTGGTTGGTGACCGGCGGCGCCGGATACATCGGCGCACACGTGGTGCGCGCGCTGCGCGGCGCGGGGCTGCCCACCGTCGTGATCGACGACCTGTCCACCGGGCTGGCGCAGTTCATCCCCGAGGGGGTGCCCTTCGTGCAGGCGAATCTGCTCGACGGCGACACCGTGCGCGCCACCCTGGACACGTACGAGGTGACCGGCGTCATTCATATCGCCGGGTACAAGTACGCCGGGGAATCGGTGCAGCGTCCGCTGCACACCTACGAGCAGAACGTGTCGGCGATGGTCACGCTGCTCAACGCCACGTCCGACGCGGGCGTCGACAGGTTCGTGTTCTCGTCCAGCGCGGCCACCTACGGCACGCCGTCCGGCGAGGTCGTCGACGAGAGCACCGGCACCGGCCCGGAGTCGCCGTACGGCGAGAGCAAGCTGATCGGTGAGTGGCTGCTGCGCGACGTCGGCGCCGCGACCGGCCTGCGCCACACGAGCCTGCGCTACTTCAACGTGGTCGGTTCGGGATCCGACGCCGTGTTCGACGTCAGCCCGTTCAACCTCTTCCCGCTGGTGTTCGACATGCTCCTGCGCGGTCAGACCCCGCGGATCAACGGGGACGACTACCCCACCCCCGACGGCACCTGCGTGCGCGACTACGTCCACGTCTCCGACATCGCCGCCGCCCACGTCGCCGCGGCCCGCCGACTCGACGAAGGCCGGCCCATCGAGGCTGTCTACAACCTGGGCAGTGGGTCGGGCACGTCGGTGCGGGAGATCATGACGACCATGCGGGAGGTCACCGGCGTCGACTTCGAACCGGAGATCGCGCCGCGCCGCCCCGGGGACCCGGCGCGCATCGTCGCCAACGGGGACCTGGCCGCACGGGATCTGGACTGGCAGATGCGGCACTCGTTGACCGACATGGTCGCCTCGGCGTGGTCGGCACGACAGGCGGCAGGCCAGTCCTATCCGACCGCGAAGGCGGCCCGCTGACGGGCGCGCGGAACTGGGTCGCCCGCACCGCGGTCGCGCTGATCGCGCTGCACCTGGTGATCCGGGCGGTGCTGGCGTTCGGCGGCTACTTCTACTGGGACGACCTGATCCTGGTCGGCCGCGCCGGGACGCAGCCGCTGCTGTCCCCGGGCTATCTGTTCGACGACCACGACGGCCACGTGATGCCCGGTGCGTTCCTGGTGGCGGGGGCGATCACGCGGCTGGCGCCGCTGAATTGGGTGGGGCCGGCGGTCAGCCTGGTGGTGCTCGCGTTGCTCGCCGCACTGGCGCTGCTGCGCGCGCTGTGGGTGATCCTGGGTTGGCGCCCGGTGTTGTTGGCGCCGTTGGCTTTTGCGCTGTTCACCCCGCTGGCGGTGCCGTCGTTCGCGTGGTGGGCCGCGGCGCTGAACGCGCTGCCGATGATCGCCGCGCTGGCATGGGTGTGCGCTGACGCGATCCTGCTGGTGCGGACCGGGCGGCCGCGCTACGCGGTGTCGGGCGCGCTGGTGTATTTCGGTGCGCTGCTGTTCTTCGAGAAGTCGGGCATCATTCCGTTCGCCGCATTCGTCGTCGCGGCACTGTACTTCCACGTCACCGGTACTGCTACGCCCGTGCGGCACGTCTGGCGGCGCGGCGCGCGGCTGTGGGCGGCCACCGCGGCGCTGACCGCCGCCTGGATCGGCGTGTACCTGGTGGTCGTCGATCAGCAGCGGTGGAGTTTCGACCTGGCGATGACGTGGGATCTGTTGGCACGCTCGGTGACCCACGGCATCGTGCCGGGATTGGTCGGCGGGCCGTGGGACTGGCAGCGCTGGGCACCCGCGTCCCCGTGGGGCACGCCCGGGGTGGCGGTGATGGTCCTCGGCTGGGTGGTCTTGGCCGCCGTGCTGGCACTGTCGCTGGTGCGCAAGCAGCGGATCGGCGTGGTGTGGCTGGCAGCTGCCGGCTACGCGGTGGCCTGCCAGGTGCCGATCTATCTGATGCGGTCGTCGCGGTTCACCGCGCTCGAACTGGCGCAGACGCTGCGCTATCTGCCGGACCTGGTGGTGATGCTGGCGCTGCTCGGCGCGGTCGCGCTGTGCGCACCCAACCGGCCCGGCACCGCCCGGCTGGACCGCTCGAGGGGCAGGTCTGTGCTCGTCGCCTGTGTCGCAACGGGATTCGTCGCGAGCTGCCTGTATTCGACGGCGACGTTCCTGGTCAGCTGGCGCGACAACCCGACCAAGAGCTACCTGCAGAATGCCCAGGCCGGTCTGGCCGAGGCCTACCGGACCTCGGATGCGCCGATGCTCGACCAGGAAGTCGATCCCCTGGTGCTGCAACGGGTGGCCTGGCCGGAGAACCTGGCCTCGCACATGTTCGCGCTGCTACCCGAGCGGCCCGAGTTCGCCTCGGCGACAACCGATCTGCGGATGCTCGACCCGCAGGGCCGGGTCGTGGACGCCCTGGTGACGTGGGTGCGCGCGATCCGGCCCGGTCCCGATCCGCAGTGCGGCTACCTGGTGCAGCCCGACTTCCCGGCGCACATGCCGTTGGACGGCCCGCTCCTACCGGCGGACTGGACGGTCGAGATCAACTACCTCGCCAACAGCGACGGTTCGATGATGCTGTCGATGTCCGACGGTGACGAGGTCAAGGTGCCGGTGCGGCCGGGCCTCAACCGCGTGTACGTCCGGATGCCAGGAGCCGGCGACATGATCACCGCCCGCGCCGCCACCGCGGCGCTGTCGGTGTGCCTGGCCGCCGGACCGGTGGGTTTCCTGGCGCCGCGATAGACCATGCGACGCTGGGCACATGACTGACGCGCGTGACCAGGGATACCGGATCTTTCGCGAACTGCTGCCCGGCGTGCTGCCCGACGAACCGGTGCGCAGCGAGGAGTTCGGCGCTGAACTGCTCGACCTCAGCCTCGACAACGTGTTCGGGCGGCTGTGGGGACGCGACGGACTGAGCCGGCGCGACCGCAGCCTGGTCACGCTCGGCATCCTGATCGCGCTGCGCGCCACCGACGAACTGAAAATCCACGTCGCCATCGCCCGCACCAACGGACTGACCGACGACGAAATCGCTGAGGTCATCTACCACGCCACCGGGTACGCGGGATTCCCGGCCGCCAGCGCCGCATGCAAGGTGGCCCGCGAGGTTCTCGAGGGCTAACGTCCTCGCATGGTCCGCGTGCGCCGGCTTGCCCACCGCGAACGCCTCGAATTCGCCGACCTGCTGGCGGGGCTGACCGCCGAACAATGGACCGCACCCACCCTGTGCGCGGGCTGGTCCGTGCGTGACGTCGCCGCCCACACCGTCGGCTACCTCGACCAAGGGGTTGCACGGCTCCTGAAGCGCATGCTGGCCGCCCGCGGCGACGTGGACCGCGTCAACGCCGCGATCCAACCGACATCCGTGGCCCTGACGCCCGCACAACTGGTCGACCTGATGCACCGCGACGCCGCACCGTCCGGGGCCGGTGGCCTCTACGGCGGGCGGGTCGCCCTGATCGAGTGCCTGATCCACCAGCAGGACATCCGCCGCCCGCTGGGACTTGCGCGGCCGATCTCCGAGGACGCGCTGCGCGTCTGCCTGACCTACGCGCGCGTCAGCCCCGTCATCGCGACGCGACGCACCCGCGGTCTGCGCCTGGTCGCCACCGATCTGGACTGGTCGGCCGGCCGTGGCCCCGAGGTGCGCGGAGCCGGCGAGGCATTGTTGCTGGCGATGACCGGCCGCGTCGACGCGGTGCGCGAGGAGCTCGCCGGCGACGGTTTGAGCCGTCTGGGCTGAGAGATGGGGTTCGTTATGGCCAGGTTCTTCTAATTCCACCCGCCGACACCGCGTAACACGCTGCCCCCGAATTTCGGGCCTTCATGTAGATCTGGTGACGCGCTGAATGGAACCGCTGGACCATTTCCACAATCCTGAGTTGTTGGTTATCGAGGTAGAACATTGGAGCGTCAAACTCGATCAGCGGCCGCCGTTCCGCCTCGGTTCCTCGAATGCGACCGTCTTTGTGCAACGGGTACCAGCCCCGTTCGAGGCCATACCGCATCCACACGTCGTCGGCGATGTCTTGGGCGTCGTCCGGAAAGTGGTCGACTACTCGATGAATGAGCCAACCCAGCTCCGTCAACCCCGCCGCAACCCGCTTGCCGAGGCTTCGGTCAAGGAAAAACTCAGGCGGCTCGTTTGAGTCCAACGCGACATATCTCTTCCGCCTCTGCGATGGACAACCCGTACTCGTCAGCGACCACGGTCAACGGTTCACCAGCGGCCCACAGGTCCAGCACCGAACGGACCGGAACCTTATTTCGCTCAACGACCGGGTCTCCCCACGCGAATCGCGGATCGACGACCACTTTGGCGTCCTCGCCGAAGCCAGGCAGTCTCAATCGTGCGGCGTAGTCCGTCTTGTCGTCCCACGTGATGTATCGGAGATAGTCACCGACGATTTCGCGGATCAAGAATTGGTGGTCGCCAACCCGCGCAAATTGGTCTTCGGCGTGCTGGATGAAGATGTCGATGCCGTCAGTTGCGATCCGCTTGCTGGCCAGAGCGAAATCGGTACCGAAAACCTCACGTACATCAGCGACGGTGTCAGCAATCTGTCGCTTGGTGAACCTCAGTTCATTACGGAGCGCACGCAGAACAAAGGCCTCAACCAAGGCTGCGAACGGAACTGAAGCCATTCCCTTACGCGCCACCGGCACCTGATGCACAAGCGGTGGGCCGCCGCGCGACCCTACACGCAGCCAGCTGTAGACCGTCGATCGCGGGATTTCGAGGTAGATGGAGACTTCTCGAGGGGTGAACAGGGGATCCCTGAAGATGTCGACACTCAATTCGTCACCACCTCCCCAGCGATCGCGTACGACTGGCCCCGCCAGAAGTATGCACCACGGGTCACACGATGGAATCCGCCAATATCGCCTCGGACCGCGCCACTCTGGACGAGAGTTTCCCAGCGGAGAGGCCTCTTTGCCATTCCTGACTTACGAACGGCGCGGAGGGTGAACGTTGGAGCCGCCTGGGGGAATCGAACCCCCGACCTATTCATTACGAGTGAATCGCTCTGCCGACTGAGCTAAGGCGGCGCTGTCGGGCGGCAGTGAGTCTACGGCAGGGCTTCCCCACCGCCCAACTCAGCTGCGCAACGCCTGCCCGACGGTGCCGACCATGGCATCGACGGCGAACTTGGGCTTGACGTTGACCGACAGCGCCTCCCGGCACTCGAGGACGGCTTCGATGCAGCGCAGCAGCGCTTCCGGCGACGCGTGCGCGGCCATCGCCGCGACCCGCTCGGCCATGTCCGGGTGGTTCGGTGTGACGTCGGCGGCGCCGGTGGCGACCAGCAGCGCGTCCCGGAAGTAGGTCGCCAGGTCGATCAGCGCGCGGTCCAGCGCGTCGCGGGAGGCGCGCGTCTGCCGGGACTTCTGCCGCTTCTCCAGGTCTTTCAACGCACCGGCGGCGCCACGCATGGTGCCCGCGGTGCCCTTGCCGGTGCCGCCCGCGCCCAGCGCGGTCCGCAACTCCTCGGCCTCGCTTTCGTTGCGGCCCTCGGTGAGCGCCTTGGCCTCCGCCTCGGCGGTTGCGACCAGTTCTTCGGCGGCGGCGTACGCCCGCGACGGGGTGGCCGCATCGCGGGCCAGGCCCAGCGCGCGTTTGCGCCGCTCGCGGGCCTGCTCGTCGGTGGCCAGCCGACGCGCGCGCCCCACGTGCCCACCACTGATCGACGCCGCCCAGTTCGCGGCGACCTCCGGAATGCCGTCGGAATCGATGAGCACCTGCGCGATGGCCGACACCGGCGGCGTGGTCAGCGCGACGTGGCGGCACCGCGACCGCAGGGTGATCGCGATGTCCTCGGGATCCACCGACGGAGCGCACAGCAGGAACACGGTGGACGGCGGCGGCTCCTCTACGACCTTGAGCAGCGCGTTGGCCGCGCCTTCGGTGAGCCGGTCGGCGTCCTCGATCACCACGATCTGCCAGCGACCGGTGCCCGGCCGGCGCGACGCGATCTGCACGATGCTGCGCATCGCGTCGACGCCGATGGACAACCCCTCCGGCACGATGCGGCGCACATCGGCGTGGGTGCCGGCCATCGTCGTGGAGCAGGCCCGGCACTGTCCACAGCCCGGAGTCCCCTCGGCGGTGCACTGCAACGCCGCCGCGAAACACAGTGCCGCGATCGAGCGACCGGAGCCGGGCGGACCGGTGATCAGCCAGGCATGGGTCATGACGCCCACCTCGGCATCGCCGTCGACGTGAGGCGCATCACCACGGGCGGCCCGCGCCGCGGCGACGAGCTCCGCCTCGACTGCGTCCTGACCCACCAAACGTGAGAAAACCCCGGCCATCGCCGATAACAGTAATGCTGCGAACCGACACGTCAGTCCCAGAGGCCCCGTCAGCGTCGGCTCCGCCTATTACGGTGAAGCAATGACCACCGACGCGACCGAGACGGGGCGAATCAGCGCATTCGTCCGCTGGGTCGCGCGCACCCCGTGGCCGGTGTTCACGCTGGGCATGCTGCAGGCCGACATCATCGGCGCGCTGCTGGTGCTCGGCTTCCTGCGGTTCGGGCTGCCGCCCGAGGACCGCATCCAGCTGCAGGACCTGCCCGCCTACAACCTGGCGATCTTCCTGGGCTATCTGTTCATCTCGTTCACCGTCGCGTCCTATCTGACGCTGCGCATGCTGATCCCGGTGATGCGCTGGCAGCGCCGGGAGATGCTGCTCGGCGACCGCGACCCCGGGGACACCGAGGTCGCCCGCATGCGGGCGCTGAAGATGCCGTTCTACCGGTCGCTGATCAGCGGCATGAACTGGCTGCTCGGCTCGGTGGTGTTCATCGTGGCCAGCTGGCCGGTGGCCAGCAAGTCGGCGCCGGTGGTGGCCGTGGCGACGGCGCTGGGCGCCACCGCCACCGCGATCATCGGCTACCTGCAGTCCGAGCGCGTGCTGCGGCCGGTCGCCGTGGCCGCGCTGCGCGGCGGCGTCCCGGAGAACTTCCAGGCGCCGGGGGTGATCCTGCGTCAGGTGCTGACGTGGGTGCTGTCCACCGGGGTGCCGGTGCTGGCCATCGTGCTGGCCCTGGTGGCCAGCAAGTTCGCGGTACTGACCGCCCCGGCCGACCGGCTGCTGACCACCATCCTGCTGCTGGCCATCGTCGCGCTGGTGATCGGGCTGTCGTCAACGGTGCTGGTGGCCATGTCGATCGCCGACCCGCTGCGCCAGCTGCGGTGGGCGCTCGGCGAGGTCCAGCGCGGTAACTACAACGCGCACATGCAGATCTACGACGCCAGCGAGCTCGGCCTGCTGCAGGCCGGCTTCAACGACATGGTGCGCGACCTGGCCGAACGACAACGGCTCCGCGACCTGTTCGGCCGCTACGTCGGCGAGGACGTCGCACGGCGGGCGCTGGAGCGTGGCACCGAGCTCGGCGGGCAGGAACGCGAGGTCGCGGTGCTCTTCGTCGACCTGGTGGGATCGACGCGGCTGGCCTCGACCATCCCCGCCGCCGAGGTCGTCAACCTGCTCAACGACTTCTTCCGCGTGGTGGTCGACACCGTCAACCGCCACGGCGGTTTCGTCAACAAGTTCCAGGGCGACGCCGCGCTGGCCATCTTCGGCGCGCCCATCGAACATCCCGACGCGTCCGGGGCCGCGCTGGCCGCCGCCCGCGAGCTGCACGACGAGCTGATCAAGGTGCTCGGCGAAACCGACTTCGGCATCGGGGTGTCGGCCGGCCGTGCGATCGCCGGCCACATCGGCGCGCAGGCCCGCTTCGAATACACCGTCATCGGGGACCCGGTCAACGAGGCCGCGCGGCTGACCGAGCTCGCCAAGCTGGAACAGGGTCACGTACTGGCCTCGGCGGTCGCGGTCAGCGACGCCCTCGATGCCGAGGCGCTGTGCTGGGACGTCGGGGAGATCGTGGAACTGCGCGGCCGCACCGGGCCCACGCAGCTGGCCCGGCCGGTCCACCTGGCCTCACCGAGCGAAGCGATCGCCCGGAACGCCGGCCGCGACGGGCAGGTCCGCGGCGACGTCAGCCACTCGACCTGACGCTCAGCCCTTCTTGGCGGCCTTCTTGGCCGGCGCCTTCTTCGCGGCCGTCTTCTTCGCGGCCGTCTTCTTCGCCGGTGCCTTCTTGGCGCGCTTCACCGGCCCGCGGGCCCGACGGTCGGCGAGCAGCTCGGAGGCCCGCTCGTCGGTGATCGACGCCACGTCGTCACCCTTGCGCAGGCTCGCGTTGGTTTCCCCGTCGGTGACGTAGGGACCGAACCGGCCGTCCTTGATCACCATCGGCTTGCCGCTCACCGGGTCGTTACCCAGCTCGCGCAGCGGAGGCGTCGCCGCGCCCTGGCGCCCACGGCGTTTCGGCTCGGCATAGATCTTCAGCGCCTCGTCGAGCGTGACGGAGAAGATCTGGTCCTCGGTGGCCAGTGAACGAGAATCCGTGCCGCGCTTCAGGTATGGGCCGTAGCGGCCGTTCTGCGCGGTGATCTCCTCACCGGAGTTCGGGTCGACACCGACAACGCGGGGCAGCGACAACAACTTGAGCGCGTCCTCGAGCGTCACCGTCTCCAAATCCATGCTGCGGAACAGAGATCCGGTGCGCGGCTTCGGCCCGGTCGGCTTCTTGCCCTTCTTCGCCGTCGATCCCGCGTCGGGATCCTCGGGAGGTTCGGGCAGCACCTCGGTCACGTACGGCCCGTACCGGCCGTCCTTGGCGACGATCTCATGGCCGGTCTCCGGGTCCACGCCCAGCGAACGGCCCTCTTGCGGTGTCGCGAAGAGCTTTTCGGCCAACTCCAGGGTCAGCTCGTCCGGGGTCAGCTCGTCTTTCAGGTTGGCCCGCTGCGGCGTCGGCTCGCCGTCCTCGCCGACGATCATGCGCTCCAGGTAGGCGCCGTTGCGGCCCACCCGCACATTGACCGCACGACCCTCGGCGTCGTCGAAGAGCTTGATGGAGTTGACTTCTCGAGCGTCGATCTCCTCGAGGTTGCCGCCCACCAGCTTCTTGAGCCCGCCGGCGCGCGCGATCGAACCGTCCACGCCGTGCTCGCCGCCGAAGTAGAAGTTCGACAGCCAGTTGGACCGCCGCTCGTTGCCGGCGGCGATCTCGTCGAGCTCGTCTTCCATGGCGGCGGTGAAGTCGTAGTCGACCAGCCGACTGAAGTGCTGTTCGAGCAGGCCGATCACCGCGAAGGCCACCCACGAGGGCACCAGCGCGCTGCCCTTCTTGTGGACATAGCCTCGGTCCTGGATGGTCTTGATGATCGAGCTGTACGTCGACGGCCGGCCGATGCCGAGCTCTTCGAGTGCCTTGATCAGCGAGGCCTCGGTGTAGCGGGCGGGAGGGGAGGTGGTGTGCCCGTCGGCGCTGAGGTCCTTGGCGTCGACGCGCTGCCCCTGCGTCAGGTTCGGCAGCCGGCTCTCGGCGTCGTCGGCCTCGCCGCCGGCGAGGTCGTCGATGCTCTCCACGTAGGCCTTCAGGAAGCCCGGGAACGTGATGGTGCGGCCGCTGGCGTTGAACACGACCTGCTCGCCCGTGCTCGCGGCTCCGGCGATGCGCAGGCTCAGCGTGGTGCCGCGCGCGTCGGCCATCTGCGAGGCCACCGTGCGCTGCCAGATCAGCTCATAGAGCCGGAACTCGTCGTTGTCGAGTTGGCTGTGCAGCTGCCCCGGGGTGGAGAACACGTCGCCGGCGGGCCGGATGGCCTCGTGGGCCTCCTGGGCGTTCTTGACCTTGCGGGTGTACTGCCGCGGCGTGGGATGCACGTATTCCTCGCCGTAGAGCTGACGAGCCTGGTTGCGGGCGGCGTCAATGGCCGACTGCGACAGCGTGGTCGAGTCGGTACGCATATAGGTGATGTAGCCGTTCTCGTAGAGACGCTGCGCGATGCTCATGGTGCGCTCCGAGGAGAACCTCAGCTTGCGGCCGGCCTCCTGCTGCAGCGTCGAGGTCATGAACGGCGCGTACGGGCGCCGCGTGTACGGCTTGTGCTCGACGGAGGCGACCTGCAACTGTGCGCCCTGCAGCCCCGCGGCCAGGGCGTTGGCGGCCGCCTCGTCGAGGACGAGCACCTCGTCGGGCTTGCGGACCGCGCCGAGGGAGTCGAAATCGCGACCGGTGGCAACCCGGCGGCCGTCGACGGTGTTCAGCTTCGCCGAGAACGTCGGCGGCGTGGCCTGCGCGTCGGAGACGCTGGCGTCCAGCTCGGCGGTGACGTCGTAGTAGCCGGCGCTGCGGAACGCCATGCGTTCCCGTTCGCGCTGCACGATGATGCGGGTGGCCACCGACTGCACGCGGCCGGCCGACAGTTTCGGTGCGACCTTCTTCCACAGCACCGGAGACACTTCGTAGCCGTAGAGCCGGTCGAGGATGCGGCGCGTCTCCTGCGCGTCGACCAGCGCGTTGTCGAGATCGCGCGGATCCTCGGCGGCGGCCCGGATGGCGGGCTCGGTGATCTCGTGGAACACCATCCGCTTGACCGGCACCCGCGGCTTGAGGGTCTCCAGCAGATGCCAGGCGATGGCCTCGCCCTCGCGGTCACCGTCGGTGGCCAGATAGAGCTCGTCGACGTTCTTGAGCTTGTCCTTCAGCTCCGCGACGGTGCTCTTCTTCTCCGGGCTGATGATGTAGAGCGGCTCGAAGTCGGCGTCGACGTTGACTCCGAGGCGCGCCCACGGCTCGGACTTGTACTTGGCCGGCACGTCGGCCGCGGCGCGCGGCAGGTCGCGGATGTGCCCGCGCGACGACTCGACAATGTAGTTGGAGCCGAGGTAACCAGCGATTTTGCGCGCTTTGGTGGGCGACTCGACAATGACGAGTCGCCGGACAGTTCCGTTACCCCCGCTGGCGCGGTCGCCGTCAGCCAATTTGGTCTTGCTCCACTTTCTCCTGTTGCCCGCAGGCAGGGCACCTCAATCCATGCTGCCTGCCCTGGCAACTGCCAATTTGACACCCTGCGCCTACGGACGCAAACCGGTTCCCCCTGCGCCGGTCTGGTCGACACTGCTATATCTGCGGCCATTGCGCCACCGCTTCGTCGTCGTCCGGTGGCGGTCCCACGTTCTCTACCAGCCGAGACAGCCGTCGCCGACCACTGATGCGCAACGCCGGCCGGGAGCCCCGCGTGCCGATCAAGGTCGGTGCGATCCCGACCCTCATCATCGCCGACGCGAGCGCCGGATGCGTGTCCGGCGCGTGCGGATCCAGCCCCAGCAGGTAGCGGTCGGCCTCCGGCGCCCCGGCGGCCAGCGTCCAGGCCCGCAGCTCCCGCGGCCCGGGCAGCCAGTGCGGCGGCACGGTCTTGACCGCTCCCCTGGTCCAGTCGGCGGCGATACCGACCAGCCGGGCATCCACCGCGGTGCGCACCAGCGGGGAGTTCTCGTCGGTGCGGGCGATCTCCGGGACCAGGCCGACGTCGGCGATCATCTCCGCGAGCCCCTCGGCGCGCCACATCGCGTCGACAACCACCGACAGCCGCGCGCCCTGCCCTTGCCCTCCCCCGACCACGACCGCCTGGCCGGAGGCAGCCAGTATCCCGGTCAGGTCGGCGACCGTCGGCGGCACCGACTCGGCCGAGAAGAAGGACAGCTGGCTCACAGCACTGACAGTAGGGCAGGTAGGGCGCGCATCGGCGGCACCGGCCGCAACGACAATCCCCGCGCCGTCTTCGCGACGACGCGGGGATTGCGCAGAGCTTTTGGTGAACCCGGGTGGGCTCAGACGGCGCGGACGCCGGTGGCCTGGGGACCCTTGGGGCTCTGACCGACCTCGAACTCGACCTTCTGGTTCTCTTCAAGGGTGCGGAAGCCGGAACCCTGAATCTCCGTGTAGTGGACAAAAACGTCAGCGGAGCCGTCCTCGGGGGCGATGAAGCCGAAGCCCTTCTCCGCGTTGAACCACTTCACAGTTCCCTGTGGCATCTTTCGTACATTCCTTCTCTGTATTCACCGGGTGCGGTCCTCCGTTCTTCGGAAGACCGGGCCCGTTCCGACCGCCATACCTTCGTGGAGTGCTCGGAACTCGACCCGACCTACAACCCTCGCAGGAACCGCGATCGCAACGTCGTTCCTGCGAGTGCTGATACACGAACACAGAAGCTGCGACCGGGGTAAGTCAACCACGTTCGGGGCCGCTGCGACAGTCTGACGAGGTGTTCTGCTCTGGTGTGTAGGGAACAATTCCCCGTAACGGATCATGTGCGACGCGCGGGAGGGCGGGTTTGGCAGAGGCGGTAGCCGATTTCGGCCGGGAGCTCCTGGCCTGCGCGGTGGACGGGACAGCCGCCGGCGAAGCGCCTCTGCGCCACGTCGCCGACCTCCCCGCGCGGCAGGCCGCGGTGGACTCGTGGCCGTGTTGGACCGACCCAGATGTGGTGCAGGCCTTCCGTGATCGGGGTGTCGCGGCCCCGTGGTCCCATCAGCGCGCCGCAGCGCAATTGGCCCGCGACGGCCGCCACGTGGTGCTCAGCACCGGTACCGCGTCGGGCAAGTCGTTGGCGTATCAGCTGCCGATTCTGACCGCGATGGTCGAGGATCCACGGGCCCGGGCGCTGTATCTGTCGCCGACCAAGGCGTTGGGCCACGACCAGTTGCGGGCGGCAACCGCGCTGACGACGGCCATTCCGGGGCTGGCCGACGTGGCACCGGCCGCCTACGACGGCGACAGCCCGACCGAGGTGCGTCGCTTCGCGCGCGAACGGTCCCGCTGGATCTTCTCCAACCCGGACATGATCCACCTGTCGCTACTGCGCAACCACGCCAAGTGGGCGGTCTTCCTGCGGAACCTGCGCTACATCGTCATCGACGAATGTCATTACTACCGAGGCATTTTCGGGTCGAACGTGGCGATGGTCCTGCGCCGCCTGCTGCGGTTGTGCGCACGCTACTCGGCCGCCGGCTCCGAGATGTCCGCGCCCACCGTCATCTTCGCCAGCGCCACCACCGCCGAACCCGCCATCACCGCATCGGAACTGATCGGCCAGACCGTGGTGGAGGTGACCGAGGACGGATCACCGCAGGGCGCACGGACCGTTGCGCTGTGGGAACCGGCGCTCATCGAGGACCTCGTCGGCGAGAACGGTGCGCCGGTACGGCGTTCGGCCGGCTCGGAGGCGGCGCGCGTGATGGCCGACCTGATGGGCGAAGGGGCGCGCACGTTGACGTTCGTGCGGTCTCGGCGTGGCGCGGAGCTGGTCGCCCTGGGCACGCGGGCCCGACTGGCCGACACCGCACCACATCTGGTCGAGCAGGTGGCGTCCTACCGGGCGGGGTATCTGGCCGAGGACCGTCGCGAACTCGAAGCGGCGCTGTCGGACGGACGGCTGCGCGGCCTGGCGACGACGAATGCGCTGGAGCTCGGTGTCGACATCGCCGGACTGGATGCCGTTGTGCTGGCCGGGTTCCCAGGGACGGTCGCGTCGTTCTGGCAGCAAGCCGGCCGGGCGGGCAGACGCGGGCAGGGCGCGCTGGTGGTGTTGATCGCTCGCGACGATCCCCTCGACACCTACCTGGTGCACCACCCGGCAGCACTGCTGGACAAGCCGATCGAACGCGTGGTGATCGACCCGGCGAACCCGTATGTGCTCGGCCCGCAATTGCTTTGCGCTGCCACCGAACTTCCGCTGACCGAAGCCGAGGTGCGGCTGTGGAACGCCGAGGAGGTGGCCGCCGCCCTCGTCGACGACGGGTTGTTGCGTCGCCGGCCGGCGGGATATTTCGCGAGCCCGGGCCTGGATCCGCATCCGGCGGTGGACATCCGCGGCGGCAGCGGCGGGCAGATCGCCATTCTGGAGGACGGCACCGGCCGGATGCTGGGCAGCGCCGGCGCCGGACAGGCGCCGGCCTGCGTGCATCCCGGGGCGGTGTATCTGCATCAGGGCGAGAGTTATGTGGTCGACTCGCTGGATTTCGAGGACGGTGTCGCGTTCGTCCACCCGGAGGATCCCGGCTACACCACCTTCGCCCGCGAGGTCACCGACATCAGCGTCACCGGCCAAGGCCAACGTTCCCGGCACGGCGACGTCACCGTCGGTCTGGTACCGGTGTCGGTCAGCAACACCGTCACGGGATACCTGCGGCGCCGGATGGACGGCGAGGTCATCGATTTCGTCGAGCTCGACATGCCGACGCGCATCTTGGACACCATGGCGGTGATGTGCACCATCACCCCGGAATTGTTGCAGGACAACGGGATCGATCCGCTGCGCGTCCCCGGATCGCTGCACGCGGCCGAGCACGCCGCGATCGGTCTGTTGCCGTTGGTGGCCAGCTGCGACCGCGGCGACATCGGTGGGGTGTCCACGGCGGTGGGGCCGGTCGACGGGCTGCCCACGATCTTCGTCTACGACGGCCACCCGGGCGGAGCAGGATTCGCCGCCCGCGGTTTCGAGGCCATCACCGACTGGTGGCGCGCCACGGCGGCGGCCATCGAGGCGTGCGAGTGCCCGTCTGGATGCCCGTCGTGTGTGCAGTCCCCCAAGTGCGGCAACGCCAACGACCCGCTGGACAAGGCCGGCGCGATCACGGTGCTGCGCCTGGCAATCGACGCAGTGACGGGGTTGCGCACAGCCGCGCCTCGGTAGGATCGCCCCATGAGCCAGGACTGGCTGCTCGTGGAAACCCTCGGCGCCGAACCTGTGGTGGTAGCCGAAGGCGTCCACACCCGTAATCTCATCCCGATCGGGACCCAGTTGCGCCGCAGTCCACATCTGATGGCCATCCAGACCGCGATCAGTGAGACCGTCCGCGCCGGCAGCGGGCTGTCCAGCATCACCCCGAAGAACGACTGCGTGATCCGCACCGAGGTGGTGCAGATGTCCGACGGGGTCATTCACGGTGTGCAGATCTGGGTCGGGGCGGTCGACCGCGAGCCGCCGCCCAGACCGCTGGTCGGCCCGTTGATCTGGGATCTGAGCGCGGGCACCGCCACCGACACCGCCGAATCGTTGCGGGTGGGCGGCTGGGACCCGAGCCGGCAGAGTCTGCAGGGCCGCGCCTTCGTCGACGACCTGCCGCGCCGGGACCTCAACCCGTACGAGGCCAAGGTGCTCGGGATGGTGATCAAACCCGAGCCCGGCGTGACGATCTGCTCCACCTGGGACGTCAACGACTATCAGGGGCAACCCATCACCGTCGGGTTCGTGTCGCGGTCGCTACTGGACGTCGGCGACGGCGGCACCGGCCGGGTGATCTGCCGCGCGATGAACTGGCGCAGTGTCAGCGAGGGCAACGGCATCCAGCAGAATCTGTTGGCGCAGCGGATCCTCGACGGGCTGGCCCAGCCGGGCATGCACCGTGCGTTGGTCGATCCGACGCATTGGACGTTGTTGAAGTGGCTGGACGACCCGCCGCCGTTCTTCGATTGGCGCGCCGGGATCCGCAGCGCGAAGGTGATTCATCCCGACGACCGCGACGTGACGGCGGCGATGGCGCAGCAGTTCGTCTCCGGACCGGCCACCGGCGTGGTGCGGTTGGCCGACCGGGACGGTTCCTGGACGCCGGTGCATGTCACGGTGCACCGCGTGGATCTCGAGGACGGCGTACTCGCGGGATTGGCGGTGCTGCGGGCGCCGACGCCCGAGGAGGTCGCCGAGGTGGAGCGGCGCGAGCCCCGTCCGGCCCGGGTGATGCCGGGGTGGCGCCGCAACCGCTAGTCAGTCGCGTTTGCCCTGGCCTCGGCCGTTGTCCTTGTCCGGCTTGTCCGGTTTCTCGGGTTTGTCCGGTTTGTCGGGCTTGCCGGCCGGCGGTGCGGGCGGGCCGGTCTCCACCGGCTGGACCACCGGTGGCGGCACGACCACCGGAGGTAGCGGCACCGGTGACGGCGGCGCGACGGTGGTGCTGGTGCTCGCGGGTTTCGCCGGCGGGGGCGAGGAGAACGGTTGCATCGCCAGCGCGATGCCGGCGACGAGGAACGCCGCGGCGATTCCTCCGACCAGCACCCACGGACGCGTCTTGGATCGTGCGGGCGGCCCGGCCGCAGGCACAGGTGGCGGTACCGGCGTCGGCATCACGCGGGTCCGCGGCGGTGCGGGGACCGGGACGGGGACGTGTCCGGCCAGCGCGGCGCGCATCTGATCGGCACTGGCGAAACGCTGCGCCGGGTCGCGCGCCATGGCGCGTTCGATCACGCCCGCCAGCAGCGGTTCCACATCGGGACGGCTGGCGGTCAGGGGCGGCAGGGGCGTCGCGAGGATCGCGTGGGCGACCGCCGCGGGATGGTCCTGCGGGAACGCGCGCCGCCCGAGCAACGCTTCGTAGGCGATGACGCCGACAGCGTAGAGATCGTCGGCCACCGAGGCGGGGGCACCGGCGAGCCGTTCCGGGCTCATGTAGCAGACCGTTCCGATGATCTGACCGGTCGCGGTATGGGTCAGCGTGTCGGGGGTCTTGGCGATGCCGAAGTCGCCGACCTTGAGACAGTCGCCGGTCGAGGACACCAGGATGTTGCCGGGTTTGATGTCGCGGTGCAGCACGCCGGCGCGGTGGGCGGCGTTCAATGCTGCCAGCACGTCGTTGAGCATCCCGCGGACCTGCGACGGGGTCATCGGGCCGCGCCGCATCTCGTCGGCCAGGGTGGTGCCCGGGAGCCGTTCCATGACGATGAACGGGCTGCCGTCGTGTTCTCCGAAGTCGTGGACGGCGACGATGTTCGGGTGCTCCAGGGCGGCCGCGGCGCGGGCTTCGTCGTGGAACCGGCGCCGGTGTTCGGGGGTGTCGTCGAGGCTGGGGTGCAACATCTTGACCGCCACCGGGCGGCGCAGCAACGTGTCGAAGGCGTCGCGCACTTCGGCCATGCCACCCCGGCCGAGGATGCCGCGGAGTTCGTAGCGGCCGCCGAGGATGTCGTGGCCGGTCATGGAGGGGGCGTAGCCCGCCTTACCCGGACGTAAACCCTCACGCCGGTCCGGCGCGGGCGGTCGCGCGCGCGGGGCCGGGCAACCATCGCAGGTGCACCGCCGCTTCGACGTCGACGGTGACGTCGAGATCGTCGATCCGGCAGTCCGACACTGTCGCCCGCATCGCCTCGGCGACGGTGCGGGCCGTGGCACACGCCGCATCGGGGCCCGCCGGCAACCGCACCGCCGCGCTGTAGGCCGCCAGATCGGCGGCCGCCTGGGCGCGGTGGCGGGCGACGGCGGCCGCACCGAGCGAGCCGGCCAGTGCTGTGACCGAGAGGACCGTCGCGATCATCGCCGCGGCGATGACGCTAGCCGCGCCGCGCTCGTCAGACGCCCGGCTCGACCACCGCGACGCTGCGCGCACTGATCCGGAGTCCGGGCAGCAGCCGCGAGGTTGCCGAGGCGGTGGCGGCCACGAATTCGCCGTCGGGCCATACCTCGATGACCGCGCCGTCCGGGGCGATCTCACGGGCCGCACGCATGCCCACCGCATGGTCGCCGCGGGCCGCGAGCCGCGCTGCCTCCCGCGCGGCGTCGATGCAGCGCAGCTGCATCGACAGTGCCGTGAGACCGGCCAGACACATCGCGAGTACCGCCACCAGCGACAGCACCGCGAACGCGGCCTCGACCGTGACACCACCGGCCTCACCGCTCAGACGTTGGTGTTCAACGCCCGACTGATGATGTTGGTCAGCGCGCTGACGATCGAGTCGCCGGTGACGACGGTGTAAAGGATCGCGCCGAACGCCGCGGCCGCGATGGTGCCGATGGCGTACTCGACAGTCGACATCCCTTCGTCGTCGACCGCGAGCACGATCATGCGTGCCTGCAACTCCCTCAGGTGTTCTTTCATCGGACATGTCCCCTTCCCTCTGTGCTCACAGCACTCCCGATCGCAGAACGTCGCCGGCCAGTCCGACGACGACGGGCACGATGCCCAAGCAGAGAAATGCGGGCAGATAGCACAGCCCCAGCGGACCGGCGATCAGCACCGACGCACGTTCGGCCTTGGCGCCCGCCGCGTCGGCGGCCTCGGCGCGCAACCCGGCGGCGAGGTCTTCCACGCCGTGCGCCAGGGCGGCGCCCGAGGCGGCCGACCGACGCGCCATGCGCAGAAACGCATCGAGGTGGGCGTGCGCCCCGTCGGCCGAGTCGTCCCATGCGCGTGCCGAGTCGGCGCCGAGCGCCAGCAGGTCGGACGCCCGGCGCAGCACCGCCGCCATCGCGGCCGGGGCCGTTGCGGCCACCGCCCCCGCGGCGGTCGACACCGCCATCCCCGAGCGCAGACAGGCTGCGAGCACGTCGAGTGTCGACGCGATGGCCAGGGGGTCGTCGTCGTGGGTAGGCCCGGCGACCGCGCTCCGTCGCGGCCGCTGCGCGCAGGCGCGGGGGCGAGGCCCGCTGAGCAGCAGCGACACCGCCAGCAGCACGGCCGCCCAGCTCATCTGAGCACGCCTGAGGTGATGCGGTCCGACCAGAGCAGTCCAGCGCAGATCAACGCCACACCGACAAGCAGCAGCAAGCCCCCGGCCGGCTCGGACACCAGAAACGTCACCGGCTCGGCACCGATCGCGTGGCCCAGGAACACTCCGAGTACCGGCAGCCCGGCCAGGATCGCCGCAGTGGCTCGCGCACCGGCCATCCCGGCTTCCACGCGGCCGCGGAAGCGTTCGCGCTCCGCGATGTCCCGGTGGGCGGCCTGCACCAGGGTGGCGATCGCCAGACCGTGGGTGTGCGCCAGATCCCAGCAGACCGCGAGCCGTTCCCAGTGTCCCGGCGAGGCCGATCGTGCGCCTTCGACGCGCAAACCGGCGGCCACGTCGGCACCGAGCATGGCGCGGCCTGCCACCGCGTGCAGTGCGTTCCCGATGCGTCCGCGCGACTCCCTCGCCGCCGTTCCCAACGCCGCCACGGGGTGGGCACCCACCCGCAGCTCACCGACCAGGACGTCGAGCGCGCCCTGCAGAGTCTGCGCGTCTCGGGCGCGTTCCGCGGCAGCCCGTCGCCGCCGTCCACGCACCGAAATGGTCGCCGTCAACGCACCGGCGGCCGCCACCGCCGTCCACGGCAGCCACACCGCAAGCGCCGCGCAGCCGACCCCCGCCACCACCCCGACGGGCACCCGAACCCGCCGACGCGGTGACGTCGTCAGCCCTGCGACACGGTGCCGCGCCGGCCCCGGGCTCACCACGACCGCCAGAGCCAGCACGAGCGCCGCGGCGCTCACGCGGGCCGCCTCGATCGCAAGAGGTCCTCCAATGCCTGCGCACCACAGTCGGATCCGGTGCCGACACGCCAGCTCGGCACCACCGCGACGGCGCCATCGTCGCCGCGCCGCAGCACCCCGATCTCGCTGAGCCGCCGGCGACCCGAGCGGTCACGCGTCACGTGCAGCACCACCTGGACCGCCGCGGCCAGCTGGCTGTGCAAGGCTGCCCGATCCAACCCGCCGAGCGCGGCCAGCGCCTCGAACCGGGCCGGCACCTCGGCGGGACTGTTGGCATGCACGGTGCCGGCGCCGCCATCGTGGCCGGTGTTGAGCGCGGCAAGCAGGTCGACCACTTCGGCTCCGCGCACCTCGCCGACGACGATGCGATCCGGGCGCATCCGCAGCGCCTGTCTGACCAGATCCCGGACCGTCACCTCCCCGACCCCTTCCACATTGGCGGCGCGAGCGACCAGGTTGACCAGATGCGGATGGCGGGGCGCCAGTTCGGCGGCGTCCTCCACGCACACGATGCGCTCATCGGCGGGTACGGCACCGAGCAGTGCGGCCATCAGCGTGGTCTTGCCGGCGCCTGTGCCCCCGGAGACGACGAAAGCCAGTCGCGCGGCGATGATCTCGTGAAGCAGCGCGGCAGCGTCGTCGTCGATCGCCCCGGACCTGCACAGCGCGGCGAGGTCCTGGGTCGCCGGTCGCAGGACCCGCAGAGACAGGCACGTACCCGCGGCTGCGATCGGGGGCAGCACCGCGTGAAGTCGCACGGTCAACGAGCCGCCGCCCTGGCCGCCGACGGTGCTCAGATGGCCGTCCACCCACGGCTGGGCCTCGTCGAGGCGTCGGCCTGCGCTGAGTGCGAGTCGTTGCGCGAGCCGGCGCACGGCGGCGTCGTCGGCGAAGCGCACCGATGTTCGGCGCAGTCCGGTCCCGTCGTCGACCCACACCGCATCGGGGCCGGTGACCAGCACATCGGTGGTGCCCGGCGCGCACAGCAGGGGCTCGAGGATCCCTGCGCCGACCAGTTCGGTCTGCAGTTCCCGCAGGCTGCTGAGCACTTCGGTGTCCCCGAGGACTCCGCCGGATTCGGCGCGGATGGCCGCCGCCACAACGCTGGGACGCAGCGGGGCGCCCTCCGCTGCGAGTCGCTCTCGCACCCGGTCGATGAGCGGCGATGTCATGCCGCCGCCTCGGGACGCCGCTGCAGATGCGGGTTCTGGCGCAGTACGTCGACCACGGTGCGCGCCGCAGCGGCCAGCGGACTGCGCCGCCGCAACCGCAGGCCGCCCCGCTCGAGGACCGGGTCGATTCCCCGTTCGGGACGCATCGATGCCAGCACCGGCAACCCGACGATGCGGGCCACGTCGACCGCGCGCAGGCCGCCCGGGGACGGGCCGCGGATCACCAGGCCGGTGTTGGGGTTGGCCGAGTTGACCCATTGCGCGGTGGCTGCGGCGGACGCGCTGGAACGGACGTCGGCCGGGGTGATCATGACGGTGAGGTCGGCCAGCGCGAGAGCGGTCTCGGTGGCCGCGATGGGTTGACGGGCCACGTCGCAGATCACCGTCACTCCGGCACGGCTGCCGGCGTCGATCACCGATTCGAGTGCCTCCGGGTTGATGTCGTTGCTGGATCGGTCGCCAGACAACACCCGGCTGCCGGCGAGTACCGCCACACCGTGGCGTCGGGGCAGCGCATCGCGCAGGGCGGGATAGTTCAGTCGCCCCCCGGTCAGCGAGAGGTCCGGCCACCGCAGCCCGGGCTCGGTCTCGCTGCCGAGCAGCAGGTCCAGACCGCCGCCGCAGGGATCGGCATCGACCAGAAGGGATTCCGCTGCCACTTGCGCGAGCGCGGTCGCGAAGACCGACGCGCCGGCACCACCTCGACCGGCCAGGACTGCCACGACCGGGCCGCGAGACGCGGCATCGCGGGCAGCGTCGGCTGCATCGGCCAGCACGCCCATCAATACGTCGGCCTGTGCCGGAAGGTGCAAAACCTGTTGCGCCCCAACTGCGACGGCGGCCTGCCACTGCGCCGGGCTGGGCATCGTCCCGTTGACCAGCAGGACGCGCGGTCGGCGCGGCAGCGCCTGCTCCGCGCAGCGCACGGCGGCGGCGTCATCGAGCAACACGGCCGCCGCCGCGGTCCAGGCCCGGCGACCGACCGGATCTGCGGACCGCACCATCTGCAGTCCGGCCGCGGCGACGACGCGTTCGATGTCCGCGGTCAGCACCGGGTCGTCACACAGCGCGAGGATGGCGTCGGAAGTGGGCATGGAAGCCAGCGTCATGGCTCCGGCGACTCACCCGAAAGCCCCCAGTGCCGCAGCGGGCGAAAGTTGGGGACGAAGTCTGATTTGTGGATGAAAAACGTTGCCAGCAGCCGAAAACAACGTTCCGCAATCACATAAGCGCGGTTGATCTATCCGGTTTGCGAATTTTTACCCCACAAAAGGGACGACCCCCGCCAGGGGGGGAGGAGGCGGAGGTCGTCGTGTATCAGCCCCGGGGGGTCGGGCTGATGCACACCCGGCATAAGCCGAGTGATGCCCACTATACACACGCGAAGGCGGTCCAGCGCAAGAGCGAAATGCCCAAAAGTGATGTAGATCTGGGAAAGGTTACAGTCGCAGACACCTGTCGTGAACTGCCAATTTGTACAGTCTGCCGACTTCTGTCACAGCTGCCGGCTCTATGCTGACCGATGTGACCGCATCTGAGCCGTCCACCAGCGCGTCCTCGATCGAGCCCGCCGCCGAGCCGGGGCGTCCCGTCCGTACCGCCGCGTTCTTTGATCTCGACAAAACCGTGATCGCCAAATCGAGCACATTGGCTTTCAGCAAACCGTTCTTCAATCAGGGTCTGATCAATCGTGGCGCGGTGCTGAAATCTGCGTACGCGCAATTTCTGTTCCTGATGTCGGGCGCCGACCACGAGCAGATCGACCGCATGCGCTCCTATATCACCACGATGTGCGCGGGCTGGGACGTCGAACAGGTCAAGTCGATCGTCGGGGAGACCCTGCACGACATCGTCGACCCGTTGGTGTTCGCCGAAGCCGCAGAACTGATCGCCGATCACAAGCTGTGCGGCCGCGACGTCGTGATCGTCTCGGCGTCCGGCGAAGAGATCGTGGCGCCCATCGCGCGTGCACTCGGCGCCACCCACGCGATGGCGACCCGGATGGTCGTCGAGGACGGTCGCTACACCGGCGACATCGCGTTCTACTGCTTCGGCGAGGGGAAGGTCGCAGCTATCCGCGCGCTGGCGGCGCGCGAGGGTTATGCGCTCGAACATTGCTACGCCTACTCCGACTCGGTCACCGACATCCCGATGCTCGAGGCGGTCGGCCACCCGACCGTGGTCAACCCGGACCGCGCGCTGCGCAAGGAGGCCGTGGCCCGCGGCTGGGAGATCCGGACGTTCAGCAGACCGGTTCCCCTGCGGGACCGCATCCCGGCGCCGTCGGGCGCGGCGGTGGCGACGACGGCCGCCGTCGGGTTCAGCGCCTTGGCCGCCGGCGCGCTGACCTACACGCTGCTGCGCCGCTTCGCGTTCTGAGTCCGCGAAGGTGCATCCACGGTCGTGATCACGCGGGTCCGACGACGCTGCGGGCACTTTCGCGGACGGCCACACAGTGATAGCTGGCGACCCCGAATAACGATCCGGGATCGCCGTGGCGCCAAGGACTTGCTGTGATCGCGGTCACGGAGTACAAAGGAACTACGGAAGACGGGCGAGGCCAAGGTCGAGCCGGAAGAGAAGGCTCCATCTCCCGACCCCGGACTCCTAGCACAGGTCCCGGAACCCACGCGGAGCACATACCGCGATAGAGGTAAAAGCGTTGCGGGCCTGCGTACTTGCGAACAACGGACGGCAGTGACCACCCTTTGGGTGGGGTGGTGGTCGTAACGCTTCGCAGCGACGCCGAGGCCAACCCACGCAACCCGATACGCACGCTTGGTAACCGGGCTCCCGTGCTTGGCGGGCGGCGCGCCGAAGTTTTTTCGAAGTACTTCGGACGCCGCCCGCTTCTTGTTTGCTACTGGGTCATCGACTGCGCGATGGACAGGGCTTCTCGCGCACCGGCGTGCAGGCCCTCGCTGTGCAGCACCAGCCACGCCGCCAGACCGTCGGGAGTTCCGGACGCGAAGCCGCGCGCCGCGGACTGGTAGTCGTTCGAGCGGCGCATCCAGTGCACCTCCGGCACACCGAGACCGTGCGGATCCAAGCCACTGGCAATGGTGACCAGACGCGACACCGCGCGCGCCACCACGCCGTCGGCACTGCCGAACGGAGCCAACGTCAGCAGCTCCCCGTGCGCGACGGCGGCCAGCACCGCCGCCGGTACCCGCGTCGCGCCGGTCACCAGCGCGGCCAGCATCTCCAGCCGGGGGCCGACGTCGGGGTCGGACCGGGGCCGGCCCAGCGCGTCGTCGTCGACGAGATCGGCGGCGGCCAGCGAATGCAAGCGTGCCAGTGCCTGCAGCGGCGCACGCCGCCACACACCTACCAGCGCGCCCTCGCCGCCTTCGAGCGCCTCGGCCACCCGCAGCGCGCCCGCCAGCACCGGGTCGGTGCCCTCGGCGGGGAACTGCAGCGCGCCGCCGTCGAGCACCGACGACGCCCGCGCGGCGCGCAGCGCGGCCTCGGCGGCGGTCTTGGGCCAGCCGCGGAGATTGGTGCGGTGCCGGTGGGCACGGCCGAGCGCTTCGCGCGCCTCCTCGGCGGCGTCTGCGACTCCGCGCAATTCGGTCAGCGGCGCCAACGGGTCTCGGCCGGGGCTGCTCGTCACGCCCGCACACGCTAGCCGACCGCTGACCCGGCCAGCCATCACGTTCGTCGCGGCCGGCCTGCCGTCCGCAGCTCCAGTTACGAGTTGGTCGTTTCAGCAGAGCGCGAAGTGACTACCCTCACAACTATGACCGAGACGCACGTCGATATCCCGTCGTCCTACCCCCCACCGGCCGAGTTCGTCGAGCACGCCAACGCCACCGAGGCGCTCTACGACCAGGCCGAGGCCGACCGGCTCGAGTTCTGGGCCGAGCAGGCGCGACGGCTGGACTGGGAAACCCCGTTCACCGAGGTGCTCGACTGGTCGGAGGCACCGTTTGCCAAGTGGTTCGTCGGCGGCAAGCTCAACGTGGCCTACAACTGCGTCGACCGCCACGTCGAGGCCGGCAACGGCGACCGGGTCGCGATCCATTGGGTCGGGGAGCCCGTCGACGACGCTCGCGACATCACCTATGCCGAGCTCAAGGACGAGGTCTGCCGTGCGGCGAACACGTTCACCGAGCTGGGGCTGACGGCCGGTGACCGCGTGGCGATCTACATGCCCATGGTTCCGGAGGCCATCATCGCGATGCTGGCGTGCGCGCGGCTGGGCGTCATGCATTCGGTGGTGTTCGCCGGGTTCTCCGCCAGCGCGTTGAAGGCCCGTATCGACGACGCGCAGACCAAGCTCGTGATCACCACCGACGGGCAGTTCCGCCGCGGCTCGGCGGTGTCGCTGAAGACCGGCGTCGACGAGGCCATCGAGGGGCTCGGCGATGCCAGCCCCGTCGAGCACGTGCTGGTGGTGCGCCGCACCGGCATCGACACCCCGTGGACCGAGGGCCGGGACATGTGGTGGGACGAGGTGGTGCCCAAGGCCTCCACCGAGCACACCTGCGAGGCGTTCGATTCCGAGCATCCGCTGTTCCTGCTTTATACCTCCGGCACGACCGGCAAGCCCAAGGGCATCGTGCACACCTCCGGCGGCTACCTGACCCAGTCGGCGTACACCCACTACTACGTCTTCGACGTCAAGCCCGACAAGGACGTGTACTGGTGCACCGCCGACATCGGCTGGGTCACCGGGCACACCTACATCGTGTACGGGCCGCTGGCCAACGGCGTGACGCAGGTGGTCTACGAGGGCACCCCGGCGTCTCCCACCGAACACCGCCACTTCGAGATCATCGAGAAGTACGGCGTGACGATCTACTACACGGCGCCGACGCTCGTCCGTACCTTCATGCGGTGGGGTCGCCAGATCCCGGCCGAGCACGACCTGTCGTCGTTGCGGCTGCTCGGCTCGGTCGGTGAGCCGATCAACCCGGAGGCGTGGCGCTGGTACCGGATGGCGTTCGGCAAGGACAAGACCCCGGTCGTCGACACCTGGTGGCAGACCGAGACCGGCGCGATCATGATCTCGCCGCTACCGGGGGTGACCTCGTGCAAACCGGGGTCGGCGATGCGTGCCCTGCCCGGCATCTCGGCCAAGATCGTCGACGACGACGGCAAGCAGCTGGATCCGAGCCCCGACCACGGCGAACACGAGACCGGCTATCTGGTGCTCGACAAGCCGTGGCCGGCGATGCTGCGCGGCATCTGGGGCGACCCCGAGCGGTTCAAGGAGACCTACTGGTCGCGGTTCGCCGAGCAGGGTTGGTACTTCGCCGGTGACGGCGCGCGCTACGGCAGCGACGGCGAGATCTGGGTGCTCGGGCGCATCGACGACGTCATGAACATCTCGGGGCACCGCATCTCGACCGCCGAGGTGGAGTCGGCGCTGGTCGGGCACTCCGGGGTGGCCGAGGCCGCGGTGGTCGGGGCGACCGACGAGCACACCGGTCAGGCGATCTGCGCGTTCGTGATCCTCAAGTCCAGTGCGCACGGTGGTGAGGAGAACATGGTCGACGAGCTGCGCGCCGAGGTCGCCCGCGAGATCTCCCCGATCGCCAAGCCGCGGGAGATCCATGTGGTGCCGGAGCTGCCCAAGACCCGGTCCGGCAAGATCATGCGCCGGCTGCTGCGCGACGTGGCCGAGGGCCGGGAGCTCGGTGACACCTCGACGCTGGTCGATCCCAGCGTGTTCGAGGCCATCCGCCAGAGCAAATAGCTACCGGACCGGGGTGAACCCGGTGCCGGGCCGGCCCTTGGCGGTGATGTCGCCGAGCTGGGTGTTGAACGACATCGTCACCGCCGGGGTGTGCAGCGGGATGTACTTGAGGACGCACGTCGGCAGTTCCTCGGAGAACGCGCCGTGGATCATGCCGACGAGCCGGTTGTTCACGGTCACCGGGGCACCGGAGTCGCCGGGCTGCCCGCACACCTGGTTGACGATCGTGCCCGGCTCCTTGCCCGGTCCCCACGTGACGCCGCACGAGTAGCCGGTGGTGCGGCCGAGCTTGCAGGCGACGTCGCCGAACCGCGGATCGGGCGCCAGGCCGTCGATGCGGAACCCCTTGACCTCGCTGACCGGGTTGACCTTCTGCGGGTCGAACTCGATGACGGCGTAGTCGAGGATGTCGTTGCCGGCCACCATGCGTCCGACGGGCCCGGCCGCTTCGGCGCCTTCGGCGGCCACCACCGCTCCCGGACCTCCGCAGTGCGCCGAGGTGAACCCGACCAGGCTGCCGCGGTTGTCGGTGCCGATCGCGGTCAGCGTGCACAGCGTCTCGCCGTTGACCACCAGACCGGATCCGCCGCCCAGCGTCACCGCGGGCGCCGCGGCGGCCGGGACGACGCCGAATGTCGCCCACGCGGCCACCGCCACGACGAGCGCGCGAAGGACACGACAGCGGCCGCCGATGTTCACGAATGAAACCCCAATCGATGTGCCCGACCCGCCATCTCCTGCAACGTCGGCAGTCTAACGTCACTGCGGCCTCGTTCAGCGGTACGCCACATGGCACCATGAACCAAACCGATGGCCATGAACCGCGCCTCAGTTCCGGCGGGAAGGAAGATTGCGTGAGCGATCGTAAGAACGGCGTGCCCGACACCGTGACATCGATACCGCTGGTGGACCCGCACGCCCCGAAGCCAGACCCGTCGATCGGCGACCTGGTCAAGGACGCGACCGCTCAGGTGTCGACGCTGGTGCGGGCCGAGGTGGAGCTGGCCAAGGCGGAGATCACCCGCGACGTGAAGAAGGGTCTGACCGGCAGCGCCTTCTTCATCGCCGCGCTGGTCACGCTGTTCTACTCGACGTTCTTCCTGTTCTTCTTCCTCGCCGAACTGCTCGACGAGTGGCTGTGGCGCTGGGCGGCGTTCCTGATCGTGTTCGGCATCATGGTCGTCGTCACCGGCATCCTGGCCCTGTTCGGCTATCTGAAGGTGCGACGGATCCGCGGGCCGCGCAAGACCATCGAATCGGTCCGGGAGCTGCCCGAGGCGCTGACGCCGGGCGCGGACAAGCGGGCCGTGGCGACGACGGACGGTAAGCAGGCGACGGCCGACCCGTCCGGCTGGTAATGGCCCCGCCCGACCCGTCGGTCGTCCGCATCGACGGGCCGTGGCGGCATCTCGATGTGCACGCCAACGGCATTCGGTTCCATGTCGTCGAGGCCGAGGGCGCTTCCGGCGCCCTCGACGGTTCCCGGCGGCTGACCGATCGACCGCTGGTCATCCTGCTGCACGGGTTCGCGTCGTTCTGGTGGTCGTGGCGTCACCAACTGCGGGGGTTGTCCGGTGCGCGGGTGGTCGCCGTCGACCTGCGCGGCTACGGCGCCAGCGACAAACCGCCCCGCGGTTACGACGGGTGGACGCTGGCCGGCGACACCGCCGGTCTGGTGCGGGCTCTGGGCCACAACTCCGCGACGCTGGTCGGCCACGCCGACGGCGGTCTGGTCTGCTGGGCCACCGCGGTCCTGCACCCGCGCGCGGTTCATGCGATCGCGGTGGTCAGTTCACCGCATCCGGCGGCCCTGCGGAGCTCGGCGTTGCGGCGCGGCGACCAGGGCCGGGCGTTGCTGCCTTGGATGCTGCGCTATCAGGTGCCGCGTTGGCCGGAGCGTGTTCTGACCCGCGACGACGCGGCGGAGGTGGAGCGGCTGGCGCGGTCCCGCGCCGGCTCGGGATGGCCGGCGACGGAGGACTTCGCGCAGACCATGTCCCATGCGCGGCGCGCCATCCAGATCCCGTCGGCGGCGCATTCGGCGTTGGAGTATCAGCGGTGGGCGGTGCGTAGCCAGTTGCGTGCCGAGGGTCGACGGTTCATGCGCTCGATGAAGCGCCCGATCTCGGTTCCGGTGCTGCATCTACGCGGGGACGCCGACCCTTATGTGTTGGCCGATCCGGTGTACCGCACGCAGCACTACGCGCCGCATGGCCGCTATGTGTCCATCGACGGCGCCGGGCACTTCGCGCACGAGGAGGCCCCGGAGACGGTGAATGCGCAGCTGTCGAGGTTCCTGCGGCAGATCTACGTGTGATCAGCCGGACCTGATCAGCCGGTCCCGATCAGCCGTTGATGCAGGTGCCGGTGGGCACCGTTTCCCGGTTGCCGACCTTGGCCATCTGGCGCGAGACCTCGTCGGCGGTCAGCACGAAGCCGGTGTCCTTGTCATCGACGGCGGCGCCGAACACCACGCCGAGCACCTTGCCGCCGCGGTTGACCATGGGACCGCCGGAATTGCCCTGCGCGACCTCGCCGCGGATGGTGTACACCGTGCGCGTGACGGTCTTGGTGCGGTAGATGTCGGGGCCGTTGAGCTGGATGACCTCGCGCACCCGGGCGGGGGTGGCGCGGAAGTCGCCGCCGCCGGGGTAGCCCATCACGATGCCGTCGGTGCCCGACGGGGCCTCGCCTTCGACGAACTGCAGCGGCGCAGCGGTCAGCTCGGGGACGTCGAGGATGGAGATGTCGGCGTCGGGGTCGTATGACACGACGCTGGCCTGGTAGGACTGGCCGTCGACTTCGACGGTGACGCTGTCGGATCCCGCGACGACGTGCGCGTTGGACATCACGCGTTGCGGGGAGACGACGAAGCCGCTGCCCTCGAGCATCTTCTGGCAGCTGTTGGCCACGCCCTGCACCTTCACGACGCTGGAGCGGGTGACGCCGACGACCGCAGAGGTCGCCAGTGAGGCGTCCGGCGCCTCGACCTCGGCCACCTGTGTCGGGCCGAACGGTTTGAGCACGTCGTGCAGGCCGGCGGTCTCCCACAGCGACGACAGCCGGTCGGGCACCGACCGCAACCAGTCGGGCGCGACGGCGTCGACTTCCTGGATCACCCGGGAGTCGCGGACCGCGGCGGCCAGGTTGGGCTGCGGCGACGACATCAGCGCGGTCCCGAGCAGCCAGGATGCCGTCAGCACCAGGACGAGCTGGACGGCCACCCCGACGACGGAGTCGGCGACGCGCAGGCCGGGGTTGCGGATGGCGCCGCGGACGGCCCGTCCGAGCACCACACCGGCGATCTCGCCGATCACCACCAGGGTGAGGATCAGGAACAGCGTGACGAACAGCTTGGTACGCGGCCCGTCGATGAGGTCGACGATGTGCGGAGCCAGCAGTACACCGGCCACCGCGCCGAGCGCGACACCGATCAAGGCCAGCAGGGAACCCGGCGCCCCGGATCGCCAGCCAGATACGGCGGCAACGAGCGCTACGGCGAGTACGGCTATGTCCAGCCACTGTGACGCGGTCATCGTTGGGCTTCACCGTAACTGCCGTCGAGGTCCAGGAGCTTCATTGCCTCGTCGAGTTCGTGGACGTTGTCGACGTCCCAGTCGGTGGCCCAGCCCGCGACGTCGAGCATCGCGGAGATCACCTGGCCGGTGAAACCCCACACCAGCATCTCGTTGAGCAGAAATGCCGGCCCGGCGCTGCGTCGCGTATTTTCCTTGCGGTACACCATGATTCGGTTCTCGGGGTTGACGAACGCCCGCACCGGGACGCGGGCGACGATCGCGGTTTCCCCTTCGTCGACGACGGCGACGGGCCCGGGGTCCGGCGAGTACGCGAGTACCGGGACGACGTGGAAACCCGAGGGCGGGATGAACATTTTCTCCAGCGTGGCGAGCGGGTGCAGCCGGGTGCTGTCCAGACCGGTCTCCTCGGTGGCCTCCCGCAGCGCGGTGTCGACGGGGCTGCGGTCCTCGGGGTCGGCGGCGCCGCCGGGGAACGCGGCCTGACCGGCATGGTGGCGCAGTGTGGACGCGCGCACGGTGACCAGCAGGTCGGCGTCGTCGGGCAGCTCGCCCGGGGATCCGTCGCGCGGTCCGGAGAACAGCACCAGCACCGCGGCGTCGCGTCGGGTCCCGGTCACCGCTGCGGTGGCGTTGGCTGTCGTCAGCGCGGCGAGCACCTCGGCGGGCACCCGCCGGCGGTAGGCGCTGCGGACGGCGTCCGGTCGTTCCACCAGTGGGGCCAGCCACGCCGGGGACGCGTCCGGGCTCAGCTCACCGGCATCGTCGCCCCAGGTCACACACCCATTCCGATCGTCGGCTGAACCGCTTCGGCGATTTCATCGGCGGTCGCGAATGACCGAGGCAGGATTTCGGCCACGCTACCGTCTGCGCGCAGCACGACGGTGGCGGGCATGACGTTGGGGACGCGCAGCGCCGCGGCGATCGCGCGGCGGCCGTCCTGCAGCGTCGGCAGATGCACGTCGAGTTCGGCGAGTCGCAACAGTGCGGCCTGTTCGTTCTCGTCCTGATGCACCGTCAGGACGGTCACCTCCGGTCCGACGCGGCGTTGGAACTCGGCCATGGCCGGCAGTTCGTCGGTGCAGGGTCCGCACCAGTAGGCCCACAGGTTCACCACGGCCGGGCGGCCGGCCAGAGCGGCCGCGACGTCGACGCGGGATCCGTCGCCGGCACATTCGAGGACCAGTCCGCGCAGGGCCTCGGGTCCGGGACCGGATCCGGCCGGCGGGCACGGCGCCAGGTCGGCTCGGCGGCGCGGCTCGGCGAGCGCTTCGGGCGTGTCGGCATCGCGGCGGTCGCGCGCCGACGTGGTTTCCGTCGACGCGGTCCCGGCGTCGCGGTCACCACCGAGTTCGGTCCACAGCGCGGCGGCCAGCGCCATGACGACGACCAGCGCGACGACGCTCCAACGGGCGGACGTACTCATGCCAGCAGCGGGCTCACAGACCGGCGAGCGCCAGCAGGTGCTCGGTTTCGGGGCCTCTCACCAGTGGCGCGGCGACCAGCGGATCGGTGGGTCCGGTGCCGAACGACGGGCAGTCCTTGGCCAGCACGCACACTCCGCAGGCGGGTTTGCGCGCGTGGCAGACCCGGCGGCCGTGGAAGATGACCCGGTGGCTGAGCAGGGTCCACTCGGAACGCTCGATCAGCTCACCGACGGCGTGCTCGACCTTGACCGGGTCTTCCTCGGCGGTCCAGCGCCAGCGCCGAACCAGCCGGCCGAAGTGCGTGTCGACGGTGATGCCGGGGATGTCGAACGCGTTGCCCAGGATGACGTTGGCGGTCTTGCGGCCGACCCCGGGCAGGGTGACCAGTTCGTCGAGGGTTCGGGGCACTTCGCCGTCGAAGCGTTCCATCAGTTCCTGGCCCAGCCGGATCAGCGAGGTGGTCTTGTTGCGGAAGAACCCGGTGGGTCTGATCAGTTCCTCGAGCTCGGCACGGTCGGCCTGCGCGTAGTCCTGCGCGGTGCGGTATTTCGCGAACAGCGCCGGGGTGGTCAGGTTGACGCGTTTGTCGGTGCTCTGCGCCGACAGGATGGTCGCGACGGTCAGTTCGAGCGGGTTGGTGAAGTCCAGCTCGCAGTAGACGTGCGGAAACGCCTCGGCGAGCGTGCGATTCATGCGTCGGGCCCGCCGGACCAGACCCAGTCGGGTTTCGCGGTCCCATTTTTTGCTCGACGCCCGCCGGGCAGGGGCGCTCGACTCACGCACGGTCACCAGGCCAGGGTACGCAGTGGCCGGCGACGCGCCGAGCCGCACCGGGCCTCGCATCGGTCGTTAACGAGGGCTTTTCGTGATCCCGCTGAGACCTTTGGCGTGTTTACTTCTGCGGTGTGTCGTGGTTGTTCGTCGCGCTGATCCCGGGGTTGCTGATGCTGGTGACCTTCGGTCTGGAGCGCGTCGAGGCGGGGCTGCGCCAGGACACGTTCTCGGCGGCCGATGTCGCGAAGTTCCTCGACCAGGCCCGCGCCGACGACGTCGACACCTTGGCCCGCGACGGGATCGACTCGGCGTTGCACAGCGCGGCGCAGCGGCGCGGCGAGGTGGATTCGGCCACCGGTGCGTTGTCCACCGTGACACCGGCATCAGGTTTGCCGACCCGGGAGTACTTCCAGCACCACGCAGAGCACACCGGCAATCCTGGGTTTCAGCAGACCCACCACGCCAACACTGTGTAGCGTGGGCTGGTCACGAACCGCTGTACCTCTAGACTGATCCCACCGATCGCTTCGGAGGTCGGCTCGCGCATGTCTATTCACCGAACAGTTATAAGAGGGGCAACGTGGACGAGATCCTGGCCAGGGCCGGAATCTTCCAGGGGGTGGAACCCAGCGCCGTTTCCGCGCTGACCAAGCAACTGCAGCCGGTTGACTTTCCGCGCGGGCACACGGTGTTCGCCGAAGGTGAGCCTGGGGATCGGCTGTACATCATCATCTCCGGCAAGGTCAAGATCGGCCGCCGCTCCCCTGATGGACGGGAAAACCTGTTGACCATCATGGGGCCGTCCGACATGTTCGGCGAGTTGTCGATCTTCGACCCGGGCCCCCGGACGTCGAGCGCCACCACCATCACCGAGGTGCGGGCCGTGTCGATGGACCGCGACGCGCTGCGCGCCTGGATCGCCGACCGTCCCGAGATCGCCGAGCAGCTGCTGCGGGTGCTGGCCCGTCGTCTGCGTCGCACGAACAACAACCTCGCGGATCTGATCTTCACCGATGTGCCGGGTCGTGTGGCCAAGCAGCTGCTGCAGCTGGCGCAGCGTTTCGGCACGCAGGAGGGCGGCGCGCTGCGCGTCACCCACGACCTGACGCAGGAAGAGATCGCTCAGCTGGTCGGCGCTTCGCGCGAGACGGTGAACAAGGCGCTGGCCGACTTCGCCCATCGCGGCTGGATCCGGCTCGAGGGCAAGAGTGTGTTGATCAGCGACAGCGAGCGGTTGGCCCGCCGAGCGAGGTAACGAGCGAGCATCCGGCCGCGAGCGAGGTAACCCGCCGAAATTGCATTCCACGCGCGTCAAGTACGCGTTTCGGCGCGCTACATGCAATCTCGGCGAGCCGCGTCAGCGGCGCAGGTAGTTCAGCTGCGCTTGCACACTCCACTCGGCGGCGTCCCAGAGCTTCTCGTCGACGTCGGTGTAGACGTGCTCGACGACGGCTCGGGCGCTGGCGTCCTCGCCGAGTTCGGCCAGCGCGCCACGGACCTGGTCGAGGCGTTCTTCGCGGTGCGCCAGGTAGGTGTCGCTGACCTCGACCAGGTTGTCGAGTTCGGGTCCGTGCCCGGGCAGCACCTGGCGCACGCCGAGGCCGCGCAGTCGCCGCAGTGATTCCAGGTAGTCGCCCAGGTCGCCGTCTTCGGAGTCGATGACGGTGGTGCCGCGGCCCAGGATGGTGTCTGCGGTCAGCACCGCATCTGTGCCCACCAGGAACGACACCGAGTCGGCGGTGTGGCCGGGGGTGGCCAGCACCGTGATCCGCAGCCCTGCCGCGTCGATGGCCTCGCCGTCGGTCAGCGGACCGCCGAGCCCGCGCAGGAAGCCGCTGCCCACCGACCGCACCACCGCGCCGGTCAGGTCGACGAGGCGGTCGATGCCGCCGGTGTGGTCGCCGTGGCGGTGACTGATCAGTACCAGCGGGATCGGCCCGAGCTCGGCGAGACGCTCGATGTGTTCGTCTTTGTCGTCGGGTCCGGGGTCGACGACGACCATCTCGTCGCTGCCCGGCCCGCGCAACACCCAGGTGTTGGTGCCGTCGAGCGTCATCAGGCCCGGGTTTTCGCACAGCAGTACCGAGGCGGTCTCGGTCACCGGCCTCAGGAGGCCGTAGGCGGGATGCTCGAGACCACTCACGCGTATCGCTAGCCGCTGACCTCGACGATGATCTCCACTTCCACGGGCGCGTCGAGCGGCAGCTCGGAGACGCCGACCGCGGACCGGGCGTGCGCACCGGCGTCGCCGAAGACCTCGGCGAACAGTTCCGACGCGCCGTTGATGACGCCGGGTTGGCCGTTGAAGCCGGGCGCGGAGGCGACGAACCCGACGACCTTGACCACCCGGACGACGGCGTCGAGCCCGACGAGCGAGTCGACGGCGGCCAAGGCGTTCAGCGCGCACTGCCGGGCCAGCTCCTTGGCCTGCTCGGGTGTCACGCCGGCGCCGACCTTGCCGGTGGCCGGCAGCTTGCCCGACACCATGGGCAGCTGGCCTGAGGTGTAGACGAGGTTGCCGGTCCGCACGGCCGGGATGTAGGCCGCCACGGGGGCGACGACCTCCGGCAGCGCGACGCCGAGGTCGCCGAGTCGGGCGGACCAGCCTGTCACTTGGGCCGCTTCAGATAGGCGACGTGTTGCTCGCCGGTCGGGCCGGGCAGCACCGACACCAGTTCCCAGCCGTCCTCGCCCCACTGGTCGAGGATCTGCTTGGTCGCATGTGTCAGTAGCGGGACAGTCGCGTATTCCCAGCGGGCCGGTTCGCTCATGTGCCCGAGCTTATCGGGCGGAGGAGCACCTATGGCTAGCATGCACTGGTGGCAACCACACCGAACGGGACAGCGACCGGTCCCAAGGCGGCCGGCTGGCCCTCTCGCCTGACCAAAGCCCGTCTGCACTTCGTTTCCGGCAAAGGTGGCACGGGCAAGACCACGATCGCCGCGGCGCTGGCGCTGGCGCTGGCCGCCAACGGTCGCAAGGTGTTGCTGGTGGAAGTCGAAGGGCGCCAAGGGATTTCGCAGCTCTTCGATGTGCCGCCGCTGCCGTACGAAGAGGTCAAGATCGCCACGGCCGAGGGCGGCGGCCAGGTCAACGCGCTGGCCATCGACACCGAGGCGGCGTTCCTCGAGTACCTCGACATGTTCTACAACCTGGGCCTGGCCGGTCGGGCGATGCGCCGCATCGGCGCGGTCGAGTTCGCCACCACCATCGCTCCGGGCCTGCGGGATGTGCTGTTGACCGGGAAGATCAAAGAGATCGTCACCCGTGGTGACAAGGACAAGGACCGCGCCAAGCACGGCGTGTACGACGCGGTGGTGGTCGACGCACCGCCGACGGGTCGGATCGCCCGGTTCCTCGACGTCACCTCGGCGGTGTCGGAACTCGCCAAGGGCGGCCCGGTGCATTCGCAGGCCGAGGGTGTGGTCAAGATCCTGCATTCCGACGCCACGGCGGTGCATCTGGTCACTCTGCTCGAGGCGCTGCCGATCCAGGAGACGGTCGAGGCCATCGAGGAGTTGCGGCAGATGAAGCTGCCGATCGGCAGCGTCATCGTCAACCGCAACATCCCGACCTATCTGCCGGCCGACGCGCTGGCCAAGGCCGCCGAGGGCGACATCGATGCCGACGCGGTGCGCGCCGACCTCGAGCAGGCCGGAATCACTTTGTCGGGCAACGATTTCGCCGGTCTGCTGACCGAGACGATTCAGCACGCGACGCGCATCACGGCGCGCACCGAGAGTGCCGAGCAGCTGGTGCAGATCGACGTGCCGCGGCTGGAGCTACCGACGCTGTCCGACGGGGTCGACCTGGGAAGTCTGTACGAACTGGCCGAAGAGCTCGCCCACCAGGGCGTGCGGTGAGCGGAGGACAACGATGAGCACCACTCCACCGGCCCTCGACATGGCCTCGATCCTGCAAGACCGGTCCAACCGCGTCGTGGTGTGCTGCGGCGCGGGAGGGGTCGGGAAGACGACGACGGCCGCGGCGATGGCGTTGCGCGCGGCCGAGTACGGGCGCACCGTCGTGGTGCTGACCATCGACCCCGCCAAGCGCCTGGCCCAGGCGTTGGGCATCAAGGACCTGGGCAACACCCCGCAGCGGGTGCCGCTGGCGCCGGAGGTCACCGGTGAGCTGCACGCGATGATGCTCGACATGCGCCGCACGTTCGATGAGATGGTGGTGCAGTATTCCGGCGCCGAGCGCGCCGATGCGATCTTGGAGAACACCTTCTATCAGACGGTGGCCACCTCGCTGGCGGGCACACAGGAGTACATGGCCATGGAGAAGCTGGGTCAGCTTCTGGCCGAGGACAAGTGGGATCTGGTCGTCGTCGACACGCCACCGTCGCGCAACGCGCTGGACTTCCTGGATGCGCCGAAGCGGTTGGGCAGCTTCATGGACAGCCGGCTGTGGCGGTTGCTGCTGGCTCCCGGCCGCGGTTTCGGCCGCCTGGTGACGGGCGCGGTGGGCCTGGCGATGAAGGGGATGTCGACGATCCTGGGGTCTCAGATGCTCTCGGACGCAGCGTCTTTCGTGCAGTCTCTGGATGCGACGTTCGGCGGTTTCCGGGAGAAGGCCGACCGCACCTACGATCTGCTCAAGCGGCGCGGCACCCAGTTCGTCGTCGTGTCGGCAGCCGAGCCCGATGCCCTGCGGGAGGCGTCGTTCTTCGTCGACCGGCTCTCCGAGGAGCACATGCCGCTGGCCGGGCTGATCTTGAACCGTACGCACCCGACGCTGTGCGATCTGACCGCGGAGAAGGCCGCTGAGGCGGCCGAGGTCCTGGAGCAGACGCGGCCGGACTCGGTGGCTGCGGCCGCGCTGCGGATTCACTCGGATCGGGCGTCGACGGCCAAGCGAGAGGTTCGGCTGTTGTCGCGGTTCACCGGCGCGAATCCGCACGTCGCGTTGGTGGGTGTGCCGTCGTTGCCGTTCGACGTTTCGGATTTGGAGGCGCTGCGTGCCATCGCCGATCAGATCACCGGCGAGGCCGCTGCGGCCGCGGGTTAGGTCACCGCAGGATCAGGACTTAGCCAGCGCTACGGTGCTTGCGCTGGGCGGCAAAGAAGTCAGCCCACGAAACGACGTCGGGATGCTGCTTGAGCAGAGCACGTCTCTGGCGTTCGGTCATGCCGCCCCAGACGCCGAACTCGACGCGGTTGTCCAGCGCGTCGGCGCCGCACTCGGCGATGACCGGGCAGTGCCGGCAGATCACGGCCGCCTTGCGTTGGGCGGCACCGCGTACGAAAAGCTCGTCGGGATCGGTCTGCCGGCAGCGCGCCTGGGAGACCCACGCGATTCGAGCTTCGGCTTCAGCTCCGTGGAGGGTGGAATGAGCCGACGGATTCACGGTGGCCTTACGCACGGCGGGCTTTGTAACTGACACCAGCGATCCTCTTCGTTCTGGCCGCGCCCCGACAACGCAGACGATGGACACAGACGTAGATCGCGGGGGTGCGATCTGCGCCACACTGCGAGTACCGGGTGTGACCTGTATCGCACTGTGCGCTCAATTTAGGTGGTCAGGCCCGGTTTGCGCAATACGTTCGTGACCACGTTTTTGGGACGACCGTGCCGTCAGGCCGGTACAGTGCCGCATCCAGGCATTTGGCACGCGGTGCCGCAATGCGTTGTCGCTGCTCTGGCGGGGACCGACTTTGCATCGTCGTTACTCTTGTACGCATGCCGGAGGAGTCCGATACACCGCCACCGCCGAAATCGGTGACGGTCATCAAGTTGGCGTGGTGCTGCCTGTTGGCCAGTGTGATCGCCGCCGCCTTGATGTTTCCGGTCGTCGGCGGAATAGGGCTGATGTCCAACCGCGCGTCCGACGTCGTCGCCAACGGCTCGGCCCAGTTGGTCGAGGGTGAGGTGCCGGCGGTGTCGACGATGGTCGACGCGAAGGGCAACGTGATCGCGTGGCTGTACTCGCAGCGACGCTTCGAGGTGCCGACCGAGCAAATCGCCAACACGATGAAGCTGGCGATCGTCTCGATCGAGGACAAGAGATTTGCCGAGCACAATGGCGTGGACTGGCAGGGCACGCTGACCGGCCTGTCGGGTTACCTGTCGGGCAATCCGGACACCCGCGGCGGCTCGACCATCGAGCAGCAGTACGTCAAGAACTACCAGCTGCTGGTGATCGCCCAGACCGACGCGGAGAAGCGCGCGGCGATCGAGACCACCCCGGCGCGCAAGCTGCGTGAGATCCGGATGGCTCTGACTCTGGACAAGACGTTCACCAAGCCGGAGATCCTGACGCGGTACCTGAACCTGGTGTCGTTCGGCAACGGGGCGTTCGGCGTCCAGGACGCAGCCCAGACCTACTTCGGGATCAACGCCTCGGAACTCAACTGGCAGCAGGCGGCGCTGCTGGCGGGGATGGTGCAATCGACCAGCACCCTGAACCCGTACACGAACCCCGACGGCGCCCTGGCACGCCGCAACGTCGTGCTGGACACGATGATCGAGAACCTGCCCGAGTACGCCGACGAGTTGCGGGTGGCCAAACAGCAGCCGCTCGGAGTGCTGCCACGGCCGAAGGAGCTGCCGCGCGGCTGCATCGCCGCTGGTGACCGCGCCTTCTTCTGCGACTACGCGCTGGACTATCTGGCGCGGGCCGGCATCAGCAAGGACCAGGTCGCCAAGGGCGGCTACATGATCAAGACGACGCTGGACCCCGACGTGCAGAACACGGTGAAGTCGGCGATCGACAATTTCGCCAGCCCGGATCTCGAGGGCGTGGCCAGCGTGATGAGCGTGATCCGCCCGGGCAAGGAGAACCATCCGGTTCTGGCGATGGCCAGTAACCGCACCTACGGCCTGAACCTCGATGCCGGCGAGACGATGCAGCCGCAGCCGTTCTCGCTGGTCGGCAATGGTGCCGGCTCGGTGTTCAAGATCTTCACCACCGCCGCGGCGATGGAGATGGGCATGGGCATCAACACCCAGCTCGAAGCGCCGGGCCAGTTCCAGGCCAAGGGCCTGGGCAGCAGCGACACCCCGGGATGTCCGCCTGCCACGTGGTGCGTGCGCAACGCCGGCAACTATCGGGGCACGATGAACGTCACCGACGCGTTGGCGACGTCGCCGAACACCGCGTTCGCGAAGCTGATCGCACAGGTCGGGGTGCAGCGCGCCGTGGACATGGCGGTGCGGCTGGGTCTGCGGTCCTATGCGCTGCCGGGCACCGCGCGCGACTACGATCCCGAGAGCAACGAGAGCCTCGCCGACTTCGTCAAACGGCAGAACATCGGTTCGTTCACGTTGGGTCCGATCGAGGTCAACGCGTTGGAGCTGTCCAACGTCGCGGCGACGTTGGCCTCCGGCGGCATGTGGTGCCCACCGAATCCCATCGACAAGATCTACGACCGCCGCGGCGAGGAGGTCTCGGTGACCACCGAGACCTGCGAGCAGGCGGTGCCCGAGGGCCTGGCCAACACGTTGGCGGTGGCGATGAGCAAGGACGACACCGGCGCCGGCACGGCGGCCGGGGCGGCGTCCTCCGTCGGCTGGAACCTGCCGATGTCGGGGAAGACCGGAACCACCGAGTCCAACCGGTCCTCGGCGTTCTTGGGTTTCACCAACCAGCTCGCCGCGGCCAACTACATCTACGACGACTCGACCGCCCCCACCGAGCTCTGCTCGTTCCCGCTGCGCCAGTGCGGGTCGGGCAACCTGTTCGGCGGTAACGAGCCGGCCCGGACGTGGTTCACCGCGATGAAGCCGATCGCCACCAACTTCGGCGAGGTGGTATTGCCGCCGACCGACCCGCGCTACGTCGAGGGCGGCCCCGGGTCCAGGGTGCCGAGTGTGGCCGGCCTGAAGGAAGACATCGCCCGCCAGCGCCTGCGGGAGGCCGGTTTCCAGGTGGCCGAGGGTGTGTCGTCGGTCAACAGCACGTCGTCGCGGGGCACGGTCGTCGGGACCTCGCCGAGCGGGCAGACGATTCCCGGGTCGATCATCACGATCCAGGTGTCCAACGGCATCGCGCCGGCACCGCCACCGCCGCCGCCGACTGTGGGGATCCCGGGGGCACCGCCGCCTCCGGTCGGTCAGCAGGTGATCCAGATTCCGGGTCTGCCGCCGATCACGGTGCCGGTGCTGGGTCCGCCGCCACCTCCACCGCCGGGCTGATCAGCAGGGAGATCGGTGGATGGCAGCCGGTGGCAGTAGGCTGGGTTGATGCCTGCTGTGCCTTCTGGTTCACCCGGATCGATCCTCAAGACCACCGCGGCCGCAACGTTCGGCACGCTCGTCGCGGGAATCGGCTATGCGTCGCTGATCGAGCGCAACGCCTTCGTCGTGCGTGAGACGACCATGCCGGTGCTCTCCCCCGGTTCCGCGCCGCTGAAGGTGTTGCACATCAGCGACATCCACATGCGTCCGACGCAGCGCCGCAAGCAAGCCTGGCTGCGCGACCTCGCGCGGTGGGAGCCGGATCTGGTGGTCAACACCGGCGACAACCTGGCCCATCCGAAGGCGGTCCCGGCGGTCGTGCAGGCGCTCGGTGATCTGCTGGCGGTGCCCGGGTTGTTCGTGTTCGGCAGCAACGACTATTTCGCGCCGCGGCTGAAGAACCCGGCCAACTACCTGACCAAACCCACCCACCGCATCCACGGCGAGCCGCTGCCCTGGCAGGACCTGCGGGCGGCGTTCACCGAGCGCGGCTGGCTGGACATGACCCACACCAGGCGCGAGCTGGAGGTCAAGGGTCTGCACATCGCGGCTGCCGGAGTGGAAGACCCGCACCTGTCGCGGGACCGGTACGCAACCATCGCGGGCCCGGCGAACGCTGCGGCCAATCTGACGCTGGGCCTGACCCATTCGCCGGAGCCGCGCGTGCTGGACCGCTTCGCCGCCGACGGCTACCAGCTGGTGATGGCCGGCCACACCCACGGTGGGCAGCTGTGCCTTCCGTTCTACGGCGCCATCGTCACCAACTGCGAGCTGGACCGGTCGCGCGCCAAGGGTCCGTCGCGGTGGGGCGCGCACACGCAACTGCATGTGTCGGCCGGTATCGGCACGTCGCCGTTCGCGCCGCTGCGCTTCTGCTGCCGTCCGGAGGCGACGCTGTTGACGTTGGTGGCCGCGCCCACGGGCGGCTCGGATGCCGGTTCGAAGGCCGGCCAGTCGCACCCGACCGTATCGGCGCGGTGAGCCGCGCGGGCTGTCGCCCGTCCCGAGACTGGGTCGACAATGCGGTGCGGCTCATCGAGGCCGACGCGCGCCGCAGCGCCGACACCCATCTGTTGCGCTACCCGCTGCCCTCGTGGGCAGCCGACTGTGATCTCGCGTTGTATCTCAAGGACGAGACGACGCACATCACCGGCAGCCTCAAGCACCGGTTGGCGCGCTCGCTGTTCCTGTACGGCTTGTGCAACGGCTGGATCGGCGAAGACACCACGGTGATCGAGGCGTCGTCGGGCTCCACTGCGGTTTCGGAGGCGTACTTCGCGGCGATGCTCGGGTTGCGGTTCATCGCGGTGATGCCGGAGTCCACGAGTGCGGCCAAGGTGGCGTTGATCCAATCCCAGGGTGGCCGTTGCCATTTCGTGCGCGAGTCGGCCCAGGTGTACGACGAGGCGCAGCGGCTGGCCGACGAGACCGGCGGGCATTATCTCGACCAGTTCACCCACGCCGAGCGTGCCACCGATTGGCGGGGTAACAACAACATCGCCGAGTCGATCTTCGAGCAGATGACGCAGGAGACGCATCCGATCCCGGAGTGGATCGTGGTGGGTGCGGGCACCGGTGGCACCAGTGCGACCATCGGCCGCTACATCCGGTACCGCCGCCATCCGACGAAGCTGTGCGTGGTGGACCCGGAGAACTCGGCCTTCTTCCCGTCGTATGCCACCGGGGATCCCGACGTCGTCACGGGCGCGTCGTCGCGGATCGAGGGCATCGGCCGGCCACGTGTCGAGCCGTCATTTCTGCCCGGCGTCGTGGATGTGATGGTGGCGGTGCCGGACGCGGCGTCGGTGGCCGCGGCGCATCACGTCAGCCGGGTGCTGGGGCGGCGGGTCGGTCCGTCGACGGGGACGAACATCTGGGGCGCGTTCGGGCTCCTGGCGCAGATGGCCGAGCAGGGCTGCAGGGGGTCGGTGGTGACGCTGCTCGCCGACGGCGGCGACCGCTACGCGGAGACCTACTTCTGCGACGAGTGGCTGGCCAGCCACGGCATGGCGCTGTCCGAGCCGGCCGAGGTCTTGGCCGAGTTCGAACGGTCCGGCTGCTGGCCGCTGTCGGAGTTGCGGATCAGCGGCCCCTCAGAGGTCAGGAACAGCCACAGCGCTGCCAGCACGAAAAATCCCACGTAGATCGACGCTCCGAGCCCAGTCATCTCTCGCCTCGTTTCCCACGCACCTGGTCGGTCAGACTGGACAACACCGTCGGTGGCCGGATTCATTCCGCAGCGGGTGGGCGTTTGGCTTCAACGGCCGCCGATGCGATACGCTGTCGTGGCTTCACGCGGGGTGTGGCGCAGCTTGGTAGCGTGCTTCGTTCGGGACGAAGAGGTCGTGGGTTCGAATCCCGCCACCCCGACTCGTGTGACAAGGAGAGGCCCTGACCGGATTCCCGGTCGGGGCCTTGTTCTTGTGGTGATCTTGCCGGGCCGCACCGATCCGCCCATCAGCCGCCGCGAGCCGCCATAAGCTGACACCATGCGCGACAGCCGTCGGGCAAAACGGGTTGTCATCGCCCAACTCGCAGGATGTTGCCTGCTGGCCGGGCTGCTGGTCGCCGCGCTGATGTTCCCGTTCGTCGGAGGCGTCGGATCCACTCTGATGGGCATTTCCGACTCGGCCAGCGAAGAATCCGGACTCCTGCTCGAAGGCGAGGCCCCGCTCGTCTCCACGATGGTCGACACCGAGGGGAATCCGATCGCGTGGCTCTACGAGCAGCGTCGATGGCACGTGCCCAGCGACCGCATCGCCGACACGGTGAAGTTGGCCATCGTCGCGATCGAGGACAAGCGATTCGCCGACCACAACGGTGTCGACTGGCAGGGCACACTCACCGGTCTGGCCGGATATCTGCAAGGCGTCGAGTCACCCCGGGGCGGGTCCACTCTGGAGCAGCAATACGCCAAGAACTTCAACCTGCTGGTGACGGCGAAGACGAACGCCGAGCGGCGCGCCGCCGTCGAGATCAGCCCGGCTCGCAAGCTGCGCGAGATCCGGGCTGCCCTGGCCATGGATGTGGCGCTGCCCAAGTCCGAGATCTTGGCCCGTTACTTGAATCTGGTGTCGTTCGGCAACGGGGCATTCGGGGTTCAGGATGCCGCGAAGACCTACTTCGGCATCGACGCGGTCGACCTCAACTGGCAGCAGGCAGCACTTCTGGCCGGGATGGTTCGGTCACCGGCGTCACTGGATCCCTACACCAACCCCGATGCGGCCCTGCAACGGCGAAACCTGGTGCTCAACACCATGATGGAAAACCTGCCCGACCGGGCCGACGAACTCCGCGCCGCCAAGTCGCAGCCGCTGGGGGTGCTTGCCCGGCCCGCCCAGCTTCCGCAGGGCTGCATTGCCGCGGGTGACCGCGCCTTCTTCTGCGATTACGCGGTTCAGTACCTGGCCCGGGCCGGTCTGAGCCCGCAGGACGTCGCGCGCAACGGCTACCTGATCCGCACAACGCTCGAGCCGAAGGTGCAGCGCAGCGTCAAATCATCGATCGACAAGGTCGCCGACCCGAGCGCACCCGGCGTGGCCAGTGTGATGAGTGTGATCAGACCGGGCAAGGAGGCACACGAGGTCGTCGCGATGGCCGACAACCGCACGTACGGGTTGGACCTCGGGGCCGGTCAGACCGTGCAGCCGCAGCCGTTCTCCCTCGTCGGCGACGGCGCCGGCTCCATCTTCAAGATCTTCACCACCGCCGCGGCGCTGGAGATGGGGATGGGCATCAAGACCAAACTCGATGTGCCCCAGTTCTTCCAGGCCACCGGGTTGGGCGACAGCACCGGACCGGGTTGTCCGCGCAAGACGTGGTGTGTGCGCAACGTCTCCGGGTTCGCCGGACAGATGGACGTGACCGAGGCGCTGGCGAAATCGCCGAACACCGCGTTCGCCAAGTTGATCTCCCAGATCGGCGTGCCTCGTGCGGTGGACATGGCGGTCCGGCTCGGGCTTCGTTCGTACGCCGAGCCGGGGACCGCTCGCGACTACGACCCGGACAGCAACGAAAGCCTCGCTGACTTCGTGAAGCGTCGGAACCAGGGGTCCTTCACGCTCGGGCCGCTGGAGCTCAACGCGCTGGAGTTGTCGAATGTGGCCGCGACGTTGGCATCTGGCGGCATGTGGTGTCCCCCGAGCCCGATCGCCAAGGTCTTCGACCGCCATGGCGACGAGGTGCCGCTCAACACTGCGGCCTGCGAGCAGGTCGTACCCGAGGGGCTGGCCAACACGTTGGCCAATGCGCTGGGCAAGGACCATACCGGCGGAACGGCCACCAGCGCGGCGGGAACGGTCGGGTGGGACCTGCCGATGTCGGGCAAGACCGGCACGACGGAGTCGCACCGGTCCTCGGGGTTCCTGGGCTTCACGAATCGGTACGCCGCCGCGAACTACATCTTCGACGACTCCCCGTCACCGTCGGGTCTGTGTTCGTACCCGCTACGCAAGTGCGGTGACGGCGACCTCTACGGCGGAACCGAACCGGCCCGCACCTGGTACCAGGCGATGAAACCGATCGCCGAGGACTTCGGTCCGGTGGCCATGCCGCCCACCGATCCGCTCTATGTCGAGGGCAGCCCCAGAGGCGAGGTGCCCGACGTGACCGGACTCAAGCTGGATGCGGCGCGGAAGAAGTTGACTGACAACGGGTTTCAGGTCGCCGCGCAGCCGACGTCGGTGAACAGCACCTCTACGAGGGGCACCATCCTGGGCACGAGCCCGCGAGGTAAGACCATCCCGGGGTCGATCGTGACGATACTCACCAGCAACGGCATCCCCCCACCGGTCTACCGGCCGCCACCGCCGCCCAGCGCGCCGCCGCCGGCGGCAGCACCCGCGGCGCCGCCGCCCCCACCTCCCAACGTCATCCAGGTCCCCGGCCTGCCGCCGATCGTCTTGCCGTGGGGCCCGCCTCCGCCGCCACCACCGGCGCCGCCACCACCGCCACCGGCGCCACCGCCGGCGCCGCCGCCGCCGCCGCCGTGAAGCGTCTGCACACCGGGCGGGGCAGCGAATCCGGTTCTACGTCAATCCTTTTGGTGTGAACGGCTCGGCCTGGCCGCGGTCGACGGCTTCGTCGTGTTTGGCGGCGGCGCGGTCGAGCAGGTCGGTCAGCGCTTTCTCGTCGCGCACCATCTGCCGGTACTTGGGGCCCAACTCGAGAATCTGGTCGCGCTCCCTGAGCAGGGCATCGAAGATGCGTTCACGTTCGGCCGGGTCCTTGGTGTATTCCGAATCGAGGTACGCCTTCGCGTGGCGGCGTGCGTTGCGGATCGCGGTCTGGGCCTTGCCTTTCGGGCTGAGCAACGAGGCCAGCACGGTGACGGCCAGTACGCCCAGGATCACGATCAGCGACATCGAGGTGCTGACCTCGACCACCGGGACGTGCTCGCCGTCGTTGATGAACGGCACGTTGTTCTCGTGCAGGGCATGCAGGATCAGCTTCACGCCGATGAACCCGAGGATCGTCGCCAGCCCGTAGGAGAGATAGACCAACCTGTCGAGCAGACCGTCGATCAGGAAGTACAGCTGCCGCAACCCGAGTAGGGAGAACGCAGTCGCGGTGAACACCAGGTACACATCCTGGGTGAGGCCGAAGATCGCAGGAACCGAATCCAGCGCGAACAGGATGTCGGTGCCGCCGATGGCGACCATGACCAGCAGCATCGGCGTGAGCATGCGCTTGCCGTCCACGACGGTCACCAGCTTGTCGCCGTCGTAGTGCTCCGTGGTGCGGATGAACTTCTTGGCCAGCCTGATGACGAAGTTGTCGGCTTCGCGGTCGTCGTCGTCGCGTTCGGACTTGAGCAGGTTGCCGGCCGTGAGCAGCAGGATCAGCCCGAACACGTAGAACACCCACGCGAACGTGTTGATCAGCGCCGCGCCCAGGAAGATGAAACCGGTACGGGCGATCAACGCGAACACGATGCCGAACAGCAGCACCTTCTGCTGGTCTTCGCGCGGCACCCGGAAGCTGGCGATGATGACCAGGAAGACGAACAGGTTGTCGACCGACAGCGCCTTCTCGGTGATGTACCCGGCGAAGTACTCCGACCCCGCCTTGCCGCCACCGAAAACCAGCACCCCGAGACCGAAGGCGATCGCGATGCCCACGTAGAGCGCCGACCACACCGCGGCCTCCCGCAGCGTCGGGACATGGGCCTTGCGGACGTGGAAGAAGAAGTCGAACGCGAGCAGTCCGACGATGAACGCGATCGTCAGGCCCCACACCCATGTCGGGACGTCCATCGTGGCTCTCAGGCGGTGGGTTCGCCGGAGCCCGAGTCCACGTCGGGGGTCTTCTCCTCGATGCGGTCAGGGTCCTCGCTGCGTGTCTTCGCCGAGGCCTCGGAGTCGTCCTCGTCGTCGTAGATGCCTTTGCCCCGTGTCATCGACACCCTTTCATCCGGCGGCGCTGCGCAGTTTGTCCAGCAGCGGCCCTGCTGCCTTGCTGAGAAACTCATCTTGGCTCTCGCCGCCCACCTGCACCAGAGCGATGTCGGTGAAGCCGGCTTCCCAGTATTTGCGTACGGCCTCGACAATCGCGTCGAGGTCGGGTCCACACGGGATGGAGTCGGCGGTGTCCTCCGGGCGCACGAACTGGGTGGCGCCGTCGAATCCGGCTGTGGTCGGCAGGTCGGAGTTGACCGCCCATCCGCCGGCGAACCAGCGGAACTGGTCGTGGGCGCGCGCGACGGCCGCCTCGCGGTCCGGATCCCAGCAGATCGGGATCTGTCCGATCACCCGGACGTCGCCGGGCAGACCGGTGGCCCGGCGCGTCTCATGCCAGGCATCGACGATGCCCTTGTCGGGTTCGACGGCGATGAGGTGGTCGGCCAGCGGCGCGAAGCGCTCGATGGACCGCTCCCCGGAGACCGCCGTCGCGATCGGGACCGGCACGTCGGGCAGGTCCCAGATCCGCGCCGAGTCAACCTCGTAGTACTCGCCTTTCCAGTCGACCATCTCGCCGGTGTGCAGCTCGCGGATGATCTGGATGGCCTCGCGCAGCATCTCGTGCCGGCGCGCCACCGTCGGCCACCGTTGCCCGACGACGTGTTCGTTGAGGTTCTCGCCGCTGCCCAGACCGAGGGTGAACCTGCCGTCTGCCAGGATCTGCAGCGTCGCGGCTTTCTGCGCCACGACCGCGGGGTGGTAGCGGATGGTCGGGCAGGTCACGTAGGTCATCAGCTCGACACGCTCGGTGGCGTGCGCGACGGCGCCGAGCACCGACCACGCGTACGGTGCGTGCCCCTGCGACGCCAGCCACGGGAAGTAGTGGTCGCTGGACACCTCGAAGTCGAATCCGGCGTCCTCGGCCGAAACCGCGTAGCGGACAAGGTCTTTGGGACCGCTCTGTTCGGTCATCAACGTGTAGCCGAATCGGGTCATGGGAGGCTAGTACCCGCGTGCCCCGATGCGAAACGGGTCGGGGGTCAAGGTCACCGCGTTGTCATTTCTCCCGGTGCTCGACAAGATGGGTGCCATGACCAACGACGCCGGCGGACACCGCCCATCGGGCGGCCCGGCCCCTGGCGTCCCACCCGCCTATCCGCCGCCCGGCTACGGCTACCCGCCGCCGGGATACGGTCCGCCGGGCTACGGTCCGCCCGCCTATGGTGCCCCCGGTTATCCGCCCCCCGGCTACGGACCGCCGCCGGCGCTCAAGCCGGGCATCGTGCCGCTGCGTCCACTGGTACTGGCCGACATCTTCAACGGGGCGATCGCGTCCATGCGGGCCAACCCCAAAGCCACCCTCGGGCTCACCACCATCGTCGTGGTCGTCACGCAGCTGCTGGGGCTGGCGCTTTCGGTGTGGCCGCTGGCCTTTTCCGAGTCCCTGGAAAGCGACGCGGACGCCGGATCGTTGATCGCGACCAGCGGTGCCAACCTGGCGTCGATCGCGTCGAGCGCGGCGGCCTCGGTGGCGACGGGCTTGTCGACCATCCTGCTGAGCGGCTTGTTGACGGTGGTCATCGGCCGTTCGGTGTTCGGTGCGGGCATCTCGATCGGTGAGGCGTGGCAGCGGCTGCGGCCGCGGCTCTGGGCGCTGATCGGTTTCGCGGTGCTGACCCTGTTGGCGACGCTTCTGGCGCTCGGCGCGTTCGTCGTGGTCGTCGCGGTGGTCGCGCAGGCGGCCAACGGCTGGGCGGCGTTGTCGGTCGGGTTGCCGTTGGGGCTGGTGACGCTGGGGCTGATCGTCTACGTCGCGGTGATGATCACCTTCGCACCGGTGGTGATCGTGCTCGAACGGCGCGATGTCATCTCCTCGATCAGGCGGTCGTTCACCCTGGTCAAAGGGGACTTCTGGCGGGTGTTCGGCATCCGGCTGCTGGCGATGGTGGTGGCTCAGATCGTCGCGGTCGCGGTGTCCATCCCGTTCACCTTCGGTGGCCAGCTCCTGTTCAGCACCACGGTCTCGGCCACCGCCGCGATGGTCGCGCTCGTGCTGATCGCTGTGGGCAGTGCGGTCGGCCAGATCATCACCGGGCCGTTCAACGCCGGTGTGGTGGTGCTGCAGTACGCCGATCGGCGCATCCGCTCCGAGGCGTTCGACCTGGTGTTGCAGACCGGCGCCGCGGTGGACCCCGCCGCGCGGCCCGACTCCACCGACGATCTGTGGTTGACCGGCCGGCGGTGACGTGGCTCCTGTAGACCTCGACCGCGACGACGCGCGCGATGCCGCGCAGCAGGAACTGGACAAGCTGATCTATCCCAAGCCGTCGCTGACCGACCGTCTCCTCGCCTGGTTCGACGAGCTGTTGTACCGGCTGGCTGCCGGTGCCGCCGACATCCCGGGTGGCTGGGTCACCGTGGTGGTGCTGGTGCTTCTGGCTGTCGTGGCCGTCGCGGTGGCGATCCGCGTCGCGCGGCGGGCGATGGGCACCGAGCGCAGCTCCGAGGTCACGTTGTTCGGCGACGCTGTGCTCAGCGCGGCGGAGCATCGGGCCATCGCCGAACGTCATGCCGCCGAGAAAGACTGGTCTGCCGCCGTCCGGCACCGGGTGCGCGCGGTGGCGCGCCGGCTCGAGGAGAACGGTGTGCTCGAGCCGAATCCCGGCCGCACCGCCACCGAGCTCGCGTCGGCGGCGGGCGTCCTGCTGCCACCGATGTCGGACCGATTCATCGCGGCCGCAAGGGCTTTCAACGACATCACCTACGGGCAGCGCCCCGGTTCGTCGGACCAGTACGCGATGGTCGCCGCGCTCGACGACGACCTGGCCGGGGCGAAGGTCTCGGCCCCCGGTGCGTCGCCCGACGCACCGCAGCCCTGGGCGCCGGTGCGATGACGCAGACGTCGACGGCGGTGGGCCCGACGGTGCGCCAACGGGTGCGCGCCGCCCGCTGGGTGGTGTTCGCGCTGGTGGTCGTCGTGGCCGTAGCGGCGCTGACCGTCTTCGCGACCGCGGCCCGCCCGGGCGGGCGCCTTGACGCCGGGGCGACGTCGGCCGAGGGCGCGCACGCGCTGATCGCGCTGCTACGCGACCAGGGTGTCACGGTCGTGGTGGCCGACACCGTCGCCGATGTCGAACGTGCCGCCCGTCCCGACACCCTGCTGGTCGCGGCGCAGACATTCCATCTGTTCGACGACGAGCAGCTGCGCCGGCTGGCCGAGGTGCCCGGCGATCGGTTGGTGCTCGAGCCGATCGGCAAGACGCGGGAGCAGCTCGCCCCGCAGCTGCGTCGCACCGAATCGGTCGAGTTCGGGGGTCTCGCGCCGGACTGCGACCTCCGCGAGGCGACCCGGGCCGGCACCGTCGCGTTCGACGCCGCGGATTCCTATGAGGCTGTGGACAACACACCGGTGACGCGCTGTTACGACGGTGTCCTGGCACGTTACCGAGACGACGACGGCCGCACGGTTACCGTGGTCGGCAGCGCGTCGTTCGTGACGAACGAGGGCCTGCTCGACGAGGGCAACGCGGCGCTGGCCCTGAATCTCACCGGTACGCATCAGCGGATGATCTGGTATGCGCCGCAGAGCAGCGAGGGCAGCGAAAGCCGCGGCGATGCTTCAATATTCGACCTGATCCCGTCGCAGGTGCATTGGCTGGTGTGGCAGTTGGTCGTGGTGGTCGTGCTGCTGGCGCTCTGGCGTGGACGCCGACTCGGACCGCTGGTGCCCGAACAGCTGCCTGTCGTGGTGCGCGCCTCGGAGACCGTGGAAGGCCGCGGTCGGCTCTACCGGTCCCGCCGAGCCCGCAACCGCGCGGCCGCCGCGTTGCGCACGGCCGCACTGCAACGCATGATGCCTCGCCTGGGTCTGCATCCGGGTGCGGCTCCGACCGCCGTCGTTCATGCCGTCGCGCAGCGCTGCGGCGGCGATGCCCAGGCCATCTCTCATACGCTCTACGGGACCGCGCCGGTCAGTGACACCGACTTGGTGAACTTGGCCCGCGCACTCGACGACATCGAAAGGCAGGTCGCACAGTCGTGACGCAGCCCCCCACTCACGAAGCCGCCCGCACCGCGCTGATGGCATTGCGCAACGAGATCGGCAAGGTGGTCGTCGGGCAGGACGCCGTGGTCAGCGGACTGGTCGTCGCGCTGCTGTGCCGTGGCCACGTGCTGCTCGAAGGTGTTCCGGGCGTGGCCAAGACGCTGTTGGTGCGGACGTTGGCGGCGGCGCTGCGGCTGGAGTTCAAGCGGGTGCAGTTCACGCCCGACCTGATGCCCGGTGATGTCACCGGGTCGCTGGTCTACGACGCGCGGACCGCCGAGTTCGAGTTCCGTGCCGGACCGGTGTTCACCAACCTGATGCTGGCCGACGAGATCAACCGGACCCCACCGAAAACGCAGGCCGCACTGCTCGAGGCGATGGAGGAACGCCAGGTGAGTGTGGACGGTGTCCCCCGGCCGCTGCCCGATCCGTTCATCGTGGCCGCCACCCAGAACCCGATCGAGTACGAGGGCACCTACCAGCTGCCCGAAGCGCAGCTGGACCGGTTCCTGCTCAAGCTCAATGTGCCGCTGCCGCCGCGTGATCAGGAGATCGCGATCCTGGACCGGCATGCCCGTGGCTTCGACCCGCGCAATCTGTCGACGGTGCAGCCGGTGGCCGGGCCCGCGGAGTTGACGGCGGGCCGCGAGGCGGTACAGCAGGTGTTGGTGGCCAACGAGATCCTCGGCTACATCGTCGACATCGTCGGCGCCACACGGCATTCGCCGTCGCTGCAGCTCGGGGTGTCACCGCGCGGCGCCACCGCATTGTTGGCCACCGCGCGCTCGTGGGCGTGGCTGTCCGGACGCAACTACGTGACCCCCGACGACGTGAAGGCGATGGCGCGGCCCACACTGCGGCATCGCATCGGGCTGCGCCCGGAGGCCGAGCTCGAAGGCGCCGGCGCCGACAGCGTGCTGGAGGGCATTCTCGCCGCGGTGCCGGTACCGAGATAGGTTCACTCCCAATGGTTTTGACCGATCGCGCCGCACTGATCGCACTGCTGTGCGCGGTGCCGGTGGTGGTCTCCCCCAGTCCGGCGGCGACGTTCGCGGTGCTGCTGGCCGCGCTGGCCGTCGCTGTGGTGGTGGATGTCGCGCTCGCGGCCAGTCCGCGCGGGTTGACGCTGACCCGCAGCGGCCAGACCTCGGCGCGGCTGGGCCAGCCCGTCGCCGCGGTGTTGGAGGTGACCAACGGCAGCCGGCTCCGGTTCCGCGGCGCCGTGCGCGACGCCTGGGCACCCAGCGCGTGCGCGCAGCCCCGCCGGCATGGGGTCGATCTTGCGGCCGGCCAACGCGTGACGGTGCAGACGCAGCTGAACCCGGTGCGTCGCGGCGATCAGGTCTCGGCGTTGGTGACTGCGCGCTCGATCGGGCCCATGGGCTTGGCGGGCCGGCAGGCGTCGCACCGGGTTCCGTGGCAGATCCGGATCTTGCCGCCGTTCCTGTCCCGGAAGCACCTGCCGTCGCGGCTGGCTCGGCTGCGGGAGCTGGAAGGCATGACACCGGTGCTGATCCGCGGACAGGGCACCGAATTCGATTCGCTGCGTGAGTATGTCGTCGGCGACGACGTCCGCTCGATCGACTGGCGGGCCACCGCACGCCGGGCCGACGTGGTGGTGCGCACGTGGCGTCCCGAACGGGACCGCCGGGTGGTGATCGTGCTCGACACCGGCCGCACCTCGGCCGGGCGCGTCGGTGTCGACCCGACCCGGCCCGGGGAGGCCGGTCAGGGCGGCTGGCCGCGGCTGGACTGGTCGATGGACGCGGCGCTGCTGCTGGCGGCACTGGCCGCCCGCGCCGGCGACCACGTCGACTTCCTGGCTCACGACCGAACCACGCGCGCCGGGGTGTTCAACGCCGGGCGGACCGATCTGCTGGCCCGACTGGTCGATGCGATGGCGCCGTTGGAACCGGCGTTGGTGGAGTCGGATCCGCGCGCGATGGTCGCCGCGATCCAGCGGCGGGTGCGGCGCAGTGCACTGGTGGTGTTGCTGACCGACCTGAACGCGTCGGCGATCGACGAGGGGTTGATGAGCGTGCTGCCGTCGTTGACCGCCAAGCATCGGGTGGTGCTCGCAGCGGTGGCCGACCCGCGGGTCGACGCGCTCGCGGCCGGACGCTCGGATGCGGTGGCGGTGTACGACGCGGCGGCTGCCGAGCGGGCGCGCAACGATCGGCGCGACGTGGCATCGCGGTTGCGGAGCCACGGCGTCGAGGTGGTCGACGCGGCTCCGGACGACCTGGCTCCTGAGCTGGCCGACCACTATCTGGCGATGAAGGCCGCCGGCCGCCTGTAACGCTTCTCCCTTCGCGAGCAGACACAAACTCGCACGCTTTCAGCCGTGATCGCGCGAGTTTCTGTCTGCTCGCCAAACCGTCGCGTTGTCCACAGACGGGGGTTGATCCCCAGCCGGAGCAGATTGTGTATCGGCGAGCCGCGCTGCGGGCGTGACGATTTCGCTCATGCAACTCGCAGTCACCGAGCTTTTCGATCCCAACGCCGGCTACGTCGCCACCCGCGAATTGCTGAGCGTCATGACCCGTCAACAACTCGATGTGCGGGTCCGACGCGGCGAGCTGATCCGTGTCTGGCACGGCGTCTACGCTCGCCACCCGCCGGACTATTTCGGCCGGCTCGCGGCGCTGGACGTGTACCTCGGCCAGCGCGCGGTCGCGTGTCTGGGCACGGCCGCCTGGCTCTACGGCTTCGATACCGAGGCCATATCGGCTGTCCACGTGCTCGACCCCGGCAGGCGGGTGCGGCCGGCGATCGGCTTGATGGTCCATCAGAGGCTCGGCGCGCCGCTGAACATCGTGCAGGGTCGACTGGCCACGGCGCCCGCGTGGACAGCTGTCGAAGTTGCACGTCAGCTCAAGCGTCCCCGGGCTTTGGCCACGCTCGACGCCGCGCTGCACTCAGGGCTCTGCGGTCCTGCCGACCTCGTGAAAGCGGTGCGTGAGCAATGGGGTCGGCGCGGGATCGTGGCCGTGCGGAGCCTTCTTCCGTTCGCGGACGGCCGCGCCGAATCGGCGCTGGAGAGCGAAGCCCGCCTGGCCATGCTCGATCGGGGCGTACCGGTACCGGAGCTTCAGTACGTCATCGAGGGCGACGAGGGCCAGCGGTGGCGAGTGGACTTCGCCTGGCCTGACTACGGGGTTGCGGCGGAGTACGAGAGCATCGAGTGGCATGCGGGCCGCGAGGAGATGTTGCGGGACAAGGAGCGGTTCGCCGGGATCCAGCGCACGGGGTGGACAGTCATCCCGATCATCGTGACCGACGTCCGCCTGCGCCCCGAGCTCATGGCGGACCGGCTCCTGGCCCACCTCGCCCGCGGCGGCTACACCGGTTGACCGCCGAGCAGACACAAAGTCGCACGCCGCGGGCCGAAAGAACGCGAGTTTGCGTCTGCTCGCGGAAGAAACTCAGCCCGTCGGCACCACGTCGGGCGCGTTGTCGATGTCGCCCGTCTCCCCGACCGCCGCGGCCTTGCGACCGAAGTGCACGACATAACCGATGAACGCGAGCTCCGCGGCGACGCCGATCGCGATGCGCACGAACGTCGGCAACCCTGACGGCGTCACGAACGCCTCGATCACCCCGGCGACCAGCAGCACCGCCACCAACCCGCCGGCCACGGCGATGACCGCGCGGCCCTGCTCTGCCAGCACTTGCCCGCGCGGGCGGTCACCCGGGGCCACCACCGTCCAGCCCAGCCGCATGCCGACCCCGGCGGCCAGGAACACCGCGGTCAGCTCGATCAGCCCGTGCGGCGTCAGCAGGCCCAGGAACACATCGCCCTTGTCGGCCGCGAACATCAGACCACCGCTCACGCCCAGGTTGGCCGAGTTCTGGAACAGGACGTACGGAATCGGGATGCCCAGCAGGATCGAGAACCCGATGCACTGCGCGGCCACCCACGCGTTGTTCACCCAGACCTGCAGCGCGAACGACCCGGCCGGATGCTCGCTGTAGTAGTCGGCGAAGTCGTGGTTGACCAGTTGCGCTATCTCGGCCGGCGTGCCGACCGTGGCCTGCACCTCGGGGTGGGTCGCCACCCACACGCCGATCACCGCGGCCACGAGGAAGAACGCCACCGCCGACCCCAGCCACCACCGCCACGCGCGGTAGGCGACGACGGGGAACGACACGGTCCAGAACCGTGCGAACTCCTGCCGCAGGGGCGCGTGCGCGCCGCTGACCACGGCGCGGGCCCTGGCCACCAGAGCCGACAGCTTGCCCACCAGCACGCCGTCCGAGGACGCCGACCGCACCATCGACAGATGGGTCGAGACCCGCTGGTACAGGTCGACGAGTTCGTCGACCTCGGCTCCGTTCAGCTTTCGACGGTTCTTGACCAGGTGCTCGAGCCGGTCCCATGACGGTCGGTTCGCCTGAACGAACGCGTCGACATCCATCAGCTGGATTTTAGTAGCGTGGCGAGCATGGTCGGCCAGCAACAGCCCGTGGTGACGGGCGACGCGGTGGTTCTGGACATCCAGATCGCCCAGTTACCGGTGCGGGCGCTGTCGGTGCTGATCGACGTCATCGTGGTGTTGCTGGTCTACGTCCTCGGTGTGGTGTTGTGGGCGCTGACGCTCTCGGAGATGGACGAGGCGTTCTCGGCTTCCGTCCTTCTCATCTTCACGGTGCTGGCGCTGGTGGGCTATCCGGTGATTTTCGAGACCGTCACCCGGGGTCGCACGCTGGGCAAGATGGTGATGGGTTTGCGGGTGGTGTCCGACGACGGCAGCCCGGAGCGTTTTCGCCAGGCGCTGTTCCGCGCCCTGGCCGGGGCCATCGAGATCTGGATGCTCACCGGCGGTCCGGCCGTGATCTGCAGTCTGCTCTCCTCGAAGGGAAAGCGTATCGGCGACATCTTCGCCGGCACCGTGGTGATCAGCGAACGCGCACCAAAGATGGCACCGCCGCCGGTGATGCCGCCGCAGTTGGCGTCGTGGGCGTCAGCGCTCGAGTTGTCGGGGCTGCGCCCCGGCCAGGCCGAGCTGGCACGCCAATTCCTCGCGCGCGCCCCGCAGCTGCAGCCGCAGGTGCGCGACGAGATGGCCTATCGGATCGCCACCGAGGTGGTCGCTCAGATTTCGCCGCCACCGCCGCCGGGCGCCCCACCGGCCATGGTGCTCTCCGCCGTCCTCGCCGAGCGTCACCGCCGCGAGCTGCTGCGCCTGCACCCGCAGTCGGTCCCGCCGGGCGGTCCCCCGCAGCAGCCGTCGACGTGGCCCAGCTTCACACCGCCGTCCTAGTTCAGCCTGCGATCCAGTTGCCGTGGAAGCCGTACGGAACACGTTGCGGCAGATGGATTGTCGCCACGGGATCACCGGTGAAGTCGGACGCGTCGAGGATCACCAGGTCGCTGCCGTCGCGCGCCGCGTCGTAGACGTAGCCCAGGTACCAGCCGCTGGACTCGTCGGCCGCGCCCGCGGTCGACGGCACGAACACCGCCTCTCCGGGGTTGCCGGGGCCCGACGCCGGGAACCGGTGTTCGACCGCGTCGCCCGTGGTCAGGTCATGACGCACCCAGTTGCGGTTCCCGACCGACACTGCGTACCGCGCCGCCTTGGTGGCCAGCCGGTCGTCGATGCGGGGGAACTCGACACTGCGGTCGTCGAGCTGGCTTTCGGTCACCTTCCCGGTGGTCAGGTCCACCGTCCAGGTCCACAGCACGCCTTCAGCGTCGAATCCACCGTTGTCGCGCCATAATTCGGGGTAGCGCACCGCCTGCAGGACGAGGGACTCCCCGGTTTCTGAGCTGGTCTCGTACGCGTTGGCGACGTGGAACACGTAGCACGGATCGATGTCGACCCACCGGACCTCACCGAACGGGTCGTCGCGGCGCAACAGTCCCAGCCGGGCGCCGTAGTCGTCGTCCCAGCGGTACGGCATGTCACCGGTGCCGCGCATCGCGATGTCGAGGTCGAACACGATCGGCAGGTCCATGAAGACCGCATGGTTCGGGGTCAGCGCGAAGTCGTGCATCATCGTCAGGGCCGGGACGTCGAGGCCGCGGTTGACCGACAGCGTGCCGTCGGCGTCGGCGCGGTGGTAGGTGACGTGCGGGGTGAAGATGTTGCCGTAGCCGAAGAAGTGCATTTCGCCGGTGTCGGGGCAGATCTTCGGGTGCGCGGTCATCGAGTCGACCAGCCGGCCGTCGAAGTCGTACGCGCCGACGGTCTCCAGTTCATCGGTGATCTCGTAGGGCAGCGACGATTCGACCAGCGCCAGGGTCTTACCGGCGTGGTTGACGATGTGGGTGTTGGCCACGCTGGCACGCAGGTTGCGGGTGCCGTCGGCGTTGTAGAGCGGGAAGTCCTCGACGAAGCTGTCGGTGCGCACCCACCGGTTGCGGTACCAGGCGGCCCGCCCGTTCTCCAGGCGCACACCGTGGATCATGCCGTCGCCGGTGAACCAGTGGCCGGTGGCCACCCGCGGGTTGGGGCCGTTGCGCAGGTACCAGCCCGTCAGCTCGGGCGGAATCGCGCCGTCGACGGGCAGGTCGAATTCGGTGAGCTCGTCGGCGACCGGTGCGTAGTTGCCCACCTCGAAGATCGACGCCGCGCTGCTTGTGGTTTCGCTCATGGACATCTCCCAGGCTCGTCGTCCCAGCCTAATGACGAACAGCTGCAATTCCGGTCGAAGACGGATTACCGGGAAGAAACCACCGCGGATTCGTGTAGGTAAGCACCATGGACTCTTATCAGCTCGGTGCGTACTCGGTCGGCCGCGTCGGATTCGGCGCCATGCAGCTTCCTGGACCCGGCGTTTTCGGTCCACCCCGCGATCACGACCAGGCCGTGGCCGTGCTGCGCCGCGCCGTGGAGTTGGGCATCGACCACATCGACACCGCGCAGATCTACGGACCGAACGTCGCCAACGAGCTGATCCGCGAGGCTCTGCACCCCTACTCCGAGGACCTGGCGCTGGTGAGCAAGGTCGGAGGCAAGCGCGACGAGCAGGCCAACTGGTTGCCGGACCAGGAGCCCGACAGCCTGCGCAGGCAGCTTGAGGAGAACCTGCGCACGCTGGACACCGACCGGCTGGCGGCGGTGAACCTGCGGCTGTTCGACACCGAAGTCGACCGCGAGCTGTTCGACCGGCAGTTGACGACGATGATCGGCGCGCGTGACGAGGGACTGATCGCCGGCATCGGGTTGAGCAACATCACCGTCGAGCATCTGCGAATCGCGTTGGACCGCACTGAGATCGTGTGCGTGCAGAACGCCTACAACCTGCTCGACCGGACCTCGCAGCCGGTGTTGGACCTGTGTGCCGAGCGCGGCATCGCGTTCGTGCCGTTCTTCCCGCTGGGCTCGGGATTTCTGCCCGACAATCCGGTGCTCAACCATGCCGCGGTGGTCCGCGAAGCGCAGAAGCTGAACCGCACCCCGGCCCAGATCGTGCTGGCGTGGACGTTGTCGGTGGCGCCCAACGTGCTGCTGATCCCTGGCACGTCGTCGGTGGCGCACCTCGAGGCGAACACCGCGGTGCGCGACATCGAGCTCGACAAGCAGACCAAGCGCGAGCTGGATGGCACCGCGGCCTGAGTCACTTCCGCCCCACACCTGCGACTTTTTCAGAGAAAGTGCGAGTAGACCCCTGCAAAAAGCGGATCAGTGCGACCAACGGGGCCAGAGGGACCAACAACACCAGCGATTAACGCTTGAACCCCAGCGGCCAATAAAATCGCCAGCATAATGACGAATTCCCCCGGGTCGGCCGCGACGGCCGGACCCCGTTCCGACAAAGTTTCCGCCGAGGCGCGCCGTCGCCGCACCTTCGCGGTCATCAGCCACCCCGACGCGGGCAAGTCCACGCTGACCGAGGCGCTGGTGCTGCATGCCAAGGCGATCACCGAGGCCGGCGCCGTGCACGGCAAGGGAAACCGCCGCGCCACGGTGTCGGACTGGATGGAGATGGAGAAAGCGCGCGGCATCTCGATCACGTCGACCGCGCTGCAGTTCCCGTACACCACAGCCTCCGGTGACACCTGCATCATCAATCTTCTCGACACCCCGGGCCACGCCGACTTCTCCGAGGACACCTATCGGGTGCTCACCGCCGTCGACTCGGCGGTGATGCTCATCGACGCAGCCAAGGGCCTGGAGCCACAGACGCTCAAGCTGTTTCAGGTGTGCCGGCACCGCCGGATCCCGATCATCACCGTGATCAACAAGTGGGACCGCCCGGGCCGCCATGCCCTGGAACTGATGGACGAGATCCAGGAGCGCATCGGGCTGCGACCCACGCCGTTGACCTGGCCGGTCGGCATCGCCGGCGACTTCAAGGGCGTGCTGGATCGCCGCACCGGCAAGTTCATCCGGTTCACCCGTACCGCGGGCGGCGCCACCGCCGCTCCCGAGGAACACATCGACCCGGACCGGGCGCACGAGGCGGCCGGCGACGACTGGGACACCGCGGTCGAGGAGTCCGAGCTGCTCAGCGCCGACGGTGCGGACTTCGACGCCGAGACGTTCCGCGACTGCAGCTCGACGCCGGTGCTGTTCACTTCTGCCGCACTGAATTTCGGTGTCAACCAGTTGCTCGACGTGTTGGCGGCGCTGGCGCCGTCACCCGGCGGTCAGGTCGACGTGAACGGTGACCGCCGCGACGCCGACGCGCCGTTCTCGGCCTTCGTGTTCAAGGTGCAGGCCGGCATGGACTCCGCGCACCGGGACCGCATCGCATACGCCCGGGTGTGTTCGGGCACGTTCGAGCGTGGTGACGTGCTGACCCACGCCGCCACGGGCAAGCCGTTCGTCACCAAGTACGCGCAGTCGGTGTTCGGCCAGCAGCGCTCGACGCTGGACACGGCCTGGCCGGGCGACGTGATCGGGTTGGCCAACGCCGCGGCGCTGCGGCCCGGCGACACCCTCTACCAGGACGTCGCGGTGCAGTATCCGCCGATCCCCAGCTTCTCCCCGGAGCATTTCTCGGTGGCGCGCGGCACCGATCCGAGCAAGCACAAGCAATTCCGCAAGGGCATCGAGCAGCTCGACCAGGAAGGTGTCGTGCAGGTGCTGCGGTCGGACCGGCGCGGCGATCAGGCACCCGTGCTGGCCGCGGTCGGGCCGATGCAGTTCGAGGTCGCCGCCCACCGCATGAGTGCGGAGTTCAGCGCGCCGATCGAGCTGGAGCCGCTGCCCTACACCGTGGCCCGGCTGTGCGAACCCGAGGATGTGGAGCTGCTGTCCCGCCTGCCCTCGGTCGAGGTGTTCACCCGCACCGACGGCGCGCTGCTGGCGGTGTTCGCGACGAAGTGGCGGTTGGAGACGGTGCAGCGGGAGAACCCCGACGTGCGGTTGCGGGAATTGGTCGCCGCAGGGCAGTAGTTCCTAGTCGACGTCCACCCAGTCCAGGGTGCGTTCGACGGCCTTGCGCCACCCGGCGTAGCCGGCTTCGCGCTGGTCGTCGGACCATTGCGGCGTCCAGCGCTTGTCTTCCTGCCAGTTGGCGCGCAGGTCGTCGGCCCCGTCCCAGAAGCCCACTCCAAGACCGGCGGCGTAGGCGGCACCGAGCGCGGTGGTCTCGGCGACAACGGGTTTGACCACATCCACGCCGAGCACGTCGGCCTGGATCTGCATGCACAGATCGTTGGCGGTGATGCCGCCGTCGACCTTGAGCACTTCCAGCGTCACCCCGGAGTCGGCGGCCATCGCGTCGGCCACGTCCCGGCTCTGGTAGCAGATCGCCTCGAGGGTGGCGCGGGCCAGATGGGCATTGGTGTTGTACCGGGACAGGCCGACGATGGCGCCGCGTGCGTCCGAACGCCAGTATGGCGCAAAGAGTCCCGAGAAAGCCGGCACGAAGTACACCCCGCCGTTGTCCTCGACCTGGCGGGCCAGTGCCTCGCTCTGCGATGCGCCGCTGATGATGCCGAGCTGGTCGCGCAGCCACTGCACCGCCGAACCGGTCACCGCGATCGAACCTTCAAGGGCGTAAACGGGTTTCGCTTGATCGAACTGGTAACACAATGTGGTCAGCAGCCCGTTCTCCGAGCGCACGATTTCCTCGCCGGTGTTGATGAGCAGGAAATTGCCTGTGCCATAGGTGTTTTTGGCTTCGCCGGCCGAGAGGCACACCTGCCCCACCATGGCGGCCTGCTGGTCACCGAGGATCCCGGTGACCGGGATCTCGCCGTCGGCCGGCCCGGTCTCCAGGGTCAGCCCGTGCGGCTGGGCGCAGGACGACGGACGGATCTCGGGCAGCATCTGACGCGGAATGTCGAAGAACCCGAGCAACTCGTCGTCCCAGTCGAGGGTCTCGAGGTTCATCAGCATGGTGCGGCTGGCGTTGGTGACGTCGGTGATGTGCACCCCGCCTCGGTGCCCGCCGGTCAGATTCCACAGCACCCAGGTGTCGGTGGTGCCGAATATCGCGTCACCTTTCTCGGCGTCGGCGCGCAGCCCGTCGACGTTCTCGAGCAACCACTGCAGCTTGCCGCCGGCGAAGTATGTGGCCGGCGGCAGCCCGGCCTTCTGCCGGATCACGTCGCCGCGGCCGTCGCGGTCCAGCGCGGAGGCGATCCGGTCGGTGCGGGTGTCCTGCCAGACGATCGCGTTGTAGTACGGCCGGCCGGTCCGGCGGTTCCACACCAGCGACGTCTCCCGCTGGTTGGTGATGCCCAGGGCCGCGAGGTCACCGGCGGTCAGCTTGGTGTTGTTCAGCGCCGAGGCCAGCACCGCGCTGGTGCGTTCCCAGATCTCGACCGGGTTGTGCTCGACCCAGCCCGCCTTCGGCAGGATCTGTTCGTGTTCGAGCTGGTGACGGCCCACCTCGGCACCGTCGTGGTCGAAGATCATGCACCGCGTGCTGGTGGTGCCCTGGTCGATTGCAGCGACGAAGTCGGCCATTCGTCCATCATGGACCAATGGGCACCCGCACAGCTGATATCGCCACCATGCCGCGTGGGGGGCCCGACGCGTCGCTCCTGGACCGGCTGCTGCAGACCGATCGGCGCGGATACCGAGGCCGCGAGGTCTTCGGTGACGCCGGAGGATTCGCCGAGATCGCACTGGACGAGGTCGCCGATGTCGCCGACCCGAGGATCCTCGAGCTCGGTGCCGGACGCGGCGCGGTGTCGCGGCTGCTGCTGGACTGGCATCCCACGGCGCAGGTGACGGTCACCGACGTCGACGCCGCCGCGGTGGCGGCGATGGCCGAAGGTGAGCTCGGCGCGCACCGCCGTGCCGAGGTCCGGCAGTGCGACGCCACCGCGATCGACGCCCCCGACAACTCGTTCGACCTCGCGGTGTTCGTGCTGTCGTTCCACCGCCTCGACCCCGAGGCGGCGACCCGGGTGATCGCCGAGGGCACCCGGGTCGCCGACGCGCTGCTGGTGATCGACCTGCCGCGTCCGCCCGCGCCGCTGCACCTGGTGCTTCTGGCCACGATGCTGCCGTGGGCACCGCTGCTGCCGTTCGTCCGCGGCGAGGTGATCAGCTCACTGCGGGCTTACAGCCCGTCGGCGTTGCGGGCGTTGGCCCGCCACGCCGACCCCGACATCGAGGTTCGGTTGCGTGGCGGGTGCCTCGGACCGCAGATCATGGTGGCCCGGCGGGCCTGACGGTCACGAGCCCGCCAGCACCACGCGTTCGTTGGGGACGCAGTGCGTCATCTTCAGATCCGCGACGTCGCGGGGTCCGTTCTTGCCGAGGTTCTGCCGGCGCTGCTGCTCCTCGTCGGACAGGGTCTGGGATTGCAGCGGTTCGAGATCACGCACATCGTCGACGGTGATGCCCAGCCCCTCGCCGACCCGCAGCCCCAATTCGTCGTCGCACATCAGGAAGTGCCACACCATCCGCTCCTGAACCTCCCGGGTGGCTTCGCCGATATTTGTGACGAAGTTGGCCACCAGGTCGTCCTTCTCCCACTCCTCCATCAGTTGGAACCGCTGGCCGGCCTGCTCGTAGTCGTTGGTGCGCGGAATCCGTTTCCGGGTGATGCGACCGGTGAACTCGGGCCCGTACTCGTCGACGGTCGGCGCTTGGGCTTCGCGCAACCCGCCGGTGATGGACGGCTCGTAGTTGACGTGGGGGTTGGCGCCGACGTTGTCGATGCCGTACTGCATCTGCCCGCCCTGCTGGTTCGTCGAGACCTTGGCGTTCTTCGGATGGTTGACGGGCAGTTGCAGATAGTTCGGTCCGACCCGGTAGCGCTGGGTGTCCGAGTAGGAGAACGTGCGCCCGATCAGCATCTTGTCCTCGGAGAAGTCCAGTCCGTCGACGAGCACGCCGGTGCCCAGCGCCAACTGCTCGGCATCGTTGAAGAAGTTGTCGACGTTGCGGTTCAAGACCATTCGGCCGACCAGCTTGGGCGGGAACTCGTTCTCCGGCCAGACTTTGGTGTCGTCGAGCGGATCCCAGTTGAGTTCGGGGTGCTCGTCGTCGCTCATCACCTGCACCAGCAGTTCCCACTCCGGGTAGTCGCCGCGTTCGATGGCCTCGTAGAGGTCCTTGGTGGCGCTGCCCAGTTCGGTCGCCTGGATCGCCGCGGCGTCGGCCTCGGTCAGGCTCTTCACTCCGGCCTTGGGCATCCAGTGGTACTTCACCAGATGTGTCTGCCCTTCGGCGTTCACCCAACGGTAGGTGTTCACCCCGAACCCCTGCATGGTGCGGTAGTTGGCCGGGATGCCGCGCGGCGAGAACAGATTCACGATCATGTGCATGGACTCGGGCGTCTGCGACATGAAGTCGAAGATGCGGGCTGGCTCCTGATGGTGGGTGACCGGATCCGGTTTCAGCGAGTGGATGACGTCGGGGAACTTGATCGCGTCACGGATGAAGAAGACGGCCAGGTTGTTGCCGACCAGGTCCCAGTTGCCGTCCTCGGTGTAGAACTTGACCGCGAACCCGCGGGGGTCGCGCGCGACCTCCGACGAGTCCCGCCCGCCGATCACGGTCGACAGCCGGATGGCCAGATCGGTGCGTTTGCCGGGGGTGTTGAACAGTTTGGCCCGGGTGTAGCGCTCGATGGGTTCGTCACCCCATTTGCCGGTGGCCTCGAAGTATCCGAATGCGACGGCGCCGCGAGCGTGCACGACGCGTTCGGGGATGCGTTCGCGGTCGAAGTGGCTCATCTTCTCGAGGAAGTGGTAGTTCTCCATCGTCGCCGGGCCGCGGGGGCCGACGGAGCGTTGGTTCTGGTTGTCGAAGATCGGATGGCCTTGCCGGTCGGTCAGCACGTCACGGCTGTCACCGGCGTCGGAGCCTTGGTGCGCGACATCGGTCATGGTGATATTCCTCTCGTGGAAGCCCGCTCCCCGGGCGCTACCCGAATGGGGCGGTCGCAAACGCGGCGACCGGAACTTGCGCCCACGTCATCGACGCTGTTGCATCGGTCCCGTGGGCGAGGAACTCAAGCGGACCGAATTCACCCGGGAGCACCGGCGCGAGTACCGCCGCAAGGTGCAGCTGTGCCTGGATGTGTTCGAGACGATGCTCACGCAGTCCAGCTTCGACTTCGAGAAGCCGCTGACCGGCATGGAGATCGAATGCAACCTCGTCGATTCGCAGTACCAGCCCGCGATGAGCAACGCGGAGGTGCTGGCGTCGATCGCCGACCCCGCCTATCAGACCGAGCTTGGCGCCTACAACATCGAGTTCAATGTGCCGCCGCGGCGGCTGCCGGGCCGGTCGGCGCTGGACCTCGAGGACGAGGTGCGCGCGAGCCTCAACGCCGCGGAGGCCAAGGCCAACCTCAGCGACGCCCACATCGTGATGGTGGGGATCCTGCCGACGCTGATGCCGCAGCACCTGTCCGGGCACTGGATGAGCGAGTCGACGCGCTATCAGGCACTCAACGACTCGATCTTCACCGCGCGCGGCGAGGACATCATGATCGACATCGCCGGGCCGGAACGGCTGAGCCTGCAGACGGAGACCATCGCCCCCGAATCAGCTTGCACCAGCATGCAATTGCACTTGCAGGTGTCCCCCGCCGACTTCGCGAACAACTGGAACGCCGCGCAGGTGCTCGCAGGTCCGCAGCTGGCGCTGGGCGCCAACTCGCCGTATTTCTTCGGCCACCACCTGTGGGCCGAGACGCGCATCGAGTTGTTCGCCCAGGCCACCGACACCCGCCCGGAGGAGCTCAAGACGCAGGGGGTGCGGCCGCGGGTGTGGTTCGGCGAGCGATGGATCACCTCGATCTTCGACCTGTTCGAGGAGAACGTGCGTTACTTCCCGTCGCTGCTGCCGGAACTCTCCGACGAGGACCCGGTGGCCGAGCTGGCGGCCGGCCGCACTCCGCGACTGTCGGAGCTGCGATTGCACAACGGGACGATCTATCGGTGGAACCGGCCGGTGTACGACATCGTCGACGGCCGTCCGCACCTGCGGGTGGAGAACCGCGTCCTGCCCGCCGGTCCGACGGTCGTGGACATGATGGCCAATTCGGCGTTCTACTACGGGATGCTGCGCACGCTGTCCGAGGAGGACCGTCCGGTGTGGACGCAGATGAGTTTCGCTGCGGCAGAACATAATTTCCTGCAGGCCGCGCAGTACGGGATGAACTCGCGGATGTACTGGCCGGGTCTGGGCGAGGTGATGCCCGACGAACTGATCCTGCGCCGGCTGCTGCCGATGGCCGACGAGGGGTTGCGGCGCTGGGAGGTGTCCGCCGAGGTGCGCGACCGCTACCTGGGCGTGATCGAGGGGCGCGCCAAGACCGGCCGCAACGGTGCGACATGGCAGGCCGCGACGGTCGACGCGCTGCAGAACCGTGGCCTGAGCCGGCCCGACGCGCTGGCCGAGATGCTGCGGCTGTACTGCGGTCACATGCACGGCAACGAGCCCGTGCACACGTGGGAAGTGCCGGGTCAGGCCTGAATCGCGGCGAGCGCGGCGCGCTGCTGCCGACGCACCTGCTTGCGCTTACCCGGGAACTTCCGTCGACTGCGCCATGTCGGCAGGGATGCGACGAGCTCCGGTGAGAATCCGGCGCGGATGGCCTTGTCGCTGTGGGCGATCACCCAGCGGCGTTCCTGGCGCAGCAGCAGCAGGGCAACGGTCAGGAAGACTGCGATGTTGAACGCCATCTTCACCAGTTCTGAACCTGCGATGCCGGGAAGCGGTGCGTTCCACACGAAGTGCATGAGGGGCCCTGCCGCCATCAGTGCCGCCGCGGTGCCCACCCGCCGCATCCGGCTCCATCCGTCGGGGTTGCTGAACGACGGGAGGAGCAGCATCAAACCGGCGGACGTCAGTGCAGTGAAGGACCAGTGTGACGGGATCGACGTGACGAACCGGACCGCCGTCTGCAGGGAAGCACCGGCCAGATCCGAGTCCAGGCTGTCGAGCGCAGCCACGACGGCGTAGCTCAGGTCCTCCATGATGTCGAAGCCGAACCCCACGAACATCCCGACGAGCAGCGCCTGGCTGATGCGCGTGCAGACCGACGCGCACAGCACCAGAATCACTGCGGCACAGGCCAGTTTTGCGGATTCTTCGACCAGCGGCGCCGTCAGCGCGGGCGCCCACCGCGCCAACGTCACCGGGTCGAGCACCGTCGCCCAGGCTCGCTCCAGCGACGCGTTGCCTGATACGGCCATGGCCAGCGCGATGGTCGCACCGAGCGCCGTCCCCGCTGCCAGCATCTGCGGATAGCGCACCGCGGCGCGGAAGGGATCGAATCGCGTCATGAGCCAAACCAGGAAAATCATGAATCCGCACCACAACGGCGCCAGCACGAAGTGCGCCTGCCTGGTTTCGACGAGCCCCCAGCCTGAACCGCTGATGTACATGGCCAACCCGAGCAGGACGGCGCCGGCCCACACCCAGAACACTGCGGACTGCGGACGGTATACGACCTCCGGTCGCACGGGCAGGGTGCTCACTGCTCTGCCCTGCCGATCACGGCGAGGACCTCGTCGAGCGGCAACGCGGGGTCGTCGACGTCCCCGAGGCTCTGGGCGAACACCACCACGTCGCTGTCAGCGATCACCGCGCATGTCCCGGACATTCCCACCGTCGTGACGACGCAGGTCTGGCCCGTCATGTTGCCGTCACCGGTCTGAGCCCTGCCACCGTCGTATGCCGGCGAGAAGCCGCTCCTGCGGTTCATCTGCATGAGTCGCTCCCCCATCGCGTCGACGTCGCGGCCATCGAGGTCGTGGGCTTCGATGAGCACCAAGGCGTCCCCGGACCTCCACACCACCCCGCCGGGGGCCTGCTCGACGTCCCAGCCGTCGGGCGGCACGGCGGTGACCACCAGTCCGGATTCTGTTGCCAGCTGGACGGATTCCGCGTCCACCGGTGACGTCTGGTCATCGCCATGGGGTGCGAACAATCCCGGGATGACGGGAACGGCGAGCATCCCGAGGACCAGAAAGAACGCGGCACGTTTATCGGTGAGCCGCCGCCGGCCCACCTGGACATCCCCTTGAATCACCATCGACTTCATTGCCCCCTCGACAATTCGCTACCCGCGCGACGGAGATTAGCAGGCAAAATTGACGTACGCGGCATTTCTCAGAACTTCTCGCCAGATCTCGCTGTTCGAGCCGCGCGGACGGGGCGATCGATCGGTTTGCGCGCCTGTCGGCAAACCTCAGCTCTCACGCCCGAATTAGCTGCGATCGGCGGGGTACCGTGGCGGACATGGCCGAAGTGATGGACTGGGACAGCGCGTATCGCGGCGAAGGCAACTTCGAGGGCGATCCGCCGTGGAGTATCGGTGAGCCGCAACCGGAACTCGCCGCGCTGTGGCGGGCGGGCAAGTTCCGCAGCGAGGTGCTCGACGCCGGTTGCGGGCACGCGGAACTCTCGCTGGCGCTGGCTGCCGATGGTTACACGGTCACCGGTGTCGACATCAGCCCGACCGCGATCGCCGCGGCAACCGCCGCGGCAGCCGGGCGCGGGCTTGCCGAGCGGGCGACGTTCGTCGCTGCCGACATCACGGAACTGAACGGCTTCGAAGGCCGCTTCTCCACCGTCGTCGACAGCACGCTGTTCCACTCGCTACCCGTCGAATCGCGTGACGCATACCTGCGGTCTGTCCACCGGGCGGCCGCCCCTGGCGCCGGCTACTTCGTGCTGGCGTTCGCCAAGGGGGCGTTCCCCGAGGAGATGAGCCCGGGACCCAACGAGGTCTCCGAACTCGAACTGCGCGAAGCGGTTTCACCGTACTGGGTGATCGACGACATCCGGCCGGCCCTGATCCACTCGAACGTCCCGAAGACACCGGGACCGCCGCCGCCGCTGAATCTGCTCGACGAGAACGGACGGCTGCGCCTGCAAGCGTTCCTCCTGTCGGCGCACAAGGCGGACTGACCGGCGCACCACCCCTTGACCGCACGGCACCCCACTGCTTCAATCTGAACAACGTTCGAAACCGAACACTGTTCGAAAGGGCTGCCAATGGTCCGACCCCGGCGTGCGACCTCCGTGCTGCCGTATGGCGCACTGGACCGCGCGCACCTGGTCGGACATCTGCTCGATCTGGCGCGTCGCGTCGGTGTGGAGAATGTGACGATGCGTGCGCTGGCCGCCGCGGCCGGCACGTCACCGTCGTCGGTGTACTACCACGTCAAAGACAAGGCGGCACTGCTGGATCTGCTGGCCGAATCCGTCGTCGAGAGCATCGCGGTACCCACCGACGGCGACTGGACGCAGCGCATCGTGGCGCTCTACACCAACGCCTGGCACGCGATGGTCGACATGCCCGGCATCGCCGCCCTGCTCCAGCAGCGCCCGCTGACCGGGTCGGCGCATGCGATGGACCGCACCGCCAAGGCGATCCTCGCCGAATCCGGTTGGCCGGCAGAGCGGATCGATGACGCGCACGTCGTGCTCTACATCCACCTGCTCGGATCGGTGCAGCTGCACCACCACCTCGGTACGGCCGGACTGACCTCTGCCGCCGACGCCGAGGCGCTGTTCGGCCGCGGACTCGAGGTGATCCTCACCGGCCTTCTGCACACAAAGGAGTGAACGATGGCCCACCCGTTGCACTCGCCGGCCTTCTACGCCGGCGACCCGTATCCGGCCTACCGCGAGCTGCGCGAGACCGACCCGGTGTGCTGGAACGCCGAACACGAATTCTGGGCGCTGTTGAAGTACGAGGACATCCGGTACGTCTCCACCCACCCGAGCTTGTTCTCGTCGGCCCGAGGCATCACGGTGCCCGACCCTGCCATCGAGGCGCCGGCGCTGGACGGCAACCTGATCTTCACCGACCCGCCGCACCACCGCCGGCTGCGCAAGCTGATCAACTCGGGGTTCACGCGGCGCCAGGTGGCGCTGCTGGAACCGAAGCTGCGCAGCTTCGCACGAACAGCACTCGACGCCATCGATCCGTCGGGCGGCGTGGAGTTCGCCGAGAAGATCGCCGCTCCGCTGCCGACGCGCATGATCGCCGAGTTGCTGGGCGCCCCGGACAGCGACTGGGAGCGGTTCCGTCGCTGGTCGGATGCCACGGTCGGCATGGACGACCCCGAGGTGGAGATGGACACTTTCGTGGCGATGGGCGAGTTGTACGCATATTTCGAGGAACTGATCGCTCCCCGCCGTAGCGGTGAGGTGACCGACGCCGACGATCTGCTGTCGGTCCTGGTCGCCGCCGAAGTCGACGGCATCCGGCTCAGCGACGCCGACCTGCTCCAGTTCTGCTTCCTGCTGCTGGTTGCCGGCAACGAGACCACGCGCAACCTCATCGCGCTGGGGACGCTCGCACTGATCGAGCACCCTGAGCAGCTGCGGCTGCTTCGCGAGCATCCGGAGCTGATGCCCTCTGCGGTCGAAGAACTCCTGCGCTTCACCTCCCCGGTGGCCAACATGTCACGGTGTGCCACCGCCGATGTCGAGATCCGCGGCCGGCTGATCGAGCAGGGCCAGTTCGTGACGATGCTCTACGGTTCGGCCAACCGCGATCCCGAGATCTTCGGCGCCACCGCCGAAACTCTCGACATCACCCGGAACCCCAACCCCCACTTGTCATTCGGATGCGGCGAGCACTCGTGTCTGGGCGCCCAGCTCGCGCGACTGGAAGCTCAGGTGTTGTTCGAGGAACTGCTGGCCAGGTTCGACCACATCGCCCTCGACGGCCCCGTGACCCGGATGCAGGCGACGATGGTGCCGGGGGTCAAGCAGATGCCGGTGCGGCTCACGCGCTGTGAATCGACCGCTGTACCGCCACCGCCGCACAGCGACTTGTCGCGGTGAGCCGGATCCGGTCGGCCCGGAACAGGTCATAGGCGTACTCGAAGGGACGCTCGGTGTCGTCTCGGGTCACCCGGGTGATCGCGACCAGAGGTTTGCGCTGCGGGATGCACAGCCACTCCGCCTCCCGCGGGCTGGCGCTGACCACCTCGATGGTCTCGGTCGTGGTGGCCGGCGTCAGTCCGTACCGCACGCGCAGGAGCTCGTACAGGGAGCCGCCCAGCGGCTGCTCGAGCAGGTCGGACATCCGGTCGGCGACGAAGCATGACGAATCCAGCGACAGCGCTACCCCGTCGGCGTACCGCAGCCGCCGTACCGTGAACACCTCTGTGCCGTCCGCCAATTCGAGCGCCTGCGCCTCGACACCGGTCGCCGGCCGACGGTCGGTGGACAGCACCCTCGTGGTGCTGGTGTGGCCGCCGCTGTGCAGCCGGGCGGGCAGACCGGCCAGTTCGGCAGCGTTGCGCTCGACGACGTCGGCCCACACGAAGGTGCCGCCGCCCCGTCCGGTGCGGCGTTCCAACACCCCGGCCTGACTCAGCGGCAACAGAGCGCTGCGCAGGGTCGCACGCGACACCGAGAAGGCCTCGGCCATCTCACGTTCGGTGCCGAGCCGAGACCCCGGCCGCAGCGTGCCCTGGGCCAGCATGGACAGGATCCGCCGACGCACGTCCTCGGCTATCGGTCCGCCGCTCGAACCTTCCACGAATCACCCCGCAACGGCGTCGAGCGACTCCGGCAACACCTGACCGCCGTCGACGGCGATCGCCTGCCCGGTGATGTAACCGGCCTCGAGGGTGGCCAGGAACGCGGCCAGGTGGCCGATGTCCTCGGGCTCACCGAGCGCACCGGCCGGGATCGACCGCGCCATGCCGTTGATGTAGTCCTGCCCCATCTCGACCATGCCCTCGCTCATGATGTTCCCGGGCAGGATCGCGTTGACCGTCACCTTGTGCGGCGCCAATTCGATTGCGGCGGTCCGCATGAAGCCCAGCTGTGCGGCCTTGGTGGCGCCGTAGTGTGACCAGCCGGGAAAGCCGGTGATGGGTCCGGTGATCGACGAGGTCAGGATGACCCGGCCGCGGCCCGAGGCGATCAGGGCGTCGAGGCAGGACTGCACGGCGAAGAAGGTGCCGTTGACGTTCACGGCGAAGATCTCGTTCAGTTGTTCGGCCGTCATGGTCGCCAACGGCGCGTCGGGGAAGATCCCGGCGTTGGCGCACAACACGTCCAGGCCGCCGAAGGCGTCGAGCACGGTCGCGGCCATCGTGTCACACGCCGCGCGGTCACTGACGTCGGCGACCACGCCCACGACCCTGCCCGGCCCGAGCTCGTTGAGCGCGGCGACGCAGGCGTCGAGATCGGTTGCCGTGCGGGCCGCAACGGCCACGTGCGCGCCGGCGCGGGCGAACACCGAGGCGATGCCGCGCCCGATCCCTTTACTGCCGCCGGTCACCAGCACGGTTCGGTCTTGCAGGTCGAACATGTCTCTCCTATCGGGTCGGCGCGCAGACGGCGTCGCGCAGCCACGTCGGGTCGTTCAGGTAGCGCTGCGCCAACGCGGCGGTACCGCGCGCGTACTCGGCGCCGACGGCGATTGCGGCGTCGGCATCGGAATGCGAGGCGATCCACGCGGTCAGTTGGATGCGGCGCAGCATCACGAAGGTCGGGATCAGCCCAAGGTGCGCATCAGGCAGGGTGCGGACACGGTGATAGCCCCGCAGCCAGTCCGCGATGATGTCCGGAACCGCCGGGCTGTCTTCGATCCAGGACAGCACCGAGCTCAGATCCACCAGATGCCAGGACCATCCGCAGTCGTCGAAGTCGATCACGGTGATTCCGGCATCCTGGTTGGCAGGGTCGATCATCAGGTTAGCCAGCCGCAGGTCGGCATGCACCAGGCCGAATCGGTCTGCGTCGGTGCCGAAGTCGATCAGCCGGGCAGTGATCTCGTCGGCCGCCGCCTCGATGGACACGCGGTCCGCGGTGGTCAGTGAGGGGGCTACGCGCCAGTCACCCCAGCGGGCATCGGCGCCGAGGATGTCGTCGAGTCCCCAGCGGAACCGCGTGAATCCCGCGGGCCGCTGCCAGTGCAGGCTGTGCTCGTGCATCAGTGCGGTGAGTTCGCCCAGGTCGGCGAATCCGACTGCGACCGGTGCGTCTTCGGCGGTACAGCCGGGGATGAAGGTGACCGCATCGACATGCAGTTCACGCTCACCGACATTCGCGGTGACCACCGGACGGCCGTCCTCTGCCGGCACCATTTCCGGTGTGCGGACGCGTGTTTCGCTGCGCAGGGCTGCCATCCAGTCCAGCTCCGACCGGATGCCGTCGAGGCTGTGGTAGCCGGGACGGTGGACGCGCAGCACCAGCGGCTGGTGATCCCCGTTTCCCTCGGCCAGGTAGGTGGCGTTTTCCGACAAGCTCAGCAGCCGCAGCGGGGTCTGGGGGTCACGGCCGTAACAGCGCAGCGCGGACCGTGCGAACAGCTCATGGTCGGCAGGCAGTCCGGGCATGGGTTGAGTGTGGGCCAATCCGCGCGGGACGGCAGACCAAAAAGACGCGTTTAACCGAGCCGTAGCGAAACGGGTCCGCGCGAAACAAGAACGTAACGAAACACACTCTGTACTGCGCTTTTTCGAGTTGCCGAGGGCCACGGCGGGCGGTAGGAATGGCCGGTGTCGCACCACATCGTCGTCGTCGACACGGTACGGCCAGACCAAATACCGGCCGGATTCCCCCACTCGGGACAGATTAGGACCCCTCATGAGCGACATCATCGATCCGCCGGCATCGGCCCGGCCATCGTCGGACGGCATCCAACGCCTCAAGCCCAACGCCGTCGGACTCGTCGGCGTGCTGTTCATGGCGGTGGCCACCGCCGCCCCGATCACGGCGATGGTCGGCAACGTGCCCATCGCGGTCGGCTTCGGCAACGGTGTCTACGCTCCCGCGGGCTATTTCGTCGCCACGATCGTGCTGACGTTGTTCGCCATCGGCTATGCCGCGATGAGCAAGCACATCACCGCGACCGGCGCCTTCTACGGCTACATCTCGCACGGGCTGGGGCGCGTGGTGGGTCTCGGCGCAGGATTCCTGACCGCGTTGGCGTACATGGTCTTCGAAGCATCGTTGATCGGTATCTTCTCGTTCTTCGGCACCGACCTGTTCAATTCGTTCTTCGGCCTCGACGTGCCGTGGATCGTCTTCGCGGTGCTGATGCTCGCCGTGAACGCCGTGCTCACCTATTTCGACATCAACCTGGCGGCCAAGGTCCTGGCGGTGTTCCTGATCACCGAGATCGTCATGCTGTCGATGATGGCGGTCTCGGTCATCTTCGCCGGTGGCGGCCCGCAGGGGTGGGCGCTGGGATCGTTGAACCCGGTCAACGGTTTTCAGAGCCTCTCCGGTGAGGTGGCCGGTGTCGACGGCAGCATGATCACCGTGGCCGGCTCGGCCGGTGTCGGTCTGTTCTTCGCGTTCTGGTCGTGGGTCGGATTCGAGTCCAGCGCGATGTACGGCGAGGAGTCGCGAAACCCGAAGAAGATCATCCCGATCGCGGTGATCAGCTCGGTGATCGGTATCGGCACGTTCTACGTGCTGATCTCGTGGTTGGCGATCGTCGGGACCGGACCGCAGAATGCCGTTGCGCTGGCGCAGGATTCGGCCACGGCAGGCGACATCTTCTTCGGTCCGGTGCAGGCCAATATCGGCCAGTGGGCGGTCGACCTGTTCAAGATCCTGCTGATGTCGGGGTCGTTCGCCTGCGGTATGGCGTTCCACAACTGTGCGGCCCGCTACCTGTACGCGATCGGGCGGGAGAACGTCATTCCCGGCATGCGCAGGACCATCGGCGCCACCCACCCGGTGCACGGCTCGCCACACATCGCCGGCTTCGTGCAGACCGGCTTCGCCGCCGCGGTCGTGCTGTTCTTCGATCTGACCGGACGGGACCCCTACACCGGTCTCTACGGCCTGATGGCACTGCTGGGTACCACGGCGATCATGATCGTGCAGGCGCTCGCGGCGTTCTCGGTGATCTCGTACTTCCACGTGCAGAAGCGGCATCCCGAGACGGCGCACTGGTTCAAGACGTTCCTGGCCCCGCTGCTGGGCGGGCTGGGCATGTCGTACGTGATCTATCTGCTGGCGAAGAACGCGTCGTTCGCGGCCGGTGCCGCCGCGTCGGACTGGGTGTTCTCGGCGATCCCGTTCGTGGTCGGTGTGGTGGGCGTCGGCGGTGTGCTGTGGGCGCTCTTCCTGAAGTACAGGGATCCGCAGCGTTATGCCGACCTGGGCCGGACGGTCCTCGACGAAGCACACGAACGCTGACCCATGGGTTTTTCCAACATCATGGATTCCAACAGCTACGACGGGGGTGTGTCGACCGACCCTGGCATCGAGCGGCACATCGAGGCGCGCACTCGCCTGCTGGGCCCGGCGTACCGGTTGTTCTACGAGCGGCCGGTGCATCTGGTCCGCGGTCGTGGCAGCCACATGTTCGACGCGGACGGGCTGCGTTACCTCGACGCGTACAACAACGTGGTCAGCGTCGGGCACTGCCATCCGCACGTGGTTGCCGCGATGGCCCGTCAGGCCGAGACATTGAACACCCACACGCGGTATTTGCACGAGAGCATCGTGGAGTACTCCGAGCGCTTGCTCGCCACGGTCGGACTTGATCAGGTGATGTACGCGTGCACCGGGTCCGAAGCCAACGACCTGGCGTTACGGGTGGCCCACCGGTACACCGGCAAGCGTGGGATCATCGTGACCCGCGATGCGTATCACGGCAATACCGCTGCGGTCACGGAGATTTCGCCGTCGCTGGGCGGTGCGGCGGCCGTCGGTGCGCATGTGCGTACGGTTCCGGCGCCCGACAGCTACCGCTCGCGCCGCGACGTGGCGGCGAAGTTCACCTCCGACGTGCAGACCGCGATCGCGGATCTGCAGGCCGCCGGTCTGGGGGTCAGCGCGCTGATCGCCGACACGATCTTCTCCTCCGACGGCATCTACCCCGACCCGTCGGTGCTGGCGCCGGCGGTCGCGGCGGTGCGCGCAGCCGGTGGGCTGTTCATCGCCGACGAGGTGCAGCCCGGCTTCGGCCGCACCGGGGATGCGATGTGGGGTTTCCGCCGCCACGGGGTGACACCCGACCTGGTGACCATGGGCAAGCCGATGGCCAACGGTCTTCCGGTGGCGGCCATGGCCGCGCGCCGCGAGGTACTGGCCGAATTCGCCCGGGCAGTCCCCTATTTCAACACCTTCGGCGGCAACCCCGTGTCGATGGCCGCGGCTGCCGCGGTGCTCGACGTCATCGAGGACGAGCAGCTGATGACCCATGCCGCGCGCATCGGCGGGGTGCTGCGTGACGAGCTGACCCGGCTGTGCGCCGAGCACCCGAGGATCGGCGAGGTGCGTGGCACCGGCCTGTATGTGGGTGTGGAAGTGGTGCGCGACCGCGACAGCGGCGCCCCGGACCGGGCCGGTGCGCGTGATCTGGTCAATGCGATGCGCGACCGTCGCGTGTTGATCTCGGTGTGCGGTGCTGACGGTCACGTGTTGAAAGTGCGTCCGCCGCTGGTGTTCTCGATGGCCGATGTGGACTGGTTCTGCACCGAGTTCAGCGCCGCGCTGCGCGGGTGACGGTGTCCAGCGCGGCGGCGACGGTGGCCAGGTCGGTGTCGGTGACGTCGACGTGCGGTGAGATCCGCAGCGCCGGCCGGGTCATTTCACGGGGCGCACGCTCGATGCCCAGGTAGGTGGTCACAATCGAGTGGTCGGCGATCAGCTGGGCACGGACCACCATCGGATCGACACCGTCGGGCGGCAGCAGCGTGGTGATGGCGCTGGGTTCGCCCACGGTCTCACAAACCCGCCAGCCCGCCACCTCGGCGAGCGCGGTCCGGGTCATCGCGCCGACCTCCCGCAAGCGGGTCTGGACCGCATCCGGACCGAACGCCAGCACCTCCCCCAGCGCGACGCAGAGAGCGACGTGCAGACCGACGTTCGCCTCGGCGTGCCGCAGCCGCAGTTGCTCGCTCTCGGACAGCAGACCGGGGCGGGTGGCCAGCAGTCCCACGCCGCGCGGTCCGGCGGTCCATTTGCGCGAGGATGTGTAGAGCGCGTCGGCACCGATCGCGGTGCAGTCGAGATGCCCGAATCCCTGTGCGGCGTCGACGAACAGCGGGAGACCGAGATCGCGGCACGCCGCGCCGATCTTGCGGACCGGCTGCACCGTGCCGCGGTGGCTTCCCAGCATCGTGAGGTGCACCAGCGCCGGTGGGCGCGCGGCCAGTGCTCGACCCGCGGCATCGCTGTCCAGCCGACCGTCGGCGTCGACCGGCAGGACGTCGATGTCGAATCCGTGCCGGGCCATGGTCGCCAGGTTGGGGCCGAATTCGCCGGGTAGACAGGCCAGTCGGCGTTCGCCCGTCCAGGTGCTCAGCAGCACGTCGAGGGCGTGGCCGGAGCCGGTGGTGAAGAAGACGTCTGCGTCGGGCATCGTGGTCAGCGCCCGCACCGCGGCGCGGCCCGCGTCGAGGGCTGGTGTGGCGGCCTCGGCCGCGACGTAGCCACCGACCTCGGCTTCGTGGCGGGCGTGGTGCGCGGCCGCGTCGATGGCCGCCCGACTCTGGCGCGAACAGGCGGCATTGTCGACGTGCACCCCGGCGACCGGCGGGCGCGCGGCCCGCCACTGCTGTGCGAGTGTCATTTCACCGACAGCGACAGCGCGAAGTCGCCGGCGTCGTCGGTCCACCAGTGGGTGCGACGCAGCCCCGCGGCCGACAGTTCCGCATCGACGCCGGATTTCCGGAACTTGCACGACACCTCGGTCAGCATTTCCTCGCCGGCGTCGAACTTCACGTCCATGTCGAGTGCATCGATGCGCACCTGCTGCGCCCGAGCCGACTTCAACCACATCTCGATACGCTCCTCGGCGTCGTTCCACTTCGCGACATGGTCGAACGCGTCGAGGTCGAAGTCCGCACCCAGTTGGCGGTTGATCACCGCGAGCACGTTGCGGTTGAATCGCGCGGTCACTCCGGCGGTGTCGTCATAGGCCCGCACCAACCGCTCGGTGTCCTTGACCAGGTCGGTGCCGAGCAGGAACGCATCGCCGGGGCCCATGAGATCGGCGACGGCGGCCAGGAAGTCGGCGCGCGGGCCTGCGGTCAGGTTGCCTATGGTCGAACCGAGGAACGCGATCAGCCGACGCCCATGCGCCGGGATCTCGCTGAGGTGCTGTTCGAAATCCCCGCACACCGCGGCGATCTCGATTCCGGGATACTCCCGCTCGATGGCCTCCGATGCAGACTGCAGGATGCCGGCATCGACGTCGAACGGGATGAATCGGCGCAGCGAACCGCGGTCACGCAGCGCGTCGAGCAGCATCCGCGTCTTCTCCGAGGTGCCGCTGCCGAGTTCGACAAGGGTGTCGGCGGCGCACGCGGCGGCGATGTCGCCGGCGTGGGTACGCAGGATCTGCGCTTCGGCGCGGGTCGGGTAGTACTCGGGCAGCCGGGTGATCTGGTCGAACAGATCGCTGCCGACGTCGTCGTAGAACCACTTGGGCGGCAGCGATTTCGGTTGTGCCGCCAGACCGGCGCGCACGTCACGACGCAACGCCGTGGCGGCGGCGTCGGCGGCCAGGTGGTTGGTGAGCGTCGAAGTGGGGGAACCCATCACAGTCCTTTCAGCGGGGTCATCGTCACGCGCGCACCGACCACGTCGACGAGGTGGCGGTCGGGAATTTCCTGCCACGCCGGGTCGTCGTCGTAGGGCTCGCTGGCCAGCACGATCCCGTCGTCGCGGCGCAGCACCGACAGGGTGTCTCCGCAGGTGGTGGCAACCAGGCGAGATCCGTTGCCGGCGAGGATGTTCAGTCGGGCGTTGGGGTCGTCGGCGGCCACCGCCGCGACAGTTTCGCCCAGCGCGTCGATGCCGCGCTCGAAGATCAGTGCAGCCAGCAGCGCACTGTCGTTGGTGGATTCGGTGTGCCGTGACAGCGGCAGCACGGCGCGGTCGACGAGGCCGTTGTGCGACAGCAGCCACCGGCCGTCGGTGAACGGCGCCGACGCCGTCGGCTCGATCGGCATCCCGACGCTGGCCGAGCGGACCGCGGCCACCACGCACCGGCTGGTCAGGGCGGGGGCCACCGATGCGAACGACGCATCGGTCCACAGCGGTGCCGCGCTGCGCCACCGGCGGGGTGTGTCGCCGTCGAAGAAGCCGACGCCCCATCCGTCGGCGTTCATCAGGCCGTGTTTCTGTCGGCGCGGCGCATACGACTGCACGAGCAACCCCGACGGCGGATCGAGCGTCAGCGACGCCACCGACACCGGCGCGCCCAACCATCCCAGGTGCCTACACATGCTCATCTGCTCTTCGCGCAAGCGGCTCATCGCCTTCATCCCACGCGAGCCGCACCCCCGAGAAGATCTGCCGGCGGATCGGGTGATCCCAGTTGCGGAAGCTGGGCCGCAGGATGTCCGCCGCGACAGCCCAGGAGCCCCCGCGCAGGACCCGGTAGTCGCCGCTGCCCTCTCCGTGGAAGAACGGCTGCGAGTAGCGCTGGTAGATCATCGGGGCGAACCCCGGCCACGGCCGCAGCCGCGACGTGGTCCACTCCCAGACGTCGCCCAGCATCTGTTCGACCCCGTAGGCCGATGCGCCGTCCGGGTAGGCGCCCACCGGCGCGGGGCGGCGCGCCTGACCGCCGAGGTTGGCCAGCGTGTCATCGGGTTGTGTTGCGCCCCAGGGGTATCGGCGCCGGGTCCCGGTGGCCGGATCCCACGCGCAGGCTTTCTCCCATTCCGCTTCGGTGGGCAGCCGGGCACCGGCCCATGCGGCATAGGCCTCGGCTTCGAAGAACGTGATGTGCTGGACGGGTTCGTCGGCGGGGATGTCCTCGACGTGTCCGAATCGGGTGCGGGTGCCGTCGGGGTTCCAGAACATCGGAGCGGTCAGCCCGGCCGCTTCCCGGTGTGCCCACCCGTCGGCGGACCACCAGCGGCGCTGGTGGTAGCCGCCGTCGTCGACGAACTGGCGCCACTCACCGTTGGTGACCGGAACCCGGCCGATCCGGAACGTGGGAATGTCGACGACGTGCGCGGGGCGTTCGTTGTCCAGCGCGAACGGCTCGTCGGCGGCGTCCACCCCGAGCACGAACGGGCCACCGGGCACCAGCACCGACGTCCCGGCGACGCCGGGGCGTCCCGCCGGTAGCGGTGCGCCGCGGTCGAGCAGAGGCGCACCGGCCCGCAGGTTCAGCGCCTGCAACATCGTCTCGTCGTGCTGATTCTCGTGACTGACCACCAGGCCGTAGGTGAACAGGTCGGGGTGGTCGTCAGGCAAGGTGTCCAGGACGTCGAGCACCTTGCCCCGCACGGTCGCGCAGTAGCCGCGCGCATCGGCCGGCGGCAGCAACGGCAGGTCGACGCGCGCAGCCCGCGAATGCACGAAAGCGTCGTAGAGCGAATCGATCTGCGGCGTCAGCAGGCCGGGACGGTTCGGGTCTCCGCCGCGCAGCAACCAGAACTCCTCCTGCTGCCCGATGTGCGCGAGGTCCCACACCAGCGGACTCATCAGCGGGTCGTACTGGCGGCGCACCTCGGCGTCGTCGAAGTCGACCAGGCCGAGCGTGCGGTCGCGGGCGCGGGCGAGTTCGTCGGCGAGCGTTTCGCGTGTGGTCACAGTTCCCCTCGTGCCAGTCGGCCGACCACGGCGGTGATGCCGTGGGCGGCGACCTGGTCGGTGAAGTCGTCGGCCGGGCAGCGTCCCTGATGGACCGAACGTGTCAACAGCTCCATCGATTCCTGCAGGGCGGCGGGGGCCCGCTGGGCGGCGGCGTCGACGCATCGGCGCGCGGCCCGGTGCAGGGCCGGGTCTGCGAGGCCGACCTGGGCGGCCCGGTCCCAGGCGGTGGCGACCGGTTCGGTGGCCTCGGCGGCGATGTCCGCCGCGACGGGGTCGTCGAGCAGTGTGGTGGTCAGGAACGCAAGGGCGGGCCACAGCGCGTCCGGCACGCTGTCGAGGTAGCGGATCTCGAGGAAGCCGCGGGGCCGCACCGGCGGGAACAGCGTCGTCAGGTGGTAATCGAGGTCGGCGATCGTGGGTCGACGCCCGGCGAGCAGCACGCGCCGGTCGGCCCAGTCGGCGAAGGACACAAAGTCGCGCACCGGCTCCGGTCCGGGGGCGTGCACCAGCATCAGCGGTGCCCGCAGCGCGTAGTGCGCCCAGTCGTCGGCGGGATCGTCACCCGAGCCGAGGATGGGCCCGCAACGGGCCACGTCCAGCTGGCTCCACACGCGTTGGCGCGACGACTGCCAGCCGGTGACCTCGCCGTGCAGCGCCGGGGAGTTGGCGGCGATGGCGATCAACGTGGGGCCCAGCGCATGGGTGAGCCGCACTCGCTGTGCCCACTGCGCGTGTGGACCGGCCTCGACGTTGACCTGCAGGGAGGCCGTCGCGGTCATCATCGCAGCACCGGCCGTGCCGGTACCGCTGGCGCGGAAGAACGTCTCCATCGCCTGGTAACGCGCTCCGGGGTTGACCCGTCCCGCGGGGCGCAGCGGGTCGGCGCCGAGCAAGACCAGACCCAGCCCTGCTTCGGCGAAGCAGCCGCGCAGCACCGCGCGGTCGGTCGCCATGGCCGCGACCGCGGCCACCGGGTCGGGCAGCGGAGGGCCGGACAGTTCTACCGCGCCGCCCGGTTCGACGGTGACGATGCTGCCGCCGGGCAGGACCGGCAGTTCGGCGATCACCGCGGTCAGCCTGGTCCAGCTGGGTCGACGTGCCGGATCGGCGATGTCGTAACAGTGGGCTTCCAGTTCGAGCCCCACGCGACCGACCGGGCCGTCGGTCAGGCATCGGTCGACGATGTGCGCGATCGCCGCGTCAGCGCTGTTCAGACTCTCGTATTCGATTCCTGCGCGGGTGGTGGTGCGGGCCATGGGCAGCCGCCCCCTTCCGGGGTCGATCGATGCGTGGCTTCCATCTTGGGCGAAGGGACCGACAAGGTCGAAGGCTTTAATTCATCACCTGCGGATGACGGTTCACTGTCCGAGGGTGTTCTGCATCGCTCCGGCCAACACGTTGACCGCCGGGCCGCCGTTGCCGGGCTGGCACACCTTCGCTTGTAACAGCACGTTCTCGCGTTTGCGGGTGGTGACGAAGCAGCGTCGGTCGGTGTTTGCTTCCCGCTTCACCCAGTCGGCGTCGGCGGCGCCGGCCGGAGCGCCCGTGAAGGTCCACACCTGGGTGGTGAAGTTGTCCAGGTGCATTCCGGTGGTCTGTCCTGCGCAGCCGGTGGTGCGGTCGACGACGCGGCGGTACGCGCGGTCGGCGGCCTCGGTGGTGGCGAACACCCCGACCGCCTGTTTGACCAGGTGCGTCGTGTCCGTCGGCGAGGTCTGGGCGACCGCGCCGTTGAACGCGGCGAGGTCTGGGTCGTTGTACACCTCGGGCAGGCCGATGTCGGCCCAGTTGTTGCACACCGGGTTGTCGACCCAGAACGCCTGGAACGGACGCGCGAACGTGGACTCGAAGCCCATCCGCGCGCCGACGATGTTGCCCACCGAACCTTTCGGCAGCACCGCGTAATTCACCACGCCGGGGTCCGACGGGCGCGCCGCGGCCGGGGCAGCCGACAGCAGCGCCGCGGCGACGCCGAGCGTGGCGGCAGCGGCGAGTGCAGCCCGCACGTCAGACCTTCGCGCGCAGGGAGACGTCGATGTTGCCGCGCGTGGCCTTGGAGTACGGGCAGACGCCGTGCGCCTTCTCCATCAGGTCGTCGGCGGCGCTCTGCTCGAGACCGGGCAGGTAGCCGGTCAGTTCGACGGTCAGCCCGAAACCGCCGTCGTCACCCTTGCCGATGCCGACCTTGGCCGTGATCCCGCTGGCCTCGTCGAGCGTGACCTTCTCGTTCTTGGCGACCAGCCGCAGCGCCCCGAGGAAGCACGCGGCGTAGCCGGCCGAGAACAGCAGTTCGGGGTTGACCCCTTCCCCACTGCCGCCCATCTCCTTGGGCGGGCGGGTGTCGAGGTCGATCTTGCCGTCGGCCGATTTCACGTGGCCGTCGCGGCCGCCTCCGGTGGCGGTGGACTCTGCGGTGTAGACGACATCGATGCTCATCTTCTCGATCATGCCAAAGGTCGCTCGAGTCCCACAGGTCTCACGTATCTACGTTTTGCAGAGCCGCACTCGTACTTTCCCTGCAAATCGTGGATAGGTGGGGCCGCTGGGGCAACGCGTGCCTCGGGCAACCCGTGCAGCGAACGCTCACCACGGCTTGAACGGGTTCACCGCGTACTGGATGACCCGGTACGGGCTCCCGCCGCGCGGTGTGGTGTTCCACTGGCTGACGAACACGCGGACGTCGTCCAGAGTGGAGCGCGGCGAGATGTACCCGCCGTACGGTTGGGCCAGCCGGTTGTCCTGCGGCGGCGGCAGGATCTCCGCCTGCTCGGGCCACGGGGCGGCGACGACGACGGTCGTCACCGGCGCGACGCCCAGCTGGGTCGGGTTCTTGGCGACCCGGATCTCCATGTTGCCGGTGGTGGCGTTGAAGTAGGACAGCACCGCGGCGCCGTCGATCTGGCGGACGCTGATCTCGCCGATCCGGTCGGGCCACAGCGGCGCAGCCGGCCCGCCCCAGTCGGTGCCGGTCCAGCCCTGCCAGGCGGCGCGGTCGGTGAACTCGTCAGGGGTGGCGCGATACAGCGACACCGGCCCGCTGCGGTCGAAGTTGTTGGCCAGGATGTAGACCCATCCGCGCGCTGATTCGGCCGTCGGGATCGGGTCGTAGTAGCCGCTGATCTGCGACTGGGCGCCGCCGGCGAACCCCGCCTCGCGCAGCGATCCGGGCACGGTCGCCCAACGGGTCTGGCCCGCAACGGCTTTCACCAGCCGGGAGCTCTGCGGACGGAGTTCCCGGGTGGTGGTCACCATCAGGTAGTTCTCGCGGTTGATCTCGATGACGCCGGCGGGCAGCTGCGAAGCCCCGGGCGGTGCCGGGTCGGCCAGCAGAGGATCGAAGACGCCGGTGACGCCGTCGTAGCGCACCTCACCCTCGTCGAGTGACTCGCCGACCACGTGCAGCGCGATCGGCGAGAACCAGCCGCCGAATCCCACGCCCTGGCCGGCGAAGCTGTCTCCGCACACCTGCAGGGTCCCGCTGGGGAACTCCATGAACTCGCACAGATCCGTCGCGCCGATACCGTAATCCGCTGTCGCGGTCCCGGTTCCCGCCGCCGGCGCCAAGCGCAGCACCTGCCCGGGCAGCAGCGGCGGAACCTGGACCGGTGTCGCCCCCGCCACGGGCCCCGCCGCCATTGCACTCCACACACAGAGCACCGCCAGGATGCCGCGCGGGATGCTGTCTCGGCGCAAGGTTTCAGAGGCTTGCGGCCAACAGCTCGGCGATCTGAATGGTGTTGAGCGCCGCACCCTTTCGCAGGTTGTCGCTGGATACGAACAACGCGAGGCCCCGACCGTCGGGCACCCCCGGGTCCTGCCGGATGCGTCCCACCAGCGACTCGTCGGCGCCGGCGGCGGCCAGGGGTGTCGGTACGTCGACCAGCGTCACGCCCGGTGCCGCGGCCAGGATCTCGGTGGCGCGCTGCACCGAAATGGGCTGGGTGAACTCGACATTCAGCGACAGCGAATGCCCGGTGTAGACCGGGACGCGCACGCAGGTGCCGGACACCGCGAGTTCCGGGATACCCAGGATCTTGCGGCTCTCGTTGCGCAGCTTCTGATCCTCGTCGGTCTCACCGGAGCCGTCGTCGACCAGCGACCCGGCCAGCGGAACCACGTTGAACGCGATCGGCGCGACGTACTTGTCCGGAGCCGGGAAGTCCACGGCGCGTCCGTCGTGCACCAGGTCGCGGCTGTCGGAGACGACCGCACTGGCCTGACCGAAGAGCTCTTCCACGCCGGCCAGCCCGCTGCCCGACACGGCCTGATAGGTCGAGGCGATCATGCGGGTCAGCCCTGCTTCGTCGTGCAACGGCTTGAGCACCGGCATCGCAGCCATGGTGGTGCAGTTCGGGTTGGCGATGATGCCCTTGGGCAGCGAGCGCACGCGCGGCGCGACGTCGCGTTCGAAGTTGACCTCCGACACCACCAGCGGAACGTCGGGATCTTTGCGCCACGCCGAGGAGTTGTCCACCACCACGGCGCCGGCGGCGGCGAAGCGGGGCGCCTGCACCCGCGACATCGTCGCCCCGGCCGAGAACAGGGCGATGTCGAGTCCGGACGGATCGGCAGTCTCGGAGTCCTCGACCTCGATTTCCTGTCCGCGGAATTCCAGCTTCTTGCCGGCCGAGCGCGCCGACGCGAAGAATCGGACCTCGTCGGCGGGAAAGTTGCGCTGTTCCAACAGGGTTCGCATGACCTGGCCGACCTGGCCGGTCGCCCCCACCACACCTACGGACAGTCCCATGTCAGCGCCCCGTTCCGGCGTAGACGACGGCTTCTTCCTCGCCACCGAGACCGAACGCCTCGTGCAGCGCGGCGACCGCGCGGTCGAGTTCGGTGTCCTTGATCAGCACCGAGATCCGGATCTCGGAAGTCGAGATGAGGTCGATGTTGATGCCCGCCTTGGCCAGGGCCTCACAGAACGTCGCCGTGACGCCCGGATGCGACCGCATGCCGGCGCCGATCAGCGACACCTTGCCGATCAGGTCGTCGTAGAGCACCCGGGTGAAGCCGATCTCGTCCTGCAGCGAGACGAGCTTCTCTACCGCGCCCGGTCCGCTTTCGCGCGAGCAGGTGAAGGTGATGTCGGTCTTGCCGTCCTCGATCTTCGAGATGTTCTGCAGCACCATGTCGATGTTGACGTCGGCTTCGGCGAGCGCGCGGAACACGCGCGCGGCGTAGCCGGGCACGTCGGGCAGGCCGACCACCGTGACCTTCGCCTCGCCGCGGTCGTGGGCGACTCCGGTGAGGATGGCGTCTTCCATGGGGATGTCCTCCATCGATCCTGTGACGAGCGTTCCGGGCTTGTCGGAGTACGACGACCGGACGTGGATGGGCAGGTTGAAGCGGCGGGCGTATTCGACGCAGCGCAGCATGAGCACCTTGGCGCCGGCCGCGGCCATCTCGAGCATCTCTTCGAACGAGACGGTGTCGAGCTTGTGGGCGTTGGGGACGATGCGCGGGTCGGCTGTGTAGACGCCGTCGACGTCGGTGTAGATCTCGCACACGTCGGCGCCCAGCGCCGCGGCGACCGCGACGGCGGTGGTGTCCGAGCCGCCCCGGCCCAGCGTGGTGACGTCTTTGGTGTCCTGGCTGACGCCCTGGAAGCCGGCGACCAGAACGATCTGGCCCTCGTCGAGTGCGGCGCGCAGACGCGTGGGGGTGACGTCGATGATCTTGGCGTTGCCGTGGATGCCGGTGGTCACGACGCCGGCTTGGGATCCCGTGAACGAGCGGGCTTGGGCGCCGAGCGACTCGATGGCCATGGCGACCAGTGCGTTGGAGATCCGCTCGCCGGCGGTCAGCAGCATGTCGAGTTCGCGGGCCGGGGGTGCCGGGCTGACCTGTTTGGCCAGGTCGAGGAGTTCATCGGTGGTGTCGCCCATCGCCGAGACGACGACGACGACGTCGTGGCCGGCCTTCTTCGTTTCGACGATTCGCTCGGCCACGCGGCGGATACGTTCGGCGTCGGACACCGAGGATCCGCCGTACTTCTGCACCACGAGCGCCACTGCACGACCCTTCCGGAAGCTTTGGAGATCCCATAAAGGATAGAGGTTGGACGCGAGTGGTTTCTTCCGCCGGTAGCGTGCGGCAGGTGGTTGAGGACCCGTCTGGCCGTCGGGCGCACACCGAGGTCGGCATTCATCCGCCGATCGCTGCGCGGTGGAGTCCGCGGGCGTTCGATCCGGACGCGACGCTGGAGCGCACTGACCTGCTGGCACTGCTGGAGGCCGCGCGGTGGGCCGCGACCTGGGGCGGGCGGCAGCCGGTGCGGTTCCTGGTCGGCCGGCGCGGCGACGAGACCTTCGTCACCATCGCTGCGACGCTGCGCCGCGGCAACAGCTACGCGCGGGCGGCGAGCGCACTGATCGTGTTGTGCGTCGACGAGGGCGAGGACGAACGCACCGCGCTCTACAGCGCCGTCGACGTCGGCGCCGCGATGGCGAACCTGTCGATCGAAGCGGTGGCGCGGGGGCTTGCCGTGCATCCGATGGCGGGCTTCGATCCCGTCGCGCTGCACCGCGACCTGGAACTGGGTGAACTACGGCCGTTGGTGGTCGTGGCGGTGGGTCGTCTGGGCGACTACGACGCCGTCGCGCCGGAGATGGCCGAGCGGGACCGCCGCCCGCGCGAGCGGCTGCCGTTGAGCGACATCGTGCTGAACTGGCCGCTCGGCGACGCCTGACGATTTACCGGTCCGCAACAAAGCAGGACCGCCTCTGTAACAGAAACGGCGGTAACTGTCAGTGAACGGCTCGTCCGTGGAGCCGCACACTGCAGGAGATTCTATGGATACAGGGACGACGGCGTTCATACTCTGTTGTGTCATCGGCCTGACGCTGATGATTCCCGGCCTCGCGCTGTTCTACGGCGGCATGGTGTCGGTCAAGAGCTCGACGAACATGATGATGATGACGTTCGGCGCCGTCGCGCTTGTCGGCGTGCTGTGGGTTCTGTTCGGGTTCTCGATGGTGTTCGGGACCTCGTACGGGGGCTTCGTCGGCGACGTCACCGAGTTCCTCGGCATGACCGATCTGCTCGAGCCGATGACCACGGTCGACGGATTACCGATCAGTTTGTTCGCGGTCTTCCAGGCGCTGTTCGCCGCGATCACCGTCGCGCTGATCTCCGGCGCGGTGGCCGACCGGATGAAGTTCGGTGCGTGGATGACGTTCGCCGCGCTGTGGGCGGTGCTGGTGTACTTCCCCGTCGCGCACTGGGTGTTCGCGTTCGACGGTGTGGTCACCGAGGACTCCGTGGGCGGCTGGATCGCCAACACCCTGGGTGCCGCTGACTTCGCCGGCGGCACCGCCGTGCACATCAACTCCGGTGCCGCGGCACTGGCGGTCGCCATCGTGCTCGGCAAGTCCGCGCTCTTCGGCCAGTTGCGTAAGCCGCACAACGTGCCGTTGACCCTGCTCGGCGCCGGGCTGCTGTGGGCCGGCTGGTATGCGTTCAACGGCGGATCCGCTCTGGCCGCAGGTAATTCGGCAGCGATCGTGATGGTCACGACGTTCGCGGCGACCTGTGCGGCGGTGTTGGCCTGGCTGGCGGTCGAGAAGTTCCGCGACGGTCATGTCACCGGCGTGGGTGCCGCCTCGGGCGCGATCTCGGGTCTGGTCGCCATCACCCCGGCGTGCGGCGCGGTCACACCGGTGGGCGCGATCCTCGTCGGTGCCATCGCCGGCGCGGTGTGCGTCTACGCGGTCGCGCTGAAGTCCCGCTTCGGATATGACGACACGCTCGACGTGGTCGGCGTGCACCTCGTCGGCGGCGTCGTGGGCACCCTGCTGGTCGGCTTCTTCGCCAGTGAAGGCATGCCCAACGGCATCAACGGTCTGTTCTACGGCGGCGGCTTCGACCAGCTGTGGCGGCAGGCCGTCGCGGCGGGCGCGGTGATGGCGTACTCGTTCGCGATCGCGTTCGTCATCGCGTTCGTACTGAAAAAGACGATCGGCATACGTATCTCGCCGGATGAAGAGGAACAGGGCATCGATGCCAAGTTCCACCGGGAGTCGTCGTACGACATGCAACCGGCCTGACCGGTTGCCACGGCCGGTGCTGGTCCCGTTCGGGCCGGCGCCGGCCGTTTCGACATGCGCGCTGTTTCATGCAGTGATACGTTGATTCACACCAAGAGACCTGAAGGTGGTTGTCCATGCCTCGTGACCTCGCTAGCCTCGCCGAGGAGTCCGGGACGAAGTTCATCCTGGCGTTGTTCGTCGATCTTCGTGGAAAGCCCTGCGCCAAGCTGGTTCCCGTTGAAGCGGTGGATCAGTTGGCCACCGAGGGAGTCGGTTTCGCCGGCTATGCGGTCGGCGCCATGGGTCAGGAGCCCAAGGATCCCGATCTGATGGCGATGCCCGATCCGGAGTCGTTCACCCCCGTGCCGTTCCTCAAAGACGGCCTGGCGATCGTGCACTGCGACCCGCACGTCAGCGGCGCGCCGTGGCCGTACGCTCCGCGCGTCATCCTCAAGTCGTTGATCCAGCGCTGCAGCGACGCCGGCTACGAACCGTGGATCGGTGCCGAGGTCGAGTATTTCCTGTTGCGCCGCAACGGCGACGGCAGTGTGGTGGTGGCCGACGCGGCCGACACCGCCGCCCAACCGTGCTACGACGCGCGGGGGGTGACGCGGATGTATGACCACCTCACCGCGGTGTCCACCGCGATGAACCAACTGGGCTGGTCCAACTACGCCAACGACCACGAGGACGGCAACGGTCAGTTCGAGCAGAACTTCAAGTTCGCCGACGCGTTGACCACCGCCGACCGCGTCGTCACGCTGCGCTACCTGCTGTCGATGATCGCCGCCGAGCGAGGCATGGTCGCCACCTTCATGCCGAAACCGTTCTCCGACAAGACCGGAAGCGGACTGCACCTGCACCTGTCGTTGACCAGTGGCGGCACGCCGGTGTTCCCCGGCGATGTTCCCGACGAGCGCGGCCTCGGATTGTCTGCCGCCGCTTATGGTTTCATCGGCGGAATCCTCGAGCACGCGTGCGCGCTGCAAGCGGTCATCGCACCGACGGTCAACTCCTACAAGCGCACCGGCGCGACATCGACCGCCTCCGGCGCATCGTGGGCACCCCGGCTGCCGACTTACGGCGGCAATGACCGCACCCACTACATCCGGGTGCCCGACAGCGACCGTATCGAACTGCGCGGCGGTGACGGCGCCGCCAACCCGTATCTGGCGATCGCGGCGACCCTGGGCGCCGGCCTGGACGGCATCAAGCGCAGCACCGACCCGGGCGCGGTCGGTGGCGGGGTCAGCGCCCGCACGCTGCCGCTCACCCTGCTGCACGCGATCGAGGCGTTCGAAGAGGATCCGCTGGTCACCGGAGTGCTCGACACCGCCGGTGACGGAGTGGCCGAGTACTTCGCGAAGGTCAAGCGCGACGAGTTCTTCGCCTACCACAGCAGCGTCAGCCCGTGGGAGATCGACCACTACCTGACCGCGTTCTGACCGACTTCAGATACACCGAAACCGAAGGGAATCAACACATGTGCGGGATCGTCGGGTTACACCTGCGGAGCCCCGACCTCTATCCGCAGCTCGGGGAACTTCTCACGGGAATGCTCTGCGAGATGGGTGATCGGGGCAGCGACTCGGCCGGCGTCGCCGTCTACGGCGATCCGACATGGTCCCCGCCGGGCCGCGGGTGCGTGTCGGTGATCGACCTCGCCGAGCCCGCCGATACCGGCGGATCGGTGATCCCGGCACTGTCGGAGGCGCTGGGCAGCGGCGTCGACGCCGTCACCGTCGACGGCAGCTACCTGCTTTCGGCGGACGTCGAGTCGGAAACCCTGCTGGCCGCGGTGCGGGCGACGTACCCGGACGCACTCATCGGTGGCTTCGGCGCCGACCTCGCGGTCCTCAAGGGCGTCGGCCATCCCCGCGCACTGACCGACCGTTGGGGTTTGGCCGGGGCGCAGGGCTGGCAGGGCGTGGGACACACCCGCATGGCCACCGAGTCCGCGGTGACTCCTGCGGGCTGCCACCCCTACGCGGTCGGGGAAGGCCAGTGCATGGTGCACAACGGCTCGTTCGCCAACCACGCGACCATCCGCCGTGAATTGCGCGCCGCGGGTGTGGTTTTCGACAGCGAGAACGACACGGAGGTAGGCGCCCGGTTCATCGCCGCACAGCTCGCCGACGGCCGCGACGTGGAGACGGCGCTCAAACAGCTGTGCGCGACCTTCGACGGGTTCTACACCCTGCTGGTGTCCAATCGCGACTCCTTCGCGGTGGTGCGCGACGCGATCGCCTGTAAACCGGCCGTGATCGCCGAGACCGACGACTGGGTCGCGATGGGCAGCGAGTACCGCGCGCTGGCCGGCTTGCCCGGTGTCGAGAAAGCCCGCATCTGGGAACCCGAGCCCGAGGTGGTGTACGCATGGACGCGTTGAAGAAGCCCACCCGCTTCGACCTCCGCGAAACCTTGTTACGCGACGTCAACACCGCACTGCACGCCCCGGATCTGCAGGGTGACTTCGTCATCGCGAACCCGGCCGGCGCACACAATGTCGCCGTCGGGCTCAACGCACCGGTGCGGGTCACCGTCGACGGGCACGTCGGCTACTACGCCGCCGGCATGAACCAGCACGCCGAGGTCGTCATCGACGGCAACGCCGGCACCGGCGTCGCCGAGAACATGATGAGCGGTTCGGTGTGGGTCAAAGGCAACGCCTCGCAGTCCGCCGGCGCGACCGCGCACGGCGGCCTGCTGGTGATCGAAGGCGACGCCGCGGCACGCTGCGGCATCTCGATGAAGGGCGTCGACATCGTGGTGGGCGGCAACGTCGGCCACATGAGCGCCTTCATGGCCCAGGCCGGCCGGCTGGTGATCCGCGGGGACGCCGGTGAGGCCCTCGGTGACTCGATATACGAGGCCCGCCTGTACGTGCGCGGCGACGTCGCCTCGCTCGGCGCGGACTGCGTCGCCAAACCGATGCGTGAAGAGCACCACCGTGAGCTCGAATTGCTGCTCAAGAACGCCGGATTCGAGGGAGACGACACCCGCTCCTACACCCGCTACGGGTCAGCCCGCACCCTCTATCACTTCCACGTCGACAATGCGAGTGCCTACTGATGACCTACACCAGCGATGACCGGGCCCGTCTGGGGCTCCGTGAGTCAGCCACCTTCGACCGTGCCACGATCGCGGCGATCCAGCGTGCCGCCGACACCGGGATCTACGACATTCGCGGCTGGGGCGCCAAGCGCCCGCTGCCGCATTTCGACGATCTGCTGTTCCTGGGCGCGTCGATGTCGCGATACCCCCTGGAGGGTTACCGCGAACGCTGCGCCACCGATGTGGTGCTCGGCGACCGGTTCGCCAAACATCCGCTGCACCTGGAGATCCCGGTGACCATCGCGGGAATGAGCTTCGGCGCGCTGTCCGGGCCGGCCAAGGAGGCGCTCGGCCGCGGGGCCAGCGAAGCCGGGACGTCGACGACCACCGGCGACGGTGGGATGACGCCGGAGGAACGCGGGCAAAGCAAGTACCTGGTGTACCAGTACCTGCCGTCGCGCTACGGCATGAACCCCGACGACCTGCGCAAGGCCGATGCGATCGAGGTCGTGCTCGGACAAGGCGCCAAACCCGGTGGCGGCGGAATGCTGTTGGGGCAGAAGATCTCCGAGCGGGTTGCGGCGATGCGTACCCTGCCGGAGGGCATCGACCAGCGCAGTGCGTGCCGGCACCCGGACTGGACCGGGCCCGACGACCTGACCATCAAGATCAACGAACTTCGCGAGATCACCGACTGGGAGAAGCCGATCTACGTCAAGGTCGGCGCCACCCGCACCTATTACGACGTCAAGCTCGCGGTGCACGCCGGCGCCGACGTGGTGGTGGTCGACGGCATGCAGGGCGGCACCGCCGCCACCCAGGAGGTGTTCATCGAGCACGTCGGCATTCCGACCCTGGCTGCGATCCCGCAGGCGGTGCAGGCTCTCCAAGAGCTCGGGGTGCATAGGAGCGGAGCGACGGGAAGGAAAGGAGTGCAGCTCATCGTGTCCGGCGGGATCCGCAACGGCGCGGATGTCGCCAAGGCGCTGGCGCTGGGCGCCGACGCGGTCGCCATCGGCACCGCGGCGCTGATCGCGCTCGGTGACAACCATCCCCGTCACGCCGCCGAATACGAAAAGCTCGGCAGCGCAGCCGGTTTCTTCGACGACTTCCAGGACGGTCGCGATCCGGCAGGTATCAGCACCCAGGATCCCGAGCTGGCCGCCCGCTTCGACCCGGTCGAAGGTGGGCGGCGACTGGCCAACTACCTGCGGGTGCTCACCATGGAGGCGCAGACCATCGCGCGCGCCTGCGGCAAGTCGCACGTGTGCCACCTCGAACCCGACGACCTGGTCGCGGTCAGCATCGAGGCCGCCGCGATGGCGCGGGTGCCGCTGGCCGGCACCAACTGGATTCCGGGGGCCGGACTGTGAGCAGCACCGCTGACGTCGTCATCGTCGGTGGCGGGCTCGAAGGGTGCGCGGCGGCCTGGGCGCTGGCCGAGCGTGGTGTCACCGACGTCGTCGTCGCCGAACGCAACACCGTCGGCTCCGGCATGACCGGCAAGTCCAGCGGCATCGTGCGCTGCCACTACGGGGTCAGCTCGCTGGCCGCGATGGCCGCTGTCGGGTTGGAGGTCTTCGAAGCCGCCGACGACATCTTCGGCACCGACATCGGTTTCCGCCAGACCGGGTACGTCGTCGGCGTCGGCGAACCCAACGTCGACGCACTACGCAAAAGCCTTGCCGCCCAACGTGCCGTGGGGGTCGACACCGAGGAGATGGACAAGTCCGAAGTGGCGGCGCTGTGGCCGTACGCCGATCTGACCCCGTTCGCCGCGTTCGGCTGGGAGGCGCGCGGCGGTTACGGCGATGCGTATCAGACCGCGCAGGCGTTCTCGATATCCGCGCGTGCCGCGGGCGCCAGGGTGCGCCAGGGCACCGCGGTCGCCGGACTGCAGGTGGACGGAGACCGCGTCACCGGGGTGCGGCTGGCCGACGGCACCGAGATCAGCGCAGGCACCGTGGTGGTCGCGACCGGGGCGTGGTCGCGACCGTTCCTGGCGCCGTACGGCGTCGACGTACCGATCCGGGTCGTGCGCGAGCAGATCGTGATGATCGACCCGGGCATCGACGAGGCGGCAGTCGGGCGTCTGCCGGTGTTCTCCGACCTCGTGGCACTGCAGTACGTGCGACCCGAGGTCGGAGGGGAGATCCTGTTCGGCAACAGCGACCTGCCGAGTTACGGCGCCATCGACGAGGCCGATCCGGACGACTACCTCAATCGGGCCGACGACGCGTTCATCGACCTGACCGTGGACAAGGTCGGCACCCGGTTCCCCGGCTTCGCGGAGGCGTCGATCTCGAGCAGCTACGCCGGCTGCTACGACGTCACGCCCGACTGGAACCCGGTGATCTCGCACACCCACCTGGACAACCTGGTGGTGGCCGCCGGCTTCAGCGGCCATGGCTTCAAGATCGCCCCGGCAGTCGGTCGGCTGGTCGCCGACCTGGTCATCGACGGGTACAGCCGGGATCCGCGGATTCCCGCGTCGGACTTCCGGCTGACCCGGTTCGCCGACGGTGAACCGCTGGTCACGCCGTACCCGTATGTGGGGGCGGGCCAGATGCGTTAGACAGGGAACCTGTGTCCCCTCGCGAGAAACCCGGTCACCACGACGCGCTGCTGCGCAACACGTCGGGCACTGCACGTGACCGCGATCCGGCGGCCCCGGTCGAAGAGCTCGAGATCGAGGCGGCCATCGGCCGCAACGTGCGGCTGCTGCGCCAGCAGCAGGGGCTGACGGTCGCCGAGACGGCGGCCCGGGTCGGCATCTCGAAGGCGATGATGAGCAAGATCGAGAACGCTCAGACCTCGTGCAGCCTGTCGACCCTGGCGCTACTGGCCAAGGGCTTCGACGTCCCGGTGACCAGTTTGTTCCGCGGCGCCGACGTGGAGCGGCCCGCGGCGTTCACCAAGGCCGGCGCCGGTGCGCGCATCGTGCGGGAAGGCACGCGCGAAGGCCACGAGTACCAGCTGCTCGGCTCGCTGCGCGGCGAGCACAAGCGGCTGGAGTGCCTGGAGGTCACGCTGTCGGGCAAGAGCCAGACCTACCCGCTGTTCCAGCATCCCGGCACCGAGTTCCTCTACATGCTCGAAGGCGTCATGGACTACAGCCACAGCCGCTCGGTGTACCGGCTGCATCCCGGCGATTCGCTGCAGATCGACGGCGAGGGCGCGCACGGGCCCGTCGACCTGATCGAGGTGCCGATCCGCTTCCTGTCGGTGATCGCGTTCCCGGACTCGCAGGTCTGACTCAGCGTCTGCTGTGCACGTGCTCCCCGCCGAGGTACACCTCGTCGACCTGCACGTCGAGCAGGTTCGCGGTCTCCAGCGGATTGCGGTCCACGGCGACGAGGTCGGCGAGCTTGCCCGGCTCCAGGGTCCCGCGCGTCGTTTCCTCGCCCAGGGCGTACGCCCCGCCGACGGTGTGCATCCGAAGGGCTTGATACACGCTGACGCCTTCGTCGGGACCGAGCGGCTGATCGTGGAATGTGCGCCTGTTGACGGCGCTGGCGATGCTCAGGAACGGGTTGGTCTGCCCGATCTCCGAACCGACCCACACATCCGAACTTCCGGACACCGGCCATGAGTCGGCGATCATCCGGCGCAGCGGGAATTGGCGTTCGCGGCTGTAGTCGCCGACGTACTCGGGCAGGAACTCCGCGAAGTTGTAGATGAACACCGGCTGCGGAACGGGCACGATTCCGGCCTTCGTCCAGGCGCTGCTCAGCGTCTCGTAGTCCGGCACGAAGTTGCCCGCATGCTCGACGCGGATGCGCGGACCGTCCGCGGCGCGTTCCACCGCGGCCAGCGCGTGGCACACCTCCAGCTGGGCCCGGTCTCCGTTGGCGTGCACCGCCAACTGCAGCCCGGCGGCCTGAGTGCGCCGCGCCAGCTCCACGATCTGCTCGGTGGACAGGGCCACCTCGCCGCAGTTGTGTCCGCCGTCATGGGCGTACGGACGGGTCAGCGCCGCGCGCGCAGCGGAATAGCCGCCGTCGGCGAACGCCTTCACCCCGACGATCGACAGCCGGGACGGGTCGCTGCGCAGCTGCGCCCACTGCCGGTGGTCACAGGCCTCTTCGAGGGACACGGTGCCCGGCGTCCACAGGTAGACGTGGATCCGCGCGGCCATCCGGCCCGCCGCGATGGCATCGTCGTACACCCGCAGTCCGCCGTCGACGGTGTCGGAGATCTCGCCGATCGTGGTCACCCCGTTGGCGGTGAACAACTCGGCGATCCCACGCTCGACCGCGACGCGGATCTCGTCGGGGTTCAGCTTGGGCAGCGGCAGCAGCTTGTCCATCTCGGTGACCACACCGGTGGGACGGCCTGCGGCATCCCGCTGCACCGACGGCTTGCCGGTGACGCTGTAGTCGACGGCACGGTACTGCTCGTCGATGCCGCTGAGCTCCATCGCCTTGCTGTTCAGGATGCTGAGGTGTCCCCCGGCCCGGATGACGATCGCCAGATCGGTGCTGACCGAGTCGAGTTCGTCGCGGGTGGGGAAGCGCCGGTCCTCGAGTTTCTGGTCGAAGAACAGGTTGGCCTGGGCCACGAGCCAACCGTCGCGAGCCCGATCCCGCTGACTGCGCAGTGCGTCGAGCACCGCCGCGATGTTCGGGCAGCCCGGTGCGCGCACATCGGCCATCTCGTAGACGGCCTTGGCGGCCACTTCGGCGTGCGCATGGGGATCGACGAAGCCGGGCATCAGTGTGCGGTGGCCCAGATCCACGACGCGGGCGTCCTGCGGTGTGGCGGCGTCGAGGGCAGCCGCGGGAAGGACCGCCTCGATCCGACCGTCCTTGACGAGAACACCGCCGGGCCCGTCGAATTCGTTGCCGGTCATCGCCAGCACGGCGGCGGCCCGCAGGATGGTGACGGCGCTCAACGCCCGTCACCTCGGTCGACGTTGAGCACCGTCACGCCCGCATGCGCGAAGTTGCCCAGGTCGTCGACCGCGGCGACGCCCGCCGCAGACTCCATCGACGCGGCAGCCTCGGCGGCGTTGTCGTACGTCATGCGCGCCACGAGGTAGACGTCACCGTCGACGACCTTGCCCCAGGCGAATTCGCGTAGGTTCGGTAGCTCGTCGACCAGGGGGATGTGCGTGTTGCGGTAGTGCGCGTCGAACGCTTCGGGGTCGGCGGGACGGTTGTAGAGAACGATCACGTCATGCATGGGAAGACCTTTCGTCAATCTGAGGTGCTGGTAAGCGTTTTCGGGGTCGTCTCGCCGACGGTCGCGTCGCGGTAGCCGCCGATGCCGCGCGGGCGCAGGAACAACACGACGCCCACCACGTACACCGACCCGGCGACCAACGCGGCCGGGAACGTCGCGGTCAGGTACTGGAACGGACTGCGGTAGACATAGGTGACCGGGTCGAGCAGGTACATGTAGGTCACCACACCCGCGGCGAACGCGACGAACCCGACGGGGTTGAAACCGGCGAAGTAGTGGTACTTGGACGAACGGTCCGACAGGTACAGCGACAGCACGTCGTAACGCTGGTTGCGCAGCAGATACCAGTCCGCGATCTGGATGCCGCACATCGGCGCGAAGGCCACACCGAGGAACGCCAGGAAGATCGCGAAGAACGAGTCCGCCGACTGCGCGAAGAGCGCGACGACGACCATGACCGGGATCGACACCAGGAAGATCGTCATCTGCCACGACAGCCTCTCGGCCCGCGGGATCTGGCGCACCGCCAGGCTGGACGCGTAGATGCCCATCATCGCCGTTCCCACGTTGGCCACCAGCAGGAACATCAGCATCAGCCCGCCGACGAGCGCACCGCCCTGGCTCAGCAGGAACGAGGTCGGATCGCCGGCGGAATCGGTGACCACCAGACCGGTGTACAGCCCGGTGAGCGATCCGAGGCCGACGCCGAGACCGAACCCGATCACCACCGGCCACAACGACGCGCGCGCACTGGGATTGGTGCGCACGATCGCACCGATGTAGGCCCACCAGGACAGGTTGCTGGCGATCAGGACCTCCATGGCGCTGGTCCAGTTGCCCGCCGTCCCGTCGTACGCGGCCAGCGGTACCGCGTCCAAGACGCCCCGCAGGCCCACCCGCTGCAGGAGCAGCAGCAGCACGACCAGACTCATCACGGCGACCATGACGGCGATGACGGGTCCGCGGCTGCGGACGTACTCGGGACCTTTGCGAATCAGCGCGAGAACCAGAAACACCGCGAGAACACCGACGACGGCGACGCACAATCCGTGGTAGCGGCGGTCCATCACGCCGAACGACACGAGCAGTTCGGCGATCGCACGGCCCTTGTAGATGAACAGGATCACCGTCCAGCCCATCGCCGAGCAGTAGACCAGCAGCATCGACACATACGATCCGCGGTGCCCGAACTGGGCACGGCTGGCCACCACCGAGTCGATGCCGTACTTCGAGCACATCGGCAACGTCGCCAGCGTGACCAGCAGAATGCCCAACAGGGATCCCGCCAGGATGGCCAAGGTGCCCGACGAGGCACTCAGGTAGTACGAGACGAAACCCCCGATGCTGAAGCACCAGGTGGCCATCGCGGCGGAGAAGGCGGCCAGGAAGATGGCCACTTTCCCGAAACCTCGCTCGCTGCGCAACAGCGGCCAGCCGTTCTCCTCGGCCAGCTTGTAATCCCCGACGCTCACAGGAGGACGCCGAACACGAGGATCAACGCGGGGATGGCAATGGTCACGACGGCGAGCAGCGCATAGTCGCTCGCGGTCAGAGCCGCGCCCTGATTCGCCTCATCGGCTATCGCCTGGCAGCGGCTCAACAACTCGGGTGGCAATCGGTCGGACATGGTGTCGGCTTTCTCTGACTTGCTACTTGCCTGCGTGGGCAGGGTCGACGACAGGGATGACCTCGTGGCCGATCAGCTCGAGGGAGCGCTTGATGTTCTCGTGGCCGACACCGTCGATCCGCAGGAGCACCTCGTCGATTCCCATCGCCTCGACACGGCGGATCCGCTCGATGAAATCATCGGGGGTGCCGATCATGACCGACGGGGTGTAGCTGCACAGCCAGTCGAGATCGTCCTGGTGCTCGATCAAGGCCTCGAGAGTGTCCAGGTAGGTGTAACCCGGGTTCTTCGACAACGGGATGTAGAGGTTCAGGATGAACTTGAAGTATTCCATCGCGATGTCGCGGGCCGTCGACAGAGCTTCCTCGCGGGTCTCGGCGCAGTAGGCGGTCGCGACGTAGAGGCCGCGGTAGTCGTTGGGCGCCGCGACCGTCGAGTGGTCGGCTCCGTCGAAGGCGGTCCGGTAGGCGTCCAGGCACTCCTGCAGATAGTCGAACCCGAAGTAGTTGTCGAAGGTGATCGCACCGATGCCGCGGACGCCGGCGTTGGTGTGGGTCTGCGCGCTCGACGCCGCCACCGACACCGCCGGATGGGGCTTCGTGTACGGCTTGGGCACGACCTCGACCGACGGGATCTGCCAGACCGGCCCGTCGTGTTCGAGCTTCTCGGCGGTCATCGCCTTCATCAGCACGTCCATCCCGTCCTCCCACTGGTCGCGGGTCTCGGACGGGTCGACGCCGAACGCGCCCAGGGTGGTGAGGTTGTTCGACCGCGCGGTGCAGACCTCGGCCCGTCCCCGGGAAACGATGTCGAGGGTGGCCAGCCGCTCAGCCACCAGGATCGGGTGGTTCCACTTGAGCATCACCGACGCCATGGTGCGCAGCTTGATCCGGCTGGTCCGCATCGCGATCGCCGAATAGAGCACCTCGGGTGCTGCGACCGAGAAGCTCGGCGGGCTGAAGTGCTGCTCGGAGGTGCCCCAGGTGGAGAACCCGAGTTCGTCGGCCAGGATCACCTCGTCGATGAGCTGGTGGTAGCGGTCATAGGCCGTGGTTCCGGTCAGATCGCCTTCTTGCAGTAGTCCTACGCGCATCGCGTGGTCCCTTCCTGGTGGTGGTGTTTGCGTCCGTCGCGTGTCGCGACGTCTTGTAGTGTTTTCGGCATGTCGCGAAAGTCGGGGCGGTGACGGGAGTCCGCGGTGGTTCCGGTCTGGAGATCGCCCAGACGCTGCAATCCGACACGCACACCACCGATCTGGACGCCACCGACCTCGAGCTGATCGCCCTGCTTCAGCTCGACGGCCGGATGCCGTACACCGAACTCGCGCGGCGGATGCAGGTCACCGAGAAGACGGTTCGCCGGCGTGTCTCGCGACTGCTCGACTCGCGCTACATCACCATCGCCGCGGTGACGGACCCCGCTTCGCTCGGATTTCATTGCCTTGCATTGGTTCTGATCACCGTCGACGGCACCCGCCTGCCGATGGACATCGCCGATGAACTCGTCTCGGTGCCGGAGATCGACTATGTCACAGTCACTTCCGGCCCTTTTGCCATCCAGGCCGAAGTGGTGTGCACCGACAAGCAGCAGTTGTACGACACCGCCTTCGGCGCGATCGGCGCGGTGGCCGGTGTCGGGTCCGTGGAGATCCTGCCCTACCTGCGGTTGCACTATCAGCAAGCCAGGTTCGCCGGGCCCGACCGCGGCACGGCCATCGACGGTGTGCGTCCCAATCCGCTGGATTCCGTCGACCGCGCCGTCGTGGCACATCTCGCGGCCGACGGTCGTGCTGCGTTCCGCGACATCGCATCGGGGCTGGGGGTGTCCGAGGCGACGGTGCGGTTGCGCTACGCCAAGCTCGTCGAGTCCCGCGCCGTGCGGGTGATGTGCATCGTCAACCCGCTGCGACTGGGATACCGGTTCACCAGTTGGGTGGGAATCAAGCTGGGCGTACGAGGGCGTGCCGAAGACGTCGCCGAGGCGCTCACGCGACTGAACGCGGTGTCCTATGTGGCGATCACCGCCGGCCGGTTCGACGTGCTCGCCGAGGTCGCGACCGAGACGGGTGAATCGCTGTTGTCGGTGTTGGACAACGAGATTCGTCTCATCGAAGGAGTGGCGTCCGTCGAGTCGTGGATGTATCTCACGCTGTTCTACAAAGCCATCCGCCCTCGACGGCCGGCTTCGACCGCCGATCACGACAACGACATCCAGACGGTCTGAGTGTCGAGGTACTTCTCCAGACCCTCGGGTCCGCAGTCCCTCCCGATGCCCGAGCTCTTGACGCCGCCGAACGGGGCCGCGGCGTTGTAGTCGGCGTAGGTGTTGACCCACACGAGGCCGGCCTGCAGCCGATGCGCCACGGTGTGGGCCTTGCGTGCATCGTTGGTCCAAACGCCGGCGGTCAAACCGTAGTTGCCGCCGTTGGCACGGGGCAGCAACTCCTCGACGGAATCGAAAGGCTGGATGACCAGAACGGGTCCGAAGATCTCTTCTGCGACAACGGGATCGGTGTCGCTGGGATCGACGACAGCGGTGGGCTCGAGGAAGTAGCCGGAACCGGAAAGGCGTGAACCGCCGAATTCGACATGCCCCGTCGTCCCCTCGACGGTGTCGAGGTAACGCTCGACCTTCTCACGGTGCTCGGCCGACACCAGCGGCCCCATCGTGACGTCGCGGTCAAGTGCGGGCCCGACGACGAGGGAACGGGCGTGCCCGGCCACGATGTCGAGCACGTCGTCGACCACCGAGCGTTCGACCATCAGCCGGGAGCCGCTGAAACAGACCTGCCCTGAATAGAAGAACGCCGTCACCGCAGCTGCCGCGGCGGCTTTCGCGATGTCCGCGTCGGCGAAGATGACGTGGGGATTCTTGCCACCCAACTCCAGTGAGATGTGCTTGAGCGACCTCCCGGCCTCCGCGCCGAGATGTCGGCCGACGCGCTCGGATCCGGTGAACGAGATCTTCGCGATCCCGGGGTGGGAGATCAGTTCCTGACCGGTGGTGGCGCCGGTGCCCGTCACCACATTCAACGTTCCGGCGGGCAAGCCTGCTTCGAGTGCCAGTTCGGCCAGCCGCAGGGACGACAGGGAGGTCAGCTCGGAAGGCTTGAGCACCACGGTATTTCCCGCTGCCAGCGCGGGTGCGACCTTGATCGCGGCTTGACAGAACGGGAAGTTCCACGGGGTGATCGCGGCGACCACGCCGAGCGGAACCTTACGGGTGTAGACGTGACTGTCCGGCGTGTTGACCGGAACCACCGCGCCGGTCAGCTTGGTCGGCCAACCCGCGTAGTACCGGAACTGTTCGACGGCCAGCGGGATGTCGACAGCCTCGACGTACGACACCGGCTTGCCGCCCTCGAGCGCGTCGTACTCGGCGAGCTCGGTCGCGTGGGCTTCGATCAGATCGGCCAGTCGGTTCAGCGCGGCCTCGCGCTGGCCCGGCAACAGGGCACCCCATTCACCGGCGAACGCGTCGGCCGCCGACCGTACTGCCGCGTCCACGATGCCGGCACCGCTGTCGGCGACGGTGGTGATGGCCTGGCCGGTTGACGGGTCGACGGTGGTCAGACCCTCGCCTGTCAGCTCGAGGCGCTCGCCGTGCACCACTCCACCGTGAACGCCGGCCACGAAAGCGCGCGCGCTCTCGCTGGAGAGGCTCTGGGATGCCGCGGTTGTCACGATCTGGCTCCTCGATGTCGACGTGATCTCGCCCCGAGCCACACCGGTTCGGAACGACGGTCACGTTATGCGTTAAATCACTCTGGATCAAGACCGTTTTTCGTATCTCAGATGATTTACATGACCGGAATGCGTTACATTCGGTTTACCGGCGCCTGCGTTGGGACTCACTGTCCCGCCGGCGGCCGATCTCCACGACGACGAGGGGAACCTCCATGACGATGGTCGCCGACCTGCCGGAACGCCGTGCGCCCGCCGGCCGGAACGAACTGGCGCCGCTGTTCAGCCACTCGGTCGGCGCCGCCCTGCGACAGGGCGAACCGGCGGTCCTGTTGGACCACCCCGGCGGCGCGGTGCTCGTCCAGCCCGCCGCCACCGTCACCGCGGCATCGCTGCATTTCGCCATCCGCCACTCGAGCGGACTGATCCACGCAGCGATGCCGAGCGCAGATCTGGACCGCCTACGCATCCCCGACCAGCCGGTGCTCTCCATCGAGGACCGCGGCACCGGCTTCACCGTCGCGGTCGACGCAGCCGCGGGTATCGGAACCGGCATCTCGGCCGCGGATCGTGCGCACACGCTCCGGGTTCTCGCCGATCCGGGGACCGCTCCTGCGGACCTGATCCGGCCCGGGCACGTGCTGCCGATCCGCTGCAGCGACGACGGCTACGCCGGTCGCCGACGGGTGTGGGAGCTGGCCGTGGACTTCGTGCGTGCAGCGGGTCACGCCCCGGTGGCCATGGCGTGCCGCCTCGTCGACGACGACGGCGACATCCTGACCCGCGATGCCGCCGTCGAGTTCGGGTTCACCCACCGCATCGCGATATCACCCGGCACAGCCGGCGGGAGCCGAGATGCACGCTGAGACAGCTCGATCCGTCGACTTGGCGGTCCGCGCCGCCCAGCACATCTGGAACACCGGCCGCGTCGATGAGCTCGACGTGCTGCTGACCCACGACTACGTGCGGCACGGGCGGATCGGCGACACCTCCGCGGAGGCCCTCAAGAAGTCGATTCTGTTGGCACGCACAGCGTTCCCGGACCTGCGCACCACCATCGAACACATCGTCGCCGACGGCGATCTCGTCGCCACCCACTGGCGCAGCACCGGCACTCATTCCGGCCCCTTCTACGATCTGCCGGTCACCGGCAGACCGGTGGTGGTCACGGGCATGACGTTCTCCCGGGTAGCCGACGGCCGCATCGCCGAGGAGTGGGAGAACTGGGACCACACAGACCTTTTCGCCAGTCTCGGCGTCGTGAACCTATGGGAGGCGTGATGACCACCGACACCGAGGTATCGCCCGAACAACAGATCAAGGCGTTCCACCGCAAGTTCGCCACCGGGGTCACCGTCGTCACGACGATGGACGACGGCCGCCCGCGCGGGCTCGCGGTGAACGCGTTCAGCAGCGTCACGGTCTCTCCGGCGACGATCCTGGTGTGCGTGGCCAGGTCCTCGTCCACTCACGACGTGCTGTTCCGGGCGACCAGGTTCGCGGTGAACCTGCTCGCGCACGATCAGATCGACGTCGCGGCCCGATTCGCGACCAAGTCCGACGACAAGTTCGCCGGCCTGGCGTGGCACCCGGGACCGCACGGCATGCCGGTCCTCGCCGGCTCCTGTGCACATCTGGAGGCCGAGATCAGTACCCGGGTGCGAACCTCCTCGCACACCGTGTTCTTCGGCGATGTGCTCAGCGCGCAGGCGGCGGACTCGGCGCCGTTGATCTACGCCGACGCTCGGTTCTACGACGGCTCCGCCCTGCAACTCGCCACGACCGGACAGGAAAAACCCCAGTGAGCAACGTATCCCAGGCCGGTCCGATCGATGCGGCCCCCAGACTGCTCTTCCTCGGCGGTGATTGGATACCCGCCGAGGAAGAGCGCACCATGTCGGTGCAGGACCCCGCGACCGGCCGGATCATCGCGGAGGTCGCCGATGCATCGCCGGCCGACGGCAGGCGCGCTCTCGAGGCCGCGGTGCGCGCCCAGAGCACCTGGCGGCATGCCTCTCCGAGGCAGCGCAGCGACATCCTCACCGAGTCGCGCCGAATCCTGTTGGCCCGCATCGACGATGTCGCTGTGGTGATCACCAGCGAGATGGGCAAGCCGATCGAGGAAGCCCGGGGCGAGGTCCGGTACGCCACGGAGTATCTGCGGTGGTTCGCCGAGGAGGCCGTTCGTATCGACGGCCGCTACCAGACCAACCCGGATGGCAACAGCCGCTCGGTGGTGTCTGCCTCCGCAGTCGGCCCGTGCGTGCTCATCACGCCGTGGAACTTCCCGCTGGCCATGGCGGCTCGCAAGATCGCCCCCGCGGTCGCCGCGGGCTGCACGATGATCCACAAGCCGGCCCCGCAGACACCGTTGACGGCGCTGCTGCTCGCCGACATCCTCCGCGAGGCCGGACTGCCGCCCGGTGTGCTGAACACGCTGCCGACGTCACGCGCCGGTGAACTGACCGAGCCTCTGCTGCGCAGCGGCACCGTTCGCAAACTGTCGTTCACCGGCTCGACCGCGGTCGGCAAGAAGCTCATGGAGCAGGCCGCCTCGACAGTGCTGAGGACCTCGATGGAACTCGGCGGGAACGCGCCGTTCATCGTGTTCCCCGACGCCGACCTCGACCTCGTGGTGGCCGAGGCGATGCGCGCCAAGATGCGCAACATGGGCGAGGCCTGCACCGCGGCCAACCGGTTCTTCGTCCACGCCGATGTGCTCGACGAGTTCTCCGCCCGGCTGGCCGAGGCGATGACCACGCAGGTGGTCGGGCCGGGTCTCGATCCGGCCTCCCAGGTCGGGCCGCTGATCGACGCCGCCAGCCGCGACAAGGTCGCCGGCCTCGTGGACGGCGCCGTCGCCCTGGGCGCCCGCGCCGTCACCGCACCCGACGTCCCCGATACCGGCTTCTTCTATCCGCCCACGGTGCTCACCGGGGTCGCCGACGACAGCGAAATCTGCCGTCAGGAAATCTTCGGTCCCGTCGCGGCGCTGCGGCCGTTCACCGACACCGCCGAGGTGGTGGCGGCAGCCAACGCGACACCCTGGGGTCTGGCCGGCTACCTGTTCACCGAGAATCTGGACACCGCGATGGCCGTCAGCGATGCCCTCGAACTGGGGATGGTCGGGCTCAACACCGGCCTGGTGTCCGACCCCGCGACCCCGTTCGGCGGCGTCAAGGAATCCGGTCTGGGACGGGAAGGCGGCCACGCCGGCATCGACGAATACCTGGTCACCAAGCTGGTCACGACGCCGATTCGCGCCAGGTTCTGACCGGTTTGGCCGTCGCGACCGGCGCGAGTACAGTGTTTCGGGTGCAGCGGGTGCTCCTTCTCGGACGCCGCGACGGGGTCTGATCCAGACCGGCCTCCCGTCGCGGGTGTTCGCGATGCGCCGGTCTGAAGTCCTTCTCGAAACCCCGGAGCACCGACATGACTGAGAACTTCAATCCGAGCACCGACGCCTACAGCTCGGTACGTACCATCACCACCCCGTCCGGAGCGCCGAATCCCGGCCAACCCTCCTGGAACACGCAGCGCGGCTCGTCGATGCCGGTGGGCCGGTACCGCAGCTTCACCGAGGAAGTCGAACCCATCCGCCTGCCGGACCGGACCTGGCCCGACAAGGTCATCGACACCGCGCCGATGTGGGCCGCGGTGGACCTGCGCGACGGCAACCAGGCGCTGATCGACCCGATGAGCCCGCAGCGCAAGCGCCGCATGTTCGACCTGCTGGTGCGGATGGGTTACAAGGAGATCGAGGTCGGGTTCCCGTCGGCCAGCCAGACCGACTACGACTTCGTCCGCGAGATCATCGAGCAGGGTGCGATCCCCGACGATGTCACCATCCAGGTGCTGACGCAGTGTCGTCCCGAGCTGATCGAGCGCACCTTCGAGGCGTGCCAGGGCGCCCCGCGCGCGATCGTGCACTTCTACAACTCGACGTCGATCCTGCAGCGTCGCGTGGTGTTCCGTGCCGACCGCGACGCCGTGAAGAAGATCGCCACCGACGGCGCGCGGATGTGCGTCGAGGAGGCCAAGAAGTACCCGGACACGTTGTGGCGCTTCGAGTATTCACCGGAGTCCTACACCGGCACCGAGCTGGAGTACGCCGTCGACGTGTGCAACGCCGTCGCCGAGGTCATCGCGCCGACGCCGGAGTGGCCGCTGATCGTGAACCTGCCCGCGACCGTCGAGATGGCCACCCCCAACGTCTACGCCGACTCGATCGAGTGGATGCACCGCCACCTGACTCCGCGGGACTCGATCATCCTGAGCCTGCACCCGCACAACGATCGCGGAACCGCCGTCGCTGCAGCGGAATTGGGGTACGCAGCCGGAGCAGACCGCATCGAGGGCTGCCTGTTCGGCAACGGTGAACGCACCGGCAACGTGTGCCTGGTGACGCTGGGCCTGAACCTGTTCTCCCGCGGTGTGGACCCGCAGATCGACTTCTCCAACATCGACGAGATACGCCGCACCGTCGAGTACTGCAACCAGCTGCCCGTACCCGAGCGTCACCCCTACGGCGGCGATCTGGTGTACACGGCGTTCTCCGGCAGCCACCAGGACGCCATCAACAAGGGTCTGGACGCGATGAAAGTCACTGCCGACGAGGCAGGTTCGGACGTCGATGACATCCTGTGGCAGGTCCCCTACCTGCCGATCGACCCGAAGGACGTCGGCCGCACCTACGAGGCCGTCATCCGGGTCAACTCGCAGTCCGGCAAGGGCGGCGTGGCCTACATCATGAAGGCAGACCATGGCCTGGCGTTGCCGCGTCGGCTGCAGATCGAGTTCTCCCAGGCGATCCAGAAGATCACCGACGGTGAGGGCGGCGAGGTGTCGCCCAAGGAGATGTGGGACGCGTTCTACGAGGAGTACCTGGCACCGGTGCGCCCGCTGGAACGGATCCGTCAGCGCGTCGACGCCGCCGAGATCGACGGCGGAACCGACAGCATCACCGCGGTCGTCAAGGTCGACGGCGAGGAGCGGGAGATCGTCGGCGCCGGCAACGGCCCGCTCGCGGCGTTCTGTGATGCTTTGGGCGCGCTGGACATTCGGGTCAACGTGCTGGACTACTCCGAACACGCGATGTCGGCTGGCGAGGAAGCCCAGGCCGCGGCCTACGTGGAAGCCGAGATCGACGGGAAGATCGTCTGGGGTGTGGGCATCGCGACCTCCATCACCACGGCTTCACTGCGGGCTGTGGTGTCGGCGGTTAACCGCGCCGCCCGCAGCTGACCGGCCCGTTCGGCCTTCATGCGGCGGGCTGATCCCGCGCAACACCGGTGGTACTGCGACGTCACCGCGCAGTAACGCTCCCCTGTTTGCCTTGGCGGGCAACACGGTGAGGGGAGAAATCGATGACCGGCAGCGGGAAGTTCCATCTGGCGTGGTTCCTGAACTTCGTCGCCGACGAGTGGAACGGACCGTGGGGCGACGGGGGTAGGGACCTCACCGGCGACTTCTACGTCGAGATGGCGCGCGACCACCTGCGCGGGTTCTGAGATGTCACTGATCAGGTTGCGCGGGCACGGCACTGACGGCCCGCACGCGGTGGTCGACAACGCCGTCACGGCGTTGCGCGGTGGCCGCATGATCGTCGTCGTCGACGGGGAGAACCCGGACGAACCGGGCAGTCTCCTGCTCGCCGCAGCCCACGCGAACTCCGCACGGATCGCCTTCATGGTCCGCCATACCGGAGGGATTCTGTCGGTCCCGATGCGTTCGGCCGAGCTGGACCGTCTGCAGTTGCCTCCGATGATCGCCGTCACCGACGACGTCCGCGGCGTGGACCACGCCGTCTCGGTCAACGCCAGAAACGTTGTCGGAAGCGGCGTCTCGGCGGCCGACCGCGCCGCGACGATCGCGTTGCTGGCCGATCCCGCAACGTGCGCAGGCGACCTCAGCCGGCCCGGTCATGTCTTCCCGTTGCGAGCCTCCGACGGAGGGGTACTGCAGCGCGCCGGACACGCCGAAGCGGCGGTTGATCTGGTCGGCATGACGGGTCTGTCGCCGGTCGCGGTGACCGGTGAGATCCTCAACAACGACGGGACGGTGGCCTGCGGTGAGCGACTCCGGTCATTCGTGGCGCGCCACGATCTTCACCTCGTCACCGTCGCCGACCTGATCACCAACCGCCGCCGGACCGAGCGTCTGGTGGAGTTCAAGGCGGTCAGCCGGCTGCCCACCGAACACGGCGAGTTCCAGGCGCACGGATTCCGGTCGGTGCTCGACGGCCGCGAACACGTCGCGCTGGTGATGGGGGACGTATCGGGTCTGCAACCGACCCCCGCTCTGGTGCGGGTGCACTCGGAATGCTTGATTGGCAACGTCTTCCAATCCCTTGGCTGTGACTGTGGCGCCCAGCTGCGCGGCGCCCTGCAGCTGGTCGCCGCCGAAGGCCGCGGTGTCGTGGTCTACCTGCGCGGCCACGAGGCTACGGGAACAGCCCTCTTGCAGAAGTTGTGCAGCCACCATGGATGCGGAACAAGGTCCGGGGCCGACGCGCGCGACTACGGCGTCGGCGCGCAGATCCTGGGTGAACTGGGCATCCGGAGAATGCGGCTGCTGACCGACAATCCCGTCAAGCGAGTGGGACTGGAGTCGTACGGACTCGAGATCACCGAGACCCTGCCGCTGTCGGGCGGCCAGGGACATGGTGGACACCTGCAGGCTGTCTTCTGAGAGGCCGGCGAACTGTGCCGCGTAACGGGACAGGCGCGAGACCTTCCCCACTGCGGTTACGCAGCGACCGTATCTCCTTTTCCGCCACCGCCTATCGCAGCGCGTGACGATGGTGCGCCACCGCGCGCGATTCCGGGTCGGCCTCGGCGCAACGCAGGGTTTACCCGGTCAGCAGATCATGGAAATGTGTCTCACCTTGACTGCTGAAGTGCGCGCCGAATGGCCGGTGACCGGAAAGGTGAATGTATGCCCGTCGTTGTCGTAGGGAACCCGAAGCCGATGTCTCGGACGCGGGCCGCCGCGGAGTTGGTCGCAGAGAAGCTGACCGGCACCGCCCCCGACCATGTGATCGACGTCGTCGACCTCGGGGCGGGCCTGCTGGGTTGGGGCGATCCGAACGTGGCGCAGGCCAAGGACATCGTCAAGTCGGCGGACTGCCTGGTGATCGCTTCCCCGACGTTCAAGGCCACCTACACCGGACTTCTCAAGCTGTTCCTCGACCAGTTCGGGCAGGGCGAGCTGAACCAGATCACGACGTTTCCATTGATGCTCGGCGGCTCCCCCACGCACGCGCTGGCCCCCGAGCTGACGTTGCGGCCGGTGCTGGTGGAGATCGGTGCAAGCTGCCCCGCCCCAAGCCTCTATCTGATCGACTCCGAGTACGAGACGGCACCGGAACTCGACGTGTGGCTCGAGATCGCGCGGCGGTTCGTGCCGAAGGTGCCGGCATGATTCCCGCCGTGGAAGGACAGTTCGACCAGGCGGTGCTGCGTCAAGCCTTCGGGTGCTTTCCCAGCGGTGTGACGGCGTTCTGCGGATTGGTCGACGGCGTCGCCGAGGGGATGGCGGCGAGTTCGTTCACATCGGTGTCCCTGGATCCCCCGCTGGTGTCGGTCTGCGTCGCCAACACGTCGACCACCTGGCCTAAGTTGGCGGGGCTACCCCGCCTCGGGCTCAGTGTGCTGGCCAGTGAACACGGGACCGTCGCACGGTCGCTGTCGGCGAAGACCGGGGACCGGTTCAGCGGTGTCGCCTGGGAGGCGACCGAGACGGGTGCGGTGTTCGTGCACGGCTCGACGCTGTGGTTGGAGTGCGCGCCGTTCAAGCGGGTCGAGGCCGGCGACCACGAGATCGTGGTACTGCAGATCGTCGCGTTGGCGATCTACCCGGATGTGGCCCCGATGGTGTTCCACCGCAGCGGCTTCCACGGGTTGGCGCCCACTGCCTGACGGTCTGAACTGCCGGAGGCGACGTGGCACGTCACCCGGTGGACGCTCAGAACAACGCGAACTGGTCGCCCGCCGGCGACTGCTCGACGAATTCCTCGATGGCCGAACCGCCGATCACCGAGTCGAGCCGCTGCAGGAACTCGTCGCTGCCCAGTAGCGGGACACCGAACTCGCCGGCCTGGTAGCCCCTGCCCTGCGCCGGCACGGGGTCGTCGCAGACCACCAGCGAGGTGTGGGCGTCGACCGCGTCGGTGTAGGCGAGCCCGGCGGCCACGATGCGTTCGACGAGTTCCTCGTGGGTGTGGTCGACCTCGGCGGCCAGCGCCACGCGCATGCCCTGCACCAGCGGCCGGTCCGCGACGAAGCGTCCCGGGTTGGCGTACCGGCACGGCATCCGTGCGGCCAGCGCCTTCAGAGGGCGCAGCTCGTCGTGGGTGACGCGGCCGTTGGGCCACCGGCGCCGCGTCACCGGATGCACCGGAAGCCACTTGCGCAGTTCGTGGGCACGCACCAGGACCGGCTTGAGGATCTGTGCCAGCACCATCGCGTCGTCGAGCGCGTCGTGCGGCCGGATCTGCGTGACACCCCAGTGCGCGGCCAGCGTCTCCAGACGCAGGTTGTCCAGGCCCAGGTCACACCGGCGCGCCAGTTCCACGGTGCACATCACCGAATCGACCGGCAGTTCGGCGTGCACCAGCTCGGCTTCGGCCGCCAGAAACGCGTAGTCGAACCCGACGTTGTGGGCAACCAGGGTGCGGCCGCGCAGCACCTCGGCGAGGTCGGCGACGACGTCACCGAAAGTGGGTTGACCGGCGAGCATCTCGGCCGTCAGACCGTGCACGTGGGTGGGGCCAGGGTCGACACCCGGGTTGAGCAGGGTGTACAGGCTGTTCTCGACGTTGCCGTCGTCGCTGAGGGCCAGCGCGGCGACGCTGACCACCCGCGCCTGGCCGGGACGGAAACCGCTGGTCTCGACGTCGACGACCGCCCAACCTGAGCCGGGCTCATCTGCTGGTCTGCCCCAGCGGGTCGCCACAGTTGAGCTCACACCCCCGAGGATGGCACGCGCCGCTGACAAGCCGTGCTCCATCAGGCCGCGTGTCGGACGCTTCTCTAGACTGCCGGGAATGGTCACACGGCGCGGACGGGTCGCGCTCGCAGCAGGTGCTGCGGCGCGGTGGGCCTCGCGGGTCACCGGTCGCGGAGCGGGCGCGATGATCGGCGGGCTGGTCGCGATGACGCTGGACCGCTCGCTGCTGGCGCAGCTGGGCCGGAACCGCCGCACGATCGTCATCACCGGCACCAACGGCAAGTCGACCACCACCCGGATGGCCGCCGCCGCCCTGGGCACGCTCGGCGAGGTCGCGATCAACGCCGAGGGTGCCAACATGGACGCCGGTCTGGTCGCCGCGCTGGCGCTGTCCCCGGACGCGCCGCTGGCCGCGCTCGAGGTCGACGAGATGCACGTCCCCCACGTCAGCGACGCGGTGACCCCGTCGGTGATCGTCCTTCTCAACCTGTCCCGCGACCAGCTCGACCGCGTCGGTGAGATCAACCACATCGAGCGCACCCTGCGGGCCGGGCTGGCCCGTCATCCCGCTGCGGTGGTGGTGGCCAACTGCGACGACGTGTTGATGACGTCGGCGGCCTACGACAGCCCCCACACGGTCTGGGTAGCCGCGGGCGGCAGCTGGGCCAGCGACTCGGTGAGTTGTCCCCGCTCGGGCGAGGTGATCGTCCGCGACGGCAGGCACTGGCACTCCACCGGGAGCGACTTCAAGCGGCCCGACCCGGACTGGTGGTTCGACGACACCCACCTCTACGGGCCTGACGGGCTGAAGCTGCCGATGACGCTGACGTTGCCCGGCGCGGTGAACCGCGGCAACGCCGCGCAGGCGGTGGCTGCCGCGGTGACGCTGGGCGCCGATCCCGCTGCGGCGGTGGCCGCGGTGTCGGCCGTCGACGAGGTCGCGGGCCGCTACCGGACCGTGCAGGTGGGTCCGCACACCGTGCGGCTGCTGTTGGCGAAGAATCCGGCCGGGTGGCAGGAAGCGCTGTCAATGCTCGACCGCGACGCCGCGGGCGTGGTCATCTCGGTCAACGGGCAGGTGCCCGACGGAGAAGATCTGTCCTGGTTGTGGGATGTGCGGTTCGAAGACTTCGAGAATGTCCCGGTCGTGGCTGCCGGGGAGCGCGGCACCGATTTGGCCGTGCGCCTCGGGTACGCCGGCGTCGAGCACACGCTGGTACACGACACGATGGCCGCGATCGCGTCGTGCCCGCCCGGCCACGTCGAGGTGCTGGCCAACTACACGGCGTTCCTGCAACTGAACAGGCGGTTGCCTCAATGAGTGAGTCGACGGTGCGGATCGGTCTGGTGCTCCCCGACGTGATGGGCACCTACGGGGACGGCGGCAACTCGCTGGTGTTGCGACAGCGCCTGCGGCTGCGGGGAATCGGCGCCGAGATCGTCGAGATCACGCTGGACGATCCGGTGCCCGCCGAGTTGGACCTCTACACCCTCGGGGGCGCCGAAGACTATGCTCAGCGCCTGGCCACCAAGCATCTGTCCCGCTATCCCGGTCTGCAGCAAGCGGTTTCGCGCGGCGCTCCGGTGCTGGCGATCTGCGCGGCCATCCAGGTGCTGGGCCACTGGTATGAAACCTCGGCCGGTGAGCGCGTGGACGGCGTCGGACTGCTGGACGCGACCACGTCACCGCAGGAGCAGCGCAGCATCGGCGAGGTCGCAGCCACACCGCTGATCGACGGCCTGACCGAACCACTCACCGGCTTCGAAAACCACCGTGGCGGAACAGTTCTCGGACCCGAAGCCCGGCCATTGGGCGCGGTGACCAAGGGTGCGGGCAACCGCGCCGGTGACGGCTACGACGGTGCCGTGCAGGGCTCGGTGGTCGCGACCTACCTGCACGGGTGCTGCCTGGCGCGCAACCCGGAGTTGGCCGACCATCTGCTGGCGAAGGTGGTCGGGCCGCTGGCCCCGTTGGATCTGCCGGAGGTCACGCAGCTGCGTCGGGAACGGCTGGCCGCACCTCGGCGGGTGTGAGGTGGTCGAGTGCACCGCCTGTGCTGCGGGCACCTGTGATCACGGGCAACGGTGCCCGATGATGGTGCGCTGGTACGACGACGTCTGGGACGGGACGTTCTGGCGGCGGTGTGAGTGCACAGCGTGGGCGGTGGCCGACGAGTTCCCGGTGACGGTTCGGCGCATCGACGAGTCCTAGCGGGCCCGCGCGCAGGCGGATCCACAGACGGGCTCACGCGCGCGGTGCCACGATCCCGTGCTGGTATGCGTAGACGATCGCTGCCGCACGGTCGCGCAACCGCAGTTTGAGGAAGATTCGGCCGATATGGCTCTTGACCGTGACTCCCGAAATGACCAGTTCATCGGCGATCTCGGCGTTGGACCGACCCTTGGCCATCAGCCGCAGCACGTCCAGCTCGCGCGGCGTCAGGTCGTCGACCTCGACGCCGACGGGTTCCTCGGCCACTGTCCGGTAGGTGTCGAGCACCCGCGCTGTGACGGACGGGTCGAGAAAGCCGTCACCGCGTGCCACCGCATGCACTGCACGGATCAACTCCTCAGCAGGTGAGTCCTTGAGGACGAAACCCGCTGCGCCCGCGCGTATCACACCGGAGAGCAATTCTTCATCGCTGAACGTGGTGAGCGCCAGCACCGGCGGCCCGCCTGCCTCGGTGAGCCGGCGCGTCGCTTCGATTCCGTTGACCCGCTTCATTCGCAGGTCCATCACCACGACATCGGGCCGGTACTCGGCGACAGCAGCAGGAACCTCGTCCCCGTCGGCGCACTCCCCCACCACGGCGATACCGTCCTTGCGACGCAGGATCCGCCTGAGTCCGGAGCGGACCAACTCCTGGTCGTCGACCAGTAGCGCTCCGATGGTGTCGCCGGTCATACGCTGCAGCCCCGGAACATGCATGATCCGTCGTCGAACGGGATCGTCGCCCGGACGAGCCAATGGTCGTCCAACGGGCCGGCGCTGATCGTGCCGCCGAATTGTTCGACGCGCTGGCGCATTCCGTGCATCCCACGGCCGACACTGCCTGTCACCGTGGCCACTGGAACCGGCAGCCGGTTGGTCACCGTCAGCGTCGCTGAAGACGATGACACGGCCAGCATCATCTGCGCGTGCGCGTCGGGTGCGTGCTTGGCGATGTTGGCCAGTGATTCCTGCGCGATGCGGTACAAGGCCAGCCCCACCGTCGCCGAGATGCGCTCCTGCGAACCCCTGAATTCGACATCGACGTCGAGGCCCGCTCGCACGAAGTCGTCGACGAGCAGCGGGATGTCGGCGACACCGGGCTCCGGCGCGACCTTTCCCACAGCGTCGTCGAGCAAGCCGACGGTGCGGCGGATGTCGGCCATGGCTTGTCGCCCCAGCCGCTCGGCCTGCTCGAGCGCGTCCACTGCTTCGTCGACATCGCGGTCCTGCTGCAGACCGCGGCGCGCTCCGGTGACATGCAACAGGGTGACGCTCAGTGAGTGCGCGATGACGTCGTGGACCTCGCGGGCGATGCGCCGGCGCTCGTCGGTGGCGGCGTGTTCGGCCAGCTGCTGCTGCGCCTGCCGTTGCTCCATCAGCAGTTGCTGCTGAATACGCATCAGATACCCGACGAGCCAACCGATCCCGATGAAGCTGAGATACAGCCACGGGGTGTCGATGCGGTCCAGCGCGACACCCGCGCCGAGTATCGCGGCCGCAGTGCCTGCAGCCACCATTCCGCCCCGCAACGATGTCATCGAACCGATTACTCCGGTCACCAGGCCGAGCAGCACGGGGGCGAAGTCGCCCTCGATCGGTGCCGACATGGCGAAAAGCCAGACCGAGATCGCCACCATCCAGGCGAGTCCGAGCGCGAAGGCCTCAAACGGGGGCTCCACGGTGACGTCCAGCATGAAGAACGCGATGTACGGCGCGTAGGCGACGACGAGTCCGAGGACACCGATCCACCACTGCGATGCGGGTCGCTGCAGCAGCGCCACCACGGCGACGGCCCACAGGGTCACGTCGATGCTCACCACGATGCGCCAGGAGAAGCCGCCCGGCATCATCTCGCCCTTCCGGCGCACATAGCGCCGGAAACGGCGCTTCACCGCAGCCAGCATCGTGTCAGTCTATGGTCGCGGGGCCCTCGGTGACATCAGACTGCGGTAGGCAACAGGCCTCCTACCACGGTAGGAGTTCAAGATCGGACCGCGGCACGACGATTCCCGCGGCCCATCCTCATAGCGTCGAGCCATGACATGGTCACAGTTGCACGAGCGAATGGCCTTCATGGCCGACATGGTTGAACACGCCGCCACCGACGCCCCCCGCGCGCTGGACAACGCGGCACGATCCGTCGAAGTACGTCGACTCTTCGGCGACGAGGAGGGCCTGCTGCTGGCGCTGCGGCACCGATGGATCACGATGCTGGCCGCCAAGCTCGACCAGGCGGCCTACGACGACGTTCCCGCCGAACAGGCGCGCGCCGAACTCGCGGCGGCGCATCCCGGGCTGCGGGCGATCCTCGACATCGCCGCCCGCAGATCGGTGCGGGTGCGAGCTCTCGACCGCGGCGAGCAGCAGATGGTCGATTACTACGCTGGTCCGCATCCGGGCGGACTGACCGTCGCATGAGGTCCCGGCCGGCGGTCTGGTTGCGCTGGGCCGCCGTGCACGGCGTACCGCGGGCATTCCTGACGATGCGGGCGCGCGGCGGTGAGCCGTTGGCCCGGCTCGTGCTCGGACACGGTGACCGCCTGTCACTTATCGAGGAGGTCCGCGACGCGGGCCCGTTGCTGCGAACACCGGTGGTGTGGGCGAGCGCCGATCACCAGGTGTGTCGAACAGTGTTGCGGGACCGTGCCTTCGGTGTGGCGGATCCGTCGGAGACGGGACTGCCCGACTGGCTGCTCCGGCTCGTGCGACGCGTCGACCCGGCGTTGCCGAACCCGGTGGAGCCGCCGTCGATGTTGATGGCCGACCCACCGCAGCACACCGAGCTGCGACGTCTGGTCGCGCACAGTTTCGCTCCGAAGCCGATCGCGGGCCTGGAGACGCGGATCAGCGAGCTGACCTCGAGCCTGTTGGACGGCCTCGGCCGGCACGCGAGTGTGGACCTGATCGCCGACTACGCGGCGCCCCTGCCGGCCGCGGTGATCTCGGAGATGCTCGGGGTACCGGACGGGGACAGGTCGCGGATCCTGCACTGGGGCAACACGGTCTCCGCGATGCTCGACATCGGCATTGGGTGGAGGCCGTTCCGCGCCGCGATCGACGGGCTCGTCGACGTCGATGACTATCTGCGCGAGCATTTCCGGCGCATGCATGTCGAGGGCTCGGATCCCGATCTGGCTCCGCCGGCGACCGAGACACCGCTGCGGCGGCTCGCACTAAACGGCCACCTGTCCGGACGCCAATTGATCTCCAATGCAGCGCTTCTCATCGGCGCCGGGGTGGAGACCACAGTGAACTTGATCGGCAACGGCATCGCGGCGCTGCTCGCCCATCCTGACCAGTTGACGCTGTTGCAGGAGAACCCGGCCTTGTGGCCGACGGCCGTCGAGGAGATCCTGCGCTACGACAGCCCGGTCCAGATCGCGGCGCGAGCCGCGCTCCACGACACCGAGATCATGGGTCGCGAGATTCCCAAGGGTGCGGTGATCGTCTTGCTGTTGGGTGGCGCCAATCGCGACCCGCAGGTGTTCGACCGGCCGGAGAGGTTCGACATCACCCGACCGAACGCCAAGGAGCACCTGGCATTCGGCACCGGCATCCACGTCTGCCTGGGCGCGGCGCTGGCCCGCAGCGAAGGCGCGACAGCGTTGCGTGAGCTGTTCACCCGTTACCCGGACCTGCGGCTCCACGAGCCTCCCGAGCGTCGCGGCGTGGTGAACCTGCACGGATACCGTCGGCTGGCCGCACAGCTCACAACTGCTACGCGGCGAGCGTCCTGACCAACCGCTGCACCTCGGCGACTTCCAGACGGCAGCCGCGCAATGTCAGCGCGGCCTCGGTTCTGGCGAGCCACTGCGCCGGCGGATCTTCCGCGATCACCCGGATGACGATCCAGCCCAGCTCCTCGAGCATGCGCACCCGCGCGATGTCCTTGACGTACTGTTGGCGGTTCTTACGGTGGTGATCGCCGTCGTATTCGACGGCCACTTGGTACTGCGGCCAGCCCATGTCCAGGAACGCGACCGGCCGTGAGCCGTCGAGGACGGGAATCTGGGTCTGCGGACGCGGAAAGCCGCAGTCGCACAACCACAGTCGGATCAGGCTCTCACGCGGTGAGGCCGCACCTCCATCGACGAGCGGCAACAGGTCACGGAGTTGGCCCAGCCCACGGACCCGGGGTCTGCGGTCGGCGAGTTCGGCCACTTCGTCGGTCGAGAACTCCTGGTTCCACATCAGCGCATCCAGACGCGCGAGTGCCTCGCCACGGGGCAGCAGCCGGCCTAGGTCGAACGCGGTCCTGATGCGGGAGGTGACCGGAAGGCCGCAACGATGAACGATCTCGTCGTCGTCAAGCCCATCTGTGCGGGTGATCAGCCCCGGTTGCGGACGGCTCTTCACGCCGGTCACCTCGATCGGGATGTCGGGATCGACCCAGGACGCTCCGTGCAGAGCGGATGCTGCCACCCCCGCGACCACGCCTTTGCGCTTGGTGGTCAGCCACGCCCCGATCGCACGGTCACGCAGCGATACATCGGCACCCTTGCGAACGAACACCCCTCGGTACAGCGGTGTGTACCAACGTGCGAGCTCGTGTCTGGTCACCACGCCCGCCCTGACGGCTTCGCCGCCCAGAATGACCTCACTCATGCGGGTATCGTGCCAAGGCCCACCGACATGCAGCGCATGGAGCATCACCTGCCCCACCTATCCGCTTTTCTCAGAGGAAATGCGAGTAAGGGCCTGCAAAAAGCGGATAGGTGTGTCCCGTGGGACCAACAGGACTGACGCGGCCTCAGACCCAACCGGACCGGCCGACCCCCGACACAGCACCGGTGGAGCATCACCTGCCCCACCTATCCGCTTTTCTCAAAGAAAGTGCGAGTAAGGCCCTGCAAAAAGCGGATAGGTGACCAACGGGACGGACGGGACCGACGCGGCCCCAGACCCAACGGGACGGACGGGACCGACGCGACCCCAGACCCAACCGGACTGACGCGACCCCAGACCCGCGGCTACGCCATCGCGCGGCGGCCCGCCAGCGCCCGGCCCAGAGTCAGCTCGTCGGCGAACTCGAGGTCCCCGCCCATCGGCAGGCCGGACGCGATGCGGGTGACCGTCAGCCCGGGGATATCGCGCAGCATCCGCACCAGGTAGGTAGCGGTGGCCTCGCCCTCGGTGTTGGGATCGGTCGCGATGATCACCTCGGCGACGTCGACGCCGTCGACACGCTCACCGATGCGGTTGAGCAGCTCGCGGATACGCAGCTGATCAGGACCGATACCCGACAGCGGGTCCAGCGCACCGCCGAGCACGTGGTAGCGGCCGCGAAACTCGCGGGTGCGCTCGACGGCCTGGACGTCCTTGGGCTCCTCGACCACGCACACCAGCGACGCGTCGCGGCGCGGGTCGCTGCAGATACGGCAGCGCTCCTCGTCGCTGACGTTGCCGCACACCGCGCAGAACGTGACGCCGTCGCGAACGCGGTTGAGCACCGCGGTCAGCCGGTCGATGTCGGGCGGTTCCACCGAGAGCAGATGGAACGCGATGCGCTGAGCGCTCTTGGGGCCGATGCCGGGTAGCTTGCCCAGCTCGTCGATCAGATCCTGGACAGGTCCTTCGAACAAAAAGTCACATCCCTGGGATGCCCAGGCCACCCATGCCGCCGGCCAGAGGACCGAGGCGGTCGTGGGCGAGGATGGTGACCTGCTTGGCCGCGTCGGCGATCGCACCGACCACGAGGTCCTGCAGCGTTTCCACATCGGACGGGTCGACGACCTTCGGGTCGATCGACACCGCGACCACCTCGCCGCTGCCGCGCATGGTCACCTGCACCAGTCCGCCGCCGGCCTGGCCGTGCACCTGGGCGTTGGCGAGGGCTTCCTGCGCCTCCATCAGCTGTTGTTGCACCTGCTGAGCTTGGGCGAGCAGTGCGGACATATCGGGTTGGCCACCGGGCTGCATGACTGATCCTCTTTGCTTTGGTTGCGTATCGGTCTCGACTTGGTTGCGCTCGTCCACAAGCGGCACTTCGGACTTCCAGGGTAGTCCGGCCCACGGCTACGGTGTCGCCGTGCCCGTGCCAGCCCTCCTGCGTGTCGGGGCCGCTGCGGTGGCCGCGCTCGTCACCGCCGCCACAGTCTCTGTTCCCGCACACGCCGCCCCGTCCGCCGTCGCCGGAAAGATCGTGTTCCTCGATCCCGGTCATCAGGCCTCGATGGCAGGCCTGAGCCGTCAAGTGCCCACCGGCCGCGGTGGCACCAAGGACTGCCAGGCCAGCGGCACCTCCGCCGCGGACGGCCTCACCGAGCACTCCTTCGCCTGGGACACCACGCTGCGTATCCGCCAGGCCCTGACCGGGCTTGGCGTGCGCACCGCGATGTCCCGCGGCGACGACTCCGGGCCCGGGCCCTGCGTGGACGAGCGCGCGGCGATGGCCAACGCCCTGCGTCCCAATGCCGTGGTCTCGATCCACGCCGACGGTGGTCCGCCCACCGGGCGCGGATTCCACGTGCTGTATTCGTCGCCGCCGCTCAACGCGGCCCAAGCCGGTCCGTCGGTGCAGTTCGCGCGTGTGATGCGCGACCAGCTGCAGGCATCGGGCATTCCGCCGTCGACCTACATCGGCTCTTCAGGCCTGAACCCGCGCTCGGACATCGCGGGGCTGAATCTCGCGCAATTCCCGTCGATCCTCGTCGAGCTGGGCAACATGAAAAACCCTGCCGACTCGGCGCTGATGAAGACGCCGGAGGGCCGGCAGAAATACGCCGACGCGGTGGTGCGCGGGATCGTGGCGTTCCTGAGCACCCAGGGCTAGCCCTGGACGCCCTCGATCCCGATGGTGCCCTCGACCTCGCGCTTGAGGTTGCCGAGCACCTCGGTCTGGATCTTGCGCAGCCCGATCGGGGCGAAGGTCTTCTCGAAGAACCCGCCGATGCCGCCGGCACCCTGCCAGGACGTCTTCACCGTCACCGACGATCCGGGGCCTGCCGGGGCGACGGTCCAGTTGGTCACCATCGACGAGTTCGCGTCCTTCTCGATGACGGTGCGGCCGGCCACGTCGACGTTGGCCTTGACGTCGCGGGAGCGTGACTTGGTGGCCTGCAGTTTCCACTGCACGACCGTGCCGGCGCCCTGACCGCCTTCGAGCACCTGGTAACCGCTGTAGTGCTCGGAGAGGATCTTCGGGCGCATCGCCTCGTAGTCCGAAACGGCGGCCAGCACCGTCGCCGGATCGGCATCGATCAGAACCGAACTCGTCGCGCTGACCTGTCCCATCGGTGCACACTCCTCGTCAGTTGCGGATGCAGTCGCATCCCGTGTCTCTGCGGACTAGCGTATATGTGTGCCTGCTGCCTGGACTGAATCACGGGCTGGGCATGCGCAGGGGGTACAGCGGCTGCTGGCCAGCTACCGCGCGATCCCTGGCGATGCCACCGTCCGTCTCGCCAAACCGACGTCGAATCTGTTTCGTGCCCGCGCCAAGACCGACGCGCCGGGACTGGATGTGTCCGGTTTGACCGGTGTGATCGAGGTGGACGCCGACGCCCGCACCGCCGACGTCGCCGGCATGTGCACCTACGAGGATCTGGTCGCTGCCACACTGCCGTACGGCCTTTCGCCACTGGTGGTTCCACAGCTGAAGACCATCACCCTCGGCGGCGCGGTCACGGGGCTGGGCATCGAGTCGGCGTCGTTCCGCAACGGCCTGCCGCACGAGTCGGTGCTGGAGATGGACGTCCTCACCGGCACCGGCGAGATCGTGCGCGCCGCGCCCGACGAGAACACCGACCTGTACCGGTCGTTCCCCAATTCCTATGGCACGCTCGGCTATTCCGTGCGGCTGAAGATCGAGCTGGAGCCGGTCGAGCCGTTCGTGGCATTGCGCCACATCCGCTTTCACTCGTTGGACGCCCTGATGGAGACCATGGCCCGGGTGGTCGAAACCCGCGGTCTGGACGGCGATCCCGTGGACTACGTCGACGGGGTGGTGTTCAGCGCCGACGAGAGCTATCTGTGCCTCGGGGTGCGGACGGCCGCCCCGGGCCCGGTCAGCGATTACACCGGACAGGACATCTACTACCGCTCCATCCAGCATTCCGACGGGGAGAAGCATGACCGGCTCACCGTGCACGACTACCTGTGGCGGTGGGACACCGACTGGTTCTGGTGTTCGCGTGCGTTCGGCGCACAGAACCCGCGGATCCGCCGCTGGTGGCCGCGCCGGTACCGGCGCAGCAGTGTCTACTGGAAGCTGATCGCCTACGATCAGCGCTTCGACATCGCCGACCGCATCGAGAAGCGGAACGGCCGCCCACCGCGTGAGCGGGTGGTGCAGGACATCGAGGTACCGACCGGCCGGACCGTCGAGTTCCTGCAGTGGTTCCTGGACAACGTGCCCATCGAGCCGATGTGGTTGTGTCCGTTGCGACTCCGTGACGACGCCGGCTGGCCGTTGTACCCGATCCGGCCGCAGCAGACGTACGTCAACGTGGGTTTCTGGTCGTCGGTGCCCGTCGGACCCGAGGAAGGGCACACCAACAAACTGATCGAGCGCAAGGTCAGCGACCTCGACGGGCACAAGTCGTTGTACTCCGACTCGTTCTACTCGCGGGAGGAATTCGACGAACTCTACGGCGGCGAGGTCTACAACACCGTGAAGAAGACCTACGACCCAGACTCCCGGTTTCTCGATTTGTATGCGAAAGCGGTGCGACGGCAATGACAACGGCTCATCACACCAGCGGCAAACTCACCCTCGCCGAGATTCTCGAGTTGCTGGCCGGCGGACGATCCCCGTTGCGCTTCAGCGCCTATGACGGCAGCAGCGCCGGGGCACCGGACGCCGAGCTCGGACTGGAGCTGCTGACCCCGCGGGGCACCACGTACCTGGCCACCGCACCGAACGACCTCGGGCTGGCGCGGGCGTACATCTCCGGGGACCTGGCGCTGCACGGCGTGCATCCGGGCGACCCTTACCCGGTGTTGACCGCACTGACCGACCGGCTGGAGTTCAAGCGGCCGCCGGCACGGGTGCTGGCCAATATCGTCCGGTCGATCGGGCTGGAGCGCCTCAAGCCGGTCGCACCGCCGCCACAGGAGGCCCTCCCCCGCTGGCGTCGCGTTGCAGAGGGGTTGCGGCACAGCAAGACTCGTGACGCCGAGGTGATCCATCACCACTACGACGTGTCGAACAGGTTCTACGAGTGGGTCCTGGGCCCGTCGATGACCTACACCTGCGCGACGTATCCGGACCAGGACGCGACCCTCGACGAGGCCCAGGACAACAAGTACCGGTTGGTGTTCGAGAAACTGAACCTCTCCCCCGGCGACCGGTTGCTCGACGTGGGCTGTGGCTGGGGCGGGATGGTGCGGTACGCCGCTCGGCACGGCGTGCGGGCCATCGGGGTGACGCTGTCGAAGAACCAGGCCGAGTGGGCGCAGAAGGCGATCGCCGAGGAGGGCCTGGGCGACCTGGGCGAGGTCCGCCACATGGACTACCGCGATGTGGCGGAGACGCAGTTCGACGCGGTGTCCTCGATCGGTCTGACCGAGCACATCGGGGTGGCCAACTATCCGGCGTACTTCGAGTTCCTGAAGTCTCGGCTGCGGCCGGGTGGCCTGCTGCTCAATCACTGCATCACCCGAAACAACAATCGGCACAACACCTCTGCCGGCGGATTCATCGACCGCTACGTGTTCCCGGACGGCGAACTGACAGGGTCGGGGCGCATCATCACCGAGATGCAGGACGTCGGGTGGGAGGTGTTGCACGAGGAGAACCTGCGCCACCACTACGCGTTGACGTTGCGCGATTGGAACCGCAACCTCGTCGAGCACTGGGACGAAGCGGTCGCCGAGGTCGGCCTGGCCACTGCCAAGGTGTGGGGGCTGTATCTGGCGGCCTCGCGAGTGGGCTTCGAGCAGAACGCGATTCAGCTGCACCAGGTGCTGGGCGTCAAGCTCGACGATCGTGGCGGTGACGGCGGCTTGCCCTTGCGCCCGTGGTGGACGCCCTGACGCGGCCGCTCAGCCCTCGATGCGACGCGCCCCGAGTTCGTTCTGCAACAGCTCCAGCGCCGCTTCCTCGGGATCGCGGCGCGGCGCGGCTTCGGCGTGGCTGGCCTCGGCGAGCATGTCCTCCACGTCCTCCTCGGGCGGCGGTGGAGGCTCGGCCGGGGCACGGCGCGGCTCGTCGGCCGGTGCCGCAGGGGTCGGCGCAGCGCCCGCTTCGCAGCGGATGGTCCAGTTGACTCCGAGCGCGTCCTTGAGTGCTTCCCGGATGACCTCGGCGTTGCGTTGCTCGGTGAGACGACGGGCCAGCGGTGCCGATTCGTGACTGAGCACCAGGGTGTTGTCCTCGACGGCGCGCACGATCGCTCCGGCGAGCATCACCTCGGTGGTGCGGCTGCGTTCGCGCACCTTCTCCCGAACCGTCGACCACATGCTGCGCACAGCGGCTGCGTTGGGCTGACCGGCCGCGACGGCGGCCGCCGGTGTGGTGGCGGGCGCTTCCACGGCCGGGGCGGCCGGGGGACGGACCGGCGGCGGTGAAGACGGTTCGGCTGCAACGGGTTCCGGTGCTGGGCGCGGCGGCTCTGGGGCGCGCTGGGG
>NZ_JBNMQU010000003.1:0-392211 GCF_050205565.1 Mycobacterium sp. SMC-4 | reverse complement strand
CCACCCACCCACCCCGCCGGCCGGGCGTGCAATCCTCACCTCGTGACCGCACCGTCTGCACCTACCGCGCTCGACATGGTCGAGGGCGTCGACCTGACCGGCAAGACCGTCGTCATCACCGGGGCTTCGGCCGGGCTGGGCCGCGAGTCGGCGCGGGCGCTGGCCCGCACCGGCGCGCACGTGATCCTGGCCGCCCGCAACACCGAGGCGCTCGCCGACACCGAGGCCTGGGTGCGGGCAGACGTCGCCGACGCGACGCTGTCGCTGGTGCCCCTGGACCTGACGTCGCTTGCCAGCGTCGCATCCGCGGCGGCTCAGATCGCGGAGCTGACCCCGGCGGTGCACGTGCTGATGAACAACGCGGGAGTGATGTTCACCCCGTTCAGCCGTACCGTCGACGGATTCGAAATCCAGTTCGGCACAAACCATCTCGGCCATTTCGAGTTCACCCGCCTACTGTTCCCGGCGCTGGTCGCCGCCGACGGCGCGCGGGTGGTGGTGCTCGCTTCAGAGGGGCACCGGATGAGCGATGTCGACCTGGACGACCCGAACTGGGAGCGTCGCGAGTACGACAAGTTCGCCGCCTACGGTGCCGCCAAGACCGCCAACGTGCTGCACGCCGTGGAGCTGGACCGGCGGCTGCGCGACAGCGGCGTGCGGGCCTACGCGGTGCACCCCGGCATCGTCGCGACATCGCTGGCGCGGCACATGACGAGCGAGGACTTCGAGCTGCTCAACAGCCGGTCGCGCGCCGACCGCGGCAGCCAGCAGCGCCGGTCCCGCCCCCTGGACGTGACCAAGGACTTCACCACCCCTGAGCACGGCGCGGCGACCCAGGTCTGGGCGGCGGTCAGCGCCGATCTGGCCGACGTCGGCGGGGTGTACCTGTCGGACTGCCAGGTGGCGCGCGCCGCGTCGTATGCGACCGACGAGGCGCGGGCACTGACGCTGTGGGACCTCTCGGAGCGGCTGTGCACCCAGGCCGCCCCGGCCTGAGGGCGCTCACCTCGACTTGGCCGGGGCCTTTCGCGCGCTCTACCATGCCAGGCGACCTGTCGAGCATGAGGAGCAGAACGTGAAGAGTCGTACCGGCAAGACCATCGGCGTCGCCGTGAGTGCCGCCGCGATCGCCCTGTCGGTTCCGCTGGCCGTCACCGCTCAGGCCCAGCCGTCCGACAACGACGAAGTGGTGGTCGAGATCCCCGACCCCCAGGGCCCGGAGTGCGGCGCGTTCAAGGAAGCCCTGCCCAACTGGAAGGGACTGGCCGACCTGCCGGTGGGGACAGCGCTGGCCGGCATTCCCGAGGTCAGCTCGTTCCACGCGGCGATCTCGGGTGGACTCAATCCCGCGGTCAACGTCGTGCCGGTGCTCGAAAACGGCCCGTACGTCGTGTTCGCCCCCAGCAACGAGGCATTCGCTGCGCTGGCGCCCGAGCAGGCCGAGTACCTGCGCACCGACGCGGCCGCGCTGACGGATCTCGTCTACTACCACGCGTTCCTGGGCCTCCTCGGTCCCGACGACGTCAAGGGGCAGCGCCCGACCCAGGAGGGCACCGAGATCGAGGTGACCGGCAAGGGCGGCGACATCAAGGTCAACCAGACGGCCAAGGTGGTCTGCGGCGGTATCCAGGCGGCCAACGCGCGCGTCTACATCATCGACCAGGTGCTCGATCCGGCGAAGGCGCCCGCGCCGATCACGCCGACGTCGACCAGCTCCACGAGCCCGGCGACGACCACGTCGGCCGCTCCGACCGAGACGACCGAGCCGGCCCCGGCCGCCGAGGTTCCCGCCAGCTCACCGGTGCCGGCGGCCGAAGCCCCGATCGGCTGACGTTCTCTTCGCGAGCAGACACAAAATCGCCCCTTTTCGAGTGAAAAGGGGCGATTTTGTGTCTGCTCGCGAGGGGAGGTGAGCTCTAGACTCCCAGGTCGCGGCCGATGATCTCCTTCATGATCTCGGTGGTGCCACCGAAGATCGTCTGGATACGTCCGTCGACGTAGGCGCGCGCCACGCGGTACTCCATCATGTAGCCGTAGCCGCCGTGCAGCTGCACGCACTGGTCGACGACCTTCTTGGCCACCTCGGTGGCCCACCACTTGGCTTTGGCGGCCTCGACCGCGGTCAGCTCATCGTCGACGACGCCCTGCAGGCAGCGGTCGATGTAGTTCTCGGTGACCTCGAGCTCGGTCTCCATCTCGGCGAGCAGGAACCGGTTGTGCTGGAAGCTGCCGATCGGCTGCCCGAAGGCCTTGCGGTCCTTGGCGTACTGCAGCGTCTCGTCGAACACCGCGCGGGCACCGGCGATCGCGGAGATCGCGATCGAGAGCCGCTCCGACGGCAGGTTGGTCATCAGGTGGTAGAACCCGCGACCCTCCTTGCCCAGCAGGTTGGCGCTCGGCACCCGGACGTTCTCGAAGTGCAGCTCGGAGGTGTCCTGGCTGTGCAGGCCCATCTTGTCGAGCTTGCGGCCACGGGTGAAGCCCTCCATGCCGCGCTCCACCACGAACAGCGAGAAGCCCTTGTGGCCGGCCTCCGGGTCGGTGCGGGCGACCACGACGCACAGGTCGCAGTTGATGCCCGACGAGATGAATGTCTTGGAGCCGTTGATGATCCAGTCGTCGCCGTCGCGCACCGCGGAGGTGCGGATGCCGGCCAGGTCACTGCCGGCGCCGGGCTCGGTCATCGCGACCGCGATGATGGTCTCGCCGCTGGCGATGCCGGGAAGCCACCGCTGCTTCTGCTCGTCGTTGGTCAGGTCCTTGAAGTACGGGCCGACGACGTCGTTGTGCAGGCTCAGCGCGGGTCCGTGGACACCGGCCTTGGCGATCTCCTCGTCGATGATCGCGTTGAACCGGAAGTCATCCGACCCGCCGCCGCCGAACTCCTCGGGCATGTTGAACCCGATGAGGCCGTACTTGCCGGCCGCGGTGTAGGCCGACCGGTCGACGATGCGCTCGGACTCCCACTTGTCGTGGTTGGGGACGAGCTCGCGCTCGATGTACTCCTTGACCGTCTCGCGGAACGCCTCGTGCTCGGCGTCGTAGATGGTGCGCTTCATGATTGTTCCCTCACTTGGGTTACTTGGCTTACTTGGCTTTCCAGACCGGTTCGCGCTTCTCCGCGAAGGCCAGCGGCCCTTCCATGGCGTCTTCGGTCTTCAGCAGCGTGGAGAACTCGCTGAAGGTCTGCTTCCAGAACGGTTCGTCGGCAGCGACCACGCCGTCGACCGCACCGAAGGACACGCGCTTGCTGGCCTGCACGGCCAACGGCGCGTTGCACGTGATGCGTTCGGCCAGAGCCAGAGCCGCGTCGACCACGGTGCCATCCGGCACGACCTTGTTGATCAGGCCCCACTTGAGCGCATCTGCCGACGATAGCGGCTCACCGGTGTAGATCAGCTCGAGAGCGAGCTTCTGCGGCAGCTGCTGCACGATGCGGAACACGCCACCGGCACCGGCGATCAGACCGCGCTTCACTTCGGGCAGACCGAATTTGGCGCGTTCCTCGGCGACCACCAGGTCGCTGGCCAGCGCCAGCTCGGTGCCGCCCCCCAGGGCGGTGCCGTTGACCGCGGCGATGGTCGGCTTGTCGATGAAGTGCCGCACGTAGCCGGCGAAGCCCCACTCTGGATGGTCCGGGTGGAACAGGTTCTCGCCGCGCGAGATCGCCTTGAGATCCGCTCCGGCACAGAAGGACTTGTCCCCTGCTCCGGTCAGGATCACGGCCCTGATCTCCGGATCGTCCTGCGCGGCCTGCAGCGCGTCACCGACACCGATGCTCACCGACGCGTTGACCGCGTTGCGGGCCTCGGGCCGGTTGATCGTGATGACGAGGACGTTCCCCCGGCGCTCGGTGAGAGCGCCGACCGCAGCTTCGGTCACAGCAGTTCCAGGATGGTCGCGTTGGCCTGACCGCCGCCCTCGCACATGGTCTGCAGTCCGTACTGAATGTTGTTGTCCCGCATGTGGTACAGCAGCGTGGTCAGGATCCGCGCGCCGGAACCGCCGAGCGGGTGACCCAGCGCGATCGCGCCGCCGTTGGGGTTCAGCTTGGTCTCGTCGGCGCCGATGTCCTTCAGCCATGCCATCGGCACCGGCGCGAAGGCCTCGTTGACCTCGAAGGCACCGATCTGGTCGACGCTCAGACCGGACTTCTTGAGCGCCTTCTGCGTGGCCGGGATCGGCGCGGTCAGCATGATGACCGGGTCGGCACCGGCCAGGACCGCGGTGTGCACCTTGGCCAGCGGCTTGAGACCGAGGTCCTTGGCCTTCTCCGCCGACATGATCAGCAGCGCGGCCGAGCCGTCGGAGATCTGGCTGGAGTTGCCGGCGTGAATCACGCCGTCTTCCCGGAAGGCCGGCTTGATCTTGGCCATCGACTCGACGCTGCCGCCGCGACGGATGCCGCCGTCCTCGAGCACGACGGTGTCGTTGCCGTCGGCGTCCTTGGTCTTGATCCCGACGATCTGGTCCTTGAAGGCACCCGAATCCTGTGCCGCAGCGGCCTTCTCGTGCGAGCGCAGCGAGAACTCGTCGAGCTGGGTGCGGTCGAAGCCCCACTGCTCGGCGATCATCTCGGCGCCGATGCCCTGGTTCGGGGTCTTGTCGTAGCGCGCCTTGAACGACTCGCCGTAGGGGTTTCCGCCGTTGGCCAGCGACGAGCCCATCGGGGTGCGCGACATGGACTCGACGCCACCGGCGACGACGACGTCGTAGTGCCCGGCCACCACGCCGGCGACGGCGAAGTGCAGCGACTGCTGGCTGGAACCGCACTGACGGTCCACGGTGACGCCCGGGACGGTCTCGGGCCAGCCGGCGGACAGCACCGCGGTGCGGGCGATGTCGAGGGCCTGCTCACCGGCCTGCATCACGCAGCCCCAGATCACGTCGTCGACGAGCGCGGGGTCGACCCCGGCGCGCTCGACCAGACCGTTGAGGACCTGGGCCGAGAGCTCGGCCGGATGGATGCCGGCCAGGGCGCCATTCCGTTTGCCGACTGGTGACCGGACAGCCTCGACGATGACGGCTTCAGCCATGGGACTTCTCCTTCGAAACACAGTGGACCGTTTTCCCGAAACTAGACAAACAAGGTTTACTAAGTCAACCTGCTCTAGGAGGCTGGTGCCGCCGGCGCTGTCGGTCCAGCCATCCCCGTGATGGTTTACTGAGTTGTACAGCTCACCTGGGCGAACAGGTGCGTTTTCGGTAGGGAGTAGATGTGACGCGGAGCACCCGGCTGGCCCCGATGATCGGGCCTGACGCCGCTGGTGCGGGCTCGGCTGTCCGATCCCCCAAGACCGCCGAGTTGGTGGCCGGGACGCTGCGGCGCATGGTGGTCGACGGCCAGCTCAAAGACGGTGACTTCCTCCCCAACGAGGCCGAGTTGATGGCCCATTTCGGGGTGAGCCGCCCGACCCTGCGGGAAGCCGTGCGCGTCCTGGAGTCCGAGCGTCTCGTCGAGGTGCGCCGCGGGTCTCGCACCGGTGCCCGGGTGCGGGTGCCGGGACCAGAGGTGGTGGCGCGGCCCGCGGGCCTGCTGCTCGAGTTGTCCGGCGCCACGATCGCCGATCTGCTGACGGCGAAATCGGGCATCGAGCCGATGGCCGCCCGGTTGCTGGCCGAGTCCGGGACCGACGAGGCGTTCGACGAACTCGAGAGCATGCTCCAACAGCTCATCGCCGACGGGTGGCGCTCGGAGCACCTGGCCGAGACCACCGGCGCGTTCCACCTGCGGGTGGTGCAGCTGTCGGGCAACGCGACGCTGGGCATCATCGCCGGAATGCTGCACGAGATCACCGTGCGCCACACGGCTTTCGTGTTCAAGGAGCGTCGCCCGGTGTCGAAGGCCGACTACGAAACGCTGATGCGCTCCTACCGCCGGCTGATGCAGTTCCTGCGCGCCGGCGACGCCCCGGGCGCCGAGGCGCATTGGCGCAAGCACCTGGACAAGACGCGCGAGTTGCTGCTGACCGGACTGGAGAGCGTGGCGGTCCGTGACGTGATGGGCTGAGCGGGCTCACGGCGCGTCGGCGCCGTCTTTCTGCCACGTCACGTGCACCGGCACGGTGTCGTCCCACGGCTGCCGCGTGACCATGTCGGCGACCATGACGTAGCCCCGCTCGAACTCGCCCGTCGCGGCGTCGACGAGGCGGTACTCCTGACGCTGCTTGTGGATCGGTTGGGCGTCGAGCAGCAGCACGCGCACCTCCCCCGGTTCGAAACCGCAGCGCTTCTGCAACGCTTCGATCAGCTGCTCGTTGTGCATGTGGCCGTCGCCGAAGTTCCACCCGATCGCGGTGCTGCAGATGCGCTCCCCGTCGGTGAGCACGTAATCGGATTCTGGGTGCCCGGCCATCGCGCGGTGCGCCAGGGTGAACATGGCCCGGCCGTGGGTGTTGAACGACCGGAACGCATAGCCCATGTACTGGTACATCTCCGCGGTTTCCTTGCTGCCGTAGAACTTCTCCATCTGCGCGGCGGGCATGCTCGCGATCGCGACGATGCCGTCGGCGATCTTGGCGTCCGCGGACGGTTTGATGCACCACAGCGAGGTGTCCCAGTTGCCGGCGTAGTACCGCATGCCGGGGAGGAAGGAGACCTTGCGCGGGAACAGGTTTCCGAGCACGACGGTGCCTGCGACGGCGACGAACAGCAGGATCGGCCACGGGGAGTTCAGGTCCGACAGCCCGATGCCGGCGTTGCCGACGAACAGCGCCAGCACGCTGAACATCATGAAGACGTTCCATTCCAGCGGCACGCCCATCGGGATGGCCGACAGGATGCCGAAGTGGAAGACCAGCATCACGAAAGCTGCGATGGCGGTGGCCCATCCGCCGTGCGAGAAGAACAGCACCAGCGGCACCAGCATCTCGATCGCGGTCGAGAAGTGCGCCAGCAGGCGCGACGCCCTGCCGGGGCGCAGATCGTCGGGGAAGTGTTCGAAGAACTTGCGCTTGATCCAGCGCGGCCGGATGACGGGGTTGTTGCTCATCATCGTCGAGATGACGAACGGGAAGTGCTTGTTGAGTTTTGACGTCGCCGCGCCGATCCAGATGACCAGGCACACCAGCTTCGCGGCGATGACGATGTCGGCGCCGGTGAACAGGAAGCACACCGCCAGCGAGCCGTAGACCTCGCCGCGTGCGGCCAGGAAGATCACCTTGTCGCGCAGGCCGGCCACGGCGAGCACGGCGAGGATGGCCGCGGTCTGCCACACCGGCAGCACGCCCACCTCGCTGCCCAGCTCAGGGATCGGGCCGGTGCCGTCGGAGAACAGGGCGACGACCAGCAGCACCAGCAGCGCGGCGTAGAGCGCGACGTCGAACGGCGTCCTGGTGTCGCCGGCGGTCAGCGGCACCGGGCCCGGCCATGGCGGCAGCCGAATCGTCTTGGGCCGCAACCAGTACAGGACGGAACCCATGGGCGGGAAGAACCGGTTGTTCAGGGGGCCGAAGCCACAGCCGAGGCCGACGACCTCGAACAGCATCGTGTAGAAGACGACCTTCTGGTACACGATCGGTTCGTGGTACCAGTCGGCGACGTTGGTGAAGCCGTCGATACCGGTGGTCGTCAACACCACCAGCCACGCGCCCAGGATGTACAGCGCGATCTTGGCGACGTAGAAGAGGTGCATCACCACCGGCGTGCCGAAGCCCACCTCGGCCCAGTGCCGGGCCATCGGGACGATCCTCTCGGCGCGGGTGCCCTTACTCCATTCGGCGTAGTCGACGACGGGCGCGTCCTGCTTCAGAAACCCCATGGGGCCAGACTAGAACGTGTTGCAGTTTGGGTTGTCGCGAACGCACGGAAAGTCCGTTCGGGTGGGCGGTGGCGTTCGCCCCCGCGGTCGCTCCCGCGCTCGTGCTCCCGACGTCCTACGCTCGCCCCGCGCTTGCCCGGGCCCCCGCGGTCCCACTGGTCACACACATCCACCTTTTGCAGAGAAAGTTCGAGAAGACCCCTGCAAAAAGCGGATCGGTGAGGCTGGTGGGACTAGGCAGCGCCCGTCTTGTGAGGCTTGGACGAGCGGCGGCGTTCGCCTCGCGGTCCCGCGCTCGCGCTCCCGCGCTAGCTCCGCGCTTGCCCGGGCCCCGCGGTCCCGCGATCCCGCGCTAGCTGCGCTTGCCCGGCCCCGCGGTCCCGCTGGTCACACACATCCACCTTTTGCAGAGAAAGTTCGAGAAGACCCCTGCAAAAAGCGGAACGGTGAGGCTGTTGCGACTAGGCAGCGCCCGTCGCGGAACGGTGGGGCTGCTGTGACTAGGCAGCGCGCGTCGCGGAGCGGTGAGGCTGGTGGGACCAAGCAGCGCCCGAAGCGGAACGGTGAGGCAGCTGGGACTAGGCAGCGCCCGTCTTGGCCGGGGGGCGGTAGAAGATCGCCAGCTGGCCGATGCCGCCGGCCAGGCCGAGCACCGCCGCGATGGCCAGACCCCACCAGCCGTGGAGGTAGTCGTAGAAGGCGCTACCGGAGAACAGCAGATGATCGAGGCTGATCTTGCCCGCCCCGATCGCCGCGATCCCGACCGCCGAGACGGCGAGCACCAGGTTGTACTCCCAGCCTTCCTTGACGATGAAGAAGCCGTTGGGCTTGTGCACAGTCCACGCGGCGACCAGCATCAGCGCGACGAAGCCCGCAGCGGGGATGGGGGTCAGCAGGCCGACCGCCAACCCGATGCCCGCAGCCATCTCGGTGGTCGCGGCGACGCGGGCGTGGAACATGCCCGGCTTCATCCCCATGCTGTCGAACCAGCCGGCGGTGCCTTTGAGCCCGCCCTTGCCGAAGAACTTGTTGTAACCGTGCGCGGCCATCGTCAGACCCAGGACCAGTCGCAGGATCAGAACTCCAACGTCGTAGGCAGTCATGTGACAGAACTTAGAACATTTGTCACGCCGCGCCCAGTCCCCCGTCGTCGGTGGGCACCCAGTTGCCGTGGAAGCCGGCCGGAACGCGGTGCGGCAGTTCGATCGCGGCCACGTCCTCGAGCGTCTGCGCATCGAGGATGGCCAGCTCGCTGCGGTCGGTGCTGCGGTCGTAGACGTAGCCCATCAGCACACCGTCGTCCTCGGCGGCGTCGGGATGCGAGGGCTGGAAGACGAACTCGCTGAGGGCTTTGTCCGCGCCGAAGTGCCGCACTGCGCCGTCGTCGCCGAGGAAGTCGTGCTTGAGCAGCGCGTCGCCGGGTTGGCCGCCGACCCCGAACGCGGCGGTGTAACCGAAGCGGTGGCGTTTGCCCACCAGACGTTCGTCGACGCGCGGGAACTCCTGACCCCGGTCGTCGAGGCGCGTCTCGCGCACTTTGCCGTCGGCCAGGTCGACGGTCCACCGCTCCAGCGTCGGAGGGCCTTCGTTGGGGCCGCGGCGGTCGGCGTCGAACATCTTGGGGTGGCGAATCACGTCGAGCACGACCGTGTCGCCGTCGTCGTAGGCGTTCAGGGGGTGGAAGACGTAGCAGGGTTCGACGTCGAACCAGCGGACGTCGGCACTGGTGCCTTCGCGCGGCATCACGCCGACGCGGGCCGGATAGCGCGGATTCCACGAGTACGGGAAGCGGCGGTCTGCCGGGTTTCCGTCGGGCAGGCTGGCGGCGATCGGGTCCGGTATGCGGACGCGTCCGATCAACGCTGACAACAGGATTCGCGCCGGTAGCCGTAGCGCCCGTGGGACGGTCATCGAGGCCGCTTCGCGCGCATCGAAGGTCACCGGCAGGTCGTAGAACACGACATACCGCTCGGTCAGCGAGAAGTCGTGCATCATCGGGCTGCCGCCCACTTCGACGTCGACGAGCCGTCGGGCGCGCCCGTCGACCCCGATCACCGAGTACTGCACGGTGTTGCCGCGCAGCATGCTGTAGGAGACGGCGTGCAGCTCTCCGGTGGCCGGGTCCCGTTTGGGGTGGGCGGTGTAGCCGCCGCTGACCGTGCCGTCGAAGTCGCAGACGCCGACGGTGTCGAGTTCGTCGGTCAACTCGTAGTTGGCGACGCCGCCCTCCACGAGCGCCAGCGTCTTGCCGGCGTGGCCGATGACGTTGGTGTTGGCGCCGATCGGCGAGGCGCCGAAGTGCCCGCCGGGCACCGGCTCGCCGAGGGCCTGCGCGGCGAGCGGACCGCGGACCCAGCGGTTGCGGTACCACTGCGCCGCGCCGTCGCGCAGCCGGATGCCGTGCACCATGCCGTCCCCGAGGAACCAGTGGTAGAGGTCCGGGTCGATCTCGCCGACGGGGTTCGGCCCGTTCCGCAGGTACCGACCGTCCAGGTACTCGGGGATGGTTCCCCGCACGGGCAACGCGGTGAGGGTGACTTCTTCGGTCAGCGGCGCGAACGCGCCGGTCAGGTAGTGGTTTTCCATCGTCCACCTCCGATAACACCGTTATGGGTACCAGATGTATAACACCGTTATGGCAGGATGGCAAGGGTGAGCGCACGGGAAGCGTTGGTCCAGGCCGGTGTCGAGACACTCGAACGCGACGGGCTGAGCGCCCTCAGTGCCCGCAGCGTCGCGACGCAGGCGGGAACGTCGACGATGGCGGTGTACACGCACTTCGGCGGCATGACAGGACTGCTCGACGCCGTCGCCGGCCAGGTGTTCGGCCGGTTCGCCGACGCGCTGACCGACATCCCGCGCACCGACGACCCGGTCGCGGACTTCCTGAGGATGGGTCTGGCCTACTACCAGTTCGCGGTGGCCAACCCACCCCGCTATCAATTCATGTTCGGCACGGCGACGCCGACGTCCGTCGCCGCACACCGCGCCGACCTGACAGCCACCGGAAGCGTCTCCGACCGCGCCGAATGGGCCGCGTCGTTCACCGCGCTGCGCACCGCCGTGCAACGCATGATGGCCGCGGGCCGGATCCGCGAGGACGACGAACTCGCCGTGGCCGGCCGCTTGTGGAGCATCACCCACGGCGCGGTGATGCTCGACCTCGCCGGCTTCTTCGGTGGTGACAACCGCGGACTGACGCACATCCTGAGTCCCCTGATCGTCGACACGCTCGTCGGCATGGGCGACGACCGCGACGCGGTCGACCAGTCGATGCACGCGGTGCTGACCAGCCTGGCCGGGTGAGCATCGTCCGCCGAGATTGCTTGTGCCGAGCGAAATCCCATGTTTTGACGCGCGTGGAATGCAATTTCGGCGGTCAGGGCGACAGCGCGTGGCGCAGCCGGTCGAGGTAGGCGTCGATGTCGCCGATCGCCGAATCCGCGGCGTGCACGCTGACCGCGATGGTGTCGCCGATTCCGTGTACGCCGTGGGTGAGGCCCATCATCGGCGACAGGCTCGGAAAGCCTGCGGTCAGCACGACAGTCGCGCCCCCGAACGTCAGATCCTTGGGCCCGCGGTTGACGCTGGAGACCACCGTGTTGCCGGTGACCGTCGGCGAGCGCACGTCGGGGTCGAATTGCCCGACGCCCCAACGCAACAACGGCGCGGGCATCGCCGCGAACGCGTCCGCCTCGGCCCGCAGCGCCGGGTGGGCCGCGCGGCGCCGACGCGCGTGCAGATCGGCGGCGATCGCCCGGTTGCGCGCTGAAACCGCCAGTGCGGGAAAGAGTCCCACGGTGACGTTGCCGAAGTGGTTGTAGGCCGACCGCGGTCCGGTTTTCGCCATCGGGACTTCGGCGCCCAGCTGGGCCGGATCATCGCCGAGCTGACGTAGATGCCCGGCCAGCGCCTCGGACATCGCGGCGAGCGCCCCGACCGTCACCGTCGTGTCGGCGAACTGCGCGCGCGAACACAGCACCGTACGCAGATGCCGCGCACCGTCGGGCCGATTGTTGCTGTACAGCGCGGGCCGCGAATCCGCCTGGGGTGGAACCAGTCCCGCGGCGACGTCGCGCAGCAAGCGGCGATGAAGTCGCGCCGCGCGCAGCGAGCGCCACGGCAGCGCGGCGGCCGACACCGCCGGCACCGTCACCCCGGGCACCTCGACGTCGCGGCCGAGCAGGTACGCCGCAAGCGCCGACGCGCGTACCCCGTCGGCGAACGCATGCGCCACCTGGAAGACCGCCACCGCCCCGGCATCGACGCCGGGGATTCCTTCGATCCGCGGGAAGACATGCAGGCGCCACGTCATGTCACGGGCGTCGACCGGGTCGTCGGTCAGCGCCGTCACGGCATCCAGACAGGACTGCCACTGCGGCTCGGCGAGCTCGTGCACGACGATCTGCTCGGCACCGACCGCACGCGGCGCCCACCTCGGGTAGGTCCAGAAGCCGCCGTCCTCGACGCGCAACCCGAACTCGCCGCCGGCGCGGGCGCGAATTGTGTTGAGCGCCTGCTCCAGATCGGCCGCGCACCCGTCGAACGCATACAGCAGGAACTGGTCGCTCGGGATCGACGCCGACATCCAAAGGGTCTGCGCGTCGACCGCGGCAAGCCGGCGCACGGTCACATCGGTCAGGCTAGGCTCTGGCGCGTGTCGCTGCTGCGAGGTGCCGAGGGTCGCCGGTCATCGGGTGCGGCACTGGTCACCGGCGCGTCGTCGGGAATCGGTGAGCACATCTCGCGCGAGTTCATCCGGCGCGGCTATCCGGTCGTCCTCGTCGCCCGCCCGAGCCAGCGGCTGCAGAAGCTGGCCGAGACGCTCGGACCCACGGCGCACGCGTTGCCCACTGATCTGACGGATCCGCAGGCGCGCGCGGCGCTGCCGACGCGGGTGGCCGAGCTGGGTCTTGCCGTCGAGATCCTGGTCAACAATGCCGGGGCCGCGAACGCCGGTCGGGTGGTCGACGTCGCGGTCGACGACGAACTGAAACTGGTCGAACTCGATGTCTCGGCGGTGGTGGACCTGTGCGGCCGCTTTGTGCCCGGCATGGTCGCCCGCCGGCACGGTGCCGTGCTCAACGTGGCGTCGGTGGGCGCGTTCGGACCGGTGCCGTTTCAGGCCTCCTACGGTGCGGCCAAAGCGTTCGTGCTGTCCTACACCGAGGCGATGCGGGAGGAGCTGCGCGGAAGCGGTGTCACGGCGTCGGTGCTGTGCCCCGGCCCGGTCCGCACCGGGTTCGGCGAACGCGCCGGGATCCCCGACGCGGAGGCCGAGAAGATGCTGCCCAGGTTCCTGTGGGTGCCGGCCGAGCGGGTGGCCGCCGAGGCAGTCGACGGCCTGTTTTGCGGCCGGGCGATCATCGTGCCGGGCACGCCCAACCGGGTGGCCGCGGCGCTCTACCGGCTGGCGCCGCGCCGGATGTTGCTTCCGCTGCTGGCGCGCACCCACCCAGCCCGGCGCGGGGCCGGTTAGACCGGGTCGAACTTCGAGATCAGCCAGCGGCCGTCGACCTTCTCCAGCGTGACCCGCACGCTGGAGGCCGTGTCGGTGGGCGGATCCTGACCGACGTTGACGGTCTGGTTGACGAACAGCAACACCACGGCCTCGTCGGACTCGACCGACACCGACGCGGCGGCCGGTACCGACGCAACCGCGGAGATGTTCTTCTCCTTGGCGCCGGGGATCACCACGTCGGTGGTCAGCGACGTGTAGGAGTCGCGGAACTCGCCGGTGAGCAGATCGCGGGCCGCACCCAGCTGTTCCTCGACCTTGTCGGGCGTGTAGGACAGCAGCGCGATCGTGCTGTCCTTGGCCGCCTGGACCGACGCCTCGGCCGCGGACAGCGGCGGGCTCGGATCGACGACGATCGTGCCGTCCTGATAGGTGTCGTCGAGATACTTCAGGAAGCCCGCGCCCAGCGAGAGGATCAGCGCCAGCGCGGGCAGCAGCCCGAAGGCGACGACGCGTTTCCACTCGATGCCGCGCTTCGTGGGCGCGACGGCCGGCTCCGGCTCCGTCTCGATCGCCACAGACTCGTCCACGGCCTCGGTCTCCTCGACCGCCTCGGTCGTCTCGATCTCCGTGGCCTTGACCTCGGTGTCGGCCGGCTCGTCCTTCTTCACGTCGTCGCTCATGGCACGAAGTCCACCTTCGACACCTTGGCTCCGTCGTTGACCTCTTGCACGGTGATCCGCATTCTCCAGGCTCGGGGTTGTTGTTCGTGCGCACCGGCGTTCGACGTGCGCACGGTGACCGCGACGAGCACCGTGCCCTGGTCACCGTCGTGGGACTCCAGTCCCGCTTCGGCGATGGTGCCCTCGGACTTGGACTGCGCCTGCTTGACCACGTCGACGAACGGTTGTGCGCGCTGCTGGAAGTCGTCGTAGAACGTTCCGGTTGCCGAGTCGAGGATGCGTTGGACGTCGGCGTCGGCGCTCTCCCAGTTGATGGTCGTCAGGTTCAGCGCGCCCTGCCGACCGACCTGGAGGAACAGGTTCCGCTGCTGCTGGGCCTGATGGGATTCGTAGGTGCGGTAGCCCAGCCACCCGGTCAACCCGGCCAGCGCCAGCACACCGACCAGACCGGCGATGAGCGCGACCTTGACGTGTGACATCGGACCGCGCGGCGGGGCCTGGGGGGCCTCCTCCGTCAGCGCCGCTTCGGCGGAGGTCTCGCTGTCCTCCGTCGAGGTGTCGTCGGTCGGCTTCGTCAGTTCCCCGTCGGGGGCAGCAGCATCGTCTGCCATGTTCGCTCCTCTGCGGCACTACCGGCCAGGTTGGACGGGGTGTGCACCCGTCCGTCCGGACCAACGTACGTGCCGCAGCCCGGGTCGTATTCGGCGGCCGCCATGGGTGGCGGCGCCGGAGCCGGCGGCGGTGGCGCTTCGGCAGGGGGTCCGTCGTTCAACGGCACGTAGTTCTCATTGCTCCCGCACATCTTTACCGTAGGTGCGCGCTTCCCGGGGGCGGTGACACACGGCAGGGCGCCGGCCGTGCCTTGCGGCACCAGCACGGTGGTACGGCGTCAGAGGCCGGCCACTGCCTCCTCGAGTTCGGCGATGACGATCTTGGTCATGCCCAGCATCGCCTTGGTGGCGGCGGTGGCGCGGGCCGGATCGGGGTCGCCGGTCAGCTCGGTGAGGCGTCGGGGCACGATCTGCCAGCTCAGGCCGAAGCGGTCTTCGAGCCATCCGCACTGCGACTCTCGGCCCCCGTCGAGCAAACGGTCCCAGTAGTAGTCGACCTCCGCCTGGTCTGCACAGTCCACCGTGAACGAGACGGCTTCGGTGAACCGGAACTGCGGACCGCCGTTGATCCCGATGAACGGCTGCCCGTCGAGGGTGAAGTAGGCGGCCACCACCTCACCTGGCGTGCCGGGGCCCGCGTCGGTGTAGCGGTCGATGCGTTCGACGGTCGAGTTCGGGAAGATCGCGGCGTAGAACGCGATGGCTTCTTCGAGGTTGTCGTCGAACCACAGTGACGGCGTGATGGCGGGCATCGGAGTCTCCTCGCAGGCGGCATGTGCTGTCAGTGGTGCAGACCGCCCGGGGCGTCGGAATTCATCGATCCGCTGCGCCGACCGCGCGCAGCACGAACTCGGTGGCGCGACTGCGTGCGTAGGCCGCCGAGTCGGTGTCATCGGCCTTCTGTGCGGCGATGATCCGGCTGACCAGTGCGCTGATGGCCATGGCGTCGGTTTCCGGATCGGCCAGCGGCAAGGAGCCGTCGAACTGTCCCCGGGACAGGATCTGGATCAGGGAACGCTCCCGCTCGGTGTACCACCGCTGGCGCGCTTCCCCGTATCCCTTGGCCGCGCGGACTTCGTCTGAGTCGAGGACCGCGAGGTGCATCCGGTGCTGCGGGTCGAGAGTGGCGTCGAACGCGGCCTCGATCCATGCCGTGAGCTGATCGACCGGACCGCCGACCGCCTTTTCGGCGATGCCGTCCAGGCGGGCCGCCAACTGTTCGTATTTGTGTGTCACCAGAGCGAGAAGGAGGTCGTCTTTCGACGAAAAGTGCCGGTAGAAGGCGCGGCTGGAGAGCCCGGCGCAGGCCAGGATCGCCGACATCCGGATGGGCCGGTCCCCCGCATCGACCAGGCACCGGTATGCGGCGTCGATGATCGTCGCCCGCTCCCGTTCCGCCGAACGATGAATTTGCACACTCGATAATTTAGGCGGTGCGGTTGCGGCCGTTGGCCCGGCACGCCCGCAGCGTGGTGTCCGCAGTAACGTGAGTCGCGGTATTCGAGCTGGAGAGGACGCCTGTGAGCACTATCCGCACCGAGCCGACGACGACCGCCTTCCAGGGCTCCGACGACCTCACCCTGGTTGCCGACGAATGGAACAACCCCTCCCGGACCGCCGGGTTCGACCCGTCGCAGCCTTCGGTGCTGATGCTGCACGGCGGTGGCCAGAACCGACACTCCTGGAAGAAGACCGGACAGATTCTCGCCGGCCGCGGCGTACACGTGGTCGCTCTCGACAGCCGCGGGCACGGCGACAGCGATCGCTCCCCGACCGCCGAGTACACCGTCGAGGCGCTGTGCGCCGACACGCTGCAGGTCCTCGACCAGATCGGGCGCCCCACCGTGTTGATCGGGGCGAGCATGGGCGGGCTGACCGGAATCCTGACCGCGCGCAGGGCGGGGCCCGACCGAGTCTGTCGCCTGGTGCTCGTCGATGTCGTGCCGCGCTACGAGAAGAACGGCAGTGCGCGTATCCGCGACTTCATGTTCAGCAACGTCGACGGGTTCGACTCGCTGGAGCAGGCCGCCGACGCCGTCGCGGCGTACCTTCCGCACCGCACGCGGCCCCGCAGCCCGGAGGGTTTGAAGAAGAACCTGCGGTTGCGCGACGGCCGGTGGTACTGGCATTGGGATCCGGCTTTTCTGACCAAGCCGAACGAAGATCCGTTCGTGCGGGTGGAACTGCTCGAGCAGGCCGCCATCGAGCTGACGATCCCGATCCTGCTGATCCGCGGCAAGCTCTCCGACGTGGTCAGCGAGGAGGCGGTGGCCGACTTCCTGTCCAAGGTGCCGTCGGCGGAGTTCGCCGAGCTGTCCGGGGCAGGCCACACCGCCGCCGGCGACGACAACGACGCGTTCTCCGAGGTCGTCGTCGATTTCACGCTGCGCCAGTAACTTCCGCAGCGCATGGGGTTCAATTTCCTGGAGCGGCCAGAGCTGCCGGCGCCGCGGGTGACCGAGGCAGAGGCCGAGGAGATCCTCGCGACCCACTACGACATGGCCGCGCGCGCCTCGTCTTTGGGTAGCCAGCAGGACAGGAACTTCCTCGTCACCGCAGCGGGGGGTGAGGTTGTCGGCGTCCTGAAGATCGCCAACCCAGCGTTCACGGCCACCGAGTTGGAGGCGCAAGACGCCGCGGCCGAACACCTCGCGTCGACCGAGCCGCAGCTGCGCGTCGCCGTGTCGTGCGCCAACTCCCGAGGCGAAAAGCTCACCGTTTTACCGGGTCCTGTGTATGTGCGGCTGCTGGGCTTCCTGCCCGGCGGAACGGTGGAAGACGCCGGCCACCTCACCGCCGCCGCGGCGGCAGGCCTGGGCGACGTATCCGCACGCGTGAGCCGGGCGCTGGCGAACTTCACCCATCCGGGACTGGAGCGAGTCCTACAGTGGGACTTGCGGTTTGCCGATCAGGTGGTCACGATGCTGGCCGGCCATGTCGATGATCCCGCCCTGCGGCATCGGCTGTCGGCGGCGACCGAGCAGGCGTGGGCGCGCATCGCGGCACTCGACGCAGCTCTGCCGCGACAGGCGGTACACCTCGACCTGACCGACGCCAACGTCGTGCTGTCGACCGGTACGGGCTCGCGGAAGCCGGACGGTGTCATCGATTTCGGCGATCTGACGACGACGTGGGCAGTGTCCGAACTGGCCATCACCGCCTCGTCGATCCTGGGGCATGCAGGCGCACGGCCTGCTTCGGTGCTGCCTGCGGTGCAGGCGTTTCACGCCGTCCGTCCCCTGTCGGAGGCCGAGATCCTCGCGGTGTGGCCGATGATCGTGTTGCGCGCGGCGGTGCTGATCGCCAGTGGAGCCCAGCAGGCCGCCCTCGACCCGGACAACCCGTACCTGACCGCGCAGGCGGCAGCCGAACGGCAGATGTTCGAGCTGGCCACCTCGGTGCCGATCGAGGTCATGGCCGGGGTGCTGCAGGCCGGCCTGGGGGTTGCCGCGGAGCAGGCCGCGCTGACCGTGCAGGCCCCATTGCTCAGGGTGGCTTCCGAAGACGTTCGCACGCTGGACCTTTCGACCACATCCCCGATTTACGACGCCGCCGCGGCGATCTCCCCCGCCGTCGAGGACGAAGCTGCCGCGGCGACATTGCGGCACGGCGCGAGCATCGTCCTCACGCGCTACGCCGAAGCCCGGCTCAGCCGCGCACCCCAGCTCAGCCAGGACAGCCCCGATGTCGTCGCGACCGCGATGACGGTGTGGCCCGCAGCCGGAACCGACCTGAGTGCACCGTGGGACGGGTCGGCCACCAGCACCGATGACGGCTCGATCCTGTTGAGCGGCAACGACTTCACACTGGTTCTCGATGGTGTTCGGGACGGTGTGTCGGGGGCGGTGCGCGCCGGTCAGCGCCTGGCCCACGCCGTGGGACGTTTCGATGTCACCGTACGGCCCAACGTTGCGCCTGTGGCGCCCCGCTTCACCGACGTCGATCTGGCGCCGGGTTGGCTGGCGTGCACCCGTGACCCGAGGCCGCTGCTCGGACTGGCGCCACTGCAGGTGGGCGGCGACGAGGATCTGCTGCGGCGCCGCGACGCGAGTTTCGCCCCCGTGCAGGAGTTCTACTACCACCGCCCGCCCCGGATCGAGCGTGGCCGACGGCACTTCCTGATGTCGACTCGAGGCCGCAGCTACCTCGACATGGTCAACAACGTGACTGTGCTCGGGCACGCGCACCCACGGATCGCCGACGCCGCGGCGCGGCAGTTGCGCCGGCTCAACACCAACTCTCGGTTCCATTACGAAGCGGTGGTGGAGTTCAGCGAGCGGCTGGCGAGCCTGCTACCTGATCCGCTCGACACCGTCTTCCTGGTCAACTCCGGGTCTGAAGCCAGCGATCTGGCGATCCGGTTGGCTACGGCCGCGACCGGTCGCCGCGACGTCGTCGCGGTGCGCGAGGCGTATCACGGCTGGACCTACGGCACCGACGCCGTGTCGACGTCGACCGCCGACAACCCCAACGCCCTTGCCACCCGCCCGGACTGGGTGCACACGGTGGAGTCCCCCAACAGCTTTCGCGGCAAGTACCGCGGCGATGAGGCGCGGCGTTACGCCGGTGACGCGGTGGCCCAGATCGAGAACATGGTCGCGCAGGGACGCGCGCCGGCGGCGTTCATCTGCGAATCGGTGTACGGCAACGCCGGCGGCATGGCGCTGCCCGACGATTATCTACGTCAGGTGTACGCCGCGGTGCGTGACTGCGGCGGGCTGACGATCGCCGACGAAGTCCAGGTCGGATACGGTCGGCTGGGCGACTGGTTCTGGGGTTTCGAGCAGCAGCACGCGGTGCCCGACATCGTGTCGGTGGCCAAGTCGGCCGGCAACGGCTATCCGCTGGGCGCGGTGATCACCACTCGAGCGGTCGCCGAGGCGTTCTCCAGCCAGGGTTACTTCTTCTCCTCCACCGGCGGCAGTCCGTTGTCATGCGCCATCGGTTTGACGGTGCTCGATGTCTTGGCCGAGGAAGGCTTGCAGGACAACGCACGTCGCGTCGGTGGCCATCTCAAAGAGAGACTCTCAGCACTTGCGGACCGGCATCCGCTGGTCGGCACGGTCCACGGCTTCGGTCTGTATCTCGGCGTGGAACTGGTGCGCGACCGGCAGACCCTCGCGCCCGCGACCGAGGAGACCGCCGCGGTCTGCGAGCGGATGCTGGATCTCGGGGTGATCATTCAACCCACCGGCGATCACCAGAACATCCTCAAGACCAAGCCGCCGTTGTGCCTCGACATCGCGGCTGCCGACTTCTACGTCGACACTCTCGATCGGGTTCTGACCGAGGGGTGGTAGCGGCGCCCCGGACTTGTCGGTGGTTCGAACTAGTGTTCTAATCATGGATACGGCGTCGGAAGCACTCGGGGTGATGGCCGAGCAGTTGGCCGCCTTGGGGTAAGGCTGCCGAGGAGTTGCCGCATCGTGAGTTGATCGGGTTGTTGAGCGAGCTGACCACGCTGGTGCGCAGCGTGCCGGCCCTCGAACATCAGATCCTGGCGCGGCTCACTGACGAGACCGAGCCGTTCCGGCTGGGTGAGAAGTCCTGGAAGAAGGTGCTGACCACCGCGTTGCGGGTCAGCGGCGCCGACGCGCGGCGGCGCCTGGCCCGGGCCGAGGCGCTGGGGCCGCGCCGCGCGATGACCGGGGAACCCTTGCCGCCGTTGTGGGAAGCCACGGCCGCTGCGCAAGCTGCCGGCCTGCTCGACGAGGAGCATGTCGCGGTGATCGCGAAGTTCCACAAGAAACTCCCGGCCAGCGTGGATGCGGGCACCCGCGCCGAGGCCGATCGGCATCTGGCCCACATCGGTGCCGGACTGGATCCGGAGAACCTCGATGCGGCGGCGGCGATGTTGTTGGTGATGATCGATCCCGACGGCGCCGAACCCAGCGAGGCCGAGATCGCCCGTAAATGCGGGATCACCATCGGCAAGCAGCGCGCCGACGGCACCGCGAGCATCTCCGGAACGCTCTCACCCGAAGCGCTGGCGATCTGGGAAGCGATCTTCGCTAAAGATGCCGCTCCGGGCGCCAACCTGCCCGAACAGCCACCCGGCGAGACCGGCGAGCCTGACGAGGCCTGCGAGGCGGGCGAGCCCGGCCAGGCCTGCGAGGCCGGCGAGCCTGCTCCGGATCCAGCGCCCAGCCGCGACTGGCGGACGCCAGCCCAACGCCGGCATGACGCGTTCGTCGCCGTCGGGCGCCGCGCCCTGGAGTCCGGGGAACTCGGCACGCATAACGGGTTGCCGGTCACCGTCATCGTGTCCACCACCCTGCAGCAACTGGAGAAAGGCGCGGGGGTCGCGGTTACCGGCGGGGGCAGCGTGCTGCCGATGCGCGATCTGATCCGGATGGCCGCCCGCGCCCATCACTACCTGTATGTCTACGACCAACACACCGGCCAGAGCCTGTATCTGGGCCGAGCCAGACGCCTGGCCAACACCGCCCAGCGGATCGTGCTGCACGCTCGCGACCGCGGCTGCACCCGCCCCGGCTGTACCGCCCCGGGCTACTGGTGCCAGGCCCACCACGCCACCGCCGACTGGAGCGCAGGCGGAGAAACCAACGTCGACGATCTGGCCCTGGCCTGCCCAGCATGCCACCACATGCTCGACAAAACCGACTGGCGCACAACCAAAAACGACAAGAACCAAACCGAGTGGATCCCACCATCCGACCTCGACAAAGGCCGCCACCGCACCAACGGCTACCACCACCCCGAACGCTATCGCCTTCCCGAAGACGAAGACGGCGACCCATAGCGCCGCGAAGGGAGCGGGTTGCCTTCCGCGCCGCCGCTGGGTTTCATCGAACGATGACACCCGACGACGTGGTGACCGAGTTCTGCGCGAAGTGGGCCGCCCCGAACCCCGAGGAGCTGGCCTCCTACTTCACCGAAGACGGTGTGTACCACAACATTCCGATGGATCCGGCCGTCGGCCGTGAGGCGATCAGAGCGTTCATCGCCGAATTCACCGCCATGGTGGACGGGATCGATTTCCAGCTGCACCGGCAGGTCGGCTCGGGCGGCCTGGTCTTCAACGAGCGCACCGATGTCATGCGTTTCAAGGATGGCCGGACCCTCGCGCTGCCGGTGGCCGGCGTCTTCGAGATCGCCGACGGGCGCATCGCGGCCTGGCGCGACTATTTCGACATGGCGACGGTCACCAGAGCCTGGAGTTAGGACATGACCGCCACGGTGATCGTCCTGTCCCTGCTGGCCGCCCTGGCCCTCGGTCTCGCGGTCGCGTTGCTGGTGCAGACTCGACGCCTCCACGCCGCGCGTGAGGAGGCCGACGAACTGCGTCGCCGCCTCGACACACGCCAACTGTTGGTGTCAGGCGGAACCAAAGCCGTCAAGACGGTGTGGGAAACCGCCAACATCCTGCGCCGCGACGGTTTGGGTGCGGCGGTGCGGTCCTCTATCGAGGATCTGGCCGACTGGGCCGAGGTCGAGCGTCCCGACCTGGCCAAGGTGGCGCCCGGTGGGCGCGTGGCGATCATGTTCTCCGACATCGAAGAATCCACCGCGCTCAACGAACGCATCGGCGACCGGGCGTATGTGCGGCTGATCGGTAAGCACGACAGGGAAGTTCGACGGCTCGTCGATCGGCACGACGGCTACGTCGTCAAGAGTCAGGGCGACGGTTTCATGGTGGCGTTCGGCCGGCCCGAGCAGGCCGTCCGCTGCGCGGTCGCGATCCAGCAGGGACTGCGCCGTCGCTCGCGGGATATGAAGGTGCGCATCGGCATTCACACCGGCAAGTCGGTGCTGCGCGGCGACGACCTGTTCGGCCGCAACGTCGCGATGGCGGCGCGGGTTGCGAGCCAGGCCGACGGCGGCGAGATCCTGATCAGCCAGGCCGTACACGACACCGTCGCCGAGTGTGACGACATCGTGTTCTCCGACGCCCGGGACGCCGAGCTCAAGGGCTTCGCAGGCAGCCACCGGCTCTATTCGGTCGAGTCCGCTTGAGACTGTTCGGCCGCGGCCAACCGCTGATGCAACCGCGCGCGGATGTCGTCGGCGGTGTAGGAGTTGCGGCGCCGCTGATCCCGCGCCACCAGGACTCCACCGGCCACCACCCCGGCGGCACCGGCGAGCCCGACCCACTTCCAGATCCCACGCATGCAGGTCAGTCTGCCTAAGCTGCCACCATGAAGCCACACACGGTGACACTCGACCGTGCGCTGGAAGAGACCCGCACCGGTGACATCTGGTTGTTCCGCGGGCAGTCCGGTCCAGACCGAGCCATCCAGTCGTTGACCAACGCGCCCGTGAACCACGTCGGGATGACGGTGGCGATCGACGATCTGCCGCCGCTGATCTGGCACGCCGAACTGGGCGACAAGCTCCTGGACCTGTGGACGGGTACCCATCATCGCGGCGTTCAGCTCAACGATCTGCGCGACGCGGTACACCGGTGGGTGCACACCTACGGCCAGCGGTGCTGGCTGCGTCAGTTGACGCCGTCGGCCACCCGGGAGCAGGAAGACCTGGCGCTGAAGGTGATCGCGCGGATGGACGGCACCCCGTTCCCCTCGACTGCCCGGCTGACCGGACGGTGGCTGCGGGGACGTCTCCCGGTGGTCAGCGATTTCACCCGCGGAATCCCATTCGTGCACAACAAGGTTCGTCAAGCAGCTGAGCGTCGCAAGACGGCCCGGTCCACCGCCGGTCTGGAGACGGCGTACTGCGCCGAGACGGTCGCCATCACCTATGAGGCGATGGGGTTACTGCAGACCGAGAAGCACTGGAACTGGTTCGACCCCGGGAAGTTCTGGAGCGGTGATCAGCTGCCCCTGAGACACGGCTATCGGCTCGGGGCGGAGATTGCTGTGACGGTGTGACCCACGTCGTCGGCGAAACGCCGACGCGGATCGCGGTCGCGGCACCACCGAGGTGGTTTGCTGTTGGTAACACCTTCGTTTCGCGGTGCCATCAGGGAGAACAGCCATGCCGACCTCGATCGAGGATGTCCCCTCGTCCGAAACCGCCGCATCCGGCGGGCTGAGCTCCAAGTTGTCTGCCCTCGCGATCGTGGTGGCCTCGATCGGGACGATCGCGATCCTCTTCCTGTTCCTCACCAGCCGCAACGACGACATCGCGGCTGTGCAGCCGGTTCAGGCGACACCGGACACCGTCGCCGAGTCGACGTCGGGTACGCCGACTCCGCGGCCACCCGTCGCACCTACCCTTCCTCCGCCGGCCGCGGCGCTTCCCCCACCCGCCGCCGCAGCCCCCGCGCCGGCGGTCGAGAAGTCGCAGATCGACAACCGCGGCTTCGTCGATTCCGAGGCCCGCTGCGATTCCGGGGTGAGCGCGGTGGCGATCGCACGCACGTCGCGTGCGGCGATCGTGATCTGCCGGGACCGCGCCGGTGACCACGAGTACCGCGGGGTGCGCCTCATCGATGGTGCGTTCCTGCAGCTCGACGACGTGCGGCCGATGGCCGCCGGGTTCGAGGCGCGTAACAACGACACCACCTACCGGCTGTCGCCGACGGAGTTGGTGGTGCTCTCCGGTGAGACCCTGCAGAGTCGCGACCCGATGGTCGAGTATCAGGCGCACTGACCAGGGCGCAGCTGTGCTCGGTCTGTGACCTCGCTGCGATGGCGGCAGGGCAGGATCGAGGCCATGACCGGCCTGGCCGTGGTGATCGCGGTGACGGCCGCGCTGGGGGTTGGCTATCTGCTCGGCCGACGCGCGGATCGCCCGCCCACGTCCTGGCGACAGCGCACCTCACGAGCAGCGTTGTTGAAGCAGGCAGCGCAGCTGGCGGCGTTGGTTGCGGTGCATCGGCTCAGGCGCGTCATGCGTCGTCGCGGAACTGCAAGGGCGGCAGCCAGTACGCACACATCGCCGCGCGCTGCACTTCCGTGGAGGGTGGGCCTGTTTCCCGTCCTCGCTGCGAGGGTAGGTTGCCGACATGCCGCTGCGCTTTGTCGATCCGCATCGCAGTCGTGGATCCAAGTATCAACAGGGCGTTCGTTTCGGTCGTTCGCGGCTCGGTCAGTTCATGGCGCGCCACATCGCTCGCCACACCGATCCCCTGCTGTTTCGCCTCACCGGTGGCCGCGTCAACATGGGGCCCATCATCAACGCGCCGTTGGTGACCGTGGGCGCGAAGTCGGGCAAGCGTCGAGTCACGCAGTTGACCTACTTCCACGACGGCACCGACGTGGTGCTCGTCGCCTCCAATTTCGGCGGCGACAAGCATCCGCAGTGGTACCACAACCTCAAGGCGAACCCCGAATGTGAGTTCGGCGGTGAGCAATTCACCGCGCACCAGGTCTTCGACGCGGGTGAGTACGCGCGTCTGTTCAAGCTCGCCGAGCGCGTCTACCCCGGCTACGCCGACTACCGCGCCAAGACGGAGAAGTCCGGCCGCGACATCCCGATCTTCAAGCTGACGCCCCGTTAGCTTTTCTTGCCCTTGGCGGCCTTCTTGTCCCGGTTGACCCGAACGGCCTCCTTGATCAGCGTCACGAACGCGTCCGTGTCCAGTTCGTCGTCCTCGCGCAGGTCGATGGAACGCCCGACGGGAGCCTGCAGGCTCGCGTTGAACAGGCCATCGGGGTCTGGGATCGACGACCCTTTCGCGAAGTTCACCTTGACCTTGCCCTTGTACATCTCCAGCGTGCAGATCAGGCCGTCCAACGAAAAAGCCGGTACGCCATCGGGATTCGACGGCTTGCGCCACTTGATCTCTTCGATGACATCGGGTTCTGCTCGGTTTATCAGCGACCGGATCTCATCGATCCGGTCGATGCGCCAGTCCTCACTCATATGCCCCAATGTACGACTGGAGCTAGCGGTTCTCGTGCCGCGCGGGGCCCCGCGGAGAACTCTTGTCACCGGTGCGCGGTGTGCCGTCGGCGGCGGCCGGTGATTCGGTGTCCGCGTCGTCGGTGGCTGTCGCCGCCTCCTCGACCTCGGTCAGATCCTCGGCCACGATGTCGTCGTCTGGGCCCGGATTTTCTGGATCCGTCGCCTCGCCGGGGCTGTCGGGCGCCACCCCGCGGGGTTCGACGCCTGCTGCGGCGGGGCCCTCGGAGGTGACGGCAGCGAAAGGTCGGTTTTCTGCCTGGAGTTGCTCGTCCTCGTCGCGCTCGTCGCGGATGGACGAGCCGATGTCCTGTGTCATCTCCAGAAGCGACGCGATGGGGCCGGCAGGCGCGTGCTCGACGTCGTCGACCGGACTGATCAGACCCGGCAGCGGCAATCCACCCAGCGGATATCCGCCGTTGAGCATGCCGTCGACGATGCGTCCGGGGACGTTGAGGACGGCGCTGAGCAGGCCGACCACGTCGAATGACCGCACGGCGTCGATGACGTCCTGCACCGCAGCTCTGGTAGCGGCAAGACCGCTGAGCAGTGGACTGATCGCGATGATCGCCATCGACGGCAGCGAACCGGGCTGGTCGGCGATGATGCCCAGATACTCGGCGGTGCTCGTCGCGCTACGAATTGGTGCGGCGACGATATCGGCCACCGCCGTGACCAGTGCCGCACCGTCACCGACGCGCAGAGCGGTGAAAGCCTCGTCGAGAGCGGCCAATTGGTTCTCGATGGTGGCCCGCGTGATCGGCAGGGGGTCGGCCAGGTAATCCGCGCCCAGGGTCGCCAGATTGTTCAGGGAACGGGCGATCAGCTCCGGGTAGAACTGGAACGGGCTGGGAGTCGCCCCCAGTTCGACGACCGAGCTGTTGGCGGCAGGGGTGATCTCCGTTGCGGGCGGGTCGATCGGCGCAAAGGTGATGACGCCCGCAGCGAGCGCTACGGCACCCGCGACAGCACACGACTTCACCCCGATGAACACGACAATCGCTCCCCCCTGGGCCGCGCCGTCTCGAACCGTCGGCCGAACCAGCAAACTGACGGACGGCTCGGTAAGTGTACCGGCCGGCGGATCAGAGCGGACGGATTTACCACATTCGGACAGCAGATGCTTGCGTTTTCAGCTATTGGAGTAGCGCACGTGCACCGTGCCGTCCGCGAAAACCCGATGCTCGACGAGCCGGAGGTCGAGCTGCAGGCCCTCGGGTAGCGCGCGCAGGCCGCCGCCCACGATCTTCGGCACGACGAACAGCTCGATGTGATCGACCAGGCCCGCGCGGAGGGCCTCCGCAGCGGTTGTCGGGCCGAAGATCTCGACCACCCCGGACGCGGCCGCCACAATCTCCTGCAATCCGGTCAGACTCAGCTGCCGCACGATGCGGGCCCGGGCTGACCCGAGGTCGTCGTGGGTGAGCGTGGAGGACACCACCACCTTGTCGATGCCCTGCCAGCGCCGCGCGAATTCCCGCTCGGCAGCGGAACCGTCTTCGTCGTCGTAGGTCTCCCAGTACTGCATCAGTTCAAAAGTCTTGCGCCCCAACACCTCGACGGCCACCTCGGCCATGCGATCGACATGGACGGCGAACTGTTCCTCACTGGGGGTGGACCACTGGAAGTCGCCGTCCTCGTCGGCGACGTATCCGTCGAGGGATACCGTCGTGGAGTAGCTGAGCGTTCCCATGCCTGTCCGATTCCTTCACTGCTCCTGTGCGAGCTGTCGCCTGATCGCTTCCTTGTCGATCATCGAGCAGATTTCGGTGATCCGCTGAGCGTTGAACTGTAGAAGACGTGCTCGGCGAACTCGACAGTTCACCAGACAGATCGCATCACCGATGAGCGTCTCGGCGGTGGGCGACATGGATAACGCGGACGACTACCCGGTCGTCGAAAACCTGCTAGATGACCCGGAATTCACCGCGTCGCGCGGAGTACCGGCCTTTCAGTTGGTCGCGCAGCGGCTTGCCTACCAGGTACGGGCTGTCCGCCAATGGACCCTGGATGAACTCTCAACACCCGACCGCCTCCGGAAGCACTTCGGTCAGTGCCCTCTTCGCGGCCCTGGTGAGCTCGACGCGATAGGTCACCGAGGCAGCCGCCCAACGGCGCGCATCTCCTCGGTCACCTCGTCGATTGTGAAGATCTCGCCACGCCCGGCCTCTACCTCGGCTGCCCGGACTTCGCGCATCAACTCCTGATCGCCGAGGATCGCCAGCGTCTCCATGATCGCGTCGTAGTCGTCGGCGCTGAGGATCACCGCCGCACGACGGCCCTGACGTGTGACCTCAATACGCAAATGAGTGCGGACAGCCTCGTCGACGAGCTTGGAAAGATTGGCTCGAACCTCAGCCAACGGAAGCGTAGTCATGTACAGACTTCTAGCGCGATCGTAGAACTCGAGCAGTTATCGATTGAGTGATCATCGAACCTTAGTAACGGGGGCGGCATGACCAACTACTGGTCAGGGTTGACGATCGATTGTCTAGATCCGATCCGAATGTCGACGTTCTGGGGACAGTTGCTCGCCATCGAACCGTCGCATGAGCACGGTGACGATCCACCTTGGGCCACCCTCGGATCTCGATCGGGGTCCGACTCCTCGACTCACGTTCCAGCGAGTGCCCGAGACGACGTCGACGAAGTTTCAGGCACTCGTCACGACTACGACGAAGGTGTCGTTCTCGTCATGCTGGATCCCGAAAACCACGAGTTCTGTCTAGTCCAGAGTTTCGACGGACCAACCGCCAGAGGTTGAATCGGCTTCCTAGACGTTGAAGCGGAACTCCACTAGCACCCGATCTACGGTGCGTCCGCCTCCAAGAGATCGCACTGGTCGATCCAACGGGCCAGGGTGCTTAATATCGCGAGCTGTTCCAGTGCCTCCTGAGGGGCAAGGTCCGCCGTACCGTGCGTCGCCGGGTTCCGGATGGCGGCGAAGCATCCCTGCCCAAACTGTAGGAGTCCGGTGCGCATCGCCCTCACTGTCAGGTCGTTGTCCTCACCAGGCCAACGTAGGCGCGGCTTACCCTCCTCGGGGGGATTCGGTGAGAACACCTGGGCCATCAGCACGTTGTCCGAGACATCTCTCCGGCGAGTGAGATCTTGGACGTGGGCGTTCACGAAGGTCGCCGCACGCTGGACTGCCGATGAGTAGTGCTCGTCGCGCCACAGCTTCGCGGCCGCGTCCCACACCAGAGGATGCAACGATTCAGCAGACATCGTCGGCGCAGAGGTCCCCTGAATGTACTTTTCGGTCTCTGCGGCATAGGTCAAATGGCCAAGCGCACGCTGAGCCAGATCAATGCCCGTCCGCAACTCGACGAAGCTCAGGTTGTTGGTGGGTTGGATCAGCGCGTCGACATTCTCGATTTCGAGTACCACCCCGATTACCCGCCTCGTCTGAATTTCCCGTTCGAACAGAGCGTCAGTCTTCGGCCCACGTTTGCAGACAGCCGATTCAGGGAAGAGAGCCCCAGGGTTGATCTTCAGCGCGGCTATGCCGTGCTCGATCCACCAGGTCAGCACGCGTTTCGCCCAGTCAGGGTCGACCGTCTCCGGCACTCCTATCCCTTCCCCCTAGACGTTGAAGCGGAACTCCACGAGGTTCCGCTCTGTACAGAACCTGGCGGTTGACTTTGATACCTGGCCGTTGACTTTGATCATGCCCGCTTCGCAAGCCAGGACGAGACCTGAGATTTGAAGGGCTGCATGCGTCGATAGGCGTCGCGGGCGAACGAGACCTGCCAATCAAAATCCTTATGGCGGATCTCCGCGTGGATGTGGATGTAGTTCCGGGCCGTGTAGAAGCCTTTAATTTCACTCCCGAGGGATTCGTCAAGAATTCCAAGCTCCACCGCCGCCGCAACCTTGCTATCGAACCGGATTTTCGACTCTTGCGCGCGGCGCGTCGCCATTACCGCCCCGACTATGTCGTTGGCGTCGTCATCATCGAGGCGACGAATGCGGTCCATAATGTGGCCCGGTAACGGACGTTCGACCAGCGCACGGTACTCATTGAGGCGCTGAACTATTGGTTCTTCGGCTGCTTCTACAAACAGAAGGTGATGGACAGACGCCTCGTAGATCGAGGCATACTGCTGGACCTGCAACTGCACCTGCGCCTGGCTCGCCCACTGCTCGTCAATTCTCAGCCCTTCCCAGAGCTTGTACAGGCATCTCGCAGCGTAGAACTCCTGTCCGAGGCGACTACGCAGATCCGAATCGCCGATGAATTCGAAGTAGTTGACGTGCCAGTCGAGGTCGCCCGGCAAGTCGGCGAGTGCGTAGCTCACAACTTCTGAACGGGTGGGTTCGGGGAGAGGCACAGCACTACTTCTTCGGCTACTGACTAGACGTTGAAGCGGAACTCGACCACGTCGCCGTCGGCCATCACGTAGTCCTTGCCCTCCATCCGGACCTTGCCGGCGGCTTTGGCGGCCGCCATCGATCCGGCTTCGACGAGGTCGTCGAAGGACACGATCTCGGCTTTGATGAAGCCCTTCTCGAAGTCGGTGTGGATCACGCCGGCAGCCTTGGGGGCGGTGTCGCCCTGGTGAATCGTCCAGGCGCGCGCCTCTTTCGGCCCGGCGGTCAGGTAGGTCTGCAGCTTCAGGGTGTGAAAACCCGCGCGCGCCAACGCATCCAGGCCGCGTTCGGTCTGACCGATGGACTCCAGCAGCTCGGCGGCGGATTCGTCGTCGAGTTCGATCAGCTCGGACTCGATCTTGGCGTCGAGGAACACCGCGTCGGCGGGGGCCACCAGCTGCCGCAGCTCGGCCTGCTTGGCCTCGTCGGTCAGCACCGACTCGTCGGCATTGAACACGTACAGGAACGGCTTGGACGTCATCAGGTTGAGCTCACGCAGCAGCGTCACGTCGACGCCCGCCGAGAACAAGGTCTTACCGCTGTCGAGCACCTGCTGGGCCGCCAGCGCCGCCTCGTGGACCGGGCGGCGGTCCTTGTGCGTGCGGGCCTCTTTCTCCAGCCGCGGCAGCGCCTTCTCCAGGGTCTGCATGTCGGCCAGAATCAGCTCGGTCTCGATGATCTCGATGTCGGACTTCGGATCCACCCGGCCGTCGACGTGTACCACGTCGTCGTCGGCGAAGACGCGCACCACCTGACAGATCGCGTCGCTCTCGCGGATGTTGGCCAAGAACTTGTTGCCGAGGCCGGCGCCTTCGGAGGCGCCTTTGACGATGCCGGCGATGTCGACGAACGTCACCGTGGCAGGGACGGTCTTCTCCGACCCGAAGATCTCGGCGAGCTTGTCCAGGCGCGGATCAGGGAGCGCCACCACGCCTTCGTTGGGTTCGATCGTCGCAAACGGATAGTTGGCTGCCAGCACGTTGTTGCGCGTCAACGCGTTGAACAACGTCGACTTACCCACGTTCGGCAGTCCGACGATTCCCAGATTCAGGCCCACGGAGTCCACAGTCTGCCAGATGTGATCGGCTCACCACCGTCCGCTGGCGGCGTCCGGTAGGGCCAGCCGGTACGGTCGACGTGTGTCAGCACAGCGCACCCGGCCGGCGGTACCCGCCGATCACCGCTCTGCGCACCCGGATATCGCAGGACTTCCCTGGTGGGGTGCGGTCGCGGTCGCGTTGATCTGTTGCACGTTGGGCTTCGCTTTCGACGCCGGATCCGGCGGCGGCAACCTGACGAAGGTCTTCGGCTCGCTCTACGTTATCGGTTGCCTGGCCGCAGTGCTGTCGGTGCGCCGGTCAGGTTTGTTCACCGCGATCGTCCAGCCGCCGTTGATCCTGTTCGTCGTGGTTCCCGGGGCGTACTTCCTGATGCACGCCTCGGAGATCCAGGGGCTCAAGGATGTGCTGATCAACTGCGGCTACCCGTTGATCGAACGCTTCCCGCTGATGTTCTTCACCTCCGCGGCGGTCCTGCTGGTGGGTGGCGCGCGCTGGTTTCTGGGTCGTTCCGAAACCTCCACCGACGCCGAGCAGGATTCCGGGACAGCGCGTCCCGGCGTGCTTGCCAGCCTGACGGCGATGATCAATTCCCGACTGGAGCCCAAGGGCACGTCCGACGCGCCGCGGCGCCGTCGGCCGGCGGAGCGACCCGGCGCGACCAAGGCCGCGAGAACGCGGTCCGAGCGGCCCGCGCGGCGGTCCCCGTCGAGCAGTCGGTCGCGACCGACCCGGCCACCGGAGAGCGACGTCGACCCTGTCGATCGACCCCGCCGGCGCCGGCCGCCTCAGTCCGACACGCCGGCCGACGAGCGACCGCGTCGCCGGAGCCGTCCGACGGGTGAACGCAGTCGCCGCGGCGACGTGCCGCCGCGGGACCGTGAACGCCGCCGTTCCGAGCGTGGGTATCGCGAACGTCCCGACGCGGTGGACCGGGACCGTCAGCGCCGCGCGCAGCGTCCTCGGCCGCCGCGCAGCGAAAGCTACGACGGTTACGAACTGTTCGGTGGCTATGAGCCGTCCCCGCGGTCCGCGCGCCCCGACAGCAACCACCACCCGGTGTCCCGGGTGCGTTACCGCGGCGCCGATGACGGCGACGACCATCCCCCGCGGCGTCGCGCGCCGCGGGACCGCGACGCCGACCGCTGGAACTACGACATCTGACCGGCGGCCCGCAGGAAGCGGCCGGCCGCGTCGACGGCGGGCGCCGAGGTGCCGGCGTCACTGACGAAGACCGCGAGCGCGAGGTCCCCGTGGATTCCGACGAACCAGCCGTGGGCGTGCTGATCGTCCCCCTGACCTGCGGAGTACTCGGCGGTCCCGGTCTTACCGAGCAGGTCGGGAATGTCCTGCAACTGCGTGGCTGTGCCGTCGGTGATGGTCTCGCGCATCATCGCCCGCACCTGCATGTCGACCGCGGACGGTAGGGGCTCCGGGGTGCGGTCGGGCACGCCCGGCTCGCCGTCGACGATCGTCGGGGCGGGCACCGATCCGCGAGCCAGGGTCGCGGCGACCAGCGCCATGCCGAACGACGTCGCGGTCACCTTGCCCTGCCCGATCCCCGCCTCCACGCGCGCCGCGGAGGTGTCGGCGACGGGCACGCTGCCGGTCACGGTCGTCATGCCGGGGGCGACGAAGTCGATCCCGAGGCCCAGCTGCGCGGCGGCCCTGGTGAGGCCGTCCGGGGGCAGGTTCACCGCGAGGCGGCCCATCGTGGTGTTGCAGGAGCGCGCGAATGCGGTGTGCAGTGGCACCTGGCCGAGGTCGAAGTTGTCGTCGTTGGGGATCTGGCGGCCCTCGATGTTCTCGGTGCCGGGACAGGCGACGACACTGTCGGAGGTGACCTGGCCGGACTGCAGCGCGGCCGACACCGTCACCGTCTTGAACGTCGAGCCCGGCGGATACAAACCCGTCAGCGCGATCGGGCCTTGCGCGTCGGCCGCGGCGTTCTGCGCGACGACGAGCACGTCACCCGTGGAGGGCTGAAGGGCGACGATCGTCGCCGGCGTCGTCAGCGGGGCCAGGGCGGCCTCGGCGGCCAGCTGCGCCGAGATGTCGAGCGTGCTGGCGATGTCGCCGACCGGCTCGGCGTCCCGACCGCCCACCCTGCGGGGACCGGCCGCGGTCTGCGCCGACACCGCCCATCCGGCCGCCTCGTCGGTGCGCTGCTGCCACAACTCGGTCAGGCCCGCCAACGTCGGTGAGGTGAGCGTCCGATCGGTGGCCAACAGCCGCGTCTGCGGCCGCAGCGTCACGCCCGGCAGCGCGGCCAGCTGCTCCTCGATCGGCGTGAGGTCGTCCTCGCGCAGCGTGATGGCGGTGACCGGTTTTCCTGCCGCGGCGGCCAGGTCGGCGCTCAGCGACTGCGGCGTGATCGTCGGGGCCAGCGGATTGAGCAGGGCGGCAACGGCATTGACGTCGACGCCGGGAGCCACGTCGACGAGGGTGACGATGTGCTGGGTGAGCAGTTCGCCGCCGGCACGGTCGAGCACGCGCGCCGCGGGCACCGGGACGAGCGTGCTGTAGGACAGCGGCCCTTCACCCAACCCGGGAGCGACCGTGTCCGGAGCCCATTCGACGGTCCAATTTCCGTCGGCTTCTGTGGCTCTGCCTTCGGTGGTGTAGGTCCACTCGTTGAGTTTCTCGGGGCCGAACCTCCACACCGTGTCCAGCGTGAAGGTCGCGGTGTTCTCCTGGCGTTGCGTCGACCGCACATCGAACCGCACGTCGGTGCCGAGACTGGCGAAGAGCTGCGACAGCGTGTCCATTGCCGCGGCCTCCTCGTCGGTGAGCGCCGCGGCGGCAGGCGCATCGCCGCGGCCGAGCGCATCGGCGAACTCTGCGACGGCGGAGTCCAACCGGTCCTGGGTGCCGCTGCAACCGGCGAGCAGCAACGCGAGGGTGAGCAGGATGATCGGGACTTTCCGGGCGCTCCGACGCAAAGGCTCCACGTTGCCCGAACGTACCCGTGATCTTCGGCGCGGTAGCTACTCCGGGGCTCAGCCGGCGGTCTTTTTCGCGGGAGTCTTTCTGGCGGCGGCTTTCTTCGCGGCGGCTTTCTTGGCGGGGGTTTTCCTGGCGGCGACCTTCTTCGCCGGGGCCTTCTTCGCCGGGGTCTTCTTGGCCGCCGCCTTCTTCGCCGGGGTCTTCTGGGCGGCCGCCTTCTTGGCCGCCGCCTTCTTCACCGGCGGCGGTTCGGCGGCCGGCGCGCTGTCGCCGTCGTCCTCCCGTTCGGCCGGGCGACGCATCGCGGCGGCGTGCCCGAGGCCGATGACGAGCGCGACCGGCCACTCGATGAGCTGCGCGGCCGCGAGCACCCCGAGTGCACCGTAGAACGCCACCTGCTCCGGTGGCGGCACCTTCACCCGGCCGACGCCCGGTAACTGCACGGAGAACCGCTCAGCGTCGCGCACCAGTTTCGACACGTCGCGGTGATCCGCCACGAACGATCGCGCTGATTCCCACATCTCGTCCTCCATTCGGGCCAGGTAGCTCCCACGGCCGGACCTGGCTTGGTTAGCCTGTCCTGCATGTCTGAGATCCCACGCTCGGTCGGACCCGACGCGTTGATCGCCACCGGCGTGCGGTTGCTGACGCCGCCCCTGCGTGAGGTCTATGCCGTCCTGGTCCGGGTCGGACTGCTCGAGATCGACGACTGACATCGCCTGCGCGACCTCTTCGCCCAGCGTGCGCATCTTTGTCGCGATACCCTCTGCCGCCGTCGGCGCAACCTTCGGCAGTGCACCGGCGATTCCGGCGGCCGCCGCCGCCTGCGCCCAGCCGATCGGGCCCACCGGGGTACAGCCGAACACCTGACTGACGCCCGGTGTGCTGATCACTCCGGCCATCACCGCCAAGGTGCCGACGTTGGTCGCCACCACCAGGGGTCCGCGGGAATCGGTGAGCGTCTGCCCCATCTGGGTGAGCACGAGACCGATCAGCCCCATCGTCGCCGCCCGCCGCGGTGTCCCGGTGGCGCGGCCGAACACCCAGGCCAGTGTGCCCCCGGTAGCCGTGGACGCGCCGCGCACCCAGATCGCCCGCCACAGCGCCGACTCGCTGCGCTCGGCAATCTGGTCGCCGGTCTGCGGGCTGACGGCCAGCGCCGCCGCCGGCAGCGCGTCGGTGAGCAGGTTGATCAGCAGGATCTGGCGGGCGTTCAGCGCGGGCCGGCTCGTCAGGAGGCTGGTGATCAGCGCAAAGCTGACCTCTCCGATGTTGTGGCCCACCAGCATGGACACCGCCGAACTCACCCGGCGCCACAGCTGATGGCTCTCGTCGAGGGCGTGGACGAATGCGCCGATCTGCCCGTCGAGCAGCAGCACATCCGCTGCGGTGCGGGCCGGGTCACTGCCCGCCGAGACCACACCCACACCGACGGTCGCGGCGCGGATCGCGGCGGCGTCGTTGGCGCCGTCGCCGACCATCGCGGTCACCAGGTCGGCGGATTCGAGGGCTTGCACCACCTGGACTTTGTGCTCGGGCGCCATCCGCGCGAACACCTGGTGGGTGCGCGCCGCTTCCACCCGGTCCTCGGTGGTGAGCCGCTCCCATTCCGGCCCGGTCATGACGTCCTGCACCGAGACCGGCAACCCGAGGGACTCGGCCACCACCGCGGCGGTGACGGGATGGTCGCCGGTGATCAGCCGGACCCCCAGGCCGCGGGCCTGCAGGTCCTCCAGCAGCGGACGTGCCCCCGGACGTGCGGTGTCCGCCATCCCGATCAAACCCAACGGGGTCATACCCGACCGGCACAGGTTCGCCAGCTCGGCCTGATCGGCCACCGCGGCAGCGGCCTGCTCGGCGGTGAGCTCACGTTCGGCGACGGCCAGTACCCGCATCCCGCCCGACGTCATCTCGTCGATGCGGCGGGTCATCTCGGCCCGTCCGTCGACCAGTGACGGCGTCACCGCCTCCGGAGCGCCTTTGACCGACAGCCGGGTGCCGATCAGCGCGGCGGCAAACGGCCGGTCGGACTGGAACGGCAGTCGGGCGTCGGTTCCGCCGGGCAGGACGCCGGAGTCCGCGGCGGCGAGCCGCACGGCGTCGTCGGTCGCGTGGTCGGAGTGCGTCCTGCTGGTGGGGCGCACCGTGTGCACCGCGGCGGCGAGCACCTGCGTCCGGTCGACACCGTCGAGCGTCTGCACCGAGGTGACCCGCAACAGGTTCTCGCTGAGCGTCCCGGTCTTGTCGAAACAGACCACGTCCAGTCGGGCGAACGCCTCAATGGCGCGCGGGTTGCGGATCAGCACCGCCGAACCGGTCAGGCGGCGGGCTGCCGCCGACTGCGCCAGGGTGACCACCAGCGGTAGCCCCTCGGGCACCGCGGCCACCGCGATGGCCACCCCGCCGGCGACGGCATCGTGCAACGGGGTTCCTCGCAGCAGGCTGAGCAGTCCCACCACGCCCCCGCCGGCCAGACTCCACGGCAGCGCCTTGTTGGTGATGCGGGCGAGCTGCGCCTGCAGGCCGACCTTGCGCGCCTTGCGGCTGGTCAGCGCCGCCACCCGGTTCATCTGCGTGCCGGGGCCGACAGCGGTCACCACCGCCGTGGCCCGGCCGGCCACCAGGGTGGTGCCGGCGTAGAGCATGCACGCGCGTTCGGCCAGCGGGGCCCCGGGCGTGGGTTCGACGCTCTTGGCCACCGGCAGCGACTCGCCGGTCAACGCTGATTCGTCGGCCTCGGCAGCGTCGGCGGTGAGGATGCGTGCGTCGGCCGGCACCACCTCTCCGGCTCTGACCCGGATCACGTCGCCGGGTGCCAGCTCGGCAGCCCGCACCTCCTCGTAGTCACCGGCCGAAGACGGACCGACCAGGCGCCGCGCCACCGGTTCGTGCACCGCGAGCAGCCGGCTCAGCACCCGTTCGGCGTGCAGGGTCTGCTCGGCGGAGATCGCCGTGTTGACCAGCTGCACACCGCCCACCATCAGCGCATCCAGCGGCGAGCCCAGCAGGGCGGTGGCCGCGGCCCCCGTGGTGAGGATGGTGGTGATCGGATCGGCCAGGTCTTCGCGCACCACACCGACGAAATCGCTGACGACTCCCCAGGATCGCGCCGCCGCGGAGGTCAGCGCACGCACCCCGGGAGCCGGCGCCGGCGCCGACGCGGAAGGTTGCCGGGGCGGACGGGGCAGCAGGCGCCGCACCTCGTCGACCGGCAGGGCGTGCCAGTCATGGCCGGGCTCCGGGTACGGCAGCGCCTCCTCGAAAACCGCGTCGCCCCTGCGGTATCCGGACCACAACGCCGCGGTCGCCGCCAGGCTGCCGGCGGTGGGCCCGGAGCCGAGCACCTCGGGCAACAACATCACCGCGCCCAGCGCCGACGCACTCGCCGACATCTCGATGCCCCGCACGGTGGCGGCGCGCGCCGCGGGCAGGGCATGCAGCAGCCGCCACACCCCGGCGAGGTCGGGCACCAGGACGTCGGCATCCCACGGCGGTGGGGAGGCGTCGCGCCAAACACCCACGGTCACGAAGGCGTGGGCCGACGCGGGGCCGGCGCCCGCGCTCAGAAGCGCCACGCGGGCGCCGTCGTCGTGCAGCCGGGTCACGGCAGCCGCCAGTTCCTCGTCGACGCCGCCGACGGTCGGGTACAACTCGTCGAAGCCCTGCCACAGGGAGCGCAACCCCTCGTCGTCGAGCGACACCACCCGGGCACCGGCGCGGCGGGCCTCACTGACCAGAGCCGACGCCAACGGGTCACGGATAGCGCTGACCAGGACATCGCCGGCTCCGCCGGCGCCCGCCACGGTCGCCAGCGGGTGCCAGCCCGGCGTCAGGGCGCCCTCGGCCAGTGCCGAGCGGGCCGCCTCCCAGACCGCGGCCCGGTCCTTGGCGTCCACGCCGCGCACCCGGGTCACCGCCAGTTCGTCGGTGTAGAGGATTCGCGGGTCGATCACCACGGTGTCGACCCGGTCGAGGCGACGCAACGCCACCGGGCGCAGCACCAGCGCGCCGTGGCGGTCGGCCAGACCCCGGCCCAGCGCACACGCGAAGGCCTCGATGATGCTGCGGACCGGGCGCGCGGTCGCGACGAGCGCCGCCTCGCTCGCGACGTCGCGGTTGCGCGCGGCCGCACCCAGGACCGCGGACGCGGCCAGCCCGACGGCCGCCGCGCGGTCGGCGTACCGGACCCCGTCGCCACCGGAGCCGAACTGCTCGATGTCGCGGGGCGTCTCCCCGGATTGCGCCGCGGATCTGATTGCCTGCTCGGTCAATTCGGCTTCCCGGCGGCTCCAGCTACGCCGGGCGTTGAGGGTTTCCGCGGCGCGCAGCGCGCGGGTGGCGGCCTGGTGCACGACTGCCGCGGGCGATGCGGTCAGCACACCGGCGGTGGTGCCCAGCAGCGTCACCGACAGATCGGTGGCCTCGCGGCCCAGATAGCGTTCGAACTGGTTGCGTACCAACGGAACATATTCGGCGAAGGCGCCCGGCAGCGACACCGCCCGGGTGATCCCGCGCACACCGAGGACCGCACCGACCGCGGCCGGTCCGATGCCCGCCGCGGAAATGGCGGCGGCGAGCAGGCGTTCGGCGAGCAGTGCGTCGTCGCCGGGCAGGCTCGCCGGCCTGACCCGTTCGGTCGAGCGTCGCGCCCGCGACTCCGCCGCGTCAACGACGCGACACAGGTCCCCCGCACCAGGCCCCTGCGCCGAAACCCGCACCACCGCGCGGGTATTGGCGATGTTCAGCTCGGCGGCGACCACCCCGGGCTCGGAGCGCAGCGCAGCCAGCACCGCGGCGCCGATGCGCTCACCGTCCTCCGCGCCGAGGCCGCGGACTTCGATCCACCTGTTGAGCCCGGCGGAACTGCTGCGCCGCACCGGGCTGCCGCCGAGCGCCTCCGCCACGACGCCGGCGGTGGTGCGGGCCACCGCTTGCGCTACCCGCACAGGATCCTTCAGCAGATTCACCTTTCACCGCCCCGTTCCGTTGCGCCCCAACCACATTCGACGTCCGCGCGCCGCCCGTACCTCGCGGATCTGCGGGTAGTGGGCCTGAACAGCGCGGGCCACCAGTTCCCGCAACGTCCGCCCGCGCAGACTGCACCCGGCGCATGCGCCGCCGAAGTCGACGGTCAGCACACCGTCGTCCACCGATTCGACGGTGACGACGCCACCGTGCGAGCCGGCCAGCGGGGCGACCTCGCGCTCCAGGATCTCCCCGATCCGCCGTCGCAGTTCGTCGGGTGTGCACTGCTCGTCCCGACCAGGACGCGACAGCGCCTCGAACAAGGCCGAGCGTACTCGCGGCCCGTCGGTCGCCCAGGAGCGCTGATCGCCCAGCGTCGTCCGCACTTCGCCCGGACGCGCCTCGACCGCGCGCAGGGTGCCGTCGCGCAACAACGCCGCCAGGCCGGGACAGTCGGGCGAAAGCTCCTCTCCCCCAGTGACCCAACGCATCACCCGCGGATCGGCGGTGCGTTCGGGATGCAACATGGGGACGGTCATCGCGGTGTCAGCCGGTCAGCCAGATCGTGACGTGACGCGCGACGAAGGCGACGACCCAGGCCAGCACGAACATGTACACCAGCGCCACCGCCGGCCATCTCCACGAATTGGTCTCGCGGTAGATCGTGGCCACCGTAGACATACACAGCAACGCGTAGACGAAGAACATCAGCAGCGCCACCGTGGTCGGCGCGGTGAACAGCAGCTCACCCTGGTGCGGACCGGAGAGGTACACCGCCGACCGCACCGCCTCCGACGGACTCTCCGGGTCGCTGAGGGCGAATATCTGGCCCATCACCGCGACGAACACCTCGCGCGCCGCCAGAGCGCCGAGCAGTCCGACACAGATCCGCCAGTCGAAGCCGAGCGGGGCGAAGACGGGTTCGACGATCTTGCCGAGCGACGCGGCATAGGAGTTGTCGACGACATAGGCCGCGGCGGTCGCCGGGTCCATGCCGGCGACCGCGCCGGTGCGCGGCGGCAGGTTCAACAGGAACCACAACACGACCGAGGTCGCCAGGATGATCGTGCCCGCCTTGCGCAGGAACGCTTTGGCCGAATCCCACATGGCCAGCAGGACCGACTTCACCCCGGGGAACCGGTAGGGCGGCATCTCCATGTAGAACGGCAGCGGATCACCGTGCAGCACCAGCGATTTGAACAGCCACGCGGTGAACATCGCCGACGCGCCGCCGAGCAGTTACAGACCGAGCATCGCCAATCCCTGCACCGACATCGGCCCCCATCTCAGGTCGGGGTCGATCAGCATGCCGATCAGCAGGATGTAGACGGGAAGGCGTGCCGAGCACGGCATCAGCGGGGCGGCCATGATGGTGGCGATCCGGTCCCGCGACGACGGCAGGGTGCGGGTCGCCATGATCCCGGGCACCGCGCAGGCCACCGACGACAGCATGGCCACGAAGGCGCGTCCCTCCAGACCCGTGGAGGCCATGACGCGGTCGACCAGGAACGCTGCCCGCGCCATGTACCCGATGTTCTCGAGCAACGCGATCAGCAGGAATAGCAGCACGATCTGCGGAATGAAGACCAGCACCGAGCCGACGCCGCCGATGATGCCGTTGCTGACCAGACCGGAGACCGCCGCATTCGGGATGACGTTCCCGGCCAGCGGGCCCAGCCAACCGAAGAAGGCCTCGATCAGCTGCTGCAGGGGCGCGGCGACGGTGAAGATCGTCTGGAACAGCACGAACATCATCGCCACGAAGATCAGCGACCCGTACACCGGGTGCAGCACCACGCGGTCGATCGCCGCACTGCGCCGGTCCGACTCGGGAGGGCGGTACCGCGCGGCGGTCAGGACCGAGGACACCCAGCTGTTGAACTCGACGTCGTCGCGCGGCGGCGGGACGGGGGTTCGGGCCCAGGTGTGCGGCGCCGCGAGCAGCTCGCGCAACGGATCGAAACCCTTTCCGCGGCTCGCGATCACCCCGACGACGGGGACGCCGAGGGCAGCGGAGAACCGCTCGGTGTCGAGGTGGCCGCCGCGGGCGGTGAGCTCGTCGATCATGGTCAGCACGACCATGGTGGGCTTGTCGAGGGCCAGTGTCTGCGCGACCAGCGACAGCGAGCGCTCCAGCACGGTCACGTCGACCACGACGGCCACGGCGTCCGGCGGGCCGACGCCCGGCAGCCGCCCGTGCAGCAGATCGGCGACGACCTGTTCGTCGGGACTAACCGGGTGCAGGCTGTACGCGCCAGGCAGATCCTCGATCGTGAGCTTGTGAACCCCGTGACGTTCGCAGCGGTAGTGCGCGGTTCCGACCGTGCGGGTCACCGTCACCCCGGGATAGTTGCCCGTCCGGGAACGCATCCCGGTGAGCTGGTTGAACACGCTGGTCTTTCCCGCGTTGGGGCTGCCGACGAGAGCCACGCGGATCTGGTCGGGCTCGACCGAGACGGCTCCGTCGCCGTGGCAGTGGCTGGTCATTCCTGCCTGGACACGCGGATGTAGGACGCTTCGCGGTGCCGCAGGCAGATGTCGTAGCCGAGCAGGCGGTACTCCGACGGGTCCCCCAGCGGTGCGGTGCGCACCTTGTGTACCCGGGTGCCGACCCGAAACCCGAGATGGCGCAGCCGCTGTGACACGTCCGTCGGGGCGGCGGGGTCGAGGCCGAGGATGTCCGCCGTGGCTCCGGCGGGCAGTTCCGCCAGAGACGAGGAGATCGTGCTGGCGCTCATGGGGGTTCCTCCGCGGCGGTGCGGCCGACTGGTCTGGTTAGCCAAACCTATGCCCGATCGACGTGCCCGCGCAGCGCCCTGGCGACAACCGAAAGATTACGAGTTCCGAGCCCCGGTCAGGGCTGCTCGGCGGGCACCGGAGCCCCGTCCGTCAACGGCGCGAAGTCCGGCGTGGTGTCGTCCGGGCCGTGGACCCAGGTGAACCCGGACATGAACACCAGCAGCAGCAGCGCGGCGACGGCCAGCAGCATCGCCGCTGCCGCGAGTGCAGTGCGCAACCGGCCGCCGGGCGGCCGCGTCGTGGCCGATCCGCCATCCATGACCCGATGCTACGGCGCTCAGGCGAAGCACGGATGCCGGTCAGGAGCGCGCGGGACGGATCTCCCTGGGCAACGCGAACACCAGCGTCTCGTTGGCGGTCGTCACGGGCTGCACGGTGCCGTAGCCGTACTCGGCGAGCCGGTCCAGCACCCCGCGGACCAGAATCTCGGGGACCGACGCGCCGGAGGTGACGCCGACGGTCGTGACGCCGTCGAGCCATGCCGGGTCGATGTCGTCGGCGAAGTCGACCAGATGCGCCGCATCGGCCCCGGCGCCCAGCGCGACCTCGACCAGCCGCACCGAGTTCGACGAGTTCTTCGACCCGACGACGATGACCAGTTCGCACTCCGGTGCCATCGCCTTGACCGCGACCTGGCGGTTCTGGGTGGCGTAACAGATGTCGTCACTGGGCGGGTCCTGCAAGGTCGGGAACTTCTCCCGCAGCCGCCGGACCGTCTCCATCGTCTCGTCGACGCTCAGCGTCGTCTGCGACAGCCAGATGACCTTGTCGGGGTTGCGCACGGTGACCTTGTCGACCGCGTCGGGGTTGTCGACGACCTGGACGTGGTCGGGCGCTTCACCGGCGGTGCCGACCACCTCCTCGTGGCCCTCATGGCCGACGAGCAGGATGTCGTAATCGTCGCGGGCGAAGCGCTTGGCCTCGTTGTGCACCTTCGTGACCAGCGGGCAGGTGGCGTCGATGGTCTTCAGGTTGCGGGCGGCGGCCTCTTCGTGGACGGTCGGCGCCACGCCGTGGGCGGAGAACACCACGATCGCTCCCTCGGGCACCTCGTCGGTCTGCTCGACGAAGACGGCGCCCGCCTTGGCCAGCGTGTCCACCACGTAGCGGTTGTGCACGATCTCGTGCCGGACGTACACCGGAGCGCCGTGCTTCTCCAACGCGCGCTCCACGGTTTCCACCGCGCGGTCCACGCCGGCGCAGTATCCGCGCGGCTCGGCCAGCAACACCCGTTTGCCGGCGACATCGCCGACAACCGAGCTGGCGGCGCCCGGAATCCCCATGTTGACCGTTGTCGGCATGGGTCCCAGGGTACTTATCCACTTCGCTGTCCGCCCAGCCGTAGGCTTAGGGCCATGTCAACTGCACCGTATGGGGTCCGTCTGCTGGTGGGTGCGGCAGTGACCGCCATCGAGGAGACCCGCAAGCTCCCCCAGACCATCCTGATGTACCCGATGACCCTGGTCAGCCAGGTTGCACACCTGGTCATGAAGATGCAGCAGGACGTCGCGGTACTGGTCATCAAGGGCGACGAGACGCTCGAGACCATCTTCCCGCCCAAGGATGAGCAGCCGGAGTGGGCGACGTTCGACGAGGACTCCGACGACGGCGCCGGCGGCAGCACCGCCGACAGTGATGTCGTGGAATTGCCGGTGCGTGACGGCGAACGCATGACCGAGGGTCGGTTCGCGCTGTTCTCCGAGGAGCCCGACCAGCCCAACACCACCGCCGACGAGGATGCGGACTCCACACCCGCAGAAGCCCCGGCGATCGTGGCCGAGATCGACTACGAGTCGCTGACGCTGGCGCAGCTGCGGGCCCGCATGACGTCGCTGAAGATCTCGGATCTGGAGGCGCTGCTGGCCTACGAGGAGAGCACCAAGGCGCGCGCCCCGTTCCAGACGCTGCTGGCCAACAGGATCACGCGCGCGTCGGCGAAGTGACCCTGCCGCAAGGGCAGTCGCCGGAGAACCCGTTCCCGGTGCGTGGTGTCGCCATCCGGGTCGCCGGATGGATCGACAAGCTCGGGTCGGTCTGGGTGGAGGGCCAGATCGCGCAGCTGACGCTGCGCCCCAACTCCAACACCGCGTTCATCACGCTTCGCGACCCCGCGGCCGACATGTCGCTGTCGTTGACGTGCCCGCGCGACCTGGTGGTCAACGCGCCGGTGAAGATGTCCGACGGCACCCAGGTCATCGTGTACGGCAAGCCGAACTTCTACACCGGCCGCGGCACGTTCTCCCTGCGGGTCAGTGACATCAGGGCGGTCGGGATCGGTGAACTGCTGGCCCGCATCGAACGGCTGCGCCGCCTGCTGGAGGCCGAGGGCCTCTTCGATCCCCGCCTCAAACGACCCATCCCGTTTCTGCCCCACACCATCGGCCTGATCACCGGACGCGCGTCGGCGGCCGAGCACGACATCATGGCCGTCGCTTCGAGCCGTTGGCCGGCGGTCCGGTTCGCGGTCCGCAACACCGTCGTGCAGGGGCCCAACGCGGTCCCCCAGATCGTCGAGGCGTTGCGCGCCCTCGACGCCGACCCCGACGTCGACGTGATCGTGCTGGCCCGCGGCGGCGGCAGCGTCGAGGACCTGCTGCCGTTCTCCGACGAGACACTGTGCCGCGAGATCGTGCGCGCCACGACGCCCGTGGTCAGCGCCATCGGCCACGAGCCCGACAATCCGCTGTGCGACCTGGTGGCCGACCTGCGCGCAGCCACCCCGACCGACGCGGCCAAACGCATCGTGCCCGACACCGCCGCCGAACAGGCGTTGGTCAGCGAGTTGCGGCACCGCAGCGCGCGGGCGCTGCGCAACTGGGTGAACCGCGAGCAGCACCTGCTCGCGCAACTGCGCAGCCGTCCGGTGCTGGCCCGCCCGCTGGAGGCCATCGACGCGCGCGCCGAGGAGATCCGCCGGACCCGGGCCGCCGGCCGGCGCGACATCAACCGTCTGCTCGCCGCGGAAACCGACCGCATCGGCCATCTGTCGGCCCGGCTGGCGACACTGGGACCGGCCGCCACGCTGGCGCGAGGTTATGCGGTGGTGCAGACGGTGCCGACGTCCGGGCCGGCGGGGGTGCTGCGCGCGGTGGCCGACGCACCGCGCGGGACCCGCCTGCGCGTGCGGGTGGCCGACGGTGCGGTGCTGGCGGTCAGTGAAGGCGAGCCCGAAACCGAGGGGAACGAATGAAGCCCATTAGCGACCTGGGATACGAGGAAGCGCGCGACGAGCTGGTCGAGGTGGTGCAGCGACTCGAGCACGGTGGGCTCGACCTGGATGCATCGCTGAAGCTGTGGGAAAGGGGCGAACAGCTGGCGAAATGCTGCGAGGAGCACTTGGCCGGAGCGCGTCAGCGCGTGGAGCAGGCGCTGGCGGGCAGCGACGACTCCGATGATTGAGTAGGCAACGTCCCGGCGGCGAACTCTCGAAATTGGAACACGTTTCAGTTACCCTTCGCCCATGGTTTCCGACGCGCGTGACGCATCGCTGACGACTGACCTCGGCGGGGTCCTGGTGACCGGAGGGTCCGGGTTCGTCGGCGCGAACCTGGTCACCACGCTGCTGGACCGCGGTCTGCACGTGCGCTCCTTCGACCGGTCAGCGTCACCGCTCCCGCCGCACGACCGCCTCGAGGTCGTCGAAGGCGACATCACCGACCCGGCGCAGGTCGCCGACGCCGTCGCCGGCATCGACACCGTCTTCCACACCGCGGCGATCATCGACCTGATGGGAGGTGCGTCGGTCACCGACGACTACCGCCGCCGCAGCTTCGCCGTCAATGTCACCGGCACCGAGAATCTCGTCCACGCCGCCCAGGCCGCCGGCGTGCAACGTTTCGTCTACACCGCGTCCAACAGCGTCGTCATGGGCGGGCAGCGCATCTCCGGCGGAGACGAGACCCTGCCCTACACCGAGCGGTTCAACGACCTCTACACCGAGACCAAAGTCGTCGCCGAGAAATTCGTGCTGGCCGCCAACGGTGTGTCGGGCATGCTCACGTGCTCCATCCGGCCCAGCGGCATCTGGGGCCGCGGCGACCAGACGATGTTCCGCAAGGTGTTCGAGAGCGTGCTGGCCGGCCACGTCAAGGTGCTCGTCGGCAACAAGAACGTCAAGCTCGACAACTCCTACGTGCACAACCTGATCCACGGCTTCATCCTGGCCGCCGAACACCTGGTCCCCGGGGGCACCGCCGGTGGCCAGGCGTACTTCATCAACGACGGCGAACCGATCAACATGTTCGAGTTCGCCCGCCCCGTGGTGGAAGCCTGCGGCCAACGGTGGCCCCGGTTGCGCGTGCCCGGCCGGCTGGTCTGGGCGGCGATGACGGCCTGGCAGTTCCTGCACTTCCGCCTCGGCCTGCCCAAGCCGTTGCTGGAACCGCTTGCGGTGGAACGGCTTTACCTCGACAACTACTTCTCGATCGCCAAGGCGCAGCGCGATCTGGGATATGAGCCGCTGTACACCACCGAGCAGGCGATGCAGCAGTGCCTGCCCTACTACGTCGAGTTGTTCGACCGCATGAAGGCCGACGGCGAGCCCGTGCTCAACGCGGCTGTGCCCGCCTCGCCGCGAGGCTGACGCCGCGGGGTGCCATCATCGGACGGTGCCCGAGTTCCGGTTCGCCACCCACGGCGGCGCGCGTATCCGCTACCTCGACTCCGGCGGCGACGACCGCGGAGCACCGATCGTGTTCGTGCCCGGTTTCACCTGCGTCGCCGACGACTACCTCGAGATCCTGCCGATGCTCGGGCGACGCTGCGCGGTGGTCGAGCTGCGCGGCCACGGCCACAGCACCGCCGGCGAGAACCGGTACGACTCCGATGCGATCGCCGGCGACGTCGGCGCGGTGGTCGACGCGCTCACCGACGGACCCGTGCACCTGATGAGCTTCTCGCGCGGCACCGCCTACGCCGTGTCATGGGCGCTGGCCAACTGGCACCGGGTGCGTTCGGTGTCGATCGGCGACTATGTGCCCGCCGAACTCATCGTCCCCGACGACGCGTTCGGAACCGTATTGGACGGACGCTGGCGCGGCACCCCGGTGCACGAGCGCCTCGATCGGCACGCTGCGGTCGCGACGTTCCGCGCGGCGCGTCCCCAGTCGTTCTGGGAGTCGTTGGCGCACTGGCAGCCTCCGCTTCTCGCCGTCCGCAGCCCGAACACCCCACTGGTCGACGACGACGCGTGGGCCCGCTACCGCGAGCTGTTCCCGACCGCGCGACTGGTGGAGTTCACCGATTCACCCCACGACATCTTCCGGCCTGATCGCGGACGGTTCCCGGAACTGGTGCGCGAACTCGCCGACGCGAACGACTAGCCCGGGCACATCGTCGGCTTCGGTCGGCCTGCCGAAGTGGTAGCCCTGGCCGACGTCACAACCGTTGCCGCGCAACCAGTCCGCGGTCGCGACGTCCTCGATCCCCTCGGCGACGACCGTCATCCCGAGACCGTGTGTGAGGTCGATGACCGCGCACACCACCGCGGCGGCACGCACGTCGCGCGTCACCCCTGCCACGAACGAACGGTCCAGTTTGATCTCGTCGATCCACAGATCTCGCAGATACGACAGCGCGGAGTAACCGGTGCCGAAATCGTCGATGGCAACCCGCATCCCGCGTTCCCGCAGCTGGCGGAGCACGCCGGTGACCAGTCCGAGGTCCTTGATCACCAGATCCTCGGTGATCTCCACCGTCAACGACCGCGCCGGCAGTGCACGTCTCTCCAACGCTGCGGCCAAGGTCGTCGGGAGTCGCGTGTCGCGCAGCGACGGCGCCAACATGTTGAGCGCCACCGGAGTCGGAACCCCCTGATCGGCCCACCGCGCCGCGTCGTCGAGGGCCTTCTCGACGACCAGATCGGTGACCGGACGAATGAGGTTGTGCTGCCTGACCAATGGCATGAACTCCGCGGGCTGCAGCACACCGAGTTCAGGGTGCAGCCAACGCAGGAGCCCTTCCACCCCGACGACGCGTCCGCTGCGCAGGTCCACCTTCGGTTGATAGACCAGGCCGAACTCGCCGTGCTCCACCGCGTGCCGCAGATCGGCGAGCATCCGCACCTTGGCGGCCCCGGCGACCAGGACCCGGGCTGTGTCCTCACCATGGCTCAGTGCGGGCTCGTTCGCGATGTCCGCGTCGAAGGTCCGGATTCGCGGCGAGAAGGGGCGCTTGGCGGCCTGGACCGCCAGCGCGGCGCCCTGCATCAAGGTCTCCGGGGTGAAATCCGATCCGGCCGCCTCGGCGGCTGCCACGCCGACTCGGCAGCGGATCGACACAAGCTGACCGTCGACGGTGAACGGCTCGTCGAACGTTTCGACGACGCGCCGCAGGACTTCGCGAGAGTCGTCGAGGTCGCCTTCGAGCAGCAGCACGAAGTCGTCGGCCCCTACCCGCCCGACGGTGTCCCCCGGGCGCAGACACTCCGTGATCCGCCGACCGGCCTGCAGCAACAGCTCGTCCCCGACCGGGTGGCCCAGGTTGTCGTTGACGAACGTGAAGTCGTCGAGATCCAGTGCGGCCACCATGACCGGCCGCTCGTCGCGGCTGCGCAGCGTGATCGCGTGGGTCAGGCGATCGACGAACAGGGCGCGATTGGCCAGCCCGGTCAGCGGGTCCTTCAGCGCCTGATCGGCGGCAGCCTGCGACCATCGCCGGTTCTCGAACGCCGCGACGCCCTGTCGCAGACACACAGCGATGTTCAGCAGCGGGACGATCACCTTGGGTAAACCCGACATGATCATGGCCGGACCGATCGTGCCGACCAGCAGCAACGGTACGTAGGGCGCCCAGAGTGCGGTGGCCGACGGCACCGAGAGTTCCGCCGTCCGAGGTGGGGACATACGTCGACTCACCAATGCCGCCGCGCAGATCGCCACCAGAGCAACCGCCCACCCGACATCGAGGAGGTTTCCTGTCGCATACGTGCCCTCGGCGATGAAATAGGCGAACGCGCTGTCGGTGACCGTCGTGATCGCGAACCCCAGAACCAGCAATCCGACCATCGTGCGCTGGCCGGAGTCGACACGGGCCCACACGGCCACCGCCACAGCCAGGATGGCGATGTCGGCGGTGGGATAGAACAGAGCGAGCGCCAAGCCGAGTCGGTCCTGGCCGTAGGCCTCGTAGACACCGCCGAGCGCCAATATCCACGCCAGCAGGAACGTGCACAGCGCCACGGTCACCGCGTCGAGCGTGATACGCCAGTCCGCGTGCCGGCGTGAATAGGTCCCTGCGGGAGCCATCCGCAGCATCGCGGGAATGGCGAGAGCACTGAACACCAGGTAGAAGAAGTCGGCGGGGGACGGGAACGGTTCCACCCGGAACACGTATTCGCTGAGCAACCAGATCAGGTCGGCGACGGTCCAGGCTGCCAGCGCCACCGACATGGTCGCCCACGCGGTGCGCAGCCGCCCCTGCGCGGACCGGGCCGCCCAAACGCCGCAGACGGTCGCGTAGGCCGACAGCAGAACCATGACGAGGTCGTCGATGAGAGGCACATGTTCGGCGTCGCCGCCGACAGCAAGCAGGACAGCCAGCCCGACCACGGCGCCGATCGGCGTGGCCAATGACGCCCACGGCGTTCGCCGAAGGCCGCCGAGACCCACGCCACCCTTTTGCCCGATCACCGCACCAGCTGCTCCTCTACGCCCGAGACGTTTGCGCACGCAACCATCACAGACGCCAACCTATACCGCGGCGTGCCGTTCACATTTGCTGCTGGCGAATATCTCTCATTTGCCCAGGCATGCGCCCGACCGGGGCGCGGCGGCGGCGACCGGAACACGCCCGCCGATCCCGGCGTGGCGGCAACGGGCACGGCCAGCGGGCCACCTATCGGATCGGCCGCCACCGGGGTTTGCTGGGACGGCGATGACCAATCCAGCGGCACGCCGGTACCGGTGCGCGCACCCCCGAGGCGGTCAGGCGGATTCGGCGGTGGCCTTGATTGCGGCGAGCGTCGCCGGGATTCCCGTTCGAGCCGCCTCGATCCGCTTGGCGATCTCGTCATCAGCCGATTCGCCGAAATGCTCCCGGAATCCCGCCACGCCTTTGGGCAGCAGCGCCCACTTCTCCGTCAGTCGGGTGCCGTCGCCGGCCGGCTCCAGGTCGAAGCCCCAGTACACCCAGCCGTCGTTGACCTCCCAGGCGAACTCACGACCGGGTTCGGCGGCCACCACCTGACAACGGGTCTCCCAGGTCCGCTCCGGCGTCTCGTTCCGACCCGTGAACCACGCACCCACGTGCGGCCCGTCGCCTTCGTCCCACCAGCACGCGCGGCATACCGGACTCCACTGCCCCATCCGGGTCACATCGGACACCAACGCGTACAGGTCTGCCGGCGACATCGCCACCGTCGTCGACTCCGACATCTCGAGTTCGCTCACGGCGACAAGTCTGCCATGCGCCGAAACGCCGCTTCACTATTGCGTTTCTGCCCGTGGAATGTGACGTTATAACGCGTTCTACCCACTCGTCGAAAGGCTCACCGGATGGACAACGGTAAGGGACGCGTCGGCGTCATCGTCGGCGGTGCATCCGGGATCGGGTGGGCGACCGCGCAGACGCTGGCCGCCCAAGGTGTGTCCATCACGATCGCCGACCTGCACGGCGACGCTGCCCGAGCCCGCGCCGAGGAGCTCGGCTCCGGGCATTCCGCGGCCCAGGTCGACGTCATCGACGAGGACGCGGTGCAGCGGCTGTTCGACGACGTCGGTCCCATCGACATCGCGGTGAACTGCGCCGGGTTCAGCAACGTCGGTCTGATCACCGAGATGCCCGCCTCCGAGTTCCGCGCGGTCATCGACGTCTGCCTCAACGGCGCGTTCATCGTCTCCAAGCACGCCGGCCGCCATCTGCGGCAGGGCGGATCGCTGGTGCACATCAGTTCGCTCAACGGACGGCAACCGGCCGCCGGGATGAGCGCCTACTGCGCCGCCAAAGCGGGGTTGTCGATGCTGACCCAGGTGGCGGCGCTGGAGATGGGTCCGCGCGGCATCCGCGTCAACGCCGTGGCGCCCGGTTTCGTCCACACTCCGTTGACCGAGGCCGCGGCGTCGGTTCCGGGCGTCGTCGAGGACTACGTCGACAACACCGCGATCGGCCGCGCCGGGACACCCCAGGACATCGCCGACGCGGTGGCCTACCTGTGCTCCCCCGCGGCGTCGTGGATGACCGGCGAGGTGCTCGACATCAACGGCGGCGCCCACTTGAAGCGCTATCCGGACATCATCGCCCACGTCAACCGCCTGATGGGTCAGGCGTGAGTATCGCGGGCAAGCACGCGCTGGTCACCGGCGCGGGCTCGGGAATCGGCGCGGCCCTGTGCCGCGCCCTCGACGCCGCCGGTGCGCACGTCGTGTGCACCGACGTCGACGACGCCGCCGCAAGCCGCACTGCCGCAACGCTGTCCGACCGGGCCCGCGCAGCGCGGCTGGACGTGACCGACGCCCCCGCCGTGCAGGCCGCCGTCGACGAGATCGTCGACCGGGCCGGCCGCATCGACCTGATCTTCAACAACGCCGGCATCGTCTGGGGCGGCGACACCGAACTGCTGTCCCTCGATCAATGGAACGCGATCATCGACGTCAATCTGCGGGGCGTCGTGCACGGTGTGGCCGCGGCCTATCCGCAGATGCTGCGCCAGGGACACGGCCACATCGTCAACACCGCGTCGATGGCCGGGCTGGCCGCGGCCGGACAGGTCACCAGCTACGTCGCCACCAAACACGCCGTGGTCGGGTTGTCGCTGGCGCTGCGCTCGGAAGCCGTGCCGCGCGGCGTCGGGGTGCTGGTGGTCTGCCCCGCCGCCGTCGAGACGCCGATCCTCGACAAGGGTGCGGTCGGCGGCTTCGTCGGCCGCGATTACTTCCTGCAGACCCAGGGCGGCAAGGCATACGACGCCGACCGACTGGCCCGCGACACCCTGCGCGCGGTCGAACGCAACAAGGCGATCCTGGTCAAACCCACTGTCGCCCATGCCCAGTGGCTGTTCGCACGTGTCGCGCCCAGCCTGATGAACCGGATGTCGATGCGTTTCATCGCAGGACAACGGTCCCGGCAGACGCCCGACGCGCCGTCATCGCCGGTCGACTCCAGATAGGGTTACCGACGTCCGTCGGCGCGGCGGGCGGGAGGACCCAGTGACCGAACAGTTCACCCCGACGCAGAAGCGCGTGCTGGCTGTCATCACGCTGATCGCGCTCGGATTCGGCGCCTACTTCCTGCGCGGCTACGTACTGCTGATCGCTGTCGCCGCCGTTCTGGCCTACCTGTTCACCCCGCTGTATCGACGCCTGCACCGCAAGATGAACTCCGGGTTGGCGGCGACGGTGACCCTGCTGGCCGCGCTCGCGACCGTCGCCATACCGCTCTCGGGCGTCGTCTTCCTGGCGGTGATGCAGATCAGCCAGATGGTGACGAGCATCGGCGCATGGGCACAGCAGACCGATTTCAACGCGTTGGCTGAGCGGCTGCTCGACTCGGCCAACGAGCTGCTGGCGCGGGTGCCGTTCGTCGAGACCACCCTCACACCGGAGTCGGTGCGCCAGGCGATCGCCCGGGTGGGACAGAGCGCCGGCGAGGTCGCCCTGGGTGTGGCGCGCGACTCGGTGGGCGGGCTCACCTCTGTGGTGACCGGCGCGATCATCTTCCTGTATGTGTTCCTGGCGTTGCTGACCAACGGCGACAAGGTCGCCGACCTGTTCCGCGACCTGAACCCGCTGGGCCGCGAGGTCTCCGACATCTACCTGGCCAAGGTCGGCGCGATGGTCTCGGCGACGGTCAAGGGCCAGTTCATCATCGCCACCTGCCAGGGCGTGGCGGGGGCGGTGTCGCTCTACATCGCCGGCCTGCACGACGGCTTCTTCATGTTCGTGATCTTCTTGACCGCGTTGTCGTTCATCCCGCTGGGCAGTGGCATCGTCACCATCCCGCTGGGGATCGGGCTCGCGGTCTTCGGCAACCCCGTCGGCGGCATCTTCGTCGTGGCCTTCCACCTCGTCGTGGTGACCAGCATCGACAACGTGTTACGGCCGTTCCTGGTCCCCAAGAGCGCCCACCTGCATCCGGCGTTGATGCTGCTGGCCGTGTTCGCCGGGTTGGGGATGTTCGGATTCTGGGGCATCGTGCTGGGTCCGGTGCTGATGATCGTCATCGTGACGACCATCAGCGTCTACCTCGCGGTCACGAAGAACCAACCACTCGACGAGCTGACCGGCACCCGCGCCGACTCCACCGACGACCACGACCGGGACATCGCGTGGTGGCAACGCCTGGTGCCCAGGCGATTGCGGGCGTGACATGGAAACGGTGACGGTAGGCCTGATCGCCGATCCCGGATTGTCGACGAAGATCGCCGAGGCGCTCTCCGCGGACCTGCCGGCCGAATTCGCCCGCCAGATCAGCGATCAGGTGGACTGGAAGCTCGAGGTGTGCAGCCGCGCACTGCCACTCGACGACGACGGCAACATCGAGGTCTGGAAGCGCAGCTCCGAGGTCAAGCGCGATCAGCAGTGGGATCTCCTCATCTGCCTCACCGAGCTGACCAGACGGGTGGGCACCCGCCTGCTCGTCTCCGATACCTGGACCAGCCATGGTGCCGCGTTGATCTCGCTGCCCGCGCTGGGGCCCGTCCGGTTGCGTCGCCGGGTTCGCGAGGCGCTGGTGTACGTCGTGCGGGCGATGTACGCGGACCAGGACACGGGTCCGCGCAGACCGCCCTCTTCGCTGGCCGATCCCACGCGTCGCGAACTGACCACCGACGACGAGGGCACCAGTTCGCGCGTGGAGCTTCGGCCGCGACGCGGTCGACCTCGGCTGCTGTTGGGCATGGTCCGGGTCAACCGCCCGTGGCGCCTGATCCCGAGCTTGTCCAGTGCACTTGCCGCGGCGGTCGCGACGGCCGCGTTCGGGGTCTTCTACTACAGCATCTGGAACATGGCCGATGCGATGAGTGCAGTGCGGTTGGCAACGGTGAGCCTCATCGCGGTGTCGGCGATGATGCTGTGGTTGATCCTCTACAACGGGCTGTGGGCACGGCCGCAGAATCTCGACGACCGGAAGAACGCCGCGCTGTACAACAGCGCGACCGTGCTGACCCTGGTGGTGGGGGTGACCATCATGTACGCGCTGCTGTTCGTCGCTGTGCTGCTCGGCGCGCTGGTCGTCATCCCATGGGGTTACCTGGAGTCGCGGCTGGGCCATCCGGCGACATTGCTCGATTACGTCGAGCTGGCGCTGCTGGCCAGCTCGCTGGGAACGTTCGCCGGCGCGTTGGGATCCAGTTTCGAGAGCGACCACGCGGTGCGCAACGCGACGTTCGCCAAACGGGAGCAGGAGCGCCACGCCCGGACCCGGACCTGACCGGTCCGCGAGTTCAGCTCAACCGGCTCTTGAGGAACTCGACTACACGCTTGCGCGCCTCGTAGGCCGGATGTCCGTCGACTTCCCGCACCTGGTCGGTGAGCACCGAATGCGCCATCCGGTTGAAGCCGTCCGAATTGCCCTTGCCCGAGTCGATCTCGATGACCTCGAAGGCATCGCCGAGGCGGCTCTTCAACGTCGAGAACCGTTCGCCGGGCGACAGCGGGTCCTCGCTGAACCGCAGGCCCATCACACACAGCCCCTGCTCGGCGGCGCGTCGCTGCACCACCTGCAGTTCGGCTTCGGAGACGCCCGGGTCACGGCGGTGCTTCGACGTCAGCGGCAGCGGCAGCGACGGTTGGCTCATCACCGGCGCCAGCACGCTGTCGTCGACCGCGGCGGCCAACGCGAACCCGCCGGTGAAGCACTGCCCGATGACGCCGACGCCCGCACCCGGCGTCGTCGCGTTGAGGTCCCGCGCCAGCGCGCGCAGGTAGTGCGCCACCGGACGGTCTGCGTTGGTGGCGAACGCCGCGAACTCCTTGGCGACGCAGCCCTTGAGCATGACCGGGGCCGCGCCCGGACGCAGTGACGGCTTTCCGGGTGTCCCGAACAGCGACGGGGCGGCGACGGTGAACCCGTTGTCCACCAGCAGGTTTCCGAGCGCGAGCACGCCCGGGTGCAGCCCTGGCATCTCCGGGATCAGGACCACCCCGGGCCCCTGTCCTTTGCGGTAGACGTCGTAGGTCAGGCCCGCCGCGGTAAACGGCGTCGCGACCCACCCGCTGAGGTCTGATTCCGGGGCGGTCATGGCGGTCTCCGTCCGTCGAGCAGCTAGTTCGTGTCCAGCGGCGGCTGCGATTGCGTCGCCGCGGCCAGCGTACGAAACTCCTCGGGGCTGCCGGCGCCGGTCAGCGCGATCTGCGCCGGACCGGTCGGCCCGCTGATCCGTGCGGTCCACACCGGTTCTCCGGACCTGCCGTCGCGCTCACCGCCCTGGTAGACGATCCAGCGGATTCCGTCGACGTCCTCGGTGCCGGTCGGCACCAGATCGGGGCCGAACGTCGCGATCAGCTTCTCTTCGTCGGCGTCGCTCTGGGTCACGCTCAAGTACCGCCCCGTCGGCGTCAGGTATCCGACCGTCGACGCGACCGCGCGTACCTGCTGCCCGCCGGCCGGGTCGGTCCGGCCGGAGTCGATGCCTTTACGACTGCCGGAGTTGGACTGCCAGCCCTCGGGCACCGCGGGGAGACGGATCGGGATGCCCAGCGCTTCGGCGTCGGCGCGCAACGCGGCCGGGGCGTCGTAGTCGGGTGTCGGTCCGGTACCCGGCCCCGACGGTGCGAACGAGCACATCCCGAGCAGCCCGGCCAACACCAGGCACGCCACCACCAGCGGCGCCATCGACCAGAACATGTCCCGGCCGTCCTGCAGCAGGCGGGACTTCGGAGGGCGCGGACCGGGAACCTCCGCGACCGTGTGGCCCGGCTCGGGCGGCGTCGTCATGGTTGCCAGTATCCCAGCTCCCTGAGATCAACCCGTTAATGGGACAATCTGGCGCATGACGCCATCGAGACGTGAAGCGCCGGACCGCAACCTTGCCCTTGAACTGGTGCGGGTCACCGAGGCCGGCGCCATGGCCGCGGGCCGCTGGGTCGGTCGCGGCGACAAGGAGGGCGGCGACGGTGCGGCCGTCGACGCGATGCGCGAGCTGGTCAACTCGGTTTCGATGCGCGGCGTCGTGGTCATCGGCGAGGGCGAGAAGGACAACGCGCCGATGCTCTACAACGGCGAAGAGGTCGGCAACGGCGACGGCCCCGAGTGCGACTTCGCCGTCGACCCGGTCGACGGCACCACGCTGATGAGCAAGGGCATGCCCAACGCGATCTCGGTGCTGGCAGTGGCCGAGCGCGGCGCGATGTTCGACCCGTCGGCGGTGTTCTACATGAACAAGATCGCCGCCGGACCCGACGTGGCGGACTTCATCGACATCACCTCCCCGATCTCGGCCAACATCCAGCGCATCGCCAAGGTCCGCAAAGCGTCGGTGTCCGACGTGACGGTGTGCATCCTGGACCGGCCGCGGCACGCCAAGCTGATGGCCGACGTCCGCGAGGCCGGCGCACGTATCCGGCTGATCTCGGACGGCGACGTCGCCGGCGCGATCTCGGCCTGCCGCCCCGAGTCCGGAACCGACCTGCTCATCGGCATCGGCGGCACGCCCGAGGGCATCATCGCCGCGGCAGCCATCCGCTGCATGGGCGGCGAGATCCAGGCCATCCTGGCGCCGACCGACGACGAGGAGCGCCAGCGCGCCATCGACCGCGGCTACGACCTCGACAAGGTCCTCACCACCAAGGACCTGGTGGCCGGCGAGAACGTCTTCTTCTGCGCCACCGGCGTCACCGACGGCGACCTGCTCAAGGGCGTCCGCTTCTTCGGTGGCGGCTGCACCACCCAGTCGATCGTGATGCGCTCGAAGTCCGGCACCGTCCGGATGATCGAGGCCTATCACCGGCTCTCCAAGCTCAACGAGTACTCCGCGGTCAACTTCACCGGCGACAAGACCGCCGCCTACCCCTTGCCGTAATCCGAACCCCACCAGACGAACAGGGAGCCTTATGGCCGACAAAGATGTCGAATACCGCATCGAGCACGACACCATGGGTGAAGTGCGGGTCCCCAAGGACGCGCTGTGGCGCGCGCAGACCCAGCGAGCGGTGGAGAACTTCCCGATCTCGTTCCGTCCGCTGGAACGCACCCAGATCCGCGCGCTCGGCCTGCTCAAGGGCGCATGCGCACAGGTGAACAAGGATCTCGGGCTGCTCGACGCCGAGAAGGCCGACGCGATCATCGCCGCGGCGGCCGAGATCGCCGAGGGCCGCCACGACGACCAGTTCCCCATCGATGTGTTCCAGACCGGGTCGGGCACCAGCTCGAACATGAACACCAACGAGGTCATCGCCTCGATCGCCGCCGCCAACGGCGTGACGGTGCATCCGAATGACCACGTGAACATGTCGCAGAGCTCCAACGACACGTTCCCCACCGCGACGCACATCGCCGCCACCGAAGCCGCGGTGCGCCAGCTCATTCCGGCTCTGGAGGTGCTGCACGAGTCGCTGGCCGCCAAGGCCCGCCAGTGGCGCACCGTCGTCAAGTCCGGCCGCACCCACCTGATGGACGCGGTGCCGGTGACGCTGGGTCAGGAGTTCGGCGGCTACGCCCGCCAGATCGAGGCCGGTATCGAACGGGTGCGCGCCTGCCTGCCCCGCCTCGGTGAGCTCGCCATCGGCGGCACCGCGGTGGGCACCGGTCTCAACGCCCCCGACGGGTTCGGCGCCAAGGTGGTCGAGGTGCTGGTGGAGCAGACCGGCATCGCCGAATTGCGGCCCGCCCTCGACTCTTTCGAGGCGCAGGCCACCCGCGACGGCCTGGTCGAGGCGTCCGGTGCGTTGAAGACGATCGCGGTGTCGCTGACCAAGATCGCCAACGACATCCGCTGGATGGGCTCGGGCCCGCTGACCGGTCTGGCCGAGCTGCAGCTGCCCGACCTGCAGCCGGGCAGCTCGATCATGCCGGGCAAGGTGAACCCGGTCATCCCCGAGGCCGTCACCCAGGTGGCCGCGCAGGTGATCGGCAACGACGCCGCCGTCACCGTCGGCGGTCTGTCGGGTGCGTTCGAGCTCAACGTGTACATCCCGATGATGGCGCGCAACGTGCTGGAGTCGTTCACCCTGCTGGCGAACTCGTCGAAGTTGTTCGCCGCCAAGTGCATCGACGGCCTGGTCGCCAACGAGGACCGGCTGCGTGAGCTCGCCGAGTCGTCGCCCTCGATCGTGACGCCGCTGAACTCGGCGATCGGCTACGAGGAGGCCGCCAAGGTGGCCAAGCAGGCGCTGGCGGAGAAGAAGACGATCCGGCAGACGGTCATCGACCGCGGCCTGATCGGCGACAAGCTCTCCGAGGAGGAGCTCGACAAGCGCCTCGACGTGCTCGCGATGGCCAAGGTCCGCGACGGCGACTGACCTTCGCCCGTTCAGCGTGGCGGCCGGGCGCCGTACAGGGCGCCCGGCACTCGCGGACCCAGCAACTCGCTGACGGTCACCAGGTGGTAGCCGTCGGCGCGTAGTTTCGGGACGAGCTCGGCCATCACGTCCACCGTCGCGCCGAGTGTGTCGTGCAGCAGCACCACCGTGTTCGGCCGGAGCTGTTGCGTCAGCAGAGCGCGGGTGGTGGCGGCGTCGTGCATCCAGTCGTACGGGACGACGTCCCAGTTGATCACGGCGAGGTTCTGCCGCCCGGCCTCGGCGAGCACCACGTCGTCGATGTGCCCGCCGCCGGTGCGCGCCAGCGTGGGACGCTGACCGGTGGCCGCTTCGATCGCGGTGGTGGCGCGATGGAACTGTTCTGCGACCTGATCCGGTGCCAGCGTGGTCATGTCCGGATGCGACCAGGTGTGGTTGCCGATCTCCATGCCCGCGTCGGCGACGCGCCGAGCTGCGGCGGGGTCGGCCGCGACCTTGTCGCCGATCAGGAAGAACGTCGCCCGTGCGTCGTAGTCGCGCAGGATCTGCAGCAGCCGGTCGGTGTGCGGGCCGGGCCCGTCGTCGAACGTCAGCGCCACACACTTGACCACCGCGCAGTCGATGGGGTTCGCGACCGCAGGTGGGGCGGCGGCCACCAGCAGCGCCGCCACCACCGCGATCACCCAACGAGCCACTGATGCCTCACCTGTCACAGGTATCCGACTTTTGCAGAGGAAGTGCGAGTAACCGTCTGCAAAACGTGGATGTCTGTGACTTTCGGTGCGCCAGTGTCTGATTCACCGTCAGGGCAGCGCCCCCGGGCTGATCTCCTCGAGCATCTCGGTCACCAGCGCCGCGATCGGCGAGCGCTCGCTGCGCAGCAGCGTGATGTGCGCGAACAGCGGGTGCCCCTTGAGCTTCTCGATCACCGCGGCCACGCCGTCGTGGCGGCCGACCCGCAGATTGTCGCGTTGCGCGACGTCGTGGGTCAGCACCACCCGTGAGCCCGAACCCAGCCGCGACAGCACCGTCAGCAGCACGTTGCGTTCCAGCGACTGCGCCTCGTCGACGATGACGAACGAGTCGTGCAGCGACCGGCCCCGGATGTGGGTCAGCGGCAACACCTCGAGCATGCCGCGCGAGAGCACCTCCTCGAGTACGGCCGGGCTGGCCAATCCCTCGAGGGTGTCGAAAACCGCTTGGGCCCAGGGGCCCATCTTGTCGCTCTCGCTGCCCGGCAGGTACCCGAGATCTTGGCCGCCCACCGCGTACAGCGGCCGGAACACCACGACCTTGCGCTGGGTGCGTCGTTCCAGCACCGCCTCCAGGCCGGCGCACAGCGCCAGCGCGGATTTGCCGGTGCCGGCCTTGCCGCCGAGGGAGACGATGCCGACCGACTCGTCGAGCAGCAGATCGAGGGCGACGCGTTGTTCGGCGGACCTTCCCCGGAGGCCGAACACCTCGCGATCACCTCGTACCAGCTGCACCTTCTTGTCGGCGTTGACCCGGCCCAGCGCGTGAGAACTGCTGCCCAGCAATCGAACTCCCGTGTGGCACGGCAGGTCGCGGGCCGCCGCGAGGTCGATCTCACCGTCGGCGAACAGCGCGTCGACGTCCTCGGCGGCCACCTCGAGCTCGGCCATCCCGGTCCACCCCGAGGTGACGACGTCCTGGGCGTGGTACTCGTCGGCGGCCAGGCCGACCGCACCGGCCTTGACGCGCAGCGGAATGTCCTTGCTGACCAAGGTGACCCGTTTGCCTTCGGCGGCGAGGTTGGCCGCGCAGGTCAGGATGCGGGCGTCGTTCGTCTCGGTGCGGAAACCCGCCGGCAGCACCGTGGGGTCGCTGTGATTGAGCTCGACCTGGAGCGTACCGCCTTGCGCCCCAACGGGAATGGGCAGATCAAGCCGTCCGTGTTCCAACCGGAGATCGTCGAACATGCGCAGCGCCTGCCGAGCGAACCAACCCAACTCGTGGTGGTGGCGTTTGGCTTCCAGCTCGCTGATGACGACGAGCGGAACCACCACCTCGTGTTCGGCGAACCTGGTGATGGCCCAGGGATCGGACAACAACACCGACGTGTCCAGCACGTAGGTTCTGATGGGCGAATCAGTCACGTAGCACTCCTCGAGGCTGCGCGAGTTCCTGCGGCCCCACACGAACTTCTCGGTGGATACACACGCGGTCTCAGGACCGGGGCCGGCCCTCTCAATCGGGACCGCCCGGACAGCAGAGCAAATCGCTAGCCATCGGAGCCGACGGTACTCCCGCGCGGGTATGCGTGCTCTGTAGGCGCGCCGAACTCCGGACGCCGCGTGCGTTACGAGTTCGTGAACTGTTTCAGGGCCGCTTCGTCGGCGATCCCCCAGGCGGTGATGCGGTCGACGATCACCGTGCGCAGCTGGTCGCGGTCGAAGATGCCGGCCGCCGCGACGTTGGCCACCTTGTCCTGGTAGGCGTCGATGTCGCCGCCGATGACGCCGAGCTCCGCGGCGCGCTTGGCGATCGCGTCCAGGGTCTCGTCGCGGTGGGTGGTCAGGCAGTGCGCGATCAGGTTGCCGAAGAACTCCTCGTGGCGTTCCTCGTCGCGGGCGATGCGCCCCACCAGCGATGCCAGCACGGGCTCGTCGACCTGGGCCTGCAGGTTGCGGCAGAACACCGCGTGGGCGCGCTCCCAGAACGCCATGAACACCAGCGTCTCGATCTGGCTGTAGGTGTTGGCCCGGTAGCCCTTCATGACGTGTTCGACGCGCACGTTCTCGTTGGCGGTGGGGTCGACCTCGCGGGTGACCACCAGGTAGTTGCGCAGCGCGATGGCGTGCAGATGCTCCTCGGCGGTCCAGCGACCCAGCCAGCGGCCCCACTTGTCCTCGAGGATGAAGTGCTCGACGAGCTCGCGGTGGTAGCCGGCCAGATTGTCCTTGGTGATGAGCAGGATCTCCAGCGCGTCGGTGACGTGTCTGGGCAGGCTGACCTGCGAGGCATCCCAGTCCCGGCCGCCGAGGAACGCGAAGTTCTCGCCCTGGTCGAAGGGCACATAGTCGTGGGCGAACCACGGGTCCTCGGAGTCGAGGTGGCGGCGCAGCTCGACATTGACGACCGGTTCCAGCTCGAGCGTCAGTGCATTAGCGACAGGTTTCTGTGCCATGCGGTTACATTAACTCAAGTCTGTGGGGATCGTAAATTTCCGGCCCGCGACACGCCCGCCGAACTTGCATTCCACGCGCGTCAAGTCGCGGGTTGACGCGCGTGGAATGCAATTTCGGCGACGAGGTCAGAGCGTCAGGCCCGGGTACAGCGGGTTGGCGTCGAGCAACTCGGCCGACGCAGCGCGCACCCGCTCGGCGGTGCCGTCGGCCAGTGTGTACTTGGCCTTCGACGGTCCCTTGGGGCCCGCTGCGGGCTGGGTGTTCTTCAGCACCTCGACCACGAGCTCCGCCACGCGATCGAAGTCGTCGGCTCCGAACCCGCGTGTGGTCAGCGCCGGAGTGCCCAGGCGGATGCCGCTGGTGTACCAGGCGCCGTTCGGGTCGGCCGGGATCGCATTGCGGTTGGTGACGATGCCGGCGTCCAGCAGCGCGGACTCGGCCTGCCGACCGGTCAGCCCGAACGACGTCACATCCAGCAGCACGAGATGGTTGTCGGTGCCGCCGGTGACCAGCGCGGCGTCACGCTTGACGAAGCCGTCCGCCAGCGCCTGGGCATTGTCGGCGACGGACTGGGCGTACTCCCGGAACGCCGGCTGCCGGGCCTCGGCCAGCGCGACGGCCTTGGCGGCCATCACGTGCGACAGCGGACCGCCCAGCACCATCGGGCAACCCTTGTCGACGGCCGGTGCGAACTCTTCGGTGGCCAGCACCAGACCGCCGCGCGGACCGCGCAGCGACTTGTGCGTCGTCGTCGTGGTGACGTGCGCGTGCGGCACCGGGTCCTCGTCACCGGTGAACACCTTGCCGGCCACCAGGCCCGCGAAGTGCGCCATGTCGACCATCAGCGTCGCGCCGACCTCGTCGGCGATCTCGCGCATCTTGGCGAAGTTGACCCGGCGCGGGTAGGCCGAGTAACCGGCGACCAGCACCAGCGGCTTGAACTCACGCACCGCGGCGGCGACGGCGTCGTAGTCGATGAAGCCCGTCGTCGGATCGGTCCCGTACTGGCGCTGGTGGAACATCTTGCCGGAGATGTTGGGCCGGAAGCCGTGGGTCAGGTGTCCCCCGGTGTCCAGCGACATGCCCATCAGCCGCTGATTGCCGAGCTTGTTGCGCAGGCTCTCCCAGTCGGCCTCGGACAGGTCGTTGACGTGCTTGGCGCCCAGCTCGGCCAGCCCGGGCGCCTCTACCCGGGTCGCCAGGATCGCCCAGTACGCCACCAGGTTGGCGTCGATGCCGGAGTGCGGCTGCGCGTAGGCGTACGGCGCGCCGAAAAGTTCGCGGGCGTGCTCGGCCGCGAGTGCCTCGACGGTGTCGACGTTCTGGCAGGCGGCGTAGAAACGGTGCCCGACGGTGCCCTCGGCGTACTTGTCGGAGAACCAGGTGCCCATGGTCAACAGCACGGCCGGTGAGGCGTAGTTCTCGCTGGCGATCAGCTTCAGCGACGACCGCTGGTCCTCGAGTTCCTTGCGGGTGGCCTCGGCGACGCGCGGCTCCACGCTCTCGATCACCTGCAGTGCGGCGCGATAGGCCTCGCTGGCCGTATCGGCGTACTCGGCGCCCAGACCTGACAGCGGTGAAGAAGTCATGGCAGGGAGCCTAATCGGTGCGTGGGTGCCAGCAGAATGCGCGTCGACTGTGCGATTCGATACCCCTGCGCCGGCGTGTCCCGGACGAAACCGCACACCGGAGGACAGGGAGCCTGACGGCCTATGCGGCGCGCAGCGAGGACGGGACCAGCGGCTCGTCGAGCAGGGTGGTGAACCGGTCGGTCAGCGTGACACCGTCGGGGCGGTCGTCCAGCCAGCCGCGCAGCAGCCGGTAGCCCTCGACGTAGGTGCTGGTGTACGCGCGCCACAGCGGTGAGGACAGGAACCGCAGCATCTGGCGGGCCCGCTCGTCGTTGACCAGAAGCCAGCGCTTCAGGAACGCCACCACCTCGTCGACGTCGCGGTGCTCGTCGTGCAGCATCAGCGCCGCGTCCTGCCGGACGTCGGCCAGCGCCGCGGTGGCTTCCGACACCATCTCGGCGCGGTCACCGTCGAAGCGCAGCCCCAGATCGGCGTAGATCTCGGCGGCCCACGGTCCCCAGTCCGGTCCGACCGCGGCGTAGAGCGCCAGGTCGGCCAGCCCTTCGGCCATCAGGCACTGCGGGGTGTTGACCAGGAAGATCGTCTGCTCGGCCTGCCCCTTCCCCTCGACCAGGCCGGCTTCCTTGCGGCAGTGCTCGGTGTGGTGGCCGGGATACGACTCGTGGGCGACCAGCCGCGGCAGGTTGGACATCTGCTGCTTGAGATCGGCGTTGACGGCGACGGTGGACCGGTAGTCGCCGAGGTAGTAGTTGAACCCCGACCACGGTTTGTCGGTCACCACCTCGTAGGTGATGGTCTCGCGCTCGGGCAGCGGGAACGTCGCCCGCACCCGGTCGCGCAGCTCCGAGGAGAACGCGTGGATGGCCTCCTCGAGGCGGTCGGGCGGGATCTCCTCACCGGCGCGGTAGGCCTGCACCCGGTCGGCCAGCGGACCCGGGCCGGCGAGGGCCTCGTCGAGTTTGGCGTGCGCCTGCTCGTACCGCTCCGGGTCCCCCTTGGTGATGCGGACGTCGAAATACGCTTCCACCTCGTCGACGAAGCCGACGTCTTCGCCGGCGAACTTGCGTCCCGCGCACGCCAGCGCGCGCAGGTGCGCGCCGACGAATTCGGCACGCCGTTCCTCCAGGCCGCCCGGGAGTTCGGTCAGCAACCGTTCGGCCTGCCGAGCCAGGTCGGCGGGGTCGGGTGCGGGTTCGTTCTGCACCGCTCGGCGCAGCGCGGGGTCACCGGTGAAGGAGTCGACATAGCCCTCCTCCACCCGGTCGAAGCGCAGCCCGAGCATCAGATAGTCGCGGATCAGGGTTGCAGAATCAGTACCGGCGTCCATGGCAACCAAGCTAACTGCAAGACTGGGCGCATGGCTCGGCTGAGCGAACCCAGCCCGTATGTGGAGTTCGATCGAAGTCAATGGCGGGGGCTCCGGTCGTCGACACCGCTGAAATTGACCGAGGACGAACTGGTCAAGTTGCGCGGACTCGGCGAGAAGATCGACCTGCTGGAAGTCGAAGAGGTCTATCTGCCGCTGGCGCGGTTGATTCATCTGCAGGTCGCCGCGCGTCAGGCGCTGTTCGCCACCACCGCGGCGTTCCTCGGCGATTCGGCCGGCGATCCGGACCGGCCGGTGCCCTTCATCATCGGTGTCGCGGGCAGTGTGGCTGTCGGCAAATCGACGACCGCGCGTGTGCTGCAGGCCCTTCTGGCGCGTTGGGAGCATCATCCGCGGGTGGATCTGGTGACCACCGACGGCTTCCTGTATCCGAACAAGGAGCTCGCCCGCCGGAACCTCATGCACCGCAAGGGCTTCCCGGAGAGCTACGACCGCAGGGGGTTGATGCGGTTCGTCACCGCGGTGAAGTCCGGCTCCGACGTGGCGTGCGCGCCGGTCTACTCGCATCTGCTCTACGACATCGTCCCCGGCGACAAGCAGGTGATCCGCCGTCCCGACATCCTGATCCTCGAGGGGCTCAACGTCCTGCAGACCGGTCCGGCGCTGATGGTCTCGGACCTGTTCGACTTCTCGGTCTACGTCGACGCGCGCATCGAGGACATCGAGAACTGGTACATCTCCCGGTTCCTGTCGATGCGGGCCGGGGCGTTCGCCAATCCGGCGTCGCACTTCCACCACTATTCGACGCTGACCGACGAGCAGGCGGTGTTCGCCGCCCGTGACATCTGGCATTCGATCAACCGGCCGAACCTGATCGAGAACATCCTGCCGACCCGTCCCCGCGCCACCTTGGTGCTGCGCAAGGATTCCGACCACTCGATCAACCGGCTGCGGCTCCGGAAGCTGTAGCGCTGCCGAGATCCAGCGGGCCGCAGCGCACATCGCAGCGTTCCCGCACGGTGTCGAGTGTCCGGCGCAGGTGCGCACGTTCGCGCCGGTGGGTGAGCATGAACCGCACCGCCCCCGCGGTGCGGCGCGGCCACGGATACCAGCGGTCGTAGTCCAGTCCGCATTCGCGGAACACCTTGGCGGGCATGGCGTCGGCCATCAAGCCGAGGTTGTACTGCGCCAGCGCGAACATCGCGTAGGGCAGCACAGCTCTGTGCCTGCGGATCATCTCCTGTAGGTCGAACTCGTAGAGCGGGACGCCGGTGAGTTTGCCCTGGAACATCATATGCGTCATGAAATAGCCCATGTACGACATCAGATGCATGGTGGCCGAACGTGATTGGACTGCAAGCACCGTTCCGTCGCCGGATGTGTACGGCTCGTACGGGTGGTCACCGACGGTCAGGTAGCCGGTGCAGTTGATCATCCAGCTGCCGTCGGCCACCGGCATCCGCGCGCCGCTGCGTAGAACGATGTGCGGCGCGCCGTCGTGGTCGACGACGTCGACGAGGTGATCCATCACCACGTCGGCGACGCCGTTCCTGATGACCGTGTTCTCCTCCTCCGAGAGCACACCGAGCAGGAAGTTGCCGGTGCGCGGAGTCACGCGCGTGCCGTAGATCACGCCGAACCAGTCGGCGACCTGCTGCTCGTTGGTGCCGTCGAACCGGCGACACATGTCGACAGCCATGCTGCTGAGCGTCGTGCTGCCGACCCAGCGCCGCCGCCCGGTGGGGAAGAACCTGTCCCGGCTGCCGAACAGCGTTCCCGACCCGGCCACCAGGTGCACCTCACGACCGGGGTGGGTCGTGATCAGCGTGTGCGCGGTGTCCATCGCGGTCTTGCCGCCGCCGATGACGTACACCGGCGCGGCGCTCTCGGCGATGTCCCCGACGCGGACGTCGCAGGTGTCCGGCGACACCGACCGCACCCGCGCACTCGACAGAGACAGCGGCGGGTTGGGCATCACGCGCGAACCGTAGGCCTTGATCAGTCGCCGGGCGACGATGACGCGCGTCTGGCCGTGCGGCGTGCGGCAGGTGACGCGGACGCCGCCGGGGACCGGTTCGTCGGACTCGAAATCCCAGCCGTAGCGTTCGTCGACGGTCACTCGTTTGGCGATCTCGGCGATGCAGTGGTCGAAGTGGCTCAGCACCTCGTCTTTGGTGGCCAAGTAGGACCGCTCGCGACCGAGGGTCCAGGCGATGTTGCCGGCGGTGAACATCGGATGAGGTTGGTGCAGCCGCACATACGGGTAGGTGTCGACCCACATTCCGCCGATACGAGCGCGACGGTCGACGAGGATCACCTTCTGCTCGCGGCCCAGGTATCGGCTCGCCGCGAACAGCGCGTTCAGACCCGCGAGCCCGGCTCCGACGACGAGGAGATCGCACGTGTCCGTCGGAACCAGGTTCTGTGAATTGACGGACACGGCGACCTCCTCTACCCCCGGGACGCTTCTGAGTGTGAGCGCCCCGACCGGTCATGCCTTGCGTAGTCGACTACTCAATTTCGGGTCAGGCCGTGATGCGCCGGACCCCGATGAACTGCCACTCGGCCATCAACGCCGTGTAGAGCCCCATCGCGACGACGAACGCGACGCCGATGGCGGTGAGCGGCAACGTCAGCGCGGCGACGACCGCGATCACTGTGCACAGCGCGTTGGCGATCACCGTGCCGATGCCGGCCGGGCGCACCCGATCGATGCCGGCCAGAGCGAGGACCACAACGCCGTAGACGACGAAGAACACGCCGGAGGCGTACTCGATCGGCCGGGACAGTCCGGTCAGCTCCGAGAGCCGGCCGGCGAAGGCGAGCACGGCGACGCCGGCCACGAAGACCAGCACGGCGTCGACCCGCATGGCCAGTCGCAGCAGCGCGTCCGAGGACTTGACAGCGCCGACGGCTCCGGAGTGGGTGGTGGCGGTCATGGTTTCTCCTTCGGTGATGAGGCGGTGAGACACCCCTGACGCTGCCGATGGGGAGGTGCCAGATCGACACAGATCACTGCCAACCACTGCCAACCGCAGGTCAGCGCTCTGCGCCGAACTTGCATTCCACGCGCGTCAAGAGACGGAGACGGTGGCGCGCAAGTCGGTGGCGATGACGCGGGCGGCCGCGTTCTGCCAGTTGTGCAGCGAGCGCTGCGGCACGTCGCTGACCAACCAGTGCCAGGCCTGCCGGGCGACGGGGTCCAGACCCGCAGCGGTCGCGTTCTGCGCGTAGGCGCGCACGCCGACGACGTACGGGAAGTACAGCGAGTTGTAGTGGCGCCATTGTTCGGTGGTGCCGAAGTCGGCGCCGTCGCGCGGCTTCAGGGCCGCGATGCGTTCGGCGAGAAGCGCGCGCAGTTCGTTGGCGCGTTCGAGGGGTTGGTCCGGGGCGCCGCGGCGGGCGAGTCGCTCCTCGATGACCGGCAGCGCCGTCAACGGGCTCGCGACGAGCTTGGACAAGTCGCCGTAGTGGCTCAGGGCGCGGCGGGTGACGCGGACGAACGTCTCGTCGTCCATGTCGCCGAGCGGGTCGGCGGCTCTGCGCGGCAGCGCGGTTTCGGTGCCGCGCAGCGCGGCGCGGTCGGCCCGCAGCTCCGGCGATCGGGAGAACGCGAGCCGGTCCAGCACCCCGGCCAGCGGGTCGGCCAGCACGTTGATCGCGACGGCGACGGCCAGGCTGGTGAACAGCAGCACCGTCAACGTGGCACTCGGGCCGCTCACCGCTGCCGCGATGAGCACCTGTCCGCCGAACAACACCGCCACCACCGACGTCGCGGTGAACGAGCGCAGCATGTCTTTCCGCAGCGCCTGCCCCTCGTCGAACGCATCGCTTATCGCCACGGCCACACCGAGCAGTGCGACGTCGAAGCCGGTCGACGCCAACGCCAGCCAACTCGGCACCAGCCCCAGCGGGATCACCAGGATCGCGTTGCCCAGGGCGAAGAACAGCGTTGCGACGACGACGAACCCGACAACCGGACCCGGCTGGGCGCGACGGACCACCGCGTGGACCATCGCGGCCAGCGACGGTACCGACACCGCGGCGAACATGATCCAGTGCCCGAGCCGCAGCGGCCCCGCGACGTCACCGGCCAGGGCCGCGCCGGTGAACGCCAGCACGGCGACGCCTGCGACCAGTCCGGCGTCGCGGAACCGGTTGCGCCAGCTGTCCCGCGGGCGCGACAGCTCCAGCAGCACCGCGAACCACGCCACTCCCGGCACCGCGACCAGATAGATCTCGACGGCCCCGAGCAGCGGCGACGACGTCGTCACCCGCACCGCGTCCAGTGCGACGACCACCGCGAAGCTGGTCAGCCCGATGGAGGCCAGCACCAGCACGACTTTGCGCGGGTCGCGCGCGACCAGGTACAGCCCCAGCCACCAGCTCAAGGTGAACACCACCGCTGACAGGGCGACCATGGTTACCGCCCGTAGCGACGATGCCGGGCGCTGTAGTCGCGCACCGCGCGCAGGAAGTCGATGCGCCGGAACTCCGGCCAGTACGCCTCGGTGAACCACATCTCGGAGTACGCGCTCTGCCACAGCAGGAAGCCCGACAGCCGCTGCTCACCGGAGGTCCGGATCACCAGATCGGGGTCGGGCTGACCCGAGGTGTACAGGTTCTCCGAGATCGCTTCGGCGGTAACGGCTTCCACGAGCTGCTCGCCGGTGGCGCCGTTGGCGAGTTCCTTGCTCAGCAGCCCGCGGACCGCGTCGACGATCTCCTGGCGGCCGCCGTAACCGACCGCGACGTTGACGTGGAACGTGGCGGTGTGGGCATCCGCGGTCGACGACACCGCCTCGCGCAGCCGTCGTGCCGGCTCCTCCCCGATCAACTCCAGATCGCCGACGGTGCGCACGCTCCACCGGTTGACCGGCGCGCAGATCTCCTCGACGACATCGGTGATGATGTCGATCAGCGACGACAGCTCTTCGGGTTCGCGCTGCAGGTTCTCCGTGGAGAGCAAGTACACGGTGGCCATCTCGATGCCGATCTCGTCACACCAACGCAGCATTTCGGCGATTTTGCGGGCACCCGCACGGTAGCCGTAACTGACGTCGTCGTGACCGACTTCGCGTGCCCACCGGCGGTTTCCGTCGCACAGCACCGCGATGTGGCGCGGCAATTCCGAACGTGACGGCGACAATCCCTGCCGCAGCCGCAGCTCGTAGAGCCGATACATCGGCTCCTTGAGGCGCCGCGGAATGAGGTCCACGATCGTCCAGACTACTGTGGCCCGGGAAGCGCCAGAGCCACTCAGCGGAGGTGATATGCCGACATCCCTCGAACCCTGGTACACCGCTGACTCGCCGCGGGAACCGTGGAAACCCGAGGATCTCCCCGAGGCGGTCGCCGGTGGCGTCGCCCAGTTCCTGGGCAAGCCGCGGCTGCGTGGCTGGATCCACGTGTACTCGGCCGCCATCGCGGTGATCGCCGGGGCGGCTCTGGTCGCGGTGTCCTGGTCGCTGCAGTCCACGCGCGCCGGCATCGCCACGCTGATCTACACCTGCACGATCGTGGCGATGTTCGCCGTCAGTGGGATCTATCACCGCGTCAACTGGACCTCGACGACCGCGCGCACCTGGATGAAGCGCGCCGACCACTCGATGATCTTCGTGTTCATCGCCGGCAGCTACACGCCCTTCGCGCTGCTCGCGTTACCCGCCAACAACGGCATGACGCTGTTCTGGATCGTGTGGGGCGGCGCGCTTGCCGGTGTGGCGTTGAAGATGCTGTGGCCGTCGTCGCCGCGGTGGCTCGGTGTGCCGCTGTACATCCTGCTCGGCTGGGTGGCCGTGTGGTTCATCGGGCCGATCATGCAAGGCGCCGGTGTGGCCGCGGTGGTGCTGCTGATCGTCGGTGGCGCGCTGTACAGCATCGGCGGGGTGCTGTACGCGCTGAAGTGGCCCAACCCGTGGCCGACGACGTTCGGGCACCACGAGTTCTTCCATGCCTGCACCGCGGTCGCGGCGATCTGCCACTACATCGCGATGTGGTTCGCCGTCTTCTAGCGAGGACGCGCTACAGCTGGGTGATGTTCTGCGGGCCCCAGTAGGCCTTCATCGCGGTGATCTGGCCCTCGGGGTTGAAGGTCATGATCTCGATCGGCTCGATCCGCATGGCGCCGCCGACGGTGATCGCGAACAGGAACGCGGCTTCGTGGCCACCGGCGCGGAAGTGCAACAGCTCGGTTTTGATCTCGGCGCCCTCGGCGTTCTTGTAGAACCCCGCGATGGCCTGCCGACCGATGTGCACCTCTCCCCCGCCGACCGGGTCTTCGAGGGTGGCGTCCTCGGCGTACAGCGCGGCGACGTCGTCGGCTGTGCCGGTGGCGACGGTGTCGAGGTAGCGCTGGACGAGTTTCTGCAGGGCGTCGGGCTCGAAGCTCATGTGCGGCAGGTTACACAACCGCAGGCGCGAACCGGCGCCAGATCACTCCGGATCGCGTTTGACCCCGTCGGCCGGCGACCCGGTGGACAGGTCGGGGTCGGCGCCCACGGCGCCGGTGCCGCCCGGCGCGTCGCCCTCGGCGGCGGTTTCGGTGGCGGCCTCGTCGTCATTGTCGAACGACTTGGGCAGCTTGCGCAGGTGCCGGTTCATCGACCACACCAGGACGAAGACACCGATGAGCAGCAGCACGATCACGATCAGCCCGAACGGGCTGGCCTTGCCGAATTCCGGACCGGTCTGGCGGGGTTCGTCCTGGGCCAGCACCGCGGTGACGAACTGCAGACCCGTCATCAATGCGTCGTTCATTCGCGTCCCTCGATTCCGGCGAACAGGTCGGTCTCGGGCAGCTGCACCGGAACCCGTGAGCGGGCCAACTCGAACTCCTCGGTCGGCCAGAGGCGTTGCTGCCACTCCATCGGCGTGGTGAAGAAGAAGCTTTTCGGGTCGATCTGGGTGGCGTGCGCCAGCAGCGCCTCGTCACGGACCGAGAAGTACTTCGCGCACTCCACCCGCGTGGTCACCCGCTTGCCGAGCAGATCCTCGGCGGGATCCCACTTCTCGAGCCACTTGCCGAACGGTCCTTCCTGGCCGTGCTTGGTGAACTCGTCCTGCAGGATCTGCATCCGCTGTCGCAGGAAGCCGTGGTTGTAGTACAGCTTCGACACACTCCACGGTTCGCCGGCGTCCGGGTACAGGCGGTGGTCGGCGGCCGCCTCGTACGCGGCGACCGAGACCTGGTGGCACTTGATGTGGTCCGGGTGCGGGTAGCCGCCGTTCTCGTCGTAGGTGGTCATGACGTGGGGTTTGAAGTCGCGGATGACGCGTACCAGCGACTCGGTGGGCACTTCGAGCGGTTCCAGCGCGAAGCAGCCCTCCGGCAGGGGCGGCAGCGGATCCCCTTCGGGCAGTCCGGAGTCGACGAAGCCCAGCCAGTGGTGCTCGACCCCGAGGATCTGGGCCGCCTTGGCCATCTCCTCGCGGCGGATCTCGCTCATCCGGCCGTGGACTTCCGGTAGGTCCATCGCGGGATTGAGGATGTCGCCGCGCTCGCCGCCGGTCAGCGTCACGACCATGACGCGCACGCCCTCGTCGACGTAGCGCGCCATGGTGGCCGCACCCTTGCTGGACTCGTCGTCCGGATGGGCGTGCACGGCCATCAACCGCAGTTCGCTCAACCTGTTCCCTCTTAGCTGCTCAGATGCATGGGCACTCACGCAACGGTTCAACCGCCACACTGGGTCTTATAGTTCCAGTCCTAGTAGACCTATCCGACCGACGGGCATGCAAAACGAGATGATCGAACGTCCCACCGCCCGCTACGGACGGCAGCGCCTGAATCCACGCAGGCGTCGCCTGATCGCCGTGGCGTTGACCGCTCTGGTGTTGATCGCGGGGGTGGCGATCGCGGTCGTCGCATTCAACCGGCTCGGCGCCCAGGAGGTCGACGGCGAAATCAACGGTTTCCGCGTGGTCGACGACGCCACCGTCGAGGTCACCATGAACGTCACCCGCAAAGATCCGTCCCGGCCCGCGGTGTGCATCGTGCGGGCGCGCTCCTACGACGGCGACGAGGTCGGGCGCCGGGAAGTGCTGGTTAGTCCGTCACAAGAGCCGACGGTGCAGGTCACCGCGACCGTGACGGCCAGCAAACCGCCCGCGGTCGGGGACGTGTACGGATGCGGCACCGATGTGCCGGCCTATCTGGATCAGGCCGGATAGCCCGCGCCGCAACCAACGGCGAACAGCGAAATTCCGAATTCCCGGTATCCCGGCGGTGCTAGGATGGGCCGATACACGGTTCCAGCTGGGGCCGTGTATTGCTGCATTTTGGGCGCCGAGACCAGCGCGCCCGAGTTGGCGGCAATACCCGCAGTACAGCCCCAGCGCCGTGTCCCGGGGACTTTCTTGACGCACAAGAGCGCGGAATCAACAACGACAGGAGCGCGACGACATGACCGACACTCAGGTCACCTGGCTCACCGAAGAGGCGTACGACCGGCTGAAGGCCGAGCTGGACCAGCTGATCGCCAACCGCCCCGTCATCGCCGCCGAGATCAACGACCGACGCGAAGAGGGCGACCTGCGCGAGAACGGTGGATACCACGCCGCCCGCGAGGAGCAGGGCCAGCAGGAGGCCCGCATCCGTCAGCTGCAGGAACTGCTCAACAGCGCCAAGGTCGGCGAGGCGCCCACGCAGTCCGGTGTGGCGCTGCCCGGCTCGGTGGTCACCGTCTACTACGACGACGACAAGAACGACACCGAGACGTTCCTGATCGCGACCCGCGAACAGGGCGTCGGCGCCGGCAAGCTCGAGGTGTACTCGCCGAACTCGCCGCTGGGCGGGGCGCTCATCGACGCCAAGGTCGGCGAGACACGCGAGTACCGGGTGCCCAGCGGCAGCACCGTCAAGGTGACGCTGGTCAGCGCTGAGCCGTACCACGGTTGATCACCGAGGACCTGTTCCTCCTTCTGCTCGACAACGCTTCGGGGACGCCTGCGCTGGATCCGCCTCGGCGTGACCACGTCCTTGCCGCCGCGGTGCTGCTCGAGTTGGCCCATCAGTGCCATATCCGGCCCGCGACGGCCGGCGACCCGGCACCTGAGGGCGTCCTGGTGGCGTTGGCGGCCCCCGGACCGGTGCATCCGGTGGCCGCGCCCGCACTGGATCTGGTGCGGGCCCGGCCGCTCGAGGCCGGCACCGCGATCAAGAAGGTGGGCAGACACACCCAGGATCGTCTGGTCGCCCATCTGGAGGCGTCCGGGGCGATACGACGAACCCCGTTGTCGGGCAGTCGTTTCCGACGCAGCTTCGCCTTTCCCCTGACCGACCGGAGTCGGCCGCAGGAGGCGCGCGCAGCCCTGATCGGCGCACTGTTCGAACGTCGTCCCCCGTCGCCGTCGACCGCAGCGATCGTGACCGTGCTGCACGCGGTCGACGGTCTGGGAGCGCTGCTGAGCCTCAACGATCGCGGCTGGCGCTGGGTGCATGCCCGGGCCGGCGAGATCTCGGCGGGCAGCTGGGTCGACGAGTCGCCGTCCGGTCTGGCTGAGGTGAACCTTGCGGTCACCGCAGCGACCGTGCGCCAAGCTCTCAGCGCGATCGGTTAACCCAGAGAGCTCAACGCCTGCTCCACGTCGCCGAGCAGATCGGCGACGTCCTCGATGCCGACCGACAGCCGGACCAGGTCGTCGGGCACCTCGAGCTGGGAGCCGGCCGTCGACGCATGGGTCATGGCGCCGGGATATTCGATCAGCGACTCCACCCCGCCCAGCGACTCGGCCAGGATGAACAGCTCGGTGCGCGCGCAGAAGTCGCGCGCGGCCTGCGGGCCGCCGCGCAGCCGCACCGAGATCATGCCGCCGAACCCGCTCATCTGCGCCGCGGCGACATCGTGGTTCGGATGGCCGGGCAGACCGGGATACAGCACGGTGGACACCGCCGGATGCCCTTCGAGGAACTCGGCGATCGCCGCGGCATTGTCGCTGTGGCGCTGCATCCGCAGCGACAGGGTCTTCAGACCGCGGATGGTCAGGTACGCGTCGAACGGGCCGGGCACCGCGCCGGCACCGTTCTGCAGGAACGCGAACGCGTCGTCGAGGGCTTCGTCGTTGGTCAACAGCGCCCCACCGACCACATCGGAGTGTCCGCCGATGTACTTGGTGGTCGAATGCAGCACGATGTCGGCGCCCAGGGTCAGCGGCTGCTGCAGCGCCGGCGAAGCAAAAGTGTTGTCCACCAACACTTTCACACCGGGGCCGTCCGCCTCGGCGGCTACCGCGGCGATCCCGCTGATGTCGGCGATCGACAGCAGCGGGTTGGTCGGCGTCTCCACCCAGATCAGCCGGGTGCGGTCGGTCAGGGCCGCGCGCACCGCGTCCAGATCCGACAGCGCCACCGCGGTGTAGGTCAGCCCCCAGTGGGCGAACACCTTGTCGATCAGCCGGAAGGTGCCGCCGTAGGCGTCGTCCGGGATCACGAGGTGGTCGCCGGGACGCAGCACGGCCCGCAACGCGCAGTCGGTCGCCCCCATGCCGGAGCTGAACGCGCGCCCGTAGGACGCCTGCTCGACGGCCGCCAACGCCGTCTCCAGCGCCGCGCGCGTGGGGTTGCCGGTGCGGGCGTACTCGAAGCCGCCGCGCAGACCGCCGACGCCGTCCTGGGCGAACGTCGAGCTGGCGTAGATGGGCGGGTTCACCACCCCGGTGGCCGGATCGGGCCGGTAACCGGCGTGGATGGCCTTGGTCGCGAACCCGTAGGTCCGGTAATGATCTGCTGCACTGCGCTGCTCACCCATGGTCGCCCAGGGTAGCCGTGTAGAACTTGGTCATGTCCAGCGCTGGGAGCACCCCGATCGAAAGCCTGCTCGACCTCGACTCACTGTTGAGCGCCGAGGACCGTGACCTGCGCACGATGGTGCGCCAGTTCGGCGAGCAACGACTCCGTCCCCACATCGCCGAATGGTTCGAATCCGGGCATGTCCCGGTGCGCGAGCTCGCCGTCGAGATCGGCAAGCTCGGGCTGCTGGGCATGCACCTGACGGGTTACGGCTGCGGAGGCTCCACGGCCACCGCCTACGGGCTGGTGTGCCAGGAGTTCGAGGCCGTCGACAGCGGGTTGCGCAGCCTGGTGTCGGTGCAGGGTTCGTTGGCGATGTATGCGATTCACCGCTGGGGATCTGAAGAGCAGCGGCAGCAGTGGCTGCCCGGGATGGCCGCCGGTGAGTTGATCGGCTGCTTCGGTCTGACCGAGCCCGACTTCGGCTCCAACCCGGGCGGCATGCGCACCACCGCGCGCCGCGACGGGTCGGACTGGATCCTCAACGGGTCCAAGATGTGGATCACCAACGCCTCGGTCGCCGACGTCGCGATCGTGTGGGCGCGCGAGCCCGGAGGGCCCGTGCTGGGCTTCGCGGTGCCGACGTCGACGCCCGGGTTCACCGCCCGGGAGATGACGCACAAGCTGTCGCTGCGCGCATCGGTCACCGCCGAGTTCAGCCTCGACGACGTCCGCGTGCCCGAGGACGCCCGGCTGCCCGGCGCCGAAGGCCTCAAGGGTCCGCTGAGTTGCCTGTCGGAGGCCCGCTTCGGGATCGTGTTCGGCGCGGTCGGGGCGGCGCGCGACTGCCTCGAGGCGACCATCGATTACGTGGGCAGCCGCGAGGTGTTCGACAAGCCGCTGGCCGGCTATCAGCTCACGCAGGCCAAGATCGCCGACATGGCGGTCGAATTGAGCAAGGCGCAGCTGCTGGCGTTGCACCTGGGCCGGCTCAAGGACGACGGCCGGATCCGGCCCGAGCAGGTCAGCGTCGGCAAGCTCAACAATGTCCGCGAGGCCCTCGAGATCGCCCGCCAATGTCGAACACTGTTGGGCGCCAACGGCATCACCCTCGAGTATCCGGTGCTGCGGCATGCCAACAACCTGGAGTCGGTGCTGACCTACGAGGGCACCTCCGAGGTGCACCAGCTGGTCATCGGCGAGACACTCACCGGGGTCAGCGCGTTCCGGTAGGCACGCAGACAGTCGTCATCATCTTGTCGGCGATCGTCTGGCGCTGCCCGTCCCACAGCGGCAGCAGGTAGCCGAGGAAACAGACCACACAGTCCACCAGGTGCGCCAGCTGACGCAGTACCGACCGGCCGAATCCGATGGGCTGCCACGTCTTTTCGCTGACAACGCGAAACCTGAGCAGCGACTTGCCGATGCTGGATCCCGTTCTGCCCTGACGGTAGCCGTGATTCCAGACCACGTAGGCCAGCGACAGCAGCCCCATGACCCAGGCGGTGACGATCCCGGTGGTCGAATGGCCCTGCGCGCAGGCCACACCTCCGGCGGAATACTCCACGCACTGCGTGTCGGCGGTGCCGACGGCGACCGAGTTCGCGATGGTCAGCGCCGCACCCACCGGCAGCGCGTCGATCACGAATGCCGCGCAGCGCGCGATCCAGGAGGTGTAGAAGCGTTTCGGCAAAGCGGCCGGGCTAGGGCGTGGCGGGTGCCACCGCTCCACCTGACAGCGTCCGGAAGGTGTACACCAGGATCAGTCCGGCCACCGGGCCCGCGACCAGCAGGCCGATACCGCAGAGCAGCGCACCGATGAGGGTGATGACCGCGATGACGAGCCACGCGACGAACACCTTGCCGAATTGCGCCTTGCTGATGCCGAAGCTGGTCTTGATCGCGTCCAGCGGTGCCAGGTTTCGATCCAGCAGCGCGACGGTGGTGAACATCAACATGATGCTGGCGATGAGACCCGGGATGATGCACAGGAACACACCGACGGTCGTGATGGCGCCGACGATGACGGCCGCGATGACGACGTTGGCGACGTTGCGGGGCCGTAGGAACGAGCTGAGGGTGACCTGCTGACCGTTGGCGATGTCGAGCAGGCCGCCGATGTAGGCCGATTGCACGGCACCGGACACCAGCAGCGACACGATCCACCCGATGATCGTGACGACGAGACCGGCACCGCCGGTCACGTTGTAGGAGATCGCGAACCCGTTCTCGTCGGCGGCGTAGCTGCTCGAGTCCGGGCTCACGGCGGTGGAGCCGAAGCTGATCAGTGATTGCAGCGCGGCGATCGCCACGCCGTAGATGAGTGTGGCCAGCACCAGAGGCATCGCGTTCTTGCTGAACTTGTTCCAGGCCCACTCGAGCGCGTCGCCGATGCTGTATGCCGGCGCGCCCCCGAAACCGGGCGGGTACGCACCATACGCCGGCGGGTAGGCACCCGGGGGCGGGTAATTGCCTTGCGGCGGAGGCGGATAACCCCCCGGCGGCGGAGGCGGCGCGTAACCGCCCTGCGGCGTGGGATAGGACCCCGCGGGGGGCGGCGGGTAGTCGCCCGGCGGCGGTGGGTAGCTGCCGGGTGGCGGGGGCGGATAACCGCCCGGCGGTGGAGGCGGCGCATGGCCGCCCTGCGGCGTGGGCTGGGAACCAGGAGGCGGCGGCGGGTAGTTGCCGGGCGGCGGGTAGCCCCCTTCTGGCGGGTTACCTCCGGGCGCCGACGGATTGTCTGTCATGGTCGCTCCTGATGTTGTCGGTGTCTACAGCGGTACGCAGACCGTCGTCATTATCTTGTCGGCGATCGTCTGCCGCTTGGGATCCCAGAGCGGAAACAGGTAGCCGACGTAGCAGATCGCCCCGTCGATGACGTGGGCCAGTTGGCGCAGTACGGACAGCTTGAAACCGATTGGCTGCCAAGTCAGTTCGCTGACCACCCGGAACCGGGTGATCGACTTGCCCAGACTCGATCCGGTGGTGCCCTGCCGATGACCGAAGTTCCACACCGCGTAGGCGAGTGCGGCCAGCGACGCGAGCACCAGGGCGAGGGCGCCGGACTGCACGGCCACCCCGATACCCAGGACGATGACAACCGGGATCATGTCGATCACCTGCGCGAGCACCCGCGTCGTCCACGACGTGTATGACTCTTTGGGGAGCACCGCAACCACATTCGACGGGTAATCACCCGCTGGCGGCGGTCGGTCGGTCATGGATGCCTTCTGTGAGATCTCAGCCCGAGACAAGCGTGCTTACCCTACCTGAGGACCTGCCTCGCGCAGCGCTTTCACGCGGGTTGTTGATCTTGTTTTTACGACCGCGGTGTCAGCTGCCGGAGGTCTCAGCGGACAGGTAACTCAGCAGGTCGTGCCGGGTGAGCACGCCGACCGGTTTGCCCTCCTCGACCACCATGACGGCGTCGCATTCGCGCAGGGTCTTGGCTGCGCTGCTGACGAGTTCGCCGGCACCGACCAGCGGCAGCGGCGGGCTCATGTGGTCGGCGACCGCGTCGGCGAGTTTGGCCCGCCCCTCGAACACCGCCGAGAGCAGCTCACGCTCGGACACGCTGCCGGCGACCTCGCCGGCCATCACGGGCGGTTCGGCGCCGACCACCGGCATCTGCGAGACGCCGTACTCGTTGAGGATCGTGATCGCGTCGCGCACGGTCTCGGACGGGTGGGTGTGCACCAGGTCGGGCAGGGCGCCCGACTTGCCCCGCAACAGGTCACCGACGGTGGACTCCTTGGTCTTGCCGTCGAGTCGGCTGCGCAGGAACCCGTAGGACGACATCCATTCGTCGTTGAAGATCTTGCCCAGGTAGCCGCGGCCACCGTCGGGCAACAGCACCACGACCACCGCGTCCGGTCCGGCGCGTTCGGCGACCTGGATGGCCGCCACCGCCGCCATGCCGCAGGAGCCGCCGACCAGCATGGCCTCCTCGCGGGCCAGGCGCCGGGTCATCTCGAAGGAGTCGGCGTCGGAGACCGCGATGATCTCGTCGGGTACCGACGGGTCGTAGGCCGTCGGCCAGAAATCCTCGCCCACACCTTCGACGAGGTACGGCCGGCCCGTGCCGCCCGAGTACACCGAGCCTTCCGGGTCGACGCCGATGACCTTGACCCTGCCGTCGGAGACTTCCTTGAGGTAGCGGCCCGCGCCGGTGATCGTCCCGCCGGTGCCGACGCCGGCGACGAAGTGCGTCACCTTGCCGTCGGTGTCGGCCCAGATCTCCGGGCCGGTGCTCTCGTAGTGGCTCTGCGGGCCCATCTGGTTGGAGTACTGGTCGGGCTTCCACGCACCCTCGATCTCCCTGACCAGCCGGTCGGACACGCTGTAGTAGCTGTCGGGGTGGTCGGGCGGCACCGCCGTCGGGCACACCACGACCTCGGCGCCGTAGGCGCGCAGCACGTTGCGTTTGTCCTCGCCGACCTTGTCCGGGCAGACGAAGACGCACTTGTAGCCGCGCTGCTGGGCGACCAGTGCGAGCCCGACGCCGGTGTTGCCGGAGGTGGGTTCGACGATGGTGCCGCCGGGACGCAGCTCGCCGCTGGCCTCGGCGGCGTCGATCATCTTGATCGCGATGCGATCCTTCGAGCTGCCGCCCGGATTGAGGTATTCGACCTTGGCCGCGACCAATCCGGCGCCCGGCGGGACCACCGAGTTCAGCTGTACCAACGGGGTGTTGCCGATGAGCTCAGTGATGTGCCGGGCGATACGCATGAGTCCATCGTCCCAGGCTCGACGCAGGACTACCAGGTGGCCTCTCGGATGTACTCACCGATCTGCTTCAACGACCGGCTCGCCTCGGACACCATGGGCGCGCCGAGCTGGAACACATGCATCTGACCAGGCCATACGCGCACCTCGACGGGGACGCCGGCCGCGGCCAGCAGGCGCGCCGCCTTGCGGGCGTCACTGAGCAGGACCTCGGATCCGGACACGTGGATCAGCGTGCGCGGCAGGCCGGGCTCGATGTGGTCGAGGGGTTCGTAGACCTCCTCGCGCCTGCCGTTGACGGTTCGCTTGGCCGCCGCGGTCTCGATGAGATCGACGAGCGCGTGGAACGCCTTGGGCGGGAACATCGCGTCGGTGCGGGCGTTGGGGTGGTCGGCCCGGGCCTCGTTGTCGATCTCGAACAGCGGAGACATGGTCACCACCGCCGCCGGGGTCTCGCTGCGGTAGCCGTCGATCCCCTCGACCTGGAGTCGCTCAGCCAGCGACAGTGCCAGGTAGCCGCCGGCGGAGTCGCCGGCGAGCACGATCTGGTCGGGCTCGTAGCCCAGCTCCCGCAGCCACTTGTAGCCGTCGTGGCAATCGTCGAGGGCGGTACCCACGGAGTGCTTGGGAATCATCCGGTAGTTCACCACCAGCACCGGCGCGTCGGCGAACTTCGACAGCGCGGTGACCAGCCGGCCGTGCGTGTTGACGCCGCACGTCAGGAAGGCGCCGCCGTGCAGATAGAGGATGACGCTGCGGTTGCCGTCGGCGGGCAGCACACCTGCGGCGCGCACCAGCTGCGCATTGCAGTGCGGCAGGGAGATGGTCGCCCGCACAGTGCCGGGAGCCGGTTTGAGGACCCGGGCGGCGAAGTCGACGACTCCCCACGGCCACGGCAGCTTCGGCGCGTAGCTTCCCACGGTCAGGAACGGCTTGATGGTTAGCGATGCGGCCAACCCGAGCATCCGTCCGGCGACGCTGGGCCCGTCTTCGACGATCTCGACGGGGGCGCCGTCGCTGACCGGGTATCGGCGCGGTTTGAGGCTCCGAGCTGGGCGGACGCCCACATGAGCCGTGCTTGGAACCTTGCTCGGTGCCGTCATCGCCACCACTTCCTACGCCGTTGTAGTGCCAGATAAGCCGAATTACTCAGATCATCTCAGAACTTAGCTTGACACGTGTAACCAGTATCACAATGGGTTAAACGCAAACCACTCGCAGTTGATACCGCACCGTGACCGATTGGCCGCGGTCGACGCGCGATAAGCGCGGCCTTCAGACCTAGACTGGCCGCGTGGGCAGCTCCGGTCATGCTCCTCGCGGTCGCTTACCGCGCCGCTCGACGGTCGCCTGGGCGGCCGCGGCCACGCTGGCCTCGACAGGGTCGGCATACATCGGCGCGCGGAACCTCCTGACGGGCCAGGCCGATCAAGCGCGTCAGGTCATCCCCAAAGCCTGGGACATCCCGCCCCGCGCCGACGGCGTCTACGCCCCCGGCGGAGGACCCGTGGAGCGCTGGGAACGCGGCGTGCCCTTCGATCTGCACCTGATGATCTTCGGCGACTCGACGGCCACCGGTTACGGCTGCTCCGATGCCGAGGAAGTGCCGGGGGTGCTGCTGGCGCGGGGACTGGCCGAAGAGTCCGGCAAGCGGATCCGGCTGAGCACCAAGGCGATCGTCGGCGCGACGTCGAAGGGCCTGTCGGGTCAGATCGACGCGATGTTCGTCGCGGGCCGGCCACCGGACGCGGCGGTCATCATGATCGGCGCCAACGACATCACGCGGCCCAACGGCGTCGGCCCTTCGGCGCGCCGACTCGGTCGGGCCGTGCAACGGCTACGGGCCAGTGATGCGGTCGTCGTGGTCGGCACATGCCCGGACTTCGGGGTCATCAAGGCGATTCCTCAGCCGCTGCGCGCTTGGGTGCGGGCGCGCGGGTTGCGGCTGGCGCGGGCACAGGCCGCCGCGGTGCGCGCCGCGGGCGGTGTGCCGGTCCCCTTCGCCGACCTCCTGGCGCCGCACTTCCACCAGACGCCCGAACTGCTGTTCTCCGACGACATGTTCCATCCGTCGGCCGCGGGCTATTCCCTGGCCGCCAAACAGCTGCTGCCCGCGCTGTGTCATGCGCTGGGTGTGTGCACGTCAGGCTCGCCGCCGGACGCCGCGCTGGAGTCGCGGTCGGCCGGGCACGGTCCGCTGCTGCGGCGGCTCACGGGGCTGAGCCGACTGTGGCGGCGGTCGACGGGCGTGCCCGCACCCGTGTTGGCTGGGGTCCCCACACTTGTGTAGGGGAGGGTCCCCACACTTGTGTAGGGGAGGGTCCCCACGCTTGCCGGCGCGAATGCCAGCTAGGTTCGTCGTAGTTCGCGTCGCTGCATCCGAGGAGCCGTCATGCCTGAAGCCGTCATCGTCGCCACCGCCCGTTCGCCGATCGGCCGGGCCAACAAGGGGTCGCTGGTGTCGATGCGTCCCGACGATCTCGCCGCCCAGATGGTCAAGGCGGTGCTGGACAAGGTGCCCGCGCTCGACCCCCGCGACATCGACGACCTGATCATGGGCTGCGGCCAGCCCGCCGGGGAGGCGGGCAACAACATCGCCCGGGTGGTCGCCGTGCACCTCGGCTACGACTTCCTGCCCGGCACCACGGTCAACCGCTACTGCTCGTCGTCGCTGCAGAGCACGCGGATGGCCTTCCACGCGATCAAGGCCGGTGAAGGCGACGCGTTCATCTCGGCGGGTGTGGAGACGGTGTCGCGGTTCGGTCAGGGCACCGCCGACGGCTGGCCGGACAGCAAGAACCCGCTGTTCGCCGATGCGCAGGCGCGCACCGCCAAGGCCGCCGAGGGCGCCACGGAATGGCACGACCCGCGCGAGGACGGCCTGTTGCCCGACATCTACATCGCGATGGGGCAGACCGCCGAGAACGTCGCGGCGTTCACCGGTATCAGCCGTGAAGACCAGGACCGCTGGGGCGTGCGGTCGCAGAACCGGGCCGAGGAGGCCATCAACAGCGGCTTCTTCGAGCGCGAGATCTCGCCGGTGACGCTGCCCGACGGCACCGTGGTGTCGAAGGACGACGGCCCGCGCGCCGGCACCACCTACGAGAAGATCAGCCAGCTCAAGCCGGTGTTCCGCCCCAATGGCACGATCACCGCCGGCAACGCGTGCCCGCTCAACGACGGCGCCGCGGCCGTGGTGATCATGAGCGACACGAAGGCCAAGGAGCTCGGCCTGACGCCGCTGGCGCGGATCGTGTCGACGGGCGTCTCGGGGCTCTCGCCGGAGATCATGGGCCTGGGCCCGATCGAGGCGGTCAAGAAGGCGCTGGCCAACGCGAAGATGAGCATCTCCGACATCGACCTGTACGAGATCAACGAGGCGTTCGCGGTGCAGGTGTTGGGTTCGGCGCGCGAGCTGGGCATGGACGAGGACAAGCTGAACGTGTCCGGCGGCGCCATCGCGCTGGGCCATCCGTTCGGCATGACCGGGGCGCGGATCACCGCCACGCTGCTGAACAACCTTGCCACGCACGACAAGACGTTCGGCATCGAGACGATGTGCGTCGGCGGCGGCCAGGGCATGGCGATGGTCGTGGAGCGCCTCTCGTAGGTCCGGCTCTGTGTGCAGCCAGATCGTGGTTTCAACTGGTATTGCGATCTGAGCGCACACCGAAAGACCTCGCCCGGGCGACGCGGTCGATGATCTCAGCGCGACGGTGCCCGGCGACCACGCGCACCCGCTGCCAACCTCGCTCGGCGATGAACTCCGCGCGAATGATGTCGTCGCGAAACGTGTCGCGGCGCCTGTGGTGCTCGCCGTCATACTCGACCGCGACCTTGAGGTCCTCCCATCCCATGTCGAGGTAGTAGCGGGGCCGGCCGCGGTCGTCGAAGACCGGGATCTGCGTTCGCGGCCGCGGGAAGCCGGCGCGGATGAGCAAAAACCCAGCCACGTCTCGCGCGGTGATTCTGCACCGGGGTCGTACCGGTCGAGTGCCAGAAGCAGGTCCGGAATGCCCGGCGATCGGGCATGTCGGCGGGCCAGCTCCGTGACTGCCGCGGGATCGACGTGGGTTGCGTTGCTCAGCGCGTCGAGTCGGATGACCCCCAGCACGCCGGGCGTGAGACGTCCGATGTCGAACGCGGTGCGCTCGGGCGTCGTGACCGGCAGGCCGGCAACTTCTTGTATCTCTGTGTCGCTCAGCCGGTCTCTGCGGGTGGCGATGCCTTTCGGAGGCCGGGCATTGGTCCAGATCAGCTCGATCGCTTCGTCGTCGGGTATCCACCTGCACCCGTGCAGTGCTGCCGCTGCCGCACCGGCGATGACGCCGTTGCGTCCTGACCAGAGCCACGCTGCCTTTGTCCGTTGGGCCAGCGTCAGATCCGCGCCCTTCGGCACGTAGACGTCGGGAAAGACGGCCCGGTAGTGCGCGCGCAGTTGGTGCTTTCGGGCGCGTCCGGCGGCCACTGCTTCGCTGCCGATGAAGGGCCACGCAAGAGACTCACTCGTCGAACCGTGGCAGGACCGGACCGGCACCGCCAGGGGTGGATGCGCAGCTGTGGAGAACCACGATCGGCGTGTGCGCTCAGATCGCATTCGGGGTCCATATCGCGATCTGAGCGCACACCCGCACGAAAAAGGGCGCCCACCGAAGTGGGCGCCCTTCTCGTGTAGAGGCTAATCCTGGTTGAAGTAGCTGAGCAGTCGCAGGATCTCGACGTACAGCCAGACCAGGGTGACGGTCAGGCCGAGTGCGACGCCCCAGGCGGCCTTCTCCGGCGCGCCGGCGCGGATCATCTGGTCGGCGGCGTCGAAGTCGATCAGGAAGCTGAACGCGGCCAGGCCGATGCACAGCAGCGAGAAGCCGATGGCCAGCATGCCGCCACTGCGCAGACCCAGGCCGTCACCACCGCCGATGATCGCGGCGAGGAAGTTGACGAGCATCAGGGCCAGCACACCGAACATGCCGGCGACGATCATGCGGGTGAACTTGGGGGTGACGCGGATGGCGCCGGTCTTGTAGACGACGAGCATGCCGAAGAACACGCCGAGGGTGCCGACGACCGCCTGCGCGATCATCGAGTAGCCGCCGTTGGAGATGACGTTGGCGAACAGGAAGGTGATCGCGCCGAGGAACAGGCCTTCCAGACCCGCGTAGCTGAGCACGATGGCCGGATTGTCCTGCTTACGTCCGAACGTCGCGACGAGCACCAGCACCAGGCCGCCGATGGCGCCGACCATCGCCAGCATCATCGCGAGGCCCGGGTTCACCGTGGCGATGAAGTAGGACACCACCGCGACGGCGGTCAGCACCGCGAGGGTGACACCGGTCTTGGTGACCACGTCGTCGATCGTCATCGGACGCGAGACGCCGGTCTGCTGCTGATCGGGGTACTGGGTCACATAGGGATCGGCGTGTACCGCTTGCGCACCGTAGCCGGCGGCTCCGGTACCGAATTGCGCGTATCCGCCTTGCTGCCCCTTGGGGAGCGAGCGAAATACCGGGTTGCTGCTTTCGCGCACCGTCGGTTCCTTTCCTGTGTTGTGTCCTGTGGCGTAGTCGCCGGAGACGAACACCTGCTCAACGAGCGGGGTTCCCGGACGGTTCCCGAATTGCGGGCGTCGATTCCCAGGAGCTTCACAGGAAACCTTACCCGGCCCCGCCTGCGCGCGGAGGACGATCTAGATTGCATTCTGTGGTCGAAAACAAGGATGTCCTAGTAAACGTCGAGAACGGCATCGGGCTCATCACGCTCAACCGGCCCAAGGCGATCAACTCGCTGACCCATCCGATGGTCACCGCCGTGACGCAGGCACTCCAGCAGTGGGAGAACGACGACGCCGTGCGGGCTGTCGTGGTCTCCGGCGCCGGGGAACGCGGCCTGTGCGCCGGTGGCGACGTCGTCGCGATCTACCACGACGCCAAGGCCGGTGGCGCCGAGTCCCGCCGCTTCTGGCACGACGAGTACCTGCTCAACGCCTACATCGGGCGCTACCCGAAGCCGTACGTCGCGCTGATGGACGGCATCACGATGGGCGGCGGTGTCGGCATCAGCGCCCACGGCAGCGTCCGTGTCGTCACCGACACCACCAAGATGGCCATGCCCGAGGTCGGTATCGGCTTCATCCCGGACGTCGGCGGCACCTACATCCTCGGACGCACCCCCGGCCTGCTCGGCGTCCATGCCGCGTTGACCGGCGCCCCGTTCTCCGGGGCCGACGCCATCGCGATGGGCTTCGCCGACCACTTCGTGCCCCACGACCGTCTCGACGCGTTCACCCGGGCGATCGTCGCCGACGGTGTCGACGCGGCGCTGGCCGCCCACACCCAGGAGCCACCGCCGAGCCCGCTGGCGCAGGAGCGTGCCTGGATCGACGAGTGCTACGCGAAGGACACCGTGGCCGAGATCGTCGCCGCGCTGCAGGAACACGGCAGCACCGCCGCCGGCGACGCCGCCGAATTGATCTCGACCCGCTCCCCCATCGCGCTCTCGGTGACGCTGCGGGCGGTCCGCCAGGCCGCGGAGCTGCCCACGCTCGAAGACGTGTTGGTGCAGGAATTCCGGACGTCCTGCGCATCGCTGCGGTCGCATGATCTCGTGGAGGGCATCCGCGCGCAGCTCGTCGACAAGGACCGCAACCCGCAGTGGTCGCCGGCATCACTGGATGCGGTCACCGCCGCCGACGTCGACGCGTACTTCGCGTCGGCACAGCCCGATCTGACGTTCGAACAGGAGTGACCATGACCGACAGCTACGAGACGATCCTGCTCAACCGCGAGGACCGCGTCGCCACCATCACGTTGAACCGCCCGAAGGCACTCAACGCGCTCAACAGCCAGGTGATGCACGAAGTCACCAGCGCCGCAGCCGAACTGGACGCCGATCCGGGGATCGGGGCGATCATCATCACCGGCAGCGAGAAGGCCTTCGCCGCGGGCGCGGACATCAAAGAGATGGCCAACCTGTCGTTCGCCGACGTGTTCTCCTCCGACTTCTTCGCCCTCTGGGGCAAGTTCGCCGCGACCCGGACCCCGACCATCGCCGCGGTGGCCGGGTACGCGCTCGGCGGTGGCTGCGAGCTGGCGATGATGTGCGACATCCTCATCGCCGCCGACAGCGCGAAGTTCGGGCAGCCGGAGATCAAGCTCGGGGTGCTGCCGGGCATGGGCGGTTCACAGCGCCTGACCCGCGCGATCGGCAAGGCCAAGGCCATGGACCTGATCCTGACCGGCCGGAACATGGACGCCGAAGAAGCCGAGCGCGCGGGGCTGGTGTCCCGCGTGGTGCCCGCCGACGCGCTGCTCGACGAGGCCAAAGCCGTAGCCCAGACCATCGCGGGCATGTCGCTGTCGGCCGCGCGCATGGCCAAGGAGGCGGTCAACCGCTCCTTCGAATCGACGCTGGCCGAAGGTCTGCTCTACGAGCGGCGGCTGTTCCATTCGGCGTTCGCCACCGACGACCAGACCGAAGGCATGAACGCGTTCGCCGAGAAGCGGCAAGCGAACTTCACACACCGCTAGAGTGCGGGCGTGACCGACACCGTCGAGGCCCAGGCGTCCGAGGAACGCGCTGCGCCGCGACGGGCGTGGTGGATTCGGCACTACACGTTCACCGGGACCGCCGTCGGGCTGGTGTTCCTGTGGTTCTCGCTGACGCCGTCGCTGCTGCCGCGCGGCCCGCTGTTCCAGGGCCTGGTGAGCGGGGGCGCCGGCGCAATCGGCTACGGCATCGGCGTGTTCGCCGTGTGGTTGGTGCGTTACCTGCGTTCCAAGGACACCAGTCCACCCGCCCCGCGTTGGGCGTGGCCGATCCTGGTCGCGGTCGGCGCAATCGGGATGGTGTTGGCGATCTTCTGGTTTCACCGCTGGCAGGACGACGTCCGCGACCTGATGGGCGTGCCGCGGCTGGGATTCTGGGACTACCCGCTGGCCGGGGTGATCGCGCTGGTGACGTTGTTCGTGCTCGTGGAGATCGGCCAGGCGCTGCGTCTGCTGGTGCGGTTCCTGGCGCGTCAGCTCAATCGTGTTGCGCCACCCCGGGTCTCGGCGGTGGTCGCAGTCGGTCTGGTGGTCGCGCTGTCGGTGGCGCTACTCAACGGCGTGGTGGTGCGGTTCGCGATGAACACCGCCAACAGCACCTTCGCGGCGGTCAACGACGAGACCGATCCTGATTTCGCCGCCCCGCAATCGGTACTGCGTTCCGGCGGCCCCGAGTCACTGGTGTCGTGGGAGTCGTTGGGCCATCAGGGTCGGATCTTCATCTCCGGTGGGCCCACGGTCGAGGAGTTGACCGCCTTCAACGGCGCACCGGCGGTCGAGCCGATCCGCGCTTACGCCGGCCTGCACTCCGCCGACGACATCAAAGACACCGCAGCTCTGGCAGCGCGCGAACTACAGCGCACCGGCGCGCTGCAGCGCGCCGTGGTGGCGGTGGCGACGACGACGGGCACCGGCTGGATCAACGAGGCCGAAGCGACGGCGCTGGAGTACATGTTCAACGGCGACACCGCGATCGTGTCGATGCAGTACTCGTTCCTGCCGAGCTGGTTGTCGTTCCTGGTCGACAACGAGAACGCCCGTCAGGCCGGTCAGGCGCTGTTCGAGGCCGTCGACGAACTCATCCGCGAGATGCCGGAGTCGCAACGACCGAAACTGGTGGTGTTCGGTGAGAGCCTCGGATCGTTCGGCGGTGAAGCGCCGTTCCTGGCGCTGAACAATCTCATCGCGCGCACGGACGGGGCGTTGTTCAGCGGCCCGACGTTCAACAACACCGTCTGGAATGACCTGACGCTCAATCGAGATCCGGGCTCGCCGCAGTGGCTGCCGATCTACGACGCCGGCGCCAACGTCCGGTTCGTCGCCGAACCCGAAGACCTGCAACGGCCTCATGCCGGGTGGCAACAGCCGCGCGTGGTCTATCTGCAGCACGCGTCGGATCCGATCGCGTGGTGGAATCCGGATCTGCTCTTCGCCCGGCCGGACTGGTTGCACGAGAAGCGCGGCGACGACGTGTCCCCGGACATGGAGTGGATTCCGGTGGTGACGTTCCTTCAGGTGTCGGCTGACATGGCGGTGGCCGTCGACGTACCCGACGGGCACGGCCACGTCTACGTCCGTGATGTGGCTGACGCGTGGGCGCTGATTCTGCTGCCTCCGGGATGGACGCAGGAGAAGACCGAACGGCTGCGCGGATTGCTGCACAGCGACGAGAACTCTTAGCTCAACACGTGTTTGAGGGCGTGATAGCCGCCGACGACGTCGGTGGCGCGGTGCAACCCCAGGTCCTGTAGCGCCGCTGCCGCCAGGCTGGAGGTGTAGCCCTCCGAGCACAGGATCACCCACTCCACGTCGTCGTCGACGGCCTGCGGCAGTCGCGCGTCGCTGGTCGGGTCGCACCGCCACTCCAGCACGTTGCGCTCGATCACCAGAGCCTGGCGCACCTCCCCTTCGGCGGCGCGTTGCGCGGCCGGGCGGATGTCGACCAGCAGCGCGCCCCGATCCAGCGCGGCAGGCACCTGTTCGGCGCGCAGCCGGGTCAGTCGGGCGCGCGCACTGTCGAGGACGGCGTCGATACGGCTACTCATCAGCGCCCTCCGGTTTGTCCGTCAGCTCAGTCCGGTTGCGCCGCAACGCATTGTCGCCGGTCACGTCGTAATACGACATCGCGGTCAGGGGCGGCGAGTAAGCGTGCACACTCAGCGTGGGGGCCGAGTTCACCGAGACGGTGTCGCGGCGCCACACCACGTCGTGTACCCAGCCCAGCGGGAACGCGGCCTGGTCGCCGGCGACCAGCGTGCGGTCACGCAACGTCGCACCGTCCCAACGCGTTTCGCGCAGGGCGCCGCTGACGACCGTGAGGGCGCCCAGCGAGCCGCCGTGATCGTGCAATTCGGTCGAGCGTTCGGGCACCCAGCTGATCAGCCAGACGTCGAGTTCGTCGTTGCCGTGCAGGCGGGTGAACCAGCGCTCGGTGCGGGGCAGGCCACCGGCCGGGAACAGGTGGTCGTAGTCGCCGACGAGGACGTCGTCGGCGAAGCGGTCGGTGACGTGCAGAAGGTCGGGCAGACGCAGCCGGGTGGGCGCGAGAACCATGAGGGGTCTCCAGAGATGAGGGATGAACAGGTTCGGGGGTCGGCGTCAGGCCGGACAACACTCCAGAAACCGGATCTCGCTCATCACGGGCGCCAGTGTTGCATAGATTGGCGGTATGCGCAGATACGCCATCGGTCTGGCCTGGGTGGTTGCGGTGGCGCTGTCCGGGTGTTCGTCGACCGATGAGCCCGCACCGGAGCAGACGGCAACTTCGGCGACCACCACGTCGGCGCCGACGCCGGCCGGGGCTGCCGGTGTCTCCCCCGACGGCGTCACCACCGCGGTGGATGCTCCCGCCGACTCCACCGAAGACGACTACTTCCAGACCTGCCGAGCAGCCAAAACGTGGATGCAGGAGCATGGCGGCGATCCGGCGTCACAGGTCGAGCCGTACTTGAAGACCCTCCAGCAGGGCGGCCCCGTGGGTGCCGGACTGTTCGACAAACCGTGGGCCGAGCTGACGCCGGGGCAGCAGTCGGCGGTCATCGTCGCCGTCGAAGCGGCGGCCGACGACCTGTGCGGATGACTTCGAATCACGCGGTCGATTAAGTCGCTGCACGCCGCGTGCGCGGCTCCGTCACAATGCATGCATGCGGGTCGCACTGGCGCTGGGCAGCGGCGGGGCGCGCGGCTACGCCCACATCGGGATCATCAACGAGTTGCACGAACGCGGTCACCAGATCGTCGGCATCGCCGGGTCGTCGATGGGCGCCCTGGTCGGGGGGCTGGAAGCCGCCGGAAAGCTGCCCGAATTCACCGACTGGGCAACCGGATTGACCCAGCGCGCGGTGCTGCGGCTGCTGGACCCGTCACTGACCGCACCCGGTGTGCTCCGTGCGGAGAAGATCCTCGACGCCGTGCGCGACATCGTCGGCGACATCACCATCGAAGAGCTGCCGATCCCGTACACCTCGGTGGCCACCGACCTGATCACCGGCAAGTCCGTGTGGATGCAACGCGGACCGGTCGACGACGCGATCCGGGCGTCCATCGCCATCCCCGGGCTCATCACGCCCCACGTCCTCGACGGACGCCTGCTGGCCGACGGCGGAATCCTCGATCCGATTCCGATGGCGCCGATCGCCTCGGTGGTCGCCGACGTGACGCTGGCTGTCAGCCTGGCCGGTGATGATCCCGAACCGCATCGCGACGAGCACGAGAGCCGGCCCAGTGGTGAGTGGTTGAACCGGATGTGGCGCACCCGGTCCTCGCTGCTGGACAGCAAGGCCGCGCGGTCACTGTTGGAGACCCAGACGGGTCGCGCGGTGCTGGGCCGCTTCGTGGCCGGCGACGACGAACCCCTCGAAGACCCCGAAGAAGTCAGTGACGACCCGGTCCCGACGGTGCCGCGGCTGGGCAGCTTCGACGTGATGAACCGGGTCATCGACATCGCTCAGGCGGCGCTGGCCCGTCACACTCTGGCCGCCTACCCGCCCGACCTGTTGATCGAGGTGCCGCGCACGGTGTGCCGCAGCCTGGATTTCCACCGCGCCGCCGAGGTCATCGAGATCGGGCAGGAGCTCGCCGCGACCGGGCTGGACACGCTGGAAGCGCGCGTCTCACGCTCGTAGGAACTCGGCGACGCGGTGCGCCTCTCGGCGGCCCTGATTGCGGCCGGCCTGCGCCGCAGGGGCGCGGCAGGCCGGGTCGAGCGGATTGCGGCCGTAGGCCTGCAGAGATTCGTCGTCGGCGAAGATCGCCAGCGTCGCGCCAGGGAAGGACCGGATCTCGTCGACCGTCCCGGTGCCCCACGGGGACGGCGACTGTGCACTGGACGGCACCAGCGCGACGACGGCCTCGCAGTCGTGCGCGGCGCTCATGTTGACCGTGCTGCCCACTCCGCCGTCCATGAACCGGCGGCTGCCGATGGTGACCGGTGGCCACACGCCGGGCACGGCACAACTGGCGGCCACGGCGTCGACGAGACCGACTCCGGTGTCGTTGTCGAAGACGACGAGTTCTCCGGTGGCGATGTCGATTCCGGTGACCCGCAACGTCCGGTCCGGCCAGTGGTGGGACGGCAACCGGTGCTCGATGACGGTGCGGCGCACGTCTTCGGTCACGGTGTCGGCGCCGACGGCCACCGCGCCGATCTTCTGCAGCTTCTGCTCCTTGGTCGTTCCGGGGGTCTGCATGGCGTCGAGGAACAGGCCGGTGATCGTCTCGATCGCGACGCCCGGATTGATCTCGTGGGCGCCGCCTTCTTCGGACAGCTGCCGCGCGAAGAGCTCTTCCAGCGGTACGCCGCTGCTGAGCTGCGCGGCCACCGTCGATCCGGCCGACGTGCCGACCAGCACGTCGGCATCCAGCAGCGCGGCGGCGGCGTCGGGCGCTTCGTCTCGGATTCCCAGCAGCACACCGGTTTCCCAGGCGATGCCGGCCAGTCCTCCCCCGGCGAGCACCAGGGCCCGCTTCATCGGGCACCGCCCCGGCTCGGCGCGGCCTTGCCGCTGATCAGCGGCAGATCCAGGTAGGTGGCGATGCCCGGGGCGGCGGCGCACACCGCGGGCACCGAGTTCACACAGTGCGCCGCGGTGCCGACAACCCCGTACTCGGGTCCCTCACCGCCCACATCGGACTGGAAACCGTTGATCGACACCGTGAATCGGGGGTTGCCGCACACTTCGATCTCGTAGCGTTGCCCGGCGGGACCGAACGACCAAGCGGGATCGAGGTTTTCCTCGCCCATCAGCCAGTTCACCGTCACCCGCACGACGGGTTCGCCGTCGACGAGGGCTTCCCAGTTGAACCTCCGGGCGGCGACCTGGCCGGGTTCGATCTGCCCGATCGGTGACTCGATGGGTGCGGTGGCCACGGCCACCTCTTGTGTGGCACGCACTTTCGGGTCGGCGGCGAAGCCGAGTTGGTCGACGCACATCCGCACCGCCTGGATGAAGCCGGCGTCGAGCATCTTCTGCATCGGTCCGGTCAGCGCCTTGTCGGGCGTCTCCCCGAAGCCCATCACGTGGCGCAGCACATCGGGTGCCTCGTACGTGCGCAGGTCGGAGAACTCCTCGGCGCGCACGAATGTCACACCGGTGGACATGGCCGACAGCATGAGTGGGAACTTCTCGCTGATGCCACCGGGGGCGATGCCCGTGCCGTGCAGTGTGGCGTTGCCTTCCAGCGCGGCCTCGCGCAGGGGCGCGCCGCTGCGTTGGCTCGGGTAGAGCCAGCCCACCGGGGTGACGACGTTCTTGCCGGAGCGCAGCAGCGCGGCGACCTCGTCCTGATCGCCCATCAGCGGCGTGTAGATGACGGCGTCGGCGTCCAGGCCGAGGATGTCGTCGGCGCTGTTGGTTGCGACCACGCCGATGGGGTCGAGCCCGGCGAGTTCGCCGGCGTCGCAGCCGGCCTTGCTCGGTGAGTGCACCCAGCACCCGACGAGTTCGAGTTCGGGATGCTCGAGCACCCCTCGGATCGCCGCGACCCCCACGCCGCCGGTCGCCCACTGCACTACCCGCAGCGCCATCTGGTCTCCTCACTGTCGCCTTCAGGTCTATATCAACAGTCGGCCACCGCGGACCGTAACCCCCGCGCTAGGTTTTCTGGCAGACCGCAAAGCAGCGAGAGGATGACCACCATGAGGCGCGTTTTCGTCGTCGGAGTCGGGATGACCAAGTTCGAGAAGCCCGGGCGCAGGGAGGGCTGGGACTATCCGGACATGGCCCGCGAGTCGGGCACGAAAGCGCTGCAGGACGCGGGTGTGGAGTACACCGACATCGAGCAGGGCTACGTCGGCTACTGCTCGGGGGACTCGACGTCGGGGCAGCGGGCGCTCTACGAGTTGGGCATGACGGGCGTTCCGATCGTCAACGTCAACAACAACTGCTCGACCGGTTCGACGGCGTTGTATCTGGGTGCGCAGGCGATTCGCGGCGGGTTGGCCGAGTGTGTGCTGGCGTTGGGTTTCGAGAAGATGCAGCCCGGCTCGCTGGCCAGCAGCGTCGATGACCGTGAGTCGCCGATGAAGCGACACATCCTGGCGCTCAACGAGATCGACGAGATGCAGTTCCCGGTGGCGCCCTGGATGTTCGGCGCGGCAGGGCGTGAACACATGAAGAAGTACGGCACCACCGCCGAGCACTTCGCGAAGATCGGCTACAAGAACCACAAGCATTCGGTGAACAACCCGTATGCGCAGTTCCAGGACGAGTACACCCTCGATGACATTCTGGCGGCGAAGATGATCTCGGATCCGCTGACCAAACTGCAGTGTTCTCCGACGTCGGACGGTTCGGCTGCGGTGGTGCTGGCCAGCGAGGACTTCGTGGCCAAGCGCGGTCTGGCGGGGCAAGCCGTCGAGATCGTCGGCCAGGCGATGACCACTGATTTCGCGTCGACGTTCGACGGCAGTGCCGCCAACATCATCGGCTACGACATGAATGTCAAAGCCGCACAACAGGTTTACCAGCAGTCAGGGCTGGGTCCGGAGGATTTCCAGGTGATCGAGCTGCACGACTGCTTCTCGGCCAACGAGCTGCTGCTGTACGAGGCTCTCGGCCTGTGTGGGCCCGGCGAGGCGCCCAAGCTGATCGACGACAGCGACACCACCTACGGCGGTCGCTGGGTGGTCAATCCGTCCGGCGGCCTGATCTCCAAGGGGCATCCGCTGGGTGCGACGGGTCTGGCGCAGTGCAGTGAGCTGACGTGGCAGCTGCGCGGCGCCGCCGACAAACGCCAGGTCGACGGTGTGACGGCGGCGCTGCAGCACAACATCGGCCTGGGCGGGGCGGCGGTGGTGACCGCCTACCAGCGCGCCGAGCGCTAGGGAGCCTCCCGCGAGCAGACACAAACTCGCACACTTTCTGGTGAAAGCACGCGAGTCTGTGTCTGCTCGGCAGGAAACTCAGGCGCTGACCGGCTGCAGCCCGAACGCGATCGCGTCGGTCGCGACGATCTGCGAGTACAGCTCCTCGAGCGTCGACTCGACGGCGAAGACGTTCACCGAACCGGAGTAGTCGGCGACGAAAAGCTGTGATCCGTCGAGTTTCTGGGCGACGCAGGAGGGACGCGCGTCGATTTTCAGGCTGTCGATGACATCGAGGCTCAAGGCGCACACCACGATGACGCGGTCGTAGTCCACGACGTAGGCACGCGCCTCGTCAGGGCTGAGCGACAGCTGTGTGGGAGCGCCACCGAGCGCGACGAAATCGCTGACGCGGTGGGTGCTGAGGTCGACGACGTAGAGGGCGCCGCCGACGGCCCGGTCGGAGGTCAGCACGTAAACCGCGTCGCCGCCGTAGGCGATGTCGCGGATCGGCGGACCGATCGGGATGACGCGTCGTACGCGCGTCGTCTCGGCGTCGACGACGACCAGTTGACTGGTGCGGTCGTCGGTGACGGCCACGTAGATGGTCTTCGCGCCGGGGTCGACGCGGATGGCGTCGATGTTGGCCGCCGGGCCGGAGCCGATGTCGATGGTGCCGACCCGCTCGGCGGTGGTGTCGATGACCGAGAGTTCGACCCGGTCGAACGTGGAGCCCGGGGCCTGCTCCGGCGCGGTGCGGCCGGCGTACACACGCTTTCCGTCCGGGCTGACCGCCAGGGCGGTGATGCCGGAAGCGACCGAGTAGGACGCCACGACGTCGCATGTCTCTGTGTCGATCACCAGCACGGCGTCGTGTGTCTCGGACGCGACGCTGACGTAGGCGCGGTCGTCGGTGAGGACGACGGCGCCCGGCTCGCCGCCGACGCGCACGGCGCCTATCCCGGCGAGCGTGTCCGCGTGGAAGAACGAGACCGTGTCGGTCGCGAAGTTGGCGACAGCCATGGTGCCCCCTCCGGTCGCGACCTCACCGATCGGGCCGTAACCGACGGGCAGTCGTCGCTCGAAGGTTCCGCCCGCTTCACAACCGGCGCCGGGTGTGCTGGATGCGGCGGGTGCCGTTGCGGCGCCGTGCCGCCGGTTCTGCCCAGTGGGCAGCGCAAAGTTTGCCATCTGCTGTACTACCTCCGCCGGCATGAACTGCATCCGGCCTAGATCTGCTGTCCTGGCCCCCAGTGGGGAGCGACCTGATTCCACTTTAGCCACGGAATTTCAAGGTCACGAACAGCCGGTTTCCCGTTATGGACAAGCGCCACAACACTTCTCAGGTATCGCTTAAGAAATTCTTCGTCCGTTCACCGGCTACCGTGAACAGCAACCACGAAATCCGCGGCGACCTGCGGCGATCAGATCAGCCGCAAGGAATCAAGGAAAACGCATCGCAAACTTTTCAATAACAAATTCTTAGGTTTGCCGGGCAAAGTGAGCGGTAGATCACAGCGGACGTCACGCGCTTATTTCTCGACTTGCGGGGCATGGCGCGGCGACTTGCGACACAACGCCGGGAGGGTCTGGACACAATTCGCTGCGGGCGCCCGACCGGGTCACAAAGCTGGGTCAGGCGGGCTCGGCGCCACGGATCGGGGCGACATCGGCGAGCGGGATCAGTCCTTCGGGATCGCACAGTTGCAGCACCCGCGCCACCGACGGACTGCCCACCACACACCAGCTGGTGTCCTCTCGAGCGAGGTGCGCACTCAACGCATACAAGGCCGAGGCGCCGTCGAACGCCATGAAGTGCACCGCACTCAAGTCGAGGACCAACGTGGCGCACTGCCCGACAGCTTCTCGGACGGTATGAGCGAAATGCTTGGCGTTGGCCGCGTCGACCTCGCCTGACACTGACACCGTGACTTCTCGACTTGCTCCACGTCCCTGCGAGCGGGTCCCCACCACCAGTTCTGTCGACGCTATGGAGAAGCTTCGACAGTCGGCTGACCTGCTGCGTATGGACGTGACAGTCATCGCGTCAGCGTGCTGCCCATCGGCCTATGACTGCTCGGCGCGTTGACGCTCTTCATTGGCTTTCGCGGCTGCGCGTGCGCTCTCGGCTTCGGCTTCCTTCTGGGCGGCCTCGCGCTGCGCGTCGGCCTTGTCCTGCTGGGCTTTGCCTTCTCGCTGCAGGTCGTCGCGGCCGGTCACCACGCCGACGACCTCTTTGGCTTTGCCCTTGGCGCCCTCGACGACGCCCTTGATTGCTTCTTCTGGACCCGAGTTGTTGTCACCCATCGAAGTGCTCCTTCGCAGTACTCCTGCCCGGCGACCGTCAAGCCGTGTCCGGGACCAGCATGGCTGTAGCGCGAGGCTTTTGTTCCCGACTCGTGAAAATCGCAAACATTCCGTTATCAGCCGACTGGGCGAGCTGCGTCAGTCGGCGAGGGTTTTCAGCGCGAGATCGAGGGTGGCGAACATTTCGATGTAGTCGGAGATGCCGGTGATCTTCAGGGGGCGGCTGGTGGCGGGACCGTCGGCGACCACCGCGAATCTGGTATCCGGGCCGAGCTGGTTGCGGGTCGCCATCAGCACCTGCATCCCGGCCGAACCGAGGAAGTCGACATCGGTCAGATCGATGATCAGGCCGCTGGGCTTGCGATCGACGGCGGCGGTGATGACGTCCTGCAGCTGCGGGGCGGTCAGCATGTCGACAGCACCGACAGCCGCGACGACGACCGCGCCGTCAACCTCGTGTTCGGTGAATTGCTGCACGTCTGCTGCCTCGTCTCTTCCTGTGGCCGCGCATGCGCGGTCGCGGGTTGTCCGGGAGGCTGCGGTCTGAACCCGAATGTCATCGAAACCCGACGACCATGCAGTCATCGGGGTCGACGTCGACCTTACCTGATCGTGATCTGGCGTCTCGTCCGAGCGCCGCGCCGACGCGACCGCCGGTTCACGGATCGGCGGTGTCCGCCGAGCTAGCATCCGCGGCAGACCAACGCCCCGGGAGGCACCATGCGCGCACGCCACGTCGTCTCGTCGATCATCGCCGCCGCGGCTGTCGGCGTCCCGGCGGTGGTCGGTATGCACAGCGCCGGGGCCATCGACTCCGATGCCGAGTTCCTCGCGCTGTTGCAGAAACTCGGCGTGACGTTCGCCTCGGAGGAACAGGCGGTCGAGGCCGGCAACAACATCTGCGACATCGTCGCCGAGGGTGCCGCGAACCACGTCGACCCAGTGCGCATCCAGACCGACCTGATGCAGTCCCTCCAAGCCGAGGGACTCGGCCCGGCCGCCGCCGCAGGGTTGATGCGGGGGGCAGTCAGCGCGTACTGCCCGATGTATCAGGCCGTCGTCGGCGGCTGACGGGCCGAAATCTCCACGGAATCTCCACGCAGACTCCAAGCGTTGCAGCGAGCGCTTGGCCACGATGAAGTCACTTAAAAATCATCGTGGTCGCAAGTGCCCACTGTCGCAGGGAGACTCATCGTGAACAAGATCATCGGCGCAAGCGCACTGTCGGTCGGCGCGCTGCTGGCCTTCGCCGCACCGTCCATGGCGGCTCCCTCGGGTGGCGACTCGTCGTCCACGACCATCAATCAGCTTCGCGCGCAAGGCTTTGACGTGCGGATCAGCCGCGTCGGAAGCGCACCGATGGAACAGTGTTCGGTACAGGGAGTGCACAGCCATCCGGTGCCGCGTCAACCTTTCGTCATCAACGACGACGACGACATCAACGTCTTCCGGGTGACACAGCCCCCGAAGGTGACGGTGATGTTGGACTGCTCCGTCTGAGCGGACCGGCGCGCGACGGCCGGAGCGTCTAGGTTCTACGTCCGTGCCCGACACCGCGTCTGCTGCCCTGTCCTATCCCCGCGGGGCGGCGCTGCTGGTTGCCGGCGCGATGTTCATGGAGATCCTCGACGCGACGATCATCGCGCCGGCCATCCCGGCGATCGCGGCGTCGTTCGGTGTGGCGCCGGTGGACGTCAACATCGCGATCTCGGCGTACCTGGTCACGGTGGCGGTGCTGATCCCGGCCAGTGGATGGTTGGCGAACAGGTTCGGCGTCCGACCGGTGTTCCTCGCTGCCATCGCGGTGTTCACGCTGGCCTCGGTGGGGTGTGCGTTGAGTACGTCGCTGCCGATGCTGGTGGCCATGCGGGTGCTCCAGGGGGTCGGCGGCGCGATGATGGTTCCGGTCGGCAGGCTCGCGGTGCTGCGCCACACCGCCAAGACCGATCTGGTACGCGCGATCGCGTTGCTGACCTGGCCCGCGCTGACGGCTCCGGTGCTGGCGCCGGCGTTGGGCGGCGCGATCGCAACCGCGGGATCCTGGCGCTGGATCTTCTTCGTCAACATTCCGATCGGCATCGTCGGACTGCTGCTTGCCGCCAAGCTGATTCGCGGTGACGCCGCTGCGACGCCCGGCCCGTTCGACTGGCGGGGGCTGGCGCTGCTGGGGACCGGGATCGCCGCGGCGTTGATCGCTCTGGAGCACGTCCGGGTCACGGGGACACCGTGGGTGCAGGTCGGTTGCGGCGTGGTGGCGGCCCTGTGTTGTCTGTCCGCGGCGGTGTGGCATCTGCGCCGCGCGTCGACACCGCTGATCAGGCTGGCTGTGCTGCGGGTGCGCACATTGCGGATCACCGTCGCCGGCGGCTCGCTGTACCGGCTGGTGATCACTGCGGTGCCGTTCCTGCTGCCGCTGATGTTCCAGCTGGAGTTCGGCTGGTCGGCGTTCTCGGCGGGCCTCATGGTGACGGCGCTGTTCGTGGGCAATCTGACCATCAAGCCGCTCACCACGCCATTGATGCGCCGGTTCGGCATCCGTCAGGTCCTGCTGGTCAACGGGCTGGTGTCGGTGGTCTGGTTCGGCGTGCTGGCCGCGTTGCGGCCCGAGTTGCCGATCTACGTGATCGCCGCGGTGCTGTACGTCAGCGGCGCGTTGCGCTCGATCGGCTTCACCGCCTACAACAGCCTGGCCTTCGCCGATGTCGACGGCGAGCAGATGACCCACGCGAACACCCTGAATGCGACGGTGCAGGAGCTCGCCTCCGGGCTGGGAATCGCCATCGCGGCGGTGCTGCTGACCACGCTCACTTCCTATGCGTGGACGTTCGTGGCGCTGGGGCTGGTGCTGGCCGTCACGCTGGTCGAAACCCTGCGGCTGCCGCGCGACGCCGCCGCACATGTGAGCGGCCGCCGCTGACCGTGGCGCGCCGCATATCGATTTCTCGCGCGCGCCTCCCGCAAAAGTCTCGACCTTCACTTTAGATTCAGAGGCCGTGACCACACTGCTCGAGCCGTCGCTGGCAGAACTCGACTTCGAGCCCGAAATCCTGTGCAGTTGCCGAAACTTCTGCGGCCCGCTCGCTCACCCCGCGCAGTGGTGGGTCCGGCTCTCCTGCGGCTGCCCCTACCCGATGTGCCAGCGTGCATTGCGAATCGCCAACGTCCGCTTGAAGATCCGGCCATTGGCGTGCCGGCGGTGTGAAACCGCGCAGATCAAGATCAGCTCTGTCGTCCGGATCTGACCCCCTACCCCATCGCCACCGCGAAGTACGCGGTGGCGCCGATGGCGAGCAGCAGGTACGCCACCGGGAAAGCGATGTTGTGCAGCACTCTGGTGCGCACATGCACCGCGACGGCTCCGACGAAGAACAGCACCAGCCCTACTGCGGCGGCCAGGCCGAGCCACGGGGTGAGTGCGAAGCCGGCCACGAGGCCGAGCGCACCGGCCGCCTTCAAGCTCGCCAGGTACGGGATCGCGCCCACGGCCACGCCCACCTCGGCCGAGTTCGCCAGCACAAACGGGGCTTTGCCCCAATCCGCCACGGCCACTGCGATGTTGGCCACCGCGCATAGCGCCGTCACTGCGGCCAGAGTCCACATCAGTACATCGGGCACAGTCGCCGCCTCCACCCGGATCGTCTCGGTATGCTTCCCACGTCGCCGTCCTTTCCGTCTCATCGACTGCTCTCACAGGTGATGACGTTTCGCGTGACCGAAAGGTGACACGGTGATCTCGACGGATGTTTTCGAGCAGGCGCGGCCACGGTTGTTGTCGGTCGCGTACCGAATGGTGGGGTCGGTGCACGACGCCGAGGACGCCGTGCAGACGGCGTGGCTGCGCACCCGGTCGGCGTCCAGCGACGACGTCGACAATCCGGCGGCCTGGCTGACGACCGTGGTGGGGTCGGTGTGCCTGGACGAGCTGCGGGAGCGTCGGCGTCGCCAGATGTTGGCCGAGACACTGGAACACACGGAGCAGGCGGCTGCGGCCGCCGACGAGGACATGCTGCGCCGGGAGGACGTGTCACGAGCGCTGCTGGTGCTCCTGACGTCGCTGACGCCCGCGCAGCGGGTCGCCTACGTCCTGCACGATCTGTTCTCGGTGCCGTTCGACGACATCGCCACCACGCTCGGCACCACGCCGGGTGCAGCCAAGAAGCACGCGAGCAGGGCCCGCGCCCGCATCAGCCCCGCAGCCTCAGACCACCTGTCTCCCAACGACGAACGCCGACATCGCGAGATCGTCGAGGAGTTTCTGCGTGCCGCACGCGGCGGCGACACGGCGCGCATGGTCACTTTGTTGGCCCCCGACTGTGTGCGGCAGGCAGATCCTGAGCTGTTGCCGGCGGGGACCGCGCCGACGGTGCGCGGCGCGGGCGCGGTCGCCGAGGAGACCCGGTCGTTCCTCCCCCGCATCTCGGTCAGTACACCGTTGCGGCTCGACGGCCGCATCGTCGATGTCATCGCACCCGGCGGACATCCGCTGGCCGTCATCGACATCCACACGGCGCATGACGTCATCACCACGATCGCGATCCGGCCGGTGCGGCCCGGCGATCGGTTCTTCCCTGCGTGACTCAGGTGTCGAAGTGGGCCTTGTACACCTGACCGTGTACACCGACGGTGCGGTCGACCACCTGGGACACCGAGAAGTCCGCCGCCGCAGACAGATACGCATACGCGGTGGCGCGGTCCATGCCGCGGTCGGTTTCCAGGAAGTCCAGCGCGTTGACCACGGCCTGCCGCATCGCCACGTCGAGGTCGCTGCCCTGTCCGCCGAGTGATCCGTCGGGATCGGACAACCCGATCGGTATCCACGCGTCCGCGGTCTCGGCGAACGGATACCGATAGGCCACCGAGGGTGCGTCACCAGATCCGGGCTTGCACACGGTCAGCCGGTAGGTGCCGCGCAGAGAACCTTCCATCGCCGTCAACGCGACCTCGCCATCGCCCATGGCCATGTGCGGGTCGCCGACGTAGAACAACGCGCCGGGCGCGAACACCGGCAGGTAGAAGGTGGCGCCTTCGCCGAGCAGCCGGATGTCGATGTTGCCGCCGCCGACGGTCGGCGGGATCGAATTGGCGCTGGCCGCGGTCAGTTCGGTGTCCTGCGAGTACGCGACCCCCATCATGCCCATGAAGGGCCGCAACGGGAACCGCACCTGGCCGGGGCCGTAGCTCATGACGCCCTGGCCGTCCTCGACGCGGGTGAAGGTCGAGACGTTCCCGTAGCCAATGGGTTCCGCGCTGGATCGCTTGTCCTCGACCACCGGGGGCATGACCTGCTGCACGGAGAGACCGACAGGCGCTGCCCCGTCGGCGGTGCGGGCCAGTGCACCCTTGCCGTGCCGGCTCGACACCACACCGTAGGGAACCCGCGGGATGGCCTGCAGGATATCGATTTTCAGCACGTCACCGGGTTCGGCGCCTTCGACGAACACGGGTCCGGTCACCACATGGGGTCCGTCTTTGTCGAAGTTTCTCGGGGTGCGCCGATAGTCCGCGGCGATCGCGATCGCGTCATCGAGGATGTCGCTGCGATCCACGCCGTGGCCACCGAAATACTCGGCCGGGTCGCGGCCCTGGTCTTCGAGGATGCCTTCGTGGCTGACCGCGTCGACGGTGACGGTCTGCCCGGACCGCATCGTCAGGACAGGGTCTGCGTGCACGTTGGGGACGTACCCCCACAACACCTGATCCGGGGTCGACGGCAGGTAATGATCGGCGCCGAGTTCGCCTTGCCCGGGCTGCAGGACGGTGAACTCCGACGCTGTCGGAGTGACGGGCCCGCTGCTGTTCGAACAGGCCGCCGCCATGCCGGCGACGCCGGCGCCGGCGCTGATGGCGGCGACGGCGCGGACGAAATCGCGTCTGCCGAGGCCGTTCCAGAGCGTTTCGGCGGCGAGCCGCCCAGACGCTCCAGCGGCGGCCTGGCCCGGCTCCTGGGTCACCATCGGTAGTCCAGGAACTTGCCGTCGAGGGTGACGACGACCCGGTCGCCGTCCGGATGCGCGCGGCGGGCGATGTCGATGTTGAAGTTGATCGCGCTCATGATGCCGTCACCGAACTCCTCGTGGATGAGCTCTTTGAGAGCGGGACCGTAGACTGACAGGGCCTCGTGGAACCGGTAGATGGTGGGGTCGGCGAGCATGGCCGGATCCATGCCCCGCGCGGGCTGCAGTTGCAGGCTCTCGGCCACGGATTCATCGAGATCGAGTAGCGCACAGACCTTCTCGGCCTGCTCGGCGGACATCGGATGCTGGCCCAGCAGGGCGGCCACACACCAGACCAGCGGGGCATCGAGCTCCTCGGCTATCTGGGCCCACGTCAACTTGTTCCGGATGCGGGCGGCGACAATCAGGTCCGCGGCGTCGGACTTGGCCATGATCGGGGTCATGCACTGACTTCCTCTCGGCGCGGAGTCGTCGGCAGCGGAGCGTCCGGCAGCGTCAGGCGAGACGGGCGGGTGCGGGCGTGGGTGGCGTAGAGAGTCAAGCCGACGAAGGTCAGGCCACCGACGAGATTCCCGACGACCGTGGGGATTTCGTTCCAGATCAGGTAGTCGGCGATGGAGAAGTCGCCGCCGAGCATCAGTCCGGACGGGAACAGGAACATGTTGACGATCGAGTGTTCGAAGCCCATGTAGAAGAACAGCATGACCGGCATCCACATCCCGATCACCTTGCCGGACACGCTCGTCGACATCATCGCGGCAACCACGCCGGTGGACACCATCCAGTTGCAGAGCACTCCGCGGATGAACAGCGTGAGCATCCCGGCCGCGCCGTGTTCGGCGTAGCCGACGGTCCTGCTGTGTCCGATCTCGCCCAACCGCACGCCCACTTCGTTCGGGTCCACACTGAATCCGTAGGTGAACACGATCGCCATCATCAGCGCGACGGTGATCGCGCCGGCGAAGTTGCCGATGAACACCCAGCCCCAGTTGCGCAGCATCGACCGCACGGTCACACCGCGCCGCTTGTCGAGCAGCGCCAGCGGCACCAGCGTGAAGACGCCGGTGAGCAGGTCGAAGCCGAGCAGGTACAGCAGGCAGAAGCCGACCGGGAACAGCACCGCGCCCAGCAGCGCGTTGCCGGTCTGCACCGTGATCGTGACCGCGAAGGCGGCGGCCATGGCCAGGATGGCGCCGGCCATGTACGCGCGGATGAGGGTGTCGCGGGTCGACATCGTGGCTTTGGCCTCGCCGGCGTCGATCATCTTGTGGACGAAGTCCGACGGAGTCACATATGACATGACAGAACCTTCCGAGAAGCGGTTACGCCGGAACGTTCCCTGTCCGATATTTCGGATCCGCGACACAGCCGATGCGACCGTGTTGCCGCTTCCTCACTCGGCCGGGTACGGCGTTGTGCGTTCGGCGGTGTTTCGGCGTGACCCGTTCGGACAACCCTGTCGGGCACACGTGTCCGACGATGGAGGTTTCGCCCGTGGAGCAGAGCAGGATCCCCCCGACACCTGAAGACGCCACTCAAGCCACCGCTGAACAGCAGGAACTGCAGAAAAAGCTCGAGCACTCCGACGACGACCCGGACGCGCCGGCGCGCAGCCAGACGCGGCACCAGATCCCGGACGAGAATTGAGCCGCTGCCGCCGAAAAGGCGGATACGGGAGCCCGGCGCGGCGTACGCTGGATGGCGCTGGCAAACGTCCGGGGAGGAGTTTCGCGTGCGTGGGGGTCGCGTTTTCGGAGCCGTCGCGGCGACGGGCGCCGTTGCCGTTGTGCTGGCTGTTCCCGCCGGTGCAGAAGATACCGACGACGTCTTCATCGATGCCATCGACACCAAGGGCATCCCGTACTCCAGCACAGCCGATGCGATCGATCTCGCGACGGCGATCTGTGAGTACGTCTCGGCCGGGCAGCCGGCGAATCAGGTGGCGGTCGAGATCGTCGGCCCTGCCGGTTGGACCGCCGAGCAGAGTGGGCTCTTCGTCGAGGCCGCCACACGCTCGTACTGCCCGTCTTAGGCGTGGGTGTGGCTGACTACCCGCAAAGTGCCGCCGAACGCGGTCGGGTGGAGCCGTCACCGCGACGGGTACGCGGCTTCTGCAACGGCGAGCCGGTGTTCGACACGACGGCGGCGCGCTACGTCTGGGAGATCCCGTACTACCCGCAGTACTACGTGCCGTTGACCGACGTGCGGCGTGACTGTCTGGTCGACGAGGACCATCCGCAACGGGTTCAGTTCGGACCGTCGCGGTTGTACGGGCTGCGGGCGGGTGGTCGGGAGGTGGCGTCGGCGGCGCGGGTGTTCGACGACGGTGACGGTCCGGTCGCCGGGCTGGTGCGCTTCGAGTGGGACGCGCTGGACTGGTTCGAGGAGGACGAGCCGATCTTCAAGCATCCGCGCAACCCCTACGCGCGCGTCGACGCGGTGCGGTCACACCGTCACGTGGTCGTGGAGCTGGACGGGATGACGTTGGCCGATACCCACTCACCGGTGCTGTTGTTCGAAACCAGCTTGCCCACAAGGTATTACATCGATCGTACCGATGTGGTGTTCGATCATCTGGAGCCGTCGGACACGCAGACGGTGTGCCCGTACAAGGGGACCACGTCGCGCTACTGGTCGGTGCGGTCCGGGGACACCGTGCATGCGGACCTGGCGTGGAGCTACAAGACACCGCTGCCCGCGGTGTCAGCGATCGCGACGATGGTGGCGTTCTACAACGAGAAGGTGGACATCACGGTCGACGGGGTCGAACTGGCCCGGCCGCAGACGCACTTCAGCTGAGTCGGGCGCGTTCGGTTCGAATCGTCGGCGGGTATTCCCGTCTCTGGCGAATCAGCGATCAGGAGGCGTGCGAATGGTGGTTCTCGGTGTTGCGTTGCTGGTGCTGGCGGCGGCGGCGATCGTCATCGGCCTGGTGATGTACGGCAACGGCGCAGGGACGGTGCCCGAAAGGCCGATGCGTGATGCGACCGCGACACGGCGCGGCCTTTCGCGGGTGGCGTGGTCGGATCTCTTCGCGACGATGAAGACGTCGGTCCGCGGGGCCGCGAGTTCGGACGCGGACCCCGAGCACCGCAAGGCGTCGATGGGTGCGTTCATCGTGCTGGCGGGCCTCATCCTCGTGGTGTTGGCGATCTTGGCCTTCATCGCCGCCGCTGTCTGAGCGCGTCAACCCTCGGGGCGCCGTCTCACCCTCGGGGCGCCGTCTCAGCGCGTCAGCCCTCGGGCCGCCACGAAAGTGCCCGCACAGTAGTCACCAAGCGCGCCGCACTACCGCGAAGGCACTTTCGCGACGCTCCCGCATGAGCGCCGCCGCCGTCTGAGCCGTCGGCCCTCGGGCCGTCTGAGCGCGTCAGCCCTCGGGGCGGCCACGAGCCGTCAACCCTCCGGGCGGCCACGAAAGTGCCCTCACCGTAGTCACCAAGCGCGCCGCACTACCGTGAGAGCACTTTCGCGTCGCTCCCGCATCAGCACCGCCGCCGTCTCAACGCGTCAACCCTCGGGGCGCCATGAGCCGTCAGCCCTCGGGCCGCCACGAAAGTGCCCTCACCGTAGTCACCAAGCGCGCCGCACTACCGCGAAGGCACTTTCGCGTCGCTCCCGCCTCGCTCCCGCATGAGCGTCGCCTGACGCGTCAGCCCGCTGGCGGGGCCGGTGTCGCCGGAACCGTCGTGGTCGTGGTCTCCGGCGGCGTGGTGGTCTCTGTGACGGTGGTCGTGGTGGTGGGCGTCGGGGACCCTTCGGGTGCCGGGGTGGCGGGCGTCGTCGTCTCTGCCCCCGGTGACGGCACCGGCGCGGCAGGTGGGACGGGGGCGCCCGGCGGCACCGTCTCGGTGACCACGGTCGTCGTCGTCTCCGCCGCGGGCGCAGTCGCCGGGCTGATCACGCCGCACGCGAGCCGCACATCGGCGCCCTCGGTGGCGCCCGGCATGTCAGCGCCTTGGTGCAACATGATCGACGAGCCGTTGGGTCCGGTCAGATCCCCTTCGGTGAAAGCGTCGGTGGTCGCGACCAGCTTTCCGGCATTGTCGGAGCGCACCAGCAGTGGCGGAAGGTCTCCGCTGGCGGGCATACCGGTGTGGCCGGGTGCCTGGAAGTGCTCGCCGGCCGAGCTGAAGTCTGCGCCCTCGCAGCGGCCGAACTGGTGCAGATGCAGGCCGTGGAAGCCCGGTGACAGGGTGCTGTCGTCGACGGTTTCGATGGTCACGGTCGCGAAGCCGCCGGTGAAGTCGATGGTCGCATCAGCCACGGCGGTGCCGTCGGCAGTGGTCAGTTGAGCCGTCAGCCCCTGCGCGGCGTCGGACGTGGTGGTGGTCGTGGTGGCCGAGTCGTCCTCAGCTGACTGGTTGGCGCAGCCGGCGAGGACGGCGGCGGGAGCGGCGAGGGAAGCGATGGCGACGGTGACATGCTTGTTCATGGCCGCCCCGTACCCATACTGGGTGATCTTGAAACGACGCACCGTCGATCGGCGCGGGCTCCGATGAGAGGCTGAGACGATGACCGAGACACGCCCGCCCCTGCCCCCTTTCACCCGTGAGACGGCCCTGCAGAAGGTCCAGGCTGCCGAGGACGCCTGGAACACCCGCGACCCACACCGAGTGAGCTTGGCGTACACACCGGATTCCCGTTGGCGCAACCGCGATCTGCATTTCGTCGGCCGTGAGGAGATCGTCGCGTTCCTGACCGCCAAATGGGAACGCGAACTCGACTACGCGTTGCGCAAGAGCCTCTGGGTGTTCGACGAGAACCGCATCGCGGTCCGGTTCCAGTACGAGAGCCGCGACACCAGCGGCCAGTGGTACCGCAGCTACGGCAACGAGCTGTGGGAGTTCACGCCGGAAGGCTTGATGTCACGGCGCGAGGCGAGCATCAACGACGTCGCCATCGACGAGTCGCAACGCCGAATCTTCGGAGCCCGCCCGGAATCCGAACGCGGACACGAGATCCCGCTGTGGTGAGCTGACATCAGTCGGGTGCGGCCAGCGGCCTCGACGGGGAGCGGGTCAGCACGGTGCGCCGGTCGATGTCGAGATCCGGCCCGACATGGACCAGCTCGCCGACTCCGAGCGGTTCCCACGGGCCGTCATCCATGCGCTCGGTGGCGAAGACCACCGACGGCGCATCGGCCAGATGGTCGCTGTGCGCACTGATCCTGTTGGTGTGCAGGGAGAAGTCCCGACGACGCTCCCCGGTGCGGTCGAGTAGATACAAGTCGTGGGTCTCGGGATACCGCAACGCCCAGAGATCGGTCTCCGTCGCCAACAGGATGTTGACCGCCGAGATCGCGACGTTGTCGACCAGCCAGCTCAACGACTCGGTGATGCCGGCTGCGACGTCGCCGCCGTTGTTGCGCACCGCTGCGGTGATCAATGCGAAGACGCGCTCGGAATCGGTGTCGCCGAGCACCAGGTCGGTGACACCGAGGGTGGTGAGCCGCGCGTCGAGGACGTCGAGGTCACCCACCACTCCGTTGTGGGCGAAGATCCGCCGGTCCTGCACGAACGGATGGGTGTTTTTGTCCTCGGCGGCCCCGGTGGTCGCGTACCGGACGTGCGCGATGAACGTCTGCCCGGTCATTTCGCGGGCCTCGGTGGCGAAGTCGCGGTCCTGCCACGCGGCCATCGGCTGCTTGCGCACCACCGGCGTCCCGTCGGTGTCGAACAGGCCGAGCCCGGTGCCGTCCGGGTTGCGATGGCTCTGCTCAGCGAGGCTGTCGGGCGCCTCCAGCAGCCAGAACGTCGCGGTCACCGGCTTTCCGGCGTGCAGGCCGAACAGGCGACACATCAGGTCACCGGGCCGCTGCCGTGACGAGGGGTCATGGAGCCTGTCTACTCTCTTGCCGGCTGGCGGCACGGCGTTTCGGCGTCACGAGCGCTCGGCATCCAAAAGAGGACGCCGACATCGGGTCGGCGTCCTCGTAGATTGCGGATCGGAGTTCAGGCGACCATGTCGGCCGGTGGACCTGTCTCGCCGGTGTAGATCGGCACCAGTTCCGGAGCGAACACCACCAGGGCTGCAGCGACGACCTTGATCGCTTCGTCCCTGGTGAGTCCGGGGTTGTCGAGCCATAGGGCGTATGCCGCGTCGCCGAAGCTCACACCACGGCGCAGGTCCCAGGCGATCACGTGGCCGGTGAACGCAAGGTCTTCGTAGGTGGTGCCGGCGGTCGGCCCGATGCCATCCTCGAGGAGGAGGCTGATGAAGACCTGCTCATCCCGGGTGAGAGCTTCGGCGGTCGGAGCGCTCAACAACGCATGGCCCAACAGACCGAGAATCAGCATGGCGGCCGCGGTCACCAGCGCCAGAACTCTGGTCGGTGCGCGTGCTTGGAGAGGTTCGTCGGCTGCGGCGTGCACGGTGACGTTCATGATTCCCCCTGAGGTCGGGCGTCTTTGCCGTCACCTTTGACAGTGCGCTCTTGCCGACGGGAGCAACAGGGTCAATGGTCCTGATTTCGGGGCTCAAATGCCTATGCGTTGCCGGGGATTGGCGACCTCAGCGTAGAGAACCAAAATGCCCGGTGGCACCGCGGCCGCTATCGCGCAGCATTTGCCGACACCGTCAGTTTCCGGCGGAGCGGCTCTTGGCCGAGCGTGGAGTCAGGCCACTTTGCCGACGTGGAGGGCCGACTCCCCGATGGTCGCCGAAGCGCCGTCTCCGATCATGGTGCGCAACAACTTTGCGTGCTGACGCCGGCCGCGTTGGTCGGCGCGTTCCATGCCGCCGGAGAGCCCGAGAGCCGCGGCGCTGCGCGCCAGGTTCAGCGGCAGCCGCAGCATCGGATACCAGGGCAGCGAGTACGACGGCAGCCCCAACTGCTGCACCGCACGCCGCCCCAGGAAGGTACTGGTGATCGACAGGTGCTGAGCGCGGGCCAGCCGCCGCCGCAGCCCCGGGAAAACGTCGTAGTGCCACGCCAGCGGATCCTCGACCATGGGGGCGGCCAGCTGCTTGCTGGACTCGTCGGGCGCCGCCAGCGCGGTCAGCGTGTGCGCCAAGATCCGGACACTGTCGCGGAAACTCGTGGGCAGCCACTGGTCTTCGACGCCGATGAGCGAGCCGACGTAGCGGGTCAGGTGGGCGACGGCGCCATACTCCTTCGGCGACAACACAACACCCATACCGAGCGCACCGACGGCCGGCGCCACCAGCGCGCCGACCAGTGTCGCGGCCATGTCGGTCTGGTTGACCGGCACCCCCCATTCGTCGGCGCGCCAGTCGGGCATCGCCGCCACGTGCCGACGCACGAACGAGTGGATCAGCCGTACCCGGATGGTCGACCGGTACCCCACGCCGAGTGGCTCCAGCCCGTCCTCGGCGATGACGTCCATGGCCCACTGCATGGTCTCGGCGAACCGCTTGTTGGAGCCCTTCTCCAAAGCTCCGGTGCGCAGCAGCGTCTTGTTGAATCCGGAGAACTGGTAACCACCCAACAGTGAGACGTCGCGAGCGACGTACATGCCGTCGGCGCCGCCCCGACGCAGCGCGCGTTGTCCGATGCGCAGCAGATCCCTGTTCACCCAGTCCGGCGGTGTCTCAACGGATTCGAAGAACTCACGCAGGGGCGCCGGTGCGTCCGGGACGCTGGCGATACCTTCGGTCAGCGCCTGTTCGAACAGCGGACGCGTCTGTTCGGTGCCGGTGGCGGCCATCCACTCGACCAGGCGGTCCATCGACTCATCACCGACGGTGAGGCGTTCCCCCAGAACCTGCCACTGGTGTGGATTCGGATTCCGGATCGCCAGGGCCGTCGCGATGGCGCGGACGCCGGCCGGGATCGGCCGCGGGCGGTCCGGGTGGCGCGACGGAATGGGCACGCTCACGACGGCTCCTCCTCGAGCTCATTTCTGACAACGCATGTAGTCAGAATGTTAAGCCGAGGAATGGACAGGTGTCAACGAACCGCGTGGGCTCAACTGCCCAGCGGCACCTCGGCCAACTGGGTGAGCCGCACGCTGTTGCCCGACGGGTCGCGGAAGCCGCAGTCGATGCCGTAGGGCATTTCGTGGGGCTCCTCGGCGAACTCCACTCCGCGAGCCTTCAGTCGCTCGTAGGCGCCCCGACAGTCCTCGGTGGTCAGGAAGATGGTGCCGGCGAACCCTTTGGCGGTGAGGTCGAGAACCTGGCGCCTGCTGGTCTCGTCCATCACCGGCTCGCCGGGCACCGCCATCAAGACGATCGACACGTCGTCCTGTCCGGGCGGTCCCACGGTCAACCAGCGGAAGATGCCGTCGACGTCGGGTAGCGAAACATCCTGGCGCACTTCGAAACCAACCTTCTCGGTCCAGAATTCGAACGCGACGTTCTGGTCGTGCACCCAGAGGTGGGCACTTGAGATCTTGATCATGGGGTCGACGCTACGACGGTGCCGATCAGCGCGTCTTCTCCCCGTGTGCTGTCTTGGGGACGCGGGTATCGGCCTTGGGCCGGGTGTCGCGGCTCAGGATGCAACTCGGAATCCGGGCGTGGACTGTCGCGGGCGGCATGGACGCGCGGTACGCCGCCGGTGGCAGCCCGTAGGTGCGGGCGAAGCTGGTGGTGAACGACCCGACGCTCTGCAATCCGACCATCATGCAGATTTCGGCTACCGGCCGGTTGGTGTGACGCAGCAGTGCGGCCGCTCGTTCCAGCCGCCGCGTCTGGAGGTAGGCCCGCGGGGACTCCCCGAAAGTCCTGGTGAACATGCGGCTGAAGTGTGCGCGCGACAGGCCGGCCGCCGCAGCCAGCTCATCGACGGTCAGCGGCTCGGCGTAGCGCGCATCCACGAGGTCCTTGGCACGCATCAGGTAGCGGGCCGGTGGAGCCGAAGCCATAGCCACAGTATGCCGCTGCGACGGGCCGGAATGCTCGCTTCGCCCAGGCGCGAATGCGGCGACCTGCTAGCCGGCTTCGGCTTACCGGATACCAGCCAGCTAGCTTGGACACCATGATCGTCACTGGCGCGCTGCTCGCCGAGTCCGCCTCAGTCGTCGACAACAAGCTCAACGTCGTCGGTGGCGTGATCACCGCCTGTTGGGCCGGGCCGCGCCGGATGGTCGAGCCGACGCTGGTGGTGCTGATCCAGCCTGAACCGTTCGATCGGACGGCGACGATCGACGTCCGATTCACCAACCCGACCGGCGAGGCAATCGACGTTCAGTTCGATGTACCGGAGTCCAGCCTGGGCGGTGAGATCGGGTTTGTGTTCTACCCGCTGCGGCTGCCGGTCCCCGTCAAGGGGCGTTACCTTCTGTCGGTGTCGGGGCGCGGGGGGTTCGTCAGCCTGCCGCTCACCGTGATGGACTGATGCTCGGCCGGCTCTTTACGCCGCGGTAATACTGCGTCCCTACAGTCGGACTTCGAGCCGGCCACCCCGAAAGGCATTCCATGGACGCAGTTTCGCGACGGCAATTCTTGGCGATCACAGGTGCTACCGGCGCGGGCGCCCTCGCCCTCGGCGGTGCGGCAGCATCATTCGCCGTGCCGGGAACGAATTTCGACCCCACGGTATGGCGTGAGTACGGCGACCCGCTGGTCGGCCCCACCGGCTCCGGCCTGTTGAACGGCCGCACCGTTGCCGTCAAAGATCTCTACGATGTGGCAGGCCATGTGGTCGGTGCCGGTAACGATGCATGGCTCGCCGAATCCCCGGTGGCGACCTCGACGGCGCCCGCAGTGGCGGCGCTGCTGGCGGCCGGCGCGGCGATCGCCGGTATCAGCCGCACCGACGAATTCGCCTACAGTTTGGCCGGCACCAACGGACACTACGGCACTCCCCCGAATCCTGCTGCACCGGACCGTATTCCGGGCGGCTCCTCCTCGGGTTCGGCGAGTGCGGTGGCGTTGGGGCAAGCGACGATCGGGCTGGGTACCGACACCGGCGGCTCGATCAGGATCCCGTCGTCCTATCAAGGGCTGTACGGCATCCGCACCACGCATGGTGCGGTCTCGCGCGACGGCCTGATCCCGCTGGCGCCGTCGTTCGACACCGTCGGATGGATGACGCGGACGCGGCCGGACCTGGTGGAGGTGGCGGCCGTCCTGGAACCGAACCTGCCTGCGTCAGTGACCTTCCCGCGTGCGGTCTATGCCGAGTCGCTGATCTCGCTGGCGGATCCGGACGTGGCCGCGGCGATGCGCCGGGCCATCACCGGCTGGTCCGGTGACCTGCCGATCAGCCCCATCGATTTCGACGCCGACCCGCTGCCGCTGTGGGTGAAGGCCTTCCAGACTCGGCAGGGTTGGGAAGCGTGGCAGGCGCACGGCGCCTGGATCGAACAGCACTGGGACACATTGAATCCCGATGTGCGATCACGATTCGAAACGGCATCCAAGCGCACGCCCGACGAACTCGCCGGGGCCGACGCCGTCCTGGCCACCGCGCGGGCCACGATCGACGGCGCGCTCGGGGATGCGGTGCTGGTGCTGCCTTCGTCGTCCTCGGTGGCACCGCCTCGGGACAGTGCCGCGCTGGGCGGCGACGTCATCGAAGACATCCGGGCACGCACGTTCCAGCTCACCTGCCTGGCCGGGATCACCGGCCGTCCAGCGGTCAGCACCCCCCTGCCGGTCGCCGGCCCGCCGATCGGCATCTGCACGGTCGGGCCGCGGGGCTCCGATCGGGCGCTGGCGGCGTTGCGGGTCAACGGGTTGTAGCGCAGCGCGTCTCACGGATACGGGTCGGTGGTGACGGATCGACTGCGGGCCCGGTGCCGGCCGCGCCGCACCGCCCACACCAACGCCACGACCGTCGACATCGCGAGCAGGATCAGCCACGGCCACGCACCGTTGCGGTGCACCCAGCCAGCAGCGGCACCCTGCAACCGGACGGCGAAGGCGATCACCGGATCTTCAGGATCGCCTGCGGCGTGGAACAACTGGACCTCGTAGTAGCCGTAATAGGCGACGTAGAGACCGACCCCGACCAGCACCACACCCCCGAGGCGATTGATGTAGTGCAGGGCTGCTTTGATGCGGCCGGCCATCGATGAGCCGGTGAGGGCGACCGCGACGGCAAGCGCCCCGACGACCAGGGCAAAGCCGCCCGCGTAGGCCAGAAAGATCCACGGGCGCCCCGAGCTGCTCCCGACAGCGGCGCCGGTGACCGCGAGGAACGGGCCCACGGTGCACGACAGCGAGGCCAGGGCGTAGGCCACGCCGTAACCGAACATCGACGACAGCCGCGTGGTCGGCGCCGGCGCGGCGCGGGACAGTCGGTCCGGGATCAGCACCGTCAGCTCTCGGCCCAGGATCAACCAGATGCCCAGGAGCACAAGGATTATCCCGATGACGATGGTGACGTAGGGTAGGTACCGGCTCACGGTGGACGCCACCGAGACGGTGAGCACCCCGAACGTTCCGAACACCGCCAGGAATCCGGCGGTCATGGCCGCGGTTGCGGTCAGAGCACGTCCGACGGCGACGGGCATGGGGCCGCCGCCACTGCCGCGCACCACCAGCGCGAGGTACGCCGGCAACATCACGAAGCCGCACGGGTTCAGCGCGGCCACCAGTCCGGCGGCGAACGCCAGGCCGACCAGATTCTGCTGCACACTGCCCGCTGATCAGCCGGCGAGCGAGGCCACCCGCTGCTGCAGTTCCTGTTCCGACATGGCCGTGGTGGGGTTGTTCACGAATGTCGATGTGCCATCGGCGCGGTAGAACACGTAGGCGGGTTGCCAGGGCACGTTGTAGCGCGCCCAGATGGCGCCGTCGGCGTCGTTGAGCGTGGTGAAGTTCAGGTCGTATTTGGACACGAAGTTCTGCATGGCTGCGGCGTCGGAGCGTGCGGCGACGCCGACGAACGTCACCGACGGATTCTCGGCGGCAACCTTGCTCACCGAACCGGCCTCGGCGTTGCAGATCGGGCACCACGGCGTCCAGAACCACAGCACGGCGGGCTGTCCTTGCAGCGACGCTCCGTCAAACGGTGCACCGCTGAGCGTCGTCCCGGTGAAGTCGAGGCGGTCGTCGGCCAGCGCCGCCGGCGGGCCGGTCAGCGCCAGCATCAGGATCGCCGCACCGAGGGCGGCCACCAGGGATCTGCAGAGACGGGAAATGTGACCGGACATGATGACTCCTCTGCGCCCGCCCACCTGGCACGCGCCTGAACGGAATGGCCCATTACGCCGGAATCCACCCGTTCGGCCTGTGACGGATTTCTTACAGGCGTCGAAGGCTTCCAGCGCGAAGCCCGTCCGCAACTTTACGCCCGGTGACGCCGCGTCCCAACCGTCAATCCGCGTCGACGTCCATCTCGGCGAGGACCCGCCGCAGCAGCTTCCCGGTTGCATTGCGCGGCAACTCGTCGACGAACACCACGTCGCGCGGAACCTTGTGCCGGGCCAGGTTCTCCTTGACGTAGAGCTTGATCTCCGCGGCGTCCTTCGTCGCACCGGCTTCAGGAACGACGAAGGCGCGCAATCGTTTTCCGAACTCGACGTCGTCGACACCGACGACCGCGACCTCGGCGACGTCGCTGCGGGCCTCCAAAAGGTTCTCGACCTCCTGGGGGAAGACGTTCTCGCCGCCGGAGACGATCATGTCGTCGTCGCGGCCGTCGACGAACAGCAGGCCGTCCTCGTTGAAGTGCCCCATGTCGCCGCTGGACATGTAGCCGTCGATGATCTGCTTGCTGCGGCCGTCGGTGTAGCCGGAGAACGGGGCGCCGTTGCGGACGAAGATCCGGCCGCGCCGGTTGTAGCCCTCGATGCGTTGGTCGTTCTCGTCGAACAGGACGACCTCGCAGGTGACCGGAGACCGGCCCGCGGTTCCGGGTGCGGCGCGCAGTTCGGCGGGGGTCGCGACGCTGGCGACGGCGCACTCGGTGGACCCGTACATGTTGTAGAGGACGTCGCCGAAGGTGTCCTGCACCCGGTTGGACAGCTCCGGGCTCAGCGCCGATCCGGCGATCAGGATCACCTTCAACGACGACGTGTCGTACTTGGCGATGATTGCCGGGTCCAGTTCGACCATCCTGTGCAACATGGTCGGGACGGCCACCAGCATGTCGGCTTTGTGGGTGGCGATGAGCCCCAGCGTCGCCTCGGCGTTGAACCGGCGGGCGGTCACGATGTTGTTGCCGAGCGCGGCGCCGACGGTGTAGGTCGCCCACCCCGTGCTGTGGAAGATCGGTGAGACGATCACCATGGTTCCCTTGCGCGGGAACGGGACTCGGTCGACGAACTGGGATGTCGCCAGCGGTGACACGCTGTCGCGGGGCGCGCCTTTGGGCAGACCGGTCGTGCCGCTGGTCAGGATGACCGACCCGCCCGCCTTGTCCGGCGGCGGCAGCGGCTGCGACGGACTGGTGGCGACGATGTCGTCGAGCGTGGGCACCCCGGCGGGCACATCCGTAACGTCGTCCACCCAGGTCAGTACGCGGGGCATGTCGGCGGGCAGCGCGTCGAGGAGACCGAGGAACTCGCTGTCGTGCAGGACGACGGCGACGTGCTCGCGCTGGCACACCTCGGCGAACTGCGGCTTGGCGAAGCCGGTGTTCATCAGCACCATCCGCGCGCCGACCTTGCCGCACGCGGCCATCGTGATGACCAGGCCGCGGTGGTCCCGGCACAGCACGCCGACGACCGATCCCGCCGCAACGCCCCGGTCGCGCAGCCCGTGGGCCAACGCCCAGGACTGGTCGTCGACCTGCTTGTAGGTCAACGTGCCACGCTCGTCGGTGATCGCGGGCAGCGAACCGTACTTGTGGGCGCCCAGGATCGCCATGGTGGCCTGCGGGCCGTAGGTGCGGGAGAGCTTGGCCGCGCGGGCCGAGGACTTGAGGTCGGTGAGGTCGATGATGCCGCTGTCGATCAGCCGCTTCACCGCTCGACCCGACTCGGACACCAGTTGCAGTTTCTGGCGAACGCCGTGCAGCACGTCATTCATCGGTAGGCCTCCTCGCCGAGTTCCTGGGAAGAAACGTAGCAAGTTGCGGCGCGGGATTTTCGTGGATGCGTGGCGTGGGCCGCCAATCCGCGCTCAGCGGTGGCAGTGCTCTTTCACACCGGCGGGTCGTGCTGATGACACCAGAATGTTCACCCGCGCGACAGCGGCACCCATTTCTCCTGCGGTGCGGGCTGCCGCGCGGAGGGGAACTCGTGCAGATCGCCCGAGCCGGACGGCGCCGCGTCCCAACGTGCGAAGGTCAGCGGTGACCGGATCCACGCGTCCAGCAGGAGGTAGGTCGCTTTCATCGAGTCGAGGTGGGTTCTCTCCCATCCGTGGCTGCCGTCGACGCCGAATCCCACCAGCGCTGCCCGGGTGTTCGCGCCGGCTTCGATGGCGGCGGCCGCGTCGGATCGGTAGTACCGGAACACGTCGCGGGCGAACGGGATGCTTCGCTCCTCTGCCAGCCGACACAGTTTTCGGGTCAGGTGATAGTCGTAGGGGCCGTGCAGATCGGACATCGGAACCGTGACGGCGTCCTCGCGGGAGTGCTGTCCGGGTGCGCACACCGCGTTGTCCACGGTGATCATCTCGGCGATGTCGTCGGGCAGCCCCGTGCTTGCGCCGTAGCCGACTTCTTCGGAGATGGTGACCATGACCGCGGTCCGGTGCGGCAGCATCGCCGAAGTCTCCGTCAGGGTTTTGATCAGCGTCAGCACGGCCGCGACGCCGGCCTTGTCGTCGAGGTGACGGGACACAACGAAGCCGTCTTCGGTCAGGACGGGATTGGCCATCAGTGCCGCGTAGTCACCGACCCGGATACCCAGCTTGACCAGGTCCTCCTGGGCGGAGGCCCGTCGGTCCACCCGAACCTCCACGTGATCCCAGTCGGTGGGCTGGTTGTCCACCTCGTCGCCGAACGCATGGCCGCTGGCCTTGAGGGGAAGGATTGTGCCGGTGAGGAATTCGTCGGAGTTGTCGGTGAGGATCCGCACGCGCGCACCGGCGGCGAACCGCGCCGAGAAGGTGCCCACGGGAATCACCTCGAGACGGCCGTTGTCTTTGAGCGAGCGCACCATGCACCCGGTGGTGTCGGCGTGCACCACCAGCGCGCGGTCGGCCGTCTCCGACTCTCCGGGTAATTCGACGATCAGCGCGCCGCGGCGGGTCAGCGAGAACGACAGCCCGAAACTCCCGATGATCTCGCCGATCATCCGCATCACCGCGTCGGTGCGCCCTGTCGGGCTCGGTGTCTGCAACAGCGTGAGGAGGGTGTCCACCATCCATGCGCTGTCCGTCTCTGACATGGCGTCGTTCGCGAGCATGGGCTCTCCTCCACGGACCCCGAGGTCGCGACAGAGCGCCGACTGCGCTGAGCGACGGTCCGCTCTGGTCGCAGCCTATAGGTTGCCGATGGCGAAGATCGGCGATTGGCCGGCCGGTGTGCGATCACGATGCGCGCGAATCAGGTTCTGCGACAGCCACTTCAAGATCAAATTTCGGTTTGGGCCTTGTGGCTGGAAGCGTTCGCGGCGCAGAGGTCAGCGTGCAGCGTTTGCGTCGGTCAGCAGCACGGCCGCCTCGTTGTAGGGAAACGCTCGGAATAGCAGCCGGGAACGCGGTATGACGACGGCTCCGGCCTCGGCCTTGCTCACCACCCGTGGGTCGACGAGCGCGACAGCCCGTCCCCGCTTGTGCAGCACCGTCGGTCCGCCGGCCAGCACGTTCTTCAGCCAGTCGGTCTGCGGGCCGTAGCCGATGAGGATGGCGTAGCCATCATGGGTCTTGAACACCAACAGCGGCGTCCGATATCGCTTACCCGACTTCCGCCCGACGTGCTCGAGCGTCCCGAGGCTCGGAAGCCACGGTGTGATCGTGCGAGCCGCCGGATTCGTGACTCGCTTGTTGAACTCTGCGATTCGGCGAGGCACGCGCATTCTCGGAGTGTAGGTATTCGTCGAGGTTTCTCGCTGACGCCTTGCTGAACGTTTCAAGTCCAAACAACCGACTGCGTGTTCGGCGTGACACGTGGCGGCTTTGATACCGCCCTCTAAGGCGTTGAGGTGCGTTGACTCGCGTCGACCAGCGAGCAGAAATGGACTCTGAAAAGGGAATCAGCAGTGTCGGGCATGAAGTCATCGCATGGTGGATCGCTGAGTCGTCGGACGGTGAGCGCAATGCGCGGAGTCACGCCGGAACCCCGAGGCGCTCGCGGTCCGCTACTTCGCGGGTAACCGGCATCCGGTGCTGCCGGTGATGAGAGCGGCGGCTTGCGATCCGAAGCGCAGGGTGGTGCCGGTGTCGCTGGTGAATTGCACGTCGTGATCGTTCGGGTTGTCTTTGAAGACGGTGAGGTTGTCTGCGCCGATTGAATGGGCTGCTTCTACTGCGAGGTCGTAGGCCTGTTGCCAGTGTTGTTCGCGGATCGGCGTGCTGGAGACATACTTGGGCATGAGGATGACCTCTCCGTCTGATTGCTCGAACGGCGGCAGGCATCCGGCGCGGCTGTATTCGCGTTGCCATTCCCAATTCGCGGTGGGCGCGATCGCGGTGATCTGCTGACCGAGCGTGACGATCGCTGCCTCGACCTGAGTGCGAGTGTCTTCGAGAGAGGGCAGGGTGGTCAGGGTATCGGCGGCCTTGGCGGCGTCATCCGGTGCGGTGGGCTGGTAGGGGTCGGTAATCCGGCATCCTGTAGCAATTAGGGCGAAAACGAGGACTGCGCAGGCGATACCGCCTTGGCGGCGGGTCATCGCTGGTGTCATATGAGTCTCACTTCTGCGGGATGGGTGTAGTGCCTGCGATGACGGCGGCGATGTTGTAGCCGGTGGCGTACGGCTGACCGGTGAGGCCATTTGAGCGCGGGAACTCCCACAAATTCAAATTCACCGCCGTTCCGCTACCCAAGCCTCCGATAAGCGGTGAGATGGTGGCCAGCCGGTCCACCCCAGGAGCGTAACTGCCAGGTCTCGCCGCTTGGCTTCGCCAGGACGGCCGACGCTGAAAGTCACTTTGCGCGATGTGGTGGCCGATCTGGAGAGCGGCGGGTACGCCGGCCCGCGACGGCCGGCGGTCACGTTCGGCACCGTGGCAGAGACCGGGATTGCCGCCAAGGCTGCGAACCTGAGCCGAAAACCGTTGCCAGCCTACGTGGACTGCTCGAGGTGGCGATTCTGCTCTTGGACGGCTCCACACCATCTCCGACTCAACGTGCCTGCTACCGTCCGCGCCGATCCGTACACACAAGCGTGTCCACCTGGCCGCGCCTAGGGTCAACGCACCACCTCGGGTCACCAGAACTGGAGTCGGCGGGATATGCGAGCGCCTCACGGTTACGAGATAGCCGGCGCCCGCGGACCGCTACTCCTCCGCATGCGTTGCGCCCGGCGGCCATACCTCCGTTCACCGCTGCGGGGCGGTTTCGGGCTGACTAGCCGGCCGATGGTCAGCCGGTCGCATTGAACAACTGAACTGGGCTTTCCTTGTGCCCCAGTCGGACTCGAAACGACACTTGGCGGATTTTAAGTACCCGCACGGGGCTATTTCGACCTGCGGCTAAGCAACCCTGCGACTAGTCAAATCCCCAGCTAGAGAGCATATCTGGCCGCACTCAGCTACCGGACCAGGCGACACCCTTTCAGGGTTGCACAACGAATGCACAACGGAACTACCCGCGACGGATGTTTGCTGCATTCTGCGACACGCGGTTCAGACTTGTCGGCCGGCGGCCCTATCGTGGAGCGGAAGGCGTACGGGAGGTGCGTCCGGAAAATACCGATCCGGGGGAGCGATGACAGGCAACGAACCACAAGGCGCCGAATCAGCTATCAACTACATCCCAGTGTCACTCAGCGGCGGCACTGCTAGCGATATCGCAGACCTGGTATCGATCATGGGCGACCTCGAATTCGCCAGAAACTGCGCGGCGGGATATCTGCAGCGTCTCGGAAAAGCCGGGGAGGAGAACGAGTTGCTCGCGCGGGCCTTATGGACTGCGTGCTGCATCTCCTATCGGCGCGTCTTCACGACAGGCAAAGGGCACCTGGAACCGGGCAAGCCAAGACTCAAACTGAAGCCGACGTGGACTGACAACCTGACGCCCCACCAACTCGCAGCACACGAGAGCGTTCTCGACACCGCCAATAAGCATGTAGCGCACCGCGTTAGCGATCTAGAGCAAGTGTTGGTCCAAGGATTACTTGCTCCCCCGCCGCTGCCGCGCGAGATGGTTGGTGTCGCGGCACCGATCTTGCACATGGTTGGCGCTACGCAGCAGGAGGCGGAACAGTTGATTTCTGTTTGCGATCTGCTACTTAACGTTTCAGATCAGCAGTGGAGTCTGCTCGTGGACGAGATCAAAGTACATTTCAACAAGAATATTGATCCTCTGTACGAGAAGGTCGAAGCGCAGCAGGACGACAATGTGGGGACGTAAGACCGTCGCCGCTAGCCCTGAAATCGCCGCGAAGAACGCCGAGTATGCCGAGTATCCAGGCCGCGCGTACATGCAGGTTGAGGCCGAAAAGCGCAAGCGCAAGTTAGCACAGCACGAGCTGGCGAAGGCCAAGAAATGGACGCCCGAGCGAACGTATTGGTTGCTCGGTCTGGTCCCGGTAACGCTCGTCGCCTTGCAGATCCTCATAGCTGCCAAGGGCGACCCGAACACGCTGCGCTCGCTCGTGCAGAACTTGAACATCACGGCAATATTCCTCGCCACGGTTCTGCCATTCGCGCTGGTCGTGTTGGCGTTCCTATGCCTATCAGTCGCGCTGACTGAATTATCGAGCTGCCGCAGAATGAGAGCGAGCGATCCGATGAACCCTGCGCTCGCAAGTGCGCTTACCCGTCTGGGCGGCGCATTTGCGTTGGGGTTGCTCGGCACCGCCCTCAGCGTCGCAACGATGCCCACAATCCTGTTCGTAACCACCCTTGCCATCTGCACTACGTGGCTAGGTCTCTATATGGGCGGCGATAGCAAGCACCGATTTACCACGCTCTTTCAGGCAATCGTGCCCGTCTACCTGTTCGCGGTGATGGCCGCTGGTGTCGTCTTCGTCCTTACGTCTGGTATGTGGCTCCCGCGAGAACAACTCACCTTCGGTCGCGCTCAAACAGGAGCGGTCTACGTATTGTCGTCCGACAGCGAGTGGACGAAGTATCTGGACGAGGCTACGAACTCAGTGGAAATTGTCAGTACGAAGTATGTGACTAAGCGCGAGATAATGCCCGACGACGACAACTGGACTAATCAGACTGTCGCGGAATTGATTTCGCGATACCTCTAGTTGGCCTGCTGCCGCAGCGGAATAACCGTGCCCGTCGTCGGCAGGGCGGGCAACGGTGCGGGTGCTGTCTTGTCGTCTTCGATCCAGTTGCCGTACGTGTCGAGTGTGATTGTGTGCGTTGCATGCCCAAGCAGATCAGCTACGCGCATGTAGTGCATCGACTGCACCAAGCCACCCGCGCCGGTAAGCCACAGCACCGCCGCCGTGTGCCGTAGGTCGTGCACGCGGACACCTTTCGTGGCGGGGCGGACCGGTGTGCCCGCTGCCGAAAGTGCAGCCGCCGAACAGGTCGCAAAGTGGCGCGCGATCCGCGCCGACCAGGAAGGCGCGGACTAGTGAAGCGCCGTCCCGCTCGTCGGCACCCGGTGGCCGGGTGACGCAGCGCCGATCCGGTTACGCAGAAGCGGCTACGGCAAGCGCTGGCAGCCCGGCGCAACGCGGCGACGCAAAGCGTCCAGCAGTTCCGCACGCGGCGGCTCGCGGCGGCGATGGTGCAGACCCGCCGACCGGAGACCGACCCGAGCACCGTCGAGGCCGCTGCGCTGGCCGAGGCCCAAGCGGCGCAGCGCAGCCTAGGCGACGTGTTCGGCACGCCCGGCGATAGCGCTAGCGCCCAGCACAGTGGGCAGGGCGGTCAGGACTCGTCCTCGTCCGCGTCCCACTCGTCGTTCTTGTCCGCGTCCCACCCCTCATACGCGTCCCGAAGTTCAGCTGAGGCTTGTGCAAACGCCTCATCGTCCCACGGAAGGTCTCTCATGTCGGGTCGCGGCACGACACCGGCAGTGACAGCCGACTCCGAGAATCCGATAACCGTTTGGACAAACCACGAAGCCGACTGGACGAGGCTCGGATCGTCGGACACAAATCCAGTCTCAAGATGGTTACGCGCGGCCTCGGTCGAATTTGCAGAGCCAAACCACACTGTCTGCGGGACGAACTTGAATTCCTCCCGCTCGCCATACGGCGTGTCGTACTGCCGCCAACCTAACTGGCCAAGAACCAGTAGTTTCGCGTGCAAGAGCGGTTTTTGCCCCGGCTTATTCCATCCCACAACCCGTACCGGATCAAGCATGCGGGGCAGTTCGTCTCGATCTGTGTATGGGCCGATCATGGACGGCGCCGAAGTGTCGTCCACCGGCACCATGTCTTCCAAGCCGGTGAATGCACTGTTCGGTATCCCCGTCCCACGCTTGATGCGCTCAGCACGAGAGAACGCACCTTCGTTAATGGGAGATTTGTCGACCACGACGCAGAAGTTGGTGAGTTTCAGTAGGCGTTGCGCCACAGCCGCGCTCGTCAACCAGGGCACACAACCGATCGCAGCATGGTCCATCTCGCGCCCGATGCGTGGTGCGGCGAGGTGTTCATCGAGCACCTCACAGAGCCCGTCGACCACCTGGCCACCGAACCACGCACGCCAGCCGCTACCGCTTAGCCCCCAGGTTTGGGGGTGGCCCGACCACCGTCTGAACTCCTTGTAGTCGCCAAACGGCTTAGGAACAGCTCGATTATCTCCCCCGACCCCTCCCGTGAACCACATATTTGCTGCACCGCCGTACGTGCGAAGCCGACCGCGCCATGTGTGCACAATGTGTGCACAACGGAACTCGCATGTTAAACAGCTTAAGGGCTCGCGCAACGCTTCTACCAGCAGTTATACGGTGCCCCCAGTCGGACTCGAACCGACACTTGGCGGATTTTAAGTCCGCGCTTTCAGCGTTTGTCAGCATGGGTACACAACACCTAGCCGCCCAATCTGCCTTCTTATGTGGAGTTTTCATGATTTCAGCGTTGGTATGACTAGTTGATTTTGGGTGACGTGTGCATACATATTGTTTACAGCCTGCATCGCACTCAAGGTGGCACGAAGGACGTGGATGACGCCGGTGGCGTCCCAACAATTAATCTGCATCGGCGACCACTTCGAAGGTCAACGTATAGTCGCGGAGAGCAAGCGTCACCTCAGTGCCCGACTCGATCACAAGTTCCGCCTCGGCGTAAAACTTCGGCGGTAAGTACCCGACAAGATCGCCGGTCGACGACGCTGACGGTCCCTCGCCCTCAAAGTTGTCAACGTACAGCGCGAGTGGATGCGGCGACGGCGTCGACGTGTCCCTCTCCAGAGTCAGAGCGGGATGATCGGCAGCAAACCGTGCTTCGCGCGGCATATCAATACTGGCGCTTCCGTTAATGAGTAGATCACGCAACAGACTGCTAGCTCGCGGACGCGCGTACTCCACCAAGTCAACGAGGTCTAATTGGGTGGCTCCGAAACGATCGCGCCACGCATCAAAGCTCAGAGCACCGAGCCATTCACGCACATCGGTCGAAGGGATCTGCTCATTCTGAGCGGTTTCGGCGATGATATTGGCCAGTTCTCTCGATCGAACGCCGGCAGTAATTAGTTCGACTGCCAAGTCGCTCAAGACGCCGTACCGAATGTATGTGCCAAACTCCTCGCTAATCGCGATGGGTCGACCCAACTCCTGCAACATTTGATTCGCGCGGTTGACCAAAACCGAAGCTAGCCACGCGAAGTAATGCTCGCAAAAGTCGGACACCGCATCGACCGCAAGCTCGAGTCGCCAGCCACGGTCAGGCACGCCAGAAATTGCTTGATCGGCGAGATCCGGAATTGGTAAACCAGCCAGCCAAAGCGAAAGGAAATCCTTTACATCGACTTGGACGACGGGAGCATTCCAATAATCTCGCTCGCGGAATTCCCACTTCTTTGGGCTCTCGGGTAGTTCCGTTATTTGCTCCCATATATCCAAATCGTGAAATAACTCTAGAACAGCAAGCGGGTCACCGGGATCCCAGTTCCCATCTCGGTCAATTGCGCTACTAGTCAAAGACGCCGCGATAAGTTCAAGCTGCCGCGCGCTGCTTACAGACGTACCCGTGCGTGCCCAAGCTCGTCGCAGATTGTCGTCAGTACTGACAAATTGCTGAGCTGTCAGCCTGGCGACCCGCAGCAAGCCATCACGGGTGGCTTCTGGTAACTGAGTAAAAGCAAGCGTTGAGTTAAGCAGCGGCATCAACCCGTCTTCTGTCGCGTCGGTCAGTTCGATATTTCCGGCGGCTAGCGCGAACCACACAAAAGCTTGGAAATCTGCGACGCTACCTCGCGCCGACAGCGCAGCGTCCCACGTACTCGCGAACTCCTGCTCGAAAAGTTCCAACTCTTCGAGGACCTCTTCACGAGTCAGGACGGATCTAGCAGTGAGCTCTTCCGCCTTCGGCTCAAGATCATCGAACCCCGTCGTGCTCATGCCTCGATAATCAGCCATCACAACCCATCCCTCTGTTTCGAGTACTGCACGCCCGGCACGCCCGATCGCGTTGAGCAGTCTCGGCCCGGTCATCCGTTGATCTTCCGGTTGGCCTGGGTAATGGCTAGGGTTCAGAACTACTGTTCGCACAGGCAGGTTCACTCCGTCCGTCAGAGTGCTTGTGGAAACTAGGTAATTCAGTTCGCCCTCGCGAACAGCGTCTTCAATGGTTTCAAGGAGATCCGTCGGCAGACCAGCATGGTGGTATCCGACGCCATGCTCCAAGGCTCTGACGAGCGGATGGTCGCTTCCGAGCTTTTGTCGTGTTGCGAGCACGAGACGTGCCGTTCGGGAATCGCGAGGTAATACCTCAGCAATTGCTGCAGCCATATTCCGTGCCGCTTTACGTTCGTCGCACACCACCAACACAGAACCGGCATGGCCTAGAAAGCTGACCATCTGCGCAAGCATTCGATACTTTGGCGTGCTGTGGCTTGATTCAGATTGAGGGTTGCGTACTCCTTCTGCAGTAGCGCGATAGGCGAGTTCGCCCAGAGGGGCTCTAGTCGTGAGTCGGACTGGATTTTGCTCAGTCGGCTTGAGGCTAAAAACTCCCTGCGCGGGGAAGATTTGCCTCTGGACATAGCTTTTCATTTGCCCACTGGCTTTGACGCTTTGGATTCGAGGAGTGGCCTCGGGATCTCTCCGTACGCCGAACAACGCGGTCAGGCGACGAGGGCCCCGCCATTCAGATTCGAACAGTCGCCCCTCGTCGTTGGGGTCGATCCACGATCGAATCTGCGCAGCGTTACCGAGGGCAGCACTAAGGAGCACAATCTGATGAGCGGAATCCATTGTGCGCCAATGAAGGTACGAGATGATGCTCTCAAGCAGAAAGCCACGACCCTTCTCGCGGATTTGATGAGCCTCGTCGAAAACAAACATGCCGTATCGGGCAAGTACGTCGTCGGCATCTTCCCGCAGCGAATGAGCAAGGCGCTCAGGCGTCATGATGGCCACAGCAGGTTGGTCAAGTTCATCCCCGGCACGGCCCGTGAACCACTCGCCGAGCTTCTGCAGTAGCTCGGCGAGTACTCCTGTCGTGGGCAGTCCGTGATCCGGCCCCAGTCGAGCCGCCTCTCGCGCAAGCAGCCTCAGGCGTCGGACCATTGCCCGTCGAACCTCTCGTCCGAGACTTCGCTGAGGCGCCACGTAACAGACGCCAGTACCGCCGCTTCCGAGATGCTGGACCATTAGTAGCTGCGCGATTAACGTCTTTCCTGCGCTAGTCGGTACGCCAACTACGAGTCGCTTCGACGAACCAAAATCACGCGCCCCTTCTTCGCCTGCGAGCAGTTCTCGCTGAGGCGGCCACAACGTCAGTATCTGCGGCGCTGTCATTGTGAAAGCCTGCTTGGCTGCATCCGGAGTGCCGTCAGGCAGAAGCGACCAAACACTCCCGCTAGCAACCGCATCGCCTATGACTCGAATGTGCGAGGCTACCCAACGTGCTAGGTGGTCATGCCCTGAATGTTCCGCCGAAACGGCACGATCCAAAGCCTGGCGAGCCCGTTCTAAGTATGTGACGGTCCCCTGGCGCAGGTACCGCAGGAGGTCGTAGCAAGCGTTTACGACGAGGATCGTCGGACCAAAGATGGTCGCTCCCGGGTCCGTCGTGCCCAGTCGATCCGTCACCTGGAACAGGTCTCGTCGCCAATTGCGCAACCGCGCCGCTGCTGTACCAGCATCCAGACTCAGGAGGGAGATTCCGGCGCTGATAGCAAGTGTCGGGAGGCGATTGGCGAATGTTCCCGAGGCGGGGTCAAGGAGAAACGGTGCCATGCGTCTACCAATCGCGCCGGCATTCGGCTCTCCACCGCTGCGATGAAAACCTACCTGGGCTGCAAAAGCCCTGGACAGTCTCGTGATGTCGTCTGCATCTGATTGCGCACAGGCGAGGTCGAATATGTGCGCACTTACGGCGAAGGCTTGCCTTTGCTGACTTACTGGATAGAGTCCAATACTCGCATCAGCGCTCGCTACTCCGTGTAGGTACCAGCCGGTCCGGATGAGGTCTTGACCTACCGCTGCCCGACCAATAAAGAGCTCTATCTCCGCTTGGGCGAGCAACTGCTGCAGCGTCTCAGGCGTAGGCAATACTCCAGATTCAAAAGCGTCCGATAGTTGTGGGTCACCGAAGCCGACCGCTTCAGATATCAGGTCGATGCTCAGAGAGGAGTCCACACACGATCCCTCACGTCGTCAGCAAAATCCGAAAAGTTCCCAATCCCTGACACTAGGCCCTCAATTTGTGCGGGGGACTGCAGCCTCGGGAACAACTGCGCCACACGGCTGAAGCACTTGGTCGGTACTTTCGAGTCGAGCGTCGCCACCGTTATGCCGATCCCGGATTTCGGGCTACCAGTGGCCCATAAACGAGGCAGCTCGCCGTACAGCCTTCTGAGCTCTTCGTCCCCGCCGACCGCGCCCGGCGCTGCCGCAATGCTCGTAGCCTGCGCCAAATAGCTGAGAGCACTGTCGCGGAGTTGGGAGGCCGCTTCGCCGACCGAGCTCGATATAGGCGCACTCCCGACATTGTGTTTCACCTCCCAGAGTCGGAATTCAAGCTCCTGATTGTTCCTCCAGAAAATTAGGCTGTCGCGACCCGGCTTTGTCGCGTGCCAGTCAGGTCCCTCCGCATGAACCAATGTCCGCCCGTAGCTTGAACCAACTTCCTCCGCAATCAGATAGAAGATGAACTCAGCCAGCCATCCGCGTCGATGCTTGCCCTCGCGAGGTGCATCCGGCAGTCCGAACCCGTGGTCAATGTAAACTCTGAAAACCTCGGCATCAGCCGAAAGCAATTTCTGCCCCCCATTAACCGCGAGCGTCCAGTCTTCATACACCGATGGTGTGCCGACCGTTCGCCATGAAACCGCTGCGTTCGCTACAACGCATGCGGCCAAGTCGAGGGCAGCGACGTCTCCGTGTGCGAGCCGCGCAGTTCGCCACCGCGCGGTTCGAGTGCCCTTTCCATCCGCGTAAACCAGTAGTTCAGCAAGATTGGGATGGTCTTCTGGCCCTGCAGTGCACGTACAGCCGAACGGAGCTCTACTCAAGGCTTTCTCCTTCCGATGGCCAGAGTGCAGTATGCGGAACTCTGACTGCGACGAGAAGTCGGCGCACCGGTGATCCTGAGTGAGCTCGGGTGTAATTGCTCCGAGGCCACATCGATCTCAGGCCTCGCGGCAGCAGGCCGGACCGAGGCTGCATGCAGGGTGGCGACGGCAGTCATCCAGCGCCGCCCTAGTAGTCGGAGCGCGCAAGCTCACGTCTCAAATCTTTAGTTTCGGACACTCAATCCGAGCAGGAGCGTGGTAGTGAAACCCTGAGGTGAAGGTGTCGCAGAACCAGCCTCAAAAGGCCAGACTCAAAGAGGTGTTTCTAATTCACTTTTGAGACGGTGGCTCTTTTTGTGGGCTTGCCATCCTTGCCCTTCCAGAGGTCGGTTACGCCGCCCGTGCCGGGTGTTCGCTGTAATCGCCTTTGAGGGCGTTCCTTGCAGAGCGACAACATCCGTTCTCTCAGGCTCCCTCGGCGTCGTCACGGGGGTAAGTTTACATCGTGCATACACCCAGCCATCGATACGGATTGGAATGAGTTCTGACCAGTGCCCCCAGTCGGACTCGAACCGACACTTGACGGATTTTAAGTCCGCTGCCTCTGCCAATTGGGCTATGGGGGCGATGCAGCACAGAGCGTACTTCAGGTCGTTTCAGTCATAGCCGAGGACTCGAAGCGCAGTACACGTGCTCAGTGACCATGCGCATCGGCTCGCAAAACGGCCGCTCCTCGGACACGCTGTCAGCCCCGCCTTCCTGAAGCTGCATAGCCGGACCTCCAGCCGAAATCACCGAGACCCGCCTTGAGCCGCAACATCACAATCCCAGCCCCGCCCAAGGCCACCCGAGCCGTTCTCAACCTGTGGAGGTAATAGCACCCCCGTCAATCGCTTCGGCGTGCAGGCGCAACCGCTCAGCGACTTGCGTGAGCCATTCTTCATAGGACATTTCAGGGAGCGGGCAGTATTTAGCACCCAAGCGATGAGTTACAAACGCCCTCATATCGGCTTCGGCGTGAGGAGTGTTTAGGTCATCGATCTCTTCAGCTAGCGTTCGAAGTAGCTGTGAGTGGGGTTCCTCGTCACGAACGTAACCGTCGACCAACCCTTGCCAGCTGTCGGCTTCCAGATCCCAATCTTCGTGAAAGTACGCCCGGAAGAAGTGCGATAAGGGACGCGAAACGGAGGGCCCAGTCACGAATCCATCATCCCAGTCAGCACGTACCATCCGCCCGATCCATTCGCTTTGAGAACCATGGTGACAGTGCACGGAGGTTCCCCAGTTTCAGTGGACGCCTGAGATAGCGGGGCGGTGTCCTACTGGAAGGATATCGACATGTCGCGGACGCGTCGGTAGTTCGCACCGCGGTTCAAGATGGAGGCTGCTCGTCTGGTGATTGATGGGGCCGACCGGTACCGGAGGTGGCACGCGAGCTCACTTTGCACGAGAGTTTGCTGGGCAAATGAGTGCGCCAAACGGGGCTGTGGGGGCGATGCAGCGAGCGGCAGACTTGGGACGGTTCGGCTTCTTCCGATGCGCTGGATACCGCAACATTCCGAACCCTACTGCGTTGGCCAGCACCAATAGTTCGGCATGCTCGCCGCGATCCTCCAACGTGCTCGCTCCTGTGCGTCGACTTGTCTGACGGCCAGCGGGAAGCCATGCCGTACAACCTTGTTCGTTTGGTGCCAATCACTCCGCCGGTTTCTTACGCCTGCGCCAGCGGTCGTCGATACCCGCGCTTGTTCGGCCTCTGCCATCGGACAACCACCACAACCTACGAAAGCAGCCGTCCTACTGCGGCAATGGACTGTACTGATCCTTGCTGCGGAAGTAGATTTCAGCACCGCATCGCGGGCAATGTATCCAGTACTCAAACCTTGCCTCGTCGGTGCCCGCGGCATGTTCACGGACCTCGATCAATACATCGGCGTCAGCGTTTCTGGGACACAAGATGCCATCCCACGCGCCGGCGGCGACCCGCTTGGTCACCTCGACCCATCTCTTCGCGAGTGCTGCGTACTCGGACATGCTCCGGCCTCCGCTCCGTTAATCGCATTGTTGTCCACGAGTCGTATCGGAGGGCGCCCCAGCTCGCGAGACTGTGGGAAGAATCCGTTCTGCTCCTATCGGCCGGCCCGTCCGGCTCCGACGAATCACCCACCCCGAGTCCACGCGTTTGCGCATCCGCCCCCGAGGTATCCGTCGGCATGACCGATAGGCAGCAGACCGCCGTCCTCGACGGCCTGGACGGCATCCGCTCTTGGCAGGAGGAGCTCTACCAGGACCTGCACCGGCATCCGGAGTTGTCCCACCAGGAGCACCGCACGGCGCGAATCGTCGCCGACACGCTCACCGAGGCCGGCTACCGGGTCCACGAGGGTGTCGGGGGCACCGGCGTGGTCGGGATCCTCGAGAACGGCGCCGGCCCGACGGTGCTGCTGCGCGCCGACATGGACGCGCTGCCGGTCCGTGAGGAAACCGGGCTGCCGTACGCCTCGACGGTGCAGAGCACCGATCGGGACGGCCACGAGGTCCCGGTCATGCACGCCTGCGGGCACGACGCCCACGTCACCGCGCTGCTGGGCGCCGCACGTCTGCTCGCCGGCAGCCAAAACGACTGGCAGGGCACCGCAGTCACCCTGTTCCAGCCGGCCGAGGAAACCGGCGACGGCGCCCGAACCATGGCCGCCGACGGGCTGGCCGAGCTGCTCCCCCGCGTCGACGTCTGCCTGGGCCAGCATGTGCTGCCCTTCCCGGCCGGCACCGTCGGCACCCACGCGGGTCCGTTCCTGTCCGCCGCCGACAGCATGCGCATCACCGTGTTCGGACGCGGCAGCCACGGTTCCATGCCCCAGTCGGCCGTCGACCCCGTCGTGCTCGCCGCGATGATCATCGTGCGCCTGCAGACCATCGTCGCGCGCGAAGTCAGCCCCACCGAGCCGGCGGTGCTGACCGTCGGCAGCGTCAGCGCCGGTGCCAAGAGCAACGTGATCCCCGACCGCGCCGTGCTGCAGCTGAACATCCGGACCTACAACGAGCGCACGCGCACCGCCGTCATCGACGCGGTCCACCGCATCGTCAAGGCCGAGTGTCTCGCATCAGGCTCGCCGCGGGACCCCGAGTTCGAGTTGTTCGACCGATTCCCGTTGACCGACAACGACATCGACACGACGAACCGAGTACATGACGCCTTCACCAAGGCATTCGGCGACCAGTGCGTGGAACTACCGCAAGGCACCGCCAGCGAGGACTTCAGCGACATCCCCTCGGCGCTGAAAGTGCCCTACACCTACTGGGGTGTCGGCGGTATCGACGCGGACACCTACCGGAAGGCGGCCGAAGCCGGGACGGTGGACCAAGACATCGCGGTCAACCACTCACCGCACTTCGCTCCGACGATGCAACCCACACTCGACGTGGCCACGCAGGCACTGATCGTCGCGGCGATGGCCTGGCTGGCCAAGTAACTTCAGCGCTTCGGCACCCCGGTCGACCACAGCGCCCAGGCGATCAGCACCGGCTGAAACAGCAGCCGCACGAAACGCTTCGCGTCGCTGTCCAACCCGAAACCGTCGCGCTTGTTGACGAACTGCGCGATGTTCCCGGGGAAAACGGCGACGAAGAACGCCGCGAGCAGCCGGCCGACCAGCACCCGGTCGCGCCGCAGCAGCGCCAGACCGGCACCGAGCATGATCTCCACGCCGCCGGACGCCATGACGACGCCGTCCTCGTCCATCGGGATGGACTTGGGCACCTGGGCGCGGAATTCGTGACGCGCCCAGAACAAGTGGCTCAGACCGGCAAACACCATCGCGCCCGCCAGAATCAGGCGGGCGACGGTGCGGGCCGGGGTGGTCGGTGGCGGCGCGGGAAGTTCGTTCTCCCGCACCGCCGCCGGGCCGTCGGTGCTCAACTGGTCGGCGGTTCGTAATGGGCGTCAGGGTTCTTGGCGTGCCAATCGCGCTGTTCCAGTTGAACTTTATGGTGCATCCGGTTCAGCCAGAACAGGCCGCCACCGATCAACACCGCTGCGATGACCACCGCGACGATACCGCCGGTGGTCATGGCATTGGCGAACAGATACAGACCGATCACCAGAGACACCACACCGAGTCCGACGCCGATCAGGCCGGGCGCATTATGGCCGGCCTTCATGGTCTCACCGGCGTGCTGACGGGTCGTACGGGCGTGGTCGACCGGATCTCGTGATGTGTCAGGCATTTTCACTCTCCTTCCGCCGTGACGTGACGGCGTCTGTCATTCGTAGGGCGGGTAATGCGACTGTCGCATCACCCGCGCCAGGTGGACCGCGTTGCGGGCGGCTGCCGCGGTCGCAGAGGCCACCGGTTCCGGCACCTCGTCGATTTCCTTGTAGTCGGTGGAGCCCATCGCTGGACCGTTCCAGTAGGTGCACCCTTGCGCGGGGATGTTGAAACCGACGTCGTTGAGGCCCTGGAAGACGTCGGCGACGACCTTGTGCGCGCCGTCCTCGTTACCGACGACGCTGACGATCGCCACCTTGCTGGACATGGTGGGCCGTCCTTGCTCGTCCTTGTTCGACAGCTCGGCGTCCAGGCGCTCCAGCACCCGCTGGGTGACCGACGACGGATGACCGAGCCACACCGGCGTGCTCAGCAGCAGGATGTCTGCGGCGAGCACCTTCTCCCGGATCTTCGGCCAGTCGTCGCCCTCACCCATGTCGGCCTCCACGCCGGGGGCGATGTTGTAGTCGACGCAGCGCACGGCCTCGCACTCAGCGCCCTGGGCCCTCATGGTCTTGAACACGTCTTCGGCGATGAGGGCACTGCTGGACTCGGCCGGGCTCGGCTTCAAGCTACAGATCAGCGCGATCGCGCGCACGGGTTCAGCAACGTCAGCCATGCCGGTCAGATACCCGACCCGATCATGACCAAACAGTCGGTAATAAAGGCCACAGGTCCGTTGAGATAAAACGGGCCACGGGGTTTCGGAACTCGATCACCCGGGCATCACAGCTCCGACGCAACGTAGGAGGTCCGTCATGAGTGAACCGCATTCCGAGAAAGCCGAATCCGACGTCGAGGCGGATTCCAAGGTCGCCGGGTCACGCGCCGACGAAGACGACACCGACCAGGACTCAGGTCCGTACGTAGGCCGTGCCAGCTCCGATGACGACATCGACACCGAGGAGTCGGGCGCCGAAGCGCGCGCCAAGACCGAGTGACCTCAGTGATTGCGCAGTTTCGAGATCAGCTTTTCCTTGGTCAAGTGTGAATAGTTCGACAAGCCGAGTTCCTTGGCGCGCTTCTTGAGGTCGGCGACACTCCAGTCGTAGTAGGACCCTGAGTTGCCGCCCTTACGGCCCACGGCGGACTTGCCGCGCGACGCCGCAGCGTTGGAGATGCGCGCCGCCTTCTCCTTGGAGTTGCCCTGATCGCGCAGCTCCTCGTACATCTTTTCGTTTTTGACCGACGTGTTCGGCATTTGTCCTCCCCGCTGTGGAATGGCTTGCCTTCGGATTGCCAGCCCCCGCACCTACCAAACCCGCGTCAGCTACGTGCCACACGCCGGATCAGCAGGCGGGTGGCTTTTTCCAGCACAGCCTGCGCCTCGTCCGGCTTCCGCATCTTCGCCGCGCGTCTGGTCGCGGACGCGATGGTCACCCCCTGCTCGTACCCGGTGACCACGCGCGGGTCGACGTAGGACGACCGCGCCACCGCCGGGGTGTTGCCGAGTTCTTCGGAGACCTCTTTCATCACTCCCGCCGTCGCGCGCTTGATCGCGGTCTTCGAGGTCGGCGGCTTGGCATCGGCGAACGCTGCGGCCGCCAGCACGGTGCCGTGCCAGGTCCGCAGGTCCTTCACGCTGTACTCCTGGCCCACCAGTTCCTTGAAACGGGCGTTGAGGTCGTCGGCGCGCACGTCGACCCAGTCGCTGTTTCCACTGCGGCACACCAACAGTCGTCCCGAGCGGTCGGTCCCCCGGCGCATCAGCGACCGGATGGCGCGCACGACCTCGGGGTCGTCCACTTCGACTGTGCGCTGCACGCCACTCTTGGCGGGATAGTCGAACTGGACGGCATTCTTCTTCAGCGTGACGTGCTCGCACAACAGCGTCGCCAGCCCATAGTGCTCGTGCTCTTCGGCGTACTGCTCCCCACCTGCCCGGAAGTAGCCGCGGTCGAGTAGCTGCAACGCCAGCGCCAGCACCCGGTCCCGGGTCAGCCCACGCCCTGCCAGGTCCTTCGCGATCTCGGCGCGCCATTGGGGCAACAGCACCGACATCGACAGCACCCGGTCGAACTTCTCCTCGGCTCGCTCCTCCTGCCATCGCGCGTGGTACAGGTACTGCCGCCGCCCGGCGGCATCAGTGCCGACGGCCTGGATGTGCCCGTTGGGTTTCGGGCTGATCCACACGTTCTTCCAGGCCGGCGGGATGACGAGCTCTTTGATGCGTTGCGCGGTGTCCGGATCGGCGAGCAGTTCGCCGTCGGGGCCGTAGTACGCGAAGCCCTTCCCACGCCTTTTGCGGGTGATCCCGGGCGTGCTCAGCTTGCTGCGCGTCAGCCTCACCAGGGACCTCTCAGGGCTCGAAGATGACCTTGACCGCGCCGTCCTGCTTCTTCTGGAAGATCTCGTAGGCGTGCGGCGCCTGGTCCAGGGGCAGCACGTGCGTGGCGAAGGTGTCCACACCGAGCGGGTCGGAATCGGTGAGCAGCGGCATGATGTCGTCGACCCACTTCTTGACGTTGGCCTGCCCCATCCGCACCTGGATCTGCTTGTCGAACAACGTCAGCATCGGGATCGGGTCGGCCATGCCGCCGTACACACCGATCAGCGACAGCGTGCCACCACGCCGGACACAGTCGATGGCCGTGTACAGCGCGTCCAGCCGGTCCACGCCGGCCTTCTGCATGAACGGCTTGGCGATCGCGTCCGGCAGGAACGCCGTCGCGGTCTGCGCGGCGTGCGCGATCGGAGACCCGTGGGCCTCCATGCCGACCGCGTCGATCACCGAGTCGCTGCCCCGACCGTCAGTCAGCTCCCGCACCGCGTCGCCGACCTTGCCGTCGACAGCACGCAGGTCGATGGTCTCGATGCCGCGGGTCCGGGCCCGCTCCAGCCGCTCGGGGACGCGGTCCACGGCGAACACCCGGTAGCCCAGGTGCTGGGCGATGCGGGCCGCCATGTCGCCGATGGGGCCGAGCCCCAGCACCGTGACCGACCCGCCGTCGGGAATGCCGGCATAAGCCACCGACTGCCATGCGGTGGGCAGCACGTCCGACAGGTACACGAAACGCGAATCCGGCGGTCCCTCAGGAACTTTGATGTGGGTGAACTGCGCCTGCGGCACCCGAAGGTACTCAGCCTGGCCGCCGGGCACCTGGCCGTAAAGCTCCGAATAGCCGAACAGCGCCGCGCCCATCCCCTGATCCCGAACCTGGGTGGTCTCGCACTGGGTGTACAGCTGGTGGTCACACATGAAGCAGTGACCACACGAGATCTGGAACGGGATGACCACGCGGTCGCCCGGCTTGAGGTTGGTGACCTGCGAGCCGACCTCACGGACGATGCCCATGGGCTCGTGGCCGAGAATGTCGCCGACGTGCATGAATGCTCCGAGCACCTCGTAGAGATGCAGGTCGGAGCCGCACAGGTTGGTCGACGTGACCTCGATGATCGCGTCGGTGGGCTCTTGGATCTTCGGGTCGTCGACGGTGTCGACCCGCACGTCGCGACGGCCGTGCCACGTTACAGCTTTCATGCTGCAGTCCCTACCCGGCGAGGCGGAATTCAAACGGGATGTCGACGACGGCACACCACGTTTTCGGGTTCCGGGCCAAGGGTATCGAACCTGCAGCGCGGTTTTGCCGAGAGCTATCCCGCGTACAGCCCAAAAAGAGTTATCAGCAAGGAGATTCACGTGACTGCACCGACCATCACGTCGGCACGCGACGTCGTCGACTACCTCAAGACCCAGCACGAAACCATCCGCAACCTGTTCATCGAGACCCTCGACGCTGCCGACGCCGAGACCCGTCAGGAAGCGTTCACCCGTTTGCGGACCATGCTGGCGGTCCATGAGACGGCCGAGGAGATGGTCGTTCACCCGCGGGTGCGCCGCAAGATCGAAAACGGCGACGCCATCGTCGACGACCGCCTGGCCGAGGAACACGACTCCAAGGTTCAGCTCAGCGAGATCGAGAAGCTGCCGATCGACAGCGCCGAGTTCAGCAAGGCCCTGATCCACCTGCAGGGCGACGTCCTCGAGCACGCCAAGAACGAGGAGGAGCACGAGTTCACCGCGCTGGAAGCCGAGTTGAGCAAAGAGGAGCTCGCCAAACTCGCCGACGCGGTGGCACTCGCCGAGAAGATCGCGCCGACGCACCCGCATCCCGGTGTGGAGTCGGCTGCGGCGAACTTCGTTGCGGGACCGTTCGCTTCGGTTCTCGACCGTGCGCGTGACGCGCTGAGCGGCGTGTTCGGACGCAAGTAACGACCGAAGACGAAACGGGCCGGTGGAAATCTCCACCGGCCCGTTCTCGTGGCAGCAGGTTCAGCCCGGCAGCGTCTCGCCGCCGATGGGCGCGAGCACCTCGCCGCTGTAGTACGACGACAGCCGGTTCGCGGCGAAGAAGACATACGACGGCGCGATCTCGTCGGGCTGGGCGGCGCGGCCCATCGGCGTCTGCTCACCGAAGCCCTCGGTCTTCTCCTCGTCCATGGTCGCCGGGATCAGCGGCGTCCACACCGGTCCCGGCGCCACACAGTTGACCCGGATCTTGCGCTCCGCCAACGACTGCGCCAGCGAGTACGTCAACGCGGTCACCGCGCCCTTGGTGGCCGAGTAGTCCATCAGGGTCTTGTTGCCGCGCAGACCGTTGATCGAGCCGGTGTTGATGATCGCCGATCCGTCCGGCAGGTGCTTCAGTGCCGCTTTGGTGACGTGGAAGAAGCTGTCGATGTTCACCGCGAACGTGCGGCGCCACTGCTCGTCGCTGATCTCGGTGAAATCGGTGATCGGTGACTGGAACGCGACGTTGTTGACGACGATGTCCAGCCCGCCGAGTTCCTTGACCGTGTCCTCGACGACGGACCGGCAGTGCGCCGGGTCGGCGAGATCGCCGGGGAATCGCACTGCGCGCCGGCCGGCCGCCTCCACCAGCGACACGGTGTGCGCGGCGTCGTCTTCCTCCTCCAGGTAGGCGATCGCGACGTCGGCGCCCTCCTTGGCGAACGCGACGGCCACCGCCCTGCCGATGCCCGAGTCCCCGCCGGTGATCAAGGCCCGCTTGCCCTCCAGCAGCCCGGTGCCGACGTAGTCCCGCATCTCATCTCGCGGCTTGTCGGCCATGTCGCCGGTCTCGCCCGGGTACGGAATCACCGCGTCAGGCGTCACATCTTTTTCAGCCATTTGCGCCTCCAAACAGTTCGTGGGGTTCGGCCGCGGCGTACCCCACCGGCTGATGTCGAAACGCCGACGCGGTTAGGCCGGGGCGCTCTCGGGTAGAGGTTCAGCAACCGCTTTCGCCGCAGACAGATCGGAGTGATCATGGGCAAAATCTCCAGGTCGTTGTACCAGCCGCTGTCGGTGGCCACCGGGGTCGGTGGCGGCCTGCTGGCCGGCGCGATCTTCGGCCAGATCTGGAAGCGCATCGGCGCCAACGATCCCGAACCGCCGGATCCCAAAGATCTTGCGCAGTCCACCAAGACGGTGATGATCGCCGCCGCGATCCAGGGCCTGATCGTCGGCATCGTCCGTGCCATGCTGCAGCGTGCCGGAGCTCAGGGCTACCAGGCGCTGACCCACGAGCTGCCGCCGTCGTAGATCTCAAAGCAAACCCACAGATAGCGGTGGGACAACTCTTAGCCAGCGCGCTCACTGTGAAGGCATGACCGCAACGGTTGCTCCCCGCTCCACCAAGGCGTTGCGCCCGCACCGGCGCAGTCGCTGGACGGTGCTTCTGGCATTGCTGGCGAGCACGGTGCTCATGCTCGCCATTGCTCCGGGACTCGCGATGGTCGGCGCGTTGATCGTGCTCGCCGTCGGCGCGTTGCCGTGGGAGCGCACCGTCGACGACGCCCGTGCGGCCGGCCTGGTTGAGTAGCGCCGTCCGCTCAGCCGGCGGCGAGGCCGCATGAACTCCGTAAAGAGGCCCGGCGCCGCCGTCAAGAAACCGTAAACGCACAGCTCACCTGCCGATCGCCGCCATACGTTGGCGTGCGCATCCGCCACTCACGACGGGTGCATCACCGAGTGCAGGAGTGCTGATCGCCGTGATGTCCGTCGTCGTCTACCTCGCGCTGACAGTGGCGGTGTTCGCCCTGTTCGGCGCGCTCCAGAAATGGGTCGACAGCCTGTGACCCAGAACCTCATCGGCCTCGTGCTGGTGGCACTGATCGCGGTGTTCCTCTTCGCGGCCCTGCTGTTCCCGGAGAAGTTCTGATGAGCACCGGGCTCGCCGGGATCCTGTTCCTGGTATCGCTGGTGGTCGCGCTGGCAGCCGTCCACGTGCCGCTCGGCGACTACATGTACCGCGTGTACTCGACGACCAGGGACTCGCGCGCCGAGAACCTGGTGTACCGCCTGATCGGCGCCGACCCGAAAGCCGAACAGACCTGGGGCGCCTACGCCCGCAGTGTGCTGGCCTTCTCCGCCGTGAGCCTGGTGTTCCTGTTCGTGCTGCAACTGGTGCAGGGCCGGCTGCCTCTGGCCCTGACCGACCCGGGCACCGAGATGACCCCTGCGCTGGCGTGGAACACGGCTGTCAGCTTCGTGACGAACACGAACTGGCAATCGTATTCAGGCGAATCCACCCAGGGCCACCTCGTGCAGATGGCAGGCCTGACGGTGCAGAACTTCGTCTCCGCCGCGGTCGGCATGGCCGTCGCTGTCGCGTTCGTGCGGGGCCTGGCCCGACGCAGCAGCAGCGACCTCGGCAACTTCTGGGTCGACCTGGTGCGCGGCAGCTTCCGAATCCTGTTGCCGCTGTCCGTGATCGGCGCGATCATCCTGATCAGCGGCGGCGTCGTCCAGAACTTCGGACTCCACGACCAGGTGGTCACCACGCTGGCCGGCGCGCAGCAGACCATCCCCGGCGGGCCGGTCGCGAGCCAGGAGGTCATCAAGGAACTAGGCACCAACGGCGGCGGATTCTTCAACGCCAACTCGGCGCACCCGTTCGAAAACCCGACCACATGGACGAACTGGGTGGAGATCTTCCTGCTCAGCGTCATCGCGTTCTCGATGCCGAGGATGTTCGGGCGCATGGTCGGCGGGCCCACCGGCCGCAAGCAGGGCCTCGCGATCGTCGCGGTGATGGCGAGCATCGCCGTGCTCAGCGTCGGCCTGACCATGTTCTTCCAGCTCCAGCACCACGGCACCGTCCCGACCGCCGTCGGCGCGTCGACCGAAGGCGTGGAACAGCGCTTCGGCGTGGCCAATTCAGCGGTGTTCGCGGCCGCCACCACGCTCACTTCGACAGGGGCGGTCAACTCGTTCCACGACTCCTACACCAGCCTCGGCGGAATGATGCCGATGTTCAACATGATGCTCGGCGAAGTCGCACCCGGCGGAGTCGGATCGGGCCTCTACGGCATGCTGATCCTAGCGATCATCACCGTCTTCGTCGCCGGACTCATGGTGGGCCGGACCCCGGAATACCTGGGCAAGAAGATCACTCCCCGCGAAATCAAGCTGGCCGCAACCTATTTCCTCATCACACCGCTGATCGTGCTGACCGGGACCGCTGCGGCGATGGCACTGCCCGAACAACGGGCCAGCATGCTCAACACCGGCCCGCACGGCCTGTCGGAGGTGCTCTACGCCTTCACCTCGGCGGCCAACAACAACGGCTCTGCCTTTGCCGGCATCAGCGTCAACACCACGTGGTACAACACCGCGCTCGGGCTGGCGATGCTGTTCGGGCGGTTCCTGCCCATCATCTTCGCGCTGGCACTGGCCGGGGCGCTCGCCCGACAGGGCAGAACACCGGAATCGGTGGGCACGCTGCCCACGCACCGGCCGCAGTTCGTGGCCATGGTCTGCGGCGTCACCCTGATCCTGGTCGCGCTGACCTTCCTGCCGATGCTCGCGCTCGGCCCCCTCGCTGAAGGACTCCATTGATGACCGTCACCAACGTCTCGACCCTCCCCGAAACAGCCACCGCTGCAAAGCAGTCCACCAGGCTCGTCGGCGGACTGCTCGACCCGAAGCTGCTGTGGACGTCGCTGCCCGACGCGCTGCGCAAGCTCGACCCCCGCACGCTGTGGCGCAACCCGGTGATGTTCATCGTCGAGATCGGCGCCGTGTGGACAACCGTGTGGACGATCCCGAATCCGTCCTGGTTCGCGTGGCTGATCGTGCTGTGGCTCTGGTTGACCGTCATCTTCGCCAACCTCGCCGAAGCCGTCGCCGAAGGACGCGGCAAAGCCCAGGCGCAGAGCCTGCGCAAGGCCAAGACCGACACGATGGCCCGACGGCTCAGCGACTCCGGCAGCGAAGAACTGGTCGCCGCACCGCTTCTGCAGCAGGGCGACATTGTCGTCGTCGAAGCCGGTCAGGTGATCCCCGGCGACGGCGACGTCGTCGAAGGCATCGCGTCGGTGGACGAGTCGGCCATCACCGGTGAATCCGCGCCGGTGATCCGGGAGTCCGGCGGCGACCGCAGCGCCGTCACCGGAGGCACGACCGTGCTGTCCGACCGCATCGTGGTGCGCATCACCCAGAAGCCCGGCGAGAGCTTCATCGACCGGATGATCGCGCTGGTCGAAGGCGCCGACCGGCAGAAGACCCCCAACGAGATCGCGCTCAACATCCTGCTGTCCTCGCTGACCATCATCTTCGTGTTCGCCGTCGCCACACTGCAGCCCCTGGCGATCTACGCCAAGGCCGACAACCCCGGCGTCGCAGACACTCTGGCCCTCACCGGGGACGGCATCACCGGCATCGTGCTGGTGTCGCTGCTGGTCTGCCTGATCCCAACCACCATCGGGGCACTCCTGAGCGCGATCGGCATCGCCGGCATGGACCGCCTGGTGCAGCGCAACGTGCTGGCCATGTCCGGCCGCGCGGTCGAGGCGGCCGGTGACGTCAACACCCTGCTGCTGGACAAGACCGGCACCATCACGCTCGGCAACCGGCAAGCGGCAGAGTCCCTTCCGCTGCCCAGGGTCACACCGGAGGCGCTCGCCGACGCCGCGCAGCTGTCCAGCCTGGCCGACGAGACGCCCGAGGGCCGCTCGATCGTCGTGTTCGCCAAACAGCAATACGGGCTGCGCGCGCGCACCCCCGGTGAACTCGTCGACGCCACCTGGATCGAATTCTCCGCCAACACAAGGATGTCCGGAGTCGACATCGGTGACCACCAGCTCCGCAAAGGTGCCACGAGCGCGGTGGCAGAGTGGGTACGCGCCCACGGCGGCACCGTATCCACCGAGCTCGCCGACATCGTCGACGCCGTGTCCGCTTCCGGCGGCACACCGCTGGCCGTCGGCGAGGTCAGGGACGGCAAGGCCGCCGTCCTCGGCGTCATCCACCTCAAAGACGTTGTCAAACAGGGCATGCGAGAACGCTTCGACGAAATGCGCCGCATGGGCATCCGCACCGTGATGATCACCGGCGACAATCCGCTGACCGCCAAGGCCATCGCCGACGAAGCCGGTGTGGACGACTTCCTCGCCGAGGCGACGCCCGAGGACAAGATGGCGCTGATCAAGAAGGAACAGGCCGGCGGGCGGCTGGTCGCGATGACCGGTGACGGCACCAACGACGCACCCGCACTGGCCCAGGCCGACGTCGGGGTGGCGATGAACACCGGCACCTCGGCGGCCAAAGAAGCCGGCAACATGGTCGATCTCGACTCCGACCCCACCAAGTTGATCGAGATCGTGGAGATCGGCAAGCAGCTGCTGATCACCCGCGGCGCGCTCACGACGTTCTCCATCGCCAACGACATCGCCAAATACTTCGCGATCATCCCGGCGTTGTTCGTCGGCCTCTTCCCCGGACTGGAGCTGCTCAACGTGATGCGGCTGCACAGCCCGCAGTCGGCGATCCTGTCCGCGGTCATCTTCAACGCGATCATCATCGTGGCGTTGATCCCGCTGGCGCTCAGGGGTGTTCGTTACACACCCAGCAGCGCGTCGAAATTGTTGAGCCGCAACCTCGCCATCTTCGGCCTCGGCGGCATCATCGCGCCGTTCGTCGGCATCAAACTCATCGACCTGCTCGTCCAACTCTTTCCGGGAATGTGACCATGAAGCTCTCCACCATCGTCCGACAGCACTGGGCCGCGCTGCGCGCGCTGCTGGTGTTCACCGCCGTGCTGGGTCTGGCCTACCCGGCGACCGTGTGGCTGATCGCGCAGGTTCCGATGTTGTCCGGCAAGGCCAACGGCTCCGTCGTCTCCGTCGACGGGAGGCCGGTGGGCAGCAGCCTGATCGGACAGCTCTACACCGACGCCGACGGCATCCCGCTGCCGCAGTACTTCCAGGGACGTCCGTCGGCGGCCGGAGACGGCTACGACCCGATGGCCACCAGCGCGAGCAACCTGGGACCCGAGGACATCGTCGACCTGCCGAACCGACCGAGCCTGCTGACGCTGGTGTGTTCGCGCAGCGCCGCGGTCGGGGAATTCGAAGGCGTCAGCGGCGCCCGCCCCTTCTGCACCGGTGACGGTGTAGGTGCGGTGCTGTCGGTGATCGGGCCGCGCGACACCGACGGCACCGTCGCGCACCCGGCCCGCGTCATCAGCGTCAACGAACCCTGCCCGGCCACGCCGTTTCTCGGCACCTTCCGCGGAGTGCGCGTCGAATGCGCCGCCCCCGGTCAGGACCACCGCCTCGGCCAACTCGTCCCGATCCGCGGCACCGCGCCGGCCGACCCCGCAGTGCCGGCCGACGCCGTCACCGCCAGCGGCAGCGGCCTGGACCCGCACATCTCGGTGGTCTACGCCGCGCTGCAGGTCGACCGGGTGGCCGCCGCGCGGGGTCTGGCTGCCGAGCAGGTGCGCGCGGTCGTCGCCGCCCACACCGAAGGCCGCACCTCGGGATTCCTGGGCGAGCCGCGCGTCAACGTGCTCGAACTCAACCTCGCGCTCGACCAGCCCGACTAGGTGGAAGATGGGCAGGTGACCGACCGACCGAAACGCGGCGAACTGCGCATCTACCTCGGCGCCGCACCCGGTGTCGGCAAGACCTACGCGATGCTGGGCGAGGCGCACCGGCGCCGGGAACGCGGCACCGACGTCGTCGCCGCCGTGGTCGAAACACACGGCCGCACCAAGACCGCCGAACTGCTCGACGGAATCGAGACGGTGCCACCCAAGCTGGTCGCCTACCGCGGCCGCCACTTCGCCGAACTCGACGTCGACGCGGTCCTGCGGCGCAGGCCGCAGGTGGTGCTGGTCGACGAACTCGCCCACACCAACACCCCGGGCAGCAGAAACCCCAAGCGCTGGCAGGACGTCGAAGAACTCCTCGAAGCCGGGATCACCGTGGTGAGCACGGTCAACGTCCAACATCTGGAGAGCCTCAACGACGTCGTCACCCGCATCACCGGGATCGAACAGCAGGAGAAGGTGCCCGACGAGGTGGTCCGCGCCGCCGATCAGGTGGAGCTCGTCGACATCACACCAGAAGCGCTGCGCCGCAGGCTCGCCCACGGCAATGTGTACGGCCCGGAACGCATCGACGCCGCACTGTCGAACTACTTCCGCAGAGGGAACCTCACCGCGCTGCGCGAACTGGCGCTGCTGTGGCTGGCCGATCAGGTCGACGCCGCGCTGGAGAAGTACCGGGCCGACAACAAGATCACCGCGACGTGGGAGGCCCGCGAACGCGTCGTCGTCGCCGTCACAGGGGGTCCGGAATCAGAAACGTTGGTGCGCCGGGCATCCCGGATCGCGTCGAAGTCCAGCGCCGAACTGCTGGTGGTCCACGTGGTGCGCGGCGACGGCCTGGCCGGGGTCTCGGCACCGCGCATGGGAACGGTGCGTGAGCTGGCCACCAACCTCGGTGCGACGCTGCACACCGTCGTCGGCGACGACGTCCCCGCAGCACTACTGGACTTCGCGCGCGAGATGAACGCCACCCAGCTGGTGGTCGGCACCTCCCGGCGATCCCGCTGGGCGCGGATCTTCGACGAAGGCATCGGCGCCACGGTCGTCCAGCAGTCCGGCACCATCGACGTGCACATGGTCACCCACGAGGAGGCACATGCCGGTTCGCCGTGGGCAAGGATCTGGCCGCGGCAACGCCACGCCGCGTCGTGGCTCGCGGCGCTCCTCGTTCCGTCGGCGCTCTGCGCGGTCACCGTGCTCGGACTGGACCGGTTCCTGGGCATCGGCGGTGAGAGCGCGATCTTCTTCACCGGCGTCCTGATCGTCGCCCTGCTGGGAGGCATTGCGCCCGCGGCACTTTCGGCGGTGCTCTCCGGTGTCCTGCTCAACTACTTCCTCGTCTCCCCGCGCCGCTCCTTCACCATCTCCGAACCCGACGGCGCCATCACGATCGTGGTGCTGCTCGCGGTGGCAGTCGCGGTCGCCGCGCTCGTCGACGCGGCCGCCAACCGCTCCCGGGAAGCGCGCCGCGCCGCGCAGGAGGCCGAGCTACTCGCGTTGTTCGCCGGGTCGGTGCTGCGCGGCGCCGACGTCGACACGCTGCTCGAGCGCGTCCGCGAGGCGTACTCGCAGCGCTCGGTGACGTTGATCCGCGGGGCCGGCGCGGTGGTCGGGTGCGCGGGTGAGCAGCCGTGCGTCACCGTCGAGGACGCCGACACCGCGATCGAGGTGGGCCCCGACAATCATCCCGAGGAATTCTGGATGCTGATGGCCGGCCCGAAACTCGCCGCCCGCGACCGCCGCGTACTCACCGCAGTCGCCGGCCAGGCCGCCGGGCTGGTGCGCCAGGCGCAGCTCACCGAAGAAGCCGGTAGGGCCGAAGCGATCTCACGCGCCGACGAACTGCGGCGCTCACTGCTCTCGGCGGTCAGCCACGACCTGCGCACACCGCTGGCCGCCGCCAAGGCAGCGGTGTCTAGCCTGCGCAGCGACGACGTCGGCTTCTCGCCCGAGGACACCGCCGAACTGCTCGCCACGGTGGAGGAGTCGATCGACGCGCTCGCCGCACTGGTCGGCAACCTGCTGGACTCGTCTCGGCTGGCCGCCGGGGTGGTGCGTCCCGAGCTGCGCGAGGTCTACCTCGAAGAGGCGGTGTCGCGGGCGTTGCTGGGGATCAGTCGCGGTCTCACCGGTTCACCGGCCGGCCTGGACCGGGTGAAGGTCGAGGTCGGCGCCACCGTGGTGCTGGCCGACAGCGGACTGCTCGAACGGGTGTTGGCCAACGTCGTCGACAACGCGCTGCGGTACGCCGAGGATGGTCCGGTGCGGGTGACGGCGGGACGGGTCGGCGATCGCGTGCTGATCTCGGTGGCCGACGAGGGACCGGGAGTGGCCCGGGACGCGGCTGGTGAACTGTTCGCGCCGTTTCAGCGGCTCGGCGATCACGACACCAGCAGCGGTGTCGGCCTGGGCCTTTCGGTGGCCCGCGGCTTCGTCGAGGCAATGGGCGGCACCATCGGCGCCACCGACACCCCCGGCGGCGGTCTGACCATCGAGATCGACCTGGCCGCACCGCGATGAACGCCGCCAAGACCCGCGTGCTGGTCATCGACGACGAACCGCAGATCCTGCGCGCGTTGCGCATCAATCTGTCGGTGCGCGGCTACGAGGTCCGCACCGCCGCGACCGGAGCCGAAGCCCTCCAGACCGCAGCCGAGCACAAACCCGACGTGATCGTCCTCGACCTGGGCCTGCCCGACATGTCGGGCATCGACGTGCTCGCCGGTCTGCGCGGCTGGCTGTCCGCGCCGGTGATCGTGCTCTCGGCGCGCAGCGACTCCTCCGACAAGGTCGAGGCGCTCGACGCCGGCGCCGACGACTACGTCACCAAACCCTTTGGGATGGACGAGTTCCTGGCCCGTCTGCGCGCCGCGGTCCGTCGGGCCGCCAGCGCCGCGGATACCGACGAACCGGTGATCGAGGCGTCGTCGTTCACGGTGGATCTCGCCGCCAAGAAGGTGACCAAGCGCGGCGCCGAGGTCCACCTGACCCCCACCGAGTGGGGCATGCTCGAGATGCTGGTGCGCAACCGCGGCAAGCTGGTCGGCAGAGAAGAACTCCTGCGCGAGGTGTGGGGTCCCGCGTATGCCAAGGAAACCCATTACCTGCGCGTGTATCTGGCGCAGCTGCGGCGCAAGCTCGAAGACGACCCGGCACATCCGGTGCATCTGCTCACCGAAGCCGGGATGGGTTACCGCTTCGCGCAGTGAGTCACCCAGCCGCGGGGAACTCCTCGGCGACGGCAATCAACTTGGCGCGCACCAGCTCTGGACGTTCGTCGAGGATGAAGTGGCCGCAGTCGACGTAGTCGACGGTGTAGTCGTCGGCCCGAGCCGTCTCGGCGGCCGCGAGGTCCGGATGAATCGCCTGATCACCCGTCCCGAACAATGCCCGGATCGGCACGGTGGCCCGCCGCGACTCACCTTGCCGTGCCACGGCCGGCACCTCACGCAGCAGGAACGTGCGGTAGGTGTCGCGCCCGGTCCGCGCCACCAGCGGATCGCGGAACCGGTCGCTGTAGATCCGCGCGGTCTGCGGGTCGACCTCCGACACCCGGCTGTACACCAGATCGAGGAACCGGGTGCGTGTCTGCACCGGCACGCCGGCGAACGCGATCAACGGCTGATACATCAGGAACCGCCACAGGTGCGGCGCCATCACCTTGGTCGGCACCCAGAGGTGCGCGATGTTCAGCGGCAGGTAGGCGTCGATCCGCTCGGGTGCCTGCAGCGCCACCAGGAAGCCGATGTACCCGCCCCAGTCGTGGCCGACCAGCAGCGTGTGCTCCAGACCGAGGGCCTCCATGAGGGCCACCACGTCGGCGGCCACGTCCGCCTTGGCCCACTGGTGCGGCGGCGCGCCCGACCAGCCGTAGCCGGGCAGGTCGGGAGCGATGATGCGCAACCCAGCAGGTGGATCGGCCAGCAGATCCCGGTACACGTAGTGATGTTGCGGCCAGCCGTGCAACGCCAGCACCGGCCTGCCGTCCTCGGGACCGGACTCGGTGACGTGGAAGTTCACCCCGCGCGCCGACACAAACCGTCGACGAACGCCAGGAATCTCTGGGGGTTGGCTCGTCATGCCCCTGAGAGTAATCCGGAAGGTCTACGGTGCACTCATGCCTGGGTATCGCGAACTCTTCGACGCCAGCATCAACGACCCCGAAGGGTTCTGGGGCGAGGCGGCCACCGCGGTCACCTGGACCAAACCGCCGCAGCGCATCCTCGACGACAGCAACCCGCCGTTCTACCGCTGGTTCCCCGATGCCGAACTGAACACCTGCGCCAACGCCCTGGACCGCCACGTCGAGTCCGGCCGCGGTGACCAGGCGGCCCTGATCTACGAGTCCGCGGTCACCGACACCAAACGCACCTACACCTACCGCGAACTGCTCGACCACACGGCCCGTTTCGCCGGGGTGCTGCGCGACCTGGGCGTCGGCAAGGGCGACCGCGTCGTCATCTACATGCCGATGATCCCCGAAGCCGCCATCGCGATGCTGGCCTGCGCACGGTTGGGCGCCGTGCACTCCGTGGTCTTCGGCGGATTCGCGCCGCACGAACTCGCCGTGCGCATCGACGACGTACAGCCGAAAGTCGTCGTGTCCGCGTCCTGCGGCATCGAACCCAACCGCGTCATCGAGTACAAGCCGATGCTCGACGCCGCGATCGCCGCGGTCTCCCACTCGCCGCAGCACTGCGTGATCGTGCAACGCGAGCGGCTACGCTGCGACCTGACCGAGGGCCGCGACCTGGACTGGGACGCGGCGATCGCCGAAGCCGCTCCGGCCGACGCCGTGCCCGTCGCAGCCACCGACCCGCTGTATGTCCTCTACACCTCGGGCACCACCGGCAAACCCAAGGGCATCGTGCGCGACAACGGTGGCCACGCGGTCGCGCTGCTGTGGAGCATGCGCCACATCTACGACATCGCCCCCGGTGACGTGTGGTGGACGGCCTCCGACGTCGGGTGGGTGGTCGGCCACTCCTACATCGTCTACGCCCCGCTGCTGCTGGGCGCCACCACAGTGCTCTACGAAGGCAAGCCCGTCGCCACCCCGGACCCCGGCGCGTTCTGGCGGGTGGCCTCCGAACACGGCGTCAAGGCGATGTTCACCGCCCCGACGGCGATCCGCGCGATCCGCAAGGAAGACCCCGAAGGGCAACACCTGCAACGCTACGACCTGTCGGCGCTGAAATACCTGTTCCTGGCCGGCGAGCGGCTCGACCCCGACACCTACCACTGGGTGGCCGACAAACTCGGCGTCCCGATCATCGACCACTGGTGGCAAACCGAAACCGGCTGGGCGATCGCCGCCAATCCCGTAGGCACCGAACAGCTTCCAATCAAACCCGGCTCCCCCACGGTGCCGATGCCCGGCTACGACATCCACATCCTGCGTGAAGACGGGCGCCCCTGCGAAACCGGGGCCGACGGGGCGATCTGCATCAAGCTGCCGTTGCCGCCCGGCACCCTGCCGACCCTGTGGAACGCCGACGACCGCTACCAGGCGTCCTACCTGACCGAATACCCCGGCTACTACCTCACCGGCGACGGCGGCCGCTTCGACGAGGACGGCTACCTGTTCGTCATGGGACGCATCGACGACGTCATCAACGTCGCCGGGCACCGACTGTCGACCGGCGCCATCGAGGAGGTGCTCGCGATGCACCCGTCGGTGGCCGAATGCGCGGTGATCGGCGTGCCTGACGCCATCAAGGGCCAGGCGCCGCGCGGACTCGTGGTCGTCAAGGCGGGCGCCTCCACGGACGGCCTGGTCGACGAGCTGGTGAAGCTGGTGCGCGACGAGATCGGTGCGGTCGCGTCGTTCAAACTCGTCGATGTCGTTCCTGCGCTGCCCAAGACACGGTCCGGGAAGATCCTGCGCAAGACCATGCGGGCACTGGCCGCCGGTCGCGACGAGCCGGTGCCGTCGACCATCGAAGACCCGTCGGTGCTCGACAACCTGGGCAAGATCCTGCGCGACTGAGCGGGTTGCTCCGGGTGTGAGGCGGCCCCGGACCGGGTATCTCTGCCGGCACACACGTCAATTTGCCCGTGACGGGAGGGCGGAGATGTCGGCGCCACCGAAGTACATGGCGGTACAGGGCGCGGCGATCATCGTCGCGGCTGCCCTGACCGTGATCGGGATTCTGGGTTTCGTGCCCGGCATCACCGCCCACCTCGATCAGATCGCCTGGGCCGGAAAGGCATCCGGCGCCTTGCTGTTCGGCACGTTCTCGGTGTCGGTGATCGTCAACGTCGTGCACATCGTCGTCGGGCTGTGCGGATTCGCCCTGGCGCGCACATACGCGTCCGCTCGGGCGTACCTGCTCGGCGGCGGGGCGATCTACGTCGGCCTCGGTCTCTACGGCATGCTCGCCGACCGCGGAAGCCATGTGCTGCCGCTGAACTCCGCGGCGAACTGGCTGCACTTCACGATCGGCGCCGTGATGCTGATACTGGCCGTCACGCTGGCCGGACAACACGACCCGACCCGGCGCCGCCGCGTCGGGTTGCGCCGCGCCGCCACCTAGGCTCGACCGGCAGTCAGACCAGTTCCGGCACTCTCAGGTGGGCCAGGGCCAACTCGAACACACCCTCGTCCACGATCTCCGCGCCGGCCTCACTGGCGGTGGCGTCGCGCAGCCGGTCCATCTGGGACCGGTGCCGCGCCAGTGCCTCGGCGCTGTCGAACGCCGACGACACCACCGCGCGGCAAGTGTCGCGGTTGACCAACAAGCTTGTCCCGCAATGTCCGTCGAGGTCTTCCAGCGCGGGCAGCGCCCTGTCGCGGAAGAGGTCGATGCCGGAGTCGATTCGGCTCCGATCGACCTTGCACCAGGTGACGCGCGCGTAGGCGCCGTCGCCACTGTCATGGCTGCGATGCATGACCGCGATCTCCCAGTCGGTGCTCTCCATGGTGCCGCCCAGGATCTGCGCCGCGCGGTCGCGCACCTCCCGGACCAGCGGTGCGCTGGCGCGCATGGCCTCCTCGGACTGCCAGGCGCTGGTGGCGATGCACCGTCCCGCCTGACGGTCCACCAGCAACGACAACCCGACGAAGCCGTGCATGCGCCGCAACTCGTGCATCACCGTATCTCGGATGTGCGCTATGCCGGCGTCCACCGCCGCCGGCCGCCCCCAGACGGTCGTGGTTCGTGCATACACAATCTGCCTCCTTCCGACGAGGCAGCGTCGCGACGGCGCTGCCGTCGGAGCCGATTGTCCTCCGCCCGCAAGCCGGCGACAAGACCGTTCAGATGATCGACAGCGCGATACCGTCGAGGATGTCATGTTCGCTGACCACCAGCTCGGCGATACCGGCCCGCTCCCCCAACACCGCGGCCAGCTCCTGCACGATCAACGCTCCCCCGCCGATCACGTCGACGCGCCCCTCGTGCATCGGGCCGAGCACCGCGCGCTGCGCCCGCGTCATCCCCAACAGCTCGTCGCACACGCCGAGCAGGTCGTCGAACCGCACCCGCGCCAGGTGGATCGCATCCGAGTCGTAGGTCGTCATCTTGTGCGCCAACGCGGCCAGCGTCGTCATCGTGCCCGCGACCCCGACCCAGGTGTGGGCCTGCTCGACCGGCACCACCCGCAGCGCCTCGGCCAGCGCGTCGCGCACCACCGACCGGGCGTCGTCGATCTGCTGACCGGTGGGCGGATCGGCGCGCAGGCACCGCTCCGTCAGCCGCACACAGCCGATGTTCGTCGAGTACGCCGCGGTCACCGTGTCGGAACCCAGCACCAACTCCGTCGACCCACCACCGAGGTCGACGACGACGAAAGGTGCTTGTTCCGAGTCCAATTCACCGACGGCACCGTGGAAGGACAGCGCGGCCTCCTCGTCGCCGGTGATCACCTCCGCGACCGCCCCCGGTACCACTTCGCCCAGCACCCGCGACGTCATCGCGAAGAACTCGTCCCGGTTGGCGACGTCGCGCGCCGCCGAGGTGGCCACCATCCGGACCGCGCCCACCTCGTGCTGCCGCATCGTCTCGGCGTAACCGGCCAACGCCGCCTCGGTACGCGCCAACGCGTCCGGCGCGAACTCGCCCGTCGCGTCCACACCCTGACCCAACCGCACGATCCGCATCTCGCGGACCACATCGGTCAACCGGCCGTCGGCGGCAGCATCGGCGATCAGAAGCCGGATCGAGTTCGTGCCGCAGTCCACCGCAGCGACTCTGGTCATGTCCACACTTCCCGATCCACTATGCCGGCCATCGCCGGTTCGCTTGCCAGCACCGCCAGCGCCTCGTCACCGAACGGATTGACCCCAGGCCCCTTGGCCAGGGAGTGCGCAATCACCACGTGCAGACACTTGACCCGGTCGGGCATCCCGCCGCCGGAGAACGTCGTACCCAACGGTTCGATCGCGTCCCGCTCGGCCAGATACGACTCGTGCGCGCGCCGGTACGCCGCGGCCAACTCCGGATCCTGTGTCAGCCGCTCGGTCATGTCGCGCATCATCCCGGAGGACTCCAACCGGCTGGCCGCCGCGGTCAACGCCGGATGGGTCAGGTAGTACAGCGTCGGAAACGGTGTTCCGTCAGGCAATTTCGGGGCCGTCTTGACGACACCGGGTTCCCCGTTCGGACACCGGTAGGCGATCTCGAGCACACCGCGCGGCTCCCGGCCCAGCTGCGCCGCGACGGCCTCGAGGTCGGCCGGGTCAACCACCGGGCGCAGGCGCGTCGGGCGGCGGTGGTGGCGCGGCAGGACCGGGCACCGGCGTCGCAGGCGAAATCGGGCGTGGCACATCAGAAATCGTATTCCACAGCGCCGTGTACCACGGGTCACCGGTCCGCACCTCGGTCAGCTCGCCCTCAGGCGCGGCGGAACTCGTTGCATTAGGCGGCAATTGCACCTGGTAGGGGATCTCCCCCGGCATCACGAACCCCAGCCGCTCACGGGCCTGGGCAGCGATGAACACCGGGTCGGCCAGCTTGGCCTTCTGCTCCTCGAGTTCGGCGATCTGAGCGCGCAGCTGCGCCTCGCTGGCCTCCAGTTGCTTCATCTCCGTACGTTGCGAAAAGTAGGTGCGTACCGGACCGGCGATGGTCAGCGTCAGCACGCAGACCACCGCCGCGAGGATGGCCGCCTTGCGCGCGGTCGACCCGAACCGCTGCTCGGCGGCCGCCTCGGCAGAGATCAGGATCGATTCGCGGATCGACCCCGCCTTGCCGCCGTCGGTGTCACCGTCGAGAGTGGCCAGCTCCTTGCCCGGCTCGACGCTCCTGGTCTCCCGGCGCAACGACGTCCCCCGCGGCTTCGCGCGCCCGGCATCGCCGGACTTGCCCGGCCTGGCTGGCCGGGACGCTGGAGTCCGCCGACGGGGGTCGGGTCGTTTCGCTTCGGGCACAGGCTATTTCGTCTCCAAGGAGAATCGCGGGAAGGCCAGGTCGCCGGCGTAGCGGGCCGCGTCGCCGAGTTCCTCCTCGATGCGCAGCAGCTGGTTGTACTTCGCGACGCGCTCGCTGCGCGCCGGCGCACCGGTCTTGATCTGACCGCTGCCCACCGCCACCGCGAGGTCGGCGATCGTGGTGTCCTCGGTCTCGCCGCTGCGGTGACTCATCATCGTCTTGTAGCCGGCGTTGTGGGCCAGCGACACCGCATCGAGGGTCTCGGTCAGCGTGCCGATCTGGTTGACCTTGACCAGCAGCGCGTTGGCCGCACCGCGCTGGATGCCGTCCTCGAGCCGCTCCGGGTTGGTGACGAACAGGTCGTCGCCGACCAGCTGGATCCGGTCGCCGATCGCGTTGGTCAGCGCCACCCAGCCCTCCCAGTCGTCCTCGGAGAGCGGATCCTCGATCGAAACCAGGGGGTAGGCGCCGAGAAGCTGGTCGTAGAACTGCGCCATCTGCTCGGCGGTGCGGGTCTGCTTCTCGAACGCGTACCCGCTGCCCTGGTTGTAGAACTCGGTGGCCGCGACGTCGAGCGCCAGCGCGACCTCGCTGCCCACCCGCAGGCCGGCGCTCTCGATCGCCGAGCTGATCAGATCCAGCGCCGCAGTGGTTCCGGGCAGGTCGGGGGCGAAGCCGCCCTCGTCACCCAGGCCGGTGGCCAGGCCCTGCTTCTTCAACACGGACTTCAGCGAGTGGTACACCTCGGCGCCCCAGCGCAGCGCCTCTTTGAACGACGGTGCCCCGATCGGCGCGATCATGAACTCCTGCACGTCGACCTCGGTGTCGGCATGCGCGCCGCCGTTGATGATGTTCATCATCGGCACCGGCAGGATGTGCGCGTTGGGCCCGCCGACGTAGCGGAACAGCGGCAGCTCGGCCGCCTGCGCCGCGGCCTTGGCGACCGCCAGCGACACGCCCAGGATGGCGTTGGCGCCCAGCCGGGACTTGTCCGGTGTGCCGTCCAGGTCCACCAGCGCCTGGTCGACCAGCCGCTGGTCGTCCGCAGCCATCCCGATGACCGCCGGGGCGATCTCGTCCAAGACCGCCTCGACGGCCTTCTCGACGCCCTTGCCCAGATAGCGGGAGCCGCCGTCGCGCAGCTCGACCGCCTCGTGCTCACCGGTGGACGCACCCGACGGCACCGCGGCGCGCGCGACCGACCCGTCCATCAGGCCGATCTCGACCTCGACCGTGGGGTTGCCCCGGGAATCGAGGATCTCGCGGGCTGCGACCTGCTCGATGATGGGCACTGTTGTCTCCTTGATGTCGATCCGGTGAGGGGAATTCTTCGAAGATTGTTCTAGAGAGCCTAGAGCCTGCCCGAACGGCCGGCGCTGCCTAGAGTCGCCGACCGTCGGCGTACGCCGTCGCCCAGTCCCTGACCGTGCGCACGTACTGGTCGGAGTTGTTGTACGCGAGCACCGCGTTCATCCAGCCGCGTGGCGTGTCGAGGTCCTTCCCGGTCCAGCACAGGTATCCCGCCGCCGACAGGGCGGCGTCGTCGATGTTGTCGGCGCTGATGTCGCCGTCGTTGTTGGCGTCGACGCCGTAGAGCCGCCAGGTCTCCGGGATGAACTGCATGGGCCCCATGGCCCGCGCGAACGGCTCCTCGCCGTCGTGGCTGACGGCGTCGTGGTCGAGGATCTCCAGGTTGCCGGCGGTGCCATCGAGCAGAACCCCGCGGATGGGCGGCTCCACATCGCCGTTACGAGCCACGACCGCGCCGCGGTAAGTGCCGTGATGGCTTTCCACCTGCCCGATACCGGCCAGCGTGGTCCACTTCAGATTGCAGTCCGGGTTCTCGACCTCTGCGACCCGGGCCGCATAGGCATAGGCTTCCAGTGCCGTGACCGGAATGCCCAGGCCAGGTGCCCGCGCCGCGGCCCAGTCGTGCAATTGGTCAGCGGGGCGGCCCGCGGCGTACGTGTCGATCTGGGGCACCGGGTCCCCCGGTGGCGGCGGCACCCCCTCGGGGATGCGCGAACCCAGCTGCCAGGAACAACTCGCCGCCATGAGCAGCGCCGTCGCGCCGATCACGGCTAATGCCTGCAGCCAACGCACCCGCGTCACCGGACTCCTCAACCCGCTCGGATCTACCCCATGGTCCCACGCATCAGGCAGTGGTCGGCCCGACACACGCCTCGGCGGCCCAACGTGGTCGAAGAATCGGAGGAAAGCGCACACTTGCGGGTTAGGTATGCCTACTCTCATCCAGGCGAAACGCGAGGCGTTCCGCACCGACTCCGAGGAGATCCGTTGAAGCAGCGTTTTAGCGTGCCGGCAGCCGTCGCAGCGTTGGCCCTGGCGTTGGCCGGATGTTCCGGCGGCGGCGACGAGCAGGCCGGCGGAACCACCACCACAGCGGCGGAGACCACCACGTCGGCTGCCGCGGCCCCCGACCCGCTGGTCGAACAGGCGGCCGTGGACTACAAGGCCTACGCCACCGCGCAGATCGACGAACTGGTCGGCGTGGTCAAGGTGTTCACCGACGCCGTTCGGGCCGGTGACCTGCAAGCCGCCCAGCAGGCTTACGCCCCCTCGCGCATGCCGTGGGAACGCATCGAACCCATCGCCGGCCTGGTCGAGGAGATCGACGGCAGGATCGACGCCCGGGTAGACGACTTCGCCGGTGTCGACGACCCGGAGTTCACCGGCTGGCACCGCCTGGAATTCCTCCTGTTCGACCAGAACACCACCGACGGCGGTGCGCCGTTCGCCGACCAGCTCGACGCCGACGTCGCGGAGCTCAAGACGCAGTTCGCCGCCGTCGAGGTCAAGCCCATCGACGTGGCCAACGGCGCCGCCGAGCTGATCGAAGAGGTCTCCGAAGGCAAGATCACCGGCGAAGAGGACCGCTACGCCAAGACCGACCTGTGGGATTTCGACGCCAACATGCAAGGCGCGCGCGACGCGGTCGGCACGCTGCAACCGGCGTTGGCTCAGGCCGACCCGGCGCTGCTCGGCAAGATCGACAGCGGCATCAACGCGGTGTTCGCGACCATGGAGCCGCTGCGCCGCGGTGACGGCTGGGTGCTGTTCTGCACCGAGAACGACCCGTACCCGTCGGCGCGCTGCCCCGAGGTGACCGTCGACCAGCCGACCATCGACAAACTCAAAGCCGAGCTCGCGGCGGTGTCGGAGAACCTGTCGCAGGTCGCGGGAGCGCTGAACCTGCAGTGACCGAGGGGCCGCGGCGCCCGGGCCTGTCCCGCCGGGGATTCGTCACCGCGGTGGCCGGTGCCGGGGCGGCCGCCGGTGCGCTGATCGGATGCTCGAGGAGCGACCAGCCGGCGGCTACCGAGGAACCCGCCGAGCGGTTCATCCCGTTCGAAGGCCCGCACCAAACCGGGATCACCGCGCTGCCGATCCCCGAGCAGGGACTCATCGCGACGTTCAACGTGTTGTCCAAAGACCGTGCCGGGCTGGCGACGGCGCTGCGTGAACTCACCGACGAGATCCGCGGGCTGATGGCCGGGCGACCGCCGGAGGTTCGCGGTCCCGCGTACCCGCCGGTGGATTCCGGCATCCTGGGCGAGAAGCCGCCCGCGGACAATCTGTCCATCGTCGTCAGTGTCGGTGCGTCACTGTTCGACGACCGGTTCGGGCTGGCCGATCGCAAACCCCGGGAACTGGTCACCATGCCGTTTCTGGCCAACGACCGCTTGGACCCCAAGCTGTCGCACGGCGACATCGCGATCCTGTTCGAGGCCGGCCACAACGACACCGTGCAGTTCGCGTTGCGCCAGCTGATGCGTCGTACCCGCCGAGACCTGGTGCTGCGCTGGATGATCGACGGCTATGCGCGCGGCATCGGCGCAGGCCGGGCCTCGGAGGCCGGGACGCCGCGAAACCTGATGGGATTCAAGGACGGAACGTCGAACCTCGATGTCGCGGACTCCGCGACCATGGACCGCCACGTCTGGGTCGGGCCGGACGACGGTGAGCCCGAATGGGCGGTCGGCGGCTCCTATCAAGCGGTGCGGATCATCCGGATGTTCGTCGAATTCTGGGACCGCACCCAACTGGTCGAACAGGAGGCGTTGTTCGGACGGGCCAAGGTCAGCGGGGCACCGCTCGGATTGTCCGGTGAGTTCACCGATCCCGACTACGCGTCGGACCCCGACGGAGAACGCATTCCGCTCGACGCGCACATCCGGCTGGCCAACCCGCGCACCCCCGAGACCGAGGAGAATCTGATCCTGCGGCGCGGATTCAACTACTCGCGCGGGTTCGACGGCGCCGGCCGGCTGGATCAGGGGTTGGCGTTCGTCGCCTACCAGCGCAGCCTCGAAAAGGGCTTCCTGACCGTACAGCGCCGCCTCACCGGCGAACCGCTCGAGGAGTACATCCTGCCCGTGGGCGGTGGCTTCTTCTTCGTGCTTCCCGGCGTGCCCGGCCCGGACCGCTTCCTGGGTGACCGGCTGGTCGAGTGACCTGTGGTGGGCGCCTCTGGCGTTGGGCGTTGGCGTCGAGCGTTGGGGGTTGGCCTCAGGGCTGGCCGTGGGCGTCGGCCTCGCGAGCCTCGACCTCAGTGCTGACCTCAGGCGTCACACCTATCCACGTTTTGCAGGGAAAGTGCGAGAAGACCTCTGCAAAACGCAGATACCTGTTACAGCTGAGACTCATTCGCCGCAGCACTCGCTGAGACTCATTCGTGCGGCACTCGCCGAGACTCATTCGCCGCGGCACTCGCCTGGCTGTCCTCGACCGCCTCGACCTCAGAGCTGACCTCATACGTCACACCTATCCACGTTTTACAGCGAAAGTGCGAGAAGACCTCTGCAAAACGCAGATAACTCTTACAGCTGAGACTCATTCGTGCGGCACTCGACGCCGAGACTCATTCGCCGCGGCACTCGCCTGGCTGTCCTCGACCGCCTCGGCCTCAGAGCTGACCTCATACGTCACACCTATCCACGTTTTACAGGGAAAGTGCGAGAAGGCCTCTGCAAAACGCAGATAGCTGTTACGGCTGAGACTCGGTGCGCTCGGGAGACGCGGCAGGCTCGGCAGGCTCGGCAGGCTCGGGAGACGCGGCAGGCTCGGCGGGCTCCTCGGGAGACTCGAGGGCCACGGCAGACTCGGCAGGCTCGCGAGACTCGACAGGCCAGTGCGCACGCCATTCGTCGGCGCCGATGGCACTCACCGCGGCGTTCTCGAGCTCTTCGGCAACCTCGTCGCCGCGGCGCGCCGCCGCAACCGCGGCCTCGGCAGCACGCACGTCGGCCATGAACTCCAATATTGCTGTGCGCAACAGAGTTTCGGCGTCGACGTCGGCGGCCACCGGCACCGTCGTCAGCGCTGACGGGATCAGATCTGCCGGCACGCCGGCGGTCTCGGCGCGGGAGAGCACCTTCTGCGCCAGCGACAGCGCGGGTTGACCGGTGGGAATGTCGTCCATGCAGGACGCGCGCGACTTCTTCTCCAGTGCCTTGCGCTGTTCCCATTGCGCCAGTTGATCTTCCAGCGTCACGGTCTCGCCGGCCAGCACCGCGGGCACGCGGTTGCCGAGCTTGCGTACCAACGCGTCGGCGACGTCGTCGATGTCGAATGCGTTCTCGGGTGCTTCCTGGGCGATGCGGGCATGGAACAGCACCTGCAGCAGAACGTCGCCGAGTTCGTCACGCAGCTCGCCGAGGTCGCCGCCGTGGACAGCGTCGAACAGCTCGTAGGTTTCCTCGAGCAGATAGCGCCGCAGCGAGTCATGCGTCTGCTGACTCTCCCACGGCCCCGCGGTGCGCAGCTTGTCCATCATCGCGACCGCGTCGACCAGCCGTTCGCCGGGCTGCGCGACGGGGGCGGCGATGACGCGCTCCCCCGCGGCGATGCGCGCGGTGACCGCGGGGTGATCGGCGTCCGCCGACAGCAACACGTCAGCGGCATCCCCGACATGAACGGGGCGCGCCGACGGCAGCGACCACGGCACCTTGATCGGCATCTCCTCGGTGTACTGCACGTCGCCGGCGAGCAGCTCGATGGCCTCGATCGGAATCAGCGACGGGCGACGCGGGTCCACCAGGACAACCGTCATGCGCCACCTCCGAACTTGGTTATATCAACTTCGCCGTCGCCAGTCCCGCCGATCGCGAGCAACAGCCCGGCGACGAACGCGACGAGCTCGAGGTCACGGATGCGTGGCGCACCGACACCGCTGCCCGCGCGCGGAATCGGCACCTGCACCGTCGAGGTGGTGGCGCGGTAGTTGCTGCTCGCGTAGAGCCGCTTCAGACGCAGCTGCGCCGAATCAGGCAGCGTCAGAGGCGAAATGCGCACTGTCGACGCCGATGGGGCGCCGATCTCGGTGACGCCGTGCGCGCGGGCCAGCAACCGCAGTCGAGCCACGGCAACCAACCGCTGCGCCGGTTCGGGCAGCGGGCCGTAGCGGTCGACGAGTTCCTCGACCACCGAGTCGACGGCGTCGTCGTCGGGGGCGGCGGCCAGGCGGCGGTACGCCTCCAGCCGCAGCCGGTCGCTGCCGATGTAGTCCGGCGGCAGATGCGCGTCGACCGGCAGGTCGATGCGGACGTCCTTCGGTTCCTCGGCGGTGGCAACGGTTTTGCCGTCCGCGGCGGCCCGATACGCCTCGACGGCCTCGCCCACCAGCCGCACGTACAGGTCGAATCCGACGCCGGCGACGTGGCCGGACTGCTCGGCGCCCAAAACGTTTCCCGCACCGCGGATCTCGAGGTCCTTCATCGCCACCGCCATGCCCGCGCCGAGCTCGTTGTTCTGCGCGATGGTGGCCAAGCGGTCATAGGCCGTCTCGGTCAGCGGCACCTCGGGTGGATACAGGAAGTAGGCGTAGCCGCGCTCCCGCGACCGCCCGACGCGACCACGCAGCTGATGCAGCTGCGACAGACCGAACGTGTCGGCCCGCTCCACGATCAGCGTGTTGGCGTTGGAGATGTCCAGGCCGGTCTCCACGATCGTGGTGCAGACCAGGATGTCGTACTCGCGGTTCCAGAAGCCCTCGACGGTCTTCTCGAGCTGCTCCTCGGGCATCTGCCCGTGCGCGACCACCACCCGCGCCTCGGGCACCAGCTGGCGCACCTTGGCGGCGGCCGAGTCGATGGTGCGCACCCGGTTGTGAATGTAGAACGCCTGCCCGTCGCGCAGCATCTCGCGGCGCAGCGCGGCGGCGACCTGCTTGTCGTCGTGCGGGCCGACGTAGGTCAGCACCGGATAGCGCTCCTCGGGCGGAGTCAGGATCGTCGACATCTCGCGGATGCCGGCCAGGCTCATCTCCAGGGTGCGCGGGATCGGGGTCGCGCTCATGGTCAGCACGTCGACGTGGGTGCGCATCGACTTGATGTGCTCCTTGTGTTCGACGCCGAACCGTTGCTCCTCGTCGACGATCACCAGACCGAGGTCCTTCCACGTCACCCCGGTCTGCAGCAGCCGATGCGTGCCGATCACGATGTCCACGCTGCCGTCGCGCATGCCTTCGAGCGTGGCCCGCGAGTCGGCCGGATCGGTGAAGCGCGACAAGCCTTTCACCGTGACCGGGAACCCGGTCATCCGCGTGGTGAAGGTCTGCAGATGCTGTTCGGCCAGCAGCGTCGTGGGCACCAGCACCGCCACCTGCTTGCCGTCCTGCACGGCTTTGAACGCCGCGCGCACCGCGATCTCGGTCTTGCCGTAGCCGACGTCGCCGCAGATGACCCGGTCCATCGGGACCGGCTTCTCCATGTCGGACTTGACCTCTTCGATGGCGGTGAGCTGGTCCATCGTCTCGGTAAAGCCGAACGCGTCCTCCATCTCGCGCTGCCACGGACTGTCCGGCGCGAACGCGTGCCCCGCCGACGCCTGCCGCTTGGCGTACAACGCGACCAGTTCGGCGGCGATTTCGCGCACCGCGCGGCGGGCCTTGGTCTTGGTGTTGGCCCAGTCGCTGCCGCCGAGCCGGCTCAGCGTGGGCGCTTCCCCGCCGACGTAGCGGGACAACTGATCCAGCGAATCCATCGGCACGTACAGCTTGTCGGTGCCGCCGCCCCGCTTCGCCGAGGCGTACTCGAGCACCAGGTACTCGCGGCGTGCACCACCGACGACCCGCTCGGTCATCTCGACGAACTTGCCGATGCCGTGCTGGTCGTGCACCACCAGATCGCCGGCCGTCAACGCCAACGGGTCGACGACATTGCGGCGCTTGGCCGCCAGCTTCTTGCCTTCGGTGGCCGCGGCGCGGTTGCCGGTCAGATCGGTCTCGGTGATGACCACGAGGTTCGCGCCGGGCAACACCACGCCGTCGTGCAGCGGACCTTGCAGGACACCGACCACACCTTCCGACGGTGCCGCGCCGGGCTCCAGAAGCGTTGCGGCGATGTCGGATTCGCCGAGCTGCTCGACGACGCGCTTGGCGGTTCCGGTGCCCGGCGTGACGATCGCGCCGAAACCGCCGGTCGCCACGTGGGCGCGCAGCATCGCGAAGATCTCGTCGAGGTTGTGCTGCTGGCCTCGCGCCGACGGCGCCGGCCGCACGTCGAGGCTGACCGACTCGCCCGACCCGGTGTCGAGCTGGCTCAACGTCCACCACGGATGCCCACCCGCGCGGGCCGCGTCGCGCGCCTCGCCGAACCCGACGAAGCCCGACGCGCCCATGGCCTCCAGGTCGATCGGTGCGTCACCGCCGACCGCCGCCACCGACCAGGACGCCTCGAGGAACTCCTGGCCCGTCTTGATCAGATCCGCGGCGCGGGACCGCACCTTCTCCGGGTCGCAGATCAGCACCGGGGCACCGTCGGGCAGGTGGCCCGGCAGGGTGACCAGATCGGTCGGACGCAGCAGCGGCAGCAGCGCCTCCATACCGTCGACCGGGATGCCTTCGGCGAGCTTGGCCAGCATGTCGGGCACGCTGCCCGGCACGCTGTTCTCCCGCACGGGGTGCTCGAGCGCCAACACCGCGGCCCGCTCGCGCACATCAGAGGTCAGCAGCACCTCCCGGCACGGCACCGCGACCACGCTGGTGATGTCGATCTCGGGGATCGACCGTTGGTCGGCCACCGAGAACATCCGCATCTCGGAGATCTCGTCGCCCCAGAACTCCACGCGCACCGGGTGTTCCGCGGTCGGCGGGAAAACGTCGAGAATGCCGCCGCGGACCGCGAATTCGCCGCGCTTGCCCACCATGTCGACACGGGTGTAGGCCAACTCCACGAGGCGTTCGATGACCGAGTCGAAGTCCAGCTCGGCGCCGACGCTCAACGTGACCGGCTCGATGTCGGCGATGTCGGGGGCCATCGGCTGCAGCAGGGAGCGCGCCGTGGTGACCACGATGCGCAGCGGCGGCCCGAGCCGCTCGTCGTCGGGATGGGTGAGGCGGCGCAGCAGCATCATGCGGGCGCCGACAGTGTCCACGCCCGGCGAGAGCCGTTCGTGCGGCAGCGTCTCCCAGGACGGGAACATCGCGACGGTGTCCCCGAACACGCCGCGCAGCTCGGCGGTCAGGTCGTCGGCCTCGCGGCCCGTCGCGGTGACGACGAGCAGCGGGCCGGTGTCGATCGCCGAGACCAGCGCGCACGCGGCGAAGACCCGCGCGCTGGCCGGGCCGACGAGGTTGAGATCTACGGGCCGTTCGGCGGCACGACGGGCGACCTCCTGCAGGGAGGGGTCGCGCAGTGCCAGCTCGACGAGGCCCGCGATCGGGGTGTGGACATGGAGGGTCCCCGATGCGGTCATGATTCATCCATCGTAGGCATCCGGCGCGCCCCGTGCCGCCGCGGCATCAGGTCGCCCGTCGGTGCTAGCGTCACGAACGCCAGAATCGGTCCGCGGGGGTGTCATTGGTCACGATCTCGACCGTCGAAGCCTCGGATCCGCCGGCGCTGACCGCCTCCGCCGAACAGCTGCGGGCCAAGGCCACCGCCCTCACCGACGAGATCGCGCGGCAGCGGCACGCGCTGGCGACGATGCGTGACGCGTGGCAGGGCGCGGCCGCGGACGCCGCGACCGCCCGAGCCGAAGCCGACCTGGATCGCCAACAGCTGACCGTCACGCGGCTCAACACGATGGCGACCGCGCTGGCGTCGGCCGGCGCGAACCTCGGGGCACTGCGCACCGAGATCCTCGCGATGGCGAATCAGGCCGCGATGCTCGGTGCCGTCGTCGACGACGACGGCACGGTGACCCCCACCGCCGGCAGCATGTTGATGACGCCCGCGCTGGCCGGCGCCTACACCACGGCCCTCAAGGCGATGCTGACCCAGTTCGCCCGGATCGACGCCGCGACCGCCGAGACGCTGCGCCAGGCCGGCGACCCGGCCGCTCCGCCGCCGGCCGCCCCACCACCGAACATCGAGACGCTGAAGCCGCCCGAGGACGCCACCGACACCGAGGTCAACCAATGGTGGGACCGGCTGACCGACGAGCAGCGCGAGCGCCTGGTCACCGAGCGTCCGGAATGGATCGGCAACCTCGACGGCGTGCCCGCCTCCTACCGCGACCGCGCCAACCGCAACCGCCTCGACGACCTGGCGGCGCGCCCGAACCTGACCGCCGACCAGCGCGCCACCCTCGATGCCATCGACCAGGCCGTCAACCACCCCGACGGCACGCCCCGCACCGACCGGCAGCTCCTCGTCGTCGACCTGGACCACGGCGCGCCGCGCGTCGCCGTCGCGATCGGCGACGTCGAGAAGGCCGACAACGTCAGCGTTTTCGTGCCCGGCACCGGAGGCGTGCCCTACGACAAAGTCAACTCGGGCAACGACCTGCCCACCTACGTGCAGCAGGCCGCCGACCTCAAACGCCGTACCGACGAGGTGCTGTCGCGGGCCAAGCCCGGCGAGACGTCGGCCACGATCGCCTGGCTGGGCTACGACCCGCCGGACAACTTCGCCGAAGCCGGGCTGGCCCGCTACGCCGACGCCGCGGCCCCCGACCTGGCGTCGTTCGTCAACGGGCTGGACAGCTCCCGCGACAAAGACCCGAACCTCACCGTCATCGGCCACTCCTACGGATCGGTCGTCGCCAGCGAGGCCCTCCAGCGCGGCACCGCCGCCGACAACGTGATCTTCACCGGCTCCCCAGGTTTGGAGACCAACCCGCTTCAGCTGTACTCCGACCCCACACCGGAGAAGCTCAACCTCACCGAGGGGCACGTGTTCGTCCAGCACGCCGACAACGACGCCGTCGCCAACCTGGGCCGCTTCGGCACCACCATCGTGTCGGACCTGCCCGGCTTCACCGACCTGTCGACCAACGCCGAGAACACGCCGTTCGGTCCCACCAAAGCGGCGAGCGGGCACAGCGAGTACTTCAACGCCGACACGACCGCCCTCTACAACCAGGCCGTCGTCGTCGCCGGAGTAGCCTCCGATGCCAACTGGATCCGGGAGGAGAAATGACGTGGCGGCCGATACCCGCGCTGTGCGCGGCGCTGGTGCTCACCCTCGGCGGATGCGGCATGGCTGATTCGCCCGCACCGTCGGCATCGGGCGAACCGGGTACGTCCGCCGAACTCGACGAACTGCTGCAGCGCCCCGACGCCGAGACCGTGCTGGCCGACCAGGACCGCATGCTGGCCGAGATCGCGGCCGCGTTGACCCGCATCATCCCGGGCTCCCGATGGGAACCGACCAACGCACGCTCGGATGTCGCGTGCGCCGAGTTCGCCTCCACCCGCGGGCTGAAGTACTACAGCCCGCTCTACACGTCGCCGACCCCGGTGCCCCCGGAGCTGTGGATCGCGTCCTCCGACGCGGTCATCGAGATCGCCCGCCGCCACGGCTACACCGGTGAGGTGACGCGCAGCCCCGCGCCCGGCCCGGGACAGGTCTCCAACCTCGACGTGCACGACGCGGTGGGCGGCTACGTCACGTTCGGCTCCCAGAAGGCGGCCAGCTTCGGGGCCACCACCGGCTGCTACCTGACCGCGGCCGACAAGCAGGCCGCGCACTGACTCACTCCTCGTGCAGCACCGGGTCGGACTCCAGGTGCGTCAGGCCGTTCCAACACAGGTTGACCAGATGCGCGGCCACCACTTCCTTCTTCGGTTCCCGCACGTCCAGCCACCACTGCGCGGCCATCGACACCGAGCCGACCAGCGCCTGCGCGTACAGCGGCGCCAGATCCGGGTCCAGACCGCGTCGCGAGAAGTCGCCGGCCAGGATCGACGCCACCTGGCTGACCGCGTCGTTGAGCAGCGTCGAATACGTGCCCGAGGTGATGCTGGCCGGCGAATCGCGGATCAGGATGCGAAACCCGTCGGTGCGCTCCTCGACATAGGTCAGCAGCGCCAGCGCCACCCGCTCGACCCGCACCCGCGACCGGTTGTTGGTCAGCGACGACGTGATGCCCTCCAGCAGCGCCGACATCTCGCGGTCGACCACCACGGCGTACAGGCCTTCCTTGCCGCCGAAGTGCTCGTAGACCACCGGCTTGCTGACGTTGGCGCGTAACGCGATCTCCTCGATCGAGGTGCCGTCGAAGCCGCGCTCGGCGAACAGCGACTTGGCGATCTCGACCAGTTGCTGCCGCCGCTCGGTGCCGGTCATCCGGGCCCGCGGGGCGCGCAACTCCTTCTCCGACCCAGCCACGGGTTTCAGCGTAGATGGTGAACTGCGCCGCGACGGGTAGCCTCTAGCAGCGTGATCACGCTGGATCGGCTGATCAACGTCCTCGGCGGATACGGCGCCCGCCTGCGCGTCACATCGGTCGTCAGATCCACCGAGCTGCGCAGCGTCGTGCTGCCCGAGGTCGTCGACGGCCGCACGGTGTCCGGCGACGTGTTGCTGGCGGTGGGCGCGACATCGGTCGACGAGGCGCTGGACTGGGCGCGCGCCGCGCGCGCGGCCGTCGTCATCGTCCGCCAGTCGGGCACCGCGATGCCGCCCGAACCCACCGAGATCGCCGTCGTGGCGATCGATTCGGCGATGCCCTGGAGCGATTTCGCCGCGATCGTCTACGGGTTGGTGATGGAGGGTCGCGAGACGGAGTCCGGACGCGGCCCGACCGACCTGTTCGCGCTGGCCGACAGCCTCGCCGGCGCGGTCGGCGGGCCCGTCGTGATCGAGGATCGGCTCTCGCAGGTGCTGGCGTACTCACGCGGCCAGGAATCCACCGACCCGGCGCGGGTGGCGACCATCCTGCAACGGCAGGCCCCGGCCTACCTGCGGACGGTGTTCGAAGAGCACGGAGCGTTCACCCACCTGGCCACCTCCGACGAGCCGATGTTCATCCCCGGCGCCGAGGCCGTCGGGCTGACCGGGCGCATGGTGGTCGCGGCGCGCGCCGGTCGCGAGCTGCTCGGTTCGGTGTGGGTGGCCTGTTCGGCTCCGCTGGCCGGACCGGCGCAGACCGCGCTGACCGAGGGCGCCCACACCGTCGCTCTGCATCTGTTGCGGTCGCGGGCCAGCGCCGACCTGGAACGCCAGGTGGAATCCGAGCTGGTGATCCGCCTGCTGGAGAGCCCGGCCGACGCGGCGACGGTCGCCAGCCGGCTCGGGTTGCCGCCCGGGGATCTGCGGGTGATCGCGCTGCGCGCCCAGCACGGCGGGCAGGGGCACGCCGCGCTGCTGCAGGTCTTCGAACGCGCGACGGCCGGGTTCGGCTGGTCGCGTCCGTCGCGCAGCGCGCTGGCCGGCACCACCGTGTACACGCTGCTGGCCGCACCGGAAGCCGACGTCGCGCGGGACTGGGTCGGCCGGCTGATCGCCACCCTGCCCGAGCAGTTCGTCGTCCAGGCCGGGATCAGCGCCCCGGCCTCGGCCACCGAGATGGCTGCCGCACGTACCGAGGCCGACGAATGCCTGGCCCTGCAGGAGAGCACCGACCCGGACGTCTTCCCCGCCTACGACGAGTCCTGGGACGACCTGCTCCTGCAGCGGCTGCGTACGGCCGCGCAGTCCGGGCGGACCCAGTTCCGCGGCGCGGTCGCCGAACTGCGCGACCACGACCGCGCGCACGGCACCGCTTACGTCAGCACGCTGCGCACGTGGCTGCAGGAACACGGCGACCCGGGGCGGACCGCCGCCCGACTGGGCGTGCACGAGAACACCATCCGGTACCGGATGCGGCGTATGGCCGAGATCGCCGACCTCGACCTCGACGATTCGCACAAGCGGTTCGCGATGATGATCGCACTCGCCGTCCTCGACTAGACGTTTGTCGCTGCACCACATCATCTGCACGTCGGCTTGTCGGATCACAACAACCTCACGCGTATCACGCGCACGGACGATGGACTCATCGGTGTAGCCAAACGACGGGAGGGAAACGATGCCGACCACATCAGGCATGAACGACGCCCCTCGGTCGGTCATCGTCGTAGGCGCCGGCATCGTCGGTCTGTCCACCGCCTGGTTCCTGCAGGAACGCGGTGTCGAAGTGACCGTCGTGGACCGCGAAGGCATCGCCGCAGGCGCCTCGTGGGGCAATGCCGGCTGGATCTCGCCGGCACTGACCGCACCGCTGAACTCCCCGGCCGTCCTGCGTGAAGGCCTGCGGTCACTGGCCGACCCGGCCGCGGCCCTGCACATTCCGCTGCGCCCCGACGCGACGCTGATCCGGTTCCTGACGCGGTTCGCCGCGAACTGCCGCACCTCGACGTGGCAGGAGGCCGTGTCGGCCAACGCCGTCCTCAACGACGAGGCCATCGAGACCTACGACGTGCTCGTGGCCAACGGCGTCGACGCACCGGTCACCGACACCTCCATCGCGGTGGCGTTCCGCAACCCGCAGAAGGCGTCGGCATTCCTGACCGAGCTGAACCACATGGGCACCGCCAACCATGAGGTGCACGCCGAGATGCTCACCGGCGCCGCCATGCACGAGCAGGTCCCGCTGGCGTCGTCGGACGTCTCGACCGTGGTCAGCGTGTCCGGGCAGCGGTTCGTCGACCCGGGCCGGTTCACCCACGCGCTGGGACAGGCCGTCGCCGACCGCGACGGACACATCGTCACCGACGAAGTGGTCGGCTTCTCCGGCGGCGCTGGGGTGCAGGTGCTGCTACGCAGCGGCGAATCGGTGCACGCCGACGCCGTCGTGCTCGCCGCCGGCGCCTGGCTGCCTTCGCTGACCGGCCATCGCGTGCGGGTCCGCCTGCAGGCCGGTCGCGGTTACTCGTTCACCGTGCCGGTCGACCGGGCCCTTCCGGGCCCCATCTACCTGCCCGAAGCCCGCGTCGCCTGCACGCCCTACCGCGGCGGTCTGCGCGTCGCCGGAACCATGGAGTTCCGCGGCCCGTCCGAACCGCTGGTGCCGCGCCGCATCGAGGCGATCGTCGCGTCGGCAGCTCCGCTGCTCGACGGCGTGCGATGGGACCAGCGGCACGACCTGTGGGTCGGACCGCGACCGGTCACCGACGACGGCAAACCACTGATCGGCGAGCTGGAACCCGGCGTCTACACCGCAGGCGGCCACGGCATGTGGGGTCTGGCGCACGGCCCGGCCACCGGCCGGCTGTTGGCCGAGCAGATCACCACCGGCAAACAACCCGAGGCACTACGGCCGTTCGACCCGCTACGGCGTCGGCCACGGACGTCGGAACCACCCACCGGCGGCTGACCACTTCACTCCCTCGTTCTCGAGGGTTTCCCCGGTCGTCAGGGGCGGAGCTTTCCTTCTTCGGCCCGCCCCTGACGGCAACCACTCTCACCGGAAGGAAATACTCCCGTGTACGACAACGACCGCATCTGGATGACACCGCAGACCCGCCAGAGCCTGGAAACCGAGCTCGCCGAACTGTTGGCCCTCCCCAACCCGGCCGACGCCGAAGAAGGCGAACGCACCGACCAGGTCGTCGACGCATGGCTGGCGCGCAAGGAACGCATCCGCGAAATCCACGAGCTGCTGAGCAAGGCCGACGGGTCCACCCTCCCGCCGGACGACGGCGTCGTCGAACCCGGCATGGTGGTCACCGTGCGCTACGACGACGCCGGCGACACCGAATCCTTCCTGCTCGGCACCCGGGGCACCTCCGACACCGAACTGGACGTCTACACGGTGAACTCCCCGCTGGGCAGCGCGCTGCTGGGCGCCAAGCCCGGTGAGCAGCGCAGCTACCAGCTGCCCAACGGCACCATCCAGCAGGTGACGGTGTTGACGGCCAAGCCGTTCGGCGCTCACGAGCTCGACAGCGCTGCCGCCGGCTGATCGCCACGTCGGCTAAAGTGCACGCTTGACGAGACGTCCGATCCGTCTCCGATCCGTCGTGGTGTAATCGGCAGCACCTCTGATTTTGGTTCAGATAGTTCAGGTTCGAGTCCTGGCGACGGAGCATCATCGCGAGCGTGCGCTGAAGGACACCCTGCAGCGGTGTGTTCAGGTGCAGACACGCGCACTCGCGGGGGAAGGACGACGAAGTATGCGGCAGGCCGCGGTTCTCATTCTGGCCGCAGGTGCGGGCACCCGGATGAAGTCGGACACCCCCAAGGTGCTGCACGCGCTGGGCGGACGCACCATGCTCGCCCACGCGCTGCACGCAGTCGCCGGAGTCGCGCCGCACCACGTCGTCGTGGTGGTCGGCAAAGACCGCGAACGCGTCGCGCCGGCAGCATCGGCGATCGGGCAGCAACTGGGCCGCGACATCGAAATCGCCGTCCAGGAACAGCAACTCGGCACCGGACACGCCGCCGAACGCGGCCTGTCGGCGCTGCCGCAGGACTTCACCGGCACCGTCGTCGTCACCGCCGGTGACGTCCCGCTGCTCGACACCGACACGCTTGCCGGCCTGATCGCCACCCACGACGCCGCCGACGCCGCGGCCACCGTGCTGACCACGACCGCGTCCGATCCGACCGGCTACGGACGCATCCTGCGCAACACCGACGGCGAGGTCACCGGCATCGTCGAACAAACCGACGCCACCCCCGAGCAGCAGGCCATCACCGAGGTCAACACCGGGGTGTACGCGTTCGACGCGGCGACGCTGCGCTCGGCGCTGAGCCGGCTGCGCACCGACAACGCGCAAGGCGAGCTGTACCTGACCGACGTGGTGGCCATCGCCCGCGCCGACGGGCACGTCGTCCGCGCCGAGCATGTCGCCGACCCCGCGCTGGTGGCCGGCGTCAACGACCGCGTCCAGCTGGCCGAACTCGGCGCCGAACTCAACCGCCGCATCGTGGCACGGCATCAACGCGCCGGCGTCACCGTCATCGACCCGGCCACCACGTGGATCGACGTCGACGTGACCATCGGCCGCGACACCACGGTGCGCCCGGGCACCCAACTGCTCGGACAGACCGTCGTCGGCGAGCGCTGCGAGATCGGCCCGGACAGCACCCTGACCGACGTCACCGTCGGCGACGGCGCCTCGGTGGTGCGCACCCACGGCAACGCCTCGACGATCGGTGCCGACGCCGTCGTCGGCCCGTTCACCTACCTGCGACCCGGCACCGTGCTGGGCGGCGCCGGCAAGCTCGGTGCGTTCGTCGAAACCAAGAACGCCTCCATCGGCACCGGCACCAAGGTGCCGCACCTGACCTACGTCGGCGACGCCGACATCGGCGAACACAGCAACATCGGCGCGTCCAGCGTCTTCGTCAACTACGACGGAGAAACCAAGAACCGCACCACAATCGGCTCCCACGTCCGCACCGGCTCGGACACCATGTTCGTCGCGCCCGTCACCGTCGGCGACGGCGCCTACACCGGCGCCGGCACGGTGGTCCGCAGGGACGTGCCGCCCGGCGCGCTGGCGGTGTCGGATGCCCATCAACGCAACATCGAAGGTTGGGTGGCCCGCAAACGTCCCGGCAGCGCCGCGGCCACCGCCGCCGCAGCAGCCGAAAATCGGGCAGAAACTGCCGGAAATCCCACCGAAACTACCGGCGAGTAGCGTTTCGCCGCCCTTTGTTGGCATTCTGGTAACCCGCCAGCGCAGGCGCGTCAGCGCTACGTACGATGGCCCCGTATCCACCGCCGACGCCGAAGGCAGCCCGTGAGCCACGACTGGACCGACAACCGCAAGAACCTGATGCTCTTCTCGGGCCGGGCGCACCCCGAACTGGCCGACCAGGTCGCCAAAGAGCTCGACGTCCCGGTCACCGCGCAGACTGCCCGCAACTTCGCCAACGGCGAGATCTTCGTCCGGTTCGAAGAGTCCGTCCGCGGCTGCGACGCCTTCGTACTGCAGAGCCACCCGGCGCCGCTGAACGAGTGGATCATGGAGCAACTGCTCATGATCGACGCGCTCAAACGCGGCAGCGCCAAACGCATCACCGCGATCCTGCCGTTCTACCCCTATGCGCGGCAGGACAAGAAGCACCGCGGCCGCGAACCCATCTCCGCGCGACTGATCGCCGACCTGCTCAAGACCGCCGGTGCCGACCGAATCGTCACCGTCGACCTGCACACCGACCAGATCCAGGGCTTCTTCGACGGCCCCGTCGACCACATGCGGGCCCAGAAACTGCTCACCGGCTACATCGCCGAGAACTACACCGACCGCGACATGGTGGTCGTCTCCCCCGACTCCGGACGCGTGCGGGTCGCCGAGAAGTGGGCCGACTCCCTGGGCGGCGTGCCGCTGGCCTTCATCCACAAGACGCGTGATCCGTTGGTGCCCAACCAGGTGGTGTCCAACCGGGTCGTCGGCGACGTCCGCGGCAAGACCTGCGTGCTGACCGACGACATGATCGATACCGGCGGCACCATTGCCGGCGCGGTGCGGTTGCTCAAGGAGGACGGCGCCGGCGACGTGATCATCGCCGCGACGCACGGCCTGCTGTCCGACCCCGCCCGCGAGCGGCTCGCCTCCTCCGGTGCCTGCGAAGTGATCGTCACCAACACCCTGCCGATCAGCGAAGAGAAGCGGTTCCCGCAGCTGACGATCCTGTCGATCGCGCCGCTGCTGGCCAACACCATCCGCGCCGTCTTCGACAACGGTTCTGTGACAAGCCTTTTCGATGGGTCAGCCTGACATGAGCGACGCCCGCATCTACCACAACCCCAAGTGCTCGACGTCACGCAAAACGCTGGACCTGTTGCGCGACAGCGGCATCGAGCCCGAGATCGTGCTGTACCTCAAGACGCCGCCCACACGCGCCGAACTGGAGGAGATGATCCGCGAGGCCGGCATCGACGTGCGCACCGCGGTCCGCAAACGCGAAGCGCTGTACACCGAACTCGGGTTGGCCGACGCATCGGACGACGAACTGCTCGATGCGATGGCCGAACACCCCATCCTCATCGAGCGTCCGTTCGTGGTGACCGGAAAGGGCACCCGCCTGGCGCGTCCCCTCGACAACGTCCGCGAGATTCTGTGAGAGTTCGCCGCCGGCCGATACCGACGGTCGTGGCGATGCTGGCGTTGACGGCGTGTGCGCCCGAAGCGCCGGACTACCAGACGATCTGGTCGACGACGACCACCACCACCTCGGCAGCCGCCGCAGGTCCCGAGGGCGAGCAGGAAGAGCGCCTGTCGATCGCGGCGTGGCTGGAACGCCAGGGCGTGGCCGGTCAGCAGGTCGCCCCCGACAAGCTCACCGACCTGACCGTCACGATGCCGACACCGCCGGGGTGGCACCCCTACCAGAATCCCAACCTCAGCCCGGGCACCCGGGTGATCGCCAAGGGCGCGACATATCCCACCGCGATGCTGATGGTCTTCGAGCTCACCGGCGACTTCGATGTGGCCGAGGCGCTGAACCACGCCGACGTCGACGCGCAGACCTCGGAGAACTTCCGGCAGCTCAACGCCTCCCGCGCCGACTTCAAGGGTTTCCCGTCGTCGATGATCGAAGGCAGCTACGACCTCAACGGCGCCCGGATGCACAGCTACAACCGCATCGTGCTGCCCACCGGCGCGCCGCCCCAGCGGCAGCGGTATCTGGTGCAGTTCACCGTCACCGGGTTCGCCGACAAGGCCGCCGAGGAATCATCCGACATCGAGGCCATCATCAACGGGTTCACCGTCGAGGTACCCAAGACGCCACGTCCCTGACACCCGTCCGCACTAGGGTGTGGCCATGACCGCCTGGACCGCAGCCGATCTTCCCTCCTTCGCCGGCCGAACCGTCGTCGTCACCGGCGCCAACAGTGGGCTGGGCCTGGTCACGGCCCGCGAACTGGCCCGCGCCGGCGCCACCACCATCCTGGCGGTGCGCAACCTGGACAAGGGGCGGGAGGCCGCCGCGACGATGACCGGCGACGTGCAGGTCCGCAAGCTCGACCTGCAGGACCTGGCGTCGGTGCAGGAATTCGCCGACGGCACCGACCACCTCGACGTGCTGGTCAACAACGCCGGCATCATGGCGGTGCCCTACGCGCGCACCGTGGACGGCTTCGAAAGCCAGATCGGCACCAACCACCTGGGCCACTTCGCGCTGACCAACCTGCTGCTGCCCAAGATCACCGAGCGCGTGGTGACGGTGTCGTCGCTGATGCACCTGTTCGGCTACGTCAGCCTGACCGACCTGAATTGGAAGTCCCGCCCCTACCTGGCCTGGCCGGCCTATGCACAGTCGAAGCTGGCCAACCTGCTGTTCACCAGCGAGCTGCACCGCAAGTTGACCGCCGCGGGCTCAGCGGTCCGGGCGGTGGCCGCCCACCCCGGCTATTCGGCCACCAACCTGCAGGGGCAGAGCGGCAACCGCTTCGGCACTCGCGTCGCCGCGATGGGCAACCGCGTGATGGCCACGGACGCGGACTTCGGCGCACGGCAGACGCTGTACGCGGTCGCCGCCGACGTGCCCGGCGACAGCTTCGTCGGACCGCGGTTCATGACGACGGGCACGACGGGCTCGCGCTGGCGCAGCCCACTGGCGCGTGATCGCGCCAAAGCCGCAGGTCTGTGGTCGCTGTCCGAGGACCTCACCGGTGTGCGATTTCCGCTCTGAGGGCCCACTGCGCTAATCTGGCGGACGCGTCACGGCGAGGGTGGCCCCCTGCGAGCCACCGTTATCGACGGGAACCAGTACTTCATCTGTGAGCGACCCTGGCCGTGCCCGAGTATTCGACCTTCGGCACAGGAGCAGCACCATGGCACAGACCCCCACCAACAATCTGACCGCGACGGTCCGCAACGCCACCGGTAAGGGTGCGTCGCGTCGCGCCCGCCGCGAGGGCCGCGTCCCCGCGGTCCTCTACGGCCACGGCACCGAGCCGCAGCACCTCGAGCTCAACGCCCGCGACTTCGCGGCCGTGCTGCGCCACGCCGGTACCAACGCGGTGCTGACCCTCGACATCGACGGCACCGAACAGCTCGCGCTGACCAAGGCCCTCGACATCCACCCGATCCGCCGCTCCATCCAGCACGCCGACCTGCTGGTCGTGAAGCGCGGCGAGAAGGTCGTCGTCGAGGTCAACGTGGTCTTCGAAGGCGAGGCCGTCCCCGGCACTCTGGTCACCCAGGAAGTCAACACCGTCGAGATCGAGGCCGAGGCCCTGTCGATCCCCGAGCAGCTGACCGTCTCGGTCGAAGGCGTCGAGGAAGGCACCCAGTTCCTGGCCGGCCAGCTCGAGCTGCCGTCCGGCGTGACCCTGGTGACCGATCCGGAGACGCTCGTGGTCAACGTCGTCGCGGCCCCGACGGCCGAGGAGCTCGAGTCCGAGGGCGGCGGCGCGACTCTCGAGGAGCAGTCGGCCGAAGCCGCCGAGGCCGGCGTTTCCGACAGCGACAACGCCGAGTAGGACGACACGTTCATGGCCGAGCCCGTATTGGTGGTCGGCCTGGGCAACCCCGGTCCGCAGTACGCCACCACCCGGCACAACCTCGGCTTCCTGGTCGCCGACATCCTCGCCGATCGCATCGGCACCGGATTCAAGGTGCACAAGAAGTCGGGGGCCGAGGTGGTCACCGGGCGCCTCGGCGGGAAGTCGGTGGTGCTGGCCAAGCCGCGCACGTACATGAACGAGTCGGGCCGCCATGTCGGCCCACTCGCGAAGTTCTACTCCGTGGCTCCGGCCGACGTGATCGTGCTCCACGACGAGCTCGACATCGACTTCGGCCGGATCCGGTTGAAGTTCGGTGGCGGCGTCGCCGGGCACAACGGTCTGCGGTCAGTCGGATCGGCCCTGGGCACCAACGACTTTCAGCGGGTACGCATCGGTATCGGCCGCCCGCCCGGTCGCCAGTCCGGGGCGTCTTTCGTGCTGGAGAACTTCAACTCGCGGGAGCGGCCCGAGGTCGGCACCATCTGTGAGCAGGCCGCCGACGCCACCGAACTCCTGATCGCCCAAGGGCTGGAAACCGCGCAGAACACCGTGCACGCCTGGGGCTGAGTTTCAGTCCGACGTGCGCCGCCGATAGGCGTACAGCGCGAACGGCGCGAACACCGCTGTCAGCGCCAGCGACCACAGCACGGTCGACAGCACCGGGTGGTGCAGCGGCAGCTGGGCTCCCGCGGGTGCCGGTCCCCCGTTGCCCCACAGTTCGCGCATGGCCTGGGCCAGCGACGAGACGGGGTTCCATTCGGCGATGACGCGCAGCCAGTGCGGCATCGGTTCGGTGGGGACAAAAGTGTTGGCCAGGAACGTGATCGGGAACAGCACGGTGAACATGACACCGTTGACCGCCTCGACCGTGCGCATCAGCGAGCCCACCAGGATGCCGAACCAGATCATCCCGAAGCCGAACAACAACAGCAGCGCGAACGCCAGAACAGCCTCGGCCACGCTGTTGCGAATACGCCAGCCGATCGCCAACCCGGTCACCGACATCACCACCACTCCCAACGACGAGTGGATCAGGCTGGCGATGCTGCGCCCGATCAGCACCGCCGAGCGGGAGATCGGCAGCGACCGGAACCGGTCGATGATGCCCTTCTCCACATCGGCGGTGATCCCCGAGGCGACGACGAACGCGGAGAACACGATGGTCTGCGCCAGGATTCCGGCCAGCAGGTATTCCCGGTAGGACGACCCGCCGGTGTTGATGGACGCCCCGAAGACGAAGGCGAACAACAGCACGAACATGATGGGCTGTGCCGTGACGTCGCTGAGCATCTCCGGCATGCGCTTGGTGTGGATCATGTTGCGCTTGACCATGATCCACGACTGCTGGGCGATGTTGGTCGGGTGCGTCGGCACCGGGTCGGGTCGCACGGCGGCGCGCGCCTTGGAATCGAGTGCGGTCATGCGCCGGCCTCCTCGTGGTCGTCGGTGCGGTGCCCGGTCAGGGACAGGAAGACGTCGTCGAGGCTGGGCCGCGACAACCCGATGTCGTCGACGGCGATGCCGGCGTCGCGCAGCCGGCCCGCAACCGTGATCATGTCGTCGAGTCCGTCGGCGGACGCGGTGAGCCGGCGCGCACCGATGTCGACGAAGACCTCGGCACCGTTGCGGCCCAACAGTTCCCGAGCGCGGTCGAGGTCGGCGCCCGCCGAGACGGTGACCACCAGGCTCGCGCTGCCGGCCTGCTGTTTGAGTTCCAGCGGTGAGCCCTGCGCGATGATCCGGCCCTTGTCGATCACGACGATGTTGTCGGCCAACTGGTCGGCCTCCTCGAGGTACTGCGTGGTCAGCAGCAGCGTGGTGCCGTGGCCCACCAGCTCGCGCAACACCTCCCACAGTTCGGTGCGGCTGCGCGGATCGAGGCCGGTGGTCGGTTCGTCGAGGAACAGCACGGGTGGTGACGCCAGCAGGCTGACCGCCAGATCCAGACGGCGCCGCATGCCGCCGGAGTACGACTTGACCACCCGGTCGCCGGCGTCGGTGAGCGAAAACTGTTCCAGTAGTTGATCACCGAGTCTGTCCAGGTGCTTTCTGCGAATCCCGTAGAGGCCACCGATCATCCGGATGTTCTCCCGACCGGTGAGCACCTCGTCGACGCTGGCCACCTGGCCGGTCAGCCCCATGTGGCGGCGCACCTGGTCGGGCTCGGTGCGGACGTCATAACCTGCGACGCGGGCCGTTCCGCTGGTCGGTTCGGTCAGCGTGGTCATCATCCGCACGGTGGTGGTCTTGCCCGCGCCGTTGGGACCGAGCAGTCCCAGCACGGTGCCCGGCGGGACGGCGAAGCTGACCCGATCGACCACGGTCGCGTCGCCGAACCGCTTCACCAGATCGACCGCTTCGATCGCGGGTGCTGAGTGCATGGCCTCGACGTTATCCGGTCACGGCGACAGAACCGTGAGACGTCGCCACAGGCTAATGGCGCCGAAAGGTCCGTCCGACCTGACCGTCCTGAACCTCGGGTAATCGCAGGCAATTGCCGGTGCACGAACTTGCTCGGGAAAATTTCGGAAATTTGCCAGCAATGCCACTGCCGCGTCCCTACTATCCGAGCAAGCCCCGATTTACGCGGGCGTCAATCTTTTCCGTGTGTCGTCACGGAACGAGCGAGGGGGACGATCGTCGATGACTGCTGCACCGGAAAGCCCGAGCGAACCCGAGCTCCACGACGCCGCGCCGGCACAGCCAGGTACGGCCCGACGGCGGTCAGAGGACTTCCCCGTACGGCGGTGGCTCAAGCTCGGTGCGGCTTCCGCGGGTCTCGGCGCGGCCCTCGTGGGTTTTTCCCTGATGGGGCCACAGGTCGGTGTGGCCGCAGCGGACGAAGCCGGCTCCACGTCGAGTTCCTCGGACTCCGCACGCGCGAAAAGCGACCGCCCGTCCCGGGATTCGGACGCCACGAACAGGCGGTCCCGTTCGTCGACGGGTTCCGATACGCGCGACCGGCGGACCGCGGCCCGCAGTGCCGCGGTCACCACCCCTGTCGACGAGAGCTCGGCCATCGAGGCCGAGGACGCCGACGACGACGCCCTGCCGCTGCGCTCTGACCGCACGGACGACCCGGAGCCGGAGGGCGTCTCCACCGCAGTGAGCGAGCCGGCAGTCACCCCCAAGCGCGCCGCCGCTCCTGTGGTGACGACGACCGAATTCTGGTTGTCGGACGAAACCATCGAGGCAGCACAAGAAGTCGCCGCCAAGAACCTCGCTCCGGTCAATCCCCTGGCCACTCCGGGGCTCTTCTCGTTCTTGTTCGGCAACGGCACGGCCGCCCGACCCAACGGCGGCATCCTGTTCGGCGACGGCTACTCGTGGACGGCCGACACCTGTCCTGTGACCACGTCCTGCAGAGGCGGCAACGGCGGGATCTTCGGCTCCGGCGGGGACGGTTTCAACGGCGGAAACGGCGGAAACGCCGGGCTTTTCGGTGCCGGAGGTAACGGCGGCAACGGCGTCGCCGGCCTCAACGGAGGAGCCGGCGGAGCGGGCGGACGAGGCGGCCTGGTCTACGGCGACGGCGGCATCGGCGGTGACGGCGCGACCACCGTCGAGGGCTCGGTGGGCGGTCGCGGCGGCTCGGCGGGACTGCTCGGTCATGGTGGCGCAGGCGGCGACGGCGGCTCCTCCACCGGCCAGTTCCACGGTGGGACCGGCGGTCGAGGCGGCAACGGCGGCATGCTCTGGGGTGACGGCGGCACCGGCGGCCGCGGTGGCAGCGCCATCCTCAACGGGGAAACCGGCGGCATCGGCGGCCGCGGAGGCGACACCGGCCTGATCTCGCTGGCCGGCACCGCGGGCGCGGGCGGTACGGGCGGCGCGGCCAGCTTCGGCGGCCGGGGCGGAGACGGCGGCAACGCCGGGTTCCTGGCGGTGGTCGCCACGGGCGGTGTCGGCGGGGACGGCGGCAACAGCCCGCGGCACGGCAGCAGCGGCAACCACGGCGGAGACGGCGGCAACGGCGGACGCGCCGGGTTGTTCATCGGCAACGGAGGCGACGGCGGTGCCGGTGGCGCCGGCGGTGGCGACGGCGGTCACGGAGGGAACGTCGGGTTCTTGTCCCTGTTCGGTGCGGGCGGCGACGGCGGTGACGGCGGTCGCGGCCAGGACGGTGTACCGGGAACCAATGGCTCCGTTGAGATTCCCGACGGCGGTGACGGCGCCGTGGGCAGTGCCGGCGGCAGCGGCGGCAACGGGGGCAACGGCAGCCGCATCTTCGGTGCCGGCGGCGACGGGGGCGCAGGCGGTGCGGGCGGCACAGGCGGTAAGGGCGGTACCGGCCTCAGTCCGTGGCAGGTCGAAACCGGTCCCGGCGCCGACGGCGGACACGGCGGGAACGGCGGCAGCGGCGGACCTGGCGGATCCCTCGGAGGCCTCGCCGGCAGCGGCCGACTCCTCTTCTTCATTCGCGCCGACGGCACCGCAGGCGACAGCGGGATCGGCGGTGCGGGCGGCGCAGGCGGCGCAGGTGGCGACGGCGGCGAGTCGAACGACGGCAGCGACGGCGGAGATGCCGGCAACGGGGGCAACGGCGGCAACGGCGCCGTCGGGGGTGCGGGTTCAGCCGGCGGCGCGGGTGGTGAGGGCGGCAACGGCGGCCGAGGCGGAGACGCAGACGAAGACCACACGGGCGGCGATGCGGGCGCCGGCGGCGACGGCGGAAACGGCGGCTCGGGCGGCCCCGGCGAAGACGGCGAACAAGGTGGCGACGGCGGCAACGGCGGTGCGGGCGGCCAAGGCGGCAACGGCGGCAATGCGGGAACTGCCAGTGTCGGCGGAGCCGGTGGCGACGGCGGCAACGGCGGCGGTGGTGCTCCTGTCGACGGCGGCGGCGGACAGGGCGGTGAAGCGGGAGCCGGTGGGGTCGGCGGGACCGACAGCGCCGGCACACGCGCAGCCGACGGGAACGAGGGAAAGCCCGGTGAGGACGGTCCTGCTGCGACGAGCGCGTCGATGGCAGCGTCCTCGTGGAGCACTCCGGCACCGCGCTTCGACCTCGGGCGGATGCTGTCCTACATCTTCTTCAATCGGGCACCGAGCGCAGATGTCGAGATCTCCGGGCAGGACGAAACGACGAAGGAAATCGTCGTCGAGCTGAATGGCCGGGGCAACAACGGATTTGGTGTCACATACACGATCAAGGAGAAACCGCGATACGGCACCCTGGTGCCTGGTTCCACGCCGGGGACCTACACGTACGTCGCGAACGCAGCACTGATCCGTCCAGGGATCACCGACAGCTTCGTCATCACCATCGACAACGGAGCTGCGGCCCGAATGCCAGGTCTGGCAGGCCTTCTGCAGACCTTGCTGCACAATTTCGCTGTCCGGCTCGGCTTCGCCGAGGCCGACACCATCGATCAACAGATCGACGTCGCGGTTGTGGGTGACCAGCAGTACGGCGACGCAGAGGACGCCAAGGAGTATTGGGTGGCTCAGAGCTACTCCAACTGCGTGCTACAGGCGACTGCAGCGGCCATCGGCCAAGCCACCATGGGCACCCCGCCGACCGAGGCGTACATGGTCGACCTCGCCAAGACCACCGACAGCGTGGCGGACCCGGGCCGCAAGATGTATCTGCACGAGAAGATCGACGAAGGCGTCAGCGAGCGCGACGCGGTCGAGTTGATCCGACAGCACTTCGGTCTGGAGGCGACCTACAAGAAGTACGGAACCTACGACAAGTACGGCAACCAGATCACCGCGGCCACGCCGGAGGACGGCGAACGCGCACTGCTCGACATGCAGTTCGCCCTGGCCACCGGCCACGCGGTGATGGTCAGCTACCCGGTTTCCGTGATCTGGACTGCGGTCACCGATTTCACGCCCGGGCCGGGAGACAGCTACACCGTGGCCGACCACGCGGCCGTCGTCACCCAGGTCGATCTCAAGCGCAGACTCGTCTATGTCAACGACAGCTCGATGTCTGATGACGGCAAGCTGGTCGGGCAGGGTAAGGCGATCCCGCTGGGTGTGTTCATGGGCGGTTGGCAGGCCGACGATTACGAGCTGATCACCGTCTCGAGGAAGTCCCTCGGCTGAGGCGAGCACCGAGTCCCGGCGGGCCCGATCTCTTTGGGCTGCCGGGATTTTCGGCTGTCACCCCGTTTGCGCGAGCGCGCATGTCTGTTCCTGGACACGCCGCGATAGTTGGTCCTGTGCGCGCGCTCGCCGGCCACGAGTGCGCGTGAACTGCTGCACCCGCGCGGCGTGTCAACCAACAGACACGCGCGCTCGGCAAAACGAGGTGACTAGGTGACCAACGAGACCGACGTCGAACGACGCAGCTTGCCCGACGAGGTCTTCGGGATGCTGCCCGGCCCGAGCACCACGACATTGCGCGGCCGTACGTCGACCTCCGCGACGACCTCGTGGGCCACCTGGTGCTCGATGCGGCGCACCTCGACCGGATCCTGCCAGGCGTTCGACTCGACCGCGACGGCGAACGTCTCCCGCGAGTGGCCGGCGTCCAGCCGGACCGCGACGGCACAGCCGGGGCGCACGCCTTCGACGCGGCCGGCAGCGCGCTCGATGTCGGTGGGATAGATGTTGCGGCCGGCCATGATGATGACGTCCTTGACGCGACCGCACACGACGACGTGACCCTCTTCGGTCAGGTAGCCGAGGTCACCGGTGTCGTACCAGCCGTGCTCGTCCTGCGCCGGGATGAAGCCGCCCATCGTCATGTAGCCCGGGGACACGCATTCGCCGCGCAGTTCGATTACACCGACGCCGCGCGGCGGCATCACGTTGCCGTGGTCGTCGATGACGCGGGCTTCCAGATCCTTGAGCAGCGGACCAAGGGTGGCCAGCCGCTTGGTATGGCCCTTGGTCGCCGGCACGGCGCGGCGCAGCGCGGCCAGCAGATCGGCGTCGACCTCGTCGACCACCAGACCCGCGCCGCACGGCGAGAACGACACCGCCAGCGTCGTCTCGGCCATGCCGTACGCGGGCAGGATGGCCTCGGGCTGCAGCCCGAACGGCTTGCCCGCGTCGATCAGATCGTCGACGTCGGCCGGCTCGACGGGCTCGGCGCCCGACAGCGCGAAGCGCAGCGTGGACAGGTCGAACTCACCGGGCTTGGCCTGCCGGCGCAACCGCTTGGCGAACAGCGCGTACGCGAAGTTCGGGGCCGCGGTCATGGTGCCCTTGTACTTGTCGATCAGCCGCGCCCACAGCAGGGTGTCGCGGAGGAAGTCCACCGGGGTGACCTTGACCAGTTCGGCACCGAAGTACATCGGGATGGTCAGGAAGCCGACCATGCCCATGTCGTGGAAACACGGCAGCCAGCTGACCATCACGTCTTTGTCGACGTCGTATTCGGCGCCGATGAACATCGCCTCGGCGTTCGACCGGATGTTGCGGTGCGTGATCTGGACGGCCTTGGGAGACCCCGTCGAACCCGACGTCAGCTGCATCAGCGCGAGGTCGTCCTCGCCGACGTCGATGGGGTCGATCGGATCCGAGGCCAGCAGGTCGGCGACCGTGAGGACCTTGATGCCCTTCTCCTCGAGCACCGGGATCGCGACGGTGAAGGGCTCCGACACGATGACGGCCTTGGCCTCGATCATGCCGATGACGGTCAGCGTGTCCTCGGCCCACAGCGCGAGGTCGGTGCGTGGGGTCGGCTGGTGCAGCATCGTGAGGCTGGCGCCGCGCATCCACAGGCCCTGGGCGGTGGGGGCGATCTCCACCGGGAAACCGGCCAGGACACCGACGGCGTCGCCGAGGCCGACACCGGCCGCGGCCAACCCACCCGCGATGCAGCGAGCGCGCTCATGCACCTCGAGCCAGGTGTGGCGCACCGGCGTATGCGGTTCGCCGGTCACCATGCCACGCGAGCTGTTACGAGCGCTCTCGTACATCTTTTCGGTGAACCTGCTCACGACGACCTCCTCGCCGACATCTGCAGCGGTGCACATGCCCATTTGCCATGCTCCGCCTGCGCAGCCGCCTTTTCACGCAGGCGCGCACACGATTGGGGAGCGATTGTGTCTCGAATCGGTGATGTCCAGAAGGCCAGGTCATAGCCAGCGGCAGCCCGCCACCCGCCGCTTCCGGCGGGAGAGCTGACCGCGTCCACTGCTCGACCGCTAGCACTCACCGTCGCTCATCTTAAGCAACTCTTAAGTAGCTGCCAAACGCAAGCGATTATTGAGGCACGTGTCACACCCCTCAGGCGGGCGGCGACGTCCCCGGGACGACCCGCGCGCCGGGCACCGGACCGCTGGCGACCCGCACGGTGCGGCACACACCCATCCCCGCGAGCTCGGCGCCGACCCGCACCGCCGAGTCGGCCGACGAGCAGAGGAACGCGCACGTGGGCCCCGACCCGGACACCACACCGGCCAGTGCGCCGGCCTCGACGCCGGCGCGCAGGGTGCGTCGCAACGACGGGTCCAGGTTCAGCGCGGCCGGCTGCAGATCGTTGCCCAGCAGCGCGGCCAGCCGGACCGGATCACCGGAGGCCAGCGCCGACAGCACCGGTTCGGGCGATTCCAGTCGGGGCGGCAGCCTCGGCCCCTCCTCGGCGCGCAGCCGGTCGATCTCACCGAACACGGTGGCCGTGGAGAGCCCGCCCGCGGCGAACGCGAGCACCCAGTGGAAGGTGTCCCGGGCCAGCACCGTGGTCAGCTCCTCGCCGCGCCCGGTGCCCAGGGCGGTGCCGCCGTGCAGGGCGAAGGGGACGTCGCTGCCCAGCCGGGCGGCCAGGCTGTGCAGATCACGCCGCGGCACCCCGAGTTCCCAGAGTTCGTTCATCGCGACGAGGACCGCGGCGGCATCGGCGCTGCCGCCGGCCATACCGCCGGCGACCGGAATCGACTTCTCGATCTTGATGGCGACGTCCGGTGATCGGCCGACGTGTTCGGACATCAGCACGGCGGCCCGCCACGCGATGTTGTTCTCGTCGGTGGGCAGCGCGGCGGCGCCCTCCCCGGTGAACTCCAACGACAGCAGGTCCGCGGTGGTCACGGTGACCTCGTCGAACAGCGACACCGCATGGAAGACGGTGGCCAATTCGTGGTAGCCGTCGTCGCGCCGGTCCCCGACTTCCAGGTAGAGGTTCACCTTGCCGGGAACACGAACCGTCACCGACCCGGTGGTCACCCAATCGGTGGCGGTACTGCCCTCATCCACAGACACCGCACGACACTAACGCGACAACGTGCCAGACGGCTGTCGGGCTCAGAGCGACGAGACCTGTGAGTCCTTGGTCTCCACGGCGGAGTCCGCCTTGGCCGCGGGCTCGGACTTGGGCACGACGTGCCAGTCCTCGGAGCGTTGCAGCAACCGCACGAAGTCGTTGATGCTCAACGTCTCCGGGCGACGGGCGGGATCGATGCTGGCGGCCAGCAGACGGCTGGCGGACTCGTTGCCCGAGCCGGCCCACTCGGCGAACGCGTTGCGGGCGGTCTTGCGCCGCTGCGCGAAGCCCATGTCGATCAACTCGAAGACCTGGTCGCGGAACTCGGCGTCGGTCGGCCACGGGGACGTCTCGAAGCGGTCGAGGCGCACCAGGCCGGAGTACACGCGCGGGATGGGCCAGAACACCGTCGGCGAGACCATGCCGTAACGGCGGACGTTGCCGTAGAAGCGCACCTTGGCGCTGGGCACCCCGTAGTCCTTGCCACCGGGTTCAGCGGCGAGACGCTCGGCGACCTCGGCCTGCACCATCACCATCACGGTGCGGATGGACGGGAACTCGGCCAACAGGTGCAGCAACGCCGGAACCGCCACGTTGTACGGCAGGTTGGCAACCAGAGCCGTCGGCTCCTCGGTCATCTCCGAGCGCTCGAAGGTCAGGATGTCGCGGTTGAGCACCGTCAGCCGATTGATCTCGCTGTGCGAGTGGTCGCCGACGGTGATCGGGAGCTGACGGGCCAGCACCGGATCGATCTCCACCGCGGTGACCTTTGCTCCGCGATCGAGCAGCGCCAGCGTCAGCGAACCCAGACCGGGCCCCACTTCCAGCACGTGGTCGTTGCGGTTCACACCGGACGCCGAGACGATCCGGCGGACGGTGTTCGCGTCGTGGACGAAGTTCTGACCGAACGACTTTCGCGGCCGGAAGTCGATCGACTTGGCCAAATGGCGAATTTCAGTTCGTCCCAGCAGTCGTATGGTCACGACGCACCGATCCTCCCGCTACATGTCGGCCACGCCCCCCAGCCTTGGCGCGCCCTGGTCACTTCAGCAATCGCGATCTGTTCCTCACGAGTCGCCAGATCTGCTCGCCGAGCATACCTCAGACCACCGTTTCGCTCCCAGGTGTTTTGATCAAATTGCACGCCGCCGAAATATCCGTTGCCAGTATTGATGGCCCAGTTACCTCCGGCTTCGCAGCGCGCGAGCGCGTCCCACGTCGAGCCGTTGGTCACCGGCGGGACCTCGGTACCGGGTTTGGCGCCGACTCTCAGCACACCATCGCGCGCGGGCGTGACGACGACATTGGCTACTGGCAACCTCCCCGTCTCGACCCCGTTGATCGTGGCCACGGAGAACGTCACATCCTGCACGCCGGCAGCACCGGGATCCTCCACGACCTGGCGGCTCATGTTGAGCGTCTGGTCTTCGATGCGGTGGTGATCGGGCTCGAGCGGCAGACGCTCGGTGACCTTGGCGATCCGGACGCGCGTGACCGCGATCCGCATGCCTTCCGCGACGGGCGCCGAGGGCGGGGGCACAACGGTGTCATTTTGCTGAAGTGGCACCCCCACCGTTTCCAGCAAGGCGGCCACGTTCGGTGCGGCGGCGCGGACGGTCCGGACGGCGCCTCCGTCGTCGAGCTGAACCGTCTTGGCGCTCACCACCGGAAGGGCCATTCCGGCGAGCGGCACGCGGCTGCCGCGCGAGGCGGCCAGCGGCGCCTTGTCGGTCATCTGCAGCTGCGCCATGGCTTCGTCGACGGTGGACGCGGTTGTCCACACCTGCTCGGTGCCGCCGCCGTCGGTCGAGATCTCCAGTGGACGGCTGCGGCGCAGCACGATGGTGTCGGCCTGGCTGACCAGCGTGTCACCGGAGGGGTACAGGTCGTCGCGCTCGTCGACGGTGAATCCGTTCTCGGTGACGACGTCGATGACCCGGGACTTCATCGTGGGGACGGTCATCGAAGCGCCGTCGACGGTCAGTGTGACCGTCTTGTGCGCGGTCACCGCCGTGGCGCCGGCAAAGATCAAAGTGAGCAAAAGCGCCGCGATCAGCACTCGCAGCAACGGCGAGCGCGTCTGGTGCAGCTTGTTCAGAGCATTCAAGATGTCGTCTATCCCCGACCAGCGCAGCAGCAGCGACGGCCTTCTATTTCGATCACAGGACCGTAACGAAAAGGTCTACGTTGGGCAACTCGCCAGACCGTAGACCCGCTCAGCCGTTGCCGAGCTTTCTTCGGCGATTGCCTGCGCCGGCCGATTCAACAGCTCAGCCAGCGCTCGCACAGTGTAGGGCAGGCAGTAGGGCTCGTTCTTCGCGCCGCGGTACGGGTGCGGCGTCAGAAACGGCGCGTCGGTTTCCACGAGCAGCTGCTCCGGCGGAATCAGCGGGGCGGCTTCCCGCAGGTCACGCGCGTTGCGGAAGCTCACCGTCCCGGACAGGCTCAACACCCAGCCGGCCTCCACGCACGCCCGCGCCATCTCCGGACCGGACGAAAAGCAGTGGAAGATCACATTCTCGGGCGCGCCCTCGGCGCGCAGGACGTCGAGCACCTCGGCGTCGGCCTCCCGGTTGTGGATCATCAGTGGCTTGCCGGTGCGTTTGGCCAGGTCGATGTGCCAGGCGAACGCGTCGCGCTGCTCGGCCGGCTCGGCGCAGCCGTCCAGCCGGCCCGGCCAGTACAGATCCATGCCGGTCTCCCCGACCGCGACCACCCGCGGATGCTCGGCCAGCCGCTCGATCTCGCGGCGTGCCTCGTCGGTCAGGGCGTTGGCGCGCGTCGGGTGCAGCGCCACCGCGGCGTACACCCGGTCGTCCCAGTCGGTGGCCGCGGCGGCCCAGCGCGCGGAATCCAGGTCGTCGGCGATGGTCACCACGGCCCGCACCCCGGCGGTCGCGGCGCGATCGAGGATCGCCCGGACGTCGTCGGCGTCGGCGGCGCCGCAGGCGTCCAGGTGCGTGTGAGCGTCGACCAGCGGTGTGAGGGGTTCCGGCAGAGGCGGCGGCTCGCGCCGCTGTTTAGTGGAGCTCACGGGCCACACTCTAGGGTGAGGTGGTCATGAGCGAGCCCTACTACATCACCACGGCGATCGCCTACCCCAACGGCGACCCGCACGTCGGGCATGCCTACGAGTACATCGCCACCGATGCCATCGCACGGTTCAAGCGGCTCGACGGGTCCGACGTGCGCTTTTTGACCGGCACCGACGTGCACGGACTGAAGATGGCCGAAACCGCGGCCAAGCTGGGCGTTCCGACCGCCGAGCTGGCGCGCTCGAACTCCGATGTCTTCCAGCGGCTGCAGGAGAAGCTCAACATCTCGTTCGACCGCTTCATCCGCACCAGCGACGCCGACCACTACGAGGCGTCCAAGGCGCTGTGGACGCGCCTGGTCGACGCCGGTGACGTCTATCTCGACAAGTACTCCGGCTGGTATTCGGTGCGCGACGAACGCTTCTTCGCCGAATCGGAGACCACCGTCGGCGAGGACGGGACACGCATCGCCACCGAGACCGGCACGCCGGTGACGTGGACCGAGGAGGAGACCTACTTCTTCAGGCTGTCGGCCTACACCGAGCGGCTGCTCGCGCACTACGCCGAGCACCCGGAGTTCATCGAGCCCGAGGTGCGGCGCAACGAAGTCGTCAGCTTCGTCTCCGGCGGTCTTCGCGACCTGTCGATCTCGCGGACCACGTTCGACTGGGGCGTCCCGGTCCCCGACCATCCCGACCATGTCATGTACGTGTGGGTGGACGCGCTGACCAACTATCTGACCGGCGTCGGCTTCCCCGACACCGATTCCGAAGTCTTCCAACGGTATTGGCCGGCCGATCTGCACATGATCGGCAAGGACATCATCCGCTTCCACACCGTCTACTGGCCGGCGTTTCTGATGTCGGCAGGCATCGAACTGCCCAAAAAGGTGTTCGCGCACGGCTTCCTGTTCAACCGCGGCGAGAAGATGAGCAAGTCGGTGGGCAACGTCGTCGACCCGCACGACCTCGTGGACACCTTCGGCGTCGACCAGGTGCGCTACTTCCTGCTGCGCGAGGTGCCGTTCGGGCAGGACGGCAGCTACAGCGAGGACGGCATCATCGCGCGCATCAACGCCGACCTGGCCAACGAGTTCGGCAACCTGGCGCAGCGCTCGCTGTCGATGGTCGCCAAGAACCTCGACGGCGTGGTGCCCGGCCCCGGCGAGTTCACCGCCGAGGACAAGGCACTGCTGGCCGAGGCGGACGCCCTGCTCGAGCGGGTGCGCGCACACTATTCCGCGACCGCCATGCACCTCGGGCTGGAAGCGATCTGGTCGGTGCTGGGTGCGGCCAACCGCTACTTCTCTGCTCAGGAGCCGTGGGTGCTGCGCAAGAGCGACCCCGAGCGCTTCGCCACCGTGCTGTACACCACCCTGGAGGTGGTGCGGATCGCCGCGCTGCTCAGCCAGCCCGTGATGCCGGACTCCATGACCACCCTGCTCGACCTGCTGGGCCAGACCGAGGACCAGCGGAATTTCACCGCGGTGGGCACCCGGCTCACCCCGGGCATCGCATTACCGGCGCCCACGGGCGTATTTCCCCGCTACCAAACGACAAGAGATGACTGACTTACACGGAAAACTCCAAGACATCTACGACGAAGTCGCGCACCGCAACCCCGGTGAGGCCGAGTTCCACCAGGCGGTATACGAGGTCCTCAACAGCCTCGGCCCGGTCGTCGAAAAGCACCCGGACTACGTCGACTCAGCCGTGATCCGACGGCTGTGCGAGCCCGAACGCCAGATCATCTTCCGCGTGCCGTGGATCGACGACAACGGCATCGTGCAGATCAACCGCGGCTTCCGCGTCGAGTTCAACTCCGCGCTCGGGCCGTTCAAGGGCGGGCTGCGCTTCCACCCGTCGGTGTATCTGGGCATCGTGAAGTTCCTCGGTTTCGAGCAGATCTTCAAGAACTCCCTGACCGGTATGCCCATCGGCGGCGGCAAGGGCGGTTCGGACTTCGACCCGAAAGGCCGCAGCGACGGCGAGGTCATGCGGTTCTGCCAGTCCTTCATGACCGAGCTCTACCGCCACCTGGGCGAGTACACCGACGTGCCCGCCGGCGACACCGGCGTCGGGATGCGCGAGATCGGTTACATGTTCGGCCAGTACAAGCGGATCACCAACCGATACGAGTCCGGCGTCTTCACCGGCAAGGGCATGACGTGGGGCGGTTCGCAGGTCCGCACCGAGGCCACCGGCTACGGCACGGTGTTCTTCATCAACGAGATCCTCAAGGCCTCCGGCGACACGTTCGAAGGCAAGAACGTGGTGGTCTCCGGTTCGGGCAACGTCGCGATCTATGCGATCGAGAAGATCCACGAACTCGGCGGCAACGTGGTGGCCTGCTCGGATTCCAGCGGCTACGTCGTCGACGAGAAGGGCATCGACCTCTCGCTGCTCAAGGAGATCAAGGAGGTTCGCCGCGGCCGGATGTCGGACTACGCCGAGTTGCGCGGCAACGGGGCTTCCTCGGTGGAGAGCCGCAACGTGTGGGAAGTGCCGTGCGACATCGCGATTCCGTGCGCCACCCAGAACGAGATCAACGGCGACGAAGCGGCCGCATTGATCAAGAACGGTTGTCGCGTGGTCGCCGAGGGCGCCAACATGCCGTGCTCGCCGAGCGCGATCAAGCAGTTCTTCGACGCCGGAGTGCAGTTCGCGCCCGGCAAGGCCGCCAACGCCGGCGGTGTCGCGACCAGTGCGCTGGAGATGCAGCAGAACGCCTCGCGCGACTCCTGGACGTTCGCCGACACCGAGATGCGGCTCGAGCAGATCATGCGCCGCATCCACAACCGCTGCCTGGTGACCGCCGACGAGTACGGCCAGCCCGGCAACTACGTCGCCGGCGCGAACATCGCCGGATTCATCCGGGTCGCCGACGCGATGCTGGCCCTCGGCCTCGTGTAGTGATCTGAGCCACATTCGGTGGCCGCGGTGTCACACTTTCGGGGTGCGTGGTGTCTCGAGGGCAGACCGGCTGATCAGCATGCCGGATGACCTGAGGGAGATCGTCATGACCGAGAACACCAGCGTCGTTGTCATCGGAGGCGGATACGCCGGGGTGATGGCCGCCAACCGCATCGCCCCGCACGCGGACGTCACCCTGATCAATCCGCGTGCGCAGTTCGTCGAGCGGATCCGGTTGCACCAGTTGGCAGCCGGTAACGACGACGCCGTCGTCGACTACGCGACGGTCCTGCGCCGCGACGTCGACGTGGTGGTCGACCAGGCCGCCGCCATTGACGTGACAGGTCGCCGTGTCGAGCTGAGCTCCGGCGACACGGTGGGCTATGACTACCTGGTGTATGCCGTCGGTAGCACCGGCGCGGTGGCACCGACCCTGCGCGGCGCCGAACTCGTCCATCCGATCAGCGAATTCGAACAGGCGCAGCGACTCCGCGCCAAGCTCGACGACACCGCCGAGAGCGCGCCGATCGTGGTCGTCGGAGGCGGGTTGACCGGGATCGAGACGGCCTCCGAGCTCGCCGAGGCCGGACGCAACGTCACCCTGGTCGCCGCGGCCATCGCGCCGTCGCTCAGCGCGCCGGGACGCCGGTCGGTGACCCGGCAGCTGCGCAGGCTCGGGGTGGCGACCCTCGAGGCATCCGTCGTGGCAGTGACCGGCGAACACGTGGCGCTGGCCGACGGTCGCCGGATCCCGAGCGCGGTGACAATCTGGACCGCGGGGTTCGGCGTGCCCGGACTGGCCGCGGCGAGCGGACTGACCACCGACGACCTCGGTCGCCTCGTCACCGACGAGACATTGACCAGCATCGACGACGACCACATCGTCGCCGCGGGAGACGCCGCCGCACCGTCGCGGATGCCGTACCGGATGAGCTGCCAGGCCGGCATGCCGATGGGTGCGCACGCCGCCAACACCGTGCTGGCGCGCATCAACGGCGCCCCGGCGGCCGACGCGACGATCCCGATGAGCGCCCAGTGCATCAGCCTCGGTCGCCGCGGCGGCACGCTGCAGTTGCAGCGCTCCGACGACACTCCGCTCCCGCTCTACGTGGGCGGCCGCGCCGGGGCGTTCATCAAAGAGCAGGTGTGTCGGTGGACGGTGAAGTGGATGGCCGGCGAGGCCGAGCAGCCGGGTTCCTACGCGTTGCGCCAGGGCCCGGACCGCTCGGCGAGTACGGCGGTGGCCGTCTCATGACCACGGCGCGGGAGGACGAACACGCCGGACGGTTCACGCATCTGCGCCCGCTGCTGTTCACGATCGCCTACGAGATCCTCGGTAGCGCAACCGAATCCGACGACGTACTGCAGGACAGCTACCTCCGTTGGGCGGAGGTGGATCTGGCGACGGTCGCCGACACCAAGGCCTACCTGGCCCAGCTCGTCACCCGCCAGTCACTCAACGCGCTGCGCGCGCAGTCCCGGCGGCGGGAGGATTACGTCGGCCCGTGGTTGCCCGAACCGCTGCTGACCCAACAGGATCCGTCGACCGACGTGGTACTGGCCGAATCGGTGTCCATGGCCATGCTGGTGGTGCTCGAGACGTTGAGTCCCGACGAGCGCGCGGTGTTCGTGCTGCGGGAGGTGTTCGGCTTCGGTCACGACGAGATCGCCTCGACGCTGGGCAAGTCGACGGCCGCGGTGCGGCAGATGGCGCACCGCGCCCGCGAACACGTGCAGTCGCGCCGCAAGCGGTTCGAGCCCGTCGACGCCAAGGTGTCCACCGAGATCACGTCGCGGTTCTTCGCCGCGGCGGCGACCGGGGATCTCGACGGGCTGATGGCCATGCTGGCACCGGATGTGGTGTGGACGGCCGACAGCGACGGCAGGGTCAGCGCGGCCCGTCGACCGGTGTCGGGGGCCGACCGGGTGGCCCGGCTCATCATGGGCTTCGTCCGGCTCGCCGGCGATCAGGGCCGGGTGGAAGCAGCGGTGTACAACAGTGCCCCCGCCCTGGTGCTCTACCTGGGCGACCACCTCGAAGGCGTGGTGACCTTCGAGGTAATCGACGGGAAGATCACCAACTTCTACGCGATGCGCAACCCGGAGAAGCTGGCCACCGTCACCGTCCCCCGGCAGATCAGCAGGTAGCAGGTGCCCGTAACGATCCGTTCCCTGCTGACCCACTGGGGCACCAGCCTGCGGCTCGTCGTGCCGGACGAGGGACAGGATCGACCGTCCATCGACGAACCCCTGTCGTGGGTGCACAGCTCCGAGTTGCCCGACCCCACACCGTTTCTCGACGAGGGGCATCTCCTTCTCACCGATGGCAGCCAGTTCTTGCCGGGCGCGACCGAGGCACGCCATTACGAGGACTACGTCGCCCGGTTGAGCGAAAACGGCATCATCGGGCTCGGATTCGGCATCCCGTTGGTCCACGGCCGGCTGCCACCGGAGTTGGAGGCGGCGTGCCGCCGCCACGAGCTGCCGTTGTTCCTGATCACCGACTACACCCCGTTTCTGGCGATCGCGCGCTTCGTCGCCGACGCACTGGAACGCGAACGCAGCGCACGGATCCGGTGGTCACTGGACGCCCAGCGCGCGGTCGCGCGGGCCGCGATGCGGCCCGACGGCCTGACCTCGATACTGACGGAGCTGGAACGCCAGCTGCAGTGTTCTGCCCTGCTGTTCGACGCCGTCGGCGCGCGCATCCGCCCGCCGGGCGAGTCGCTGGACACCGCACACGACCACGCGATCCGCGATGCGGTGCGTGCCACGCTGGAGCGCGGTCTGCGGTCCTCGTCGCGGGTGGTGGTCGACGACTCCGAGTACACGATCCAGACCATCGGACACGCCAATCAACTCGACGGTGCGCTGGTGCTCGGAGGTCTGGAGTGGTCGGACCCCGCGGCCGCCGACCTGGTCAACAGCGTGATCGCGCTGGCCGGGCTGGCGCTGACCCAGAATCGCGCGCTGGACAAGGCGCACGCGCATCTGCGGGCCGGCCTGTTCGAACAACTCCTCAAGGGCGAGTTGGACCTGGCGATGCGCACCGCCACGTCGGTGTGGGAGGGTCTGCCCGCCGAACCGCTCACGGTGCTGGTCGCGCCGGTGCCCCACCATCGCGATTTCCTGCTCGACGCCCTGGAACGCGCCGCCGAGGAACGCCGCAGCCGGATCTTCTTCACCGAGCGCGGCGAGCATCTGGTGGTGCTGGCCGAGATCGCTTTCGCCGGCGACGTGGTGGAGCTGTTCGGCCGTCATCCCGTCCCGGTGGGCTGTTCCGGCAAGGTCGGCTACGGCGCGCTGGCGCACGGGCTGGCCGAGGCACAGCGCGCGCTGCGCCACGCCACCGACACCGGGCAACCCAGCGTTGCGTTCCCGGATTTCATCGATCGCGGGGTGCTCGGGCTCCTTCGGGGCGCCCGGGCCGGCGTCGTGGCGCGTGGGATCCTGCGAGTGCTGGCCGACCATGACGCCGCCAAGGGCACCGACCTGCTGACCACGGTGCAGGTGTGGATGCGAAACGAATGTGCCTGGGACGCATCGGCGCGCGAGCTGGGCATCCACCGGCACACGCTGCGCAGCCGGATCGAGCAGGCCGGGCACCTGCTGGGCCTACAGCTGGACTCGTTGCGGGGCCGCCTCGAACTGTGGGCGGCGATTCAGCTGGTGGACGAGGACTGACCGGACCGTTCGAACACTGCGCGTCCGTCCACCCAGGTGGCCGTGACCTCGATATCGGGCAGTTCCTCGACGCTGACGCTCAGCGGGTCGGCCGCCAGCACCGCGAAGTCGGCGAACTTGCCGGGCTCCAGCGATCCGACCGCCGCCTCGCGGTGCGCCGAGGCCGCCGCGGTCTGCGTGTGCGCCCGCAGCGCCTCGGCGACGGTGAGGCTCTGGGCGTCGGTGCCGAGGCGCCGGCCGGACAGGGTCCGGCGCCCCACCGCGGCGGCCACCGCCTCGAGCGGATAGGGCGGGCACACCGGTGCGTCCGACGACAGCACCACCGGGGCGCCGGCGTCACGCAGCTCACCCAACGGCGTCAGGCGATCCGCGCGCTCGCCGAGTGAGTCGGTCAGCTCGTCGCCGTACCGCAGCAGGTATTGCGGCTGGGTGACCGGCCACAGGCCGAGTTGCGCGCAGGACCGGACCTGCTCCGGTGTCGGCGCACCGAAGTGTTCGATGCGGTGGCGGGCCTGCGCGGAGGAGCCGAGCGCGGCGTGGGCGTCGAGCACCAGCTGGATGGCCGCGTCGCCCTGGGCGTGGGTGGCGGCCTGCAGCCCCAGCGCCGTGACCCGCGAAATGAGCTCGGCGAGTTCACCATTGGGGTGGTAGAGGTACCCGAAGTCGTCGACGCTGCAGCAGTAGGGCTGCGAGAAGCGGGCGGTGCCTCCGGTGAGCGCGCCGTCGGCGTAGAGCTTGACCCCGGCGATGGCCAGCCGATCGTCGCCGAACCGGCCGCCCACTCCGAGCGCCTCCAGAGCGCCGATCAGGCTGGAGATCACCAGCATCTCGGCGCGCATCGTCAGCGCGCCGGAGTTGTGCACGCGAAGGTAGGTGGACAGTTCGCGCGCGGTCACCTGCGCGTCGACGATCGTCGTGATACCGCGGGCATGCATCTGGGTCTGCGCGTCGAGCAGGTACGCGTCCAGCGCCGCGGGCGCGTCGGGCAGGTGGAAGTTGGGCCCGTTGTTGGTGATCTTCACCCCGCCGTGGCCGGTGAGCCAGTCGGCGGCGGCGTCCCACACGGTGCCGTCGGGCGTGCCGTCGTCCTGGCGCCCGAAGTGCCCGCCCGGCGGGTCGGCGGTGTCGGCGTCGACGCCCATTGCCTGCAGCGCGAAGCTGTTGACGATGGCCCCGTGCCCGCTGGAATGGAACACCAGCACTTCGCGGTCGCGCGCCACCCGGTCCAGGTCGTGGCGGGTGAGCAGCCGGCCCTCGGCGACGTTGCCGTGGTGAAAGCCCTTGCCGCGCACCGGCCCCGGCTGACGTGCCGCCCGTTCGGTGAGTGCGGCGACGACGTCGTCGATACCCGGCGCCGCTTCCCAGCCGCAGTCCACCCAGGAGTCGAACTGCCCGTACATCAGTGGGTGGCAATGAGCGTCCACGAATCCCGGCAGCACGGTCGCGCCGCCGACGTCGAGAACCTCCGGTGTCCCGACAGCTGCTGCGCGGCAATCGGATTCGCTGCCGACTGCGACAACCCGGCCGCCGCGCACGAGCATCGCCGCCACCGTGGCCTCACCGGCATGGGGCCGGATGGTGCCCCCGACAACCAGCAGTTCGTCGAGCACGTTGGTCACGACGCGGGTTCCTTCACCGGATCGGCCGCCTCGGCCGCGAGCCGGCGGGTGGCCATCACACAGCCCGCCGCGCCGAAGCACAGCACCGCAAGGTAGGCGAAGATCAGCCACGGCGAACCGCCGGTCATGCCGAGCAGGGTGGGAACGACGATCGGTGTCAACGCACCGGCGGTCAGCGCGGCGCCCTGGTAAGCCAGCGACGTGCCGGTGTAGCGCACCCGGACCGGGAAGATACTGGCGAGCACGGCCGCGATCGGGCCGTAGTTGAAGCCGGTGAACAGAGCCGTGACGATCAGCATCAAGGTGATCACCACGAAGGATCCGGTGTGCGCGACCAGGTACAGCGGGATGGCGACGACGGCGATGCCCAGCAGGCCCATCACCGTGACGTACTGCGGCCGCCACTTGTCGCCCAGCCATCCGGCCAACGGCACGAACATGATCTCGAACAGACCGCCGATGATGAGGGCGTTGAGCAGCAGATCGACCGGAACCCCGGCCTGCTCGGAGGCGTAGGACAGGAAGAACGACGAGGTGACGTAGTAGCCGCCGGTGGCGACCAGCATCGCACCGATACCGATCAGCAGCGGTCGTGGTGCACGGAATACCTCGCGGACCGGCGCGGTGGACAGTTCGGCGGACTCGCGGGCCCGGGCGAACTCGGGCGATTCGCCCACGACCAGCCGCACGATCAAACCGATCACCACCAGCACCGCCGACAGCAGGAACGGGATGCGCCACGATCCGGCGACCAGGCCGTCGCCGATGTTCTCGGACACCGCGAACACGGCCGACGACAGGGTCGCTCCCACCGACGAGCCCAGTTGAGCGAACGACCCGAAGAACGCGCGACGGTCCTTGGGTGCGTGTTCGATGGCCAGCAGGGCCGCGCCACCCCATTCGCCGCCCATCGCAACGCCCTGGAGCAGGCGCAGAACGATCAGCAGCAGCGGTGCGACGGCGCCGACCGATTCGTAGGACGGCAGCAGACCGATGCCGAACGTGCCGACGCCCATCAGCAGGAGCGTCGCTATCAGTACCGGCTTGCGGCCGTAGCGGTCGCCGAGGTGCCCGAAGACGAACGCGCCGATGGGGCGGCCGAGGTAGCCGAACGACGTCGTTCCGAACGCGACGATGGTGCCGAGGACAGGGTCCATGTCCGGCGGGAAGAACACCTCGCGGAAGACCAGCGCCGCGGCCGTCGCGTAGATGAAGAAGTCGTACCACTCGATGCTGGTCCCCGCGAGGGCGGCCAACGCAGCCCGTCTCGGGCGCGCGGTAGGTACCGCCGAATCTGCTTTCACTGGCTCCCTAACTCAAAGAACGTCCGCTGGATGGCGCGACGTCGTTGGCGCTTCGCGTAACGGTAAGAAGCCGTGGTGCCGGCCACAACCTGACAAATGTCGAAATTGTCGCTCACAAATGGACAAATGTCGCGATTCGGGGGTTGGTCGGATGCGCGCGGTCCGGGCCTGATCTGTCAGGCTGACCAGGTGCGTATCGACCGGCTCGGCGACCTGGGGGACGCCCCGGCGGTGTTGCGGGCGCTGTCCGCGGCGACTGCCCGGCTCGTCCTGCCGCCGCCGGCGGCGCTGATCGGCGACTGGTTCTCCTCGCGCGCCGTGCTCGCACCGTCGCTGGATGCGAGGTCGGTGGCCGTCACCGAGGTGTTCGACGTAGCTCCCGGCGACCGCGCCGACGGACCCGTCGGTGGCGGCTGGTTCGGTTACCTCGCCTACCCGGACGCCGGCGCCGACGGCGGCGGCGGCGCACCGCGCGTCCCCCCGGCCGCGGGCGGGTGGTCGGACTACGTCCTGCGGTGCGACAGCGACGGCATCTGGTGGCACGAAAGTCTCAGCGGCGCAGCGCTTCCCGACTGGGTGGCGGACGCGCTGACCAGCTCACCCCCGGCCACCGATGCCACCGTCAGTTGGGGCGATGCCGACCGGGCCGCCCATCAACACGGCGTCGCGGCCTGCCTGCAGGCGATCGCGGCCGGCGACGTGTACCAGGCGTGCGTGTGCACCCGGTTCACCGGCACGCTCGACGGCGACCCGGCCGACTTCTTCACCGAGGCCGTGTCGCGCACGGCGCCGTCCCGGGCGGCGTACGTCGCCGGCGACTGGGGCGCGGTCGCGTCGTTGTCCCCGGAGTTGTTCCTGTGCCGCCGTGGCGACTCGGTGACCTCCAGCCCGATCAAGGGCACACTGCCGCGGACCGCCGACCCTGCCACCTTGCGCACGTCGGTCAAGGATGTCGCCGAGAACATCATGATCGTGGACCTGGTGCGCAACGATCTGGGCCGGGTCGCACGCACCGGGACGGTGACGGTGCCCGAACTGCTCGCCGTCCGCGCCGCGCCCGGCGTGTGGCATCTGGTCTCGACGGTCGCCGCGGACGTCCCCGTCGACCTCCCGATGGGCGCGCTGCTGGACGCCACCTTCCCGCCGGCTTCGGTGACCGGAACCCCGAAAACACGTGCTCGGCAGCTGCTTTCGGCCTGGGAGCCGCACAGCCGCGGGGTGTACTGCGGCACCGTGGGATTCGCGTCGCCGGTGGCCGGCTGTGAACTGAACGTGGCGATCCGGACCGTCGAGTTCGCCGCGGACGGCACAGCGGTGCTCGGCGTCGGCGGCGGGATCACCGCCGATTCCGACCCGGTCGCCGAGTGGGAGGAGTGCCTGCACAAGGCGGCACCGATCCTCGGCGTGACCAGTCAGCCGCGAGCCCGCAGCACCGCGTCGTAGAGCTCCCGGCGTGACGGCGCGCCCGGTGTGGACGCCACCACCTGCGCGCACGCGTCCTTGACCCGCATCCCCTCCTCGACCAATCGGTTCACCTGCTCGACCAGCGTGTCGGTGTCGGCGACCGGCGTCGCACCGGCCAGCACGACGGTGACCTCCCCCAGCACTCCGTCGGCGGCCCACTCGGCCAGCTCGCCGAGGGTTCCCCGCACGATCTCTTCGTGGGTCTTGGTCAGCTCCCGGCACACCACTGCGCGCCGCTGCGGACCGAGGACCTCGACCGCGTCACGCAGGCAGTCCGCCAGTCGCCGCGGCGACTCGAAGAACACGCACGTCCGCGGCTCCAGCGCCAACGACTGCAACCACGTCGACCGGGCCGACTGCTTGCGGGGTGCGAACCCTTCGAAGCAGAACCGTTCGGCCGGCAACCCGGCCACCGCCAGGGCGGTGGTCACCGCCGACGGCCCGGGCAGGCACTGCACCGGCACGTCGCTGTCGATGCACGCCGAGACCAGGCGGTAGCCGGGGTCGCTGATCAGCGGCATGCCGGCGTCACTGACCAGCAGCACGGTCGCACCGGCGCGGATGTCGTCGATCAGCGCGGGCACCTTGGTGGCCTCGTTGTTGTCGAACAGGCTGACCACCCGGCCGGCGATCCGCACCTCCAGCGAGGCGGCCAGCGCACGGACGCGGCGGGTGTCCTCGGCAGCGACCACGTCGGACTTGGCCAGGGCGCGCACCAGCCGCATCGACGCGTCAGATGGCTGCCCGAGCGGCGTGGCACCGATGAGCAGTCGTCCGATCGTCATGTTCGACAGCCTACGATCGCTTGCGTGACCGCCCCCGCCACCGAAGCCGCGCGCGCGGCCCCGGTGACGAGTCCGGCGCCGCTGGTGCCGGTCGCCGACTTCGGACCGCTGGACCGGCTGCAGGGCTGGGCGATGACGGCGGTCCTGGCGGCACTGGCCGCGATCACGCGCTTTCTGAACCTCGGCTCCCCCACCGACGCCGGCACACCGATCTTCGACGAGAAGCACTACGCGCCGCAGGCCTGGCAGATGCTGCACAACAGCGGCGTCGAGGACAATCCCGGTTACGGCCTGGTGGTGCATCCTCCGCTGGGGAAACAGTTGATCGCACTGGGCGAGGCGCTGTTCGGCTACAACGCGCTGGGATGGCGGTTCTCCGGTGCGGTCTGCGGTGTGGTGCTGGTCGTTCTCGTCGTTCGCATCGCGCGACGGATCAGCCGGTCCACGCTGGTCGGGGGGATCGCCGGGCTGCTGATCGTCGCCGACGGCGTCACGTTCGTCACGTCCCGCACCGCACTGCTCGACGGGTTCCTGACGCTGTTCGTGGTGGCCGCGTTCGGCGCACTGATGGTCGACCGAGACCAGGTGCGCGAACGTATGCACGCCGCGTATCTGGCCGGCCGGATCACCGAGACGACGTGGGGGCCGCGACTGGGGGTGCGATGGTGGCGGTTCGGCGCCGGGGTCCTGCTCGGGATGGCCTGCGCGACGAAATGGTCGGGCCTGTACTTCGTGGCGTTCTTCGGCGTGATGGCGGTGGCGTTCGACGTCGCCGCGCGCAAGCAGTACCGGGTGTCGCGGCCATGGGTGGGCACCCTGGGACGCGACGTCGGCCCGGCGCTCTATGCGCTGGTGATCATCCCGTTCGCGGTGTATCTGGCGACCTACACGCCGTGGTTCGCCTCGGAGACGGCGATCAACCGGCATCAGGTGGGCCGCGCGATCGGACCCGACAGCGTGCTGCCGATTCCCGATGCGCTGCGATCGCTGTGGCATTACACCTACGCCGCGTACAGCTTCCATTCCGGGCTGACCAACGCCGACGGCAACCATCATCCGTGGGAATCCAAGCCGTGGGCGTGGCCGATGTCGCTGCGCCCGGTGCTGTACGCGATCGACTCGGAGAACGTGTCGGGCTGCGGGGCGCAGTCCTGCGTCAAGGCGGTGATGCTGGTCGGCACCCCGGCGATGTGGTTCCTCGCGGTCCCGGTGCTGGCGTGGGCGGTGTGGCGGGCGTTCGTCAAGCGCGATTGGCGGTATGCGGCGCTGCTGGTGGGTTACAGCGCCGGTTTCCTGCCCTGGTTCGCCGACATCGACCGGCAGATGTACTTCTTCTACGCCGCCACCATGGCACCGTTCTTCGTGATGATCATCGCGATGATCCTCGGCGACATCCTGTATCAGCCGCGGCAGAACGCCGAGCGGCGCACTCTGGGGCTACTGGTGGTGTGTTTCTACGTGGCGCTGGTGGTCACGAACTTCGCATGGCTGTATCCGGTCCTGACCGGCCTGCCGATCTCGCAGCAGACCTGGAACATGCAGATCTGGCTACCCTCCTGGCGGTAGCGGGCGGCGGTAGCGGGCGGCGGTAGCGGGCGGCGGGTGCCGGCGGCGGGTGCCGGCGGCGGTAGCGGGCGGCGGTAGCCGGCCGGCCGCCGACGTTCTCTCGCTGTTGTTCTGGCCAGACTGACACCACGGCTGCCGATTTCATCAACCCCACCGCTTTCCACAGCCCCCAGGTGCATCTCGGCAGAACAACCAATGACGAACACCTCGTCGCCTCGACCAGGCCGTCCCCAGCCGACAGTTGTTCCCCAGCCGAACAGGCCGTCCCCAGCCGACAGTTGTTCCCCAGCCGACAGTTGTTCCACAGCGGCCACGACGTTCGGCAGCTTGCGGCCTCGACACGTCAGAGCCCGGCGAGACGCTGGAGTCATGCACAAAGCGATCATCGGCAGCGAAGCCATCGCCGCAGGCGAACTGACCCGAGCAGAGCTGCGCTGGAACTATCGCCGGATCTACCCGGACGTCTACGTCCACAAGAACGGACGCCTCGATGTTTTCACCCGGGCGACGGCAGCGTGGTTGTGGACCGGCCGCACGGGAATCCTGGCCGGGCATACCGCCGCCGCCCTGCACGGCGCCAAGAGAGCGCAGACCTACCCCGACATCGAACTGATCGCCAAACGCAGGCGCGCTCGCCCCGGTGTGATCATCCGCGACGAACGCATCGAAGACGACGAGATCGGCAGGTACGGCCAGTTGCGTCTCACGTCCCCAGCGCGGACGGCGCTGGACTTGGCACGACAGCTTCCCCCCGAGGAGGCCATCATCCACCTCGACCAGCTCTGCGCTGCAACCAGATTGACCGTGAGCGATGTCACGTCCATACATCCGCGTTATCGAGGTGCACGCGGTATGGCCTCCGCTCTCAAGGCCATCAGGGTGATGGACGGAGGATCTCGATCACCCCAGGAGTCCGTGATCCGACTGCGCCTCATCGAGGCCGGACTACCCAGGCCGCAGACCTCGGTCCCGATCGCCGCAGGATGGTGGGAAGACCGGATCGGTATGGGCTGGCCACGCTACAAGGTCGGCGTCGAGTGGGGTAAGCATCGCCGCACCCTCGACGCCGACGTGCGTTTCCGGGATCTGTTGCGACGCAACGACTGGCAGCTGATCGAGGCGCTGCCGGACCAACAGTGGTCACACCTCTTCAAGCAGTGCCGGGACGCGATGAGCCGGCGGCGCAGGCGCGGCAGCTAGAGCGGATCGCGGGCGGCCGGGCAGGACATGCAGCGTGGCCCGCCGCGTCCGGTGCCCAACTCCGAGGCTGCGATCGGGAGCACCTCGATACCCGAATCCGCAAGGCGTGCATTGGTTTCAGTGTTCCGCTCGTAGGCCACCACCACACCGGGCGCCAACGCGAGGGTGTTGTTGCCGTCGTCCCACTGCTCCCGCTCGGCGGTGACCGGGTCCAGGCCGGTATCGATCACACGCAGTTTCCCGATACCCATCGCGTCGGCCGCGACGTCTACGAACGGTGCAGCGCGGTCGATCTTCACACCGTCGGCGGCACGACGGATGGGAAACGCCGTCAACGAGTCGACGATGTTCGGGTACATCACCACCGCGTCGGTGTCGACCATCGTGCACACGGTGTCCAGATGCATCTGGGCGCGACCCTGCTCGATCGGCACGGCCAGCACCGTGTGGGCCAGGCCGTCGTCGAAGAGGCTGCGCGCCAAGGCCTCTGCACCAGCAGGCGTGGTGCGCTGCCCGACGCCGACAGCGACCACACCGGGCGCCAGCAGCAGCACGTCGCCGCCCTCGACGGGCGCCGAACGCGATTCGTAGGCCCGACGTACGCCGAGGAACCGGGGATGGTGGGCGTAGATCACGTCGGTCAGCGACGTCTCCCGCACCCGCGCGGGCAGGGCCAAGGAGGTGATGGCCACCCGCGGACCGATCCAGAACGACGAGTCGCGAGCGAACAGCAGATTCGGCAGCGGGTCGATGACGAAATCCGCGCCGTGGTGCATTCGGCGCACCAGTGACAGTTCGTTCTCACCGAACGGGAGCTCGTCGAACGTCATGCCGGCCATCAACACCCGCGCCAGGTCCGGCGCCGGCAGCGTCCGTAGATACTGTGAGAGCTCTTGCGCCAGTGGCGCGCCCAGCCGACGGGCGTTGACCGCCGCCGAGATGCCGTGCATGCGGGCGGCACCGCTGTTGGCCAGCGCCTCGGTCAACAGGTCGCCGAGTAACAGCACCTCGACACCACGCGACCGCAACAGCGCGGCAAACGCGTCGTGTTCTTGCTGGGCGCGGGCCACCCACGGCAATCCGTCGAACAGCAGTGTGTCGTTGTTTCGCGGGGTCAGGCGCTGCAGTTCCGCGCCGGGCCGATGCAGGACGACGACCCGCAGCGTTCCGACTTCTGAATTGCATCCCAGCACCGCCTGCGCCACATCTAGCACCGTAACGCGAATCGCGTCCTCAACTATGGTTGAGGTCGTGGACGGGCGGACCGAGCTGACTCCGGGCGAGCTGTCGGCACGCAGCGGGGTCGCGGTGTCGGCATTGCACTTCTATGAACGCCAAGGGCTGATCACCAGCACCCGTACCGGCGGCAACCAGCGCCGGTACGCGCGCGAGACATTGCGTCGGGTCGCGTTCGTCCGGATGTCACAGCGCCTGGGCATCCCGCTGTCGCGCGTCCGGGAGGCGCTGTCCACGCTGCCCGACGACCGGGTTCCCACCAGCAAGGACTGGGCCCGGCTGTCGGCAGGCTGGCGTACCGAGCTCGACGAGCGCATCGCCCATCTGGAACGGCTCCGCGACAACCTGTCCGGGTGCATCGGTTGCGGTTGCCTGAGCCTGAAGGCGTGCACACTGGTCAACCCCGACGACGTGCTGGCGCGACAGGGGCCGGGCGCGCCAGGTCTGTAGAAGTCGAACAGTTGTGCGATAGTGTGGTCGCATGGAGCAGGCGTTGCAGAGCTCTCTGTTCGACCAGGCCGACCGTCGCGACCTCGGCAACGGAGCCTGGCTCGAGGTCCGTTCCGGCTGGCTGTCGCAGGACGGGGTGCGCGACGACGACCTTTTCGACGAATTGCTCGCCACCATTCCGTGGCGTGCCGAGCGCCGCCAGATGTACGACCGGGTGCTCGACGTGCCCCGACTGGTCAGCTATCACCACCTGGTCGACCAACCCGCCCCACATCCGCGGCTGAAACAACTGCGGCGCCGGCTCAACGACATCTACGCCGGAGAACTCGGCGAACCGTTCGTCACGGCCGGGCTCAACCTCTACCGCAACGGTGACGATTCGGTGGCCTGGCACGGCGACAACATCGGCCGCAGCAGCACCCACGACACCATGGTGGCGATCGTCGGGCTCGGTGCGACAAGGGTTTTCGCGTTACGGCCCCGCGGCGGCGGACCGTCGCTGCGGTTGCGTCACCACCACGGGGATCTGCTCGTGATGGGCGGCTCCTGCCAACGCACCTGGGAGCATGCGGTGCCCAAGACCACGCGCCCGACCGGGCCGCGCATCAGCATCCAGTTCCGCCCGCACGCCGTGCGCTGAGTCAGCCCGACACCAAATCGACGGCCTGGGTGACCAGTTCGCGGGCGCGGCCGGTGTCGACTTTGGCCACGGGTTTGTCGGCCACCACCAGTGGGTTCGCAGTGACGATCACGATGAAGTTCCCGAACTTGGCGACGTAGTTGTACAGCTCGCCGGTGCGCGGCCCCTGGGGTGTCGTGGTCTGCAGGACGCGGTGGGTGCCGACAGTGTGGGCGTGGGCGATCTGCGGCGCCTCGACGACTTCGACCAGGCCGCGCATCCCTGCGCCGCTGAACGCGACTTTGCGGCAGTGTTCGCTGGGTTCGTGGACCGGTACCGGCGCCGACGTCTCGACCGCGATCACGATGTAGCGCACGCCGTCGCCTTCGGCGGTGACGGCGGCCATGTTGCCCTTCGTTCCTTCGGGCACCGACTGTTGGCCGGCGCTGGACGCGCAGTCCTGAGGATCGAAGGTCAACCCCGGGGGCAGGGTCTGCGGCGCCAGCAGGCGCGGGTCGACGGCGGCGGGACCGACCGAGCTGGTGGTGAACGGCGCACCGAAATTCGCCTGCAGTTCGGCGACCTTCGTGATGTCGGCCTGCGACAGGTCCGGCGCCCGGTCGGACTGGCACGCGACCAGCAACCCACATGCCGTCAGTGCCGCCAGTACCTCGACCCGGATGAACATCGGCGCCAATGTACCCGGGCGGCACGCGTCAACCGCGTAACGCCGCCACCGTTTCGGTGAGCAGATCAGCGGCGAATTCGTTCGTCAGCGGCGGATGGGTCGCACCCGGGTCGGTGACCACCGCGACCAGACACAGATAGCCGTCCAGGTACGCCACGAATGTGTCGGCGTGCGTGTGCGTTTCGGTGCCGCCCTCGACGACGGTGCGCACCTCCGCACTCATTCCGTCAGTGCGCGCCGAGACCAGAGCCGGGGCCGGAACGGCCGCGACCGTCGCGGTACTGCGCGGCGAGGCCAATTGCCACCTCGAGCAGTCCACATCGGGTGGTGCGTCGGCCGCGGTCACCACTGCATAGATGATGCCGCCCGGGCCCGACGCCGACCAGCCACGGGTCGTCACCGGGTCCACGGCCGGGGCCGCCGACGCAAGACACTCCGGTGGATCCGCGGTGACGGGATCGCCCAAGCCCCACAACGCAATCGGGGACGGCGCACCGTGGTAGGCGGCCACCTCGTAACCATCGGGGACGTGTCCGCGGGCCCGATCGATCCGGGCCGGGTCGACCGGACGCAGCGACGCCGACGTCGACGGCTCGGGTTCCTGCGGCGGATTCGTCCCGCAGGCCACGCACAACACTGCCAGTGCGCACCCGGCGAGCCACCTCACGTGGGTCTTGATATCACGGCGACCGATATGCTGCGGTTCGACCCGGCCTTCGTTGCGCACACACCCCGGAGCCCGGCGGACAGGAGACGACATGACCAACCCCATGCGAGCCGGTATCGTCGGCATCGCCGCGGTCGCGCTCGGAATCGGCCTGGCAGCCTGCGGCTCAGCCGGCGAATCAACGGAAACGACATCGTCGCCGACGGCGACGACAGAGTCGACACCGACCGAGGCGCCCACCACCGGCGAGGAGGACGCCGCCGCCGGCATCACCCTCGACGACTACATCGCCGAGAACAACCTGGTCCGCACCCCGGTGACCCCCGGTGATCCGGGTGCCCCGACCATCGAACTGCCGACCCCGCCGGGCTGGACGGATATGGGAGCCGATGCCCCGGAAGGGGCCTACAGCGCGCTCGCGTTCACCGGAGATCCCGCCCTGTCGGCCGAACCGGCGACGATCGTCACCCGGGTCTTCCAGCTGACCGGCAACGTCGACCCGGCCAAGGTCCTCGAGTACGCGCCCGCACACCTGCGCACGCTGCCCGAGTTCCAGGGACCCGACGCAGGGCAACGCGGCAACCTCAGCGGCTTCGAGTCGGTGACGATCGGCGGCATCTACGTCCGCGAAGGGCTTCCGCACATGATCGCCCAGAAGACGGTGGCCATTCCCGGGCAGGACGGATTGTTCGTGCTGCAGATCGAGGCCGAAGGCAACGAAGATCAGGCCGTGCCGCTGATGGACGCCACCAGCGCAATCGACAAAGAGACGCGGATCATCGTCTGACGGGCGTCGTCAGCCGACCGCGCGGATCGCCTGACGGGCCATACTGCGGATCTCCCGGACCAGTTCGGCCGGCAGCGGCAGATCACCGGCCTTCGGAACGTCGACGGTGGTCACGACGACTCCGAGATCGTCGCGATGCCATGTCGCGCCGAACCGGTCGAGGATTGCCCGCATGGGTTGATTGTCGGCGAGGACCCGTGCGGTGAAGCGGCGCACGCCGTCGTCACGGGCGGCCACCGACAGCGCCCACATCAAGAACGTGCCGATGCCGCGTCCCTGAAACGCGTCGCCCACGATGAACGCCACCTCGGCTTCGGAATGGTCCGCGGGATCACGCACGAACCGCGCGTCGGCCACCACCGGCCCGTCCACTCCGTCGGTCAGCACGAACACGAAATGCTCGAGATAGTCCACTTCGAACAGGTAGGTCATCAGGGATTTCGTCGGCTTGCGGACGGACTGGAACCGCTTGTAGATCGTGTCGGTCGAGAACTCGACGCGACTGTCGGCGGTGCGCTCCACGTCGCCGGGCAGAACCGGCCGCAGAAACAACTCGGTGCCGTCGCGCATCCGCACCGGCACCGGGGTGATGAACGCGGCGACCCGCTGACGCGCCGTGCGCACCAGCCGATCCACCATGCCGGGCACCTCCAGCATCGTCGAAAAAGCCTCGCGCCCGCCGACCCAGCCGGACAACGCATCGGTAGCCACCACGGTCGCGGTGCGCGGCGCGTCGCGAAACAGCGCGATCTCGCCGACGATCAGGCCGGGTCCGATTGCGACGACCGTGTCGTGGCCGTCCTGGCCGACGTGCGTCACCTCGGCGTGACCGGACTCGATGAGCAGGAACGACACCGCGAGTTCGCCCTGCTGCATCAGCACCTGGCCGGGCGACGCCGACAACGGCCGCAGTCGGGCGGCCAGTGGCGCCAGCGCTGCGACCGGCACCCCGGCGAACACCGCGAGATGCGCGAGGTCTTCGGCGCACGCGGCCGTCGGGCGCGACATTTCACGAGGCTACGACCGCTCGCCGAAGCCCGGCAAGCAATCGCGGTGGTCCGTCACTGATTCCGTGTGTTCACCGGTCCTGGGTATCTGATTTGCTACAGCAGAAGAACCTCGCGACGGGACCAGATGCCGAGCAGCCACCGACACGCCGAACACTACGAGTGGTTCAGCGATTACCTCCATGCACGGGGCGCCAAGTCGACCGTGCGGATGGTGCTGGCCGGCATCACACTGGCGATGGCGGCCTCCGTTGTGGTCCTCATCGGGGATCTCGAGGCGCCGCGCGGCGCTTTGCGACTGGCCATCATGTGGTTCGCCTTCGGAGGGGGCGTCGTCGGGGCGGCGCTGTGGGTCTGGCGGTGGCCGACGCACCGGCAGTCCCGCATGTTCGCCACGCTGACCTCGGCGTCGATCGCGGCCATCTGTCTGGCCTATCCCGATCCGCTGGCGGCGCTGCTCGGCTGCATCGCGTTCGCGACCAACGGCGCCTTTCTGGCGTTCTTCCACTCGACCCGGCTGGTATTGGCCAATTTCACCGTGGCTGCGGTGGTCGGAGGCGTCAACGCGCTGGAGATCGCAGCCCAGGGGCGCGCCGCGCTGGCCGCCGTCGACCTGTTCCTCGTGTTGCAGATCAACATCGTCATGCCGCTGGCCACCCATCTGTTGTTGCGCGCGCTGGAAGTCGACTTGAAGTACGCGCAGCTCGATCCGCTGACCGGGCTGCTCAACCGGCGCGCGTTCCGCAAGCAGACCTCCGATCTGATCGCGCACCGTCACGCCGACGACCGCTACCTGGTCGTCGCACTGATCGATCTGGACGACTTCAAATCGCTCAACGACACCCACGGCCACATCGCCGGCGACCACGCACTCGTCGCTGTGGCGGATGCGTTGCGCGGCAACGTCTCGGCGAGCGCGGTCGTCGCGCGCAGTGGCGGTGAAGAGTTCCTGATCGCCGATGTCGTATCCGCGCCCCACAGAACCGCGGACTTCCAAGACGTCTGCGACGCCGTCGCCGCCCTGCCCGCCGGCGTCACGGCGAGCGTCGGCACCGTGTACGCCCCGTTGGACACCACCACCCGCTGGCCGGTCGAATCGTTGGTCGACCATCTCGTCGCTGCGGCCGACGTCGCGATGTACACCGCGAAACGTCTGGGCGGCAACCAGTGTCACCACCACGGTTCGTGGCCGTCGCCGGAGCCCGCGTCCTAGGCGCGCACCCGGCAGGCGCGCCCGGTCGCCCGTACCGGATGATCGTCGGTGACCCCTACCTTTCAGCGAAAGGAACGCCGTGCGCACGTTGATCACCGGAACCGACGCCGAGGGCAGGTCGTGCGTCGTGAGCGACAGCGAACTGACGCTCGACGAACTCGCACCCGGCTTCGCGATGGGAGTGCCGTACGCGACGACGACCAGTCCCCCGCCACCTCGACCGACCGGATCGGCACCGCTGATCGACCAGGGCATCGCGCCGGGTCTGGCCCGGTGGATGGTCGTCGAGCTGGGTCCCGACTCGGAGACGCCGATGCATCACACCGACACCGTCGATCTGGAGACGGTGCTGTCGGGCACCGTCGAGTTGATTCTCGACGACGGCGCACATGCGCTGGCTCAAGGCGACCTGGTCGTCCTGACCGGGGTGGACCACGCCTGGCGGGCCGGGCCGCAGGGATGCCGACTCAGCGCGGTGCTGATCGGTACACCGTCCCCGGAGTGACGGTGTGAGCCAACCGATATTGTTAGGACGCTAACTAATCGGGCACTATGGAACCATGTCTGTGGTTCCTCAGGCTGACCCCCTCACGCTCGAACGCCAGGTCTGCTTCGCGCTGGCGGTCACCAATCGCGCGGTGCTGGCGGTCTACCGACCGCTGCTGGAGCCTCTCGGTCTGACCCATCCGCAGTACCTGGTGATGCTGGCGTTGTGGGACCACCACCGCCAGAGCCGGGCCACCGCGCTGTCGGTCAAGCAGATCGCCGGGCTGCTGCAGCTCGACTCGGCGACGCTGTCGCCGATGCTCAAGCGCTTGGAGGCCCTGGGCCTGCTCACCCGGTCCCGCAGCGTCACCGACGAACGCGCAACAGAGGTGCGCCTGACCGACGCCGGCGTCGCGCTGCGCGAGCGCGCACTCGACATCCCGGCCGCGGTCACCGCGCGCCTGGGCGTCGACATCGAGGAACTCGAGCAACTGCATCAGGTGCTCACCCGCGTCAACCAGGCCGCGCTGGCCGCCGGAGCGCTCTAGCCGTCCACGAGAACCAAGGAGTCGTAATGACCACCGCCGCCAAACCGACCCTATGGCAGTACCTCACGTACTGCTACGGACGACGACTGCCGGAGTCGATGAACCGCTGGGTGGCCGAAGACCTCGCGGGCCAGGGCGCGATCCGCCGGCACATGATCCGCTACTCGATCCCGCCGGCCTTGATCCTGGCGCCGTTCTGGCTCATCCCCGTCCCCTTCTACATGCGCCTGGAAATGACTGCGCCGATCTACGTCTGGGCCATCCTGATGGCGATCGCACTGAACAAGGTGTGGCGCCGACACCGGCTGGCGCAGCACGGCCTCGATCCCAACCTGGTCGACGTGATCAAACGCAAGAAGCAGGCCCGCATGCACGAGGACTACATCCGCAAGTACGGCCCGCGCCCGGAAGAGGCCCGCTACCAGTCCAACAGCAGTCCGTTCTGACCTACTGCGGACTACCCCCCATCGGCGGCAGCAGTTCGCAGACGGTCTGCGGCATCCCCAGGAAGAAGCCCTGCCCGTACCGGATGCCGAGTTCGTGGAGCACCTGTGCCTGCCGTTCGTTCTCGATGCCTTCGGCGACGGCGACCGCGTTGGTCTCCCGCGCGAAGTGCGCCAACGCGGTGGCCAGAGCCCGCTTCGCCGGATCGGACTCCAGGCCGGCGATGAGTTCGCGGTCCAGCTTTATCATGTCCGGACTCAAGCGCAGAATGGTGGCCAGCCCCGCGAAGCCCGAGCCCGCATCGTCGACCGCCAACCGGATACCGTTGGCGCGCAGAGGTTCCAGGCTCGCCTTGAGGAGGTCGGGCGCGGGGTCGTGTTCGGTCAGCTCGACCACCAGATCACGCTGCACAGAACGCAGCTCGCACTGAATCATGACGTCGGCGATGACGCGCGGACTCAGATTCACTGCGACGTAGTACCTCTCCGGAATGGAGCGCGCTGCGGCGAGCACAGTTCGAAGCGCCTTGAGCTCCAACTGACTTCCGCGACCGACGCGGTGCGCCGACCTGATCCATTCATCGGGACCCTTGGCCTCATCACTCGGAAAACGACACAGGCCTTCGAAGCCCACCACGTGGCGGGTGGCGAGATCCACGATGGGCTGGAACACCGCATGCACGCCGTCATCGACGATCAGCCGATCCACTTCGCCACGCAGTTCGTCGTTCTGGGTCAGTTCCGGCAACACGACAGAAGCGAGAAGGTATGCCGCCGAATCCGTTTCCGTCGAAGACTTCGTCGGTTCGAGTAGGTCCCGCAGCAGGCGGGCCAACTCCGAAGTCGAGCTGATCAACACCCCCAGGAACTCGGTGATCGAGGAGACCCGGGCCACGTCGCGATCGCTGAATGCGTAGGGCGCCTCGGCGATCAGCGACAGTGTCCCGATCGCTCGTCCATTGTCGATCAACGGGATGGACAGACAGCTGCGCGCGCCCAGTCTGGTGCTGAGGTCCCGCACTTCGGGCGGTAGCCGGGGATCGATGAGGGCATCGTTGACGATTTCGGGTCGGCACGACTTCAGGGGGTAGCTCTGGAACGTCTGTCCAGCGGGAGTGATGCGTCCTTTCACCGGTGCGGCCGAGCCGTGTGTGGCCAGGACTTCGACATTGCCGCGCGCATCGAGCAGGCACACCGACGCTCCGGTGGCCGTCGGCATGCGAGCACACACCTGCTCGACGATTCTGTGCATGAGTGACAGGGGGTCGACAGAGGCGATCAGCTCGCCCACCAGATTCTTCATTCGGGCACCGCGCCGCTACCGCACGCCGGCGCTCGTTGCCACAGTCCGCCGGGCCGGATCCCGCCCACCGAACGGCGATCGTTCCCCCCACCTCATAGGCCGCATCGTAGTGAGACCGAAGCGCCGAGACGTCTGATTCGGCACATCGTCACATTTGCTGCGCGCGGCGCGGGGCCGCCGGGAGGCCCACTGTTCAAACTCTGTGGAGCTAAGGGGAATCGAACCCCTGACCTACTCGATGCGAACGAGTCGCGCTACCAACTGCGCCATAGCCCCTAGTGCCGGTACAGGTTATCAGTCTGCGCGCACCGGCAGAAATCGTGAGGTGACTACTGGCCGGCCGCCCGCGGCAGGTCGTAGTGGCGGGCGAACGCGACGTACTCGAGATGCTCGAACTCGGGGTCTTCGTCGTCGATCTCCAACACCGCGGCGCCGGGGCGCCGCAGCCTGGAGGGGACCACGTCGAACTCGCGGTCGCTGGTGTTCTCCACGCCGAGGCGCGAACGCGCCATCCGCTGCGCGCGCCGACGCCGCAGTTGCTCCTCGATGCGGGTCTGGCGTCGCAGGTAGGCCAGATACAGCGCCGTGACGGCACCGACGACGCCGCACACCCACCACATCGACGAGGACCAGGTCAGCGCGGCGACCGCGCTGGTCAACACCAGAACGGCCATCACCGTCAGCGTGCGGGTGCGGAACCGGTACTTGCGCGCCGCCACCACGGCGGCGGTGTCGGATTCGCGGCGGCGACGACGGGACGCGCCGACCGGTTCCGCGATGCGCAGGTCGGCGTCCTCGGCTTCCTCGGTGTCGGCCGAATCCTCGACGTACTCGTACTCGTCGTCGGCGCGGTCCTCGTCGCTCTGGACTGCGGTTTCGACGGCCTCCACGGGCTGGGCCGGTTCGACCGGCTCCTCGGCGATCGCGCTCACCGCCTCGGCAGACTCGCCGCCCACGACGGACGCGCCGAGGGGCAGGGCGCTCGAGTCTTCGACGACGTCGACGTCCAGGTAGTCGGGCTCGTCGTCGCCGGTGACGCGCTCGGCGGCGGCCTTGACCATCGTCCGACCGGGAGCGGCCTCGGCGGCGACGTCGGCCGTGTCGTCGTAGTCGGTCTCGGTCGGTTGCCAGTCCGGGTCGCTGCGATGGCCCGCCGCCGGCCCTCGCCGCCGCAGCCGAGCACTGGAGGCGCTGTTGAGCACACGGGTGGCCAGTGCAACGTCGCTGGTACGTCGCACCGCCTCGCGCTTGCTGATCAGCATCGGCACCAGCACGAAAAGCCAGAGCACGACGAGCGAGATCCAGAGAAGAGATTGGGGGATGCTTGGCATGGCGCCTGCTCCTTTCCCCGTCAGGCTAGGTCGTGTGACCAGCGCATCCGTGGGCGGCGCGCCGAGACAATTACACACCTGTAATTCATCTCAGACAAGCACCAATCGTCACTTGTGTCACATGTGCAACAGTAGAAGCGGGCAACGCTTCCGTCACGCCCAGGAGGCGTGCCCGGCGCGGACCAACGTCGAGGTCACCGAGCCGTTGACTTCCTCGATCGTCAGCGCGACCAGCAAGTGGTCCCGCCACGCACCGTCGACGTCGAGGTAGCGCTTGAGCAGACCTTCCTCGCGGAACCCGGCCTTTCCCAGCACTGCCCGACTGGCCGCGTTCTCCGGACGGACCGTCGCTTCCACGCGATGCAGCATCACCGGGCCGAAGCAGTGGTCCAGCCCGAGCGCCAGGGCCGCGGTCGCGACCCCGCCGCCGGTGTTCGCGCTGGCCACCCAATAACCGATCCAGGCCGACCGCAGCGCGCCGTGGGTCACGTTGCCGATGGTGAGCTGGCCGGCGAACTCACCGTCCAACTCGATGGCATAGGGCAGCATCCGCCCTTTCCGGGCCTCCGCCCGAAGTCCCGAACACACCGATGGCCACGCCGAAACAGAGTGCCGCACTTCCCAATTCAGTTCAGTCGACGGTTCCCACGGTTCCAGGTGCCGGCGATCGGCCAACCTGATCCGGCTCCACTGCGCCGCGTCGCGCAACCGCACCGGACGCAACCGCACCACACCCGCGCGCACGCGCAGCGGCCCGACCACCATGGGCCACCCAGGGTGCTGGGAACGTGGGGTCAGGAGATTCACCGTCGGTCAGCCGCGCTGCGCCAGGAAAGCGACATCGACCAGTTCGCCGGTCCGAATCTGTTCTGCCTCACTGGGAACGATCACCAGGCAGTTCGCCTCAGCCAGCGTCGCGAGCAGATGCGAGGCTCCCGGCGCTGCGCCGAGTGCCTGCACCAGATACTCGCCGGTGTCCTGATCGCGCATCAACTGGCCGCGCAGGTAGCCCTTCCGACCCGGAACCGATCCGATCGGTGACAGGGCCCGCGCCCGCACGATCCGCCGCATCGGCTGCCGCTTGCCCAGCGAGAGCCTGATCAACGGACGCACCATCACCTCGAACACCACCAGAGCGCTGACCGGGTTGGCCGGCAGCAGGAACACCGGCACCCGATCGGGCCCCAGTTGCCCGAACCCCTGCACCGAGCCCGGGTGCATCGCGATCCGCGCGACCTCCATCTCACCGAGTTCGGACAGCACCGCGCGCACCCCCTCGGCAGCCGCGCCCCCGACGGCTCCGGCGATCACCACGACTTCGGCGCGGTTGAGCTGGCCTTCGACCACCTCGCGCAGCAGCTTCGGATCGGTGGGGACGATCCCGACCCGGTTGACCTCCGCGCCCGCGTCCCGACCCGCCGCGGCCAGCGCATAGGAGTTGACGTCGTAGACCTGCCCGTTGCCCGGGGTCCTCGAGATGTCGACGAGTTCCCCGCCCACCGACATCACCGACAGCCGCGGCCGCGGATGGACCAGCACCCTCTCCCGGCCGACCGCCGCGAGCAACCCGACCTGAGCGGCGCCGATGATGGCGCCGGCACGCACCGCCACGTCACCGGGTTGCACGTCATCGCCGGTGCGACGGACGTAGGCCCCGGACCGAACCCCACGCAGGACCCGCACCCGGGATTCTCCGCCGTCGGTCCAACGCAGCGGAAGCACCGCGTCGGCCAAGGTCGGCATCGGGGCGCCGGTCTGCACTCGCGCCGCCTGGCGCGGCTGCAGCCGACTGGGCGTGCGCGCCCCGGCCTCGATCAGACCCATCACCGGCAGACTGATCTCCCGATCGCCCGGCTCCTCGCCGTCCTCGCGATCGTCGTCATCGTCCTCACCGCCGGCAGTACCGAGCACGTCGACGCTGCGCACGGCGTAGCCGTCGATGGCCGCCTGGTCGAAGCCCGGCAGGGGGCGTTCGGTGACCACTTCTTCGGCGCACATCAACCCTTGGGCTTCGGCGATCGCCACCCGCACCGGACGCGGGGCGACCGCGGCCGCTACCACCCGAGCCTGCTGCTCCTCCACCGAACGCAAGACACGCCTTTCTCCCGTCAGACCCGCCGGCGACGACCGGCTGTCGATGCGATGCGCTCGCTAGTGTTCGGTCGTCTCGGAAGCGAGTCCCAGCCTCTCGACCAACCAATTGCGCAGCTCGGGGCCGTAGTCGTCCCGCTCCAACGCAAAGTCAACCGCAGCCTTCAGGTAGCCGCCGGGATTTCCCAGGTCGTGTCGAGATCCGCGATGGACCACCACATGCACCGGATGTCCTTCTTCGATCAGCAGCGCGATCGCATCGGTCAGCTGCAGCTCGCCACCGGCTCCGCGCGGAATACGCCGCAGCGCATCGAAAATCGCACGGTCGAGCACATAGCGGCCGGCCGCCGCATACGGCGAGGGCGCATCTTCGGCCTTGGGCTTCTCCACCATGCCCTTGACCTTGAGCACGTTGGGGTTCTCGGCGTCGGGCACGGATTCGACGTCGAACACGCCGTACGCGCTGATCTTCTCCGGCTCCACCTCGATCGCACACAGCACCGACCCGCCACGCTTGGCGCGCACCTTGGCCATGGTCTCCAGAACACCCGTCGGAAGCACCAGGTCGTCGGGCAGCAGCACGGCGATGGCGTCTTCGTCCGGCGCCAGGCTGTCCTCGACACAGCCGACGGCGTGTCCCAGACCGAGCGGTTCGGCCTGCACGACCGACTCGACCTTGATCAGTGCGGGCGCGCGGCGCACCTTCTCCAACATCGACTTCTTGCCGCGCGCTTCCAGCGTGCCTTCCAGCACGAGGTCCTCGACGAAATGCGCGACGACGCCGTCCTTGCCCTCCGAGGTGATGATGATCAGCCGACCGGCGCCGGCCTCGGCGGCCTCGGCAGCGACCAGTTCGATCCCCGGAGTGTCGACCACCGGCAGCAGCTCTTTGGGCACCGTCTTGGTGGCAGGCAGAAACCGCGTTCCCAGACCGGCTGCGGGCACGACAGCGGTGTATGGCGTAGGGGCATCAGACCGGCTCATCGTTCACACATTAACCTTTCGGTGTCCGTTGTTCTCGGCTTACCCACCCTGCGGGGGGATTCCCGGTGCCAGCCACGAAAACACAGGTGCGCAGCACAATTCTCGCCGCGCGGAGGTCGTTGACTGAGCAACGACGGCGCGCGGAGGCCGCCGCCGTCGCCCGTCATCTCGAGGCGCTGATCCCGTCCGGTTCCACGGTGTGCGCCTATGTCCCCGTGGGCAGCGAACCCGGGTCGGCGGCAGCGCTGGACGCACTCGACGCACGCGGAGTGGTGGTCCTGCTTCCGGTGGCGCGCAACGACATCGACGGCACCGCACAACCGCTGCGCTGGGGACGCTACCGACCGGGCGCGCTGGTCGACGCACCATTCGGGCTGCGCGAGCCCGCGCCCCCGTGGTCACCGGCCGAGGACGTCGCGCTGGCCGCCACGGTGCTCGTCCCGGCACTGGCCGTCGACCGGCGCGGCACCCGCCTCGGACGGGGCGCCGGCTTCTACGACCGCACGCTCGGACTCGCCGCTCCCGCGGCGCGACTGGTCGCCGTGGTCCGCGACGACGAGGTGGTCGAGGAACTCCCGTCCGAGGACCACGACGTGCCGATGACGCACGCGCTGACCCCGGGTCGGGGTTTGGTCGCCCTGGCCGGGCGGGAATGACCATCGGCAACTGGCGGTTCTAGCACTTGAGCCGGTAGAGTGCTAATCACTTTTGACCACCTCGGAGGTATCTGTGCCTACCTATTCGTATGCGTGCACCGAATGCAGCAACAAGTTCGACGTGGTGCAGGCATTCACCGACGATTCGCTGACCGAGTGCCCGCAGTGCCACGGCAGGTTGCGCAAGGTGTTCGGCAAGGTGGGGGTCGTGTTCAAGGGCAGCGGTTTCTATCGCACCGACAGCCGCGAGTCCACCAAGAGCTCCAGCGGTAGCTCCGGCTCCTCGTCTTCGTCGGCGTCGGACTCCTCGGCCTCGTCGTCTTCATCGTCTTCATCGTCGTCGTCTTCGTCGGATTCGTCGTCGAGCTCCTCGGGCAGCACGTCGGCGCCCGCCGCCGCCGCGGCGAGCTGAGTTATCCACAGCCGCTCGACTCGGAGCTGTCGCGCCCGTGCCGCGCCTTTAGCGTGGCCGCATGGGGGATTCACTGAACCCGTCGGCTCTGCACCGCCTGACCGCACTTCGGCCGGACTGGTCGCGCACACATGCGGCGCGCCGCGCACTGGCCGCTGTGTTGGTGGTGCTGGCGGCGGTGGCGGCGTGGCGCGACGACCCACACGCCGACCACACCGAGGTTGTGGTCGCCACGGCCGATCTCGCCCCCGGCGTCGAACTGACCGGTGACGACGTCCGTCTCGAAACCCGAAGGGCCAGTGAGCTTCCGGCAGGCGCGCAGAGCGACCTCGAGCTGGTCGTCGGCACCACCCTGGCCGGTCCGGCGCGCCGCGGTGAGATCGTGACCGATGTCCGGCTCCTGAGTTCTCGGCTGGCCGAGTCGTCGGCCGGGCCCGGCGCCCGCATCGTGCCGCTACCGCTGGCCGACGCAGCCGTGGTCGACCTGATCCGAGTCGGTGACGTCGTCGACATCGTGGCAGCTCCGGCGTCCGCCGATGCCGACACCGATGCGCGGCTGATCGCCACCGACGCCGTGGTGGTCCTGGTGTCCGAAGAGGCCGGCGGACTCGCGGCACGCGGGGGTGACCGGGTGGTGCTGGTCGCACTCCCGGCAGCGGCCGCCCGGGTCGTCGCCGGAGCCACCCTGGTTCAGGCGGTCACGGTGACCTTGCACTGACAGACAAAACAGCCCCCGGCGCGAACGCCGGGGGCTGTTTTCGAAAGCTCTAGTGGAAGCCTCGGGTCGAAACCGGGCTGCACTTCGGGCCCGTCGGGGTGTTGCGCGGATCGAACGCGCCGCCCCACGGGTTGGTGCGGGAGATTCCCTGCGCCTGCCAACCGTCGGAACCGACCCACGAGGGACCGGCTTCCTGCGCGTGCTGCTTCGGCGTGCCGATCTCCGAGACGCGCACGTCTCCGCCGGATGTTCCCGCGCTGGGCACACAGGGTTCGCTGCCGGCCACGCTGGCGGCCTGCGACGAACGCACCTGGCCGTCGGGCGAGAACTCCTGGTGCGCCGGGTCGTTCGGCTCTGCTCCGGCGGTCCCCGCACCAAACGTCAGGGCGGCTGTGGTGAGGGCGAGAGCGCCAACTCCAAGAACACCGAGTCGCGTTTTGCGAGTGGCGGTGCGGGCATCTGCGGCCATGCGCCTGCTTCTTTCTGTGACGGATGTAGTCCAGCGATTGATAGGTGTGGTCAAGCTGAAAGAAGATTACCAGCAGAACGCACACCTCGCACTGCTGTCTCCGGACAAGATAGCTAACACCTGATTATCCAATCAACGAAGAATCGAGGGCGCTTTTCGTTCCTCGCAGCAGCGCGCTCGGCTCACCAGAAATTGCCCCAATCTTCATGACAGCGGTCATCATTTTCCGCCGAAGGTTCCGACAGCGCGAGCCTTGGATTTCGGAATGGCTCTCGATGACATCCACCCCGTCGCACATGCCGTGGCGCTCCTGCCGCCGCACCGCGGATGGCGGATCCCCGTCCGCGGGCACCACGACGTCACACCGGTCCCCGGTGCACCGGGGACGGGCGGAGCCGCAGTTGTCTGGACCGTCCGCCCCCCTGCGCAGACGCGAGTCACCCCCAGTGCCATCCGAGGGCCACGGCACTGGCACGCGCGCACCGCGCGCTGCGGCCGCCCCCTCCGAAGCCCTTTCACGGCAACACTTTTCCACCCGATTTGCGGTGAATTCGATTCCGGGAAGCGCCGCCGCGGCCCGCACACCGCGACCGCGCCCGGTGACCCGACCTGACTGCATTTCTCGAGGTACGACCGTTCTCACCGCATCTGCGGTTACCGTTTGTCCAGGCCACCGGGTCACCCTGCCGGGGCTCGACTTCCAGGAAGGACGGACGCAATGCTGAAAGGGTTCAAAGACTTCATCGCCCGTGGGAACGTGATCGATCTGGCCGTCGCCGTCGTGATCGGTGCCGCGTTCACAGGACTGGTGACGGCATTCACCGAAAATGTCATTCAGCCACTCGTCGACCGCATCGGAGCCGGCCCCGAAGCCGAATACGGAATTCTCCGCATTCCGCTGGGCGGTGATCAATTTGTCGACCTGAACGCCGTGCTGTCCGCAGCAATCAATTTCTTGATCGTGGCCGCGGTCATCTACTTCATCATCGTGGTGCCTTTCAAGAAGCTGAAGGAACGCGACAAGAAAGTTGCGAGCACAGAGACCGAACTGACGCTGCTGACCGAGATCCGCGACCTTCTCAAGGCCGAGGCCGACACCTCCGGTGCGGGAAGGCACGGCGTCAAGGAAAAGGATTCCCACAAGGGCGAGTGAACGGGCGGGAAACGAGATCGGCCCCCGGCGGTTCGCCGGGGGCCGATGTCGTACCGAGACTTCAGGTCAGTTCATGTTCCAGGGCTCGCCGTAGGTGGTGACGCTGTCACCGGCCGAGGACACCAACCGGGCGAACGGACGCAGCAGCACACCACCGGCAGCACCGGTGACCGTGCCATGAGCGTTCGACACCGCGACCGATCCACCCGGACCCTCGACATCCACCGAGAACGTCGCGACTTCCTGGATGCCCGGGCCGTTGCCCAGGTCGGCGCTGATCGACACACCCGGGAACAGCGGCGGGGTCACGATGCCGGAGAACTCGTTACCGAAGGTGGTGTCGAAGAAACCGACACCCTGCAGACCGTCGAAGGCGATGTTCGGGGTGGTGTAGCTGAAGTTGATGCCCACACCCAGCGACCACGGGAAGCCGACCTGGTAGCCCAGCTCGAGGGTGCCCTCGAACTCGTCGGCACCCTCACCGGCGACGATGTAGGTCGCCTTGCCCGAGTGGAACCACTCGCGCGTCAGGCGGTTGCGGTCGAGCGGGAACACACCGTTGAGGAAGGTGTCCCACTGCTGGATCGTCAACGTCCGCCCCTGGCCGTCGACCAGGCTCAGCTCGTTGTCCAAGCCGGCGTTCGAAGTGCCAGTGCTGACGAACAAAGCCGCGATCGACGCCACCATCGCGATCAATACCCGACTGATTGTTTTCATTTTCTCCCTAGCTTCAGCCGGCGGTCCGGGTGGACTGCCGATCGTTGTTCGTGCCTGGCTTACCGATCCTCCGAAGACTCTATAAACACGAGCAACATATCGGGGCGGTAACAGGGCGGGCCAGCCACCCCCGCTCGTTAAGCCACTCGTGAGACAGCGTCTCGGCTATTCAGTTGTGCACGTGGGCCCCGACTTTCGCCGGGGCCCACGCGTTGATCGAGGTCAGTTCATGTTCCAGGGGGCGCCGTAGGTGGTGACGCTGTCACCGGCCGAGGACACCAACCGGGCGAACGGACGCAGCAGCACACCACCGGCAGCACCGGTGACCGTGCCATGAGCGTTCGACACCGCGACCGATCCACCCGGGCCCGCAACGTCCACCGAGAACGTCGCGACTTCCTGGATGCCCGGGCCGTTGCCCAGGTCGGCGCTGATCGACACACCCGGGAACAGCGGCGGGGTCACGATGCCGGAGAACTCGTTACCGAAGGTGGTGTCGAAGAAACCGACACCCTGCAGACCGTCGAAGGCGATGTTCGGGGTGGTGTAGCTGAAGTTGATGCCCACACCCAGCGACCACGGGAAGCCGACCTGGTAGCCCAGCTCGAGGGTGCCCTCGAACTCGTCGGCACCCTCACCGGCGACGATGTAGGTCGCCTTGCCCGAGTGGAACCACTCGCGCGTCAGGCGGTTGCGGTCGAGCGGGAACACACCGTTGAGGAAGGTGTCCCACTGCTGGATCGTCAACGTCCGCCCCTGGCCGTCGACCAGGCTCAGCTCGTTGTCCAAGCCGGCGTTCGAAGTGCCAGTGCTGACGAACAAAGCCGCGATGGACGCCACCACCGCGACCAGCACCCGACTGATAGCTTTCACTGCTCTCCCTTTAGTGATCCGAAGGCGCCCCGGATGGGCCACCGGTGGTTTTGTTCGTGCCTGGCTTACCGCTCCACCACACACTTCGCAAGAGCCACATGTGAAGAGAATTAGAAACTCCACATCTGAGTCTTACGAATCACTCATCGTTTTGACACGAGGAACATAACGGTGGGGCTTCGGACCGGCAACGCGAGCGCCGAAGTCGAGAGGCTCACGCCAGGCCTCGCGCCGATGGTCCACTGATGTCGATGACAGCCGACCCCCTTCGCTGCGACGGCGGGGAGATGGAGTGTTTTCGTCGCCGCACTGGCCCCGCAGTGAGTACTTCGCAACCGGTGTGAGGGGCGTTACAACTGGGCCGGGTGTGAATTGCCCGACTCGAAACCACAGGTCAGTCGTGGTGCGGTGGGACGTTGTCGCGCAGCCACCGATCGTGGGCGGAGTCACCGCCGGCCGCGGCAGGATCGCGTTCGTCGGCCGTGGTGTCGGGCAGCGCGGTGCCGAAGATCTTGTCCAGATCTTCCTTGGAAGGTTTACGGCTCTCGGCCAACGGTCCTCCGTCTTGTGATCAAGATCACTCGAGAGGCGGGGCGGTTGTTCACCTGAACTTAACGTTGCAGGTCAGGGAAGTTTGAAAAGACAGAAAGTGTCAAATTTCCAGGCTCGACAACTGGCCGATCACCTGAGCGGCGAGCGGGCCGAGCGTCGCCATTCCGTCGCGCACGGCCGGGCGCGAACCCGCCAGGTTCACGACGAGCGTGCTGCCCGAGATACCTGCGAGGCCGCGGGAGACACCGGCGTCACCGATGCCGGCGGACAACGCGGACGCACGCAGCGCCTCAGCGATCCCGAGCAGTTCGCGGTCCAGTAGATCGCGCGTGGCCTCGGGGGTCACGTCGCGCGGGGTCACGCCGGTGCCGCCGACCGAGACCACGAGATCCACACCGCCGATGACCGCGGTGTTGAGGGCATTGCGGATCTCCACCTCATCGGAGGACACCACCACGACACCGTCGACGACGAATCCGGCCTCGCCCAGTAGCTCGGTGACCACGGGACCGCTGTGGTCCTCCTCATCGCCATGAGCGGTCCGGTCGTCGACGACCACGACCAGGGCGCGGCCCACCAAAGCATGCGGCTGTTCCATGAGCTCAACCGTATATGTCGGGACCGGAGTGGGAACAGCCAGACGCAGGCTGGCTTGCGGCTGCTCATGCGTGGACGTCACTGCGCTGCCTTACCGAGGGTGACCTGCACCGTCTGTTCCTTGCCGTTGGGGTCCACGAAGGTGAGCGTGACCGTGTCGCCGGGCGCCTTCGAGCGCACCGCGGCCACCAACGCGTCGGCGCTGCTGATGACGCGGTCGTCGAGCCGGGTCACCACGACGTTGCCGGGCAACCCTGCCGCGGCGGCTGCACCGCCGGCATCGACCTCGACGATCTTCGCGCCGTCCACTTCGGGGTCGTTGCCGACCTGTACGCCCAGCGACGCGCGCGATGCGCTCCCGCTCTGGATCAGTTCGTCGGCGATGCGCTTGGCCTGATCGACCGGGATGGCGAAGCCGAGGCCGATCGAGCCGCCCTGCGGGCTGCCCCCGGCGTTGGCGCCCAGGGTGGCGATCGCGGAGTTCACGCCGACCAGTTCGCCGTTCATGTTGACCAGCGCGCCACCGGAGTTGCCCGGGTTGATGGCTGCGTCGGTCTGGATGGCGTCGAGGACCGTGTTCTGGTTGCGGGCGTCCCCGCCGGCGGCGACCGGGCGGTTCAGGGCGCTGATGATGCCCGTCGTGACGGTGCCCTCCAGCCCCAGGGGTGACCCGATGGCGACGACGTCCTGGCCCACCCGTAGATCGGCCGAGGACCCGATGGTGATCGGCGTCAGATCGGAGACATTGCGTGCTCGGACCACCGCGATGTCGCTGCCCGGATCGGTGCCCACGACGGTGAACTGGGTGCTCTTTCCGTCGGCGAAAGTCACCTTGGTGACGGCGCGACCGCCGGGTCCGGCCGAATCGGCCGCCGCGGCAACGACGTGGTTGTTGGTCAGGATCAACCCATCCGACGACAGGATCACGCCCGAGCCCTCCTCGGCGGAGCGGCCCTGCTGCACCTCGAGCTTGACCACACTGGGCACCACCTTCGCGGCCACCTGCTCCACCGACCCGGCCGGGATTGCGGCCGCGGGTCGGCTGGGCGCGGCACCCAGCGCGCTGATGCCGCCGCCACCGTTGTGATCTGGGTGCACGAGCATCGCAACGCCGCCGCCGACGCCCGCGGACAACAACGCCAGTACGGTCGCACCGACAGCGAGTGCCCCTGCGCGCGAACGCTTTCGGGATTGCGGCGAGGTACCGCCGGGCGCGCCCGGCCCCGGGTACTGACCCGGGCCCTGCGGCATCGGTGCGCCCGGATACGGGTCATACGACGGTCGAAATGCTTGGCGCTGTTGCTCGGTCGCGTACCGCCAGTCGTAGCCCTGATAGTCGTAGGCGCCGGAGCGTTGCGGGTCGACTTGTCCCCCGGGCATGCCGGATTGGTGACCCTGCGGCGGGATCGGCGAGTACCTCGGGTGGTTGGTCATTTGCTGCGATGCTCTCCTGAGTGAGGTTCGTGTCGCTTCGTACAACGATCGGTTCTGCTTCAGGGTGCCCAGCGGGACTGAGAATCCCCTTAGAGGTAGGTCGGTATACCCGCAAACTGTGCGTCACCATCGCGCTCGTGTCACGCATCAGCGCCGAGATCGGCTACCGCGTGTCGCCGTTTGCCTCGACATCGGACCGGGGTGCCGACGGACGGCCCGGCAACAGCACATGCATCGACGTGCCCGGTGGTTGGCCACCGAGCACGGTGTCGGTGACGTAGACGGTGCCGCCGTGACGGGTGACGACCTGTTTCACGATCGCCAGCCCCAGACCCGATCCGGGCATCGCACGGGCCGCCGTCGCGCGATAGAACCGCTCGAACACCAAATGACGTTCCTGAGGCGGAATTCCGGGACCCATGTCAGCGACCACGAGCTCGGCGCGCAGCGGGTCCACCTGGGTCAGTCGAACCTGCACGCGGCCGTCCGGCGGACTCCACTTCGCCGCGTTGTCGAGCAGGTTCAGCACGGCGCGCGCGAGGCCGGCCGCGTCACCGTAGACCTGCCACGGCACCGTGGCGACGTCGAATTCGATGTCGTTGCGACGACGGCGAACTCGTTCCAACGACCGCTCGATCACATCGGCCATCTCGACGGTCTCGTGGACCACGCCCCCGGCGTCGTCACGGGTGAGGTCCACCAGGTCACCGACGAGCGTCGACAGTTCCTCGATCTGGGCGATCACGTCGGCCTGCAGCTCGGCCATCTCGTCGTCGGGAATCCGGGGCGCGCCCGGCTTCTGGGATGCCATCAGCAGCTCGACGTTGGTGCGCAGCGACGTCAGCGGCGTGCGCAGTTCGTGGCCGGCGTCGGCCACCAGACGCGATTGGCGCTCGCGTGATTCGGCCAACGCCCCCAGCATCCGGTTGAACGTCTCGGTCATGCGGGCCAACTCGTCGCTGCCGAAAACCGGGATCGGGCGCAGGTCGCTGGTTCGCGCCACGCGTTCGGCGGCCTCGGTCAGCCGCGCCACCGGCCGCAGCGCTGCGCGCGCGACCATACCTCCGGCGATCGCGGCGACGGCCACGCCCAGCCCCGTGACTATGAGCAACACGCTGACCAGCCGCCGCAGGACCAGCCCCGTCGGCCCCAGGCTCTTGGACAGCAACAGAGAGGAACCAGTCTCCGGTATGTGCACCGCCAGCACCCGCTGCTGACTGACCGTGCGCAGCGACATCAGGAGCTTGCCCTCCATCACGTCGCGTTCGGGACCTCCGACGGGCAGCGTCTGACCTGCCTGCTGGTAGGTGTACTTGACTCGGCCCGGTACGTAGTAGATGGCGTTGACGTCGGAGAATGCGGTGCCTTCGATGGCCTTGGCCGGGTCGGCGAACAGCGAACCACTCTCGATCAGCAGTTGCGCCCGGGTGCGCAGTTGATCGTCGATGTCGTCGTAGAGCGCGCGGGAAACCACCGCGTACACCGCCACGGCCATCAGAACGACGGAGATCAGCACCATCGACATCGCCAGCAGCATCACCCGCCACCGGACGGACAGGGAACTCGCGGTCGGAGGCGCGGGCGGCCGAAGCGGCCAGGGCTGGTGAGGGCCGTAGTTCATCAGGGCGGGGTTTCGCGCAGCACGTAACCCACTCCGCGCACGGTGTGGATCAGCCGCGGCTCTCCTTCCGCCTCGGTCTTGCGGCGCAGATAGCCGACGTACACCTCGAGGGCATTGCCCGAGGTCGGGAAGTCGAAGCCCCACACCTCTTCGAGGATGCGGCTGCGGGTCAGGACGCGGCGCGGGTTGGCGATCAGCATCTCCAGCAGCGAGAACTCGGTGCGGGTCAGGCTGATCTGCCGGTCCCCTCGGGTGACCTCGCGGGTGACGGGATCCAGTGACAGGTCCGAGAACGTCATCGCGGCCGATTCGCCCGAGCCGTCGTCGGGGGTGGTGCGACGCAGCAGCGCGCGCATCCGCGCCAGCAATTCCTCGAGGGCGAACGGCTTGGGCAGGTAGTCGTCTGCCCCGGCGTCCAGTCCGGCGACCCGCTCGGAGACGGAGTCGCGGGCGGTCAGCACCAGGATGGGCAGATCGTCGCCCGTGCTGCGAAGTTGTCGGCACACCTCCAGGCCATCGAGCCGGGGCATCATCACGTCCAGGACGACAGCGTCGGGGCGGTTGCTGGCGATTGCGTCGAGCGCCTCCCGCCCGTCCTGAGCGAGTTCAACCGAGTACCCGTTGAACGTCAGGGAGCGCCGGAGTGACTCACGAACCGCGCGGTCATCGTCTACGACAAGTATGCGCACTGGCACAGTCTTGTCCCCGCGACTGAGAGTGACCTGAGAGGCGCGCCGCGGGAGCGGCGCCTTTCAGGACGTCAGCGACGATCGAGGTCGATCAGACCCAGGCGTGCGGCCTTGAGCAGGCGACGCGGCACCTTGTGCTGCTGACCTGCGACGGTGACGCCGACGAGGTCGGTTTTGGTGGCTTTCCACTGCGCGCGCCGGCTACGGGTGTTCGCGCGCGACATCCTGCGCTTGGGCACAGCCATGATCGAGCTCCATCGTTCGGGGGTTATCCGGCAGGGGCACTGCCCGCGAGCCTGGACTACCGGGCGCCGGCAATTGCTGACCAGAATAGCGGCTGCGGGTGGCGGGCTCCAAACTCCGGTCGGCCGCCGTTTGCCTGGTCTGGTCGAAACCCTCAGTCGGTACCGACGGTCCCCGGTAATCTACCGACTGGTTGGGTGAGGCCTGAGACGGGAGCGCGGTGTGAGAGAAGAGCTGTTGACATGAGCATGTGGACCACCCCGGAACGCGAACAGCTGCGGAAGACAGTCCGCACGTTCGCCGAACGAGAGGTACTGCCCTACGCCGACGAGTGGGAGCGCATCGGGGAACTTCCCCGCGATCTGCACCGTAAGGCCGCCGAGGCCGGACTGCTGGGCGCCGGGTTCGCCGAAGCCGTCGGCGGGGACGGCGGGGATGCCGCCGACGCTGTCGTGATCTGCGAGGAGATGCACCACAGCGGTTGTCCCGCCGGGGTTTACGCATCGCTGTTCACGTGCGGGATCGCCGTTCCGCACATGATCGCCTCGGGCGATGCGCACCTGATCGACACCTATGTGCGCCCCACTCTGCGCGGCGAGAAGATCGGCGCACTGGCCATCACCGAACCCGGCGGCGGCTCCGATGTCGGGCATCTGCGCACCCGCGCACGGGTGGACCCGACCGGCGGATCCACCGGCGAGGGCGCCTGCTACGTCGTCAACGGGGCCAAGACCTACATCACGTCCGGGGTGCGCGCCGACTACGTCGTCACCGCGGTGCGCACCGGCGGACCGGGCGCGGCCGGAGTCTCCCTTCTGGTCGTCGACAAGGACACCGCCGGGTTCGAGGTGACCCGTCGGCTGGACAAGATGGGATGGCGCAGTTCCGACACCGCGGAACTGTCCTACACCGATGTCCGCGTGCCGGCGGAAAATCTCGTCGGCGTCGAGAACACCGGCTTCCTGCAGATCGCCGCGGCATTCGTCAGCGAACGCGCCGGCCTTGCCGCGCAGGCCTATTCGAGCGCGCAGAGGTGTCTGGACCTGACCGTCGACTGGTGCCGCAGCCGCGAGACCTTCGGTGCGCCGCTGATCGCGCGTCAATCGGTGCAGAACACGCTGGCCGAGATGGCGCGCCGCATCGACGTCGCCCGGGTGTACACCCGGCAGGTGGTCGAACGACAACTCGCCGGAGCCGCGCAGGCGGCGACATCGGGGCGAGGTGAGACCGACCTGATCACGGCGGTGTGCTTCGCCAAGAACACCGCGGTCGAAGCCGGCGAGTGGGTGGCCGATCGCGCGGTGCAGCTGTTCGGCGGGATGGGTTACATGACCGGCACAGAGGTGGAACGGCAGTATCGCGACATGCGCATCCTCGGCATCGGTGGAGGAACCACCGAGATCCTGACCTCTCTGGCCGCGAAGACCCTGGGGTACCAGTCATGAGCGGCTTCGTCGAAACCGAAGAGCAGCAGGCACTGCGCGCCGCAGTGGCAGCCATGGCCGCCGACTACGGACAGGACTACTACCTGGACAAGGCGCGCGCCGGGCAGCACACCGACGAACTCTGGTCGGCGGCAGGCAAACTCGGGTTCATCGGAGTGAACCTGCCGGAGCAGTACGGCGGCGGCGGTGCGGGCATGTACGAACTGAGCCTGGTGATGGAGGAGTTGTCCGCGGCCGGTTCGGCCTTGCTGATGATGGTGGTCTCCCCTGCGATCAACGGCACCATCATCGCCAAATTCGGGACCGACGAGCAGAAACAACGCTGGCTGCCCGGCATCGCCGACGGGTCCATCATCATGGCGTTCGCGATCACCGAACCCGACGCCGGCTCGAACTCCCACCGGATCACCACCACGGCGCGCCGCGACGGCGACGACTGGATCCTGTCCGGCCAGAAGGTCTACATCTCCGGTGTCGACCAAGCCCAGGCGGTGCTCGTCGTCGGCCGGACCGAAGAACGCAAAACCGGGAACCTGAAGCCGGCGTTGTTCATCGTGCCGACCGACGCCAAGGGCATGAGCTGGACCAAGATCGACATGGAGATCCTGAGCCCGGAATCGCAGTTCCAGCTGTTCCTCGACGAGGTGCGACTGCCGGGTGACGCCCTGGTCGGCTCGGAGGACGCCGCGATCGCGCAGTTGTTCGCCGGGCTGAACCCCGAACGCATCATGGGCGCAGCCAGCGCGGTCGGCATGGGCCGCTTCGCCATCGGCAAAGCCGTCGACTACGTCAAGACCCGCCAGGTGTGGAAGACGCCGATCGGTGCGCACCAGGGTCTGTCACATCCGTTGGCGCAGAACCACATCGAGATCGAGTTGGCCAAGCTGATGATGCAGAAGGCTGCGGCGTTGTACGACAGCGGCGACGACGCCGGCGCGGCGGAAGCGGCGAACATGGCCAAGTACGCCGCCGGTGAGGCGTCGGTGCGCGCGGTCGACCAGGCCGTGCAGTGCCTGGGCGGCAACGGGCTGACCAAGGAGTACGGCATCGCCTCGGTGCTCACTGCGTCCCGGCTGGCCCGCATCGCTCCGGTGAGCCGGGAGATGATCCTGAACTTCGTCGCCCAGACGTCACTCGGCCTGCCGCGGTCGTACTGACGACTTCGACCGCACCGCACCGAAATTGACGCTGGAGTCGACCGGTTTGCTCGGATCGGAAACGGTCCCGAACCGGGGGTGGTCTGCGCGCTTACAGTTTGATCAACCCTCTTGCATGAATTGGCGTACGTCGTAGGCTCGTAGGCGATGTATGCCGCGTGTGCCCAAGGCGATCACCGGCGCGAGGAACGGTCGATGAGGAAAGGGTCACCATGAGCACGCCCGCCTCGAGGAACGGGTCGATGCGTGCCGCCGACACAGATCGGATCCAGGTCGCCCAGCTGCTCACCGACGCAGCGGCGTCCGGCAAGCTCGGCGTCTCCGAGTACGAAGATCGGCTGACCAGGGCCTACGCCGCCGAGACCCAGGACGAACTCGACCGGCTCTCCGCCGACCTACCCGGGGCGGTGACGCGGGGTCGCGGCGGCCCCGGTCGACCCGCACCGTCCAGTGTCCTGCTGGCGATCATGAGCGGATTCGAGCGCCGCGGCCGATGGAACGTCCCCCAGAAACTGACCACCTTCGCACTGTTCGGGGGCGGCATCGTCGATCTGCGCTACGCCGACTTCACCGCCCACGACGTCGAGATCCGGGCCTACTCCATCATGGGCGGGCAGACCATCCTGATCCCGCCGGAGGTCAACACCGACGTCCGGGGTCGCGCCGTGATGGGGAATTTCGACCACCACGTCGACGGCAACGGCTCCCCCGGCGCGCCCTGCGTGCGCGTCTCCGGCCTCGCACTGTGGGGCAGTGTCAAAGTCAAGCGCAAGAAACGCAAAGGCTCCTAGTTCCCGGCGGCGGTCAGCGACGGCGCCGCTTGGCGCCGAGGTAATCGCCGACGACCGCTGCGCCCAGCCCGTCCAGATCGGGCACGACCACCCGGCCGCCGACCCGTCGCGCAACCTGATCGATGAACCGAGCCAGGCCCGGGTCGCTACCGAGTCGGAAAATGGTCACCTGCGCCCCCAAGCGGGAGATCTCGTCGAAACCGCGGACGGTGTGGGCGATGGTGCGCGGATGCGGCGGGTAGTCGAAGAAAACAGCAGAACGCCCGTCGCGATCGAAGTCCTCCAGATGGGCCGTCGGCTCACCGTCGGTGACGATCAGCACGACCGGCTGCGCGTTCGGGTGGCGGCGCAGGTGCCGGGAGGCCAGCGCCAACGCGTGATGCAGGTTGGTGCCCTGCTCGTAGACGCCCTCCAGACCCGTCAACTCGGCGGGCGTGACCGTGCGCGCGTAGCGGCCGAAGGCCACGATCTGCAGGTCGTCGGAGCGGAACCGGGTGCTCACCAGGTGACTCAGCGCCAGAGCGGTCCGCTTCATCGGCAGCCACCGGTTCTCCATCACCATCGAGAACGACGTGTCGACCAGCAGCGCCACCGCCGCCTGGGTGCGCGTCTCCGTTTCGTTGATCTCGACGTCGTCGACGGTGATCTTCAGCGGCGGCGTGGCCTGACCGGTGCCGGCTTCCCGCAGCACCGCGTTGGTCAGCGTGCGGGTGACGCTCCACGGTTCGGTGTCGCCGAACTGCCACGGCCGCGTCGCTCCGGTGAGCTCCCCGGCCGCACCGGCGCGGCGCGTGTCGCGCTCGCCGTGCCGGCCCGAGAGTTGCTGCGCGACATCCCGTAACACCGCCTGACCAAGCTGACGCATGGCCTTGGGCGACAACCGCCATTGACCGTCGGCGCCCCGGTCGAGGAATCCCTCGTTCATCAGGGCGCGTTCCAGTTCGGCCAGGGTGCGCGCATCCACCGCGGCCTCGTCACCGAGCTGGCGGGCCAGCATGTCCAGGTCGACGTCGTCCATGCTCGCGCCGGCATAGCTCTGGGACAGCTGCTCGGCGAGCTCTTCGAGTTCGGCGATGTCGGACAGCGCCTGCGCGCCCTCACCCATGCCGAGGGGGTCGTCACCGGAGAACCGTTCCGAGCCGGTCCAGTCCTCCCCCGGGCGGGCGGCCTGCAGGTGCGAGTCGAGCCGGTTCAGCGCGTTCATCAGCGACGGCGAACCGAACGCCTGCTGGGCCAGCGCGTCCAGCTCGGCGCGCTGCTGCTCGGACAGGCTGTTGCGGAAGCGCTGGGCGGCGGCGGCGCGCTTGGCCAACGAGTCCAGCAGCTCGTCGATGTCGCGCGGATTCTCCGGGAAGAACTCGCCGTGCTTGGCCATGAAGTTCTCGAAATCCTGCTGGGTGTCCTGGCCCTGGGCGTGCTTGTCCAGCAGGTCGTTGAGGTCGTCGAGCATGTCGTTGACGCGCTGCCGGTCCTCGTCGGTGGCGTTCTCCAACGCCTCCTTCATCCCGGCGAAGCGTTGATCGAGCATCTCGCGGCCCATCAGGTCCTTGATCTGCTCGTACTTCTGCTGGGCTTCCGGGGAGCGCCACTGGTACTCGGAGAGTTCCTGGACGGCCTTGGCCGGCGACGGCGACAACGAGTCGAGTTGCAGTTCGCCGAAGCGCGCGTCGTCGTCGAGGGCCCGCGCCAGTTCCTTGCGCTCGGCCAGCACCGCTTCGTCGAGCAGCTTCTTGATGTCGGCGAGCGTGCCGTCGAGGTTGTTGCGCTGCAACAGTTCTCGACGGCGGCGGTTCGCTTCGGCGGCCAGCCTGTCCGCACCGCGCATGCTCTTCGATCCGCGCCGCAACAGCTCTGAGAGCGCACGCCGCGGTGACGTGCCCTCCATGACGTCCTGGCCGATGGCTTCCAGCGCTTCGCGCAGATCCACCGGTGGCGCCAACGGATCAGGCCCACCGGTGTAGCGCGAATACCGCGCTTTCTTAGCCATAGACCGTCTCACCCTCCCCCGTCACCTTGTCGATGCGCTTGGCCAGGTACAGCGCTTCGAGGGCCAACTCCACAGCCGCGGCGCGCTGCCCCTCCGAACTCGCATCGAGGCGACGCTGGATCTCGGCGACGGCCGGCACCTCCGGTAGCGCGGCGAGCACGTCGCGCGCCGACACCCGCTCGCCGGTGGTGACCGGCGAGCCGTTCTCCACCGCGGTGACGATCGGGCCGACGTCGATACCGCCGAGCAGGCGTTGCGCCGTCTCGGCGGTGGCACGGCGCAGCAGGTGTTCCAGCACCGCCTGCTCGCGGCCTTCCTCGCCGGACTCGAACTCCAACTTCCCGCGCAGCACGTCGATCACCGTGGCCAGGTCCACGACGCGGGCCACCGGTTCGTCCTCACCGAGGATCGCGGCCCGGTGTTGGGCAGAGGCGGCGACGGTCTCGGCCGCAGCGATGGCGAAGCGGGCCGAGACCCCGGAGCGCTGGTCGATCGAGGTGGACTCGCGCAGGCTGCGTGCGAAGCGCGCGAGCACCTGCAGCAGGTAAACGGGCACCTCGGCGGCCAGGTGGGCCTCCTGCTGGATGACGCCGACCTCGGCGTCGAGCTCGAGCGGATAGTGGGTGCGGATCTCCGCGCCGAAGCGGTCCTTCAGCGGGGTGATGATCCGTCCGCGGTTCGTGTAGTCCTCCGGGTTGGCGCTGGCGACCACCAGCACATCCAGCGGTAACCGCAGGGTGTAGCCGCGGACCTGGATGTCGCGCTCCTCCATCACGTTGAGCATCGCGACCTGGATGCGCTCGGCGAGGTCGGGCAGCTCGTTGACCGCGACGATGCCGCGGTGCGCGCGCGGGATCAGGCCGTAGGCGATCGTCTCGGGATCGCCGAGGCTGCGACCCTCGGCCACCTTGATCGGGTCGATGTCGCCGACGAGGTCCGCGACGCTGGTGTCGGGGGTGGCCAGCTTTTCGGTGTAGCGCTCGCTGCGGTGCCGCCACGCGATCTTCAGGTCGTCGCCGGAGTCGGCGGCCTGCCGGATCGACTCCGGGGTGATGGGGCTGTACGGGTGCTCGCCCAGCTCGGAGCCCTCGATCACCGGAGTCCACTCGTCGAGCAGTCCGGTCAGGGCGCGCAGGAGTCGGGTCTTGCCCTGTCCGCGCTCGCCCAGCAGCACGATGTCGTGTCCGGCGATCAGTGCGCGTTCGAGCTGGGGAATGACGGTCTCCTCGAAGCCGAGGATGCCGGGCCACAGCTGCTCGGCGTCCGCACCCGAGCGCAACGCCGTCAGCAGATTCTCGCGGATCTCGGCCTTGACGCTGCGTTCCTGATGTCCCGAAGCCCGCAGCTCGCCGACGGTCCGGGGCAGGTCGTTAGGTGAAGTCACCACTCCACGCTACGACGCCTCGCCAGTTCTGGACCGCTCGCTCGCGTTTTTGCACATTCACCCACCGCGAACGTGGGGCTACGGCACGGTCGTGTCCGTGAAGCGGGCCTCAATCCAACACTGGACGGCCAGTCCACTCGGCGAGTCCAGCATCGAGGCTGATCCGCTCGTAGTCGGCCCATCCGGCAGCGCGCAGAGCGTCTCGCACCCGCGCCAGGAACACCTCGGATCGGTATTTGAGTATGTCTCGACTGACCCGGATGATCGTCCAGCCTTGCTCCTGCAGCTCGGCGGACCGGTCGATATCGCGGGCCCGTACCGCGGGATCGGTCCAATGCTGCGGACCGTCGTACTCGATGCCGACCTTCCAACGCTGCCAACCCATGTCGAGGCGGCCGATGAAGTACCCGTGTTCGTCGCACACCAGGACCTGCGTGCGGGGACGTGGGAACCCGGCGGCGAGCAGCAGCAACCGCGTCCTGGTCTCCTGCGGAGACTCAGCACCGCTGTCCATCGAATCGAGCACGGTGCGAAGGCCGACAAGTCCGCGCTCCCCGCGATGCCTGTCCACCAGCGGCTCGACATCGGCAGAGGTGATGCGGGTGGCATTCGCGAGCGCGTCGACACGTATCACCGCGTCGACGAGCGGATTCCACCTTCCCAGGTCGAACGCCGTGCGCACCGGAGTCGTCACCGGGATTCCCCGGACCGTGCACACTTCGTCGTCGGCCAAGGTGTCTCGGTGGATGACGATGCCGTTGACCGCGGCGGCTTGCCGGCGAATCAACTCCGCCGGCGCGTTGCCGTCGATCCAGCGTGCGCCGTGCAGTGCGGACGCCGACAAACCGGCCACCGTCGCTGCGCGGCCCGACCACAGCCATGCGGCAGCTGCGCGGGTGACCGGAGTCACGGCCACGTCCCGCGGTAGGTAGACGTTGCGGTACACACGCTGATGGCGGTTGCGGAGCGCGCGTCGGCTCAGCTCTGCACTGCGTTCGGTCCCGAGGAACGGCCAGTTACTCCCCATGCCGGGACAGTGACACCGCTGGCAGACAATTGACTGCTTCCAGTCGACCAGGCTGTGGATGACGCCGTCGAACGTTGGGTTAGCGCACGCCCGCTGCGTTCAAGCGTGCACGAACCCAACACTCAGTGTTCGAAGCTGCCGCGCGTGCACCAAGCCCGCACTCAGTGCGCGAAGTGCCGCGCGCCCGTGAGATAGAGCGTGATGCCCGCTGCTTCGGCGGCTGCGGTGACCTCGTCGTCGCGCACCGAGCCGCCGGGATGCACGATGGCTTTCACACCGGCCCGCGTGAGGGTCTCCAGACCGTCCGGGAACGGGAAGAACGCATCCGAGGCCGCGACGGCGTCGACGGTGCGATCACCGGCCCGCTCGACTGCCAGCCGGGCCGCGTCGACCCGGTTGACCTGCCCCATACCGACGCCGACGGTCGCGCCGTCCTTGGCCACGACGATCGCGTTGGACTTCACGGCGCGGCACGAACGCCACGCGAACGCCAGGTCGGCCAGCGTCTGCGGATCGGCCGGGCTGCCGGTGGCCAGCGTCCAGTTGTTCGGGTCGTCGCCGGCGGCGTCGAGTGCGTCACGCTGCTGCACCAGCAGGCCACCGCTGACCTGACGGAACTCGGTGCCCCCGCGCGGCGGCTCGGACGCGACCAGCACGCGGATGTTCTTCTTGCGGGTCAGCACCTCCACCGCGCCGGGCTCGTAGGCCGGTGCCACGATCACCTCGGTGAAGATGTCGGCCACCGTCTCGGCCATCTCGACACTGACCGTGGTGTTCGCCGCGATCACTCCGCCGAACGCCGACAGTGGGTCACACTCGTGGGCCTTGCGATGCGCGTCGGCCACCGACACCGACGACACCGCGATGCCACAGGGGTTGGCGTGCTTGATGATCGCCACACAGATGTCGTCCTGGTCGAACGCCGCGCGCCACGCGGCGTCGGCGTCGGTGTAGTTGTTGTACGACATCTCCTTGCCGTGCAGTTGCTCGGCCTGCGCCAGGCCCGGCCAGCCGCCCTCGTCGCTGTAGAGCGCCGCACCCTGATGTGGATTCTCGCCGTAGCGCAGCACCGCGGCCCGCCGGAACGTCGCACCGAACCACGGCGGCAGCTGCGGTCCGTCGGTTTCCTCCGGGGCCAGCACCGACCCCATCCAGGACGCGACCGCCACGTCGTACTCGGCGGTGTGCCGGAACGCCAACGCCGCCAGCTTCTTTCGCTCGGACAGCGTGAAACCGCCGGCTCGCACCGCGGCGAGCACACCGTCGTAGCCGAGCGGATCGACCACGACTGCCACGCTCGGGTGGTTCTTGGCGGCCGCGCGCACCATCGACGGCCCGCCGATGTCGATCTGTTCGACGCACTCGTCGACGTCGGCGCCGGAGTTGACGGTCTGAGTGAACGGATAAAGGTTCACCACAACCAGTTCGAACGCCTCGACACCGAGCTCGGACAGTGCGGACACGTGCTCGGGCTTGCGCTGATCGGCCAGCAGGCCGGCGTGCACCCGCGGGTGCAGCGTCTTGACCCGCCCGTCGAGCACCTCCGGGAACCCGGTGACGTCTTCCACGGGGGTCACCGGAACACCGGCTGCGGCAATGGTTTTCGCGGTCGACCCGGTCGACACGATCGCCACACCGGCCTCGTGCAGGCCTTGCGCCAGCGGCACCAGACCGGTCTTGTCGTAGACGCTGATCAGCGCTCGACGGATCTGCCGGCGCCCTTCTGTCGCGGTCATCCTATGGTCGCCTTTCTTCCCGTCCAGGTCACGCCGCGGGTAGCCAGCGCCGCCAGGACATCCACGAGGAGCTCTCGCTCGATCACCTTGATTCGTTCGTGCAGGGTGGCCTCGTCGTCGCCGTCGAGCACCGGCACGGACTGCTGGGCGAGGATGGGACCGGTGTCGGTGCCGCCGTCGACCAGGTGCACGGTGCAACCGGTGACGCGGACGCCATAAGCCAGGGCGTCGGCGACGGCGTGCGCGCCGGGGAATGCGGGCAGCAACGCCGGATGGGTGTTGACGACGCGGCCCGGGAACCGGGAAAGAAACGCCGCGCCAAGTATTTTCATGAACCCCGCCGACACCACCAGGTCGGGTTGATGCGCAGCGGCGGCATCGGCGATCGCGGCGTCCCACGCTGCCCGGTCGGGATAGTCGCCGACGCGCACGGTGAACGTTGGGATCGATGCCGCGGCGGCGATGTCCAATGCCGGGCACACCCGGTCGGCCCCGACGGCGACCACGCGCGCGGGGTAGTCACCGACGGCTGCCTGCAGCAGCGATGCGAGAAGCGAGCCGGTCCCGGACGCCAGTACGACCAACCGTGCCGGCGCGCTCGGGGGCACTCTCACGTCGGGCTGCACGCGAGAAGCCTAATGTGTCCTCACTCGGTGCCGCGTGCGCGGTTGCCGGGAGGATCGTCGCCGCCCTCGTCGACGACGAAGTGCTCCTCCGGGTCGAAGTCGACGGGGTCGGCAGGGGCTGCCTCCGGCTCGTCGGGGGCGGGCTCGGGATCGGGGTCGACATCAACCGGGGCGGTGACTGGGTCGACGTCGATGATCTCGGTGTCGGCCTCGCCGGTGTCGTCGACGTCGACGAGGTCCTGGTCATCCGGTTCGGCCTCGGCGGTGACGCGCGCGGGTCGCACCCGCGGTTGCAGACCGCCCGACATCGCCACCGTCAGGCCGCCGATGCCGGCGAACCACAAGAACACCGCGGGGCCGAACGTGGCCTGGTCGACACCCACGTCGCCGAAGTTGCCGAGCTCGCCGCCCGCGGCGAGGCCCAGCAGCGCCATCGTCAGCGCCGCGAGAGCCGCGGCGAGCACCAGCTTCGCGGTGGCTTGCAGTGGCGGGAGCGCCCGGCGCGCGCACTGCTGGCCCAGCGCCACCCCCGCAACCGCCGCGACGATCAGCAACGCCACCCACACCGGTCCCAGCGGCGGCGTCGGTGCGGCGGCCAGCACCGGAAGCGCGGGCACCTCGCCACCGAAGACAGTGAACGAGCTGAAGGTGGCCAGTCCGACGTGGGCGCTGGAGCCCACAGCGACCGCCGCGGCCCCGACCATCACGTTCGGTATGTAGAGCACGCTCAACACCGTCAGGCTGAACTGGCCGAACGCCGAGTCGGTGATCGAGAACAGCTCGTGCATGGTCGACCAGTGCACGACCAGCGAGCCGGCGACGACCGCGCCGGACAGGCCCAACAGGGCCAGGACCCCGGCCGCCGCGGCGCGCACCGCGTCCGGTGTCCAGGCCGGCAGCGGCGTGGCGTCCAGCAGCCGTCGACCGTGCCGCGAGCCCACACCGACCGCCACCCCGATCGCGTGGACGACGAACACCCCGCCGAAGGCCCGCAGCGCGTCGGGGGTCTGCAGGTCGGTCAACACCGACGCGGCGTCGTGGATGACCGCCAGACAGATGGCCGCGATCAGCAGCGGACCACCCAGGGCGGAGGCCACCACCCAGCGCGTGACGAACCACGAGGAGCTGACGGTCGCCGCCGCGGTGGTGCGCGCGGTGCCGTAGATCATGGCCAGCACCGGAAGCAGCGGCATCACGCCGAGCGCGCTGCCGGCGATCGACACAGGGACCTGGTGCACCCCCAGCCACATGCTGGCGATCGCGCCCAACGCACCGGTCATGTCGCTGTTGGCGATCAGCAGCTGCAGCAGCACCACCGCGGCGATGACGACCAACGCGACCACCGCAGGCCCGAACGCCACCCGGACCAGATCACGCGCCTGGCGCGTCCCGACTGGTGGACCGTTCACAGGCAGAGCCGCTCCTCGCACACGCTCGGTGGCGCGACCTTCGCGCACGCGCGGCTCAGACTACGACGAGGACTGACCCGACTGCGAGGATGACGACGGCGGGTGTTGCGTGCCGGGGTTGCTGCCCGACGGCGGCTGACCGTAGGTCGGGAAGCCGGTCGGCGGGGTCGGCGGTCCGGACGGCTGCTGCCCCGAGGACGACTGCCCCTGCGCCGACTGTCCCTGCTGCGACTGTCCCTGCGGCGACGCGGGGAAGCCTCCGGTCGACTGGCCGGTGCTCGGGTAGCCGCCGCTGCCGCCGTACGGAGTCGGGTAGCCCGGCCGCTGCTGCTGGTGTTGCGGCTGGCCCGGAGGCTGCCCGTAGTACGAGCCCGGGTACTGACCGTACGACTGGTTCTGGTCGTACTTGGGACGCGGAACCGGGGCCTTGATGATCCCGGACTCGAACAGCAGCGTCACCACTGCGACGGCTGCCTGCAGCAGCGTGAACGCGATGACCAGGTAGAGGCCCCAGTCCACCGTCGCGTTACCGGGTTTGTTGACCACCTCGGCAACCACGAGCAGGAAGCTCAGCACCGCCGCGACCGCGGCGATGTTGACGAAACTGCGCTGCTTGGGCAGCAGGCTGATCCCGGCCAGCAGCGCGGCGACCAGCGACGCGATGACGGCCAGTGCCAGTCCGATCGAGCTGCCGCTGATCTCGCCGAGCATCGGGAAGTCCGACGCCGACATCGTGAACTGCGGCGCGAAGCTCGACAGGTACACGAGCAGGCCGAGCACTGCGACCGCGGCGGTCAGGTACAGCGGCAGCTTGCTGGCCGCAGGGGTACCCGCGGGCGCGCCGAAGTCCTGATCGGGCACTTTGGCGAACTGCTGAGTCGGGGCGGTGAACTGAGTGGTGGGCTGCTGGGCGGGCGGGTAGCCGGGGCCTCCGGGCGGGCCTTGTGGAAACGACATGACCTCTCCTGTGCTGTGCGGGCGCCGCATCGGGTTCAACGACGTAGTCGACTGCGATCCGCGAGGAACCGCCTCTGGTTCGATGAACCACGCTAGCGCACCCGACGGACGTCCGGTCACGCGTCGGGGCAGGCCGAACGCTCACACCCCTGCCAACGCCGGTGCGTCCACGGCGTCCTTTTCCGCCTCCTCGATTTCGCGGACCAACGGCAGCACCCGGGCTCCGAAGTATTCGATTTCCTCCTGGAAGTGCAGAAATCCGCCGAGGATCAGGTCGACGCCGCGTTTGCGGTACGCGGCGATGCGCTCGGCGATCTGCTCGGGTGTCCCGATCAGTCGGGTCCGGAAGCCGTCGTTGTACTGGATGAGATCCTCGAAGGTCGAGTCGGCCCACATTCCCTTTCCGTCGGCGGTGGCGTTACCGGCCTGTTGGACGGCGGTCCGGAACCCCTCGACGGCCGGCCGGTTCGCCTTGGCGATGATCTCGCGGAGCGTTTCCTTCGCCTCTTTTTCTGTGTCCCTGGCGATGATGAAGCCGTTGAGGCCGAACTTGACCTCCCGCCCGGCCTCTCGGGCGTGGGTACGCACGTCGACGATCTGTTCGGTGATGCCCTCGAAGTCCTTGCCGTTGGAGAAGTACCAGTCGGCGTAGCGCCCGCCGTTGCGTCGTGCGGCGGTGGAGTTGCCGCCTTGGAAGAGCTCCGGGTTGGGGCGCTGTGCGGTGTTCAGCGGCTTGGGTTTGAGGGTGAAGTCGTGGATGCGGTAGAAGTCGCCGCGGAAATCCACGTCGTCCTCGGTCCAGATCTTGCGCAGGACTTGCAGGAACTCGGCGCTGCGGCGGTAACGCTCGTCGTGTTCGAGCCACGGTTCGCCCAGGTGGGTGAATTCGTCTTTGAACCAGCCGCTGACGACGTTGACGGCGAACCGTCCACCGGAGAGCTGGTCGGCGGTGGCGCCGAGTTTGGCGAGCACTCCCGGCTGCCACAATCCGGGATGAACGGCGGCGATGACCTTCAGCCGCTGCGTGGCCAGCAGCAGCGCCAGGCTGAAGCTGGTGGACTCATGCTGGTACTCGGCGCCGTAGCTGGCCTCGTACCGGACCTGGCTCAACGCGTACTCGAACCCGTTGTTCTCGGCGGTCTGCGCGAGTTTGACGTTGTACTCGTAGTTCCAGTCGGTGCGCTGCTCGATGTCGCTGGTGACCAGGCCGCCGCTGACGTTGGGAACCCAGTACGCGAACTTGACGTGTTCGGCGATGTGTTCGGTGGACATGGCGTCATGACAGCAACTCGGCACTGCTGCGTCGCGGGTAACGCTCGTCGTGACCGAAACTCCGGCAGGGCGGCCACCCTTGCGGTGGCGGATTGAAACACGTTCTAATTCAGCTATGGACTACGGGTTGGTGCTGTTCACTTCAGACCGCGGAATCACACCGGCGGCGGCCGCCAAGTTGGCCGACGATCACGGCTTCACGACGTTCTACGTTCCCGAGCACACCCACATCCCGATCAAGCGTCAGGCCGCGCACCCCACCACCGGTGACGAGACGCTGCCCGACGACCGCTACATGCGCACGCTGGACCCGTGGGTGTCGCTGGGCACCGCCGCGGCGGTGACGTCGCGCGTCCGGCTGTCGACGGCTGTGGCACTGCCGGTCGAGCACGACCCGATCACGTTGGCCAAGTCGATCGCCACGCTGGACCACCTGTCCGGTGGCCGGGTCTCGTTGGGTGTCGGATTTGGTTGGAACACCGATGAATTGGCCGACCACAAGGTTCCGCCGGGCCGACGCAGGACCATGTTGCGCGAGTATCTGGAGGCGATGCGCGCGCTGTGGACCCAGGAGGAAGCTGAGTACGAGGGCGAGTTCGTGTCGTTCGGGCCGTCCTGGGCGTGGCCCAAGCCGGTGCAGTCGCACATTCCCGTGCTCGTCGGCGCCGCGGGCAACGAGAAGAACTTCAAGTGGATCGCGCGCTCCGCCGACGGCTGGATCACCACGCCGCGCGAATTCGTCATCGACGAGCCGGTCAAACTGCTGCAGGACACCTGGGCGGCCGCGGGTCGCGACGGGGCGCCACAGATCGTGGCATTGGACTTCAAACCCGATGCCGACAAGCTGGCCCACTGGCGCGAAATCGGTGTCACCGAAGTGCTGTTCGGACTGCCTGACAGGTCCGACTCCGAGGTCGCCGCATACGTCGAACGCCTGGCCGGCAAGCTCAGCGCGCTGGTGTAGCCGACGCGCACTGCAGGCGGTGCGCGCCGGGCGTGGACTTTCCCGTTGCCACGAGAGGCGGCTTCGGAGCTGCCCACGGCGAGCGACAAAGTCGGCGTCTGCACAGCGCACCTACAGACTCCCCGACAAATTCGCTCGTAGTGGGCACTTCCGGATCCACTTCTGGCGAGGAACCGCGGCAGACCACCACGAAAGTGCACCCACGGTCGCGATGGCACCGCTTTCACGACCGTGAGCGCACTCTCGCGAACACGAGCCCTCTTCTGACTATCGCAGCACCGCGCGGTTGACCTCCCCGTCGGGCGTCACGGTGATGGCGGCGCCCAGCGGATCGCCGTCGGTCATCAGAGCCAGCAGCTCAGCATCCTCGGTCATCGCCATGAACCGGGAACCGTCGGCGTCGAGTCTGCCGATGATGATGCCGGTGCGGACCGGCCAGTCGTAGCGCACCGAATAGGTTTCGATCGTCCCCGACCCGTCGGGATGCCGCGTGGCGGGCACCTTCGGCAGCGCGGCGATATCGGCTTGCAGCGCCTTGCTCTGGTCGGCGCTCCAGTCGGCAGGCTCGGTCGAGTACACGCCGACCGAATACTTGCTCATCACACCGCCATTGGCGCCGACGAGTCCGAACGCACCGGGGTTGGCGCGCATCTCGGCGACGGTCTCGGCGATCGCGTGCAGTGAGTAACTGTTGCCGGGGCCGCCGAAGTACGGCAGGCCGCCGGTCAACGTGAGACCGCGGGAATCGTCTGCGGCCAAGCCGAATTCGTCGCACACGGCGAACACCGGGAACGGAAAGCAGCTGTACAGGTCGAACGTCGAAACAGCGTCGATGCCGATGCCGGCCACCCGGAGCGCTTCTGCCACAGCCTGTTTCGCAGAGATGCTGGCACCGAGGCGTTCGCGGTCCAGCAAGGCCTGCTCGGTCTGGTCGGCGTGCCCGCGCAGGTACACCCACTTCTCCTCGGGGACCCCGAGGCGCCGCGCCGCGTCCACTGACATGACGATCGCGGCCGCGCCTTGGTTCACGGTGTCGCGGGCGACGAGCAGACGCGGATACGGATCGCAGATCATCCGATTCTGGTCGGTGACCGTGACGATCTCATCGACCGACCGCTCCACAGGGGACGACGAGTACGGGTTCTTCGCCGCCACCGCCGAGAACGGAGCGAACAACTCGGCCATCTCGCGGCGGTATTCCGCGACGCCGAGGCCCAACGCGGCGCGCCGCGCGTTGTCGAGCAGGGCGTACTGGACCGGCGCGCCGGTCAGGCCGTGCGCGACGGTGTAGTCGCTCATGTACTGCTCGAAGCCGTATCCGCGGTCCTCGAGTTGCCCGCCGACGTGTTCGGTGTGGTCGGGCTTGTCGGATTTCTCGGAGAAGTACTTGAGGGTCGAGCCATTTTCGGACCCGACGATCAGCGCCACCTCGATGTCGCCGGCGGCGATCAGGCCGGCGAACTCCGTCGTCAGCTTCTGCGGGCCGTTGCCGCCGATCGGCTCGAGAACCGCGCGGGCCGGGTCAGCGCCGACGCGCTGCGCCACTGACCGCAGATAGTTGTCCGATGCGCCCAGCGGCGGGTCAGCGAACGGGGTGCAGATCTCGAACTGACGCAGGCCGGCGAACACTTCGATGGCACGCGCGACGGCAGAGACGTCGGCACCCGTGTCGGCCAGCGCAGCCCGGGTCGCCTCGGTGGCGAGGTCGACTGCCGACATGCCGCGGTAGCCGTCGTCGTCGATGCGTTCGGTGAACTGCCCGACGCCGACGATGACCGGTGTGCGCGGATCGACCATGACCAACCTCCTGGCAGCGTTGTTTCGCCACGCTAATGGAGCGCGTCGCCGCCAACGGAACTGGGTGGCCGGGTCTGAGTGCCGAGCAGACGCAAAATCGCCCCCAAACCGTAGGTCTGAGGGCGATTTTGTGTCTGCTCGCGAGGGTCGGTGACCCCTTACAGGCTCTCGAAGATCTCGCGGGCCAGGCGGGCGGTCTCCGACGGCGTCTTGCCGACCTTGACCCCGGCGGCCTCGAGAGCTTCCTGCTTGGCTGCCGCGGTGCCCGACGAGCCACTCACGATGGCGCCGGCGTGGCCCATCGTCTTGCCCTCCGGGGCGGTGAAGCCCGCGACATAGCCGACGACGGGCTTGCTGACGTTGGCCTTGATGTAGTCGGCCGCACGCTCCTCGGCGTCGCCGCCGATCTCGCCGATCATCACGATGACCTTGGTCTCGGGATCCTTCTCGAACGCCTCGATGGCGTCGATGTGCGTGGTGCCGATGACCGGGTCGCCACCGATGCCGATCGCGGTGGAGAAGCCGAGGTCACGCAGCTCGTACATCATCTGGTAGGTCAACGTGCCCGACTTCGACACCAGCCCGATCGGGCCCTTGCCGGTGATGTTGTTGGGCGTGATGCCCACCAGCGACTCACCGGGGGTGATGATGCCCGGGCAGTTGGGCCCGATGATGCGGGTCTTCTCACCCTTGGACACGTTGTAGGCCCATGCGTAGGCCGTGTCCTGCACGGGGATGCCCTCGGTGATGACCACCAGCAGCGGGATCTCGGCGTCGATGGCCTCGATGATCGCGTCCTTGGCGAACTTCGGCGGCACGAATGCGATCGAGACGTCCGCGCCGGTCTCCTTCATCGCCTCGGCGACGGAACCGAACACGGGGATCTCGACGTCGTTGCCGTCTTTGTCCTGGTGCGCCACCTTGGTGCCGGCCTTGCGAGCGTTCACGCCGCCCACGATCTGGGTGCCGGCCTTGAGCATCAGCTTGGTGTGCTTGGTGCCCTCGCCGCCGGTGATGCCCTGGACGATGACCTTGCTGTCCTTGTTCAGAAAAATCGACATTGGCTGAAGTCCCTTACTTGTTCGCCAACTCGGCGGCCTTGTCGGCACCGGAGTCCATGGTGTCGGCCTGGATGACCAGCGGATGGTTGGCCTCGGCGAGAATCCGTCGGCCTTCGTCGACGTTGTTGCCGTCGAGCCGCACGACCAGCGGCTTGTTGGCCTCGTCGCCCAGGATCTTCAGCGCGCTGACGATGCCGTTGGCCACCGCGTCACACGCGGTGATGCCGCCGAACACGTTGACGAACACGCTCTTGACCTGATCGTCGTTGAGGATGACGTCCAGGCCCGCGGCCATCACCTCGGCCGAGGCGCCACCGCCGATGTCGAGGAAGTTGGCGGGCTTGACCCCACCGTGCTTCTCACCGGCGTAGGCGACCACGTCCAGGGTCGACATGACCAGACCGGCGCCGTTGCCGATGATGCCGACCTGACCGTCGAGCTTGACGTAGTTCAGGTCGTTCTCCTTGGCCTTGAGCTCCAAGGGATCGGTCGCGTCCTTGTCCTCGAACTCGGCGTGACCCTCCTGGCGGAAGTCGGCGTTCGCATCGAGGGTGACCTTGCCGTCGAGGGCGAGGATCTGGTCGTCCGGCGTACGCACGAGCGGGTTGACCTCGACCAGCGTGGCGTCTTCCTTGACGAAGACCTCCCACAGCTTGGCGATGGTCACCGCGGCGGCGTCGAGCACCTCGGCCGGCAGGTGGCCCTTCTCGGCGATCTCGCGCGCGAAGGCCTCGTCGACGCCCTTGGTGGCGTCGACGGGCACCTTGGCCAGCCGATCGGGCTTGGTGGCGGCGACCTCTTCGATCTCCATGCCGCCCTCGACCGAGCACATGGCCAGGTAGGTGCGGTTGGCGCGATCGAGCAGGAAGGAGATGTAGTACTCCTCGGCGATGTCGCTGGCTTCGGCGACCAGGAGCTTCTTGACGACGTGGCCCTTGATGTCCAGGCCGAGGATGTTCGACGCGTGCGTGAACGCGTCGTCGGGAGTGGCGGCATACTTCACGCCACCGGCCTTGCCGCGGCCACCGACCTTGACCTGCGCCTTGACCATGACCGGCTTGCCGATTTCCTCGGCGATCGCCTTGGCGTCCTCGGCCGTGTCAGTCACCCGGCCGGGAGTGGTGGGTACGTTGTGCTTGGCGAAGAGTTCTTTCGCCTGATACTCGAAGAGGTCCATGGACTCCGAAACATTCTGTCTGTCTGCGGCTAGAAACTTGCGGCCCGACGGGCTCGTGGGGAACTGTATCCACCCGGGTGGCGGTGCTTGTTACCGCCCACCGTTCATGTGGTCGATCTCACCGCAGGTGCGGTGGTGATTCAAGTCACATTCGCGAAGTGATCCGGCGCTCGGGTTGCCGCGCGGATTGGAATTTGGTTAACGTCCACTGGTCTTAGTAACGGTCTGATCACGACGACAAGGACTTTTCAGGTTGCCTCAGCATCGCTCGCCTCGGCCTTCTGTAGCCGTCGCAGCACCTGGTCCCAGCGAGATCACCGACATCATTCCGTTCAATGAGTTCGGTCCGATGGACGATTTCTCGGACCTCGACGTTCTCCCCCACGCCGCGTTCGACCGCGAAGCGCAGGTGATCCACGCGCCGGAACTCGATGATCTGACCGACACCGACGACCTCGCTCCGCTGCGACTTGCCGTGCCCGCCGAATTCCAAACCGACGCGAAGTCGACGTCGACGCGCGCCTACCGCGACAGTCACACCGACCTCAGCGACGGCACCGCCAAGACCGACATCATCGACATGCGGGGCCGCCGGGGCGGTGCGCACCGCAAGCAGGAAGTGCCGGTCAAGGGCCGCCTGATGGTCGCCGCGATGGCCGTCGGCGCCACGGCGGCCGGCGCGTACACGGTCACCAACAGTGCGCAGGAGGACGCGAGCGGCACGGTGCTGGCGTCCGCGCCGACGATGACCGGCGTCGCCGACGCCGCCTCCGGCTCGGCCGGCGGCATGCAGATCGTCACGGTCACCCCGGCCGCGTCGTCGGCGGTGCACGCCGAGGAGATCACCAAGGCGGCCGCGTTCGCCCAGGAACGCGCCGAGCGTGAAGCCCGGCTGGCGCGCCCCCAGTACGCCATGCCCACCCGCGGCGTGTGGACTTCCGGCTTCGGCTACCGCTGGGGTGTGCTGCATGCCGGCATCGACATCGCCAACGCGATCGGGACTCCGATTCTGGCGGCGGCCGACGGCGTCGTCATCGCCGCCGGCGCCGAAGGCGGCTACGGCAACATGGTGAAGCTGCGGCACTCCGACGGCACCGTGACCCTGTACGGGCACAACAGCTCGATCCTGGTCGACGTCGGCGACCGCGTGATGGCCGGCGACCAGATCGCCAAGATGGGCAACACGGGCAACTCGACGGGTCCGCACCTGCATTTCGAGGTCCACCTCGGCGGCACGCGCGTCGACCCGGTGGGTTGGTTGTCCAAGCGGGGGCTGGCCCCCGGCAGTTACTTTGGCTGAGTGGCCCGCGACGATCACCCGTCTGCTGACGCTCCCGACTCCGACGCAGAAACCCGCATTCTCCGTCGCGCTCCGCGCGACGCATCCGCGGAGCCCGCGACCGGGATCATCCGTCGCCATCCGACCGGCGCCCTCCCCGTTTCGCACGACGAGCGCTTGCGCGAGGAGCATCGAACCACCGACGAGCGCTTGCGCGAGGAGCATCGAACGCACGAGCCGCCGACCAGTCTGGTTCCGCGTGTAACCGTCGCGCCGCATCGGACGCGGACGAATCCGTGGGCGGCGATCGCCACGGCCGTCATGGCCATCCTGTCCGGCTGGGCGACGGCCGTCATCGCCACCGATCTGATCACCGGCTGGTGGAGCACCGACCCGCTGTTCTGCGTCGCGATGGGTTTCCTCACCGCCATCTCGGCCGCAGCGAACATCACGGGCCTGATCATGATGCTGCTGCGGCAACGTACCGGCCGGTTGCTGATCGTTGTGGGCGCGGTCGTGGCGCTACTGATGTTCGCGGGCCTGTTCGTGGCCGGAGCCGACCTGCCGGGCGTGGTCTATGCGCTGCCACTGCTGCCGGTCATCACCGTCGGACTCGCCGCGCTTCCCCAGACGGGACGCTGGGCCCGCGTCTAGGGATCGACGACGGCTGCGACCGCCTCGATCTCCACGAGCTGGTGGTCGTACCCGAGAACCGTCACCCCGAGGAGCGTGCTGGGCACGTCGTGGTCGCCGAATGCGTCACGGACCACTTCCCATGCGGCGACAAGGTCCTGCTGCTGGGTGGACGCGACGAGTACCCGGGTGCTGATCACGTCCTGCAGGGCGGCCCCGGCATCAGCCAGCGCCCGCCTCAACGTCTCGACGCACGCCGCGGCCTGCCCCGGGTAGTCCCCGACCGCGGCGGTCGTGCCGTCGTCGTTGAGCGGGCAGGCGCCCGCCAAGAAGATCAACCTGGCATTCGCGGGAGCAGTTGCCGCATAGGCGTACTCGGCGACATCGGACAGCGTGGACGAGCGGATGAGTCGGACGGCGGTCGGCATGTGATGATCTTGGCTTGGCCCGCCGAATACAGCTAGAGCTTGCTGATGGGTGCGTGGTTGTGCATCAACTTCACCCGGCCGGCGCTGCCGAAGTCGATCAGCGACATGGCCGACTCACCGACACCGGACACTTCCTCGACGCGGCCCAGCCCGTACTTGTCGTGGGTGACGCGGTCCCCCGGTTCGAGCACGATCAGCGCACGCTTACCGGCCGACGCGCGCCCCGGCGCGGGCCGCGGTGTGCCGTAGCGGCCCGCGTTGCCGACCGGAGCTGAGAACCGGGACTGCGGCGCCTCGGTGCGACGCCAGTCGATGAGTTCCTGCGGGATCTCGCGCAGGAAGCGGGACTCCGGGTTGAGCATCGGCTGCCCCCAGGACGAGCGCACCTTGGCGCGGCTCAGGTACAGCCGCTGACGGGCGCGGGTGATGCCGACGTAGGCCAGGCGCCGTTCCTCCGACAGCTCGACCGGGTCGCCGAGCGCCCGCATGTGCGGGAACATCCCGTCCTCCCAGCCGGTCACGAACACGATCGGGAACTCCAGGCCCTTGGCGGTGTGCAGGGTCATCAGCGTCACCACGCCCGCGCCGTGCTCGGGGATGTCGTCGGCGTCAGCGACCAGGGAGACGCGCTCGAGGAATGACGCGAGCACCCCGGTGTCCGGGATGTCTTCGTCCTGCGGCTCCTCGTCGGCCAGCGCACGCGCGTTGGCCAGGTCGATGGCGAATTCGTGTGCCACCGAGACCAATTCGTTGAGGTTGTCGAGCCGGGCCAGGTCCTGCGGATCGTTGGACGATTCGAGTTCGGCGCGGTAGCCGGTGCGGTCGAGGACCGTTTCGACCAGGTCGCCGAGTTCCCCGTCGAGACCGCCACGCAAGTCGTCGAGCAGGTCGACGAAGCCTTTGATCGCCTTCTCAGAACGGGTGTTGAGCATCGGCACCTTGCCCTCGGCGGCCGCGAGCAGGGCGTCGTTGAAGTTGGCGCCGGTGTTCTCGGCATAGACAGCCACGCAGGCTTCGGCGCGGTCGCCGATGCCGCGGCGCGGGGTGTTGAGGATGCGCCGCATGCTCACCGAGTCGCCGGGGTTGTCGAGCACCCGCAGGTAGGCGACGATGTCGCGAATCTCCTTGCGCTCGTAGAACCGGACACCGCCGACGACCTTGTACGGGATGCCGGCGCGGATGAAGACCTCTTCGATGGCGCGCGAGGAGTTGTTGGTGCGGTAGAACACCGCGACGTCGTTGTAGCTGAAACCGTTGCCGGCGTCGGCGAGCGCGTCGATCTCCTGGGCGACGAAACGGGCTTCGTCGTGTTCGTTCTCGGCGACGTAGCCGACGATCAGTTCACCCTCACCGGCGTCGGTCCACAATCGCTTCTCCCGCCGGCCGGTGTTGCGGGCGATGACGGCGTTGGCGGCGTTGAGGATGGTCTGGGTGGAGCGGTAGTTCTGTTCCAGCAGAATCGTTGTGGCGTTGGGAAAGTCGCGCTCGAAGTCCTCGATGTTGCGGATGGTGGCACCGCGGAACGCGTAGATGGACTGGTCGGCGTCACCGACGACGCACAGCTCGGCGGGAGGCACCCCGTCGACGACCTCGGTCCCGACGAGTTCGCGCACCAGCACGTACTGCGCATGGTTGGTGTCCTGGTACTCGTCGACCAGGATGTGGCGGAATCGGCGGCGGTAGTACTGGGCGATCTGCGGGAACGCCTGCAGCACCGCGACGGTCTCGCCGATCAGGTCGTCGAAGTCCAGGGCGTTGGCCGCGCGCAGCCGGCGTTGGTACTCGCCGTACACCTCGGCGATGATCCGTGCCAGATCGTCGGCGGCCTCGGACGCTTCGGCCGCGGCCTGCTCGGGACCGATGAGCTCGTTCTTCAGGTTGGAGATGCCGTTGGCCAGCAGTCGCGGGGAGTGCTTCTTGGTGTCGAGCCCCATGTCCTTGCCGATCATCAGCAGCAGCCGGCGGGAGTCGTCGGCGTCGTAGATCGAGAAGTTGGAGTTCAGCCCGGGTAACAGCGAGGCCTGATTGCGCAGGATGCGCACGCAGGTGGAATGGAACGTCGACACCCACATGTTGCGGGCCCGCGGCCCGACCAGCGCGGCCACACGTTCGCGCATCTCGGCGGCGGCTTTGTTGGTGAACGTGATGGCCAGAACCTGCCCCACCCCGACGTCGCGCGCCGCCAACAGGTAGGCGATGCGGCGGGTCAGCACGGCGGTCTTGCCGGAGCCGGCGCCGGCGACGATCAACAGCGGCGAGCCCTCGTGCAGGACGGCTTGGCGCTGCTGCGGATTGAGACCCTCGAGCAGCTCGTCGGTGCTGGTGGCGGGGTAAAGCGAAGTCATATCGTTACCAACCTACCGCTGCCCGCCGACACTCTTTGCGCTGGCACGGCGGGTAGTGGCACACTCGACGAGTGCTTCGCGCGCAGTGGCGATTTATCTACGGGTACCCGACAGCGGTGCCCGTGGCTTAGCTGCTTTCCCCTCAGCCCCGCGGTCCGCTTCCGGCGACCCGGGGCTCGTCTCTTGTGAGGCCCGACACCGGATGAGGCCCGGCCTTCACGACGAGAATCCGGAGGACCACGAGATGACGACGGAGACCACCCAGGTGCCCGATATCGACGAGTTGCGCAAAGAGATCGACCGTCTCGACGCCGAGATTCTGGAAGCGGTCAAGCGCCGCACCGAGGTGTCGCAGATGATCGGCAAGGCCCGGATGGCCTCCGGCGGCACCCGACTGGTGCACAGCCGGGAGATGAAGGTCATCGAGCGCTACAGCGAGCTGGGTCCCGAGGGCAAGAACCTCGCGATGCTGCTGCTACGGCTGGGCCGCGGCCGGCTCGGTCACTGACAGCGGCTTGAGCCCCTCCACCAGCCAGGGCGTCAGCCACTCGACGGCCTCCGGTGTCGGGTGCACGCCGTCGCTGCGCAACCGGATGCCGTCGACCCGGGTCTGGTAGTAGCCGTTCGGGCTGAGCTTGCGGTTGAGATCGAGCACCGAGGCGTTCGGGTGCTCGGCAACCACGCTGCGCAGCAGCTCATTCCAGCGTTCGACGCGCTTGGGCTGGTCTTCGGGGTACAGGCTGCCGTCCGGCTTCTCGGCGCGCCGGTTGTACGGCTCGGTGGTCGCGACGATGCGGGCGCCCGTCGAGCCCAGGATGTCGAGGGCACGACGCAGCTCGGCGCGCAGGTAGGCGTCGTAGCCGGGCTCGCCGATGTGGGTCCACCGGCCCTCGTTCATCCGGTCGACGACCTCCCAGCGGCCCACGACCAGCAGCACCACATCCGGCTTGGCGTGGTTGATGCGCTGGGCCCAACGGCTGGGCCACGCATCGCACTCGGGCTTCTGGTTCAGCTCCTGGCCGACGTATTCGTACGGTCCGCCGCGCGCGATGCCGCAGCCGATCGTGGTGTAGTCGCCGAACCGCACACCCGGGGTGTCGGGCAGATACCGCATCAGCGTCCACGCGATCGAATCACCGAACACCGCGACCTGCAGGTCCCCGGGCGCGTGGGCCTGCGGCGTCCGCGTCACCGCCACCGGCACCTCGGGGGCCACCAGCGCCGCGGAGTCGATCAACGGATCCGGCGCTCGCGGCGCGGTGACGCCGGGCGGCATGACGGTCAGCGTGACGACGGCCGCGGTCGACGCGGTCGCCGCCGCCAGCGGCAGCATCGGCACCAGCCGCGGCCGCCACTCGCGGATCGGCTGCTCGATCAGCCACCACGACACCGCCGCGACGGCGATTGTCGCCGCGCAGCGCAGCGCGAACAGCTGCCACCCTTCCGAGCCGGTTCGTTCCCCGTTGAGCACCAGGAAGATCGGCCAGTGCCACAGGTACACGCCGTAGGAGATGGCGCCGAGCCCGACCAGCGGCGGCATCGACAACACCTTCGCCACCGGGCCGTCCTGTGCCAGCGCCACCGGCGCGATCACCAGTATCGCGGCCAGCGCGACAATGATCAGCAACCCGCTTCGGAACTCCTCGGCACTGCCGGTGGCGAAGCGTGCCGCGGTCACCAGCATCACCAGCCCGATGGCCGGAAGGATCCGGGCGACCCAGCGAGCCCACCGGGTGCGCAGGATTTCCAGGCCGGCGGTCATGCCGCGCCAGTCACGGACCAGCAGCGCGGCCGCGGCGGCGCCGATGAGCAGCGCCTGCGCGCGGGTGTCGGTGCCGAAGTAGACGCGGTTGAGGGACTCCTCGGTGGTGAACAGCACGGTCGCGGTCGCCGATGCGAGGCAGCCGAGCGTCGCGATCACCAGCACCGCCACCCGCACCGCGCGGATCGACAACGGCACACCACGGCGGTACGCGAGGGCGGCCAGGCCGGCCACGACCGCGGCCAGCAGCAGCGGCCACAGCACGTAGTACTGCTCTTCGACGCCCAGCGACCAGGTGTGCTGTAGCGGTGATGGCGGAGCGCCCTGCGAGAAGTAGTCGGTCTGGTCGGCGACGAACACCCAGTTCGAGACCCAGAAGAACGCGGCGACCGCTTCGGCGCGCAGACCTTCCGTCGACTCCGAGGCGAACAGTTCGCGCACCATCACCACGGTCAGCACCATCACCAGCAGCGCGGGCAGCAGGCGGCGGGCGCGGCGGATCCAGAAGCCCTTCAACCCGATTCGGCCGGTGCGGCCGACCTCGTCGATGAGCAGCGAGGTGATTAGGAAGCCGCTGAGCACGAAGAAGACGTCGACGCCCAGAAACCCGCCGGAGAATCCCGGCACGCCGCCGTGTGCGGCGAGCACCAGTGCGACGGCGAGTGCCCGCACCCCGTCCAGCGCCGGAATGACTTGACCGGGACCGACATAGCGGCGCGGCCCCACACGGATCGGCGCCGCACTCACGGCTGTCACGTCCTGGGGTCCTCCTCCTGTCCGACTGCAAGCGTCCGACTACGAGCAAGGAAGTCTATGGGCGCGGCGGGGCCGAACCGGGGAGGCGCGCGCGAGGCTTGCCGAGCAGACGCGAACTCCCCCAATTCGGGCCCATTTCGGGTGAGTTCGCGTCTGCTCGCGGAGAGGAACGGGCCGACTAGTTGGTTAGAGCGATGTACTTGGTCTCGAGGTACTCCTCGATGCCCTCGGTGCCGCCCTCGCGGCCGAAGCCGGATTCCTTGATGCCGCCGAACGGTGCCGCCGCGTCGGAGATGACTCCGCGGTTGATGCCGACGATCCCCGACTCCAGTGCTTCGGCGACACGCAGTGCGCGGTCCAGCGACTGTGTGTAGACGTAGGCCGCCAGCCCGTACTCGGTGTCGTTGGCCGCGGCGATGCCGTCCTCTTCAGAGTCGAAGCCGGTGATCGGCGCGACGGGTCCGAAGACCTCTTCTTTGAGGATGCGGGCGTCGGCGGGCACGTCGGTCAGCACGGTGGCCGGGTAGAAGTTGCCGGGTCCGCTGGGCGCGACACCGCCGATGGCGACGGTCGCTCCGCGCGAGACGGCGTCGGAGACGAGCTCGGTGACGGTGGCGACCTGCTTGGCATTGATCAGCGGCCCGAGCTTAGAGGATTCGTCGAGGCCCTTGCCGAGGGTGAATTCGCTCATCCGCTTGACGAGCTTGTCGGTGAACTCCTCACGGACCGCATTGGCGACGTGGAAGCGGTTGGCCGCGGTGCACGCCTCGCCGCCGTTGCGCATCTTGGCCAGTACCGCGCCGTCGACTGCGGCGTCGATGTCGGCGTCGTCGAACACGATGAACGGGGCGTTGCCGCCCAACTCCATCGAGGTGCGCAGCAGCTTGTCGGCCGACTGCTTGACCAGCGACTTGCCCACGCCGGTGGAGCCGGTGAACGTGAGCTTGCGCAGCCGTCCATCGTTGACCAGCGTCTCGGTGACCGGTCCCGGGCTGCTGGTGGGCAGCACCGACAACACACCCTTGGGCAGTCCGGCCTCGTCCATCAGCTTGGCCAGCAGCAGCATGGTCAGCGGCGTTTCCTGGGCGGGCTTGACGATCATCGTGCAGCCGGCGGCGAACGCCGGGCCCATCTTGCGGGTGCCCATGGCGAGCGGGAAGTTCCAGGGGGTGATCGCGTAGCAGGGGCCGACGGCCTGTTTGGTCACGAGGATGCGGCCTGTCCCGGCCGGGCTGTGGGTGTAGCGGCCCTCGATGCGGACGGCTTCCTCGGCGAACCAGCGGAAGAACTCCGCGCCGTAGGTCACCTCGCCCTTGCTCTCGGCGAGCACCTTGCCCATTTCCAGGGTCATCAGCGCGGCGATATCGTCCGCACGTTCGGTGATCGCCTCGAAGACCGAACGCAGAATCTCCCCGCGCTTGCGCGCCGGCGTCGCCGCCCACTCGGCCTGGACCGCACAGGCGGCATCCAGCGCGGCGACGGCGTCGTCGGCGGTGGCGTCGGCGACGGCGGTCAGCACTTCGTCGTCGCTGGGGTCGAGCACATTGAACGTCGACGTCCCTTCGCGTTCCTCACCGCCGATCCACAGGCCGGTGGGAACTGACTTCAACAACGTCGCGGTGTCCATATCCACGTCATACACCTTCCCCCAAGTGATCGCACTAATGTTCTGCACATGGGCTCTGACATCACCGCCACACCCGAATGGCAGGCGCTGTCGCGCCATCACGACGACATCGGCGCCACGCATCTCCGGGAGTTGTTCGCCGAAGACCCGAGTCGCGGCACCGAGTTGGCGATGACGGTCGGTGACCTGTACATCGACTACAGCAAGCACCGCGTCACGCGCGACACATTGCGCCTGCTCACCGATCTGGCACGCGCAGCCGATCTGCCCGCCAAGCGCGACGCGATGTTCGCCGGCGCGCACATCAACACCTCCGAGGACCGGGCGGTGCTGCACACTGCGCTGCGCCTGCCGCGGGATGCGTCGTTGTCGGTCGACGGTCAGGACGTGGTCGCCGACGTGCACGAGGTGCTCGACCGGATGGGCGATTTCACCGACCGGTTGCGCAGCGGCGAGTGGCAGGGTGCGACGGGCCAACGCATCACCACGGTGGTCAACATCGGTATCGGCGGCTCGGATCTGGGTCCGGTGATGGTGTATCAGGCGCTGCGGCACTACGCCGACGCCGGCATTTCGGCCCGCTTCGTGTCCAACGTCGACCCGGCCGACCTGGTCGCCAAGCTCGACGGACTCGACCCGGCCACAACGCTTTTCGTGATCGCATCGAAGACGTTCTCCACCCTCGAGACGCTGACCAACGCGACGGCAGCACGGCGCTGGCTCACCGACGCACTCGGGGACGACGCCGTCAGCAAGCATTTCGTCGCCGTGTCCACCAACGCAAAGCTGGTCTCCGAGTTCGGTATCGACACCGCGAACATGTTCGGCTTCTGGGATTGGGTGGGCGGCCGGTATTCGGTGGATTCGGCCATCGGGCTCTCGGTGATAGCAGCCATCGGCCGGGAACGTTTCGCGGAATTTCTCGAGGGGTTCCGTCTGGTGGACGAGCACTTCCGGTCCGCGCCGCTGGAGGCCAATGCGCCGGTGCTACTGGGGTTGATCGGACTCTGGTACAACAACTTCTTCGGCGCCGAAACCCGTGCGGTTCTGCCCTATTCGAATGACCTGGCCCGCTTCGCCGCGTATCTGCAGCAGCTGACGATGGAGTCCAACGGCAAGTCGGTGCGCGCCGACGGCACTCCCGTCACCTCGGACACCGGCGAGATCTTTTGGGGCGAGCCCGGCACCAATGGCCAGCACGCGTTCTACCAGCTGCTGCATCAGGGCACCCGACTGGTGCCTGCGGACTTCATCGGGTTCGGCGAACCCACCGATGACCTGCCGACCGCCGATGGCACCGGCAGCATGCACGACCTGTTGATGAGCAACTTCTTCGCGCAAACCCAGGTGCTGGCGTTCGGCAGGACGGCCGACGAAATCACGGCCGACGGCACACCCTCAGATGTGGTCCCGCACAAGGTGATGCCGGGCAACCGGCCCAGCACCTCAATCCTCGCCGGCAAGTTGACGCCGTCGACGGTCGGACAGTTGATCGCGCTCTACGAACACCAGGTGTTCGTCGAAGGGGTCATCTGGGGCATCGACTCGTTCGACCAGTGGGGTGTGGAGCTGGGCAAGACCCAGGCCAAGGCGCTGTTGCCGGTACTCACGGACACCGAATCCCCTGCTGAACAGTCGGATTCGTCGACGGACACCCTGGTCCGCAAGTACCGCGCGCAGCGTGGTCGCAGCGTCTGACTCAGCGTGCGGCGCGTGCCTGGATGAACGAGCGCACACCCAGCGCCAGGTACACCAGCAGCAGGACGAACATGATCGTGCTGGTGATCACGGCGGCGGGACGTTCGGCGGTGCCCGCGAAGACCTCGCCGAGACCGAACACGTTCCGCAGCGCACCGAGCGCGGCGAGCAGCGCGATCGCGAGTGCCGCATGCATCGCGTGCTGACGGGCCCGGTCGGAGCGCCGCCCGATCAGCGCGGCAATGAGCAGCAGGACTCCGACGAATGCTGGGATCAGTGCGGTGATGCTGACCGCTCCACTGGCGATGTAGGCGATCACGCCGGTCGCGACGAGCAGTCCTCCGGTCCAGATGGTCAGGGAGAGCATCGCATTCCTTTCTACGGCTACGGCTGACCACACTACCGATGCAGGTCCCGAATGCTCAGGCGTCGGGATCGGGTCGCGTCCATCCCAGGATCATCGCCGGCAGGCATCCGCCGATGAGCAGCACGGTGATGGCCATCAGCCCCCCGGCGTAGGCGATGTTGCCGTCGTCGAAGTCGGTGATCACCGCTCCGAATATGAGATAGAAGATCGGCAGCAGCATGAGGTTCTGAGTGACTGTCAGGCCGATCGATCGGGCGTTGTTGCGTTGGGCCAGTTCGAATTCGTCGAGGGTGGCCAGCGGAGCGTCACCTTGGCGACCGGAGACTATCTGCAGCATCAGCCACAGCGGGAAGAAAACGATCGTGGCGGGCAGCCAGATCAGCGCGGCTTCGCGGTATCCGAAGGCGCACACGACGCTGACGACGGCCATGACCGCGAAGCTCAGGGCGATGCCGACGACCAGGATGCGGCGGCGCCGCTGGGTGCGCCAGGACGGTAGCCAATTGGCGTATGCCTGTTCGCTTTTCAGGAAGCGCTCGGTGCGGCGCTGCTGGTAGCGGTCGATGATGTTGGCGGTGTTCGGCATGAGCATTCTCCTCAGGTTCAGGTGTTCTTCCGGTAGAGCTCGGCCGACAACGGGGTGAACGGTTCACGCGAGAACACGGCCTCCACCGGCAGCTCGAAGACGTCGCAGATGCGGAACGCGAGATCGAGACTCGGGTAGTGGTCGCCTCGTTCCAACGCGCCGACGGTCTGCGGGTTGACGTCGATGAGTTCCGCGAGTTGCGCTCGAGACATCTTGCGCTCGGCGCGCAGCACCCCGATGCGGTTGTGAATGGGGCGCGCCTCTCCCCGCCTGACAGGACTCACCTAACCAAGTGTTAGGAAAACCCAACCATCTGTCAAGTAACTCGATCGATTTGTCAGGCGAAGCGATGCGTGAACCGTGGGGGCAGCACCTTCAGAAGTTCGACCAGCGGCCACCACGGCCATCCCGGTACGACGGCGCGGCCCTTCTCTTTCTCGATGGCCGCGACCAGTGCCCGCACGCCGGTGTCGTTGTCCACCATGAGCATGGTCGTGTTCGACTTGGCGGTCATCTCCGACTCGATGTAGCCGGGCTCGATCACCGTGACCTTGATCGGCCCGGACGCGTGTTCGGCGCGCAGCGACTGCCCCAGCGAGCTCAGCCCCGCCTTGCTCGCGCAGTACGCGGCCTTGTGGCCGGGCAGACCGACGTTGCCCAGCACCGAGGAGATGAGCACCAGATGCCCGCCGCCGGCCTGCGTGAACATCTCCACCGCGGTCTCGATCTGCACAAGGGCGGCCACGAGATTGGTTTCGATCGTGGCTTTGTTGGCCCACGGCTTGCCGCCGCCGAGCGGGTAACCCTTGCCGATCCCGGCGTTGACGATGACGCGGTCGAGGCCACCGAGCTCGTCGCGCAGCGCGCCGAACACCTTGGGCACCTGCTCGTGGTCGTTGACGTCGAGTGCTGCGACAGCGATCGCGATGCCGGGGTGACGGGCCTGCAACTCGGCTTTGAGTTCGTCGAGACGGTCAGTACGACGGGCGCACAACGCCAGATCGCGGCCTTTGGCCGCGAAATTGCGGGCCATTCCTGCGCCCAGTCCGGAGCTGGCGCCGGTGATCAGAATCTTCTGCCGCGTCATGGCGGCAGCGTAACGCCCCCGTGTTCCGCCGAACTTGCATTCCACGCGCGTCAAGTCGCAAGTTGACGCGCGTGGAATGCAAGTTCGGCGCTACTTGAGCAGCCGGGACATCCGACGGTCGGCGAGCACCTTGCCGCCGGTCTGACACGTCGGGCAGTACTGGAACGACTTGTCGGCGAACGACACCTCCCGCACGGTGTCCCCGCACACCGGGCAGGGCAGGCCGGTGCGGGCGTGCACCCGCAGCCCTGAGCGCTTCTCCCCTTTCAGCGTCGCGGCCTGCTGTCCGACCAGGCGCGTCACCGCGTCGGTGAGCACCGAGATCATCGCTTCGTGCAGGTCGGCGAGTTGGGCGTCGCTGAGTTTGTTGGCCGTCGCGAACGGCGACAGTTGGGCCACGTGCAGGATCTCGTCGCTGTAGGCGTTGCCGATGCCGGCGATCGTCTTCTGGTCGGTGATGACGGTCTTGATCCGGCCCGACTGTCCGGCCAGCACCGCGCCGAGCGCGTCCGGCGTCAGCGACAACGCGTCCGGACCGAGTGCGGCGATCTGCGGCACGTTCATCGGGTCGTCGACCAGCCAGACCGCCAGCCGCTTCTGCGTGCCGGCCTCGGTGAGGTCGAAACCCGGCGCTTCGCCGGGCGTGCCCAGGTGCACGCGCAGCGCGATCGGCCCTTTCCCCGGCCGCAGTGGGGCGGCGGCGAGCTTTTCCGACCACCGCAGCCACCCGGCGCGCGAGAGGTGGGTGATCAGATACCACTCGCCCGCCCGCAGGCCGAGATACTTGCCCCACCGCTCGGCGCCGCTGACCTGTTGTCCGTGCAGCGCCGTGGGCGGTGGGTCGAAGGTCTTGAGCACCGACAGTGCGGCGACGTCGACGCGGCCGACGGTCAGTCCGACCGCGTGACGACGCAGGTGATCGGCGAGCGCTTCGACCTCGGGCAGCTCCGGCATACCACTCAGTGTGCCTTGATGATCAACGACAGCGCCCAGCTCACGATCGACAACACGATGGCCGCCCAGATCGCTGTCCACCAGAAGTCGTCGATCGCCAGACCCCAGCGCGTGGTGTGCTCGGTGATCCACGCGGTCAGCCACAGCATGAATGCGTTGATCACGACGTGGAACAGTCCGAGGGTGAGGATGTAGAGCGGGATCGACAGGATCTGCACGACGGGCTTGATGAACGCGTTGACCAGGCCGAAGATCACCGCGACGACGAAGATGATCCCGACTCGGGTCACCGCGGTGTCGCCGCCGACGAAGCTGATGCCCGGCACCAGCAGCGTCACCACCCACAGCGCGAGTCCGGTCAGTGCAGCACGCAGCAGAAACGGTGTCATCGGTCCATGATCACCCGACATTCGGCCCCAGCGGACTAGAACACGTTCTAGTATTCGGTCACCCGATTCAGGAGGCGATGTGCGTTTCACCTATGCCGAAGCGATGACCGACCCGACGTACTACATCCCGCTGGCCAAGGCGGCCGAAGCGGCCGGCTATCACGCGATGACGATTCCCGACAGCCTCGCCTATCCGTTCGAGTCGGATTCGACGTATCCCTACACCCCGGACGGCAATCGGGAGTTCCTCGACGGCAAGGCCTTCATCGAGTCGTTCGTGCTGACGGCGGCGCTGTGCGCGGTGACCACGACGTTGCGGTTCAACCATTTCGTGCTCAAGCTGCCGATCCGGCCGCCGGCACTGGTGGCCAAGCAGGCCGGGTCGCTGGCGGCGTTGTTCGACAACCGGCTCGGGCTCGGGGTCGGCACCAGCCCGTGGCCGGAGGACTACGAGTTGATGAACGTGCCGTTCGCCCGGCGCGGCAAGCGCATGGACGAGTGCATCGAGATCATCCGCGGCCTGACCTCCGGCGAGTACTTCGAGTTCCACGGCGAGTTCTACGACATCCCGAAGACGAAGATGACGCCGGCGCCGTCGAAGCCGGTGCCGATCCTGATCGGCGGCCACGCCGATGCCGCGCTACGCCGCGCCGCCCGCAACGACGGCTGGATGCACGGCGGCGGCGACCCGGAGGAGCTCGACGCGCTGCTGGGCAAGCTCGACAAATTCCGCGACGAAGCCGGTACCGCCGACAAGGAGGACTACGAGATTCACGTGATCTCGCTCGACGCCTACACCGCCGACGGCATCAAGCGCCTGGAGGACAAGGGCGTCACCGATGTGATCGTCGGCTTCCGGATTCCCTACATCATGGGGCAGGACACCGAACCGCTGGACACCAAGATCCGCAATCTGGAGATGTTCGCCGAGAACGTCATCGCCAAGGTGTAGTCAGGCATCGCTGCAGCGCTTGAGTGTGTTCGCGATCGTGTCGATCGGTGTGGCGCAGTCGATTTCGGCACGCAGTCGCTGAGCTGCAGTGCGGTACCGCCTGTCGTCGCGGACCTGCACGACCGCGGCACGCACCGCCTGCGGTGTGGGCGTGGACGTTTTCAGGTCGACGCCCACACCGGTGTAGGTCACCCGTGCGGCCACCTCGGCCTTGTCCGACGTCTCACCCGCCACCACCAGCGGCACGCCGTGGCTCAGGGCGTACTGCACACCGCCGTAGCCGCCGTTGGTGATCATCACGTCGACGTGCGGCATCAGCGCCGAGTACGGCACCCAATCGGTGACCCGGGCGTTGGCGGGAACGTGCTGCGGCAGCTCCTGTCCTGCGCGCCCGCCGGTGGTGGCGACCACGAGGACGTCGTCGAGGTCGGCGAGTCCGCGCAAGGTCGGCGTGATGAGTTGGTCGAGGTCCGTGTTGTCGAACGTGCCCTGGGTGACCAGGACGACGGTCGACGCGGCGAAGAGATCGGACCACCACGACGGCTTCTCGAAGGCGTCGTCCGGGCTCGGCAGTGCCGGGCCGACGAACTCCACGGTGTCGGGGAGGTCGCAGCGCGGATATTCGAAGCCGGCCACCGACAACTGCACCAGCGCGTCGGCCAGCCGCGGCCAGTCGCTGATGAAGACCGGCACGCGGTCAACTCCGGCGCGGCGCAGCGCAGCCTCGAACGCACGCTGGCTGTCGCGCATGATCACCTGGTGCGCGGCGGCCGTCATCCGGCTGTAGTCCACCCCCTGTTGGGGTTGCCAGGCCATGCCGAACGGTGGGGTGTCGACGCTCGACAACGTCAGCGGCGCGACTCCGCACGCCACGATCGGGGCCCGCGGCGCTTCGCTCAGGAGGATCGCCAGCGCGCCGGTGAAAGTGACATCGGCCAGGATGGCGTCGACAGGACCCTCGTCGAGGATCCCGCGCAATGCGTGTGCCTCGGCCACCAGCGGTTCGACGAACACCGAGCGGAGTTCGGCGCGCCCCAGCCAGAAGCGACGTAGCGGCGCGGGCAGGTTGCGCAACAGCATCGGCGCGGCCGCGGGCGGGTCGATGCGCACGTTGTCCGGCAGGGCGACCACGTCCAGACCTGCAGCACGCACGCTGTCGGTGAGCGATGCCCCGGTCAGGACGGTGACGTGGTGGCCCAGAGACTGCAGACCGGACCCGATCACGAGCATCGGCGCCAGGTGGCCCCGCAGTGGGGTCGCGGCAAGGAGATAGCGTGCCAAACCTGGTCCTTACGTTCCTGTCGACGTCTTGCGAACTTGCCGACTGCTCGATGTGATCGTGCTTGACACTCGTCGACTGTAGCGTGATTCGCGACGTGCCCGTCGAAAAGATTGCTGCACAGCTTCTTTGGCGGATACCGCCGACTGCGATGCAGAGCGGCGTGATCTCGGTAGAGTCGGACGCGATGACAGCCGGTCGCTACGACGTTCCTGGCGCCTTCGACGCGGGGGCGACGACCTACGACGTCCTGGTCAGCGCCAATCCGGGCTACCACGACCATCTCACGCTCTCCGCTCAGCGAATGGCGCTGCCTGACCAGGGTGCGGGGTTGCGGCTTCTGGACATCGGGTGCGGCACCGGCGCCTCGACGGCGGCACTACTCGGAGTCGCGCCGCACGCCGAGATCGTCGCCGTCGATGGTTCGTCCGGCATGCTCGCCGAAGCCAGGGCGAAAAATTGGCCGCCTACAGTCACCTTCGTTCACAGCCTCGCCGAGGATCTCGCAGAGTCGGGTGTGTCGGGTCCGTTCGACGGGATACTGGCCGCGTACCTGGTCCGCAATCTGCCCGATCCGGATCCAGTGCTGCGGTCGCTCTGTGCGCTGCTACGCCCGGGCGGGGTTCTCGCGGTGCACGAGTACTCGGTGCGCGATTCACGGACGGCGACGCTGCTGTGGAACGCCGTCTGCGCCGCGGTGATCATTCCCGCGGGAAGGATCCGTTCGGGCGACGCGGGCCTCTACCGCTATCTACGACGCAGCGTCAACGAATTCGACGGTGTCGGCGCATTCCAGGATCGATTGCGCCGCAATGGTTTTGTCGATGTTGAACAGATGACGGTGCCGGGGTGGCAGCGCAACATCGTGCATACGTTCTTGGCGCGCAGCCCGTCGGTTTAGTTCGGATCGGTTTGCGGGCATTCCGCTGCATGGCATTCAAACTCACCTACTCCGATGGACAAGAATCTCAACACGATGACGACACCGTCTGGGACCTCGACGACGGCGTGCTCAAGCTCGGCCGCAAAAAGGGAGAGTGGTCGGTGTTGCTGTCGCCGAGCCACTGGGCCGTGCTCGAGTTCGTCGGCACATCGTCGAAAGACGACGACTCGGACGACGATGACGACAAGTCCGACGACGACAAGTCCGATGACAAGAAGAACTCGGACAAGTCCGACGACGACAAGAAGGACTCCGACAAGAAGGACGACGACTGATCGTCAGCCCCGATATGTGGCGACCCGCTCGGCTAGGTCGTCGAGCACCCTGAGCGAGTCGTCGCGCGGCTTGGTGGGCAGCAGCAGGTTGGCCTGTCGGTAGCCGAGACCTTCCAAGGCTTCCCAGTAGTCGGGCTTGACCGGGGTGCCGAACGTCGTCAACGCGACGTCGTGGCCGGCGCCGTCACGCATCTGCGCGACACGACGCGTCAACTCGTCGACGGGCAACGGGTTGGAGATCCACCCTGCCCCGTGGCGGATGATGCGCTTGACGGTGGCATCGGAATTGCCGCCGATGAGGATGGGCGGATGCGGCTTCTGCACCGGTTTGGGCCGCAGGTACGACGCGTCGAAATCGACGAATCTGCCGTGATATTCGGCGGGTTCCTCGGTCCACAGCGCCTTGATCGCTTCGATGCGTTCGTCGAGCAGCGCACCCCGGGTTTTCGGGTCGGTGCCGTGGTTACGCAGTTCCTCGATGTTCCAGCCCGCCCCCACGCCGAACACGAACCGTCCGTTGGAGATGAGGTCGACGCTGGCGGCTTCCTTGGCGGTGATGATGGGGTCGCGCTGGATCAGCAGGGCGATGCCGGTCACCAGCTCGATGCGGGACGTGACCGCGGCCGCGGCCGCGAGGGTCACGAAGGGGTCGAGCGTGCGGTAGTAGATGCTCGGCAGGTCGCCGCCATCCGGATAAGGAGATTCGCGGCTGGCCGGGATGTGGGTGTGCTCGGCGACCACCAAGGAGTCGAAGCCACGTTCCTCGACGGCTTTCGCCAAGGTGACGGTATCGATGGTGTCGTCGTTGACGAACGTCGATATCCCGAACCTCATCGCCTACCTCCTGCTGCGCCGCTGTCCCCTCTGAGATCACCACATCGCCTGGAGTCGATCAAGAATCGACCAGATCAACCGGTCGTCAGTGATGGTGCGCATCCTCAGGGGTTCCCCGGTGCTCGGCTTCTGACCCAATATGACCCGGTTCTGCATCTCGTCGAGGCGGTCCAGCACGTCGTTGAGGAAGCCGCAGAAGTCCTGGAGGTGCTGATTCGAAAACCGGGTGCAGTCCGCGAGCAGGCCGGTGTACTGCTCTGGGACCGACTGTCTGCGGGAGTGCTCGGCCAACTCGAGCAGCCGTTCGTAGCAGTCAGCGACGTAGTCCGCGGCCGCGAGAATGCCGTCCGCGTCGGCGTCGCTCTCATCGGCACGACCGAACACCCCGGCGAACCCAGGCGACCCCAGGAACGCGTTGACCTGCACGACGATGTCGTCGGTTCCGCGCATCTGCCCGGTGACGAACTCCGCCACCTCCGAAGCGCTGCGCAGCTGCACACTCGGAGCCACCGGGACGTCGCACACCTGCGCAATTTTGCGCTCCTCCAACGCGGCCCAGCGTTGAAAAAGAACCGAGGCGAAGGCAGCCCACGACCAGCACGCCGGCTTCTGCTGCAGCATCTGCCGGAGCAGCTCCGGCGTTGGCACCACCATCGCGACCGACACGGCATCACTCCTACCCATGCCCTGCACGCTAGGCGCGGGCACTGACATCACCGGGCGAACTAACCTGGGCCGATGACCGTCTCGCTGCACGAGCTGCGGGTCGCCGATACCGCCGACGCGTGGACGGGGTCCGGGTTCGACGTCGGCCCCGACGACGTGTGCCGAGTCGGCGGGGTGTGCATCCGACTGCTCGGGCGCGACGGGGGTGCCGGGATCGTCGGCTGGTCGCTGGCCGGGCTCGCGAACCACCACGCCGATGACCTCGACGGCATCCCCACGACCCGCTCCGACACGCAACCGGCGGCACCCGGATCACACGCCAACGGCGTCACCGCCATCGACCACGTCGTCCTGATGTCACCGAATCTGCAGCGCACGGCTGCGTCCCTGGCCGCCGCCGGCATGGACCTGCGCCGCGAGCGCGACACCGAGCTCGGCGGACGGTCGATCCGCCAACTCTTCTACCGCCTCGGAGAGGTCGTCCTGGAAGTCGTCGGCGAACCCGAATCGGCAGGCGACGGACCCTCCACCCTGTGGGGCATCACCTACGTCGTCACCGACATCGACGCCACCGCGGCGTTCTTCGGCGACCACGCCGCGCCGGTGAAGGACGCGGTTCAGCCCGGCCGCCGGATCACCACGCTGCGGAACCTCGAGTTGGGAATGTCGGTACGGACGGCGATGATCTCGGCCCCTTATCCTCAGAGCCCATGAGCGCGTCCACCGAGGAGCCCGTCATCATCCACACCGACGGCGGTTGCCGGCCCAATCCGGGGCCCGGCGGCTGGGGCGCGGTGCTGCGCCAGCGTACGCATGTGCGCGAGATGTGCGGTGGCGAGCCGCAGACGAGCAACAACCGCATGGAGTTGACGGCGCCGATCATGGCGCTGGAGGCGTTGACACGGCCCGTCGTGGTGCACCTGTACACCGACAGCACGTACGTCCGTAACGGCATCACCAAGTGGGTGCTCGGCTGGGAACGCAATGGTTGGATGACGGCCGCCAAGCAGCCGGTGAAGAACGTCGACCTGTGGAAGCGGCTCCAATTGGCCTGTGCGCCACATCAAGTCGAATGGTTCTGGGTGAAGGGACACTCGGGGGTCGCCGACAACGAGCTGGCCGATGTGCTCGCGACGCGCGGGATGCAGGAGGCGATCGAGGCTGCTTCGGCGCCTGTCTGACCGCACGCCCTCGGTTCACAATCCGCGATAGGGGTAGTCGAGGAGCGTGGATCAGACGAAGGCACCTCTCCTCGACGCACTGGCCGACTACCACCGCAGCGAACGGTACGGTTTCAGCCCGCCCGGTCACCGCCAGGGCCGCGGCGCCGACGAACGCGCGCTCGCGATCCTCGGCAAGGATCCGTTCCGCGACGACGTGCTGGCCTCCGGCGGACTGGACGATCGGATGTCGCGTGGCGGCTACCTGTCGGACGCTGAAGACCTGATGGCCGAGGCTGTCGGCGCGCAGAGCACGTTCTTCTCCACGTGCGGCAGCTCGCTGTCGGTGAAGGCCGCGATGATGGCCGTCGCCGGCGGTCACGGCGGCGGACTGTTGCTCGGCCGCGACAGCCACAAGTCGGTGGTGGCGGGGTTGATCCTGTCCGGTATGCAGCCGCGCTGGGTCACCCCGCAGTGGGACGCCGAGCGGCACTTCTCCCATCCGCCCTCGCCGGAGCAGGTCGCTCAGGCGTGGGAGAAATATCCTGACGCCGCGGGTGCGCTGATTGTCAGTCCCAGCCCGTACGGCACATGCGCCGATCTGGAAGGCATCGCCGAGGTGTGCCACCGCCGGGGCAAGCCGCTGATCGTCGACGAGGCCTGGGGCGCGCACCTGCCGTTCCACGAGGATCTGCCCACCTGGGCGATGAACGCCGGCGCCGACGTCTGCGTGGTCAGCGTGCACAAGATGGGCGCTGGTTTCGAGCAGGGCTCGGTGTTCCACATTCAGGGCGACCTCGTCGATCCGGTGAAGTTGTCGAAGTGCGCTGACCTGCTGATGACGACGAGTCCGAACGTGATGGTGTACGCGGCACTTGACGCGTGGCGTCGGCACATGGTCGAGCGAGGACACGACCTGCTGGGTGCGGCGCTCGAGCTTGCCGAGGACGTCCGCGCGCGGATTGAGGAGATCCCGGACATCGAGGTGCTCGACAGCGAGTTGCTGGGCGAACAGGCCTCCCATGACCTCGACCGATTGCAGGTGCTCATCGACATCGAAGCGACCGGTACATCGGGCTACCAGGGCGTTGATTGGATGCGGGAGCATTGCATGCTCGATCTCGGCATGAGCGACCATCGGCGCATGTTGGCAACCATGTCGTTCGCCGACGATCGGCACACCACCGGTCGGCTGTTGGACGCGCTGGCGTCATGGCGGTCTGCCGCAAGGGATTTCGAGCCACCGCCGAAGATCGCGCTGCCGTCGCCGGAGGAGCTACAGCTCGAGACCGTCATCGCACCACGCGACGCGTTTTTCGGCGCCACCGAGATAGTGTCTGCCGACAAGGCGACGGGACGCGTTGCGGCAGAACAGATCACGCCGTATCCGCCCGGCATCCCGGCGGTGGTGCCCGGGGAGCAACTCAACGATGCGGTGATCGACTACCTGCGTTCGGGGGCCGCGGCCGGAATGACACTGCCTGACGCGACCGACCCCAAGGCGAAGCACTTCCGAGTGGTCGCCTGAAGCTGGCATTCGATGGCGGCGCCATCAGTCAAGCCACCCGGTTGTCGGGTGGTGCGGGCCCGCCGGGTTCATCGGGATCGTCGGTGGCGGCGGCGGGCGGCTCGGTGCCCGGCTCGGTGCCTGGCTCGGCGTCGCTGGCCCCATTACCGTCGGGGGGCGGCTCGGTGTCCGGCCCCGGGTCGGCCTCCTCGGTGCCGTCGACGATCGCCCCAGTCTCTCTGTCGCTCAAGGTTTCTGGTCCGTCGGATGGGCGGAGGAGTCGTTCGGGTTGGTGGTAGTAGTTGACGCGGGCCTGGCCGGTATCCAGCTGGGGTGGTGGGATCCATTCGACTTCGCAGCGGTCGTTGATTCGGGTGCTCCAGCCGCCCTCGTCGACGCTGCGGTTATCAGATCCGCAGGCCAGGGCGAGTTCGTCGACGTTGGTGTTGCCGCCCTTGGAGTAGTCGGCCGACCCGTGGTGGGCTTGGCAGCCATAGGCACTCACGGTGCAGCCGGGTTTGGTGCAGCCGCCGTCACGCGCGATCAGCATGATCCGCTGCGCCGGTGAGGCTATCCGTCGGGTGCGGAACAGATTCAGCGCGGACCCGGTCGCGCGGTCGAACACCGCCAGGTAGTGGTTAGCATGCGAGGCCAGCCGGATCACGTCCTTGATGGGCATGATGGTGCCGCCGCCGGTGCTGCCGACCCCGGCCCGGGACTCCAAATCCTGCAGGGTGGTGCGGATGATCACCAACACCGGCAGACCGTTGAGTTGACCGAGCTCACCGCTCATCAACGCGATACGCCCGACCGCGACCAGCGCGTCGTGCTGACGCTGGGCCAGGCTGCGGTAATCGGTGTCGATCTGGGCCTGCGACGGAGTGCCCGAGGTACACGGCTGCGGGTCGTCGGGATTGCACATCCCGGGTGCGGCGAACTTGGCGAAAATGGCTTCCCACACCGCCCGCGCCTCGGGCGTCAAGTCCCCGTTGATAGCGCTCATTCCATCGTCGCGCTGCTTACCCAGCGTGATCCCGCGTTTACGGGCGCGTTCCGTGTCATCAGGCTCGGGGCCGTCCTGATCCAACAGAAACAGAACCCGCTCAGCGACGTCATGCAGTTCCTTGGGCCCCACCCCGGCCGCGGTGCGCACCAAATCCACCTCGATCTGCTCACGGGTGGCCGTGTCGACGAAACCCGGCAACCGATCAACAGCCCGACGGATCACCTCGACATGCTCACCATTGATCAACCCATGGGCCTGCGCAGCCGCAGTCGCCGCCAACACCGGCTCCAAAGCGGGCCCGATCAAGGACTGCCGCGGCGCCAACACCGCGGCTTCAGCCAACCGTCGGCGCGCCTCACGCGCCGAGATGCGCCACCGCACGGTCAACACTTCTTTCCACGACTTGGCCCCCATCGACTGCGGTGTCGCCTCGGCCTGCAACCGGGCCAGCAGACGGTGACTCATCGTGGGCAACTGACACCCCAGCGCCTCCAGCTCATCGAGGGCGCCAACCAGCTCGGGTCGGGTCAACAAATCCACATCACAGGCGGCCACCTCCTCAAATGCAGCACGCAACACCGCAACCGCGGCCTGCAAATCCCCACCCGACATACTTCGAACATACATTCGACCACCGACAAAAAATCGGCGGTCGAAGGGGCGATCAGACACTCGGCGCGACCGTAGAGAGCACCGCGACAACCCACTGACCGTTTATTGTTCCCAGACCACCTCGTCGGGTGACTTGTCCGGCCGCAACCCGCGCCAGCTGGCCTGCCGCAGGCGACCATCGGAGGTGCGTTCGCTGTAGCGCACCTCGCCGACGAGTTCCGGCCGCACGAACGTCACTCCCTTCGCGTCCTGGGTAGGAAGCCTGGCGGCAAAGGGTGATTCCTTGGTGTGCAACGGCTTCAGGGTCTTCTTGAGGTCGGCGAGCGCCTTGTCGGTGAAGCCGGTCCCGACGCGTCCGACGAACTCCAGCCCGTCCGGTCCGGGAATGCCGAGCACCAGCGCTCCGATGCCGCTGCTGCGGCCGCCCTCCCCTTGCCGCCACCCGCCGATCACGACTTCCTGGGTGTTCCACAGTTTGTCTTTGATCCACGCCGACGAGCGTCTGCCGGGCTGATAGGTGGAGTCCCACTTTTTGGCGACGACGCCCTCCCACTTGCGTTCGCGGGCGTGTTCGAGCGCCTCTGGTCCGTCGCCGTCGAGCAGGTCGGGGACGATGAGAGCTCCGCCCACAGCCAAGGTTTCGAGAATCTTCCGGCGGTCGCGGTACCTGGCCTTCAGCAGCCATCGACCGTCCAGACGCAGGACGTCGAACGCCCAGAACTCGATGCGGGTGGCGCGGGCTCGGTTCTGCATCTGACCGAAGCTCGGCACGCCTTTCTCGTCGAGCGCGACGATCTCTCCGTCGAGCAGCACGTGGTGGTCGGCGAGATCGGCTGCCAGCGCCTGCAATTGGGGATACTCAGCGGTGACGTCGCGGCCGCTGCGCGATTTGAGGCACAGCTTGCCGTGGTCGGCGTCGACCAGGAGCCGGTAGCCGTCCCATTTTCCTTCGAAGGCCCATTGTTTGGCCGTGTACTTCTCGACCGATCCGTGGCTGGCGAGCATCGGCGCGAAGTCCTCGAAGGTCGGATTGGCCTGATCCTTCATCCGGTGCGCGAGCCAGTTCTTGCCGTCGGTCTGGATCAGCGCGTACCGTCCGTCGATCTTGTTGCCGTGCAGGGTGACGATCACCTCGCCGCCCTTGGCCGGACCGTCCGGTGGGTGGTCGTTGAACTTCTCGGTCTCGTACGTGCCGGTGTCCCAGATGGTCATGTCGCCGCCGCCGTACTCCCCTTTGGGGATGGTGCCGTGGAAGGTGAGGTATTCGAGCGGATGGTCCTCGGTGTGCACGGCGAGCCGGTTCTCGGCAGGGCTGTCCGGCAGGTTCTTCGGCACCGCCCAGCTCACCAGGACGCCGTCGCGTTCGAGACGCAGGTCGTAGTGCAACCGACGGGCGTGGTGCTCCTGGATGACGAAGCGGTCGTTGTTGCCTACCACCGGCGGCCGGGGCGGAACGGGCTCCGGTGTCTTCGCGGGGTTGCGCATGCTGCGGTACTTGGTCAGCCGGTCTTCGACGGGGACCTTCTCGTCGAGATCGGCAAGCAGGTCGCCGAACTGCTCGACGCGTTCCAGCACCTCGTCGAATCGCAGATGCCGCAAGTCAGGGTCGGCGATCTCGTCCCAGGTGCGCGGCGCGGCGACGGTCGGCTCGTCGCGGCCGCGCATCGAGTACGGCGCGATGGTGGTTTTGTTGCCGTTGTTCTGGCTCCAGTCCACGAACACCTTGCCGTCGCGCAGGCTCTTGGTCATCGTCGCGGTCACCTGCTTGGGCATGGTCTTCTCGAGCTGCTGGGCCACCCGCCTGGCGAGCACGGAGGCGCCCTGGCTGCTGATCGGCTCGTCGAGGGGCACGTAGAGATGCAGTCCCTTGCTGCCGCTGGTCAGCGGATACACCGTCAGTCCCATGCCGGTGATCAGGTCGCGCACCTCATGGGCAACCTCGCACAGCTGGCGGAAGGTGACGCCGTCGCCGGGGTCGAGGTCGAACACGACGCGGGTGGCCGGGCCGGGCTGGAGGTCACCAGGTTCTCCGACGAACCGCCACTGCGGGACATGCACTTCCAGGGATGCCTGCTGCGCGAGCCAGGCCAGGCCTTCGCGGGTGTTGATCAGCGGGTAGGTAGTGGTGCCGGATTTGTGCACGATCGTCCCGCGGTCCAGCCAATCGGGAGCGGAGCTGGCCAGCTGCTTCTCGAAGAACTCCAGCTCGCCGACGCCGTTGGGCCAGCGCTTCCGCGTGACGGCGCGCCCGGCGACGTGCGGCAGCATCGCCTCGGCGATATCGACGTAGTACTCGAAGACCTCGGCTTTGGTGGTGCCCGTCGCGGGGTAGAGCACCTTGTCCGGATTGGTCAGCCGCACCCGCCCGTAGTGATCCACCACGTCACGGTATTACCCGTTACCGGACCGCAGAAGACACCTAGTTCAGGCGTTCACCGGTCTGCGGGTGGAACAGGTGCACGGCCCCATCGGGGTGACGACGCAGCTTCACCGAGTCCGCCAGCCTCGGTGCGGTGCGCGGATTGCACCGGGCCACCAGCTCGACACCGGAGCCCGGACCCGCATGGGTGTATACGTAGGCCTCGCTGCCGAGGTCTTCGACCAAGTCCACGACGACGTCGACGCCACCGTCGGTCGAGAGTTCGAGCTGTTCGGGCCGGATGCCGAGGGTGACCTCGCGAAGGCCCGCGTCGCTGACCTTGTTGATGTCCTCGCGTTCCAGCTCGATCGTCGAGTCACCGATCTTGACGCCGTCCGCGGTGACCGGCACGGTCACCAGGTTCATCGCCGGGGATCCGATGAAGCCGGCGACGAACGCGTTGGCCGGCCGATCGTAGAGTTCGTTGGGCGACGCGAACTGCTGCAGCTTTCCGGAGCGCAGCACGGCGACGCGGTCGCCCATCGTCATCGCTTCCACCTGGTCGTGGGTGACGTAGACGGTGGTGGTGCCCAATCGCCGTTGCAGAGCCGCGATCTGCGTGCGCGTCTGCACGCGAAGCTTCGCGTCGAGGTTGCTCAGCGGCTCGTCCATGCAGAACACCTGCGGCTCACGCACGATCGCCCGACCCATCGCGACGCGCTGCCGTTGTCCGCCGGACAGTTTCGCCGGTTTGCGGTCCAGGAACTCGGTGAGGTCGAGGATCTTGGCTGCTTCCTCCACCTTGCGGCGCCGTTCATCGGCCGACACCCCGCGCAGCTTCAACGCGAACCCCATGTTCTCGGCGACCGTCTTGTTCGGATACAGGGCGTAGTTCTGGAACACCATCGCGATGTCGCGGTCCTTGGAGGGCACGCCCGTCATGTCCTTGCCGCCGATCTCGATGGAGCCCTCGTCGATGTGCTCCAAACCGGCGAGCATGCGCAGCGCGGTGCTCTTGCCCGAGCCTGACGGACCCACCAGCACCACGAACTCGCCGTCGGCGATGTCGAGGTTCAGCGAGTCGACCGCGAGTTTGTCCGACCCCTCGTAGATGCAAGAGGCGTTGCGGTAGGTGATCGTTGCCATCGTTACTCCGTCTCGTTGGGTGTCGGGCTATTTGATTGCGCCGAAGGACAGGCCGCGCACCAGCTTGTTCTGTGCGAACCAGCCGCACAGGATCACCGGGACCGCCGCCATCGTGGCGGCCGCCGACAACACCGCCCAGTACTGGCCCTCGCCGGCGATGAACCCGACGAGGTACACCGGCATCGTCTGCGCGTTCACGGCGGTGAGGTTGACCGCGAAGAAGAACTCGTTCCATGCGAAGATCACGCAGATCAGCGCGGTCGCCGCGATACCCGGTGACACGAGCGGCAGGATGACCTCGCGCACGGTGCGCCACATACTGGCCCCGTCGAGGCTGGCCGCCTCGAGCAGCTCGCCGGGCACTTCCAGGAAGAACGACCGCATCATCCACACCGCGATCGGCAGGTTCATCGCGGTGTAGAGGATGACCAGTGCCCAGATGTTGTCCAGCAGACCGATGTTGGACACGATCACGTACAGCGGCAGGATCACCGCGACGATCGGCAGCATCTTGGTGCTCATGAAGAAGAACAGCGCATCGGAAGTCTTGCGCACCGGCCGCAGCGACAGCGCGAACGCCGCGGGTACCCCGAGCAGCAGCACGAGCACCGTCGAAATGCCGGTTGCGAACAGCGAATTCAGCATCGCCGGACCGATCGCCTGATCGAACACCTCACCGAACTGGTCGAGCGTGGGGGTGAAGAACAACGTCGGTGGACTGGTCGCCGCGTCGGACTCCTGCTTGAACGCCGTGAGGATCATCCAGAACACCGGAAAGAAGAATCCCAGCGCGGCCAGCCACGCCACCAACCCCCACGGGCTGAACTGCCGACTCTTCTTCTGCGGCTTGGCAACGGATTCGGTTGTCTGTGCGTCATTCTCGACAGCGGTGGTGCTCACGGTCAGGCCGCCTCTTCTTTTCCGGTGAACGATTTGAAGATCAACCGCAGCGCAAAGCTCGCGATGATCAGCGTGAAGACGACCACCACGACGCCCATGGCCGCGGCTTGGCCCATGTCGAAGCCCAGGAACGCGCGCTGGTAGATGTAGAACGGCAGGTTCGCGCTGGCGATGCCCGGGCCGCCCTGCGTCATCATGTAGATCGCGTCGAAGGTGTTGACCAGATAGATCGCTCCGAGCACCACGCCCAGCTCGATGAAGCGCCGAAGGTGCGGCAGCGTCAGCTCGCGGAAGAGCTGGAACGCACCCGCCCCGTCGACTCGACCGGCCTCGAGGATGTCGCGCGGCATCGACTGGAGGCCGGCGAGGATCAGCAGCATCATGAACGGGGTCCACTGCCAGATCAGCACCACCATGACCATGGTCAGGGGGAACTGCCCGATCCAGTCGACCTTGCCGACCCCGACCAGCGAGAGCAGCCAGTTCAGGATGCCGTTGTTGGGATCGAGGATGGTGGTCTTCCAGATCAGCGCCGCAGCAACAGGTGTGACCAGGAACGGGGTGATCAGCAGGGTCCGCACGATGCCCCGGCCCAGGAACGCGCGGTCGAGCAGCAGCGCCAGGAGCAGTCCCAGGAACGCCGAGACCAGCACCACGCCGACGATCAACACGACGGTGTTGACGGCGACCGACCAGAACTGGCTGTCCTTGACCACCGCCACGTAGTTCTGCAGGCCGACGAATTGCCGTGAGCCCGGCCGGACCAGGTTCCACGACAGCGTCGAGTAATACAGCGTGAACACGAACGGAACCTGGGTGACGATGATCATGAAGATCAGCGCCGGCAGCAGCGGTCCTCGCCGCCGCCATCCTTCGGCGCGGCTGACGCCGACGTCCTGACGTTCCTTGATCTTTCGGACCCGTTCGGCGACGTCTTGCGCGTCGGCGCCGGTTCCGAGGGCTGAGCTGTCGGAGGCGACGGTCATGAGTTCTCCTGATAGGTGCGGCCGACGACCTCGGCGTACTGCTGGGCCTGGGCCAGTGCCTCGTCCACCGACTTCTGCCCGGCGATCGCGGCGCTGATCTGCTGGCTGACGCGGGTGCCGAGATCCTGGAACTCGGGGATCCCGACGAACTGGATGCCGGTGTACGGAACCGGTTGCACGGTGGGCTCATCGGGCGTCGCGTTCTCGATCGACTGCAGCGTCAGCGGCCCGTAGGACTGCGAGATCTTCTCGTATTCAGGCAGTTCGGTGTAGGTCGAGGTACGACTACCGGGTGGGACGCGGGCCCAGCCGAGCTTCTCCCCCACCAGCTTCATGTAGTCCTTGCTGGTCATCCACGAGATGAACTCCCATGCGCCGTCGGGGTTCTTGGCGCCCTGCGGGATTCCCAACGCCCAGGTGTAGAGCCAGCCGGCGTTCGGCTTCTCGACGATCGGCGCCGGCAGGTAGCCGATCTTGCCGACCAGTTCCGGGTAGGACTGCGGGTCTTCGAGCACCGACACCGCCGAGGTGGCGTCGTACCACATCGCCGTCTGCCCCTGTCCGAACAGGTTGGCGCACTCCTGGAATCCCGTCGACGCCGCGCCCAGCTCACCGGACTCGTTGATCAGGTCGACGTAGAAGTTGACGGCCTTCTTGACCTCGGGGCTGTCGAGCTGCGCGTTCCACTGCTCGTCGAACCACCGGCCGCCGAACGTGTTGATCACCGTGTTCAGCGGGGCGAGCACTTCGCCCCAGCCGGGCTTGCCGCGCAGACAGATTCCGGCACGGTCGGGCGTCTGCACCTTGGCCGCCCACTCGGCTACCTCGGGCCAGGTGGGCTGATAGTCAGGGCTCTGGTCGACGGTGATGCCCGCTTGCTCGAAGAGGTCCTTGCGGTACATCAGGAAGGACGACTCCCCGTAGAACGGGACCGCATACATGTCACCTTCGTGCGACAGCGACTCGCGCAGCGACGGGATGAAGTCCTGTTCGTCGTATCCCGGTGTCTGCGCTGCGTATTCGCTGAGGTTGCGCAGCCAGCCGTCGCGCGCCCACTGGGGAGTCTCGAAGTTGCTGATCATCACGACGTCGAACTCACTACCACCCATCGCGGTCGACATGGTGATCTTGGCGCGGGCCTGGTTCTCCGACAGGGTGATGAATTTCAGCTTGGTGCCCGGGTTCTGCGCCTCGAAATCGCTGGACAGCTGCTGCGCATCGGTCATCTGGGAGTTCGAGACCAGGGCGATGGTCACCTGATCCTCCGATGCGCCCAGGCTGCCGGCTCCCGAGCATCCCGCCGTGAACGTCAGCCCGGCCGAGGCGATGCACGCCGCGATCCGGCGTAACACATGTCCAGTCATCCGATGACCTCTCTTTCCGGCGACGCCTACTGCGTCAGCAGCCAACGCGCACAATCGATGTCGCACACCAGTAGTCGGGCCAGACCTCCGCGCAGAGCGGCCAGAGTGGCGGAATGCTTGGCGGATCCGGACGAAATCAGCAGCGTCCGCGCGCACGCGCGGACATCCTCCAGCGGGACCGACACCGCGCGGTCCTGCAATTCACTGTCGACGGGGCGGCCGTCGGCGTCGAAGAACCGGCCGCCGATTTCCCCGACCGCTCCGAGCGACACCAGCTCGTCGAGCATGCGGGTGTCGAGAAAGCTGCCCTCGAACAGGGTGGTCGACGTCGACACCGCTCCGACACCGAACAGCATCATGTCGGCGCGTCGGCCGGCCTCGAGGGTGCGGGAGATCATGGAGTCACTGCGCATCGACGCGACGGTGGAGGGGTCGGCGTACAGCGGTGCGGGCAGACGGATGGTCTCGGCGCGCAGCGTATCCGCGCAGCGACTGAGGAACAGTTCGACGCCGGTCTGGTATGCCGCGCTGGACATCGAGCCGTCGAGCTGGACCACCGCGCGACAGGTCGCCACTCCGGGAGCGAGCGCGGTCGCCACCGCGACCTGCTCGGGCCCCCAGGTGAAGCCGAGGACGTCGTCGGGCTGCAGCCGGCGCATCAGCAGGGCCGCGGCGGCGCGTCCGACACTGGCGAACGCGGCCGGGTGGCCCGGACCGCCGACGTCGACCCCGTGACCGACGACCACGACCTCGGTCAATCTGAACCGTTGCTCGAGATCGCGCTCCTCCTCCGCGTGCAGGTCGTCGCGCAGATCGGGGGGCACCACCACCTCGATGCGGACCAGCCCGCGCGCCTTGGCGCGTGCGACGAGGCGACCGGCGGTGGGACGCGAGACGCCGAGTCGTGTGGCGATCTGCGCCTGGGTCAGCCCGTCGAGGTAGTACAGCGTCGCAGCGCGCAGTGCGAGTCGGAGGTCTTCAGGCTGGGCGCGGTTGGGGGTCGCAGCGCTGTCGACGCTCGACACCGTCATGGCCACACCACCTCACATCCACCGTGAGCATATGCTCACGGTCCCGTTCAGATGCTCATGACGGTAGCATGACGGTGTGACGCAGACAACATCCCTTCCGGAAGGCCAGATGCGGGCCGCCGTACTGGTCGCTCCCGAGACGATCGAGATGCAGGAGCGGCCGGTGCCCACCCCGCAGGCCGGTGACGTGCTGGTGCGGGTGTCGTCGGTCGGCGTGTGCGGCTCGGACACCCACTACTACCGGCACGGACGGCTGGGATCGTTCGTGGTCGAGTCGCCGCTGGTGCTCGGGCACGAGGCGGCCGGCACCATCGTCGGCGTCGGCGCCGGCGTGGACTCCGCACGCATCGGCGAGCGGGTGTCGATCGAACCGCAGCGGCCGGACCCCGACACCGAGGAAACCCGACGCGGGCACTACAACCTCTGCCCGCACATGCAGTTCTATGCGACGCCACCGATCGACGGCGCCTTCTGCGACTACGTCACCATCGGCGCCGGGTTCGCCCATCCCGTCCCCGACACCGTGTCCGACGATGCCGCCGCACTGTGCGAGCCGCTGTCGGTCGGCATCGCCGCCATCCGCAAAGCCGGCGTCGGCGGAGGCCACCGCGTCTTCATCGCCGGCGCCGGGCCGATCGGGATCGTCATCGCCCAACTCGCGCACGCATACGGCGCCACCGAGATCATCGTCAGCGACCCCGACGAGGCACGCCGGCGCCAGGTACTCGGCTTCGGCGCCACCTCGGTGCTCGACCCGACCGACGGCCCGCCCGGCGACCTCGGTGTCGACGCGTTCATCGACGCCTCCGGAGCGCCGTCGGCGGTGTCAGCGGGCATCCGGACCGTCCGCCCGGCCGGCTCGGTGGTGCTCGTCGGCTCCGGCGCGGAGACCATGGAGTTGCCCACCCAGGTGATCCAGAACCGGGAACTCGTCCTCACCGGCATCTTCCGCTACGCCAACACGTGGCCCACGGCGATCGCACTGATCGAGTCCAAGCGCGTGGACGTCGACGCGATGGTGACCGCCCGGTTCCCGCTCGAGCAGGCCGCCGAGGCGCTGAACGCCGACCGCACACCGGGTAGCGTCAAAGCGGTGGTGAGAGTCTCATGAAGCTCGACGCGCACACGCTCGCACAGCTCGATGTCGCCAAGCCGTCCTATGACCGCTCCGAAATCTCGATCGGTATCGTGCATTTCGGCGTCGGCGGATTCCACCGGGCACATCAGGCGATGTACGTCGACCGTCTCCTCGAACAGGGCAAGGCGCGTGAATGGGGCATCTGCGGAGTCGGCCTCCTGCCCGGCGACCGCCGGATGGCCGAGGTGATGGCCGCCCAGGACGGGCTCTACACACTGTTGCTCGAGAACCCCGACGGCACCCGGGAGGCCCGGGTGATCGGCTCGATCGTCGACTACCGCTACGGCCCGGACGACCCCGAGGGCGTGATCGAGATGCTCGCGGCACCGACGACCCGCGTCGTCTCTCTCACCATCACCGAAGGCGGCTATCACCTCGACGCGCTGCCGGAAGTGAGCGTCTTCGCTCTGGTCACCGAGGCACTGGCGCGGCGCCGTGCGCGGGGCGTCACCGCACCGACCATCGTGTCCTGCGACAACATCGAGGGCAACGGCGACGTCGCGCGGACCGCGTTCACCGCCTACGCCGAACGCACCGATCCCGGACTGGCCGAATGGATCGGCATCCACACCCGCTTCCCCAACTCGATGGTCGACCGCATCACCCCGGTCACCACACCAGGTGTAATCAACACTGTGGCAGCAGAATTCGGGATCGATGACGAATGGCCGGTGGTGGCCGAGCCGTTCACCGCGTGGGTACTCGAAGACTCGTTCACCGACGGCCGGCCGCCACTCGACGACGTCGGTGTCCTGCTGGTCGACGACGTGACCCCCTACGAGCTGATGAAGCTACGTCTGCTCAACGCGGGCCACCAGGCGCTGTGCTACTTCGCATATCTGTCCGGATACCGACTGGTCCACGACGCGGCAGGTGACCCGCTGTTCGCCGACTTCCTGCGCCAGTACATGGATTCCGAGGCCACGCCGACCCTGCGCCCGGTGCCCGGCATCGACCTCGACGACTACAAGCGCACCCTGATCGAGCGGTTCGCCAACCCCGGCGTACGGGACACCATCGCACGGCTGTGTTACGGCAGTTCCGACCGTATCCCCCAGTGGCTGCTACCGGTGGTCAGAGAGAATCTGAAAAGCGGTGCGCCGGTCCGGCTCTCGGCCGCCGTGGTGGCCAGTTGGGCCCGGTATGCCGAGGGCGTCGACGAACGAGGCGAGCCGATCGACGTGCAGGACTCGCGCGCCGAAGCGCTGATGCCGCTCGCCAAAGCGCAGCGCGAGAACCCCACCGCCTTCATCGAGTACCGCGACCTGTTCGGCGATCTCGCCGAACAGCAGCGGTTCGTGGAGGCCTACACCTGGACGCTGGATTCGCTGCACCGGGTCGGGGCGCGGGCCACGCTCGAAGAACTCGTCTCCGGGACGGCGTCATGACCACCGGGCGCGCACTGGTCATCGGCGAGGCGTTGATCGACATCGTGGAAGGCGCCGGCCGTCCGACCCGCGAGCACGTCGGCGGCAGCCCACTGAACGTGGCCGTCGGGCTGTCCCGCCTGGGCCGCGACGTCGACTTCCTGACCCACATCGGCACCGACGACCGCGGTCGACGCATCGCCGACTACGTCGGATCGTCTGGCGCCAAGCTGGTTTCGGGCAGCACCACGGCCGCGCGAACAGCCACGGCACGGGCGGTGCTCGACCGGTCCGGCTCGGCCACCTACACCTTCGACATCGACTGGCAGCTCAGCGGAATCCCGGAGGTCCCCCCGCCGTTGGTCGTGCACACCGGTTCCATCGCGACCGTGCTCGAACCCGGATGCCTGGCGGCCAAGGCTCTGGTCGACGCCTATCGGGTCTCGGCCACCGTCACCTTCGACCCGAACATCCGTCCGGATCTCATCAAAGACATGGACGTGGCACGTTCGCGCGTCGACCGGCTGCTGGAGAAGGCCGACGTCGTGAAGGTCAGCAGCGAGGATCTGTACTACCTCGATCCGACACGCACTCCCGAGCAGATGGCCGCGGCGTGGTTGGCACTCGGGATCTCGGTCGTCGTGGTGACGCTCGGGCGTTACGGCGCCCTGGCGATGTGTGCCGACGGCACGGTGCGGGTATCTGCGCCAGATGTCGAGGTGGTGGACACCGTGGGAGCGGGTGATGCGTTCATGACCGGCCTGATCGACGCGTTGTGGTCGATGGATCTGCTCGGTGGGCAGCGCCGAGACCGTCTCGCGGCGATCGAGACGGACGCGTTGAACAGCGCGGTCCGGGCCGCCACCCTGACCTCGGCGCTGACGGTGATGCGCGCGGGCGCCGATCTGCCCGACCGTGTCACCCGCGATCGGGCCGCCGCATCGGACATACTGGGCTGATGCGGTCCATCTGGAAGGGCTCCATCGCTTTCGGCCTGGTGAACGTCCCGGTCAAGGTCTACAGCGCCACCGAGGACCACGACATCAAGTTCCACCAGGTCCACGAGAAGGACAACGGACGCATCCGCTACAAGCGGGTCTGCGAGGTCTGCGGCGAAGTCGTCGAGTACCGCGACATCGCCAAGGCGTACGAATCCGACGACGGTCAGACGGTCATCATCACCGACGACGACATCGCGACGCTGCCCGAGGAACGCAGCCGCGAAATCGAAGTTCTGGAATTCGTGCCTGCCGGCGATATCGACCCACTGATGTATGACCGGTCGTACTTCCTTGAGCCTGAAGGAAAGTCGTCGAAGTCCTACGTGCTGCTGGCCAAAACACTGAAGGAGACCGACCGGATCGCGATCGTGAACTTCGCGCTGCGCAACAAGACCCGGCTGGCGGCACTGCGGGTCAAGGACTTCAGCAAGCGCGACGTCATGATGGTCCACACGCTGTTGTGGCCCGACGAGATCCGCGACCCCGATTTCCCGGTGCTCGACAAAGAGGTCGAGGTCAAGCCGGCGGAACTGAAGATGGCCGGCCAGGTCGTCGATTCGATGACCGACGACTTCAACCCCGACCGCTACCACGACGACTACCAGGAACAGCTGCGCGAGCTCATCACGGCGAAACTCGAAGGCGGCGAGGCGTTCACCACCGAGGAACAACCTCAGGAGCTCGACGAGACCGAGGACGTCTCCGATCTGTTGGCCAAGCTCGAGGCCAGCGTGAAAGCCCGCAAGGAGCAAGGTTCGTCGCGCTCCTCGAGCAAGTCCGACGACTCGGATGACGACGACTCCGACTCTGACGACTCTGATGACGGCGACTCGGACTCTGATGACGACAAGCCGGCCAAGAAGGCACCGGCGAAGAAGTCCGCGGCCAAGAAGGCCCCCGCGAAGAAGTCCGCGGCCAAGAAGGCACCGGCCAAGAAGTCTGCGCCGAAGAAAGCCGCCGCGAAGAAGAGCTGACCTCAGCTGTCACACATATCCACGTTTGTCAGCGGGTTACTCGAACTTCTGCTGCAAAAAGCGGATACGTGTGACGCGTGAGCCCGCCCGGGGCGCCGACGCGTGAGCCCGGGCGCCGACGCCGAGCCCCGACCGGCGTCCAGGCAAAATAGAACGTGTTCCAGAAACCGGTCACGCCGGCCAGAACGCCTTGCTAGCGTGTCGCCGTGATTCTGGACCGGTTCCGACTCGATGATCAGGTGGCCGTGGTGACGGGGGCCGGCCGCGGCCTGGGCGCCGCGATGGCCGTCGCCTTCGCCGAAGCGGGCGCTGACGTGCTGATTGCCGCGCGCACGCAGTCGCAGCTCGAGGAGGTCGCCGAGCAGATCTCGGCGACGGGTCGACGTGCGCACATCGTCGCCGCAGACCTGGCACACGCCGAGGACACGGCCGCGCTCGCCGCCGCGGCCGTCGATGCGTTCGGCAGACTAGACATCGTCGTCAACAACGTCGGCGGCACCATGCCCAACGCGCTGCTGAACACCTCGGTCAAGGATCTGCGCGACGCGTTCGCATTCAACGTCGCGACCGCGCACGCACTGACCACCGCCGCGGTTCCACTGATGCTCGAGCACGCCGGCGGCGGCAGCATCATCAACGTCACTTCCGCGATAGGACGGTTGGCCGGGCGCGGTTTCGCTGCGTACGGCACGGCCAAGGCCGCACTGGCGCACTACACCCGGCTGTCCGCGCTCGACCTGGCCCCGCGCATCCGGGTGAATGCCATCGCGCCCGGCTCGATCCTCACCTCGGCACTGGACATCGTGGCCAGCAACGACGAACTGCGCACGCCGATGGAGCAGGCGACGCCGCTGCGCCGGCTGGGCGACGCCACCGACATCGCCGCCGCTGCGGTCTACCTGGCCTCGCCGGCCGGCAGCTATCTGACCGGCAAGACCCTCGAGGTCGACGGCGGTCTGACGTTCCCCAATCTCGACATGCCCCTCCCCGACCTGTAAGGAAGCCCAGCCCATGGCAATCAAAGTCGCCGCAGTAGGCACCGGAAACGTCGGTCGGCACGCCCTGACGCAGTTGATCACCGATCCACGATTCGAGCTCACGGCGGTGTGGGTGTCCTCGGAGTCCAAGGTGGGCAAGGATGCCGGAGAGCTTGCCGGACTGGACGTCTCGACCGGAGTGACGGCCACCTCCGACCTCGACGAGGTACTCGCCACCGGCCCGGACTGCGTGGTGTACACCGCGATGGCCGACAACCGGCTGCCCGAGGCACTCGAGGATTACCGGCGCATCCTCGCCGCCGGCGTCAACGTCGTCGGCAGCAGCGCGGTGTTCCTGCAGCACCCGTGGAAAGTGCTGCCCGACGAGATGATCAGCCCGATCGAACACGCCGCGGCCGAGGGCGAGGCCACCCTGTTCGTCAACGGCATCGATCCCGGTTTCGCCAACGATCTGCTGCCCATGGCGCTGGCGGGCACCTGCCAGAGCATTCAGCAGATCCGGTGCATGGAGATCATCAACTACGACACCTATGACAGTGCGACGGTGATGTTCGACGTCATGGGGTTCGGCCGTAGCCTCGACGAGACCCCGATGTTGCTGCAGCCCGGCGTGCTCAGCCTGGCGTGGGGTTCGGTGGTGCGGCAACTGGCGGCCGGGCTCGGCATCGAGCTCGACGAGGTCACCGAGACCCATGTCCGCGTCCCCGCCCCCGAGGACTTCGACATCGCCGCCGGCCACATCACCGAAGGAACCACCGCCGCAATGCGATTCGAAGTGCGCGGCATCAAAGACGGCCACGTGGCCGTCGTGCTCGAACACGTCACGCGCCTGCGCGACGACCTCTGCCCCGACTGGCCGCAGCCCGCCCAGCACGGCGGTTCCTACCGCATCGAGATCACCGGTGAACCGTCCTACACCGTGGACTTGTGCCTGAGCAGCCCCCGCGGCGACCACAACCACGCCGGGTTGGTCGCCACCGCGGCCCGGGTCGTCAACGCCATCGAGGCGGTCGTCGCCGCCGCCGCCGGGATCATCGCTGCCATCGAGTTGCCTCCCATAACCGGCAAAGGCTTGTACGCTGACACGCGAAACTCGCTGGAAGGAACCCCCTGATGAAGGCTCGTCTGAGTTCACTTGCCGCTCTTCTCGTCGCAGGCGGCGCCTCCGTCGCCATCGCCGCTGCCCCCGCCGCGTCCGCTCAGCCGACGTGCGTCGAGACCGGTCACGGCGGCGGGATCGCGGGCGGCTCGACCACCGTCTGCCAGTCGCCCGGCAACGCCGAAATCGATTCGCGTCCCGGCGTCTACGCGCCCGGCCCCATGGGTGGCATGTTCCCGTGGGATTACGGAATGTTCATCCTCTGACATCGTGGCGACTCTGCAGCGCATCGGTCTCGCGCTCGCTGCCGGTGCCGCCGTCGCACTGACGGCGGCACCCACCTCGGCGGCGGCGCCTGACTGCACCGACACCGGACCCACCGTCACGTACTGCCAAACCAAGGGCAGCACCCAATTGACCACCACCCCACCGCCATGGAACTACGGCGGCTGGAACGGCGTGGCCGTGTGGCCTTTGGTCGGCGCATTCGGGCTGGGTCCGTAGCGCCCACCCAAGGTTTCGGCTAGCCTAACTTTTCTGTTCGCACCTCCGGATAGAAGAGGGGCTCGGTGAGTCAAGACGCGGGTACGCGAAGGCGGCCGGGATGGATGCTGCTCGGGCCGGCATTCGTCGCCGCCATCGCCTACGTCGACCCCGGCAACGTCGCCGCCAACGTCAGCGCCGGCGCACAGTTCGGCTATCTGCTGGTCTGGGTGATCGTCGCCGCCAACCTGATGGCGTGCCTGGTGCAGTACCTGTCGGCGAAGCTCGGGTTGGTCACAGGCCGGTCGCTACCCGAGGTCGTCGGCGGCCGACTGGGCCGCCCGTCCCGCCTCGGCTACTGGCTACAGGCCGAATTAGTCGCCATGGCAACAGATCTCGCCGAGATCGTCGGCGGCGCGATTGCCCTGTACCTGTTGTTCGACCTGCCCCTCCTGGTCGGCGGAGTGATCACCGGCGCGGTGTCGCTGCTGCTGCTGATGGTCAAGGACCGGCGCGGGCAGGGCGTCTTCGAGCGTGTCATCACGGGCCTGCTGGCGGTCATCGCCATCGGCTTCCTCACGAGTCTGTTCGCCTCACCGCCGCCGATCGACGACGCCGCCGCGGGCTTGGTACCTCGCTTCGACGGCGCGGAGAGCGTTCTGATCGCCGCCGCCATGCTCGGCGCCACCGTGATGCCGCACGCGGTGTATCTGCACTCCGGGCTCGCCCGCGACCGCCACGGGCCCTCGGACCCGGGTCCGCACCGCGCCCGACTGCTGCGCGCCACCCGGTGGGACGTGGGCGTCGCGATGCTGATCGCCGGTGCGGTGAACCTCTCGATGGTTCTGGTGGCCGCGACCAACCTCCAGGGAATGGACAACACCGACTCCATCGAGGGCGCCCACGCCGCTGTGCAGAGCAGCCTGGGCCACACCGTGGCCCTGTTGTTCGCCATCGGCCTGCTGGCCTCGGGACTGGCGTCCTCGTCGGTCGGCGCCTACGCCGGCGCGATGATCATGCAGGGTCTGCTGCACCGCTCGCTGCCGCTGATGACGCGCCGCCTGGTCACGCTGCTGCCCGCCCTGCTCATTCTCGCCATCGGCGTGGACCCCAGCCGGGCGCTGGTGCTGTCGCAGGTGGTGCTGTCCTTCGGCATCCCGTTCGCACTGATCCCGTTGATCAGGTTGACCGCAGACCGTGCCGTCATGGGCGACGACGTGAACAGTCGCGTCACGACCGTGTTGGGTTGGGTTGTCGCCGGACTCATTACGCTGCTGAATGTGGTGCTGATCTATCTGACGCTGACGGGCTGAGTGTTTCGCCGACACGGATACTTCGCGTACGGGTCGAACCTGTACGTGCAGCAGATGGCGCAGCGTTGCCCCGATGCCATCGATCCGGTACCGGCCACCCTTGCCAATCACGACTGGTTGATCAACGAGCGCGGCGTGGCCACCGTGGAGCCGTTCACCGGTGGCAAAGTGCACGGGGTGGTGTGGCAGATCTCCGACCGCGACCTGGCCACCCTCGACAGCGCCGAGGGCGTACCGGTGCGCTACCGCCGCGACCGGCTCACCGTGCGCACCGCCGGCGGCGACACCTCCGCGTGGGTCTACATCGACCACCGCGTGGAACCGGGACCTCCGCGCCCGGGTTACCTCGAGCGCATCATCGCCGGAGCGCGCCAGCACGACCTGCCCGACAAGTGGATCGATTTCCTCCATCGCTGGGATCCCCGGCACTGGCCGCACCGCCCCGAGGATGCTGATTCGTCCGCACCGCAATCGCTGTCCGAACTGCTCGGCGACCCCGCTGTCAGCGAGCACTCGGTACTGCGGTCCCGGTTCGGATTCCTGGCCATCCACGGCGGCGGCCTCGAGTTGATGACCGACGTCATCGCCGAACGCGCGGCCGACGCGTCGGACGCCTCGCTGTACGTGGTGCGTCATCCCCAGCACTATCCGCACCACCTGGCGTCAGCGAAATACGAGCCCGCGCAGTCGGATTCGCTGACCGAGTTCCTCGATCACGTCGACGTCGTGGTGTCCCTGCACGGTTACGGCCGGATGGGCCGCAGCACCCACATCCTTGCCGGTGGACGCAACCGCGTTCTCGCCGACCACGTGGCCGGGCACGTGACCATCCCGGGCTACCGCGTCGTCACCGACCTGGAGTCGATCCCGAAGGAACTGCGCGGCCTGCACCCCGAGAACCCGGTCAACCGCGCCCGCGGCGGAGGAGTCCAACTCGAGCTCTCCGCACGGGTGCGCGGCACCAGCCCGCGCAGCGGACTGCCCGGCGACGACGGCCTCGCACCCGCGACCTCGTCGTTGATCCAGGGCCTGGCGCGCGCCGCGCGTTTGTGGGAATCCCGGTCCGGGTAAACCCCACATCCACATCGGAGCGATCCACCCCCGCCCCGGCTCCGAATAAAGGATGTGAAACCCGACGGCCGAGCCCGGGACCGTGACAGTGCGGCCCTGTACCGCACCCGCATCACCCATCTGCGACGTGCGCCCGTGCACCACTACTTCGAGCACCGCAGTTACAGCTGGTTCGTCGACGTCGACGCCCTGCCCCGCCTGCCGTGGTGGCTGCGGCCGTTCGCGGTGTTCGACGCGCGCGACCACCTGTGGGAGGCACCCGAGGACACGTTGCGCGGCCGCGTCGAGGCGTTCCTGGCCGGCAGGGGAATCGACCTCGGCGGAGGCAAGGTCACCGCGTTGCTGCACGCTCGCGTGCTCGGCCACGTGTTCAACCCGCTGACCCTGTACTGGTGCCACGACAGCAACGGTGCGCTGCGATGCCTCATCGCGGAAGTGCACAACACCCGCGGCGACCGCCACGCGTATCTGCTGCCACCACCCGATGAGCGCCCGACCATGGTGGCCAAGAAGTTTCGCGCTTCGCCGTTCACCGGCGACGACGGTCACTACCTGGTCCGCGCCCCCGCGCCCGGTGAGACCCTCGACGTGACGATATCGCTGCACCGCGAACATCAGCCGGCGTTCGTCGCCACCATGCGCGGCGCACGGCTGCCGGCCGGCATCCCGCAGATCCTTGCGCTGCAGGTGACCAGCCCGCTGGCGCCGCTGATGAACCTACTGAGCATCCGCGTGCAGGCTGGTCTCCTGCGGTTGCGCAGGGTCCCGATCGTGCCTGCTCCGTCACGCCGCCGCCCCGTTGCCGTGAGAACCACCGCGGTGCGGCCGGTCCGAGCGATGGCGAGCGGGGACCGTCAGGGGACATGACCGCCATGACGACATCGTTCCTGGTCCGGGAAGCTAGGCTTTCGCACGTGACCGCCGAACTCGACGCGCTGTTGCGCCAGGTGGCGCGCCGTGACGCCGAGGCTTTCGCCGCGTTCTACGACCAGACCCGCTCCCGCGTGTACGGACTGGTTACCAGGGTCCTGCGCGACCCGGGCTACAGCGAGGAGACGACGCAGGACATCTATCTGCAGGTGTGGCGCACCGCGGCCAATTACGACCCGGAGGCCGGGTCTCCGCTGTCGTGGCTGCTCACCTTGGCCCACCGCCGGGCGGTGGATCGGGTGCGCTCCGAGCAGGCCGCCACCACCCGCGAATCCCGCTACGGCGCCAGCACTGTCGAGACACCCACCGATCACGTCGCCGACAACGTCATCCTCGAAGACGAACGCCGCCGCGTGGCGGAATGTCTGGGCTCGCTGACCGATACCCAACGCGAGTGCATCCAACTGGCCTATTACGGTGGGCTGACTTACCCCCAAGTGGCCGAACAGCTTTCGGCCAACCTGGCTACCGTCAAGTCACGGATGCGTGACGCCATCCGCGGGCTGCGCAGATGTTTGGGGGTGACGTGACCAGTCCCCAGAGCGAACTCCTTTCGCTGGCAACGCCTTACGCGCTGCACGCGCTCGTCGACGACGAACAGGCCGACGTCGACCGTCAGCTTCGCGACGCCGATCCGCGAGTCGCCGAGTCCTTCACCGCCGAGGTGCGCGCAGTGCGCGAAACGATGGCGGCACTGGCCGCAGCCACCGCCGTGGAACCTCCCGCGCATCTGCGCGACGCGGTGCTCAGCCAGATCGCCGACGACACGGTCCGTGCGCTGCCGCGCGCACGTCGCCGGTCCGGCGCAGTCCTGGGCGCTGCGGCCGCCGTGGCAATCGGACTCGGCGCCCTGGGCGTCGGGTACGCGCTGCGACCGGCGCCGACGCCGACGACCGCCGAGCAGGTGTTCGCGGCGCCCGATGTCCGCACCGTGTCCGGAGCAATACCCGGAGGCGGGACCGCCACGGTGGTGTTCTCCCGCGAGCGCGAGGCCGGGGTGCTCGTCATGAACAACGTGCCGCCACCCCAGCCCGGCACGGTGTATCAGATGTGGTTGGTGGGCCAGGGAGGACCGTCGTCGGCGGGCACGATGGATGCCGCCGCGGTTGCGCCGTCGACCACCGCGGTCCTGCCCGACCTCGGTTCGTCGCGCACGCTGGCTTTCACCATCGAGCCGGCCGGCGGTTCGGCGCAGCCGACCAGTCCGGCGTTCGCCGAGCTACCTCTCACCTAGATACCTTCGGACGTGGCCGTCGCGATCTCGGACAGGACGTCGCCGACGTCGTGGCGACGGGCCCATGCGCGACGCTGCCGTGTCGCACCGTTGCCGCGGGCGATCACGTCGGCCAGCCCGGAGCTGACGAACTCGTAGTCACCGACGTCTTCCAGCGCCGGGCGGACCCGCTCGACCAGCCGACCGAGCAGCTCCGTCGCCGGGGCGGCCTCGTGGCTCTCGAAATCCACGCCGTCGCCCTCGAGGCCGTCGCGGGCAGCTTTCCAGTAGGCCGCCTTGAGGACGAACGGCGCCAACGGCTGGACCGGCTCCCCGCGTCGCTCGTCGTCGAGCGCCGTCATCACGCAGCCGCGCACCAGCGCGGCGAACAGCACGGTGTCGGTGACCGTCGCCGGTACGTCGGCAACCCTGACCTCGACCGTGGGGAAGTTGGCCGACGGCCGGACGTCCCAATAGACCATGCCGTCGTCGCGCATGGCTCCGGTGCGGACCAGCATCTGCACGGCGGCGTCGTACTCGTCGGCCGAGTCGAAGTGCGGCGGGGGGCCGGCGCTGGGCCAGCGCGCCCACAGCACGCTGCGCCAGCTCGCGTGCCCGGTGTCGGAGTTGCGGTAGATCGCCGAGTTCGCGGTCAGAGCCAGCAACAGCGGCAGCCACGGACGCAGCCGGTTGCTGACCTGCACGGCGGCCTCCCGATCGGGGACCGCGACGTGTACATGGCAGCCGCAGATGCCCTGCTCGTGGGCGATCATGCCGAAGCGTTGACCGATGTCGCGGTAGCGCGGTGTGTCGGTGACAGGAAACTCGCGCGGCAGCGTGGGCGGCAACGCGGCGGCCAGCAGTTGCGCTCCTGCCCGTTCGGCGGCGGCCACCGAGACCCGGCGCAGCCGACGCAGCTCTTCGCGCAGGTCGGAGACATTGTCGACCACCTCGCTGGCGGTCTCCACCTGGCAGCTGGTGAGCTCCAACTGCAGGTCGACGCCGTCTTCGGCGGCATGGTCGGCCACGGCCCGGTTGTACGGGACCGGCGCTCCGGATACGGGGTCGACGAGGAGGAATTCTTCCTCGACGCCGAACGTGGGTGTGTGGGCCATGGCTCCTGAAAGTATTGATCCGGCCCGTCGGATAGTTCGACGACGGGCCGGATCGGGGTGATGAAAGTCGGAGCGTTTATGCCCCTGCCCATTCGGCTTCAAACCTCGGCCTACGATCACGATGTGGCAACGGAATTCCGCTTCGGAGTCGGCCTGACCCGGGTGGGTTCCCGAGCCCAGGTGCAGGACTCGGCACGGCGGGCCGAAGACCTGGGGTTCGATGTTCTGCACGTTCCGGATCATCTGGGCGGTCCTTCGCCGTTTCCGGTGCTGACCGCCGTCGCGATGGCGACCTCGAACCTGCGAGTGGGCACGTTCGTTCTCAACGCGGCCTTCTACCGTCCGGCGCTGTTGGCGCGCGACGTCGCGGCGCTGCGTGATCTCAGTGAAGGACGCTTCGAGCTCGGCCTGGGCACCGGCTACGTCAAGGAGGAGTTCGACGCCGCCGGTCTGCGGTATCCCAGCGCCGGCGAGCGGGTGGACCACCTGAAGCTCACCACGCAGTACATGGCCGAACACCTGCCCGACGTCCCGATCATGATCGCCGGCAACGGCGACCGGGTGCTGCGCACCGCGGCGCGCTACGCCGACGTCATCGGACTGACCGGCGGCGACCGTGCGGCGACGGCCGAGGAGGACCCGTTGGCCGAGCGCGTCGCCTTCGTACGCGACGCCGCCGGGAAGCGGTTCGGTGAGCTCGAGTTGAACCTGGCGATCACCGCGATGCCGGTGGACGATTCCGGGCAGCCCGACCTGACGATTCCCCGGATCTCGCTCCCAGGGCTGTCCGACGAGGCGCTCCTCCGCCACCCCGGCGTACTGTCCGGCTCGCCCGACGAGATCGCCGACCGGATCCGCAGTTATCGCGACGTGTACGGCATCACGTACCTGATCGTGCAGATGCGCCACGCCGACGCCTTCGCCAAGGTCCTCGATCTTCTCGCCTAGTTTGCGCGAGCGCGCGTGTCTGCGGGCCGCCACGCCGCGTTCTGTGCGCAGCGAACGCGCGCTCGTCGCGCGCGAGTGGGCGGATCCTGATCACAACCAACTCGATCAATGGCTCCGCAGTGACGTAAGCTCCAGCCGTCATGCCCTCGTAGCTCAGGGGATAGAGCACGGCTCTCCTAAAGCCGGTGTCGCAGGTTCGAATCCTGCCGGGGGCACTTTTCGGTATGTATTGCGTCGGGTGATGCTGGACTTTTCTATGTCGGGTGATGCCTGACAGTGTTTCGGCTGATGCTTGACGGTTGCTTCGGTTGATCCTTGACACTCCCTGAATGAGGGAGTTGAGCGTGGCTGAGCAGCGGTATCAGGCCGTGTTGGCAGTGATCAGCGATGGGTTGTCGATCTCGCAGGTCGCTTCGAAGGTAGGGGTGTCGCGCCAGAGGCTGCACTCGTGGCTGGCCCGGTACGAGGCAGAAGGTCTCGAGGGGCTGGTGGATCGGTCGCATCGACCGGTGTCGTGTCCGCATCAGATGCCGGCCGAGGTCGAGGCCGCGGTGCTCGAGCTGCGCCGTTCCCGACCCTATTGGGGGCCGCGGCGGTTGGTGTTCGAACTCGGCAAGCGCGGTGTGGCGCCGGTGCCGTCGGAGTCGGCGGTGTATCGGGCGTTGGTGCGGGCGCAGATGATCGATCCGCACCGGCGCGACCGGCGCTCGCGCAAGTGGAAACGCTGGGAACGCGCGGCGCCGATGGAGCTGTGGCAGATGGACGTGGTCGGTGGCGTGCCGCTGGTCGACGGCACCTCGGCGAAGCTGCTCACGGGCATCGATGATCATTCCCGGATGTGCGTGTGTGCGGTGGTGATGGCCCGTGAACGCACCCGCGCGGTCTGCGACGGGCTGCGTCACAGCCTGGCCGCTTATGGGGCGCCGGCGCAGATCCTGACCGATAACGGCAAGGTGTTCACCGGTCGGTTCAACCATCCGCCGGTGGAAGTGCTCTTTGATGCCATCTGCCGCCAACACGGCATCGACCACATCCTGACCCAGCCCCGATCACCGACCACGACCGGCAAGATCGAACGCTTCCACCGCAGCGTGCGCACTGAATTCCTCTGTGATTGCCGGCCTTTCACCAATATCAAGGCGGCCCAGCAGGCGTTCGACGAGTGGGTGCGGTTCTACAACACTCAACGTCCGCACCAGGCCCTGCAGATGGCCACGCCGGTCTCCCGATTCACCGCCGAGGCCCCCATTTCACGTGCGCACGTCGCAGTGCCCGCCGCTGAGGGGCTGGGCGCACAGCGCGCCGGCTCGAACTGGGTCAGTCGCCGGGTCACCACCAACGGTGTGGTCTGCGTGTCCTGGCAGCAAGTCAGTCTGGGCCGCCACTACGCCGGCTCACGCTGCGATGTCCACGTCGACGGTGAGCTGCTGCGCTTCTACATCGGTGATGTTCTGGTCAAGACCGCTGCACGCGCCAGCACCGGCGAGGTAAGAAACAAAAAGGCCCTGCGCACCAGCACCGGGCCATAACCACCAACACCGAGTGTCAAGGATCAACCGCACTAGATCCGACAAGAATCAACCGAAGCCCAACAGGGGCACTTTTCGGTATGAACTGCCGATGATTGCGACTATTCGGCGGTTGGCCGATGCCGTCCGTCCCTACTGGTGCTAGACGTACTCGTCACGCGAGACCACGAGGGTATCCGCGGGCTCCGAAATATCGACGTACAGGTGGCCGGGACCATCCTTCTCCCCAAGCGCGTTCAGAGCGTCGACGAGTTCGCACACCATAGCTTGATCGAATCGCCATACTGCCCCGCAGCCATCGAGTTCAACCGCGGAACGCCCAGCACTGATCAGGAATTCGTGACGGAAGCCGCTGTGCTCCAGCAGCCAACTACCGTGCTGCACAGCGCGGCGGAGTGCCTCTCCGAACTCGCTCACACCTCCGCGGTCCAAGGACAACAACACGACGTCGTCGCCGAACATGAACCCTTCGGCGACTTCCACACCGATGATGCTCACGTGTCTCCCAACGGACGCCTATGCCTGCGAGGCAGAACGCTACCGTCCGACCGCATGAGTGGACGCGTGTGCGGCCGGGCTCGGCATCATTTCGCGAACCGACGACGCAGCGCCAGCGAGACATAGACCAGACCGACGAGCACAGGCACTTCGATGAGTGGGCCGACGACGCCGGCCAGCGCTTGGCCCGAGGTCGCGCCGAACGTGGCAATCGCGACGGCGATGGCGAGTTCGAAGTTGTTGCCGGCAGCGGTGAACGCCAACGTCGTGGTGCGTCGGTAGCCGATACCGAGCATCGCACCGAGCGCATATCCGCTCCCCCACATCACCGCGAAGTAGATGAGCAACGGAACGGCGATTCGCGCGACGTCCATCGGCTGGGACGTGATCTGAGCGCCCTGGAGCGCGAACAGGATCACGATGGTGAACAACAGCCCATACAACGCCCACGGACCGACCCTCGGCAGGAACCGCTGTTCGTACCAGTCGCGGCCTTTGGCGCGCTCCCCGATCCGGCGCGACAGGTATCCCAGCACCAGCGGCAGGCCGAGGAAGATCAGCACCGACTTGGCGATCTGCCCGGGCGAGACGCTGATCGAACTCTGCGGCAGGCCCAGCCAACCGGGCAGCACCGACAGGTAGAACCACCCGAGCGCGGCGAACATGATTACCTGGAACACGGAGTTCAGCGCGACCAGCACGGCGGCTGCCTCGCGATCGCCGCACGCGAGGTCGTTCCAGATGATGACCATGGCGATGCACCTGGCCAGACCGACGATGATCAGGCCGGTGCGATATTCGGGGAGATCAGGCAGAAGAAGCCACGCCAGCGCGAACATCAGCGCCGGGCCGACGATCCAGTTGAGTGCCAGCGACGCCGCCATGAGCTTGCGATCGCCGGTCACGGTGTCGAGCCGGTCGTACCGGACTTTCGCCAGCACCGGGTACATCATGACCAGCAGCCCAAGAGCGATCGGCAGGGAAATTCCGTCGATCTGAACCGCACTCAAAGCCTGGTCGAGACCGGGGACGGCACGGCCCAGCAGCAGGCCGGCGGCCATAGCGATCCCGATCCACAGCGGCAGGAGGCGGTCCAACGCGGAGAGCGTGCCGACGACGCGCGGGTGGTCGGCCGGCGCCGAGGTGGTCACCCAGCGACCTCGGAACCGCTGTCGCACGCGCACGCGTCCCGGCCGGGAGCGGACGCCTCGAATGACTCGGCGTCAGCCAGCTTCGTGTACACCTCCCACTTCTCGCCGTCGGGTGCGGTGACCCAGACCTTGTCCTGGGTGGCGAAGCAGCAGGTGGTGTTCATCTCTTCCTCGGTGAAGAGACCGGCGCCGGCGAGTCGCGCGATCTCAGAGTGCACGGTTTCGCTGGAATCGACTTCCACGCCAAGGTGATTGAGCGTTCCGCCCTTGCCGGGATTCTCGATCAGGACCAGCTTGAGCGGCGGCTCGGAAACCGCGAAGTTGGCGTAACCGGGCTTGATCTTGGCAGGCCCGATACCCAGCAGCGCCGTGTAGAACGCGATCGAGGCATCGAGATCATCGACGTTGAGGGCCAACTGAGCACGAGACATGGGAACACCTCCAAGGTGTGAGACATATGCCGAAATGCCGACCGCACTGGTCTACCTGACCTCTTTGACTTATGTCAATAGGGTCGCCATGATGGACGGCGTGCCGAAGACATTGCCGACCATCGACATGTCGGAGCCGGTGTGCTGCGCGCCGGTCGCCGCCGGCCCGACGGACGATGGGGCGGCACTCGAGGTCGCGATGCGCCTCAAGGCACTCGCCGACCCGGTGCGGGTGAAGTTGATGTCACTGCTCTTCACCGCCGACGAACCGTGCACGACCGGGTCCCTCGCCGCCGAAGTGAACCTGTCGGAATCCACGGTCAGCCATCACCTGGGTCAGCTGCGCACAGCCGGGTTCCTCACATCGCACCGCCAGGGGATGAGCGTGCACCACATTGCCAACAGAGAGGCGTTGACGGCGCTGTGCCGGGTGCTCGACCCCGCCTGCTGCAGCTGAAACGAGCTAGCCGTCCGCGGTTTCGATGACCCGCTGGGCAACTTCGGCCAATCTCACGTTGCTGTCCTGCGAGAGCTTGCGCAGCATGTCGAACGCGGCGACATCGGTGACCTTGTAGCGCTCCATGATGATGCCCTTGGCCTGGCCGATGCGGTCCCTGGTGATCAACGCCGACTCGAGCTGCTCGGTGTTGCGACTGGCCATGATGGCGGCCGCGGCGTGGGCGGCAAGTACGGTGCCGATCGCCTCGTCCTCGGAGTCGAATGCGTTGGCCTCGGTGGCAAAAAGATTCAACGCGCCGGCCGTGCGCGAACTGGTGTAGAGCTTGAACGACAGCGAACTCAGCACGCCGAGCTCGACGGCCTCCGGCGAGTACATCGGCCACCGCACCTCGGTGCGGAAGTCATCAGCCCGGACCACGAGCTCGTGGGTCGCCGCGTCCAGACAGGGTCCTTCGCGGTGCTTCATCTGCAACTCGTCGAGTTTGTGCGGCAGTTCCGACGTCCCGGCCAGCGATTGGAAACCCCCGTCACGACCGACGAGCAGGACACCGGCTGCGGCGACCCCCGGAATCAGATTCATGGCTTCGGCGGTGACATCGGACAAAACGTCATCGACCTTGCGTGGAGTAGCCACCGTCCGCGCCAGCTCGGCCATCCGCCTGGCCAGGTCATGATTCGTCTCGCCGCTCATGATTCCCAAAACCCCATCCTCGGGACCGTACACCGAAGCGGTGTTTGCGGCCCCAATGTGGTGGTAATGCAGCGTCGAGACAGGACCGTCGGTCGACCGCCGATCCTGTTCAGGTCTCGTCGGTTCAGAAGGGAAGCCGACGGGGCCGCCCCTCCCGTCTCGGTCGCGACGACGCCTCCTCCGGGTCAAGGCGCATCGCACCAAACGTGGTACCGCCCAAGCTTTTCGACGCACGTCGGAGTTCGCACACCACACCGGTCGCGCCGCTCTGGCGGATGTGCCGGATCGGAAAAATTTCCGAAAAAGTTGTTAGCACTCTCGAGGGTTGAGTGCTAATATCGCCGGTGCACAGTGATTTAGCTGCCCGCCGGGGTGGCGGGCCTGAGTGATATGAGGAGGTGGATTGCTGTGCTCCGCTTTGATCCGTTCAGTGACCTTGATGCTTTGACCCGGGGACTGCTGACCAGCCAGACCGGATCAAGCCGCGCCCCGCGTTTCATGCCGATGGATCTCTGCAAGGTCGGTGACCACTACGTATTGACCGCCGACCTACCCGGCATCGATCCCGGCTCGGTCGACGTCAACGTCGACAACGGCACGCTGACCATCTCAGCGCACCGCACCGCACGGTCGGAAGAGTCCGCGCAGTGGCTGGCCAACGAACGATTCTTCGGCAGCTACCGTCGTCAGCTCTCCCTCGGTGAGGGCATCGACACCGCGGCGATCAGTGCGACCTACGAGAACGGTGTGCTGACGGTGACCATCCCGGTCGCCGAGAAGGCCAAGCCGCGCAAGATCGAGGTCAGCCACGCCGGTGCGCAGACCTCCATCGAACCCACCACCGTCGACGCCGAATAACTGCGGTCAGCTCTTGCGGTCCAGCCTGTGCAGCAGGTTGGACCGCACAGCCGGCCACTCGATGTCGAGAACCGAATAGACGACCGTGTCGCGCCGAGAGCCGTCGGGCATCAGCTGATGACTCCGTAGGATCCCGTCGAGCTTTGCGCCGAGTCGCTCGATGGCGGCGCGACTGGTCGAGTTCAGGTGGTGCGTACGGAATTCGACAGCTACACAACCTAATACGCTGAACGCGTGACCCAGCATCAACAGCTTGGTTTCGGTGTTGACGCCGGTTCGCCGGGCTGACGCCGCATACCACGTGTTGCCGATCTCGAGCCTGCGATTGGTCGGGTCGACATTCATATAGCTCGACGACCCGACCAACGTGCCGTCTCTACCACGCACCACGAACGTCAGGCCGGTCGACGGGCTCTGCACTTCCAGTCGCGCGTCCACCCACTCGCGTGCACCGCCGGGTTGCGGCGCGCGGGTGAACCACAACCGGCCCAACTCACCGTCGGCGGCCACTGCCTCGATCTCCGGAACATGCTCGGAGGTAAGAGCTTCGAGCGACACCCAACGCTCGCCGACCAACGACACCGGGTCCACGAAACCCGTCACGACGGCGTCGCCCTGCCGCCGCGCCACGCCGCCAACATTGCCCAGACCGACAGCAACGCCGCCACCGACGCCAGCGCCCCTGCCACATAGAGCCCGTATGCAGCCGAGACCGGCGGATACACGTACAGCCGATAGAACCACGCCGCGAGCGCCATCATCACCAGCGAAATCGCCAGTGCCACTGAGGAAGCCAGCCTGGCGGAAATATCCCGAGCCGACATCGCCCCAGCCACCAGCAGCAGCGCCGACAACAGCACGATCAGTTGGCCGACACCGAAACCGGGCGGAGGCACCGGCATGGCGCCGGCGACCCCACCGATCGCGTTCGCCCGTCCCCCACCGTCGGCCGACGACCGCAACCAAGGCAGCCACGCACTGACTGCCACGACCAACGCGCACAGCGCGACGAACCATCCCGGACGCGCGCGAGCCATGGGCAGATACTAATAGGGTGAGCCGATGAGCGATCTCCCCGAATGGGCGCGTCGGCTCGATCTGGCTCCCCACCCCGAAGGCGGCTGGTACCGGGAGACGTGGCGAAGCGACCTGACGATCCCGCAGTCCTCGCTGCCGCCGGACTACACCGGACCGCGCACGGCCGGGACCGCCATCCTCTTCCTGCTCATGCCCGGCCAGCAGTCGGCATGGCACACCGTCCGCAGCGCTGAGTTATGGCTCTTCCATCGCGGCGGGCCGCTGATTCTCGAGGTCGGCGCCGAACAGCACAGCGCCACCGCTCATCTCGTCGGGGCTGACATCGCCGCCGGGGAAACGCCGCAGTTCCTGGTGCCGCCCGGGCACTGGCAACGCGCGCGGCCACGCGGCGACGAGCCGTGTCTGGTCAGCTGCGTCGTCGTGCCCGGTTTCGACTTCGCCGACTTCGCCCTCGGCGCTCCTACCGACTGAGCAGGTCCACAGCCGCGGCGACCAGTGCGGCGTTGCCGGGGGCCGGCGATCCGTCGGGCATCAGCAGCGTGTCCTCCAACCCGATGCGGGTCTGCACGCCCAGAAGGCCGGCATGCTCCAGCAGCGGCCAGCAGCTGCGGTCGAGTCCGTGCAACAGAACCGGCGCCGGCGAGTCGGCCGTTGCGATCACTTCGATCAGTTCGTCAGCCGCCGCAGTGTCGGCGTCCGGCCCCAACTCGACCATCACCCGCAGGCAGTGCGCAGCCACATCGGACGCCGCCCAGGCCCGGGCTGCCTCAGCGTGGAAGATGCCGGCCTCGACGCCGACGCCGCGGCTCAGCAGCACCTCGGCCAGCTCGGGCGAGCCGGGCTCGTGCCAGTTCAGCGACGCGAAATCCGGCAGCACAGTCCAGCTCTCGATCGCGCGGATGCGCTGCTGCGGGTCCGGCAGGGCCCAGAATCCGGTCGTCACCCCCAGCGGCAACCCGGGTGCGGCGGCACGCACCGCGGCGACGGCCGCGTCGACGTCGGCGGGCAGCAGCGAGTCGGCGCCTTCGGCGTCCTTGGGGTGCATGTGCACCGCTTGCGCGCCGGCCCGGTGGGCAGCGACGGCGTCCGCTGCCAGCTGGTCCGGGGTCACCGGCAGCGCGGGATGCTGCTCGGGACCCCGCACACCGTTGATGCACGCCTCCAGGTAGATCTTCGCAACCCGCGTCTCGTTCATGGCTCTCATCCTGGACTTGGGTACACAACCGCGCGACCCGCCGAAAGCCTCTGCCGCGACAGCGACGTGCCCGGTATGGTCGCAACAGCCGCCCGTTCGCGGTCAACCGGCCTGCTGTGATGCGGTTTCTCGTTCCGGCAGTCGGGGTAAGGGACAACAGGCGTGCCCGGGGGCGCGCTACCACGCGTATCGCAGACAGGATGATCTCAATGACGAAGTCCTCGGGCGAACAGCCGGGAGCCACCGCACAGTCCAAGTGGTTGTCGAAGTCGGCGTCGCAGACGCGCGGCTCGGACAAGGACGAGGTCCAATTCCACTACGACATCTCCAACGACTTCTTCAAGCTGTGGCAGGACCCGAACCAGGTGTACAGCTGCGCTTACTTCGAGAAGGACGACTACACCCTCGAGCAGGCCCAGATGGCGAAGATCGATCTGTCGCTGGGCAAGCTGGGACTGCAGCCGGGCATGACCCTGCTCGACATCGGCTGCGGCTGGGGCGCCACCATCATGCGCGCGGTGGAGAAGTACGACGTCAACGTCATCGGCCTGACGCTGTCGGAGAACCAGAAGGAACACATCGAGAACCACTGGTTCGCCAACTCCACCAGCAATCGCAGTATGGAAGTGCGTCTACAGCCGTGGGAGGAGTTCGAGGGCCGCGTCGACCGGATCGTGTCGATCGGCGCGTTCGAGCACTTCGGCTTCAACAAGTACGACGACTACTTCAAGAAGACCCACAGCTGGCTACCCGATGACGGGGTGATGTTGCTGCACACGATCATCATCCCGGAGGACGAGGAGATCAAAGCCAAGGGACTGCCGCTGACCATGTCCAACGTGCGGTTCATCAAGTTCATCATGGATTACATCTATCCCGGTGGCCGCCTGCCGCTGGCGTCGATGGTCCGCGACCACGCGGTCAAGGCCGGCTACACGATCACCCAGGAACAGCACCTGCAACCCCATTACGTCAAGACGCTGGACACCTGGGCGGCAAACCTGGAAGCCAAGAAGGACGAGGCCATCGCGATCACGTCCGAGGAAATCTACGAGCGGTTCCGCCACTACCTCACCGGATGCGCGGACCTGTTCCGGGACGGCTACACCGACGTCGCTCAATTCACCTGCGCCAAATAAGGACTGACCTCCGTGTAGTACGTTGTGGGCACGCGTGAGCCCAAAACGTGCGGAACTCGAGTCCGCCGCCCCGGATGGAGGTTGGCCAACAGCATGGCTGAGGAGATGAAGCCCCCTTTCGAGGAGGTCCAGGCGCACTACGACCTCTCCGATGACTTCTTCGGCCTGTTCCAGGACCCCTCCCGCACCTACAGCTGTGCCTACTACGAGCGCGACGACATGTCCCTCGGCGAAGCGCAGATGGCCAAGATCGACCTGGCGTTGCAGAAGCTGAAGCTCGAACCGGGGATGACGCTTCTCGACATCGGTTGCGGGTGGGGTTCGGTGCTGAAACGGGCCATCGAGAAGCACGACGTCAACGTCGTCGGGCTGACGCTGAGCAGGAACCAGCGCAAGTACGCCCAGGAGTTGCTCGACGGGTTGCCGACCGAGCGGGCCCGCCGGATCCTGCTGTGCGGCTGGGAGCAGTTCGACGAGCCGGTCGACCGCATCATCAGCCTGGAGGCCATCGAGGCGTTTCCGCAGGAGCGGTACGGCCCGTTCTTCAAGATGTGCAGCAGTGTGCTGCCCAGCGGAGGCCGGTTCGTCATCCAGGCGATCCTCGGCCATCCGCTGAAGAAGTGGCCGGAGATGGGCATTCCGATCACGATGACCGACCTGAAGTTCATGCGGTTCATCGCCAAGGAGATCTTCCCCGGCGGGTCGGTGCCCGGCGAGGAGAACATCGTCAATCTGTCCGCCGAGGCCGGCTTCACCGTCGAGCAGAAGCAGATGCTCAACGAGCACTACGTGCGCACCCTCGACACGTGGGCTGAAGCGCTCGAGGCCAATCACGATGCCGCGGTCGCCGCGACGTCCGAAGAGGTCTACCAGCGCTACATGAAATACCTGACCGGTTGCAGCGACTTCTTCAAGCGCGGCATCAGCGAACTCGGCCAGTTCACCCTCGTCAAGGCCTGACCCGCTCCTTACCGGGCGGTGACGCGGCGCGACCGATGCCGCGTCACCCCGGTGCCGGCGGGTACCCGTGGGGCATGAGTGAACAGAAATTCTCCAAAGGCGACAAGGTCACCTGGCAGAGTCACGGCAGCACGGCCGAGGGCACGGTCGAAGAGAAGATCACTTCCGACACCGAGGCCGCCGGTCGAACCGTGCGGGCGTCCGAGGACGAACCGCAGTACCGTGTGCGCAGCGACAAGAGCGGTAATGATGCCGTGCACAAGCCCGAGGCGCTGAAGAAGTCGTGAGCGACTCCGAGCAGAGCCAGACTTACGACGACTTCCGCGACGCGGTCAACATGACCGCCGCCGAGATCGAGAAGTGGCTGAAGTCCGAGGAGTCGCAGTCCGTCGGCCAGAAGTCCTCCGAGGGCGCCGAGTCCACCGGCCACCGCAGCGGCCGGCGGATCATCGACATCTTGCGTACCAACAAATCTGACCTGTCCGACGACGACTACACGCACATGCGCAAGGTCATCGGCTACGTCCGGCGTCACCTCGCCCAAGGGCCGTCCGGCGATGTCCAGAACAGTGACTGGCGGTACTCACTGATGAACTGGGGACACGATCCGCTCAAGAAGTCCTGAAGTTCAGGACTGAACCGACGACAGGTTGAACTGGGCGCCCGTCGGGTCGGCCAGGGCGGCCAGGCGTCCGTACGGGGTGTCCTCGGCGGGGCGCACGACGCTGCCGCCGTTCTCGGTGACGAGTTGCACGGTCTTGTCGACGTCGTCGGACGTGAGGAAGACGGTCCACACCGAGGGGGCCTCCCAAGGAAGGACCGAACCGTCCATCACGCCCAGGAGCGCCTCACCGTCGAATGACGCTGTGCTGTAACGGAATTCGGCGGTGTCGGATTCGACCTCGGTCTTCCAGTCGAACACCGTCCGGTAGAAGTCGAGCGCGCCCGCGTAGTTGGTGGTGGTCAGCTGGAAGTAGGTCGGCGCGCCGTGCTCGTTGACCAGTTCGTAGCCGCGGTGCCCGGTGGGCTGCCAGAGTCCGAAGGCGGCGTCGGCGGGGTCGGTGACGATCGCCATCCAGCCCTTGCCCGGGACTTCCATCGGTGCCATGCAGTTGGTGCCGCCGGCGGCGGTGGCCTTCTCGACGGTCGCGGCGATGTCGGTCGTGTGCAGATAGGTGGTCCAGCCGTCCGGGGCGTTCCACTGCGGGTCGTTGGCCATCAGGCCTGCGACCGGGCGTCCGTCGCGGAATGCGTTGACGTAGCCGCCGTACTCGGGACCGGCCGACTCGAACGTCCATCCGAAGATCGCGCCGTAGAACTGCTGTGCCTTCTCGAGATCGGAGGTGCCCAGGTCGATCCAGATGGGAGCGCCGACGGGGGCGGTGGTGCGGACGGGCATGAGGGTCTCCTCGCGGGTTCGGGGGTGGTCGATGGGTAGACCATCCTCACCTCCGGAACTCATCGAAGGGCCGCGAGCAGACGCCAACTCCCCCATTTTGCGTCCCGAGAGGGGGTGTTGGCGTCTGCTCGGGGTCAGGAGGGGACGATCACGCCGGGGCGTACCCCAGGGCGGCCTTCACCTCGAGGAACTCGTCGAACGCGAACGGGCCCCACTCGCGCCCGTTGCCGGAGCGCTTGTAACCACCGAACGGTGCAGCCATGTCGAAGCCGTGGTTGATCGCGACCGACCCGGCCCGGATGCGACGCGCCACCGCGCGCGCCTTCTCCAGATCCGCCCCCGAGACGTAGCCGGCCAGCCCGTACTCGGTGTCGTTGCCGATCTCCACGGCCTCGTCGAGGTCGTCGTATCCGAGGATGCACAGCACCGGCCCGAAGATCTCCTCGCGCGCGATCGTCATGTCGTTGGTGACGTTGGCGAAGACCGTGGGCTTGACGTAGTAACCGGTGTCGAGGCCGTCCGGGCGGCCCGGGCCACCGATCACCAGGGTGGCGCCTTCGTCGATGCCCTTCTGGATCAGACCCTGGATCTTCTCGAACTGCGCGCGGGACGCGACGGGTCCGATCGCGGTCTTGTCCGACGGGTCGCCGACCTTGACCGCCGCGGCGGTCTCCTTGGCCACCGCGATGGCTTCGTCCATCCGCGAATTGGGCACCAGCATCCGTGACGGTGCGTTGCAGCTCTGGCCGCTGTTCATCATCATCACCGAAGTGCCGGCGGCGACGCTCTTGGCGAATTCGTCGTCGTCGAGCACGATGTTCGGGCTCTTGCCGCCGAGCTCCTGCGTGACACGCTTGACCGTCGGCGCGGCGTTGCGGGCGACCTCGACGCCGGCGCGGGTGGAACCGGTGAACGACACCATGTCGACGTCGGGATGACTCGACAGCGGCACCCCGACACCCGGTCCGTCACCGTAGACGAGGTTGTAGACGCCGGCCGGGACGCCGGCGGCCTCGAGGATCTCGGTGAAGATCTGCGCCGAGTACGGCGCGACCTCCGACGGCTTGAGCACCATGGTGCAGCCGGTGGCCAGCGCCGGAAACACCTTGCAGGCGATCTGGTTGAGCGGCCAGTTCCAGGGCGTGATCAGCCCGCACACGCCGATCGGTTCCCGCACCACCAGCGTGCTGCCGTGCTGCTCTTCGAACTGGAAGTTCTTCAGCACGTCGATCGCGGTCGCCAGGTGCCCCATGCCGAGGTTGACCTGTGGGCCGGACGCCAGCGACGGCGGCGCACCCATCTCTTCGGAGACCGCGTCGGCCAGGTCGCCGGAACGCTTCTGGTACTCGCCCATGATCGCGCCGAGCAGGTCGAGGCGCTCCTCGCGGGAACTCTGCGACCAGGATTGGAATGCGCGCCGCGCCGCGGTGACGGCGAGGTCGACGTCCGCCGAGGAACCCAGCGCGATCTTGCCGGACACCTGTTCGGTGGTCGGGTTGTCGACCTCCAGGGCGTTGGGGCGAACCGGTTCGACCCATTGGCCGTCGATGAAATGGTTCAGATACTCACGCATGGTGCGCCGCCTTTCCTGAGCTCCCTGTTGTCCACGCTTCTACTGGGTACCTTCTGCATACCAGGTGCGGAAGCGGTCGTACTTGGGCATCTCTTCAGAGTTTGCTTTCGGGTCGATGCAGACGTGCACCACGGCGGTCTTGCCGCTGGCGAAGGCCCGCTGGATCGCCGGGCCGATCTCCTCGTCCTTCTCGACGTACTCGCCGTGGCAGCCGAAGCCCTCGGCGATCTTGTCCATGCGGACGTCCTTGCTCCAGTGCACACCCGGCTGCGGCGACGGCTGCTCGAAAGTCCGCTTGTAGACACCGACTTCGAGGCCCCACTGGTGGTCGACGCCCACGACGCAGACCAGGGGCAGGTTCTCGCGGGCCGCGGTCTCGAGTTCGGCGACGTGGAACAGGAACGCCGAGTCGCTGGTGAGCAGCATGACCGGCCGTTTGCGGCCTTCGGCGACCGAGGCGCCGACGGCATAGGGCAGGCCGGTGCCCAGGTGACCGAAGTTCTGGTTCCAGATCACGTCGCGCGGCTTGGTCTGCGAGTAGGTCCACTGGAAGATCACCGTGGCGCCGCCGTCGCGGACCATGATGCCGTCGCGTGCGTACTCGTCGAAGGCCTTGGTGGCCTCGACGACGTAGCGGGCCGGGTGGATCGGGGTGCGGCCGCTGGGCGCCTCCTCGGCCACCCGGGCCAGCTCTGCGGCGTCGTCCTTGATCAGCTTGTCCAGATTGGGCGACGGGGTGCGCGGTGTGTCCCGCAGCGCCTCGACCAGCTGCGGCACCACGCCGCGCAGGTCGCCGACCAGCGGTACGTCGAACGACCGGTTGACGCCGATGGCGGTGGGATCCTGCTCGACGTAGATCCACTTGCGGTTGGCGTCGCCCGCGGCCCAGTGCTGCGTGCGGCCGTAGTGCATGGGCTCACCGAGTTCGGTGCCCAGCGCCACGCACAGGTCGGATTCTTCGACGGCTTCGTTGGCGGCCGGCGAGAATAGGTACGGGAACGTGCGGTCCTGCAGACCCGGGATGAAGGAGGTGCCGCCGGAGGTCTGGATCACCGGGCAGGCCATCAGCTCGGCCAGTTCCCTGACCTGCTCCTGGGTTCGCGACGTGTGAACACCGTGGCCCACCAACAGGACCGGGCTCTTGGCTTGACGGATCAGCTCGACGGCGCGCGCCACCTCCGGCGCACCCGCGCCCTGGTTGACCAGCCGGTAGGCCGACGGTGGTGGGGCGTCACCGACGTTGAGTTCTTCGAGGATGACGTGGGACGGGAACTCGACATAGGCCGGACCGGGGGTGCCCGACATGGCGCGGCGGATCGCCTCGTGAATGATCTCGTCGGTCTGGTCGGCGTACTCGATCGAGCTGCTGAACTTGACGGACGCCTCGAAAAGCGGTTCCTGCTGGACGAATTGGATGCGACCGCGGCGCACCCGGCGTTCCGTGACGCGGGCCCGCTGCCCGCCGAGGAAGATCACCGGTGAGTTCTCGACGAGCGCACACTGGATCGCGCCGGCCATGTTGGCCATACCGGGTCCGAGCGTCCCGATGCACAGGCCGGGCTTTCCGGTCATCCGCGACGCGGCTTCGGCCATGAAGCCGGCGGACAGCTCGTGGTGCGGTGCGACGACCGACCAGCCGCGAGCCTCGGCCTCGGCGAACATGTGGACGAAGTTGGGGTCGGGGATGCCGAACAGCGTGTTCACACCCTCGGCCTCGAAGAGGTCCAGGATCCGCTTGTAGACGGGAACACCCATGGTCATATGCCTTTCGGTCGGGGCGAGCTCAGAACGTAACGAGAAGCGATGGTTTTGCGGTGCGCGGCAACAGAACCGAACAGTGCCCGGTTCAGCGTGGCGCGTTTGAGGTAGGCGTGGATGCCGCTTTCCCAGGTGTAGCCGATGCCGCCGTGCAGCTGCATGGCCTTTCCGGCGACGCTGACGGCCACCGAGCAGACGTGGGACTTGGCCATGGCCGCGGCGACCGCGGCGTCGTGCTCGTCGGCGATCGCCGCGACCGCGTCGGTGACGAGCTGGCGCGACACCTCGATGCCGACGAGCATGTCGGCACAGGCGTGCTTGACTGCTTGGAACGAGCCGATGGGTCGACCGAACTGTTGTCGGACCTGGACGTAATCGACGGTGGCCGTGAGCATCTGCTGCGCCAGCCCGAGGCTGTCGCACGCGATCGCGACGGCGGCGCGCTGCTGTACCACCTCGGTCGCGGTCGGGTCCCCCGCCAGTTCCTCAGCGGGCGCGGCGTCGGCGTCGACGGTCGCCAGTCGGCGGGTCTCGTCGACGACGGGTTGAGGGCGCACCGTCAGATCGGCGGCACGGGCCAGCACCACGCCCCGGTCGGTGCACACGAGGAGCTGATCGGCGTCGGCGGCGTCCGGCACGAACTCGGCGTGACCGCTCAGCCGGCCGCCGTCGAACGTGAAGTCCCCGATCGCCACGGCCAGCTTCGTGGTGCCGGCGGCCAGTGCGGTGCGCAGTTCGTCGATGGTGTCGTCGCCCGGCAGACTGTTGAGCACGCCGATCGGCAGGACCGCGCCGCCGAGATAGCGAGTGCCGGCCGCGGCGCGTCCGATCTGGTCGAGCAGCACGGCTGTCTCCCGGAAACCGGCACCGGCGCCACCGAGCCGGTCGGGCACCTCGAGGCCGGCCCAGCCGGCGTCGACCAGGACGGGCCAGTCGACGTCACGGTCTTTGGCCAGCAGATCGGCTGCGACCGAACGTAGTTCGTCATGGAATTCCGCGAAGTCGTCGGTCATCACGCCACACTCGGTTCTCGCGGCAGGCCCAACCCGCGTTCGGCGATGATGGTGCGCTGGATCTCGCTGGCGCCGCCGGGGATGGTCCACTCCCAGGAGCCGACGAAGTCCAGCACCCAGGACCCCGATTCCCAGCCGCTGGACAGCGGCTTGCCCAGCACCGTGTGGGCGGCCGGCCCACCGATCTCGGCGCCGAAGTCGGTGAGCCGCTGGAGCAGTTCGCTGTAGTAGAGCTTCACGATCGACGCGTCCGCAGGGCCTCGGGCGCCGTGTTCGACCAGCCGGCGGCACAGGCCGCGTAGACCGGCGATCTCGGCCTCGAACCCGGCCAGGCGGTCGGCGACAAGAGGATCGTCGACCGGTGCGGACTCGACCAACCAGCGGAAGCCCGCATTGCCCAGCCGCTCGGCCAGCTCGAGCATGGTCATGCCGCGCTCGGCGCCCAGCGTCTCCTGCGCGACCTGCCAGCCATGGTTCTCGGCGCCGATCAGGTTCGCGGCGGGGATGCGCACGTCGTCTAGGAAGATCTCGCAGAAGTGCGAGTCGCCGACCGCGTTGCGGATGGGGCGCACCTCGATACCCGGAGTGGTCATGTCGAGCAGGAAGTACGAGATGCCTTTCCGTTTCGGCGCGTCAGGATCCGTGCGGGCCAACAGCAGGCACCAGTCGGCGTGCAGTCCCCCACTGGCCCAGAGCTTCTGACCGTTCACGAGGAACTCGTCGCCGACTCGCCGCGCCGTGGTGCGCAGTGCGGCCAGGTCCGACCCGGCTTCCGGTTCGGAGAAGCCCTGCACCCAGATCTGGCCGTCGAGGATCGCCGGCAGGTGCTGTCGGCGTTGTTCGTCGGTGCCGGCGACCAGCAGGGTCGATGCGGCATGGTGGATGCCGACGAACGCCAGCACCAGCCGGGGCGCGTCGTGGGCGGCCAGCTCCTGGTACAGGACCACCTGCTGCTCCACCGACAGGCCACCGCCCCATTCGGCCGGCCAGTGCGGCACCGCATACCCGGCACTGTGCAGCTCCGCGAACCACCACTTCTGGAAGCGGACGAACTCGTCCTCGCCGACCCCGGTCTGGGTGCGACGCCAGTCGGACGGGACGTGTTCGCGACACCAGGCGCGGACCTCCCCGCGGAAGTCGTCGAGTGCGGTCATGCGTACAGCCCGGCCAGACCGCGTCGACCGGCACTGTCGGTCAACAACTTTCGGGTCGCCGACAGCCCGAACGGCAGGCGCCGCAGCGGCTGACTGTAGCGCGACAGCCACGACAGCGTCGTCTCGTCACAGAAACCCACGGCACCGTGCAGCTGGTGGCAGACCCGGAACACCACGTCGGCGGCTTCGAGCGCCGCCATGCGCAGTGCGAGCGCATCGGTGGCGGCATCGTTGTGGCCCGACGCGACGCTCCACAACGCGTGCTTTGCCAGGATGTCGAGCCCGTTGCGTTCCACCTCCGCGTCGGTGAGCTGGAACTGCACCCCCTGAAAGGATGCCAGGGGCTGGCCGAACTGCTTGCGCAGGTTGACATGCGCGACGGTGAGCTCCACGGCACGGTCGAGCATGCCCAGCAAGGTCCAGCACGGCAGGACCAGCGCCAGGGCGACGTCACCGGCACCCGACGAATCCAGCGGGGACAACTCGAGTTCGGTGACGAAGCCCGGTTGTGCGACTCCCCGGCCGGTGACGTGGGAGCGGTGTCCGTCGACGGTGACGGCGGCCCAGCGGGACGTCAGGCCCGCCAGGGTGGCGGCGGGCCGCGCACCACCGACGACCACCAGACCGTCCACGTCGAGATCCGTGGGTGCGGCCAGCCGCTCGGCCAGCGGGTAGGGCACCGCCCAGTATCCGGCGCTGCGGCACAGCGCGGCAGCTGCTTCCAGTCCGTCCGGGTCGGTGCGCGGTTCGAGGTCCCAGGCACCGAGTCCGTCGAGGACGGCCGTGGCCACGGCTTCGCGGGTTTCCGCTTCGGCCTCGGCCCGGATCACCAGCTCGTCGCCGCCTGCCGCGCCGAAGGCCTGTCGGGCCTGCCGGCCGTACTCCAGCGCATCGTCGCTGAGGTCGAGGATCATCGAGCGGTTCCCTTCAACAGCGCTCGCGACAACAGAATGCGTTGCATCTCAATACTTCCCGAGGACACGGTCGAGGCCTGCGAATAGCGCCAGTGATCGTCGACCTCACCGAGGAACCAGGCTGCCTTCGGGTCGTCGTGTTCGACTTCGGCGGCAATGTCCATCAGCACCTCGGCGCTGTCCTGGTCGAGCTTGGTGACCGCGATGCGGTAGGCCGCCGCATCCCCCGGGTTGACTCGGCCACTGCTCTGCGCAGCGACGATGCGGTAGGCCAGCAGCCGGGCCCGTCGGCAGTGGGTGAGCATGCGGATCCACCGACCACGCAGCTCGTCGGGCAGCGTGTCCCAGCGCTCGCCGAGCACGTCCGGCGCGGCGGCGAGCAGGCGTTCGCAGCGTGCGTAGCGCGCGATCCCCACGCGTTCGAAGGCCATCACGTCCTGCACGATCGACCATCCCTGGTCGACCTCACCGAGGACGTCGGCCTCGGTGACACGCAGATCATCGAAGAACACCTCGTTGAGGTGGTGTGGCCCCATCATGCAGTCGATCGGCCGCACGGTGATCGCCGGATCGTCCATCGGCACGAGGAAGATGGTCAAGCCCTGTTGTTTGCGCTCGCCCCGCGACGTGCGCGACAACAGGAAACACCACTGCGCCATCGTCGCGTAGGACGTCCAGATCTTCTGCCCGCTGACCAGCCAGCCGTCGCCGTCCTCAGCGGGGCGGGCCGTGGTCCGCAGCGACGCCAAGTCCGATCCGGCTTCGGGTTCGGAGAAGCCCTGACACCAGATCACCTCTCCGGCGGCGATCGGCGGCAGATGCTTGCGCTGCTGCTCGGCGGTGCCGTGACGCATGATGATCGGCCCCACCCAGTTCACGCCCATGTACTGCGCGCCGCGCGGCTCGTGGTGCGCCCACATCTCCTCGCGCACCGCGGTCTGTTCCCACACCGACGCGCCGCCGCCACCGAACTCCTCCGGCCACGCCAGGCACAGCAGGTTGCGTTCGGCCAGTGTGCGGCAGAACCGTTGTGCCGTCTCGAGATCCGCGGGGTCGTCGGTGAACGCACCCAGGAAGTGTTCGGGCACCTGCTCGGCGACCAGCGCGCGCAGATCGCGCCGCAGATCTGCGGCGCGCTTTCCCATCTCGAAGTCCATCGCCATCCCTAACTCGACCCGACCGCGTCGGCCGCACCCAGGCCGAGTTCGTCGAGCACCGCGGCGGTGTCGGCGCCCAATTCGGGCGCCGGGCCGCGGACCTTGCCCGGTGTGCGCGAGAACCACGTCGGCACCCCGGGGAATTTCACGGGACCGTGTGGCGTATCGACGGTTTCGAACAGCCCGACCGCCTGCAGGTGCGGGTCGTCGAACAGAGCGTCCGGGGTGTTCAGCGGCGCGGCCGGGATTTCCAGGTCGCGGAACAATGCCAGCCATTCGTCGGTGGTGCGTTCGGCCAGGGTCTGCGCCACCAGCCCGTACACCGTGTCGATCTGGTTGGCGCGGGATTCCAAGGTGGCGTATATGTCGGTGGCCCAGGGCGGTTCGACCGCGGCGACGAAGGCGTTCCAATGTTTGTCGTTGTAGATCAGCGCCGCGATGTAGCCGTCTTTGGTGCGGTACGGCCGCCGGTTGGGCGCCACGGTCCTCGGGTACACGGCCGGACCGAGAGGGGGGTCGAACATGGCGCCATTGGCATGTTCGACCAGCATGAAGGACGCCATCGTCTCGAACATGGCGACCTCGACTTCCTGTCCCTCACCGGTACGTTCGCGGTGGAACAGCGCCATCGTGGTGGCGTACAGGGCGGTCAGGCCGGCCACCTTGTCGGCCATGATGGTGCCGACGTAGTCGGCCTCACCGGTCAGCTGCTGCTGCACGGCCGGCAGACCGCACTCGGCCTGGATGGTGTCGTCGTAGGCGGGGCGGTCCCGTTCCGGGCCGCGGCGACCGTAGCCGTAGCAGTTGGTGTAGACGATGGCGGGGTTGAGCGCGGCGACGTCGGCGTAGCTGAGGCCGAGCTTCGCGATCGCCTTGGCTCGCATCGAGTGGATGAAGACGTCGGCGCGTTCGATCAGCGCGCGCAGGGCGGCTTGGCCTTCGTCGGAACGAAGGTCCAGCACCACGCTGCGCTTACCACGGTTGACGTTGACGAACACCCCGGACATCCCCGTCGTCGGTCCGACCGAGATGAAGCGGGTGTTGTCGCCTTCGGGCGGTTCCACTTTGATGACGTCGGCGCCCATGTCGGCCATGATCTGGGTGCAGTACGGGCCCATCACCATCGCGGTGAGGTCGACGACGCGGATGCCCGCCAGCGGGCCGGTGTCAGGCATGCGCAGCCCCCGTCTGACTGCTCTTCGCGCGAGCGCTCATCGGTGTCTGACTGCTCTTCGCGCGAGCGCTCATCGGTGTCTGACTGCTGGTCGCGCGGGTCGCCATCGCGAAGCTGTACCGGATGTGGTCGTTGTGCCCGTCGGGCACGACCGGGAACGTCACCGGTTCGGAGCGGTCGCGGATCGCGTCAAGGTGTGCGGCGACGTCGGTCATCGTCCAGGACGGCTGGTACACGCCCGGTGATTCGACGACCGCTGCGGTGGCGACCCGGCCCGCGAGAGCGATGAACATCTCCCCTGTCACAGCACAGGTTTCGTGGGCGAGGTAGCCGACGACGGGCGCGACGAGTTCGGGACCCATGGGCGGGTAGGCCGACGTGTCGATGCCCGCGGCCATCCGGGTCACCGCGGCGGGAACGATGACGTTGCTGGTGACGTTGTGCGCGGCGCCCTCCATCGCGGCGACGTTCGACAGGCCGATGACGCCGGCTTTGGCTACCGCGTAGTTGGCCACCTCGTGGTTGCCGTAGAGCCCGCCGATCGACGACGTCAGCACGATCCGGCCGTACCCGGCGTCGCACATCAGGCCGAAAGCCGGCCGCAGAACATGGAATGCGCCGCGCAGGTGCACGTCGAGCACGGCTTCGAAATCGTCGTCGGACATGTCGCGCAACGCGGCCCGTCGCACGATGCCGGCGTTGTGCACCAGCACGTCGACGCCGCCGTAGTGCTCGACGGCGGTGTCGATGATCGCTCGCCCGCCCTCGGCAGTGGCAACCGAGGCGGTGCTCGCCACCGCCTGGCCGCCGGCGTCGGTAATCTCGCGGACGACGTCGTGAGCGGGCCCCTCGTCGGTGTCGGCGCCGTCGAGCGCCCCACCGGGGTCGTTGACGACGACTCGGGCGCCGTGTGCGGCCAACAGCAGCGCGTAGGCACGCCCCAGGCCGCGGCCGCCGCCGGTGACAACGGCTACCCGGCCGTCGAAACGCAGGTCAGCCACGGAGCTCCAAGCCGTCGAGGTTGCCGTTGTCCCGCCATTCGGCGATCAGGTCGTCGAACGCGTAGAAGCCGGGTGAGTAGAAGTCGCCGAGGAACGCACCGTTGCCCTCGTTGCCGCCGCGGCCTTCGTTGTTGTAATAGCCTGGCGTGCAGGACAGTTCGAATGCCGAGTTGTCGATGGCCAGTTCCCGGACGGTGGCGACCCAGCTGTCCTGGCCCTCCTGCGTGGGCTCGACCGTCGTGGCTCCGCGGTTCTGCGCCTCGGCGATGATGTAGGCGATGTGTTTGGCCTGCTGCTCGAACATCGCGGTGGTGTTCGCCGACACCCCGCCCTGGATGAAGCCCATGAAGAACTGGTTCGGGAATCCACGGCTGGTCATGCCGTGCAGAGTCTTGTAGCTGTCGCGCCAGTAGTCGAACAGCGACAGCCCGTCGCGGCCCACGATGCGGTCGATCGCGTAGCGGCGGCTGATCTCGGTCGAGATCTCGAATCCGCTCGCGAAGATGACGCAATCGACCTCGTATTCCTCGCCGTTGGCGACGATCCCTTTCTCGGTCAGCCGTTCCACGCCCTTGGACTCCGACACGTCGACCAGGGTGACGTTGGGCCGGTTGAACGTGGCCAGGTAATGCTCGCTCGATGTCGGGCGCTTGCACATGAACCGGTAGTACGGCTTGAGCGCTTCTGCTGTCGCCGGATCCTCGACGACGGCTTCGACGCGCCGCCGCAGCCGCTCCATGATCTTGTAGTCTTCCTCTTCCCGGAAGGCCATGATCTGTTCGACCGTCACCGAGGCGGGATCCTCGAGCGCGGCGATCCGCGCGGTCAGGTTGCGTCCGAGCTCAGTCCAGAAGTCGCACACCAGGTCCGGCTCGCCGAACACCACGCCGACGAACGGCGACCAGTTGTGGAAGTTGCGCTTGCGCTCCTCCTGCCACCCGGGCTGCAGCGTCTTGACCCACTCCGGGTCGGTGGACGCATTGTGGCGGACGTCCACGGACGACGGCGTGCGCTGGAAGACGAAGAGGTGCTCGGCGTCGCGGCCGAGGTGAGGCACCAGCTGGATGCCTGTCGCGCCGGTGCCGACCAGCGCCACCCGCTTGTCCGCCAGCTTGTGCAGCCCACCGTCGGCGTTTCCGCCGGTGTAGTCGTAGTCCCATCGCGCGGAGTGGAATACGTGTCCTCCAGCATCCCGGTAGTCCTTGATGCCCGGGATACCGGGCAGCTTGGGCCGGTTGTAGGAGCCCTGCGCCATCACCACGAACCGGGCCCGGATCTCGTCACCGCGATCGGTGCTGATCCGCCAGCGCTGCGCCTCGTCGTCCCAGTGCAGTTCGCGGACCTGGGTGGAGAACAGGGCGCCGTCGTAGAGACCGAAGTGCTTTCCGATGTTGCGGCAGTGCTGGAAGATCTCGGCGCCGTCGGCGAACTTCTTGCTCGGCATGAAGTCGAGTTCTTCGAGCAGCGGGATGTAGCAATACGCGTCGTTGTCGCACTGGATACCTGGGAAGCGATTCCAGTACCACACCCCACCGAAGTCACCGGCCATCTCGATGACCCGAATCCCCGTGACACCGGCCTTTTTCAGGTATGCGCCGGCCAGCAGTCCGGCGAATCCGCCGCCGAGGATCACGACTTCGGCGTCTTCGACGATCGGGTCGCGTTCGGTCACCGTCGTGTAGGGGTCGACCTCGTAGAACTCGGCGAAGTCGCCTTCCAGTTCCAGATACTGCGAGGCACCTTCGGGCCGAAGCCGCTTGGCGCGTTCCTGCGCGTACTTCTCGCGCAGCGCGTCGATGTCGATGTCCTGCGGGGTGTCGGTGGGCCCGCAGGTGTTCTCAGTGGTCGTCACTTTTCTCCTTCAACCAGCGATTTCGGCGTGCTTGTCGACGCTCAGCGTCGGTTATCACGCCGAAATCGCGATCAGAGCTCGCGGGGCTCGCCCACACCCATGTATTTGGACAGTTGGTAGTGCAGGTTGACGGTGCTGCGTTCCCGGTACGGGTTGGGCTTGGTACCGGGGAAGCCGGCCGACTTCATGCCCTGCTGGACAGCTGCCATGTTGGAGAAGTCCTGCGGCAACACCGACAGCCAGTTCGGTGAGTCCTTCGGGGTGTACTGCCATTCGGTCTCGGGCTCTTCGCCTTTCGGGAAGAGTTCGAGGGTGGCCACATCGAAGATGCACTTGTTGGGGTCATAGCTGGGGTGCGGACGCGCGCTGTAGCACAGCGCGGTGGTCAGCCCCTGACCGATCTGGAGGTTCGGGAAGACCTGCCATGCGGTGCCGGCCTGGCCGAGGATGTCGGGCGGGATGGTCGGCCAGACGACACCGCGGGCCTCGTCGTCGCGCCGAGCCGAGGCCAGCCAGTGTTCGAGCACCTTGTCCGGCGGAGTGCCTTCGGGCAGTTCGTCGACCAGTCGCTTGGCGGCGTTGACCAGCGTCTCGGTGGTGGTGGCGTTGGTCTGTTCCCAGGTGTACATCTGCATCTGGGCGGTGGAGATGCGCGGGTCGGCGCCGGTGCCCAGCCGGATCTTGGACTTGGTGGCTTCCATGTCCTTCGGCGCGTCGTAGCCGATGTTGCTGTGCTTGCCCTGCGCCTTGGCCCACCCCTTGAACTCACCGAACTGGTTGAACTCCGGGTGGGTGGTGAACACGTGGTAGGTCTCGTTGAACGCCTCCAACGCGACCTTCCAATTGCAGTCGAAGTACAGCCATTTGCGCCACTTGTAGCGCATGTTCTCCAGGCCGAACGGGTCGAGGATCTTGGCGGCCGGAAACAGGTAGTCGGCCAGCGACTCGCAGTCGGGATCCATGTTGATGAACACCCAGCCGCCCCAGGTGTCGACCTGGACCGGCGCCAGATGGGTGTTCTGCGGCGTGAGCTTGCCCGCCCAGTCGTCCTGCTCGCGGATGTGGGTGCAGGCGCCGTCGAGACCGTAGGTCCAGCCGTGGAACCCACAGACGAACGACTTGCGCGCACGTCCGCGAGCGTTCTTCTCGCCTTCCGGAGTGTCGACGAGGCGGCGGCCGCGGTGCATGCACACGTTGTGGTGGGCGGCGAACGTCGGGTGCGCATCGTCGCCGCCGGTGCGCACCACCAGGATCGAGTCGTCGAGGATGTCGTAGGTCAGATAGCTGCCGACTTCTTTGAATTCCTCGACGCGGCCGATCTGCTGCCACACCTTGCGCCACAGCCGATCCCGTTCGGCGCGGGCATAGTCCTCGGAGATGTAGGCGTCGACCCCGATGATCATGGACTCCGACAGTTCTTCGGCGGCTTCGACTTTGGCTTCGATGTCGGTCATCAGCTCCTCCTAATGGCTGCGCGGAAGGAATCGTCGGCGAGAAACAGCGACGTGTTGTCGGCCCCGAGGTGGGTCCACTTGAGGTTCAGGCCGCCGTCGACCAGCAGGGTCTGCCCGGTGATGTAGCTGGACAGATCCGACAGCAGGAACATGATGGCGTTGGCCTGTTCCTCGGGGGTGCCGCGCCGGCCCATCGCGATCGCGGTGCGGTCACGTTCGGGGTCCTCGTCGACGTAGGTGGCCGAGGCCGCGGTGGCGGTGACCCCGGGAGCGACGGCGTTGACCCGCACTCCGTACTCGGCGAGTTCGACCGCCATGGTGCGGGTCATCGCGACGATCGCGGCTTTCGCTGTGCCGTAGGCGATGTGGTACGGCGCGGTGTTCATGCCGCTGATCGAGGACACGGACACGATGGATCCGTTGAGTCCGCCTTCGCACAACTCCCGGCTGATCGCCTGGCTCATGAAGAACGTGGTCTCGAGGTTCGCGGTGAACAGGTCGCGCCAGTCCTGACGATTGACTCGGGTGGCCGGCATCCAGGTGGCCGGGGCAGCACCGCCGGCGATGTTGACCAGACCGTAGAGATCCCCGTCCGCGGCGCGGACCGCCTCCAGGACGGTGGCGATGCCGTCGTCGGTGGATGCATCGGCGGCGACCGTGATGACCGGCAAGCCGTCGGCGGCCAGAGGCGTGACGTGGCGGTCCAGGTTTTCCTCAGACCGACTCACAGCGATGACGGTGGCGCCGGCTTCGGCGGCTTTGCGCGTGACCGTGGTGCCGATTCCGCCCCCACCGGCGCCGGAAACGACGACAATGCGGTCACTCAAGGAAACCGTCAGACCCGTCACCTGACACCTTTGTCCGGACAAATAATGGTGCTCTGCATATTGCAGAACACTATTCCGCAGCGCTTTCAGGGCGTCAAGACCACCTTTGCCCGGCACGGCGGGGCTATTGTCTGGACTAATTGCGCTTGCTAACGTCCGAGCTCATGAGCGCCCGCTACGTCGCACCGAACCCGTCGCCCGCCTCCGGCTGGCAGCTCGAGAAGGTGACGGCCCCGAGCCGGCTGTTCGGCGCCAACGGATTGCGCACCGGTCCCGACGGCCGGATCTACGTCGCGCAGGTGACCGGCAGTCAGGTCAGCGCGCTCGATCTGGCGACGGGCTCGGTGGACACGGTCAGCCCCAAAGGGGGCGACATCATCTCGCCCGACGATGTCGCGTTCGCCGACGACGGCACCTTGATCGCCACGGAGGTGATGGAAGGCCGGGTCAGCGCCCGCGACGCGACCGGGCGGACCCGGGTCCTGCGCGCGGACCTGCCGTGCGCGAACGGCATCACCGTGCACCAGGGCCGGCTGTTCATCGGCGAGTGCCGCGACGGCGGCCGGCTGATGGAACTGCCGCTCGACGGCGGGCAACCGCGGGTTCTGCTCGAGAATCTGCCGTCACCGAACGCCATGGAGGTCGGGCCGGACGGTTTCCTGTACTACCCGTTGATGACGGCCAACGAGATCTGGCGGGTGCATCCGGACGGGGGTGAGCCGCAACGTGTCGCCACCGATCTCGGTGTCCCCGACGCCGTGAAGTTCGACGCGCAGGGCTTCATCGTGTCGACCCAGGTGGCCACCGGCCAGGTGCTGCGCATCGACCCGCGCAGCGGCGACAAAACCCTACTGGCCCAGCTGAATCCGGGCCTGGACAACCTGACCTTCGTCGGGGACCGGCTGTTCGTCTCGAACTTCACCGGCGAGATCACCGAGATCCACGCCGACGGCAGCACCCACACCACGCTGCCGGGTGGCCTCAACTGGCCACTGGATCTGACCGTTGTCGGCGGCCGACTCTACGTCGCCGACGGGACGTACTTCTATGCCGTGAACCCGGACGGGTCGCTGCAGACGGTCGGGATGCTGTTCAGCCCCGGCTATCCCGGCTTCCTGCGCGGGGTGACCGCGGTCGGCCCCGACGAGTTCGTGGTCACCACGTCGGGTGGGCAGGTCGGCCGGTATCGCCCCGCGGCGGGCGAGACCGACTACCTGGCAACCGACTTCGATCAGCTCTACGGCGTCGCAGTCGACGGGGACGCCATCGTCTTCGCCGAACTCGGCACCGGCAGGGTGCACAGCCTGCGCGGCGGGTCGGTCGAGACCCTGGCCTCGGAGCTCGACGCGCCGATCGGCGTCGCGATCGGACCCGACGGCGCGGTACTGGTCTCCGAGTCGGGCGCGGGGCGGGTGGTCCGACTGAACGGTGCTGGTGACGTCGTGATCGACGGTCTGCGACAACCACAGGGCATCACCGTGCTCGGCGACACGCTCTACATCGTCGACGCCGGCGCCAAGGAGGTCGTCGAGTACGACCTGAACACCCGGCAGCGCACCACCATCGCGTCCGGCCTGCCCGTCGGACCCCCGCCGGGAGTGCAGCCCAAGCCACTCAAAGGGATGCCACCGTTCTCGGGGCCGCAGGGTCCGTTCGCCGGGATCACCGCGGGGCCGGACGGCACGCTCTACGTCTCTGCCGACGGCGACGGCAGCATCCTGGCGGTCCGCCGCAGATGACCGCAACCGCCGGTGATCACCGCTACCTGCAGGTGGCGCGCACGCTGCGCAAGGAGATCGTCGACGGGGTCTACCCGGTCGGCTCCCAGCTGCCCACCGAGCACGAACTGTGCGAACGGTTCGCGGTCAGCCGGTACACGGTGCGCGAGGCGCTGCGCCGGTTACGCGACGACAACCTCGTCGCGTCCCGGCCGCGGGCCGGCACCCTGGTCGTCCCCCGCCCCAGCACGGATTCCTATGCCCAGGACGTGATGTCGATCGACGACTTGCTGGCGTTCGCCCAGGGCGCCCGCTTCGCGATCGAGACCAATGCGACGGTGACCGTCGACGACGAACTGGCCGCCCGCACCGGGCTGACGATCGGGACGGAATGGCTGGCGGTGACCGGCTATCGACGCGCCGATGACACGACCACCCCGATCTGCCGCACCGAGTACTACATCAACCGCAGCTTCGCCGCCGTCGGCCGCCTCCTACCGCGCCACACGGGACCGATCTTCCCGTTGATCGAGGATCTGTTCGGCGTCAGCGTGGTGGTGGTGCACCAGGAGATCTCGGCGGTCGTGCTGTCGACCGAGCTCGCCCACGTCCTCGACGTCGAGCCCGGATCCGCGGCCCTTCAGATGCAGCGCACGTACACCACCTCCGACGGCGAAGTGGCCCAGGTGACCGTCAACACGCACCCGTCGTCGCGGTTCCGCCACGCGATGACGATGCGCCGGGTCCGGGACGCCCGGTGAGCGCCACTCTGGCCGAGGCGCTCCGCGACGCTGCCGCCGTCACACCGGACCGCGTCCTGGTCCGGGACGCCGACGTCACGCTGACCTGCCGCGAATTGCTCTCCCGCGCGGAGGCGACAGCCGATGGACTGCGGCAACGCATGCCAGTCGGCAGCGTGGTGTCGTTCATGGTGCCGAACTGGCACGAAGCCGCCGTCGTCTACCTCGGAGCGACCCTGGCGGGCATGGTCGTCAACCCGATCCTGCCGTCGCTACGAGACCACGAACTGCGCTTCATCCTCGAGGACGCCGACTGCCGGGCGATCTTCATTCCGGACACGTTCGGCGGCCACGACTACGTCGCGATGCTCGACCGCGTGGTCGCCGACCTGCCGGCACCTCCCGAAGTCGTGGTGGTTCGGGGGCAACGCAACCGGCACACCGCATTCGAGGATTTCTGCGAGGCAACCACGAGCGGCGCCCTGCCGCAGCTCGATCCCGATGCCGACCGCATGATCATGTACACCTCGGGAACCACCGGTCGGGCGAAAGGTGTGCTGCACACCCACAACTCACTGCACGCGCTGATCATGCAACTGCGAGACCACTGGCGCATCGATCCGGGTGACACGTTCCTGGTGCCGTCACCGATCGCGCACATCGGCGGGTCGATCTACGCTTTCGAGTGTCCGCTGCTGCTGGGCACACAGGCAGTCTTGATGCAGCGCTGGGATCCCGACGCGGCCGTGGCGTTGATGGTCGAGCACCGGTGCACGCACATGGCCGGTGCCACACCGTTTCTCGACGGGTTGCTCGCCGCCGCCGACCGGGCCGGCACCCGTCTGCCCGACCTGAAGGTCTTCATCTGCGGCGGCGCCTCGGTGCCCCCGTCGTTGATCCGCCGCGCGGCCGACTATTTCGAGAAGGCACAGGTGACCCGGGTCTACGGGTCGACCGAGGTGCCGGTGACCACCGTGGGGTCGTTCGACGACGTCGACAGCGCCGCAGAGACCGACGGCTGCCCCGGCATCGCCGATGTCAAGCTCGTCGACGGGGAGATCCGGGTTCGCGGGCCGCAGATGCTGCGTGGCTACCTGCACGACGACGACAACCGCGAATCCTTCGACGGAGAGGGCTATTTCCGCACCGGTGACCTCGGCCGGTGGACCGACGGCGGCCAGCTCATGGTGACCGGCCGGGCGAAAGACCTCATCATCCGCAACGGCGAGAACATCTCCCCCAAAGAGGTCGAGGACCTCCTCGTCACCCACCCGCAGATCAGCGAGGTCGCGGTGGTCGGGCTGCCCGACCCCCGCACCGGGGAGCGGGCCTGCGCGGCGATCGTGCCCGCCGGGGTGCCCGGACCCGAGGTCGAGGTGCTCAAGGAATTCCTGATGGCCCGCGGTGTGGCCAAGTTCAAGATCCCCGAGCAGGTGGCGTTCTTCGACGCGTTGCCGAAGAACGCGGCCGGCAAAGTGCTCAAACACCAGATCAAAGCAACGCTGACCGAGGAGTCATGATGCAGGTAGCGATCGTCACCGGAGCCAGCAGCGGTATCGGCTTCGGTTGTGCCACAATGCTTGCCGAACAGGGCATTGCGGTGCTGGGCACAGGCCGCGACGCCGACCGGCTGGCCGAACTCAAGGCTGCGGTCGGGGACCCCGAGCGGATCTCGACGTTCGCAGTCGACCTGACCGCCGACGAGGCACCGCGCCGGATCACCGAGACGGCACTGGAACGGTTCGGCCGCATCGACTTCCTGGTCAACAACGCCGGGGTGGGCAGCCCGAAACCGTTGCACGAGACCGACGACGAGTCGCTGGACTACTTCCTCGGGCTGATGCTGAGGGCGCCGTTCCGGTTGGCTCGCGACGTGATCGGCCACATGCAGTCCGGTTCGGCGATCATCAACGTCTCGTCGACCTTCGCGGTCGTCGGCGGTCTGCGCGGCGGCGCCTACTCGGCGGCCAAGGGCGGCCTGACCGCCTTGACCACCCATATCGCCTGCCAGTACGGACCGCAGGGAATCCGGTGCAACGCGGTGGCACCCGGTGTGACGTTGACGCCGATGGTGGCCAGCCGGCTCGAGGACGAGCGCTTCCGCAAGATCAACACCGAGATGACGCCCTACCCGCGGCTGGGGCGGGTGGAGGATATCGCCGCGACGGTGGCGTTCCTGTGCTCGGACGGCGCGAGCTTCATCAACGGGCAGACCATCGTGGTCGACGGCGGTTGGAGTTCCACCAAGTATCTGTCGGATTTCGCACTCACCTCGGAATGGGTGGCCCGTTGAACCTGTTCGCACTGCTCGACCAGGCGGCGGCCCGCCACGGCGATCGCGGCGCGGTGTATCACGGTGCGCGACAGGTGCACACGTGGTCTTCCCTGCGGGAACGGGCGCTCCGTCTGGCGGGCTCGCTGAGGAGTCTGGGGCCGGGTGCACGGATCGCGGTGGCCAGCGAGAACAACCCGACGATCGTCGAGTTGATGTTCGCGATCTGGGCCGCCGAGGCAGTGTTCGTGCCGCTGAACTACAAACTGCACCCGCGCGAGATGGAGCAGATCCTCGAAGATGCCGGCGCGTCGCAGGTGTTCGCGTCGCAGAAGATCGCGGCGGGTCTGGCCCCGCTGACAGGCGTGCCGATCGAGATCATCGGCGGAGATGACTACGGACAGCGTTGCACCGCAACGGTTGTCGACGTTCCTCGGGACACCGATCCGGACACCTTGGCGTGGCTGTTCTACACCAGCGGCACCACCGGCCGCTCGAAGGGGGCGATGCTGTCGCACCGCAACCTCATGGCGATGACGGTTGCGCATCTGGCCGACTTCGACGCACCCGACCACAACTGCAGCCTCATCCACGGTGCCCCGATGTCGCACGGTTCCGGCCTGTACGTGCCGCCGTACGTGCTGCGCGGTGCGCGTCAGGTGGTGCCGGCCTCCGGCGCGTTCGATCCGGACGAGTTCCTCGACCTGTGCGAACAGCACCCCGGTTGCAGCGCCTTCCTCGCGCCCACCATGGTCGCGCGCCTGGTGCAGACGGGCCGCCCCAAGCCGGACAACCTGAACACCATCGTCTACGGCGGCGGCCCGATGTACGTCGAGAGCCTCAAGAAGGCGATGACCGCGTTCGGTCCGATCTTCGTGCAGCTCTACGGACAGGGCGAGGCGCCGATGACGATCACCGGTCTGCGCCGCGCCGACCACCTGTGCGGGGACAGCTGGGCGCCGGACTCGGTGCTGGGCTCGGTCGGTTACGCCCGTTCCGGTGTCGACGTCGCAGTGCTCGGCGCCGACGGTCGACCTGCGGCGGTCGGTGAGATCGGCGAGATCGTCTGCCGTGGAGATGTGGTGATGTCGGGCTACTGGCAGAACCCGGCCGCGACAGCGGCGACACTGCAGGACGGCTGGCTGCACACCGGGGACATGGGATCCTTCGACGTCGACGGCTTCCTCACCCTGCGGGACCGGTCGAAGGACGTGGTGATCAGCGGCGGCAGCAACATCTATCCCCGCGAGGTCGAAGAGATCCTGCTCGAACACCCCAGGGTCGTCGAAGCCGGCGTGGTCGGGGCGCCCGACGAGGAGTGGGGCGAGATCGTCGTGGCATTCATCGTCGGCGATGTGGCAGTCCACGAGCTCGACGCTCACCTCCTGGAGCGCATCGCGCGCTTCAAGCGTCCGAAACGGTACGAGTTCGTCGACGAGCTGCCGAAGAACAGCTACGGCAAGGTCCTCAAGCGGGAACTGCGCGCGCGTCTGAGCTAGCACTGTTCTCCGCACCAAATATCAGTTCCGCAAAAACCGACCGCCGTCGCCCGACGCCGTGAGAGCATCCCGGAAGTCGCAGTGCCATCTCGATCTCGGGAGACTCATGGTTCTTGTGAAGACCGCGGTTTCGGTGTTGCTTGCTGTTTTCGCTGCGTGTGCGTTCACTCCCCTCGCTGCGGCCGCTGACGGCGATCAGGTGGTTCGCGTGCAGGACGGCAAAGTGCGTTGCCTGCTCAGCGCGCACTACCTCGACCGCGACTACGGCGCGATCGTGTGCGAACGCACCGACGGCCAACCGTTCGGCGGTTCCCCGATGTCGACGGGTAAGTTCCCCGAGCCGCTGAAGCTGGCGTTCATGAGCGACACCGGCGCCCAGTACTGGATCGCCGGGACGGTTCCCGGCGATCCAGCCGACGATGTCGTGGTGGGCGTCGGCCAGAGCTACCAGGCCAACGGGTGGACGGTCATGCCGGAGGAGCTTCGGACGCTGATCCGCAACGACCGGTTCGGCGGAGTGCTCAACGTCAGTCCTGGAGACGTCCGCAAGCGTTGACCCTCACACCGGCTCGCTGACGCACCGTCGCCACGTCATCGGTCCGACGATCCCGTCGACGACGATGCCCTGGGCGGTCTGGAACTCCCGCACCGCCTGCTCGGTCAGCGGGCCGAAGTCGCCGTCGACCGCTATCGGTGGCGCCTGCCGCAGGTTCATCCGTACCTGCACGCCCTTGACCGCTTCACCCCGGCTGCTACGGCGCACCGTGATGAACAGCCGCGACCACGTGACCGGACCGACGATGCCGTCGACGGCGATCCCCTGCAGTCCCTGGAACTGGCGGACCGCTTGCGCGGTGACCGGACCGAAGCTGCCGTCGACCTGGAGAGTGAAGTTCCGTGCGCGCAGCAGATGCTGGAGGATCCTGACGAACGGGCCGTCCTCCCCCTGGCTCAGCTCGATGATCTGCAGTTGCGGAGCAGCTTCGTCGCCCAGCGGGTTGAGCTTGTCGGCGCGGCCCTCATAGGCGAACAGCAGCAGGTCGACCATCCGGAAGGTGAACGGGTCGGGACCGAGGTGTGGTCGCCAACTGGGGTCCCGCACGATCGAATGGGTGCTGCCCTCCATCGCCCGGTGGAACACCTCGGCGACGATCCGTCCGCCGACACCGGTGAGCACACCGCCGTTGACCTCGGCTTCGCGAAGGATGTACGTCCACAACGGAGTACGGGCGCTGAGTTCGTCTCGGAGCTGCACCGATAATTTGGAGAAGTCGACACCGCCGGAACCTTTGACGATCTGGTCCTCCTCGAGCTTCTCGATCTGGGCCAGTTCGGCCATCTGTTGCCCGCTGGCGAGTTTGACCATGTTGGCGCGAACCAGGTTTCGGAATGCGAGGTTGGCCTGCAACGGCGGCACCTGCACATTGGGGTCGCCGAACGAGCCGGCGGGCAGAGTCGCCAGCGGATCGGTGAGCCGCGTGTCGATTCTGCGGGCGACATTGAACTTCTCGTCGCCGACCACGAGGTCGGGCCGGTTGGCCTCGCCGAAGTCGTACAGCCGGCGGAAGTCCGCGATCCAGTTGGACGGCAACGGACTGCCGTTGAGGAAGCCGCTGGTGCCGGTGAACTCGAACAGATTCTGGAGGGTGGCGCTGCCGTTGTCGAACTCCCGGTTCCAGCTGTACCGGGCGCGAATCATACTGTGCCCGAGGCGGAATGCTGCGACGGAGAACTCGATCGGCATGGTCGGGGCATCGCCGGCAGGCGGTGACGGCTCGAACAGGGTGCGGCCGTTGGCGAACACATCGGCGACGATGCCCGGGTCGACGATCCTGGGCAGGTAGTCGGTACGCAGCATCCACTGGTAGTGCTTGACCACCTGCTCACGCGCCTGGTCGAACAGGTCCATGGCTCCGGGCGCAATGGTGTCCACCACCCGGTTGTGGAACCTGATGAACGCCAGATGGGTCTGGGCGACCGCCAGGTTCTCGTCGTTGCGAGGGTCGGGTATCAGCGCGGTCCGCTGCTGGGGATCGCGCGGCAGGTCGTGGCCGTCGAAGGACGGATGACCACCGAAGGCAGAGGTGCTTCCCGTCTTCAGATGCACACCGTCGCTGTAGAACTGGGGTTCCTGGGTGGGGCCCAGTCCGTAGAGCGAATCCAGGTCCAGCGCCGGTGACCGTCCCTGGATGAGTTGGTCGACCGTCACGTCCGAACCGAATTGGGCCTCGGTTTTGTCTCTGGTCAGGTCATGGTCGACGAACTGCCCCAGGTAGGTGAACCCGGCGGGAATGTCGGCGTCGGTATCCGGTGCGTCGGCGGTGGTCGCCGTCGCCATCGCTTCGAGCAGTTCTGTGCTCGCCGGCATCCCAGGCGGCCCGATCCGGGAGAACCGGAAATCCCTGATCTCCACAGCCTCTGAGCGGACCTGCGGTGTGGCGTCGCCTGTCAGCAGGCCTTCGCCGACGACGAAAAACTTGTCTCTGCCGTGTCGCATGATCGTTTCCTTTCGTGTGAACGCTCCTCCGCTGACGAGTCAACGGCCACATCGAAAGGAAGTCGTGAGTAGTGGACTACTTAAATTTCGGCGGGCGACATCACCACATCAAGCCGCGGATCATCTCCGTTGGTGGAATGCCCTCCAACGCGGCCAGACCAGCGGGAGCGCGGCACACGAAGTCGATGGCGTTGACCGCGCGGGCCGCCGTGGAGACGCACCCGGCCTCGGTGACGTCGAGAACCGGATGCGAGAGGTGGGTGCTGACCTCCACCCGGGGTTCACCTTCCACGATGACCTTGTGTACACCGGTCATGCCGTCGGGCGGGAATTGCCAGTCGGGTGCGGCTGCCGACGTCAAGCGGTTGACGTGCTCGACGGTGATCACCGGGACGCCACCCAGTACCCCTTCGGCGGCGAAACGTACTGCCGCCAGTTGTCCGGGTTCGACGGTCATCATCTTGCACTCGATGCGCTCACCTGTGTACCAGGGCTCGAACCGCTGCCGGACATCGTCGAGTTTGATGTCGAGGTGACGGGCCAGGTTACGTACGAGCCCGCCGAAGATGGAGACCACCACCCCGGGCTGGAAGGCCATCGGTGTCGCGTCGCCGGGTGTGGTGCCGAATCCCATCGACGTGCCGGTGTATTCGTAGTCGTCGTAGTTGCCGTAGTCGAAGATCTCCTGGACGGTGACCGATTCGGCGCGGGTGACCAGACTCAGCGCAGAGAACACGGCGGTGTCCCCCGAATAGCCCGGGTCGATCCCGTTGACGTACAACGTCGAATTCCCGCTCGCGCAGGCCGCCTCGAGCGGGGCCCGCAGCCAGTCGTCGGCCTGGTGCGGGGTGACCAGCCACACCATCGAGGTTCCGACCACATTGATCCCCGCCGACAACAGCCGGGCCATCTGCTCGATGGCTTCCATGGGTCGTGTTTCGCCGAGCGCCGTGTACACCACACAGTCGGGCTGCAACGCGATCAGTGCATCGATGTCGTCGGTGGCCTTGATGCCGGTCGGGTCAGGGAGTCCGCACAACTCCGCGGCGTCTCGACCGATCTTCTCCGGCCCGGCCGCATGCACTCCGACGAGCTCCAGATCCGGGCGACCGATGATCGCGCGCAGCGAATGCTGACCGACGTTTCCGGTGGAGAACTGAACCACTCTGCGCATGATCGAAACCTAGCCGTTCTCAGTAGTCGGGAATGGGCAATGGCGAATTGTTGGAGTCGATTCCCCCGTCGACGTGGAAGATCGCGTTGGTGGCGTAGCAGCCCCTGGTGGACAGGTACACACACAACCGCCCGAGGTCTTCGACGTCGCCGAGGCGGTGCAGTGGGGTGGCGGCCAGCATCTTGTCCAACGAGCCGGGCAGCATGTCCAGGCTGCCCTGCAGACCGTCGGTGGCGAACGAACCCAACGCGATCGCGTTGACCCGGATCTTGGGTGCCAACTCCTGTGCCATCGCGCGGGTCAAGGCTTCCAAACCTCCCTTGGCCGTGCAGTACGCGGCCAACGCGCGAATACCGAATCGTGCCGAGCCCGACGAGATGTTGATTATCGACCCGTGCCCCGCCTCGATCATGTGCCGCGCCGCCAACTGGCTCATGATGAACGCCGACGTCACGCACCAGTCGAAGGTGAGCCGGAAATCGTCGTCGGTGATGTCGAGGAACCGAGCGTAGGTCGAGCCGCCGACGTTGTTGACCAGGATGTCGATCCGCCCGAATCGGTCCATCGCGGTGGAGACGACGCGCTCCCCGTCGGCGCGGCTCATGGCGTCCGCGACAACTGCCACGCCCGAACCACCGGCGGAAGTGATGCTGTCGATGGTGGCGACGACATCGGACTCGGTGCGCGCGGTACCGATCACCGTCGCACCGGCCTCGGCCAGGACGCGGGCGATTCCCTGACCGACGCCTTTCCCGGCGCCGGTCACGATGGCGACCTGGTCTCGCAGGTCGAACTGCTCGAGAGCCATGGGGTGTCCTCTCCGTTGAGGTGAACCCATTCAACGGCCATTTGTTGACTCAAGTCAATGGCAAATTGCGGCCGTTTCGCTAGAGTTGCCGAATGGCACTGGTGGACAAGCCATCCACACGCGAGGTAAAGCGCCTCCAAACCCGCGAGCGCCTGCTCGGGGCGGCCGTTGCCGAGTTCAAACGGGCCGGAGTGACGGCCGCGGACGTGCACGAGATCGTGACCGCCGCAGGCGTGGCCCACGGCACCTTCTTCTTTCACTTCCCCACCAAGGAACACGTGTTGCTCGAGTTGGAACGACGCGAAGAAGAGAGGATCGCCAAACACCTGGCCCGCTTCTCGGCGGGCAATCCCGACCTGGCCGCCGTCTTCGACGAGTCGATACGACAGGTCCGTGGACTCGAGCGCCGACTCGGCGCGCTGTTGTTCAAAGACTTTCTCGCGTTGCATTTCTCACCGACCCGGCCACCACTCGACGAGAGCGCCGAGCATCCGGTCGTCATCACGGTTGCCCACGAGGTCGAGAATGCGCGGATGCTCGGACGGATCGACGCGGATGTCGATCCGGTGAACACGGCCGTGTTCTTCCTGCTCGGACTGTATGCCCTACTGACCACCACCCACCAGTGGCCGGGCCAGCAGAAGATGATCGACGACTACGTCGGCCGGACACTTCGCAGCATCGGATTCGCCCAACGCGTTGACTAGCTCATGTCATTGACTATTGTCAGTCGACATGAAGTTGCCTTCGCTCTCCCGAGGGCGCAGCTCAGAACCGGCCCCCGCACCCGCAAGAGGCCTCGGCCTCGACGAACACGAGGAACTGTCCCGGGCTGCCCAACGACAGGCCGACAAATGGCTGATCTCGGGCAGCCTGCTGATCGGAACCGCGATCCTCGGGATCTTCGGCCTGCCACTGTTCCTGCGCGGCGTCTACCTGCTCCGCAAGGCCCACCGGGACGGTCTGTCGGTACGGCCGATGCTGGTGACCCTGATCGGCTATTGCGTGATCGTCGACGCCGCGATCAACACAGTGGGTTGGGCGCTGGACGTCCTGGCCAATCACAGCCTGTTGGCGCGGATTCTGCTCAACGGCTGGGGCAACATGTTCGATGCCGGATACTTCTGGCACTACAACGAGATCTGGCTCGGCGGAGCAACCGCGTGGGGAGAGAAGCCTCTCGAACTCGCACTGATCCTGAGCGTGTTCACCATGCGCATCGCGGCCGGGATCGGATTCCTTCAGATGAAGCGCTGGGGTCACCAGTGGATGATCATCACCTGCTGGATGGGCGTGGTGATCTGGTGCGTCTACGTGCTCAACATGACGATCTACGCCGATATGCGGTACGCCGGCGTGGTGTTCCCCGTGGTCGGGTGGTGGATCTACGACATCTTCTACATCACGCCGTTCCTGGCCATCCCGTATCTGCACTCCGTGAACCGCGAGATCTTCACCGACTGATCGCGCACATTCGTTGACTTCAGTCAGTAACTGGTTTAGAAATGGTGCACCATGACGGCACACACCACACCCTCGGCGCAACCGCACGAACCCGCCGGCAAGGAGGACTGAGATGGACTGGGTCTGGGAGATCCTGAGGTATGTGGCCGCGTGGGGCGGCACCGGACTGGTGATCTGGTTCTGGTACTGGTTGTTCTCCAACCTCGGCACGTTCTAGGCATGTCCGAACCGTCCGACGCGTCCGCGATGGCGGTCGAGCGCAGTTGCGCCCTGACCGCTGTCGCGTTGAGCGAGCAGCGCCGCACCGGCGCCCGCCTGGTGACCGGCCAGAACCGCGGCTTCTCGCTCAGCGCGACGCTGGACACCGTCTACGTCCCCTACCCGATCCGCCACCCCGACTGGACCCGACGCACCCTGACCTGTGGCGTGGCGCTGCAGTGCGCGCCGTCGAAGGACATGGTGGCCGGCTACCGCCTCAACGAGCTCTCGACCCGCGAGATCCTCGCCCTGACCCATGTCGAGGCAGGGGTTGCGGCAGGGTGGGTCGCGCGGCACTGGCCCGGCCTGGTTCCCGAGATCAACCGCCTGCTTCCGGGTCTCGAGGTGATCACCGAGGAGCCGGACACCGAGGAGATGCTCGACCGGGCGATCGCGCTGGCGCGCACCGAGCGCTCGCTGCAGGTCGACCCGTTGATTGGCCGGTTACCGACGGCATACACCGCCCCTCAAGGTCTTTCGGACAAGCTCCGACGGACCTTCGGCAGACTGCCGTGGACATCCACGGAGAAGCGGCGTCCGCAGCCCCACTCCGTTCCCGTCGGGGGCGACGGCGGCGTCCGCAACCCCAACCTGCCCCCGCCGAGTCGGCCACAGGACAACGACGCCGACATCACCCCGGATCACCGGCCCGGCATTCCGTATCCGGAATGGAACGCCTGGACCCAGAGCTTTCTGCCCGACCACGTCGCAGTGCTCGAGCGGATGCACCGCGCCGAGAGCCGGCAGCCCGGCGCCGGCTCGGCCGAACTCCGCAAGTGGTTCGAGGAACACACCCACCGCGCGATGCGCAACCGGCTCGAGGACGGGTCCGACCTGGATGTAGAGCAGTACGTGAACCACTACATCGATCTGACCACCGGCGAAGCTCTCGAACCGCGGATCTTCCGTGACCTGTTGCCGACCAGCCGCGACGTCACCACCGCGCTGCTGCTCGACGGAAGTTCCAGCCTCGGGGTGCAGGGCGGCCGCATCTTCGCGCTCGAACTGGCGTGCGCCGACGCACTCTCGCAAGCGATGACCGCGGCGCGGGAACGCCACGGCATCTTCGTGTTCACCGGAAACACCCGACACCGGGTGGAGGTGAACTGCCTCAAGGGTTTCGAGGACCGCCGGTTCGTTCCGCCGGGCAAGCTGGGACTGCACACCGGCGGATACACGCGACTGGGCGCGCCGCTGCGTCATCTGACCAGCCGTCTACTCGATCAGCCCTCGGAGCGACGACTACTCATCGTCATCGGCGACGGCATGATCTCCGACGAAGGGTACGAGGGCCGCTATGCCTGGGCCGACGCGGCGCACGCCGTCGAGGAAGCCAATGACGCCGGTGTCTCCATGTACTACGTCGGCGTCGGCCCCGCCCGGGTCGACCCGTTACCAGAGGTCTTCGGACCCCGCAGGTCCCAGCGCATCCGCCGCATCGACGAACTCCCCCGCGTCCTTGCCCATGTCCACCGCGAACTCGTCGCCGCGTGAGCCGACACCAGGAAGGAACCATGACCGGTCGATCATCGCCATCAGGCGACACGTACTACGCCAACGGCACGGAGGTCCAGCTCTTCGAGCAGGCCTATCGCCAACGTCTGCCGGTGATGCTCACCGGACCGACCGGCTGTGGCAAGACCCGCCTGGTCGAGCACATGGGTGTGCTGCTGGGTAGACCCGTCGTCACCATCAGCTGCCACGACGACCTCACCAGCTCTGACCTGGTGGGCCGATTCATGGTCACCGGCGGGGACGTGGTGTGGACCGACGGCCCACTGACGCGCGCGGTGAAGGCCGGCGCCATCTGCTACCTCGACGAGGTAGTCGAGGCCCGCCACGACTCGCTGGCCATCCTGCACTCGCTCACCGACCATCGGCGCGCCCTCTACCTCGACCGCGCCGGCGAAGTCGTCGAAGCACCAGAGACTTTCATGTTGGTGTGCTCCTACAACCCGGCCTACCGCAGCTCACTCAAGGAGCTCAAGCCGTCCTTCCGGCAGCGCTTCGTCACACTCCCGATGCAGTATCTGCCGCCCGACCGGGAGGCCGAGGTCATCGTCGCCGAAACCGGCGTCGATCCGGCGTCGGCGCAGCGGCTTGTACGCTGCGCCACCGCCATCCGCACCGCCGACGAAGTGTTCCATTTCGAGCCGCCGTCGACACGGGTGCTCGTCACCGCAGCGCACCTGATCGCGGCCGGCGCGACCGAGTTGGCGGCCGCAGAGGCATGCATTCTGGCGCCGCTGTCCAGCGACGGCGCCATCACCGAAGGTCTGCGGGAAATCGCGGCCGCCAGCCTGGCCGACGCCGACAGCGGCTCGACACTCTAGAAGAGGGGAACACCATGGTGGATCAACAGGAGCGCAATCGTAAGAAGGCGCTCATCATCGTCCAGATCGTCATCTACGGATTCCTGCTGTCGATGTTCCTCATCCAGCTTTACATGTCCTTTGCCCGCGGGTGGTGGGACCTGTGAAAGTCCCGTCGCTGAAACGTGATTCAGCCCCTAAACCGCCTGCGGCGACAGGCGGCGACTCGCTGAGTCTCGAGGAGCATCACGAACAGTCCCGGTTGGCCCAGCGCCGCGCCGACAAGTGGATGATCGTCGGGGCAGCCCTGATGGGGATGTGGGCGCCCGGCCTGATCGGATTCCCGATTTTCATGCGCGGCGTGTGGCTTCAGCGCCAGGCACAACTCGCAGGCATGTCGGTGCGCCCCATGATCGTCACGTTGATCGGCTACCTGGTCCTCATCGACGGCATGCTCAACAGCCTCGGTTGGGCACTGGACATGATCGGCAACCACACGCTGATCAACCGCGTCCTGATGATCGGCTGGGGCAACATGTTCGACGCCGGTTACTTCTGGCACTACAACGAAATGTGGATCGGCGGCGCCAGCGCACCCGGCGAGAAGGCCTATGTCATCGGCTTGATCCTCACGGTCTTCTCCATGCGAGTGGCTGCGGCCATCGGTTTCCTGCAGATGAAGCGCTGGGGCCACCAGTGGATGATCATCACCTGCTGGATGGGCATCGTCATCTGGTGCGCCTACGTGCTCAACATGACCATGTACGCCGACGTGCGCTACGCCGGTGTGGTCTTCCCGGTCATCGGGTGGTGGATCTACGACATCTTCTACATCACCCCGTTCCTCGCGATCCCGTACCTACACACGGTGAACCGCGAAATATTCACCGACTGAACCGATCTCGCGACAGCACCAGGAGGACCCTGTGACCACTCCGCAACCCACCGAAGAGAAGGCCGAGGACCTGCCCCCGGGCACCACCCCGTACTACGCCCGGATGCACCGCTACATCAAGCGGGCAGTGCTGGTGTGCCTGATCGCACTGGTCATCGAGGGGGCGTTCACCCTGCCGTTCATGGCTGTGTACTACGGGTATCCCACACTGAGCTTCACCGAGATCTGCAGCGAGTTGCTCAAGGTGCGCTACTCCGACGACGAGCTCGAATGCAAGGTGCCCTACCCGCCGCTCGGGCCGCCCGAGGGCGCCGAGGGCAAGGACACCGCGCAGGACGAGTGGGGCGTGCAACCGATCCCGAAGTACAACCGACTCGGGTTCCGCGAGCTGGTGCGCATCCACGAGGAACGCGAGGCTCGCCAGGCCGCCGAACAGGAGGGAATGCCGGCGCCATGACCTACCGGGTCGTGCAGTGGACCACCGGCAACGTCGGCAAGAAGTCCGTGCACGCCGTCACGGCCAACTCGCAGCTCGAGCTGGTGGGTTGTTACGCCTGGTCCAGCGACAAGGCCGGCATCGACGTCGGCGATCTCTGCGGCATCGCGCCGATCGGCGTACAGGCCACCGGCGACGTCGAGGCGCTGCTGGCGCTGCAACCCGACTGCATCGTGTACAACCCGATGTTCGCCGACGTCGACGACCTGGTCCGCATCCTGGGTCGCGGCATCAACGTCGTCACCACATCGGAGTTCATCAACGGCTTCGGCATGGGGGCGGACCGGGACCGCATTCTCGAGGCGTGCGCGCGTGGCGGCGCGACCATCTTCGGCAGCGGCATCAACCCCGGGTTCATCCAGTTGTTCGCGATCGTCAGCGCCGGAATCTCCGATCGGGTCGACCGTATCGCCATCGTCGAGTCGTTCGACACCACCATCTACAACTCCCCGGCCACCGAAATCCCGATGGGCTTCGGCTATCCGATCGACCACCCCGATCTGCAGGCCGTGACCGAGAAGGGATCGGCGATCTTTCGGGAGGCGGTGCTCCTGGTGGCCGACGCGCTGGGCGTCGAGCTCGACGAGGTGCGGTGCGTCGCCGACTACGCGCAGACCACCGAAGATCTGTCCCTGCCCGGCGACTGGACGATCAACCGCGGCTGTGTGGCCGGGATCGACGTCCGGTGGCAGGGATTCGTCGGCGACAGGGACGTCATCGAGATCCGCGGGGTGTGGACCAAGGGCCAGACGCTGGACCCCCGCTGGGAGACCACGTTCGGGTACACGATCACCGTCGAGGGGCGCCCGACGATCAAGTCCACCTTGAGCTTCGAGCCGCCGGCGGACTTCGTCGCCGAATCGATCGACGATTTCATCATGCTCGGACTGACCATCACGGCCATGCCCGCGATCACCGCGATACCCGCTGTCGTGGCCGCTGCGCCGGGCATCGCGACCTACACCGACCTTCCGCTGCTGCTCCCGCGCGGCGTTGTGACCACACGTTGACAAAGGAGTCGGCATGCGTCCCAGAACCTATCGCGTCATCCAGTGGATGACCGGCGACGTCGGTCAGGCAGGCCTGCGCCACTTCATCGACAACCCCGTCTACGACCTCGTCGCCGTCCTGGTCCACAACAAGGACAAAGTCGGCAGGGACGCCGGCGAACTCGCCGGCGTCGCGCCGGTGGGGCTGGCTGCCACCGACGACATCGAAGCGGTCATCGCCACCGACGCCGACTGTGTGTTCTACACCCCGGTGATCATGGACGTCGACACCGTGTGCCGGCTGCTGCAATCGGGCAAGAACGTCGTCACCACGAGCGGGCCCTACCATCCCACCGAGCAGTTCCGTGACGCCGGCGACCGGATCCGCGCCGCGTGCGAGGCCGGTCGGGCCTCGTTCCACGCCGGCGGGATCCACCCCGGCTATGCAGGTGATCTCCTGCCCCTCACCCTGGCGCGGGTGGCCAGCAGGGTCGACAAGATCGAACTGTTCGAAGTCGTCAACGTGCTGACCGACGCCCCGCTGGACCACATCGATTGGATGGGGTTCGGCAAGGACAAGGATGCGTTCGTGTCCGAACCCACGCTGTTGGGCCTCGGCGTTCCGTTCTTCGCGCAGTCGATGCACATGATCGCCGACGGCCTCGGCGTGACCATCGACGACGTCACCGCCGCCGATGTGCGGGCCGCGACAGCCACGACCGACATCCCCCATCCCGACGGCGTGCTACCGCGGGGAACCGTTGCGGCACAACACCATGAGTGGACGGCATGGGTGGACGGACAGCCGCTGATCGTGTACCACGCGATCTATCTCGTCGGCCGGGGCGAACAGCTGGATCCGCCGTGGGATTGGGGCACCACCCGTTACCGGCTGATCCTGCACGGTGATCCACCCACCGAGCTGACGCTGCAGGGTCTCGAGAATCCCGACGGGTCCATGGTGCACCCCGGGTACACCTGGACCGCGATGGGCGCGGTCAACGCGATCCCCGATGTCTGCGACGCCCCGCCGGGCTGGCTCACCCACCTCGACCTCGGACTGGTACAGCCGCGCGGATTGGTGCGACGGTGACTGCCGGGGACGGCGCTCCGCGACTGCACCACGTCGTGTTCGCGGTGGCGGCCGATCGCCGAGCCGCGCTGGTGCAGATGTTCACCGATCTCGGATTCCAGTTCGACGCAGCAGAACTCACCGAGCTGGGGGTCCACGTCGAACTCGACTGGCAGCGCGGAATCGAGCTCATCAGCCCGCTGAGCGGGTCGACTGCCGGCGTCGCGGAATCGGTGAACGGGTTCCTGGACCGGCACGGCGACGGGGTGTACACCGTGGTGGTGCAGGTCCCCGATGGCGGCGACGCGCAGACCGTGGCGGATCGTTACGGCGCGGTCACCCGATTTCGTCAGAGCTTCTCCGGCGACGGGTCCTACCTCGACGAGACCGACCTGTCGGTGCTCGGCCTTCCGCTGACCTTCCTGGCCACCAACCTCTCATGACCGGCGCACTCGACCTTCCCCAGGTCAGCTACGAAGACCTGCCCATGGCACAGGACCGAGGCGCAGGCTGGACCAAACTGCGCGACCTCGGCCCGGTGCTGCACAGCGGCGACGGCTGGTACTACTTCACCCGCCGCGACGATGTGCTGGCCGCACTGCGCAATCCGCAGGTGTACTCATCGCGGACCTCCTACGACGACATGATCAGTCCGGTTCCGTTGGTGCCCCTGGGTTTCGACCCGCCCGAGCACACCCGCTACCGCAGGATCCTGCACCACTACTTCAGCCCGCAGACGCTGACCGCATTGCTGCCGTCGCTGCAGGCGCAGGCGATCGACATCATCGCGCCGATCGCCGAACGCGCGGAGTGCGAGGTGATGGCCGACCTGGCCACCCCCTACCCGTCCCAGGTCTTCCTGACGCTGTTCGGGTTGCCCCTGGAGGACCGCGATCGGCTCGTGGCCTGGAAGGACGCGATCATCGCGGTCAGCCTGGCCACCGATCCCGAGAGCGTGGACCTCACCCCCGCCGCCGAACTGTTCGGTTATCTGACCGAAGCCGTTGCCGACCAGCGGAAGTCACCCCGGGACGGCATCCTGTCCGACCTCCTGCACCGTGAGGAGCCGCTGACCGACGCCGAGGCGACGGGGCTGTCCCTGGTGTTCGTGCTGGCCGGTCTGGACACCGTGACCGCGACGATCGGCATGGCGCTGCTCGAACTCGCCCGTCGCCCCGATCTCCGGATCCACCTGCGCGACAACCCCGACGCGGTGGCCGGTTTCGTCGAGGAGATCATCCGATTGGAGCCTGCCGCACCCATTCTCGGGCGCGTCACCACCGAACCCGTCACCGTCGCCGGTGTCGAACTACCGGCCGGAGCTCAGATCCGCCTGCCGCTGGGGGCGATCAACCGTGACGGCAGCGACCGGGACTCGACAGACGAGCTGATCATCGACGGCCGTGTCCACAAGCACTGGGGGTTCGGCGGTGGACCACATCGTTGCCTCGGCGCGCACCTCGCGCGCATGGAAGTCAAGCTCGTGGTCTCCGAATGGCTCGCTCGCGTACCGGATTTCGAGCTCGCCGCGGGCTACGTCCCGGAAATCACCTGGCCGTCGGCGACGTGTGCGTTGCCGCAGCTTCCGCTGCGGATCCTCGGTGCGCGATGATCGCCAGTGCCGCGGTGAGCATCTTCGACGCAGGTCTGCCCACGCTGAGCTACGACCTGACCGCGACGCCACAGCAGATCCATCCCCAGTTCCGTGCCGCACAGCAACACGCACCGGTGGCGCTGGGGCCGATCGGCCCGGAGATCCTGTCTTATGACTTGGCCCGCACGGTGCTGCGTGACCCGCGGTTCGTGATTCCGCCGGGAATTCACCTGTCGGCGCACGGCATCACGTCAGGACCGTTGTGGGACAGGGTCACCCACAGCATCCTCAACATGGAGGGCGACCAGCACCGGCGGCTGCGCGGTCTGGTGTCACGGGCCTTCACGCCGCGCGCAACGGCGCGCATGCACGACACCATCCACGCCGTGATCAACGAACTGATCGACGACGCCACGACGTCGTCGCGGTGTGAGTTCGTCTCCGACATCGCCCGCCCCTACCCGATTCCGATCATCTGCGCACTCCTGGGCGCACCCCGTCAGGACTGGCAGCAGTTTTCCCGTTGGGCCGACGACATCTTCAAGATCGTGAGCTTCGACTGCGACCTCGCCGCCGAAGAACCCGCGGTGCTGACAGCCTGGGACGCGTTCGACGATTACATCGACGAGATGATCGCCGACCGCAGACGGCGACTGACCGACGACTTGCTGTCCGAATTGATCCGCATCGAAGACAGCGGTGACCGCCTCGACGCCGCCGAGGTACGCATGCTCGCGTTCAGCATCCTGGTCGCCGGAACCGACACCACGCGAAGCCAACTCGCGGCGTCGATGCAGGTTCTCTGCGAACACCCCGAGCAATGGGCTCTACTGCGGGATCGGCCGGAGCTGGCGAGGCCGGCTGTCGAGGAGACCATGCGGCACTCCCCGTCGATGTGCAGCACCGTGCGGAGCGCCTCAGAGGACGTCACGCTGGAGGGGTACACCTTCCCGGCCGGGACATTCCTGGTCGTCAACACCTACGCCGCCAACCGGGACGCCACCGTCTACGCCGAGCCCGAGCGATTCGACATCACCCGTGACGATCCGCCGCCGATCCTGACCTTCGGCGGTGGGGTGCACTACTGTCTTGGCGCAAACCTGGCCCGCCTCGAACTCAGTGAGGCCTTGAAGGTGCTGTCCCGCCGCATGCCCGAAGCCCGCTGCGTCGGCGAAGTGCCATGGAAACCGCTGTTGGGTCTCAGCGGTCCGATCAGCATGCCGATGGAGGTCGCGTGATGGGTTATCGAATCGACCCCGAGGTCCTCCACGGTGTGGCGAAACGTGCCGCAGGGCTGTCCGCCGACACCGACGAAGTCGTCCGCACCGCCGTGGAGCTGCTGGCCGACGAGTACCCGCACCTCATCGATGCCACGCCCGGCCGCTGGGTCGGCAGCAAGGCCGGCGGAATCCTCGGCAAAGTGCGGTTCCTGTACTTCAGCGCCCGGGAATACATCGTGATCTTCGGCTCGCCCACGGGTACGCAGGGGTTCTCCGGACGCTACAAGCACGTCGACGTCCACAAGTTCCTGCTGGCCGGCCGGATCGACTCCTACGATGTGGAATCCGACGACACCAGCGCGTTGCCGCCGCTGCTGCCGGGCGAACGTACGTGCCTGGAGCGGGGACGCGCCCGCGGGCTGACGATTCATCCCGGGTCCTGGCACATCGAGTACGGCCGCGGAGCGGTCGTCACCACGCTGCCGTTCGCGATGGTAGACACGTTGGTGGTATCGCTGGAACTCGAATCAGTGCGCCGGTCGACCGCGGAGTTCACCAGTCTGGTCCGCCGCCGGCTCCGCCGCTGACGAAGGGAAGGTCCTCATGCGTGTCGTCATCGCCGGCGGCCACGGCAAGATCGCGTTGCTGACCGAACGACTCCTGTCCGAACGCGGTGATTCGGTGGCCGGCTTCATCCGCAACCCCGATCACGCCGCAGACCTGGAAGCGGCCGGCGCCGAGCCGATCGTCGTCGATCTGGAGAACTCCGACGTCGATACGGTGGCGACACACCTGCGGGGCGCCGACGCGGTGATCTTCGCCGCGGGGGCGGGTCCCGGCAGCGGGGCGGCCCGCAAGCAGACCGTCGACCGCGACGCAGCGATCCTACTGGCCGACGCCGCCGAAGCCGCCGGGGTACGGCGTTACCTGATGATCTCCTCCATGGGCGCCGACGCCCAGGTCCCCGATGACGTTGCCGACGAGGTGTTCGTCGCCTACCTGCGGGCCAAGGGTGCCGCGGACGACGACATCCGTTCGCGCGCCGGGCTTTCCGCGACGATCATCCGGCCGGGCGCGCTGACCGATGAGCCCGGCACCGGGCGGGTGCGCGTTGCCGCACACACCGGGCGCGGCAGCATTCCGCGCGCCGACGTCGCGGCCGTACTCGTCGCCGCGCTCGACGCGCCGCAAACCGGCGGCCACACGTTCGAGCTGATCGAAGGTGAGACCCCGATCGACGAGGCGCTCAGCGACCTCGGATGACCCGAAGGTCGACCGGGAGGCCGTCCGCCGGTGTGGGCCCGGTCCCCCACGTCATCCGTGGGTGGTAGTCAGCGGGCACACGCCATTCGAACTGCCGCAACAGTCGATGCATGATCGTCTTGACGCTCATGTCCGCGAACTGCTGCCCGATGCATTTGTGCACGCCGCCGCCGAACGGCGCGAACGCATATCGGTGGATGACCGATGCGTCCGCGCCCCCGGTGAACCGGCCGGGGTCGAACAGGTCCGGGTTCGGCCACCAGTCGGCCAACCGCATCGAGGCGTACACGTTGACCGCCACCTGCGTCTTGCGCGGGATGAAGTGCCCGGCGACCTCGGTGTCTTTCACCGTCTGCCGGAACAACGTTCCCGCAGGCGCGTACATCCGCAAGATCTCCTTGAACGCCGCGTCGAGGAGCGGGTAGCCATCCAGGCCGGCCAGGGTCTGGGTATCGACCGGGTTCTGCAGTGCCTCGTCGCGCAGCGCGTCCTGCCAGGTCCGGTGCCGACCGAGTTCGTAGACGAGCATCGACAACGCGATGGCGCTGGTGTCGTGCGCGGCCATCAAGAGGAAGATCATGTGGTTGACGATGTCGTCGTCGCTGAAGCCGGCGCCGTCATCGCTGCGGCTGCGGCACAGCATCGAGAACAGATCGGTGCCGTCACCGGCACGCCGCGCCGGGAGTTGTGCGGCGAAATACCGTTCCAGGCGTTCGCGCGCGCGAAGTCCGCGCGCCCAGATTCCGCCGGGAACGTCGGCGCGGATGATCGCCTGCCCGCCGCACACGGTGTCGTGGAAGTCGGCCGAGAGTTGCTCGGACTCGTCGCCCAGGGTGGCGCCGACGAAGACTTCGGCGGCCAGGTCGAGCAACAGCTTCTTGACCGCCGGGTAGAACGGGAAGCGTTGCGCCGGAGACCAATTGGTGACGGCGCGCTCGATGCCCGGGCGCATCAGCTCGAGGTAGCCTTCAAGTGCGCTGCGGGTGAAGGCGTGCTGCATGATGCGGCGGTGGTCGCGATGCTCTTCGAAGTCCAGCAGCATGATGCCGCGGTGGAAGAACGGTCCGATGACCGGCGCCCAGCCGCGTTCACTGGAGAAGGCCTTGTCCTTGTTGATCCACACCGTTTCCAGCGCTTCGGGCCCCATCGCCGACACCACGCGGAATCCGACTCCACCGGCCCACCACACCGGGCCGTAGCGTTCGTAACGCTCGCGGGCGAACGCGAGCGGATCTACCAGGGTGCTCACGATGTGGCCCAGCACCGGAAAGCCGTAATTACCCAGCACCGGCTTGAGACCCGAATCCGCGGGCGGTCGCGCAAGTGGGCGCTCTCGGCTCGGGTAGCGCTCGGTGACAGACGCTGCCAGCGCCTGTACCCGCGCCTTGGCGGCGGCCCCAACCGTCCGGTCGATCCGCTCGAAAGTCGTCACCGCATCCTCCTCGAGCCGTCTGGTACGAAACCGTGCCAGAATTACGGGATGGGTGTCAAGAGTCGGCCGTCATGGTGCGACGATGGTCCGATGCCCCAGCCCACGCCCCGCAGCTACGGCGGCCGGTCCGCCGAGCAGCGGCGCACCGAGCGCAGGGCCAGATTGATCGACGCCGCACTGGACGTGATGTCGGCCAACCAATGGCGGGCGGTCTCGGTCGACAAGCTGTGCGCCACAGCGGGACTCAACAAGCGGTACTTCTATGAGAGCTTCACCGACCTCGACGCCGTCGCGACCGCCGCGGTCGACGACATCGCCGCCGAGGTCAGCGCGGCGACGCTGTCAGCAGCCGCCGCGGCCGTCGACGAGCCACTCGACCGACAGGCCGCCGCAGCCGTCGGCGCCGTGGTGCAGCACCTGGTGACCGACCCGCGGCGCGCCCGCGTCCTGCTCGGCGGCGTGGCGGCGTCGCCGGCCCTGCACCACCACCGCGAAGCCGTGATGCGCGGACTGACCGCGGTGCTCGTCGCCAACGCGCGCACCGTGCACGGGGTCGAGTTGGAGAAGGATCCGCTGGCCGAGGTCGCGCCCGCGTTCGTCATCGGCGGGACCGCCGATGCGATCCTGGCCTATGTCGACGGCCGCGCGAAGGTCACCGTCGAACAGCTCGTGGACAGCCTCACCACTCTGTGGCTGATCACCGGAAACGGGGCGGCTGACGTCGCGCGGGCGCGACTAGAAAGCTGACGTCGCGCGGGCGCGACTGGAGCCGTCGGTCAGGACGGCGCGAAAACGGCCTTGAATCGGTTCAGCGATTCCTGGATGTCGCCCTTGAGCGCACCGGCGACGACCATGCCGATGGGCCCGAACAGCGCCGGACCGCCCAGGTGCACGTCGAACGTCACCGTGGAGCCGGTGGGGTCCTGTGCAGCGCGCTTGATCTTGCCCATCAGCTTGACCTTGACGCCGCCTTTGCCGTCACCGTTGAGCGTCATGGACTCCGGCGGCTTGTAGTGCACGATCTTCCAGTGGATCCGGTTGGGCATGCCCTTGACCTCGACGATCGAGTCGAGCTCGGTGCCCTTCTCGATGACCTCGGGCAACTTGGACCGCCATACCCGGTGGATGGACAGCCACTCCTTGTAGCGGGACAGATCCGACGCGCACTCCCAGGCTTTCTCCGGCGGCAGCGGAACATCGACCGAGACCGACAGTTTGGCCATCGCGTTACGAGACCGGTGGGTCGGCCGGCCGCTGCTGGTGCGGCGGTTGTGGAGGTTGCGCCGGGGGCTGTTGCGCGGTGCCCGGCCCGGCCGGATTGTTCTTGTCGACGTAGTTGCGCGCGGCGTTCTGCGCCTTGTCGACGTGTTGCGCGTACTTACCCCGGGTTTTCTGGTCGAAGAGGTCGCCGGCCTTGTCGATCGCACTGCTGGCTTTGTCGGGATTCTTCGACACCCAGTTCTTCAGTTTGTCCAGGAACGACATGTTCGCGAGCCTACCGCTCACGCCACAACCGGCGACGTTCTCCCAGGACTGCGCCCTGCAGCCACCAGATCACCTCGATCGCCAGCGCGCCGACCAGACCGACACCCAGCGCCATGGCCGTCAGCTGCACGTTCGACGTGTCCAGGATGAAAAGCTCGCGGGCCGGCGGGATCGAGAAGATCACCACGTAGGCCAACGCGGACATCGCGACCAGGGCGACCCGCCACCACTCGTAGGGGCGAGCCACGCACGCCAGCACCCACACCGCCGCCACCAGCAGGGTGATCAGCGCCGCGGTCGAGGCCTGGGTTTGCTCCAGTTCCGACGCGTCGCGCCCCTGGTACGCAAGCAGGTACGAGACGAACGTCGCGACCCCGACGACCAGTCCCGACGGCAACGCCGCGGTCATCACGCGGCGGACGAACCCCGGTTGGGCGCGCTCGCTGTTCGGCGCCAGCGACAGGATGAACGCCGGAATCCCGATGGTGAACCAGGCGGCGATGGTGACGTGAATCGGTTGGAAGGGAAACAGCAACGGGTCGGTGCCGAACATCTCCGAGGCCAGACCCCCCAGCCCTACCAGCACCGCCAGCAACACGGAATAGACCGTTTTGGTCAGGAACAGATTGGAGACGCGTTCGATGTTGCCGATCACCCGCCGGCCTTCACCGACGACGTACGGCAAGGTCGCGAACTTGTTGTCCAGCAGCACAATCTGAGCCACTGCCCGCGACGCCGAGCTGCCCGAGCCCATCGCGACGCCGATGTCGGCGTCCTTGAGTGCCAGCACGTCGTTGACGCCGTCGCCGGTCATGGCCACGGTGTGACCGCGCGACTGCAGGGCGTGCACCATCGCCCGCTTCTGGTCGGGCCGCACCCGCCCGAACGTCGTGCACTCCTCCACGGTCTCGGCGAGAGCGTCGGGCTGCTCGGGAAGGTTGCGCGCGTCCATCGCCTCACCCTGCAGACCCAACGAGCCCGCCACCGCGCTGACCGACACGGCGTTGTCGCCGGAGATGACCTTGATCGAGACCTTTTGCGACGCGAAGTAGTCGAGCGTGTCGCGGGCGTCCGGACGCACACGTTGTTCGAGCACGACGAGCGCTCGGGGTGTGACGGTCCCGGGGGCGACGGGATCGTCGACTGCGACGTCGCTGGACCCCAGCAGCAGCACCCGCATCCCGGTCGCGCCGATCTGTTCGGCGGTCGCGGCCATCGGCGAATCGGGATCGAGCAGCACGTCCGGCGCGCCCATCACCCAGTTGCCGTGCCCCGCATACGACGCACCGCTCCATTTGGTCGCGGACTTGAACGGTGCGGTGGCGGTACAGACCCAGCCGGGCGGGGCCGGGTACGCCTCGGCGATGGCCGCCATGCTGGCGTTGGGACGCGGATCGTCGGCGGCCAGTTGAGCCAGCGCATCGGCAACGGCGCCGACGTCGGCTCCTTCGTCGGCGGCGCGCAGGTCGCAGACCCGCATGCCGTTCTCGGTCAGCGTCCCCGTCTTGTCGGCGCAGACCACATCGACGCGGGCCAGGCCCTCGATCGCGGGCAGTTCGTTGACCAGGCACTGGCGTCGGCCGAGCCGAATCACCCCGACCGCGAACGCGATCGACGTCATCAGCACCAGGCCCTCGGGCACCATCGGCACGAGCGCGCCGACCATCCGCAGCACCGACGCGCTCCATCCGGCGCCGGTGGTGAACAACTGGGTGTAGATGATGAGCAACCCGGCAGGCACCAACAGGTACGTGATGAACTGAAGGATCTTGTTGATCCCGCTGCGCAGTTCGGATTTGACCAGGGTGAACTTGCTGGCTTCCTCGGCGAGCTTGGCGGCGTAGGCCTCCCGTCCGACCTTCGTCGCGCGGTAGGCGCCGGTGCCGGCGACGACGAAGCTGCCCGACATCACCACATCGCCCGCGTCTTTCGCGATCGGATCGGCTTCACCGGTCAGCAGCGATTCGTCGACTTCGAGGTTGGCCTCCTCGAGGATCTCGCCGTCGACGACGATCTGGTCACCGGGGCCGAGTTCGATCACGTCGTCGAGGACGACCTCGCTGGGCAGCAGCCGTCGGGAGCTCGGTCCCGACGATCCGAGCCGACGCACCAGCGGTTTCGCCTGCCCGACGATGGCCAGCTTGTCCAGGGTGTTCTTGGCGCGCAGCTCCTGAATGATGCCGATCGCGCTGTTGGCGATGATCAGCAGGCCGAACGCGCCGTTGATGATCGAGCCGGTCGACAGCACGATCACGAACAGCACACCGAGGATCGCGTTGATTCGCGTGAACACGTTGCCGCGGATGATCTCCGAGACGCTGCGAGCGGCGCGGGCGGGGACGTCGTTGGTGCGGCCGGCGGCGACACGCTCGGCCACCTCGGCTTCGGAGAGGCCAACGACGAGTGAGGTACTCATCGAGTGAAGGTCCCTTTTCCATCCTGGTCGAAGTATTCGAGGGTCAGCCAGTCGCCGTCGAAGCTCGCCTTGGAGAGGCTGCCCGGCGGGGCGTTTTCGCTGACGAACGAGAAGGTGAACACGTCACCGTCCCAGTGCTTCAGAGGGACAACGAATTTCGGGCCGAGCGCCAGCTCCAGGCCGGCGTCGGTCTGCAGCACCCGCGCCGGCCCCCAGAACGAGTTGCTGTACTGCCCCACATAGTCGGCCAGCGGTGCGGGCGGGGTGGGCTGGGCCGGCGGCCGGGCACCGACGAGCGAACCCACCGGCTTCTCCATCTCCGCGAACGCTCCGTGGTAGAGCTCCCACCAGTCTTCGCGGACCTCGCCGAACTGCACGAGGTCGGCGAACTGAGCGGTGAGCGTCTCCGGCACCCCCGATGGCGTGGCGTTGGTCAGCGCCACGATCGCGACGTCAGCGGACGGCAGCATGACGAAGTTGGCGCCGGCGCCGAGTTCGAATGCACCCGAGTGGCTGAGTTGCTGGCGCGCGGCGGCGGTCGTGCCCACGTTGAACCCGTAGCCGTAGAACCCTGATCGGGCCGCCGGGTCTGATGCGCGGTCCGACACGCTCTGCGGGGTCAGCGCGGGACGCAGCGCCGCGGGATCGATGAGCTGTCGGCCCTGATAAGTGCCGTCGGCCAGCATCATGGTCAGCCATCGGGAAAGGTCGTTGACCGAGCTGCTCACCCCGCCTGCGGGGGCTTCGGCTTGTGGGTCCCGCACATGGTCCGGGCGGTAAGCACCGTCGACGTGCAGATGCCCGAGGGCGCGGTTGGGCCGGACGACGAAGTCGTCGAACCGCGAACTCGTCGAGGACATCCCCAGCGGTTCGTAGAGCGTCTGCCGGCTGAGGTCCTCCCACGACCGGCCGGCAGCGGCGGCAACGGCCTCGGCCCCGGCGGTCAGCCCGAAGTTGGTGTAGGCATAGGACACCCGGAACGGGTCGAGCGGGTACTCGCGCAGCTTCTCCAACACCAGGCGCCGGTCGTAACCGAGATCCTCGAGCAGGTCGCCGGCATGATCGGGAAGCCCGGACCGGTGGGCATACATGTCGCCGACCGTCACCATGCGGGTGACAGCGCTGTCGGCCAGTGCGAACCAGGGCAGGTGCTCGACCAGCGGGGTGTCCCAGCTGATGCTGCCCTCACCGACCTGGTGGGCCACCACGGTGGCGCCCAACGGTTTCGACAGTGACGCGAGCTGGAAGACGGTGTCGGGGTCGACGCGGTTGCCAGGTTCGTCACCGAGTTGGGTGTTCTTGACGCCGAACCCCTTGCTGTAGACGGTTTCTCCGCCGTGTACCACGGCGACCGCCATCCCGGGCAGACCCGACTTCGTCATCAGCTCCTCGACCATGCCGTCGAGCCGGGATACCGCGTCGCGCACCGCGTTCTCCGGCAGCGGCATCGCCGGCACCAGCGGTGGAGGCAGCTTCTCGGCCGGGCCGGCCGACGGCGCCGCGCTGGTGGTCGGTCCGTCGGTTTCCGCCGGATCCTCGCGCTCGGTACTACAGCCGGCGAACAGCGTGACCAGCAGGACGAGTGCGGCCCAGCGGGTCGGGGCTTTCATGGTCAGCACCGTAACGCGCCGCGCAGCTCTAGAACCGCCACCACGGGTCGAATGTCGACCCGGGCTGAACCCGCGCGCCGGGCATCGGCACCGTGATCCGAATCTTCTCGGTGTCGGCGGCGGCGACCAGCCGCTCAGCGGGTTCGGCCCACGGGTGCGGCGACAGCCGGAACGTCGCCCAATGGATCGGCACCATCACGCCGAAGTCCCGGTCGGTCAAGTCCAGGTGGGCGCGCACCGCCTCTTCCGGATTCATGTGGATGTCGGCGAACGCAGGGTGGTAGGCGCCGATCGGCAGCAGCGTCAGGTCGAACGGGCCGTATTCGGCGCCGATCTCGGCGAAGCTCCTCGTGTATCCGGTGTCCCCGCCGAAGTAGGCGCGGTGGCGGGGACCGGCCACCACCCAGGACGCCCACAGGGTGGTGTCGCGGCTGAAAAGCCGGCCGGAGAAGTGCCGTGCCGGTGTACAGGTCAAGGTCAGGCCGTCGATGCGGTGGGATTCGTTCCAGTCCAGTTCGACGATCCGGGCCTCCGGGACGCCCCACTTGCGCAGATGCACGCCGATACCCAGCGGCACCACGAACGGCGCGCGCTGCGTCTTGGTCAGCGCGACGACGGTGTCGATGTCGAGGTGGTCGTAGTGGTCGTGGCTGATCAGCACCGCGTCCAACGCCGGCAGCGCTTCCAACGACACCGGGACCTCATGCAGCCGCTGGGGGCCGACCGTGCGCGACGGCGAGCACCGCCGGCTCCACACCGGGTCGGCCAGCACCCGATAGCCGTCGACATCGATCAGGACGCTGGAGTGTCCGTACCAGCTCGCGGCGATGCCGTCCTGGTCGGACTCCGTGGTGGACGGACTGACCAGCGGGATCGGGCCCGCGGGTTTACCGGTCGACCCGGCGTTGGCCATATCCCGCAGCAACATGCGCTGCATGTCGCGATTCATCGTGATCCCCGACGGTGGCTCCAGGTTGGAGAACTTGCCCTCGCGGTAGTGCGGCGAACGGCGGGCCACCGGTGCGATCTCGGCCGGCGTGGCGCCCAGCGAGGCAGGAGTGCCCTGCAACGCCCGCAGAACCCATCCCCCGGCCAACGCCGAGGCTGTCCCGAATCCGAGCCGCAGCGCGGTGTGTATCTCCATCAAGCTCCTTGGAACCTCGGCGGGCGTTTCTCGATGCGCGCCACCTGCGCCTCGATGATGTCCGAGCTGGCCCAGGCGCGGTCGAAGAGTTCCTGGTGGATCGGCCGGGGCTCCTCGTAGGCGCCGTCGTCGTTGAGGACGCGCTTGGCATGCTGCAGCGCCAACGGCGCGTACCCGGCGATCTCCTGCGCCCAGGCCTGCGCATCAGCCAGCGTGCCGATCCTGTTCGCCATCCCGGTCTGCAGGGCGACCTCGGATGTCAGACGTTCGGCCGCCAACAGCATCCCCCGGGCGCGGCCCGCACCCACCAACGAGGTCAAACGGCGGATGCTCCAATTGTCCAGAGCGATACCGTATTTGGCGACCGGGAACTGGAAATAGGCCTCGGGTGCGACGACGCGCAGATCGCAGATCATCGCCAGGATCACCCCCGCGCCGATGGCCGGGCCGTTGATGGCGCCGATCACCGGAATCGGCGCGGAGTCGATCGCCAGGTTGAGCGCCCTGGCCTTTTCCGGCAGTTCGTCGGCGACGCCCTGGCCGCCGGACAGGTCCGCTCCTGAACTGAAGACGTGGCCCTGGCCGGTGATCACGATCGCACGGACGTCTTCGGCGGTGGCCTGCTCGATCGCCTCCCGCAGTCCGTCGACGAGTTCGGCGTTCAGCGCGTTGCGTCGCTCGGGTCGTTGCAGTTCCAGGGTCAGCACGTGGCCGTCTCGGGTCACTCCGATCATGGGTCCACACTATTAGCCTTTTCGTGTGAGTCGGATCCGTGCCCTGGCGCTGCGCGACGCCGTCCTCGATGAGGACTCGTTCATCTCCTGGGATGGCCCCCCGCTGGAGGTGGCGACTTCGGACGACTACCGGCGAGAACTGGCCGATGCGACCGCCGCGACCGGCCTCGACGAGTCCGTCATCACCGGCGAAGGACGTATCTTCGGCCGTCGCGTGGCGGTGGTGGTCTGCGAGTTCGACTTCCTGGCCGGATCGATCGGGGTGGCCGCAGCAGAGCGCATCATCGCCGCCGTGCACCGCGCCACCGCCGAGAGGCTGCCGCTCCTGGCGTCGCCGAGCTCGGGCGGCACGCGCATGCAGGAGGGCACGGTCGCGTTCCTGCAGATGGTCAAGATCGCCGCCGCAGTGGAGCTGCACAAACGGTCCCATCTGCCCTACCTGGTGTATCTGCGGCACCCGACCACCGGCGGGGTGTTCGCGTCGTGGGGGTCGCTGGGCCACGTCACCGCCGCCGAGCCCGGCGCGCTGATCGGGTTCCTCGGACCGCGGGTCTACGAACATCTGTACGGGGAGCCGTTTCCGTCGGATGTACAGACCGCGGAGAACCTGGAGCGGCACGGTGTGATCGACGCGGTGGTTCCGCTCGAGCTGCTGCGGGCCACTCTGGACCGGGCGCTGAAGGTGGTCTGGGACGAACCCGGTGCCGCGCCCTCGGAGCCGACCTTCGGGCCCTTACCTGACGCCGGGGCGTGGGAATCGGTGGAGGTGTCGCGCCGGCCCGACCGGCCCGGGGTCAGCTATCTGCTGCGGCACGGCTCGACCGAGCGGGTGCTGCTGTCGGGTACCGGGCAAGGCGAGGCGGCGACCATGCTGCTGGCGTTGGCCCGCTTCGGCGGGCAGCCGGCGGTCGTGCTCGGACAGCAGCGCGTGGTAGGCGGGCTGGTCGGTCCGGCGGCGCTGCGCGAGGCCCGCCGCGGGATGGCGCTGGCCGCCAGCCTGCAGCTGCCGCTGGTCCTGGTGATCGACACCGCGGGGCCGGCGCTGTCGACCGAAGCCGAAGAGGGTGGGCTGGCCGGGGAGATCGCCCGGTGCCTGGCCGACCTCGTCACGCTGGACACGCCGACGGTGTCGGTGTTGCTGGGGCAGGGCAGCGGCGGGCCGGCCCTGGCGATGGTGCCCGCCGATCGGGTGCTGGCGGCGCTGCACGGCTGGCTGGCGCCGCTACCGCCCGAGGGTGCCAGCGCCATCGTCTACCGTGACGTCGTCCATGCGCCGGAACTTGCTGCAGCACAGGGCATTCGGTCGATCGACCTGCTGCGGCACGGCATCGTCGATGTCGTGGTGCCCGAGGAACCCGACGCGGCCGACGAGCCGCGAGCCTTCACCCAACGGCTCTCGGACACGATCGCCGCGGAGTTGCACCGGCTCAGGGCCGCCTCCGCCGAGGACCGGCTGACTGCCCGGCTGGAGCGCTACCGCCGCATCGGGTTGCCCTGATCCGCCGAAATTGCATTCCACGCGCGTCAACTGGCGACTTGACGCGCGTGGAATGCAATTTCGGCGAACTCAGGGCGTGAGAAACAACGCGACGCCACCGAGAACCAGCTGCGCCACGGCTGCGCCGAGCGCGATCAGGGCAGCCGGTTGGTTCCGGGCCACCCGCCACACCGACACCGCGATGGTCGCGAACAGCAACACCAGCCCGGCATAGATCAAACCACGTACCGAGCCCGCGGTGAGGAATAACGTTGCACGCCAACAGAAGCCTTGCAACAGCAGGAACAGCACCGTCCCGCCGAAATCCTTCAGCCGCTTGGTGTCCGTGTCATCTGTCATCTGTCGCCTGGCCTCTGTCATACCTCGATCGGTGGGTGTAGCCGGTCCATGGTGTACTGGCGGTTCCGCCGAGCGGCCCACGCACTGGCCGCCAGCGACACCACCAGCACGCCGGTCAACACGGCGATCGCTGTCCACAACCGCGCATCGATGCCACCGACGATGAGGTGCCGAAGACCGTTGACCGCGTAGGTCATCGGGTCGAATGGGTGGATGATCTGGAACGGCTTGGCGGTCGTCTCGACCGGATAGATCCCACCCGCCGACACCAGCTGCAGCATCAGGAAGGCCAGGGTGACCACACGGCCGATGGCCTCGCCGAACAACGCGTTGAACGCCTGGATCAACGCCAGGAACGTGCCTGCCACCAGAATCAGGAACCCGACAGTGGCCAACGGGTATTTGGCTTGGAGCCCGACACCGAAGTGGACAACGGCGTACATCACAACGACCTGGCACACCGCGATCAGCAGTCCGGGCCAGTAGGACGCCAACACGACACGCACAGCACCCAGGCCGGCCATGACCGGTCGTGAACGCAGAGGCTTCAACAGCATCCAGATGATCAACGCGCCGATGAACAGAGCCAACGGCAGGAAGAACGGGGCGAAGCCGGTGCCGAACGTCGCGGCGGGGTTCTCGGTGACCAGATCCAGGCCCACCGGCGCCGCGAGCGTCCGCGCCACCTCCGTGCGTTGCTGTGGAGACCAGTCGGGAACCAGTGTGGAGCCCTGACGCAGCCGCGTGGCCAGCTCCTGGCCGCCGGCCTCCAGCCGCTGCGTCCCATCTGCCAGTTCTGCTGCGCCGTCGGCGATCCGGTCACCGCCTGCGTTGAGTTGCCGTAACCCGTCGTCGAGCTGATGCGCCCCTGTGTTGAGTTCGTCGACACCGTCGCGCAACTGTGCCACGTCCGCGCGCAGGCCGCCGTTGATCGCGTTGGTGAGAAAGACGCGCAGCTGACTGTTCGGATCGCCGAGTTCGTTTTCCAGACGAGCAGCGCTGTCACGCAGCCTGATCAGGCCGTCGTCGGTGGCCGGATCGATGCCTTCGGCCCGCAGCAACCGTTGGGCGCCGGCCAGTGCGCGGCCGGCGTCGCGGATGGTCGGGTCGGGATTGTTCTCCAGGAACGCGACCGCCTGGTCGATGACGGCGGCCGCTTGAGCGCTGTTGATGTTGAGCGCGGCGATGCGGTCGGTGGTCGAACGCACGGCGCCGCTGAGATGCTGCGCGGTGACGGCGACGTCGTCGGGATTGATGTTGAGTTCACCGACGCGGTCCAGCACGTCGAGCAGCGGGCCCGTCGCCTTGTCCACGGCACCGGACAACTGTTGGGTGCCCGCGGCCAGCTGCGCCGAACCCGACTGCGCGGTCCGTAATCCCGCGGACAGTGCTGTTGCGCCGGTGGACAGTTGGTGCGCACCGTCGTTGGCGGTGGTCAACCCGGAGGCCAACTGCTGGGCGCCGTCGGCGGCCTGATCGAGCCCCTGACCGGCGTCGGTGAGACCTGAGACGACGGTGCCGATGGCGCGCTCGCCCACCTCGGCGTTGATCTGGTTGAGAATCTCGCGAGCGGCGTTCTGCCCGATGATCGAGGCCAGGTAGTTGTTGGCCTCGTTGAAGGTGAAGCGCAGCTGTGCCTGTTCGGGATCCGGGCCCGACGGGGACGCGATACGCTCCGAGAAATTCTCCGGCAGCGTGATCGAGAAGTAGTACCGCCCGTCGGCCACTCCGGCCGCTGCGTCCTGGGCTGACATCTCGGTCAGATTCAGCTGACCAGAGTCCCGCAGTGCAGTGGCCACCTCGTCCCCGGCCCGCACCGACTGCCCCTGAGCCTGTATGCCGCGGTCCTGGTTGACCAACGCGACCGGGATCTTGTCGATCTCCGCGAACGGGTTCCAGAACGCCCACAGGTACATCGCCCCGTACAGCAACGGCATCAGGATGATGGTGACCACTGCGACGCGGGGCATGACCCCGCGGGCGTAACTCTTCAGATCGGTCCCCACGGGCAAACCAGCGACCACGGCTATACACCTGCTTCCCTGTCGAGGTGGCGGTGCACCACGAGTTGTCCTGGCACTCCGTTGACGCTGGCCGCGACGACGGTCTGGGTCTCCCCCAACTCGACGAGCCGTTCCACCAGCAGGTCACGCTGGGAGTTGTCGGCGACCTGTTCGAGCGTGCCCACCACCAGCAGCGGTGGCCGGGCGGTGTTGGCCAACGCAATGCGAAGCAACAGGTTCTCGAGTTCAGACAGCCCGTCGACGTACTGATCGAGGCCCGGCAGGGGCAACGCGCCGAACACCGGGCCGAGGACCCGATCGCGATCGGCTTTGCCGGCGCGACGAATCATCCTGTACCACGGCGAATTCCACCGCAGTTGCTCGGCCAGGACGTCACCGACGGTGACGTCCTCGTCGAGATCGTCGACGTCGTCGATACCGGCGACGGCTGACCGGGCGAAGATGTCGGCGGCGCGCGTCTTACCGAAGACCGTCAGCTGCCCCGACGTGGGTCGCATCCGGCCGGCGAGGGTGAGCAGCAAGGCCGCGCTGGCCAGGCCGGGAGGGCACACCAGCACGGTGACACCGGGCTGGTCGACATCGAGGTCTACGGGTCCGTAGACCGGACCGTGCGGCCCGCGCACGGCGAGCGTGCGGGCCCTGATGGCGGGTTCACCAGCGACCGTCGAGTCAGTCACCCGGCCATCCCATCACATCGGGGGCGGGAGTACAGGGGTGTCGACGTGGACTCAAGTGTGACGTCCACGCCCGACCGAGATGCCACCATGAACCATGGCCGACATCCGTCCGTTCACGATCTCCGTCCCCGACGCCGACCTCACCGACCTGCGCGACCGCTTGAAGCGCACGCGATGGCCCGACGCCGAATGCGTGGACGACTGGAGCCAAGGCATCCCGCTGGCCTACACCCGTGAACTCGTCGACTACTGGGCCGACGAATACGACTGGCGCGCAAGGGAAGAAAGGCTCAACCGGTTCGACCAGTTCACCACCGACATCGACGGCCTGCCCATCCACTTCATTCATCAGCGGTCGGCCCGCGAACACGCCTTCCCGCTGCTCATCACGCACGGCTGGCCCGGATCGGTGGTCGAGTTCTGCAAGGTGATCACGCCGCTGACCGAGGCGGGTTTCGACGTGGTGTGCCCGTCGCTGCCCGGATACGGCTTCTCCGGCAAGCCTGCGACCACGGGTTGGGGCATCGAGCGCATCGCGACCGCGTGGGACGAACTCATGGTCCGGCTCGGCTACCGGCGCTACGGTGCGCAGGGCGGTGACTGGGGTGCCGCGGTGACCACGCAGATCGGCCGCAACCAAGGCCACTGCGTGGCCATCCACACCAACATGCCGTTGGGTCGACGGCCCGACGATCTCGGCGAACCGACCGAAGAGGAACGCGCCGCACTCGAACGGCTGACCTACTACCAGCGTTGGGACTCCGGCTATTCCAAGCAGCAGTCGACCCGCCCCCAGACTCTCGGCTACGCGCTCACCGATTCCCCTGTGGGCCAACTGGCCTGGATCGTCGAGAAGTTCTGGTCCTGGATGGACTGCGACGGGCACCCCGAGAATGTCTTGAGCAAGGACGAGTTGCTCGACAACGTGATGCTGTACTGGGTGACGGCCTCAGGCGCGTCGTCGGCACGCCTGTACTGGGAGAGCTTCGGCAGTTTCGGCGGCGGTGAACCGGTGCGGCTTCCCACCGGGGTGGCCGCGTTCCCCCGTGAGATCCTGCGCTCACCGCGGCACTGGTGCGAAGCCAACTACAACATCACCCGCTGGACGACGATGCCCCGCGGCGGGCACTTCGCGGCATTCGAGCAGCCGGAGCTGTTCGTCGAGGACGTTGCCGAATTCTTCGGGGGCTTCGCCAACTGACGGATCAGCCGATGAGGTCTTCATAGCGGTACTCGGTCGGGATCGACGCACCGTTCGCCTCATCCTCGCGACGCCGCAGGTCGACACGACGGATCTTGCCGGAGATGGTCTTCGGCAGCTCGCAGAACTCCACGCGACGGATCTTCAGGTACGGCGCCAGATGATCTCGGCTGTACTCCAGGATCGAACGGGCCGTCTCCTCATCGGCAGGCCACCCGTGCGCCAGCGATACATATGCCTTCGGCACCGCGAGGCGGGTCGCGTCGGGTTGGGGCACCACCGCAGCCTCCACCACCGCGGGATGCTCGATGAGGACGCTCTCCAGCTCGAACGGCGACACCTTGTAGTCCGACGACTTGAACACATCGTCGGTACGTCCGATGTAGGTGATGTAACCGTCAGCGTCGCGCACCGCGACGTCGCCGGTGTGGTAGCAGCCGTCGCGCATCACCAAGGCGTTGCGCTTGCCGTCGTCGAGGTAACCGTTCATCAAATTGACCGGCTGCGCACTCAGATCCAGGCAGATCTCGCCCTCATCTCCCGCCTGACCGGTGACCGGGTCGATCAACACCACGGGCACCCCCGGCATCGGACGTCCCATCGATCCGGGCTTGACCGGCTGACCCGGCGTGTTGCCGATCTGCAGCGTCGTCTCCGTCTGCCCGAAGCCGTCACGGATGGTCAATCCCCAGGCGCGCTCGACCTTGGCGATCACATCGGGGTTCAGCGGCTCACCGGCGCCGAGGATCTCACGCAGACGCGGCGGACGGTCGCCGAGGTCGGCCTGGATGAGCATGCGCCACACCGTCGGGGGCGCGCAGAACGTGCTGACCTGGGCGCGCCGCAACTGCTCGAGCAGCGCCGCCGCGTCGAAGCGCGCGTAGTTGTAGACGAAGATCGTGGCCTCGGCGATCCATGGGGCGAAGAAGCAACTCCACGCGTGCTTGGCCCATCCCGGCGAGCTGATCGCCAGGTGGACGTCGCCGGGTCGCACGCCGATCCACGCCATCGTGGTCAGATGCCCGACCGGGTAGCTCACCTGCGAATGCTCGACAAGTTTGGGCTTGCTCGTGGTCCCGGAGGTGAAATAGATCAGCAGCGGGTCCGCCGTGCTGGTCCGCGGCTCGAACGGTCCGGCCGATTCGACCTCGGCCGCCTGGGAGTACGGCTGCCAGCCCGGCACCGGCGCTCCGACCGCGATACCGGTGAACTCCTCGGTGAGTGCGTCGAACTTCACCGCGTCAGACGAGTTCGCGATGACGAAACGAGCCCGGCCGCGGCTGATGCGGTCCGCCACGTCGGCGGGCCCCAACGCGCACGTGGTCGGCATGATGACGGCGCCGAGTTTGGCCACCGCCAGCATCGACTCCCACAACTCGATCTGGTTGCCGAGCATGAGGATCACCCGGTCACCGGCTCGGACACCGACGCGTCGCAGCCAGGTGGCCAGCTGGTCGGAGCGACGAGCCAGATCGGCGAACGACGCCTTGGTATCTGTGCCGTCTTCCTCCACGATCCACAGGGCGGTGCGGTCGTTGCGGTATTCGACGGAGCCATCGGACCAGCATTGACCTGCGATCACATCGAACCAATCGGTCGCCCAGTTGAAGGTGCCGGCGATCTTCGGCCACTCGAACGTCGCGACGGCCTTGTCGTAGTCGCCGATCATGTCGACCAGCTGATCGCGCGCAGCACGATACTGCTCGGTATTCGTCGTCACGCTCTCTAGGATCGAGGTCACAGTCGCCTGTCCACTACCCCCGGAAGAGGGTATGCACGATGCCGAGGCCGTCGTCGTTGCTGCGACCGCGTGATTCCGATGCGGTCCGGGCGGCGCTGCGCGAAATCGCCGAACTCGGCGAGGTACCCGTGTTGTTCGGCGGGGAAGTCCAAGACGACACCCTGCTGCTGACGGAGTTCGTGGGCACCCGGACGCGGAGCCTGCGCGGGTTGGCGGTGCAGTCGCGGTACGGCCTCGGTGGAGCCAGCATGGCGGCCGGGCGACCCCTGTCGGTGGCCGACTACCGCAACGCGGCCTCGATCACGCACGACTACGACGAGCCGGTGCTGTCCGAAGGAATCGGCTCGGTGCTCGCGGTGCCCGTCCTGGTCGACGGGCAGACCCGAGCCATGCTCTACGGCGCCTACCGCGACAACGCCCCCTTCGGCAGTCGCACCGCCCGGCGCATGCTCGCCACCGCTCGCTCGCTCGGCGAGGAGCTCAAGATCCGCGACGAGGTTGATCGGCGACTACGACTGCGCGAGGCCCACAGCCCCACCGATGCGGCCCGCCACGGACCGGACACCGAACAGATCCGCCAGGTGTACGCCCAGCTGCGCCATCTGGCGGCAGCGTCGCCGGCACCGTTGCAGCACCAACTGCGCTCGATGGCCGACCGGCTGGCCCAGGCCCTGACCGGAGTCCCCGAGGACGCAGTGGCGCTGACCGCGCGCGAGATCGATGTGCTGGCCCAGGTGGCACTGGGCTGCACGAACAGCGAGGCCGCAGAACGACTTTCGCTGAAAACCGAGACCGTCAAAGCCTACTTGCGCAGTGCGGCCGGCAAACTCGGCACCTCGACGCGATTCGAGTCGGTGTCCAAGGCCCGCGCCGCGGGCCTCATCCCCTGATCCGACAGCCGCAGAGCACCCTGATCGCCCTAAAGCAGGACGGGCGACGTGAACGTCTGCACCGTCGTCACGTACTCGTCACCGTCGCGCTGGGTGAGCGTCACATACGGTGTGCCGTCGGGTCCGAACGCCACGGGACTGATGGTTTCGCCGGGCGCCAGGTCCACGTCGACGACCTGCGTCGCGCCCCCAGGTCCGAGGGCCCACACCCCGGCGTCGGCACCAGAGAGGGTCGCATAGGCCGTGCCGTCCGGACCGAACGCCAGCGGCGCCAGGTAGGTGTGGCCGTCGACCTGCTGAGGCACCAGCGGACCCGTGACATCCAAACTGGCGACCGTGGCACCGTTCGCATCGAACGCCAGGAAGTGGTGGGTGAACGTGGCCGCCTCCACCGTGACGAGGTATCCGGTGCCGTCCGGACCGAACTGCAGCGCATCGTAATTCGGCCGCAGCGGCGATCCGGTGAGCGCCGGCGTCACGGTGTCGGTGGCCAGCGCCAGCACAGCCTGGCCTGCCACCCTGCCTTCGCTGTCGCGGTACTCGATCAGTTGGTACGCCGAGCCGTCGGGACCGTAACTCACGGCCCTCGAAATGACTGCCCCCTCGGGCAGCTCGACCGTGCGGTCGATGGCGCCGTCCGGGTCGATCACCGCAAGGTAGGTGGTGCCGTCGGCGGTGTAGGCGACATAGCCGTTCTCCCCGATGTTCTCGTTGAGTCCGCGGTCCGCCGTCGCCCGCCCGACCGGCACGATCGTTCCCGGAATATCGACCGTCGCGACAAGCCCGCTGGGCCGGATGACCGCGACGCTGTCACGTCCGGCGGCCGAATTGCGCAGGGACACATAGACGGTGCCGCCAGGGCTCACCGTGAGGGTGTTCACCACCGAACCATCGAGGGGATCGGAGGTGTCGATCCCTCCCGCGGTGATCTTCGAGACGTACGACTGGCCGGTCGAGGCGTCGAACGTCGCCTGATAGACCCCGTCGGGTGCCGCTACCAGCGAACCCGCGGGGGCACCGGCGATGTCCCGCACCGTGCTCGACGTGCCGCTCAACGTGTACACGCGCGTCACGGTGTTGCCGAACGTCGTGCGAGCCGACACAAGATACCCGCGCCCGTCGGCCCCGATGACCACCTCCTGCGGCGGCAGGGTCCTCGACGGGAGCGACACCGTACGCCAATTACCCTGCGGCCCAATCGCGAGTAGCGACGGAGCACGGAACAAGGATCCGGCCCGCATGAGGTAGGCGCTGCCGTCCGGAGCCAGCGTGAGGGGGCCTCCCGACCTTCCGAGTTGATAGATCCGCATGCCATCGGTCACCGAGATCCGCACGAGCCGGTCGGAGGCAAGCCCGGAACCTGACGGGAACTGGCTGGTCTGCAGATACACGGTGCCGTCTTCGGCCACGTCGAGCGCCACGGACGGCTGACCGATCACTGTGCCGACGGTCTTCACCGTTCCGGAGCCGTCCACGATCGAGATCGTGGTCCTGTTCGAGGAGGTGCGGTAGGTGGCCAGGACGAGGCTGCCGTCCGGGCGGACCACTGGCAGCGTCTGCTCCACCGGCGCCCCGGTGATGTCGGCGGTGGTCTGGAGCACCTGCCCGTCTTCGTCGAGGATGCTGACCCTGGTCCGAGTGGGCAGGTTCGTGTCGGGGTCGACGTCGTAGGTGACCTGGTAGACAGTGCCGTCGGCCCCCACGACGACCGGCCCGGCCGCCCGCCCGGGGGTGGAGGCGCCGACTTCGATGGCCGGTGTGACGTCGACATCGATTGATACAGTTCGGATTCCGCCGTGGCCGTCGTCGACCGAGAAGGTCAGCGTGTCGGTCCTGGCGTCGGCGGGGGCACCCGGCTGGGCTGCGGCCTGACGGGCAGCGACGGTCGGTGTGTATACGAAGGTGCCGCCACCGGCGTGGACGAGCGTGCCCTTGTCGGTCGACATCGGCCCGCTGAACGTCAAGGTGTCCCGGTCGAGGTCGTTGGCGCTGACGGTGATCACAACGGCTCCGGTGCGCAGGTCACCGGAACCCGCGCGGGCGCGGGCACCGAACGGGGCCGAGTTCGTCGGCGAAATATCCAGCACCACTTGCTCTGTGGCGGCGTTTCCGGCGCTGTCGGTGATCGTGACGGTGAAGGTGTCGGTCTTGGCGTGGGTGTCGTCGGTGGCCGCCGCATGGCGTGCCGCCGAGGTGGGCGTGTAGACGAAGCGTCCGGAGGACAGCACGGTTACCCGGCCCTTGTCGGTGGTCGTCGACCCCGAGTAGGTCAACCGGTCCCCGTCGGGATCGGTGGCGCTGACACGGCCACTGATCGAGCCGGTGAAGAAGCCCGGGTTCGTCTTGGTCACGTCCCCGGGTTCCGGAGCGGCGTTCTCGCCGGCATCGAGCTGGCCGATCTGGCGCCGCGCGTATGCGAGAACGGCCCAGGCCAACGGAGATTCGGCCGGAGAGTCCGGACCCCTCGAACTCCACGGCGCCGTCAGCGGCGCGAAGACAGCCTTGACGAAGTCGGGCGCCGAGGGGCCCGCCGGCGTGTTCGCGCCGTCCGGCACCACCACGACATCGACTGTCACGGCCGGGTTTTCGGTGGCGACCGGACGATCCTGAGGCGCGGGAGCTTTCCGCTCGGGCACCTCTGACGCCTCGACCGCGACGGCGTTGTCGAGCTCGATCCGCTTGGCCCTGTCGCGCGCGGTGGATGCCCCCACGGCATCCGCCTTCTGGGCGGTGTCGGTGTTGCTGCTCGAACGCGTCCGCCGCGTCGGCGTCGATGCGGGCTCGTCGACGTCCGGAAGGGCGACGTCGGCGTTCGCGGAATCGGACTCGTCCCCGGAGACCGCATCGGTCTTCGTGTGCGCCCGGGCGGAGCGTCGCTCGGAGGCTTCGCCGCGGACGCGCTGGCTCGACTCGTCGGTGTCCGTTCCGGCACGCGTCGATGCGGTGTCGTCCGGCAGCGCTGCGGCCACACCGGGAGTCAGTCCCACCGCGGTGCCGATGCCCAGAGCAACGGCTAGCGCACCGACCCGACCCACATGCCTGCCCTGCGCCATGAATTGGCCCCCCTCGCGTCGAGCGAGAGCCTAGGGTACGAAACCCGTTCAGCGCCAGGGGTTTGGCGAATCCATCAGACCTGTTATTGACGTTGCTGTATTGACACCTGTCCGGGTCAGGCCAAGGAGTCGACCCACGAACGGTGCAAAGCGGCGTAGTGCCCGTCCGCACGCGCGACCAGCTCGTCCGGCGGGCCGTCCTCGACGATGCGACCGTGCTCGAGGACCAGCACCCGGTCGGCGATCTGCACCGTGGACAACCGGTGGGCGATCACCAGCGCGGTCCGGTCGGCGAGCACCGTCTCCAACGCACGCTGAACCAGCCGTTCACTCGGAATGTCCAGCGACGAGGTCGCCTCGTCGAGGATCAACACGGCGGGATCGGCCAGGAACGCCCGCGCGAAAGCGATGAGTTGTCGCTGGCCTGCCGACAATCGACCGCCCCGCTTGGCGACGTCGGTGTGGTAGCCGTCGGGCAGAGCTTCGATGAACGTCTGCGCGCCGACCGCTTCGGCCGCGGCGCGCACCTCGTCGTCGGTGGCGTCAGGGCGGCCGAACCGGATGTTGTCGGCGACAGATCCACCGAACATGAAGTTCTCCTGCGTCACCATGACGACGTGGCGCCGCAATTCGGTCTGCGGAATGTCCCGCAGGTCGACCCCGTCGAGGGTGACCGCGCCGGCGACCGGGTCGTAGAACCGGGTGACCAGTTTCGCCAGCGTGGTCTTGCCTGCCCCGGTGGTGCCGACCAGCGCCACCGTCTGCCCCGCCGGCACCACCAGGTCCAGTTCGGGCAGCACCGGCCGCCCCGGCACGTACTCGAAACGCACCTGGCGGAACGCGATCTCGCCCTTGACGCGAGTGAGCTCGGCCGGCTGAGCGGGGTCCGCGATGCCCGGCTTGCGGGCCAGCACACCGGCCAGCTTCTCCAGCGCCGAGGCCGCCGACTGGAAGGTGTTGAAGAACTGCGAGATCTCCTGCATTGGCTCGAAGAACATCCGCAGGTACAGCAGGAACGCGGTCAGCGTGCCGATCGTCATCTGACCGTGCAGCACCCGGTAGCCGCCGTAGAGCAGCACCAGACCGGTGGTCAGATTCCCGACGAGTTTGACCCCGGGCATGAACACCGCGAGCAACTGGAACGTGCGCTCGTTGATGGCGCGGTAACGGTCGGCCAGGTCCTCGAAGATCTCCTGGTTGCGCGGCTCGCGCCGATACGCCTGCACGGCCTTGATGCCCGTCATGGTCTCGACGAACTGCACGATCACCAGAGCCGCGGCCTCACGAACTTCGCGATAGGTCTTCGACGACTCCCGGTGGAACCACAGCACCAGACCCACCAGCACCGGGAACGCGACCAGACACATCAAACCGAGCCGCAGGTCGAGCGTCACCAGCAGGACCGCAGTGCCGACCAGGGTGAGCACCGCGGTGATCAGGCTGTCGAAACCGGTCTCGAGCATGTCCTGGATCGCTTCGACGTCGTTGGTGGACCGGCTGACCACCCGCCCCGACGTGTAGCGGTCGTGGAAGGAGATGTCCAGGCGGGAGAAGTGCCGGAACACCCGGCGGCGCAGCTCGCGCAGCACCTTCTGTCCGATCCGCCCCGAGCGGCGCAGGAAGAACATTCGGCTCAGCGCCTGGATCAGCACCACCGCACCCAGGACGGCCACGATCGTCATCAACGTCTGCGCCGACCCACCCTCGAGCAACGGCGGGATGCCCAGGTCGATACCCCGCTGCACCAACAACGGAACCGACAGCCGCGCAGCGTTTTCCACCACCACGACCGCGGCCAGCACGACCAGACTCCAACGGTAGGGGCGTAACAGAGAACCCAGCAGCGCGCGAGCCTCCCGGCGCCGCGGCCGGGTTTCGTCGATCGGCAGGTCGGCGTGTTCGTCGAACCGGCCGCGCCAGTCCTGCGTCGTCATCGCCACTGCTCCACGGCCTGCAGAGATCGGCCGTCACCGACGTCAACGCCCTCGTCGTCGGCGGCCAGCAGGTAGCGATACGCGGGGACGTCGGCCAGCAGCTCGGCGTGTGTGCCGACGTGCGTGACGGTGCCGTTCTGCAGGAGCGCCACCCGGTCGGCGAGCAGGACCGTCGAGGCTCGATGCGCGACGACAATGCCCGTGACGTCGGCCAGCACACGGCGCAGCGCCTCCTCGACCACCGCCTCGGTGTGCACGTCGAGCGCCGAGAGCGTGTCGTCGAGCACCAGGATCCTGGGTTCGGCCAGGATCGCGCGGGCCAGCGAAAGCCGTTGACGCTGACCGCCTGACAGGCTCATGCCCTGCTCACCGATGCGGGTGTCCAGACCGAACGGCAGCTCGTAGACGAACTGCGCAGCGGCGACCTCGATCGCCCGGTGCAGGTCGGCGTCCGAGGCATCCGGGCGGCCCAGCCGGAGGTTTTCCGCCACCGACATGGAGAACAGCGTCGGATCCTCGAACGCGGTGGCCACCGTGCGACGCAGCGCGTCGACCGACAGTTCACGGATGTCCTGGGCGTCGATGCGGATCTCGCCCTCGGTCACGTCGTAGAGCCGCGACAGGAGACCCACCAGGACCGACTTGCCCGAACCGGTGGCGCCGACCAACGCCAGCGTCTCCCCCGGCTCGACGGTGAGATCGACGTGGCGGAGGACCCAATCGTCGGAGTCCGGGAAGCGGAAGCCGACGTCGACGAGCTCCAGCCGGCCGCGGCGCGGCGCCTGATCCCGCGGTCCGTCGGTGATCTCGCGGGGCGCGTCGAAGATCTCGGTGATGCGGTTGGCCGCGGTGAACGATTCCTGGGTCATCGACAACAGGAATCCCAGCGACGCGATCGGCCACACCAGGGACAGCATCATGGTGATGAACGCGACCAGCGTGCCCATTGTGACGTGGCCGTGCCCAGCCGCGTACGCACCGACGCCGAGCACGACGATCAGCGTCAGGTTCGGGATGATCTCCAGCAGTGTCCAGAACTTCGCCGACACCCCCACCCGGCGGATCTGGGTGTCGTAGAGAGCAGTCAGTTGCTCGTCGAACCGCCGGTAGATGTGGTCCTCACGGCCGAACGACTTCACCACCCGCAGACCATGCGCGGCCTCTTCGACGTGGGTTGCGACATTGCCGGCCTGATCCTGCGCCAACCGGGACAGCCGCGTGTATTCGCGCTGAAAGTGCAGCACCGTCAATGTGATCGGCACGATCGAGACGCAGACCACCACCCCCAGGGGCCAGTACATCGCGAGCAGGATCGCGGTGACGACGGTGATCTGCAGGATGTTCAACAGCAGAAACAGCATGCCGAACGACATGAATCGGCGAATCGTGCCCAGGTCGTTCATGACCCGCGACAGCAACTGCCCGGAGTCCCACCGGCCGTGGAACGACATCGGCAGCACCTGCAGACGCGCGTACAGGTCCTTGCGGACGTCGGCCTCCACGCCCATGGTCGCGCGGGCAGCCAACCAGCGGCGGATGAACCACAGCACCGCTTCGGTGACGCCGACACCGAGGGCCGCGGCGCCGAGCAGCCACAGCCCCTGCTGGTCCCGGTTGGACACCGGCCCGTCGATGACCGCTCTGGTCATCAACGGGATGGAGATCGTCGCCCCCATACTGGCCAGCGCCACCACGATCATCGCGATCCACCGCGCCCGGTAGGGCATGAGGTACGGCAACAGCCGCCACAGGTCCGCGCTGGCCCTCGGCCGGTCGCGCGGCGGCGCGACCGCCGGTGCCGCGCGCAGCGCCTCGGGCCGGGAGTCAGTCACTTAGAGAATCTTCCCATTGTGCGCAACCGGATAACGCGTCGGCGAGGAGCAGCACGTCCGCCGATCGGTGTGCCCGAACTGGGTGCGGTACAGCTCGGCGTACCGCCCGCCGCGGGCCAGCAGCTCGGTGTGCGTGCCGCGTTCGGCGATCCGGCCGTCCTCGACGACGAGGATCACGTCGGCGGCCCGCACCGTCGAGAGCCGGTGCGCGATCACCAGGGAGGTCCGGCCGGCCAGCGCCTCGGCGAGCGCCTGCTGGACCGCCGCTTCGGATTCGGAGTCCAGCGATGCGGTCGCCTCGTCGAGAACCACCACCTGCGGGGCGGCCAGCAGGAGGCGGGCGATGGTCAGGCGTTGCCGCTGCCCACCGGAGAGCCGGTACCCGCGTTCGCCGACGATGGTGTCCAACCCGTCGGGCATCGCGGCGACGACGTCGCCGAGACGGGCCCGTCGCAGCGCCTCCCACAGCTCGTCGTCCGTCGCCTCCGGCGCGGCCAGCCGGAGGTTCGACCGGATCGACTCGTGGAACAAGTGCCCGTCCTGGGTGACCATGCCGACGGTTCTCTTCAGAGACGCGAACGTCGCGTCCCGCACGTCGAGACCGTTGAGCCGCACCGCGCCGTCGTCGACGTCGTAGAGGCGCGCCAACAGCGCCGCAATGGTGGACTTGCCGGCGCCCGAGGGGCCCACCAGCGCGACCATCTGCCCGGGTTCGGCGGTGAAGGTGACGCCGTGCAGCACTTCCTCGCCGCCGCGCACGTCGGCATCGGAGAGTTCGGCGACCTCCTCCAACGAGGCCAGCGAGACCTTGTCGGCCGACGGGTACGAGAAGCGGACGTCGTCGAACTCGACGCGGACGCCGCCATCCGGGGTGCCGGTCGGGATGTCGACGGCGTCCGGGCTCTCACGGATCAGCGGTACCAGGTCGATCACCTCGAAGACCCGCTCGAAACTGACCAGCGCGCTGGCGATCTCGACGCGAGCGTTCGCCAACGCGGTCAACGGGGCGTAGAGGCGCGTCAGCAACAGCGCCAAGGACACGATCGCGCCGGCCTGCAGGTGGCCGCCCAGCGCCAACGCCCCGCCCAGCCCGTAGACCAAGGCCAGAGCCAGGGCCGACATCAACGTCAGCGAGTTCATGAACGTCGACTGCAGCATCGCCCTGCGCACACCGATGTCGCGGACCCGACCGGCCTGAGTCCGGAACTCCCGGGACTCGGTGGCCGGGTCGCCGAACAGCTTGACCAGGGTGGCGCCCGGAGCCGAGAACCGCTCGGTCATCTGGGTGTTCATCGTCGCGTTGTGGACCGACGCCTCCCGCGACAGCGACGCCATCGCGGTGCCGATCCGGCGCGCCGGGATCAAGAACAGCGGCACCAACGCCAATGACAGCAGCGTGATCTGCCACGAAATGCTGAGCATCACCGCCAACGTCAGCGCCAACGTCACCAGATTGGACACCACGCCCGACAACGTGTCGGAGAACGCGCGCTGCGCTCCGAGGACATCGTTGCCCAGACGGCTCACCAGCGCGCCGGTACGGGTGCGGGTGAAGAACGCGACCGGCATCTTCTGGACGTGGTCGAACACCACGGTGCGCAGGTCGAGGATCAGACCCTCACCGATCGTCGACGACAGCCACCGCGTCGTCAAAGACAGTGCCGCTTCTGCGAGCGCGACCACCGCGATCACCGCCGCCAGCGCCACCACGACGCCGACCCGGCCCCCTTCGGTGATCTCGTCGATCACCCGGCCCGCCAGCAGCGGCGTCGTCACCGTCAGCACCGCACCGACCACGCTGACCGCCAGGAACACCGCCAACCGGCGATGATGTCGCGCCGCAAACCGCCAGATCCGGCCCATCAGGCGACGGTCCACCACCGAATGCAGATCTCCGCCCCGCGCACGGGTCTGGCGGTACAGCGTCTGCCGAGCCACCGCTTCCAAACTCATGAATTCACCGTAGAACCTCAACAAAGGGTCAGGTCAAAGCCTTCCCTGCGCCCTCGGCACGGCATCCCGCGGGCGGACCGCATCATCAGGCAAGATTGCGGACATGGACAGTGGTATGGGTTCGCCCCGGGTGCTCGTGGTCGACGACGATCCCGACGTCCTGGCCTCGCTCGAGCGTGGCCTGCGGCTGTCCGGATTCGAAGTGTCCACCGCGGTCGACGGCGCCGAGGCGCTGCGCAGCGCCACCGAGACCAAACCCGACGCCATCGTGCTCGACATCAACATGCCGGTGCTCGACGGCGTCTCGGTGGTGACCGCGCTGCGCGCGATGGACAACGACGTGCCGGTCTGCGTGCTGTCGGCGCGGTCCTCGGTCGACGACCGGGTGGCCGGGCTGGAAGCCGGCGCCGACGACTACCTGGTCAAACCGTTCGTGCTGGCCGAGTTGGTGGCGCGGGTCAAGGCGCTGCTGCGACGCCGCGGCTCGACGGCGACGTTCTCCTCGGAGACGATCACCGTCGGACCGCTGGAGGTCGACATCCCGGGCCGGCGCGCACGCGTCGACGGCGTCGACGTCGACCTCACCAAACGCGAGTTCGACCTGCTGGCGGTGCTGGCCGAGCACAAGACCGCGGTGCTGTCGCGGGCCCAGCTGCTCGAGCTGGTGTGGGGGTATGACTTCGCCGCCGACACCAACGTCGTCGACGTGTTCATCGGCTATCTGAGGCGCAAACTCGAAGCCAACGGCGCGCCCCGGCTGCTGCACACGGTGCGCGGCGTCGGCTTCGTGCTCCGACAGCAGTAGACCCCGGCCATGTTGACGCGCATCTTCCGCCGAACCCCGTCCCTGCGTACGCGGGTCGCCTTCGCCACCGCCATCGCGGCCGCCATCGTCGTCGGCATCGTCGGCACCGTGGTGTGGATCGGCATCACCGGCGACCGCAAGGAACGCCTGGACCGCCGCCTCGACGAAGCCGCCGGCTTCGCGATCCCGTTCCTGCCGCGCGGACTCGACGAGATCCCGAAGTCCCCCAACGACCAGGACGCGGTCATCACCGTGCGCCGCGCCGGAACCGTCACCTCGAACTCCGACGTGATCCTGCCCCAACTCGAACCGGGCTACGCCGACACCTACGTCGACGGCGTGCGCTACCGGGTACGCACCGTGGATCTGTCGGTGCCGGAACCGATGTCGGTGGCGGTCGGCGCCACCTACGACGCGACCATCGCCGACACCAACAATCTGCACCGTCGTGTGCTGGTCATCTGCACGCTGGCCGTCGGGGCCGGAACGCTCGGTGGCTGGCTGCTGGCCGCGTTCGCAGTGCGCCCGTTCAAACGACTGGCCCAGCAGACCCGCCAGATCGATGCGGGTGACGAGCCCCCCGACATCGACATCCGCGGCGCCACCGAAGCCGTCGAGATCGCCGACGCGCTCAAAGGCACGCTCGAGCGCATCTGGAAGGAGCAGGACCGCACCAAGGCGGCACTGGCCTCCGCGCGCGACTTCGCCTCGGTCTCGGCGCACGAGCTGCGCACGCCGCTGACGGCGATGCGCACCAACCTCGAGGTGCTGTCGACACTGGACCTCGGCGAAGAGCAGCGCAAGGAAGTGGTCAACGACGTCATCCGCACCCAGACCCGCATCGAGGCCACCCTCGGGGCGCTGGAACGGCTGGCCCAGGGCGAGCTCTCCACCTCCGACGACCACGTGCCCGTGGACATCACCGAGCTGCTCGACCGGGCCGCCCACGACGCGATGCGCGTCTACCCCGACCTTGAGGTCTCGCTGGTGCCGGCGCCGACGGTGATCATCCTCGGCCTGCCGGCCGGGCTGCGGCTGGCGGTCGACAACGCGATCGCCAACGCGGTCAAACACGGCGGCGCCACCCGCGTGCAGCTCTCGGCGGTCAGCTCGCGGGAGGGCGTCGAGATAGCGATCGACGACGACGGTGTCGGCGTGCCGGAGGAGGAGCGCAAGGTGGTGTTCGACCGTTTCTCGCGTGGGTCGACCGCGTCGCACTCCGGCTCGGGGCTGGGCCTGGCACTGGTGGCCCAGCAGGCCGACCTGCACGGCGGGACGGCCTCGCTGGAGGCCAGCCCGCTGGGCGGGGCCCGGTTGCTGCTGCGGCTACCGGGACATCGCTGAGGCCTGCCCTCCATCCCCGCCGAAATTGCATTCCACGCGCGTCAAAACGCCGTTTGACGCGCGTGGAATGCAATTTCGGCGACGGTGAGGGGCTAGCGGGTGCCGAGTAGGTCGATGACGAAGATGAGCGTCTTCCCCGACAGGCGGTGTCCACCACCCGCGGGTCCGTAGGCCAGCGCGGGCGGGACGACCAGCTTGCGACGGCCGCCGACCTTCATTCCAGGGATACCGTCCTGCCAGCCCTGGATCAGCCCGCGCAGCGGGAACTCGATCGACTCGCCGCGGTTCCAGGAGCTGTCGAACTCCTCACCGGTGTCGTATTCGACGCCGACGTAGTGCACCTCGACGTTCGCGCCGGGGACCGCTTCGGGACCGTCGCCGACGACCAGGTCGGTGATGACCAGCTCGGTGGGTGCGGGGCCGTCGGGAAATTCGATCTCGGGCTTCTGCCCGGAAGAGGAAGTCACCAGCTCACCCTACTGAGCGGTGCGCCTCAGATTCAGGGCCGCCCGAGAACCCGTTCGAGAAACTCGACCTGGTCTTCGAGGACCTGCCGGCGGAATTCCGGGAGGTAGAAGTCGAAGTGCCGGTACGGATACTCCCGGAGTTCTCCGCGAGCGGCTCGCTCGGCGAGCTGCGCCGCGCTGGTCACGGGTGTCTCGCGGTCTCGCGTTCCGGCACAGACCAGCAGCGGCATCGCCAGCGCGGACACATGGTCTGCGGGCCGGTACCGCATCATGTCGAGCAGAGCGCGAGGGGCGACGCGGTTCTGCCATGTCGGGCTGTCCATCGCGGCGATGACGTCGCGGGCTTCTTCGCTCGCCATCACCGCGAGCGTGTCGGACGGCCCGACTGCCGGGATGTAGAAGGGTTCGCGCCCCAGCCAGCCGTGCACCCGGTCGCGGACCATCGCCGCCAACAGCCGCAAAGTCGTTGTGGTGGAACGATCTTCGACTCGTCGCGGGAAACCGTTGAACGGCACCTGCGCGACGACCGCCGCGATCTGACGGTCCGCAGCAGCCGCCGTGATGACGTGACCACCGCCCAGCGACGTGCCCCACAACACGATCCGGTCGCCGGACACGTCGGCGCGGCCGCGGGCGTACCGGACGGCCGCGTGGATGTCCTCGAGTTGTCCGTGGAGGTCCACGAGCTGGCGGGGTCGGCCGCCACTGCGCCCGAAATTGCGGTAGTCGAAAGTCAGCGCGGCCAGCCCGCGCTCGGCGAACGCCTCGGCGGCGGCCCGTATCGACGGGGTGTCCTGGGTGCCGCCGAATCCGGTGCAGAGGACGACGCACGGTCGTGGCTCGGCCGCCGGCACCGCCACGAATCGACCGGCGCACACGTTGTCGCCGGCCGGGAATTCCACCATCTCGTCGACCATCGGAAGTCACCTCCACCTGTTGCCGCCATTTTGCAGGTGTCGATCGACCGGTACCGGGGCAGACTGAGGTGTGGTGAAAGACGAAGACATTCTCGACCGGGTGAACAAGTTGGTCGCCGAAGAGCAGGAGCTGCGGTCCAAACTGCAGCACGGCGAGATCGACGAGTCCGAGGAACACCGGCGGCTACGCGCCGTCGAGGTCCAGCTCGATCAGTGCTGGGATCTGTTGCGGCAACGTCGCGCCCTGCGAGATGCCGGAGCTGACCCGCGCGAGGCGCAGCTGCGTCCACCCGACGAGGTCGAGGGCTACCTGAACTGACCGCTACTGCGAGCCGTCCGGCGGACAGCTGATCGACACGTATGCCGCCGGCGGGGCCGAGGTGTCGATGCTGGTGACGGTGCACTGGGACAGCGGGATGTTCGACGGGGTGCCGGCAACCCAGTTGACGTGAACGGTGAAGCCCTGATCGGTGAGCTCGCGCATCGTGTCGGCGGGCGACTGAGATCCCGCTTGTGGTGTCGCGCCCGCAACGGCGGCCGACGCCATCCATGCACACACCGCCAGCAGCGCGGTGGTCCCTCGCGCGGTCGGAGCCATGCGGTCCATCATGCGCCCGGAGCGGGCGGCACCGCAGGTGGATGCGGCTGGTTGACCGTCTCGACCGGCCGTTGCCCGAGCAATCCGCCCTCGAGTCCACCGGCCTGGTACATCTCCCACAGCCGCCGCATGTAGTCGATGCCCCGAACCTCCGCGTTCTCCTGACCTGGCGCTACCCCGAACAGCGTGCCTTCGCCGGGCGCGGACGGGACGAGGTTCTGCGGCAGCAGATACTGGTTGTTCAGCGCGCTCAGGTTCGGCGGAATCGCCAGCGTCGCCCCGGGCACGGAGGGTTGGGCATGCTGACCGAGCAGGAGCTCGCTTCCCGGACCGAGGTGCGGCGGCAGGCCGGCCACACCGGCGGGTGACCCGCTCTGCGCCAACGGGAGAAGTGGGTGGGCGGGCGCCGGCGCGGGTGCCGGGACAACCGGAGGTGGGGGTTGGGCCGTAGCTGTGGGCGCCGCGAACAGCAGTCCGCACAGCGGGATCAGGAGGACCAGCCTCCCGGTCGGCGCCATGTCACACCGCTTTCGGGACGCCGTAGTAGGCGACGATGTCGTCTGCGGTGTCGGTCGAGCTGGTCAGGATCGCGTACGACCGGAGGAACGACTGACCCACGCAGCCGTCGATCTTGATGTGGGCGTCCTTGACGGTGACCCTGGGGTCGGTGCCCGTGAAGCTCTTCTGCGTGACCTGGACGGTGACGACCTCACCGGGTTGCGGGAACACCTCGATCTGCGCGCTCACCGGAAAGCGGGTGGAGTCCAGGACACCCAGCGCATTCAGCGACGGCGTCAACCCCACCGAGCCGTTCAGCTTCACGACGTTGAGGCTGATACCGCAGCCGATCTGGTAACCCACTTCGAGCGTTCCACCGCTCAATTCGCTGCTGCCCGTGCCTTTTACGCTCCCGGTGAAGGTCCCAGCGACGAGGTACTCGCGAGAGGACAGGGCCGTCGTCAACGGCGTCACCGCGACCTGGACCTCGTCGCGTCCGGCCACCGTGATCTCCCAACCGTCCGGGGTGACGACGGTTCCGGGCGGACCGGACGGTACCGCGCCGTCCGGTGGCGGCGCCGCTCCGGCCACCGCCTGCACCGAGGTGTCGGGCTGTGGGCCCGGGTCCGGCTGGGCCGATGCGGCCGGCGCGGCAGGCGCACCGAGGAGACAGACGACGGCCGCGAGGGTCAGTGTTCGTGCGCTCAGCGACATCTCACACCACCGTGACGTGACCGGCGTAGGTGACGATGTCCGAGGTATCCGCGGTCGAACTGGTGAACGTCGCATACGACTGCAGGAACGACTGGCCGACACAACCGTCCACCCGCACCCGGAACCCGGTCACGGTGACCCGCGCTTGGTCACCCTTGAACCGCTTCTCCCCGACCGGGACCAGGGTGACGGTGCCCGGCCGCAGGTTCACCTTGATCTGACCGTTCACCGGGAACTCGACGGCCGGGTCGATACTGAGCCGCGGATTGGCGCCCACGCTGCCCAACAACTCCACCGGGCCGCCGACGATGCCGCACCCGATGCGGTAGCCGACGACGAGATCACCGCCGGACAGTTCGGTGCTTCCCGCGCCGGTGACCGTGCCGGTGAAGGTTCCACCCACCAGGTATTCGCGGGAGGTGAGTGCGGTGGTCAGCGGGGCGACCGGTTGATGGGTCTCGTCCTTGGCGGCCACCGTCAACTCCCAGCCGTCCGGGGTTTTCAGGTATCCCGGCGGCGACGACGGCACGGCCGACGGGGGCGACGGCGCCGCCTCGGCGGCCACCGGATCGGTCTCCGGCGCCGGCTGCGCCACCCCGTGCGGCGACGCCCCGAAGGTAGCCAGCACACCGGCCGTAACCAGGACGACCGACAATATTCGCATGTACCAGCGCCTTCCGACACGCCAATTCCTTTGAGGTGCTAAGGATACGGGTTGTTCGCGAGATACGGAGACGGAACACACACGCCAGGGTTTCGTGGGGGTAAATCTATTCGCCGGCCGCATCGGTGTGATCTGCTGTCACTCGTCCTGTGGAGCCATCGAGGGGAGGCAGCGATCACCGGCAACCGCGCGCTCGTCGTCGCCATGGCCCTGTCCGTCATCGGGCTGCCGGCAGCACCCGCGTCGGCCCAACCCGCCGAGGCTGCGCCCGAAGCCGCCACCGCGTGTACCGAGTTCGCGCGCGCGCTCGACCTGGCTTCGGTGAGCTACTCCGATTTCGCCAACGCCCTGGCGTTGGGCGAAGTCCGGCCGAACTATGCCGACCCCATCGTGTCGTCGAGCAACACCTACGGCCGCACCGGCCTGCGTGAGGCCGTCAGCGTCGCTCTGGGTGCGTCGCGCACGCCCGGACTCGCTCCGCAGATCGCGGCACCGATGCGCTCCTGGGCGCTCGGTGCGACCAAGCTGATCGTGCTCATGGGGTTGCGGGTCGACGTCGACCGGTTCAACGACAACGCGACCCGGATCAACGCGGACACCGAAGCGGTGCAGAAGGCCTGCGCCGAAGCGGGAACCCGGGCGTAGCGACGGCATGCGGCACACCGACTTCGACGTCGTCATCGTCGGCGGCGGGCACAACGGTCTGGTCGCCGCGGCGTACCTGGCCCGCGCCGGCCGCCGGGTACAGGTGCTCGAACGGCTCGACCGGGTCGGTGGCGCGGCGGTATCGGCGCATACCTTCGACGGAGTCGACGCGCGGCTGTCGCGCTATTCGTATCTGGTCAGCCTGCTGCCCCGGCGCATCGTCGACGACCTGGGCGCCCGGGTCTCTCTGGTGCGCCGCCGCTATTCGTCGTACACGCCCGACCCGTCCGACGGTGGCCGCACCGGCCTGCTGGTGGGCCCGTCATCGACGTTCGGCGCGATCGGCGCTGCTGATGACGAGGCACGGTTCGCCGAGTTCTACCGCCGGTACGGCGCTCTCGCGGCGCGCGTGTGGCCGACGATGCTGGCGCCGTTGACGACGCGCAGCCAGATGCGCGCCCTGGTGGCCGACGACACCGCGTGGCGCACGCTGGTCGAGGAACCGATCGGGCACGCGATCACCCGGGCCGTCGATCACGACGTGGTGCGCGGCGTCATGGCCACCGACGCGCTGATCGGGACGTTCGCCCGACTGGACGACGCGTCACTCGTACAGAACACGTGCTTCCTGTACCACGTGATCGGCGGCGGAACCGGCCACTGGGATGTACCGGTGGGCGGCATGGGCACCGTCAGTGGCGCGCTGGCGGCCGCGGCCACGCGGTTCGGCGCCGAAATCGTCACCGGCGCCGACGTCTACGCCATCGACCCGGACGGCGAGGTGCGCTACCGACGCGGCGCCGAGGAGCATCGCGTCACCTGCGAACAGATCTTGTCGAACGTGACGCCCGTGGCGCTGGCCCGCATGCTCGGCGACACCGAACCGGAACTCGCCGTCGGCTCGCAGGTCAAAGTCAACCTGTTGTTGCGCCGCCTGCCGCGGCTGAGAGACGAAACGATAAGCGTCGAGCAGGCTTTCGGCGGGACCTTCCACATCAACGAAACGTTCGGCCAACTCGACACCGCCTACCTGCAGGCCGCCGACGGCCGCATCCCTGATCCCCTCCCCTGCGAAATCTACTGCCACTCGGTGACCGATCCGACAATCCTGTCGGAGGACCTGCGCGCGAACGGCGCCAAGACGCTCACGGTGTTCGGTCTGCACACGCCGCACTCGCTGACCGCGTCACACCAACCCGGCCAACTTCGCGAAGACCTCACCTCCGCGGTGCTGGCGTCGCTGAATTCCGTTCTGGCTGAACCCATCGAGGACGTCATTCTCGCCGACCCGGCGGGGCGTCCGTGCATCGAAACCAAGACGACCGGCGACCTCGAGCACACGTTGGGGATGACGCACGGCCACATCTTCCATGGCGAGTTGCGGTGGCCGTTCGCCGAGGACGACGAACCGCTGACCACACCTGCTCAGCGCTGGGGAGTCGCCACACCGCATGAGCGAATCCTGTTGTGCGGATCGGGGTCTCGACGGGGTGGCGGCGTCTCGGGGATCGGCGGCCACAACGCGGCAATGGCCGCGCTGGAGAGTTAGCGTCCGGTCAGCTTCTGCAGGATGCGCTGCAGAGCCGCCAGATCGTCGGCGTCCAGCGCGGAGAACACGTCCGGCGCCGGGTCGTACACTTCGTCGATCGCGTGCACGACCGCGTGGCCGGCGTCGGTCAGTGAGACCTGTTTGCACCGCCGGTTGCGCGGATCCACCTGACGCACAACCAGTCCCCGTTCCTCGAGAGCGTTGACCGCCACCGTCGCCGCCGGCGCATCGATGGTGGCTGCGACCGCGAGTTCCTTGACCGTCATCGGTGCACGGCTCAACCGCTTCAGGATGCGGATCCGGCTGAACGGCAATCCCGAACGAGCGATGACCGCCCGCTTCCAGCCGTCGCGGTGCTCCACGACCAGCGCGACAAGGTCACGCCACACCTGGTCGGCGACGGCGTCATGCGGCACGGGACGCTCCTCGCATCGAGGGGTCGCCGGAGATCAGCGGCGCCAGCCGCTCGGCAGAGCGCAGCGCGCGACCCGATGTGGAGAACAGCGCCAGCACGGTGATCACCAGGCCCAGAGCGACGCAGACAAACCACAGCGGTCGGGCGGCGTCGGCGAAGTCCGTCGTGGTGCCTGCCAGCGCCCCACCGGCCACCGAACCGCACAGTGCCACACCGATACTCACGCCGATCTGTCTGCTGGTGGACGTCACCGCCGACGCGGCACCGGCGCGTTCCAGCGGCATCCCGCTCACCGCGGCGTTGGTGATCGGCGCATTGACCATCGAGAAGCCGACGCCGAAGACCGCGAACACCACCAGCAGCGCCCAGATCGGGGTGGTGGAGGTCAGGAAGGTCAGCATGCCCGCCGCCGTCGTGATCAGCACGCCCGCGATCAGCAGCGACGGCCGCGCCCCGAACCGGCCGACCATCCGGCCCGACAGCGGTGAGAACAGCAGCGCGCCGAGGGCGATCGGCAGGTAGATCAGACCGGTCTGCATGGCCGAGTATCCGCGTTCCCCTTGCAGGTACAGCGACATCATGAACAGGAACGCGCCCCACCCGGCGAACGCCGAGATCGCGGTCACCGTCGCCGAGCTGAACGGGATGCTGCGGAAGAACCGGAGGTCGATGAACGGGTCGTGCCGACGGGACTCGTAGCGCACGAACAATCCGAACGCGACCGCCGCGACGACGGCCGCGGTCAGCGTGCGCGGGTTGGTCCACCCCAGCACCGGGCCCTCGATCAACGTGAACACCATGCCGAAGAGGAACAGCACCGCCAGCACCTGGCCGATCGGATCGATGTTGCGCATCGTCGCCGACTTGGACTCGGGGACGAACAGTGCGGTGAGGATGATCGCGGTCGCGCAGATCGGCAGGTTGATCCAGAACACCGCCCGCCAGCTGACGAACTCGATCAGGAAGCCACCGACGATCGGTCCGAACGCCATGGAGATGCCGACCACCGAACCCCAGATGCCCAGGGCGCGCGCCCGTTCCACCGGGCCGGTGAAGACCTGCGAGACGATGGACAGCGCGACGGGATTCATCATGGAGCCGCCCACGGCCTGCAGGAGCCGCGCGAGGATCAGGGTCTCCATGTCGGGGGCGAGGCTGCACAGCAACGAGCCGAAGGCGAAGGTCGTCAGCCCGATCTGGAAGACCCGTCGTCGCCCGAATCGGTCGCCTGTGGCACCTGCCAGGATCAGCAGGGATGCGAGCACCAGGGTGTAGACGTCGACGACCCACTGCAACTGCGAGGGCGACGCGTTCAGGTCGTCGCGGATCGCCGGGATGGCGACGTTGACGATGGTGGCATCCATCGACACGATGAGCAGGCTCAGACAACAGGACGCCAGGATGATCGCCTTGCGCCGTGTCGTCATCGCGCCGACGGGATCAGTCACCCGACGATTGTGAAACTACAACTGTTCCTGGGCAAGGGACAGGACTGTGACATTCGACGCGTGCGAGCGCGCGGAAAATGCGCACGCGGGGCGGCGCGTCTGCCGACAGACACGCGCCCTCGCGGGACGAGTCAGCGGGGAGTTCAGCGGGACTTCAGGTCCGCGTAGTCACGCTCGGTGTAGCCGGTGTAGATCTGGCGCGGGCGGCCGATCTTGTTCGGCTCGCCGTGCATCTCACGCCAGTGCGCGATCCAGCCCGGCAGGCGACCCAGCGCGAACAGCACGGTGAACATCCGCGTCGGGAAGCCCATGGCCCGGTAGATCACGCCGGTGTAGTAGTCGACGTTCGGGTAGAGCTTGCGCTCGATGAAGAAGTCATCGGTCAGCGCGATCTCTTCGAGTTCCTTCGCGATGTCGAGCAGCTCGTCCTTGACGCCGATCTTGCCGAGGATCTTGTCGGCCTGCTCCTTGACGATGCGCGCCCGCGGGTCGTAGTTCTTGTAGACGCGGTGGCCGAAGCCCATCAGCTTGACGTTGTCCTCGCGGTTCTTGACCTTCTTGACGAACGTCGCGACGTCGTCGTCACCCGCGCGGATCTTCTCCAGCATCTCCAGCACGGCCTGGTTGGCGCCGCCGTGCAGCGGACCCCACAGCGCGTTGATGCCGCCGGACACCGACGTGAACAGGTTGGCCTGCGACGACCCGACCAGACGCACCGTCGAGGTCGAGCAGTTCTGCTCGTGGTCGGCATGCAGGATGAACAGCATGTCCAGCGCACGGACGATCTCGGGATCGACCTCGTAAGGCTCGGCCGGCAGACCGAACGTCATCCGCAGGAAGTTCTCCACCAGCGTGAACGAGTTGTCCGGATACAGGAACGGCTGCCCCTCGGACTTCTTGTACGCATACGCCGCGATGGTCGGCAGCTTTGCCAGCAGACGGATCGTGGACAGCTCGACCTGCTGAGGATCGAACGGGTCCAGCGAGTCCTGGTAGTAGGCGCTCAGGGCGTTGACCGCGCTGGAGAGCACCGGCATCGGATGTGCGTTGCGCGGGAAGCCGTCGAAGAACCGCTTGAGGTCTTCATGCAGCAACGTGTGGCGCTGGATCTTGGTGGTGAAGTCCTCGAGCTGCTCGGCGGTGGGCAGTTCGCCGTAGATCAGCAGGTAGCTGACCTCGATGAACGTCGACTTCTCGGCGAGCTGCTCGATCGGGTAGCCGCGGTACCGCAAGATGCCGGCGTCACCGTCGATGTAGGTGATCGCACTCTTGGTCGACGCGGTGTTGACGAAGCCGCCGTCGAAGGTCGTAAAGCCGCTCTTCGCCAGCATGGAACCCAGCGCGATGCCGTGGGCCCCTTCGGTTGCTTTGACGATGTCGAGTTCGAGCTCTCCACCGGGGTACTTCAGGGTGGCGTGCTCCTGCCCGGCTTCGGCGTTATCGGCCACTGCGATCCCTTCAGGTGTCTGTAGGTCCAACGCGATCTCTCGGAGTCTGACTACAGAAGGTAGTCCCATTCCCGCCGGCACGCCCGCGGGGGTGCGCCAGACGGTCAGACGGGTTGCCCGATACCCACGATTTCACTCGTGAATTGCACATATGTGGCCTCGAACGCATCGATCACGTCGTCCATGGTCATCGCCGCCGCGCTCGGCAGGTCGTAGGCGATGCTCTCCAGAGCGGTCATCAGCACCGCTCCCGACACCGCCGCGACGAGCTTGATCCGGCGATCGGTGAGGGTCAGGCCCAAGCGGTGCGCCAACACCTTGTCCACGGCGTTGGCCCGGTACTCGACGGCGGCCTGGCGCAACGTCGTTGACGTGATCACGATGCGCAGGATCTGCAGCAGGCGGGCCGCCGGCAACGCACCCGGCCGGCCCGTCCGGCAGGCTGTGGCCGCTTCGATGTAGGCCCGTCGGAGCGCTTCGTAAGGATTCACATCCAAGGGCTGGCGGGCCAGTTCGGTGGCAACGATGGCGAGCACGTCGTCGATCAGGGCCAGCGCGATGGCCTCTTTGGTAGGGAAATACCGACTGAATGTCCGCGGCGACACATTGGCGACCGCCGCGATCTGGTCGACGGTCGTGCGGTCGAAACCCTGCCGTTCGCAGAGCTCCACCGCCGCGCTCAGCAACAAGGCGCGCGTCTGCCGCTTCTTCCGCTCCCGCAAACCGAGCGTGCGGTCCCCCCGAACTTCAACCACTCCCGGATGCTATCCCGCCAGACTGGGAAAATAATGAGAAACCGGCAGGAACGCGCAGCGTCGGCCGAGGCCATGGCCGGGAACGATTTTCCGTCAGCAACTACGGCTGCAGCCGCTCCACCACAGTCCCCCGCACACGGATGCGATTGTGCACGCGGTTCTCGCGGCCCTGCCAGAACTCGACCACCTCGGCACCGATCACATAGCCACCCCACCCCGGCGGGACGGGGACGTCGTCCACGTCGGCGAAGCGGGCAGTGACCTCGGCCAGCTGGTCGAGCAGAGCGGCGCGGGACGCGATCGGCGCGCTCTGCGCCGACGCCCAGGCACCCAGCTGGGAGCCGCGGGGGCGTTTGGACCAGTACGCCGCCGTCACCTCCGGAGCCACCTTGGTCACCGGACCGCGTACGTGCACCTGCCGGCCCAGCCCGAACCACGGGAAAGTCGCCGACGCATAGGGCACCGCGGCCAGCTGCCGACCCTTGTCCGAGTCGTAGTTGGTGTAGAACGAGATGCCCGACTCCTCGACGCTCTTGCACAGCACACTGCGGGTGCACGGTCGACCGTCCTGGTCCACCGTGCCCAGGACCATGGCGTTGGGTTCGGACAGGCCGGCCGCGACAGCATCGGCGATCCACCTGTTCAGCAGCGCCACCCAGCCGTCGGCGAGCCAGTCGGCATCGAGGTCGACGCTGCCGTCCTTTTCCGCCGATCCGTACTCCACCCGCATCCGTGCCAGGTCATCTGAGGTGTCCACGCAACAACGCTAGGTGATGCGGTGCGACAATCTGGCACATGACTGGGGTGCCGGAGGATTTCACGCCGGGTTTGTCCGGCGTGGTGGCGTTCGAGACCGAGATCGCCGAACCCGACAAGGACGGCGGCGCGCTGCGCTACCGCGGAGTCGACATCGAGGACCTGGTGGCGCAACGCGTCACCTTCGGTGACGTGTGGGGGCTACTGGTCGACGGCCGGTTCGGCGATGGCCTGCCACCGGCCGAGCCGTTCCCACTGCCGATCCACAGCGGTGACGTCCGCGTCGACGTCCAGGCCGGGCTGGCGATGCTCGCCCCGATCTGGGGTTACCAGCCGATCCTCGACATCGACGATCAGACTGCCCGCGACCAGCTGGCGCGCGCCTCGGTGATGGCGCTGTCCTACGTCGCCCAGTCCGCGCGCGGCATCTACCGACCCGCGGTGCCGCAACGCACCGTCGACGCCTGCGACACCGTCACCGCGCGTTTCATGACGAGATGGCAGGGCGAGCCGGACCCACGCCATGTCGAGGCCATCGACGCGTACTGGGTCAGTGCCGCCGAGCACGGCATGAACGCCTCCACGTTCACCGCCCGCGTGATCGCCTCGACCGGCGCCGACGTGGCCGCGGCGCTCTCCGGGGCGATCGGCGCGATGAGTGGGCCGCTGCACGGTGGAGCGCCCGCTCGCGTCATCCCGATGATCGAGGAGGTCGAGCGCAGCGGCGACGCACGCGCCGTGGTCCAGGGAATCCTGGACCGCAACGAGAAGTTGATGGGGTTCGGTCACCGCGTGTACCGGGCCGAGGATCCCCGGGCGCGTGTCCTACGCGCGACGGCCCAACGCCTGCAGGCGCCCCGCTACGAGGTGGCGGCCGCGCTCGAGCAGGCCGCGCTGGCCGAACTGCGCGAACGACGTCCCGACCGGGCCATCGAGACCAACGTGGAATTCTGGGCCGCGGTCATCCTCGACTTCGCGCAGGTGCCGCCGAACATGATGCCGGCGATGTTCACCTGCGGACGCACCGCCGGCTGGTGCGCCCACATCCTCGAGCAGAAGCGGCTTGGCAAGCTGGTGCGCCCGTCGGCGGTCTACGTCGGCCCCGCCCCGCGCAGCCCCGAGTCGGTCGACGGCTGGGATCTGCTCTCCCGGTCATGACCGACGCCCGTGCGGTGTTCGCCTCGGCCGCAGAGCATTTCGTCGCCCTGGCGCGGCGAATCCCGGGCGACCGCTGGAACGATCCGGGACTGGGCGAGTGGAGCGTGCGGGACCTGGTGGGCCACACGTCACGCTCGCTCATCACCGTCAGCACCTATCTGAAGACGACGGCACCGCGGGAGGATCTGACCGACGCAGTCGGCTACTACGTCGAGATGCAGTCCGTGGCTTCCGGTCTGGGGGCGGCAGCCGTCGTCGAACGTGGCCGTCAAGCGGGCCGAGACCTCGGTGACGACCCGGCCGCCACGGTCGCCGACCTGGCGGCGCGGGCGCTGGCCGATGTCGCCGACGCCGGCGACCCGCTGATCGAGGTGATCGGCGGCTACGGCATCAGGTTGAGCAGTTACCTGCCGACGCGGACCTTCGAGCTCGCCGTGCACGGCATCGACATCGCGCGCGCTGTCGGCCTCGACGCCTCGCCGCCGGCCGATGTGCTCGCCGACGCGGCCGCGCTGGCTGCGCGCATCGGCGTCGCCCTCGACCACGGGCCGACTCTGCTGCTCGCGCTGACCGGACGCACCGAGTTGCCCGACGGATTCTCGGTGGTGTGACCTTCCGGCCGCGATGAGTTTCTGCTGGGCTGGGGGTCTGTACGGGACCACCTACTGTCAGGAGAACCCATGGCGATCGACAACACCCCCATGCTGGTACCGCATCTCGTCGTCGACGACGCGGCAGCCGCGCTGGACTTCTACGCCAGGGCCTTCGGCGCCGAAGAGATGGTGCGGATGCCCGGTCCCGGCGGCAAGCTGATCCACGCGTCCATGCGAATCAACGGCGCGATGGTGTTCCTCAACGACGACTTCCCGGAGTTCAACGACGGCAAGGCCGGCACTCCGACGGCGCTCGGCGGCTCGTCGGTGACCATCCATCTGCACGGGCCCGATGTGGAAGGCCGCTTCCGGCGCGCCCTCGACGCCGGGGCCACCGTGGTCAATCCACTCGAAGATCAGTTCTGGGGTGACCGCTACGGCGTGGTGCGCGACCCGTTCGGCCACCAGTGGTCGTTGGCCGAGACGGTCCGCGAGGTCGACATGAACCAGGTGCTCGCCGAGATGGCCGAGGGCAGCCGGCCCGCCCCCTGAGCGTCGGTGTGTTGCGCACCTCTTGAGCGCCCCCGCAGGGATACTGGCCGAGTTGCCGCCCCGGGCGTGGGCGCCCAAGCGAGGTGAAACGTGGTCTGGCTCCTGCAGTTTCCGCCGGTGATCGTGGGCATGCTGTGGGTGACCGTGATCGTAGGGGTGTCGGTCGGCGGACTCGTGGTGTTCCGCAAGCTGGTGTCACACAGCCGGTTGGAGAACGCCAATGAGATGTCTGCTCCGGTGTTCCAGCTGGCCGGGGTGCTTTACGCGGTGCTCGTCGCGTTCGTCGTGGTCGTGGTTTGGGAGCAGTTCACCGAGGCAGAGGATGCCAGCGCCCACGAGGCCGCCGCGGTCGCCGATCTGTTGCGCGACTCCGAAGCGTTGCCCGACGAGGCTCGACTGACGGTGCAGCGCAGCCTGGTCGCCTACGCCCGCGATGTCGTCGCCGACGAGTTTCCGCGGATGCAGCGCGGGGACACCATCGAAGAGCAGTCCGACGAACTCCTCGCCGTCTGGCGGACCTACCTGTCGGTCCAGCCTGAAACACGCTCGGAGATCGCGTTTTTCGATCACGCCATCGTACGGCTCAACGACCTGGGCGCCGAGCGGAAGCTGCGGGTGTCGACCAGCGAGTCGGCCGTGCCTGGGGAACTGTGGGTGCTCCTGGTCGGGGGTGGCGGCGTGGTGATGGCGTTCACGTTCTTGTTCGGCACGCGCGACATCGTGGTGCACGCTCTGGCGGTCGGCTTGACCGCCGCCCTGCTGGCGTTCGTGCTCTACCTGATTTTCGCGCTCGAACACCCGTATGTGGGTGCCCTGTCGGTCTCCCCCGAAGCCTTCACCAGGGTGCTGCAGGACTGGGCGCCGTGAGTTTCACCGCCGCAGACCGGCCAGCAGCCGTCGATGCAGCGGGGTCTCACGTCCGGTCTGGGCGGTGGCGACGAGATCGGCGACCGAGGTGAACTTGTCACGTGGGCGTTGTCCCGCCCCGCGGGCGACCTCGGCGGCGTCGATGGCTTCCCACCCCTGCCTGTCGACGAGCTGCGGCTGACGATTCCGCACAGCGCGGTCCAGCGCGCCCGGCCTGTGCACCGGTGCGGCGAGCAGACCGTCGTTGTAGTCGGCGACCAGGTTGCGCACGGTCTCGGCGGCACACGATTTGTTGGTACCGATGAAACCGGTGGGGCCGCGCTTGATCCAGCCGGCGACGTAGGCCCCCGCAACCGGCCGGCCGCTCGCGGGATCGACGACGCGTCCGCCTTCGTTGGGCACCACCGCTGCGGTCTGGTCGAACGGCAGTCCGCGAATCGGCTTGCCGCGGTAGCCGATCGACGTCAGCACCAGACCGGCGGGGATGTCGTGGGTCTGGCCGGTGCCGGTGACGGTGAACCGCACCCCCGTCGCGCGCTGCGGGCCGAGGACCTGCTGCGGGGTCAGGTGGTAGGCCAACCTGATCCGGGGTCGGGTGATCGGGGCCGAGGCGTCGCCGAGCTTGGACAGGATCTCGAGTTTGTTGCGGGTCAGCTCGTCGGCCGTCTCGGCCAGCGCGGTGAGCACGCGTTCGTGGTCGGTGGGGTCGAGGACCACCTCACACGCGGAGGTCAGCCCGATCAGTTCGGGCAAGGTGAACGCCGACACCTCGGGTCCGCGCCGGGCGGCGATCACGACCTCGGCGACGCGGGACTCGCGCAGCGCCGACAACGCGTGGTCGGCGATGTCGGTGCCGGCCAGCTCGTCCGGATCGGTGGTCAGGATGCGCGCGACATCGAGCGCGACGTTTCCGTTACCGATGATGACGACGCGGTCCCCGCTGAGATCCACTGTCAGATCGGTGAATTCGGGATGCCCGTTGTACCAGGCCACGACCTCGGTCGCGGTCGCGTTGCCGGGCAGGTCGATTCCGTCGATGTCGAGGCGGCGGTCGTTGGGCGCTCCGACTGCGTAGAGCACCGCGTGATGATGGGACAGCAGCTCGTCGTGAGTGATGTGCGTGCCCACCTCGACGTTGAGGTAGAAGGTGAACGCCGGCGATTGCGCGATGCGGTCGAACAGCCGGGTCACCCGCTTGGTGCTCTGATGATCCGGGGCGACGCCGGCACGCACCAAACCATAAGGCGTGGGCAACTTTTCGAACACGTTGACCTCGACCCCGCGCTGGGTCAGCAGCTCATCGGCGGCGTACATCGCCGCGGGGCCCGATCCGACGATCGCGACCCGCAGCGGCCCGTCGGGACGACGGTGCACGACCGGGGCCTCCAGCACCGGCGCCAGCTTCGAGGTGGGCGGCAGCTTGCCATCCCGCTTGGGATAGAACGCGGCGTTGAGTTCGACGAACGGCAGCTGTTCCGGCTGCAGTTTGGTGTCGGGGGCTATCGCGCCCACCGGGCAGGCCGAGACGCACGCACCGCAGTCGACGCACGCGTCGGGGTCGATGTAGAGCATCTCGGCGGTGGCGAATCCCGGCTCATCCGGCGTGGGGTGGATGCAGTTGACGGGGCATGCGTAGACACACGACCCGTCGCTGCAGCACGACTGGGTGATCACATGAGGCATGTCGGGGACTTCCTCGCTCCTACGCGGCGCTGACGACGTGCTGACGCGCGGGCTCGCTGCGGTAGCGGCTGGGCGGTCCGTCGATCTTGCAGATCCGCCACATCAGCTTGGCGAACGGGTTCATCAGACCGGTGTCGTGGCACAGCATGCGGACATCGCCGAACATGTCGCGCAGGAATTGCCGGGCCTCCGGCGTCCCGAAGAAGATCTCCTTCTTCACCGAGCGCGGAATGTCGAACTCCTGCCAGAAGGACTTGGGCGGCACGATGATCGCCTGGCACAGCACGCGCATGATGATCGGCACGGCCCACGACAGCATGAACTTCTGCCGGCGCTTCAAGTGCGGGACACGCTTGCGCAGGTACTCGTGGGCGAACGAGATGTGGCGCGCTTCCTCGGCGACGTGGATCGCCATGACGCGCTCCATGATCGGGTGCAGCGCCTTGCCCTCGCGGAGCACGTTCTTCTGCGTGTGGTCGATGGGTTCCTCACCGGCGAGCACGCCGAAGAAGAACGGGATGGGCAGCGGGCCGGCCACCATCGGGATGAACGGGGACAGCCATTTGAGCATGCGCGGCATGCCCGGCACGTCGGCGCCGATGCGGTTGACCATCTCCTGGAACATCATGGTGTGGTTGCACTCTTCGACCGATTCGTGCAGGCAGTAGCGGTATTCCGGGGAGCCGTTGGGCAGCCAGAACGCATAGTTCATCAGCCCGCGGATGAGGATGGACTCGAAGTGCAGGCCCACCTTGGCCACGTTGGCCTGGCGCCACATGCCGATCCGGATCTGCTTGTCCTTGGGCTGCGACTGGTACCACTCGTGCTTGCCGAACGGGTCTGTCGCGGGCAGGATCCAGCGTTCGTCGTCCGGGGTGACGGCGAATTCCGGCGAATCCCACTCGATGTCGGTGTAGGGGTTGAAGTTGCGCCGCACCGATCCCTCGGACAGGGTCTGCAGCATCTCGGCGTACGTGCGGTCTTCCGGACTGTCACCGAGTTCCATGTTCTTGCGCCAGCGGCGCACGATGCGCGTGCGCGGGGTCTTGACTGCCATCTTGGCCTCCTAAGCCTCCGGGCTGAGGTTTACATTCGTCGGCTTGATGTCTAAAGACAGTACCCACGGTCCCAGGAATTAACCAGGCCTTTCTCGCAGCTGTGCGCGAACCGCGTTACCCAGCTCACATGTGACCCAGTTCACTTCGTTAGCTGCGTCACCGCGCAGCCGGCCACCCGCCGAGAGGCGATTGGCCTGCGTCTGACCGTGGGTTTTAGGCTGGCCGTCATGGCCGAGAACCTGACGATCCCCGCCGACCTCAAACCGCGCGATGGCCGCTTCGGCTGTGGACCGTCGAAGGTGCGGCCGGAGCAACTCCAGGCGCTGGCAGCCGCCGGCCACCTCTTCGGCACCTCGCACCGGCAGGCACCGGTGAAGAACCTGGTCGGCCGCGTGCGCGACGGGCTCCGCCAGCTGTTCTCGCTGCCCGACGGGTACGAGGTGATCCTCGGCAACGGCGGGTCGACGGCGTTCTGGGACGCCGCGGCGTTCGGGCTGATCGACCAGCGCTCCCTGCACCTGACCTACGGCGAGTTCAGTTCCAAATTCGCCTCCGCGGTGGCCAAGAACCCGTTCGTCGGCGACCCCATCGTGATCAAGGCCGACCCGGGCCGCGCACCGGCCCCGCAGTCCGACCCGTCGGTCGACCTGATCGCGTGGGCGCACAACGAGACCTCCACCGGTGTGGCGGTATCCGTGGCGCGGCCCGCCGGTTCCGGTGACGCGCTCATCGCGATCGACGCGACCTCGGCCGCCGGCGGCCTGCCCGTCGACATCACCGAGGCCGACGCGTACTACTTCGCGCCGCAGAAGAACTTCGCCGGCGACGGCGGCCTGTGGATCGCGATCCTGTCCCCCGCCGCGCTGGCGCGGGTCGATGCCGTCGCGAGTTCCGGCCGGTGGGTGCCGGAGTTCCTGTCCCTGCCGATCGCGATCGACAACAGTGTCAAGAACCAGACCTACAACACCCCGGCCATCGCCACCCTGGTGCTGCTGGCCGAACAGATCGACTGGCTGCTTGCCAACGGCGGCCTGGACTGGGCGACCAACCGCACCGCGGACTCGTCGTCGCGGCTGTATTCCTGGGCCGAGGCGTCGTCGTTCGCCACCCCGTTCGTCACCGACGCGGCGCTGCGCTCGGCCGTGGTGGGCACCGTCGACTTCGCCGACGACGTCGACGCAGCGGCCGTCGCCAAGACGCTGCGGGCCAACGGCATCGTCGACACCGAGCCGTACCGCAAGCTCGGCCGCAACCAGCTGCGCGTCGGCATGTTCCCAGCCGTCGACCCGGACGACGTCAGCGCGCTGACCGCGTGCATCGACTGGGTCGTCGAAAGACTGTGAGGCCGCCGCCGCGTGTCACCCCGGTTACGGATCGATAACGCAGTAGGGTGACCGACGTATCGGGCTCGGCCGGCCCGGAGGAGGTCGTAATGAGGGAACTCAGAGTCGTCGGACTCGATGTCGACGGCGCGCGCATCATCTGCGAGACCGACGACCCCGCGGAGAAGTTCGTGCTGCGCTCCGACGAGCGGCTCAGAGCCGCCGTGCGGGGTGACAAGGTCGCGTCGAATCAAACCACGCTCGATGTCGAGGTCCCGAACATGTTGCGACCCAGGGAAATTCAATCGCGGATCCGCGCCGGCGCATCGGTCGAGCAGATCGCCTCGGCCGCCGGGGTCGACGTCGCACGAGTGGAACGCTTCGCCCACCCGGTGCTCCTCGAGCGCGCCCGCGCCGCGGAACTGGCCACCGCGGCCCACCCGGTACTGGCCGACGGCCCGTCGGTCCTGACCCTGCTCGAAACCGTGACCGCGGCGATGATCGCCCGGGGCCTGGACCCCGACGCGACCTCCTGGGACGCCTGGCGCAACGAGGACAGCCGCTGGACGGTGCAGTTGTCCTGGACTGCCGGACGGTCCGATCTGCAGGCCCACTTCCGTTACGCTCCCGGCGCCCACGGGGGCACCGTGACCGCGTTCGACCAGAACGCCGCCGAACTGATCGACCCGAACTTCAGCCGGACGCTGCGTCCACTGGCGCCGGTCGCTCAACTCGCGCTCGGCGAGCCCGAAGCCGAGCCCGAGGCCCAGGAGCCGGTCGCAGAAGCCAAGCCCGAGATCGTCCAACCGGCGACGCCCCAGTCGGCGACGCCTGAGCCGGCGCCGGCAGCCGAACCTGCCCCCGCGCCCAAGACGGCACGCGGCCGCAAGGCCCGTCCCGCCGTCCCGGCCTGGGAGGACGTGCTGTTAGGCGTTCGCTCCAGTGGCGGCGAGCGCTAACAGCGCGATCCACCCGGCGGCCACCCCCACGCCGCCCCCGAGCACGAACCACCGCCACACCGGCAGCCGGCGCCAGCCCCAGACTGTCGGGGCCAGTCCGCCGACGGCGACCAGGTTCAACCCCAGCGACAACAACGGGTGCACCCGGGCCAGTCCGACGCTGAGCACGATGATCGCGGTCGCGACGACCGCGGCGACGAAGGCCGCGACCGTCAGCCCGGTCCCCCACGGGGTGGCGTCGTCACTCACGGGCTCACCGTAGTCCGGAGCCGGTCGCGCTCGTAGAACGCCAGCGCCGCGGCGGTCGCGACATTGAGGGAGTCGGTGCCGCGCGACATCGGGATCCGCACACGCGCGTCACTGGCGCGCATCGTCCGTTCCTGCAGTCCCGGCCCCTCGGCGCCGACCAGGATCGCCACCGGCTGGTCCGCCCGGGTGGGCATCGCTTCGGCGAGGGTCGCCGCGCGCGGGTCCGGCGTCATGGCGAGGATCTGAAAACCACTGTCGCGCAGTATCTCCAGATCCAACGGCCAGTTCGACGCGCGTGCGAACGGCACCAGCAGCGCGTGCCCCATCGACACCCGGACCGCGCGCCGGTACAGCGGGTCGGCGCAGCCGCTGCCGAACACCACGGCGTCCACGCTCAGCCCTGCGGCGTTGCGGAAGATCGAGCCGAGGTTCTCGTGATCGTTGACGCCTTCGAGCACAACGACGGTGTGCGCACCGTCGAGGACCTCCGGCACCGTGAGCTCCGGCGCCCGGGACGCGGACGCGAGCACGCCACGGTTGAGATGGAACCCGACCACCTCGGCCATGACCTCGGCGCTGGCGCGGTAGAAGGGCGCGGCCACGCCGTCGAGGTCGGCGCCGAGTTCGGTCAGGCGCCGGTCGGTGCCCAGCAGCGCCCGCGGGGTGAACCGGGACACCAGCATGCGCTGCACCACCAGCACGCCTTCGGCGATCACCAGGCCTTTGCCGCTCGGCAGGTCCGGGCGGCGGTCGACGCTGTTGAGGTCACGGAAGTCGTCGAGCCGGGGGTCGGCGGGGTCGTCGACGTCGACGACCTCAACGGGCTTGCCGGTCATCACGATTCGCAGGCCACCGGCTGATTCACGGCGTCGAGACTACCCAGGCCGCCGCGGACGTCGGTTACCTTGGTGCGCGATGGACGAAACCGTGCAGCCGCCCGCCCTGCCGCCTCGCCTGCTGTCGCCGTGGCCGATGATCGTGGTGATCAGCACGGGTTGGCTGGTGGCCGCGGTGCTCGCGTTCACCGTCGATGCGCTGCACAGTTGGCGGCCGGTCACGCTGGCCGGACTCGGGGTGGCGGTGGTTGGCACATCGATATTTCTGTGGCAACGTCACGCCGTGCGACGCGGCTCGCGCGGCGCGCAGAGCGGCCTGACCTGACGACGCGGAGGAAAAGCCCATGGCAGCACCCATCCTGCAAGCCCAGATCGACATCAACGCGCCGGTGGCACGGGTCTGGAGCCTGGTATCGGACGTGAGCAACATGCCGCAGTGGAGTCCGCAGTGCCGCTACATGAAGGCCATCGGCGGTGTGCGGCCCGGTGCGCGCACCATCAACTTCAACCGCCGCGGACTGCTGTTCTGGCCCACCACGTGCCGCATCACCGAGTTCGTCCCCGAGAAGAAGCTGGCGTTCCGGGTGAACGAGAACAACACCGTCTGGAGCTACGAGCTCGAGCCCACCGAGGCCGGCACGCGCCTGATCGAGACCCGCAACGCCGAGAACGGCACGTCGGCAGTGTCGAACTTCCTGGTGAGCAAGTTCATGGGTGGGGTGCCGAGCTTCGAAGACGAGCTCGTCGAAGGCATGAACGCGTCGCTGTCGCGGATCAAGGCCGCCGCAGAACGCTAGCTCTCGGTGCGGTCGACGAGGTCGAGGACACCGTCGTCGAACGGGTCGTACAGCGGCGAACCCGCCCCGTGCGGCGCCGGCGTATCGGAGTGTGCCCCGCACCCGTACTCGGCGTCGACGACGTGTCCGTCGGCGGCGAGCTCGTTGGCGCACACCCCGAACATCACCCCGAGCGCTCCGCCGAGCCGCACATAGAAGCCGCAGTCGCGGCACACTCGTCGCGTGGACTTGGCCATCGCCGAATTGGGTCCGTAGTCGCCGTCGTGCCAGCGCTGCGCGGCGTCGTTGCGGCCCCACAGACTGAGCACCTGACGGCGGCCGAGTCCGAGTTCGAGAGCGACGTCGTCGATCTGCGGGTCGCCGGTGGCCGTATGGCCGGGCACCAGGCGCGGATCCTCGGCCGGCGGTGCCAGCAGGTCGCCCGGGCTGAGGTCACCGGGACGAACGCGCTCCTCCCACGGCACCCACTTCGGCGCCAGCAGCGCCGTGGGGCCGGGCACCAGCACGACCTCGCTGATGGTGGCGCGCTGGGCGCCCGGACACGCGGCGACGACCACCGCCCACTGCCAACCGCGGTAGCCCGGCAACTCGGCCAGGAAGCGATGGGTCGCCGAGGTCGGATCCTCGAAGCCGGCGCCGAGGTACTCCCCGACGGTGTCTTCGCCGCTGTGCTCCGCGATGGCGGTGCGTGCATCGTCGACCGCCCCCAGAAGCACGGTCGCCAGGTCGGGCGACACCTCCGGGGCCGGTGCCACGTCAGGCTGAGACTCGGTCACGCTGTCCATCGCCCCCAATACTGCCCGAAGGCGACCCGCCCTAGCCACACCGGTCGGCTGCGCGCCGACTGTCGTCGGTATAGGGGAGAATCGAGCGCGTGAGCGAGCGACGTGACCATCACGACCCCGAGAGTCGGCACGGCGCTCGCTACTATCCCCCGCGGCCACCCGCGGGCGAGCACCCCGGCATGGCGAACTACCCCAGCGACCCGGTGCCCGGCCCCGGCGCACGCCGGCCACGCCCCGGCCCCAACCACAGCGGAAACCGGTGGTTGCCGCCGCTCGACGAGCACGGCGAGCACCGCTCCTACCGCAGATACGACGCCGATGCCGGTCGCCCGCGCCCAGGAGCGGGCGAGCGGGTGACGGTGACGCGCGCCGCTGCGCAACGCAGCCGCGAGATGGGGTCGAAGATGTACGGCCTGGTGCATCGGGCCGCCACCGCCGACGGCGCCGACAAGTCCGGTCTGACCGCGTTGACGTGGCCGGTGGTCGCCAACTTCGCTGTCGACGCCGCGATGGCCGTGGCCCTGGCCAACACGTTGTTCTTCGCCGCGGCCACCGGGGAGAGCAAGAGCCGCGTCGCGTTGTACCTGCTGATCACCATCGCCCCGTTCGCGATCATCGCCCCACTGATCGGTCCGGCCCTGGACCGTCTGCAGCACGGCCGCCGCGTCGCGCTGGCCACCTCGTTCGCGTTGCGCACCGTGCTGGCGCTCGTCCTGATCGCCAACTACGACGGCGCCACCGGCAGTTTCCCGTCGTGGGTGCTCTACCCATGTGCGCTCGGGATGATGGTGCTGTCCAAGTCGTTCTCGGTGCTGCGCAGCGCCGTCACTCCACGTGTGCTTCCGCCCACCATCGATCTGGTGCGGGTCAACTCCCGTCTGACCATGTTCGGCCTGTTGGGCGGCACCATGATCGGCGGAGGGGTCGCCGCGGCCGCCGAGTGGGGCTTTCAGCTCTTCGCGATGCCGGGCGCCCTGTACATCGTCGTCGCGGTATCGGTGGCCGGGGCGGCGCTGGCCATGCGGATCCCGAAGTGGGTCGAGGTCACCGAAGGCGAAGTGCCGGCCACCTTGAGCTACCACGGTCGTACCGGTGAACTCCGGCGCGATGCACCTGCCCCGGCTCCGGAGAAAGCGCGGCAGCCGCTGGGCCGCAACGTCATCACCGCGCTGTGGGGCAACTGCACGATCAAGGTGATGGTCGGCTTCCTGTTCCTCTATCCCGCCTTCGTGGCCAAAGCCCACGACGCCACCGGCTGGGAGCAGCTGCGCATCCTCGGGCTCATCGGCGCAGCGGCGGCCGTCGGCAACTTCATCGGCAACTTCACCGCGGCGCGGCTCGAGCTGGGCCACCCGGCGCAGCTGGTGGTGCGCTGCGCCGTGGCGGTGACGGGCATGGCCCTGGCTGCCGCGGTGACCGGCAACCTGCTGGTGGCCGCGGCCGCGACGCTGGTCACCTCGGGCGCCAGCGCGATCGCCAAGGCGTCGCTCGACGCGTCGCTGCAGGACGATCTGCCCGAGGAGTCGCGGGCCTCGGCCTTCGGACGGTCCGAGTCGCTGCTGCAGCTGGCCTGGGTGGCCGGCGGGGCCACCGGGGTGCTGATCTACACCGAGCTCTACGCGGGCTTCACCACGATCACCGCGATCCTGATCCTGCTGCTGGCCCAGACGGTGTTGAGCTACCGCGGTGAATCCCTGGTGCCCGGCCTCGGCGGTAACCGTCCCGTGCACGCCGAACAAGAAGGCGGGCGCACCGAGGCGGCGGCGGTGACGCACGAATGAAACGCATTCTGAGCGTGCTGATCGCGGTTGCCGTCCTCGCATCGGTGTCCACCGGACTGCTCATCTGGCAGCTTTCCCGCGACCACGGTCCGGACCTGCCGGAGATCTCGGCCTACTCGCATGGCCACCTCACCCGTGTCGGGCCGTACCGGTTCTGCAAGGTGCTCAACCCGACCGACTGCATCGTCTCCGCCGAACAAGGCGAACTACCGGTGAACGGACGCGACCCCGTTCAGCTCTCACTGCCCTCGGCGATCGCGGACGCTCCCTGGGTGCTGCTGAGCGCCTACGAGGACGACGACGTCATCGAGGAGTTTCGGCCCGGTACCCGGCTGGCGGTGACCATCCCGACGCTCGACCCGTTCCGCGGACGGCTCACGGGCATCGCGGTGCAACTGCCGACACTGGTGCGCGATCAGGACGGCAACGAGTTCCCGGTGCCGCACGCCGAATGGTCGGTGCGGACGGTCTGGTCCTAGCCTGCCGAGTGCTCCGCCGGCACGCGTTCGTCGTCGCGGACCGGACCCGGCGGAGTGCCGTCCCCGAAAGGCTTGCCGCCCAACGTCTCTCGTCCGTGCGGCGTCAACCAGGTGGACAGGTCCGGCCCCTTGGGAACCACACCGGTCGGGTTGATGTCCGAATGCACGATGTAGTAGTGCTGCTTGATCTGCACGAAGTCGATGGTGTCGCCGAAGCCCGGCGTCTGGAACAGATCGCGGGCGTACGCCCACAGCACCGGCATCTCCGAGAGCTTCGTCCTGTTGGTCTTGAAGTGGCCGTGATAGACGGGGTCGAATCGGGCCAGGGTGGTGAACAGCCGTACGTCGGCTTCGGTGATGGTGTCGCCGACCAGGTATCGGCGGTCAGCCAGTCGCTCCGACAGCCAGTCCAGGGCGGTGAACAGGCGGTCGTAGGCCTTCTCGTAGGCGCGCTGTGCGCCGGCGAATCCGCAGCGGTACACGCCGTTGTTGACCTCGGTGTAGATCCGCTGGGCGATCTCGTCGATCTCGTCGCGCAGCGGTTCGGGGTACAGCTGCGGGGCTCCGTCGCGGTGGTAGGCCGTCCACTCCGTCGACAGATCCAGGGTCATCTGGGCGAAGTCGTTGGTCACGACGGCCCCGCCGGGGATGTCGACGATCGCCGGAACGGTCACCCCTTTCGGATAGTCGGGGATGCGCTTGTTGTACGCGTCGCGCAGGTAGTGGATGCCCAGCACGGGATCGCGGCCGTCGGGGTCCAGATCGAAGGTCCAGCTGCGCTCGTCGTGGGTGGGGCCGCAGAAACCGATGGACAGCACGTCTTCGAGGCCGAGCAGACGGCGCACGATGATCGCGCGGTTGGCCCACGGGCAGGCTCGCGCCACGACCAGCCGGTAGCGGCCCCGCTCGACGGCATATCCGTCTCGCCCGTCCGCGGTGATCCGCGTGGTGATGTAGTCGGTGTCCCTGGTGAACTCGCCGTCAGACGACGCGTCGGCCACATAACTCATGACCCCAGTGATACCCATTTCGCGTGGGGGCTCCGACCCCACGACAGTGCCGTCAGCGTCGCCGCGGGCGGCGTTCGACTACGGTCAGTGCACCTTCGCGTGTACGGCGCGAGATCAGCTGTCGAGCTCACGCGCGACGGCGCGGACGACCTCCGACACGCGCCGGGCGACCTTGCGATCCGGGTAGCGGCCTTTGCGCAGCTCGGGCTGTACTGCGCTCTCCAGCAGCGTGATCATGTCCTCGACCATGCCGTGCAGCTCATCCGGCGTGTGCTTCTTCTCCGCGGCCGCGGCTTCTCGACGGGTGCGACTCAGGCTCGGCGGGGGGTCGATCAGCTTGACGCTCAGCGCCTGCGGCCCACGTCGGCCCGCGGCCACGCCGAACTCGACGCGTTGACCGGCCTTGAGGCCCTCGACACCGGCGGGCAACGCCGAGGAACGCACATAGACGTCCTCACCGTCCTCCTGTGAGAGGAAGCCGAAGCCCTTCTCCGCGTCGTACCACTTCACCCGGCCGGTCGGCACTGCTCTCACCTGCTGTCTGTCTGGAGCCAACATTCTGTACCTGGCGGGTACATAAAGTAAGCGTCCCGCATTCCCGGGACGCGCCGTGCAAGATCCTACTCGGACGCCTGCGCGGCGAGCACCCCCTTATGTCGGTAGGCTGGCTGACACCGCCGGAGGAAGATAATGCGCCTGATACTCAACGTGATCTGGTTGATCTTCGGTGGGCTCTGGCTGGCTCTGGGATACCTGCTCGCCGCGCTGATCTGCTTCGTTCTGATCATCACGATCCCGTTCGGCTTCGCGTCGCTGCGCATCGCCGTCTACGCGCTGTGGCCGTTCGGACGCACCATCGTCGACAAGCCGGGTCCCCGGCCCGGCGCGCTGATCGGCAATGTCATCTGGGTCATCGTCGCCGGCGTCTGGTTGGCCATCGGGCACATCATCAGCGCCGCGGCGATGGCCATCACGATCATCGGGATTCCGTTGGCGCTGGCGAACCTGAAGATGATCCCCGTATCGCTCATGCCCCTGGGTAAGGAGATCGTGCCCGTGGACTCCGTGAACGCGGTCAACGACACCTATTACGGAGTCGCCCGGTGACTGTCGTCTCCCTCGGGGTGCCGTCGGTGCAGCGACCGCTCGGCCCCGCGCCGACCGAAGGACCCCTCGTGGACACCTTCGGCCGCGTCGCGACGGACCTGCGGGTGTCGCTGACCGATCTGTGCAACCTGCGCTGCACCTACTGCATGCCTGCCGAGGGGTTGGACTGGCTGCCCGCGGACCAGAAGCTGCACCCGGACGAACTCATCCGCCTGCTGACGGTGGCCGTGACCCGCCTGGGCATCACGAGCGTCCGGTTCACCGGCGGAGAACCCCTGGTGGTGCCGCATCTCGAGGACCTCGTGGCGGCCACGGCGGCGCTGCGTCCACGACCCGAGATCACGTTGACGACCAACGGCGTCGGCCTGGCCAGACGTGCCGCCGCACTCAAGAGAGCCGGCCTGGACCGCATCAACGTGTCGCTGGACACCGTCGATCGCGAGCGGTTCGCGGCCATCACTCGCCGCGACCGGCTCGACGACGTGCTGGCCGGCTTGCGCGCAGCCAAGGACGCCGGACTGCACCCGGTCAAGGTGAACGCCGTGCTGGATCCGGCGTCCGGGCTCGACGATGTGGTCGGGCTTCTGCGGTACTGCCTGGACCACGGCTATCAGTTGCGCATCATCGAGCAGATGCCGCTCGACGCGGGCCACTCCTGGCAGCGCGACCGCGTGCTGAGCGCCGACATGATTCTGAACGCGCTGCGTCGGCACTTCGCTCTGCAACCGGACCCGACGCCGCGCGGGTCCGCGCCGGCGCAGTTGTGGCAGGTCTTCGAGGGGACGACGGTCCTCGGCCGAGTCGGGATCATCGCCTCGGTCTCACAGGCGTTCTGCGCTGCGTGTGATCGAAGCCGGCTCACGGCCGACGGACAGGTACGGAACTGCTTGTTCGCGCAGGACGAGACGGATCTCAAGACGCTGCTGCGTGCGGGCGCCGACGACGCGGCACTGGAAGCAGCGTGGCGTCAGGCGATGTGGAGCAAGGCCGCCGGGCACGGCATAAACGATCCGAACTTCGTGCAGCCGGCCCGGCCGATGAGTGCGATAGGCGGTTGAGAATGCGGTCAGACGTTTCGGTACTGGTCACGGTGCGCTACTTCGCGGCGGCCCGCGCGGCAGCCGGTGCGGAGTCCGAGCGCGTCGAGGTGCACTCCGGGACCACGGTGGCCGAGTTGATCGAGCTGCTGTCGGCGCGCGACGACGGGTTGGCCAAGGTCCTGCAGCGGTGCTCATACCTGCGTGACGGAATCGCCGTACGTGACCTGACCTGCCCGCTGGATGCCGGTCAGACCGTCGACGTCCTCCCCCCGTTCGCCGGCGGCTAGGCCGTCGAATAAACATCACCTATTCCGTGATTTGTGTCACATGACATAACTATCACGGGGTGGCTACATGCCGATCAAGGCCTCTCGCACCTGCAGGAACAACGATCCGTCCTGCGTATTTAGAGTTTTTTTAGTATTTGCCGATCGTTCCGACACGGCGGCGAGCAAAAGATGACGGGCGTCTAGAGAGCCGTTACCGTCTTGAACGGGTCATCGATCCCCCACACGATGAGCCTGCCGCGCACCAGCCGCGCCGAACTCCATCCGTTGGCGCGCGGGACACCGAGACACACCTGGATGGAGGCGGGGGACCCACCGGTCCACCCAACAGGACCTGGAGCTTCACGGCTCCTAGGGGTGAAGCCGACGTCATGACGTCGGCCGGGCTACCTCTCCGGCCCGAACCCGACAGCTGACCTCGCGGGCGCTCGACGAGAGGAACCACACGCACTCATGAGTGGACGGCATCGCAAGCCTGCCCCTTCAGCCGTGAACGTCGCCAAGATCGCCTTCAGTGGCGCCGTGCTGTCCGGCGGGGCCATGGCCATGGCCGGTAACGCCGGCGCGGCCACAGACAGTGAATGGGATCAGGTCGCCCGCTGCGAGTCCGGCGGCAACTGGGCGATCAACACCGGAAACGGCTACCACGGTGGTCTGCAGTTCGCGCCCGGCACCTGGTCCGGACACGGCGGCGGCGAGTTCGCCCCCGCCGCGCACCTGGCCACCAAAGACGAGCAGATCGCCGTCGCCGAACGGGTGCTGGCGTCACAAGGCAAAGGCGCGTGGCCGAGCTGCGGAGGGCCGCTCTCCTCCGCAACACCGCGCAACGTCGTCAACGAAGAGCCGGCTCCGGTGCATCCGCTGGGTCTCGAGGTCGCCCCGCCGCCTCCGGCCGACCCGTTCGCCCC